>NZ_JARUXQ010000001.1:2515576-2530016 GCF_031451265.1 Caballeronia sp. LZ033 | reverse complement strand
TAAATGACGCTGGGCGAGAAGAAAAGCTGCTTTCTTTGGTGACTTTCTTTGCAGCGGCAAAGAAAGTTACCCCCGCCCCGGGGAGGGGCAGTGCTAATACACCTACGCGAACACAGGAAGTCCATAGAAGCGCAAGCGAACACAAGCAACCCACGCGAAGGACCAAAACGAAGACCCCGGCCCCGGCAAGGAGCAAGGAGCAAGGGACAAGCGGCAAGTGCCAACAACCCCACCCGACGGCGGTAAGCCGTCCAACTCCCATGCCGCGCTAAAATCCCCCTTTACCCTCCATCCCGGCGCCCTCGGCGCCACTCCCCCGGCGTGCAAAAGATCCTGATCGTCCGCGTGTCGTCGCTTGGCGACGTCGTCCACAATATGCCGGCCATTGCCGACATCCGCCGCCGCTATCCGGATGCGCAAATCGACTGGCTCGTCGAAGAAAGCTTCACAAGTCTCGTCGAACTGGTCCAGGGCGTCCATCGCGCCATTCCGTTCTCGCTCCGACGCTGGCGCAAGTCCATCGCCTCACCCGCCACCTGGCGCGAGATCGGTCAGTTCAAGCGCTCGCTCGCCGCCGAAAACTACGATCTCGTCATCGACTGCCAAGGCCTCATCAAAACCGCATGGGTCGCGAGCTGGGCCCGCGGGCCGCTCGCCGGCCTCGCCAACCGCACCGACGGCGCCGGCTTCGAATGGCCCGTGCGCTTCTTCTACGACCGGCGCGTCCCCGTCGAGCCGCGCACCCACGTCGTCGAGCGCACCCGCAAGCTGGTAGCCGCCGCGCTCAGCCTGCCCGACCCGCACATGACCGACGACATCGACTTCGGCCTCGACACCCGGCGCGCCACGCTCGCCGTCTCCGAACTCGGTCTCAACCTGCCCGTGCCCTACGTCGTGTTCGTCCACGCCACCTCGCGCGCCGACAAGCAATGGCCCGAAGCCGCCTGGATCGAACTCGGACAAGCCCTCGTCACGCGCGGCGCATCACTCGTGCTGCCCTGGGGCAGCGAAGCGGAACGCGCGACCAGCGAAAAGCTCGCGAAGGAATTCGGTGCAGCCGCCATCGTGCCGCCCAGGCTCTCGCTGCCGGCCGTGGTCGGGCTGATCGAAGGCGCGGCGGCGACAGTCGGCGTCGATACTGGCCTGGTGCATATTGCCGCGGCGCTGAAGCGGCCGACCGTCGAGTTGTACAATTTCTCGACCGCCTGGCGCACCGGCGGCTACTGGTCGCCGCAAGTCGTCAATCTCGGCGACGCAAGCCGCCATCCCACGCTTGCAGACGTCAAGACCGCGCTCGCAGGCTTCGGCCTGTTGTAGCGCTTCAGTGCATGGCCCGCACGCGCGGGCAACGCGCAGGACAACACAGCGGTCATTCAAGCTCGAAGCAAGGTCATAGTCACATGACGGAATCGCAAATCATCGAAGTCGCCTCCGCCGACTGGCACGGGAAACATCTCTCCGTGCCGCGCGAGACGCTGCTCGCCGGCGTCGAAAACGGCAAGGTGCTGTATTTCCCGAATCTGCGTTTCGCGATCGAAGGCGGCGAACGCGCGCTGCTCGATCCAAAGATCGCCGATCCGAAGCGCAAGAACATCAGCCTCGCGCCCAATGGCGGCGCGCTGAACGGCGTGCTCGGCGATGCCGTGATGCAGTCGGCGGTGCGCTCGCTCATCAAGCGCTATCAGGACAACGCGCGCTCGCTCGTCGACGGCCTGTTTCCCGAATACGACGGCAAGCTGCGCGTCGCGCCCACCAGCCTGCGGCTGCATCAGGTCGAAACCCGCGAGACCTCGTGGCGCAAGGACGACAGCCGCCTGCACGTCGACGCCTTCCCGTCGCGCCCGAACTACGGCGAGCGCATCCTGCGCGTGTTCACCAACATCAACCCGCAAGGCGCGCCACGCGTCTGGCGCGTGGGCGAGCCGTTCGAGGACATGGCGCAGCGCTTCCTGCCCGGCATCAAGGCGCAGGCGCCCGGCGCCGCCTGGCTCATGAACGTGCTGCACATCACCAAATCGCGCCGCAGCGAGTACGACCATCTGATGCTGCATCTGCACGACGCGATGAAAGCCGACCTCGACTATCAAAAGGTCTCGCCGCAGGAAACCATGCCGTTCCCGCCCGGCTCCGTATGGGTCTGCTTCTCCGATCAGACCTCGCATGCCGTGATGTCCGGCCAGTACATGATGGAGCAGACCTTCTTCCTGCCCGTCAAGGCCATGGCCCGTCCCGAGTGCGCGCCGCTCGGCATTCTCGAGCGCCTGAAGGGCAGGGCGCTCGTTTGAGCGGCGCCGCTTCTCCGAGTCTGGCCGCCGGCGTGCTGAGACGGATCTACCGCGCGCTGTGGTGGATCGTCGCGCCGCTCGCGGTGCTGCGGCTCCTGATCCGCTCGCGCAGGGAACGCGGTTATCGCGAACACATCGGCGAGCGCTTCGGACACATGCCGCCGTATGGCGGCCGAAGCGCCGGCGATCTCGCACCGCTCATCTGGGTTCACGCGGTATCGGTCGGCGAGACGCGCGCCGCGCAGCCGCTCATCGAAGCGCTGATCGACGCGCATCCCGAAGCCCTCATCCTGCTCACCCACATGACGCCGAGCGGCCGCGCCACCGGTGTCGAGCTGTTCGGCGACCGCGTGCTGCGCAGCTATCTTCCCTACGATCTGCCCATTCTCGTGCGGCGCTTCCTGCGGGCGTGGCGGCCGTCGCTCGGCATCGTGATGGAAACCGAGGTCTGGCCGACGCTCATCGACGAATGCAAGCGTGCCGACGTGCCCCTCGTGCTGACCAACGCGCGCATGTCGCAGCGCTCGTACCGGCGCGCGGCGAAGTTCGGCCGCGCGGTGCGCGAGGTGTTCGGCGGCTTCTCGCGCGTG
This sequence comes from Caballeronia sp. LZ033, assembly GCF_031451265.1. NCBI lineage: Bacteria > Pseudomonadati > Pseudomonadota > Betaproteobacteria > Burkholderiales > Burkholderiaceae > Caballeronia > Caballeronia sp. LZ033. Next base: position 2,527,141 of record NZ_JARUXQ010000001.1, on the reverse strand, counting down.
CTCGCCCAGACGCCTTCCGATGCCGAACGGCTCACCGCGCTCGGCGCCCGCAATGTCGCGGTGCTCGGCAATCTGAAGTTCGACATGAGCGCGCCGCCCGAACTGATCGCGCGGGGCCAGGCATGGCGCGCGGCGATCGGCGAGCGCCCGGTGTGGGTCGCGGCCAGCACGCGCGAGGGCGAGGAAACGCTCGTGCTGCGCGCGCTCGCGGCGCTGGACATGCCGCATGCGCTGCTGATTCTCGTGCCGCGTCATCCGCAACGTTTCGACGAAGTCTCCGCGCTGCTGTCGAGCCATGGGCTCACGAGCGCGCGGCGTTCAGTGTGGGCGCCCAAACCGGCCGCGGCGGGTTCCGGCGCCGATACCCCTGAGCCCCTGCCGGCCAACGTGCAGGTCCTGCTCGGCGATTCGATGGGCGAACTCGGCGCGTACTACGCGGCCGCGGATGTGGCGTTCATCGGCGGCAGTTTGTTGCCTCTCGGCGGGCAGAATCTGATCGAGGCGTGCGCGGCGGGCGTGCCGGTGCTGATCGGCCCGCACACCTTCAACTTCACGCAGGCCACCCGCGACGCCATTGCCGCAGGTGCCGCGCTGCGCGTCCAGGATCCGCAGGAACTGGGACAAGGCCTGCGCGAGATTCTCCAGGATCGCGCCCGGCGGCTGGCCATGAGCGCGGCGGCCTCGGCCTTCGCGGCGGCGCATCGCGGCGCGACGGCGCGCACGGTAAGCGTGCTGGGCGCGCTGCTGGAGGAAAGCGAGGCGGCGCGCGATGCCGCGTCGCTCGCCGATTAGCGGTCAGTGCGGCTTGCGGGAGAGCAGTTCCGTCACGCAGCGCGCGAAGCGTTCGTTGCTCGCAGCGATTCCATACTCCTCGGCGCGCTCCGACGCACGCTGCTGCATGCTGGCGCGCAGCGCATCGTCGGTCAGCACGCGATGCAGCGCCTGTGCGAGTTCATCGACGGCGCCGACCGGAAACAGGATGCCGAAGCGGCCGTCGCCGAGAATCTCGCGCGGACCGGTCGGGCAGTCGCTGGCGATCACCGGCTTGCCGAGCGCGAGCGCTTCGAGCAGCACCATCGGCATGCCTTCATAGCGCGAGCTCAGCACCTGTAGCCGCGCGCCCGCTGCCAGCGCATGCGGATTGTCGAGCTGACCCATGAAATGCACGCGGCCATCGACACCCAGTTCCTTCGACAACGCCTGCAGCTCGCCGCGAAACGCGCCGTCGCCGACGATCACGAGATGCTCTCGAATGGCCGGATCGCGGATCAGTTGCGCATACGCCCGCAGCAGGGTGCGATGGTCCTTCTGGATTTCATCGAGACGCGCGACCGACACGATATACGGCGCATCGCAAGGCGGCGTCTGTGGCGCGGCGCCGTTGCTGCGAATCCGCTCGATGTCGATGGCATTGGGCAGCGTGAACAGCCGTTGCAGCCTGTCGCCGAACATGGCGCGGGCCTCGTCGGCCATGTGCTGGTTGAGCGCGCCGACGCCGTCGTAGCGGGCGAACTGCGTCGCGAGCCGGCGTTGCTTGCGCGGCCGGTTGGCGAGGCGCGCGTCGAAACTGAAATGATTGACGCCCAGCCACGCCACGCCGAACTGCCCGGCGAGACGGCGCAGCGACATGTCGTAGTCGACGATCAGCGCATGGCGGCGCGCAAGCTCGGCCACGCGGCGTTTCACATACGGACGCACGGCGAGCGTGTTGAACACGTCGCGCCCGACGCGCCCGAGCTTGCTCAGGCTCTGCGCATAGCGGCGTTTCTGGAAGTGATTGAGCCAGTCCTGATCGGCGAGGATTTCGATGGCGACATCGGCCGGCACGAGCGGGCGAAAGCGTTCCTCGAAAGCAGGCGACGGGTGCATGACCGACAGCGTGACCGTGAAGCGGTTGCGGTCGAAGACATGCAGCCATTGCATCAGCGACGACTCGATGCCGCCGTTGCCGAAGTCGACAATGTGAAACAGCACCGGAACACGGCCGGCCGGAAAATGCGCGGGCGAACGAGGGGACAGGGCAGCGATGGACACCGTGCAGCGCCCGCCGCACAGCGCGGGCGTGGAATGATTGCGAAGCCGTCATGCTACCGCATGCGCGTGCCGCGCTCATGAAGCGGCGCGCACTGCGACATCAATTCACGAAACCAGCAAGCCCTTCTTCTCTATGAACGCGATCACCTGGGCCAGTCCTTCCTGCGCCTTCAGATTGCACATGACGAAGGGACGTTCGCCGCGCATCTTGCGGGCGTCGCTCGCCATGATGTCGAGGTTTGCGCCGACATGCGGCGCCAGGTCGGTCTTGTTGATCACCAGCAGATCCGACTTCGTGATGCCCGGGCCGCCCTTGCGCGGAATCTTCTCGCCGCCCGCGACGTCGATCACGTAGATCGTGAGATCGGAGAGTTCCGGGCTGAAGGTGGCTGCGAGATTGTCGCCGCCCGATTCGATGAACACGATGTCGGCGTCCGGAAACTTCGACACCATGCGATCCACCGCTTCGAGGTTGATCGACGCGTCCTCGCGAATCGCCGTGTGCGGGCAGCCGCCCGTCTCCACGCCCATGATGCGCTCGGCCGGCAGCGCGCCCGCCACCGTCAGCAGGCGCTGATCTTCCTTGGTGTAGATGTCGTTGGTGATGGCGACGAGGTCGTAGCGTTCGCGCATCGCCTTGCAGAGCATTTCGAGCAGCGTCGTCTTGCCGGAACCGACCGGCCCGCCGACGCCGACCCGCAGGGGCGGCAGTTTCTTGGTTCGACGGGCGGCGGCGGAATAGGCGGGAGCGTTCATGAGTCGGGCTAGGAACGAAAGAGTCGTGAGTATTGGGATTCGTGCCGCGCGGACAGGATGCCCAGTTGCGGCGCGAAGGTGTTGATCCGGTCGGGCGAGGTAGCGAGCGCGCGGCGCACGGCATCGTCGATGGGTCCGCGCAACGCGACGATGATGCGCTGCCCCGCAAGCTGGCCGAGCGGCACGGCCTTGAGCGCGGCGGCCGCCTGGTTCTCGACCCAGCTGAACGCGTAGGCGGCGAGCGCGGCCTCAGGCGCGGCGTCGTGCGCGAAGGCGGCAAAGGCGAAGGCGGTGGGCTGCGCGATCGGCTTGAGCGATGCGAGCGTCTCGCGGCGCGCGGCATTGCCCCATTCGAGCGACGCGCACAACTGGGCCAGCGACCAGCCCATCTGCTCGGTCTCGCGCCGCAACTCGGCCGACTCGCGGCTGGCGAGGTAGGCGTCGTTGGCGGCGCGGAGCGCGGCTGCGTCATGCGTGCGCCAGGAATCGATCTGATGCGCAAGCAAGGGCAGTTCACCGCGCGCCAGCACCGTCGAGAGTCCGCTTTCGATCCACTGGCGCGCGCTGTCGCCGTCGTGGATCAGGCCGTGCTCGATGGCCGCTTCGAGCCCTTGCGAATAGCTGAACGCGCCGATCGGCAGTGCCGGCGACGCGAGATGCAGCAGCGCCGTGAGTTCAGCGATGCGCATGGCCGTGGTGAGCGTGGCCGTGATCGTGATCGTGGTCATGCGAATGATCGTGGCCGCATGACGAATGATCGTGGTCATGTGCGTGATCATGTGCGTGATCGTGGGCATGCCCGTGATGCTCGTCGAACACCTTCTGCGCGAGTGCATAGTCCTCGCTGAAGGTTTCGTCGTGACCATGCTTGTGGCCGCCGCCATACGCGCCGGTCTCGGGCTGGAACGGCTGGGTTTCGTGCGCCACCAGCACGCCCAGGCGCTTCAGCATGTCTTCGAGCACGGCATCCGCTTCGAGCTTCAGATAGTCCGCGCCGACTTCCACCGGCGTATGGCGGTTGCCGAGGTGATAGGCGGCACGCGTCAACAGCCGCACGCTCGGCGCGCGCACCACCAGCACGTCTTCGGCAGCCGCGACGACCCGCACGAAGCCGCCGTCCTCCGCGACCAGCATGTCGCCGTCCGCGAGCACGGTGCCGCGCGGCATCACGAGCGCGACTTCCTCGCCGCTGTCGAGCGTCGCGGCGAGGCGGCTCTTGCAGCGCGCGTCGAAGGGCAGCGTCAGGGTGGGCGCGCGCTTCACGAGCACGGGCGCGAGTTTCGCGGTCAGGCGTTTATCGATGGTACGCATGGCATCAGAACAGGAAATAGCGCTGCGCCATCGGCAGGACGGTGGCGGGATCGCAAGTGAGCAATTGTCCGTCGGCGATCACCTGATAGGTCTGCGGATCGACGCTGATGGACGGTTGCCATGCATTGTGAATCATGTCGGCTTTCTTCACATTGCGGCAGTTGCGCACCGCGACCACCTGTTTGGTCAGTCCGTAGCGGTCCGCGATGCGCGCTTCCATCGCCATCTGCGATACGAACGTGAGCGAGGTCTTGCCGAGCGCGCCGCCGCGCGTGGCGAACATCTCGCGGTAATGCACCGGCTGCGGCGTCGGAATGGAAGCGTTCGGGTCGCCCATCTGCGCCAGCGCGATCATGCCGCCCTTGACGATCAGCGACGGCTTCACGCCGAAGAACGCCGGCTCCCAGAACACGAGGTCCGCCCACTTGCCCGGCTCGATGGAGCCCACTTCATGCGCAATGCCGTGCGTGATCGCCGGATTGATCGTGTACTTGGCGACGTAGCGTTTCGCGCGAAAGTTGTCGTTGCGTCCGGTGTCCTCGGGCAGCGCGCCGCGTTGCACCTTCATCTTGTGCGCCGTCTGCCAGGTGCGGATGATGACTTCACCGACGCGGCCCATGGCCTGCGAATCCGACGACAGCATCGACAGCGCGCCCAGATCGTGCAGGATGTCTTCGGCGGCGATGGTCTCGCGGCGGATGCGCGACTCGGCGAACGCGATGTCCTCCGCAATCGACGGATCCAGGTGATGGCACACCATCAGCATGTCGAGGTGTTCGTCGAGCGTGTTGACGGTGTAGGGACGCGTCGGATTGGTGGAGGAGGGCAGCACGTTCGATTCGCCCGCCACCTTGATGATGTCCGGCGCATGGCCGCCGCCCGCGCCTTCGGTGTGATACGTGTGGATCGTGCGGCCCTTGAACGCGGCGATGGTCGTCTCGACGAAGCCCGCCTCGTTGAGCGTGTCCGTGTGGATGGCGACTTGCGTGTCGGTGTCGTCGGCAACAGAGAGGCAGTTGTCGATGGCCGCGGGCGTCGTGCCCCAGTCCTCATGCAGCTTCAGGCCGATCGCGCCGGCCTTCACCTGTTCGATCAGCGGCGCCGGCAGGCTGGCGTTGCCCTTGCCGAGGAAGCCGAGGTTCATCGGCCAGCCGTCGGCGGCCTGGAGCATGCGCTCCATGTGCCACGGTCCGGGCGTGCAAGTGGTTGCGTTGGTGCCGGTCGCGGGGCCGGTGCCGCCGCCGAGCATCGTGGTTACGCCGCTCGCGAGCGCTTCGTCGATCTGCTGCGGGCTGATGAAGTGGATGTGCGTATCCACGCCGCCCGCCGTGACGATCAGCCCTTCGCCCGCGATCACTTCCGTGGCCGCGCCGATGGCGATGTTCACGTTTGGCTGGATATCCGGATTGCCGGCCTTGCCGACGGCGAAAATGCGCCCGCCCTTGATGCCGATGTCGGCTTTCACGACGCCCCAGTGATCGAGGATCAGCGCGTTGGTCACGACGGTATCGACCACGTCCGCGGCGGCGCGTTGCGACTGGCCCATGCCGTCGCGGATCACCTTGCCGCCGCCGAACTTCACTTCTTCGCCGTAGGTGGTGAAGTCGCGTTCGACTTCGATGATGAGGTCGGTGTCGGCGAGGCGCACGCGGTCGCCGGTGGTCGGGCCGAACATTTCCGCATAAGCGCGGCGGCCGATGCGTAGCGTCATATTCTCAGCGTCCTTTGCGGGAATGATTTAGAGCGGACCCATGACGAGGCCGTTGAAGCCGTACACATGGCGGTCGCCCGCGAGCGCCACGAGCTCGACCGTGCGTTCCTGGCCCGGCTCGAAGCGCACGGCGGTGCCCGCCGCGATGTTCAGCCGGAAGCCGCGCGCCCGCTCGCGCTCGAACTTGAGCGCCGCGTTGACTTCGTAGAAGTGGTAATGCGAGCCGACCTGCACCGGCCGGTCGCCATGATTCGCGACGACGACCGTCACGGTCTCGCGGCCCGCGTTGAGTTCGTGCTCGCCGTCGTCGATGAAATATTCGCCGGGGATCATCAGCGTCGCTCTGCTCAGGGAATCGGGTGATGGACGGTCACGAGCTTCGTGCCGTCGGGAAAGGTCGCTTCGATCTGGATGTCCGGAATCATCTCGGGGACGCCTTCCATCACGTCGTCGCGGGTGAGCAGCGTGGTGCCGTAGTGCATGACCTCGGCGACGGTCTGGCCATCGCGCGCCGCTTCCATCAGCGCAGCCGAGATGAACGCCACGGTCTCGGGATAGTTGAGCTTCAGGCCGCGTGCGCGGCGGCGTTCCGCGAGCAGCGCCGCGGTGAAGATCAGCAGCTTGTCCTTTTCTCTGGGTGTCAGTTTCATGAGCTTCTTGGGCAGTAAAGCGTGACGGGCCGCGCCATGCTAGCACCGGAACACCTTGTTTCGTTAGCCTGCTTCCGTTCTTACGGATGGCTTGCGGCTCACTGGATGAAGCGCTGCAGCTCCACGGTCGAGGGCCGTTCGAAGATGGCGTCCGGCGCGCCGGATTCCCACACGCGTCCCTGATGCATGAACACCACCTTGTTGCTCACCTTGCGCGCGAAGCGCATCTCGTGCGTGACCATGATGAGCGTCATGCCGTCGCGGGCGAGGTCTTCCACCACGGCCAGCACTTCGCCGACGAGTTCGGGATCGAGCGCGGAGGTAATCTCGTCGCACAGCAGCACGGTGGGCTTCATCGCGAGCGCGCGGGCGATGGCCACGCGCTGCTGCTGGCCGCCCGACAACTGGTCGGGATAGGCGTCGAACTTGTCGCCGAGGCCCACGCGTTCCAGCACCGAATGCGCGGTGGCGCGGGCCTTGGCCTTGTGGATCTTCTTGACCACCGTTTGCGCGAGCATCACGTTCTGCCCGGCGGTGAGATGCGGGAACAGGTTGTACTGCTGGAACACCATGCCCACCTTGAGGCGCAGCGCGCGCAGGTCGGCGTGGCGCGCGTCCATGTGCTCGCCGTCGATTTCGATCGACCCTTCGTCGATGCTTTCAAGCCCGTTCAGCGTGCGCAGCAGGGTGCTCTTGCCCGAGCCGCTGCGCCCGATGATCGACACCACCTGGCCGCGCTCGACGGAGAAGTCGATGCCCCTCAGCACAAGGTTGGCGCCGAACTGCTTCTGGAGATTGCGGGTTTCAACGAGCGGCATGCCATTTCCTTTGAAGCGTGCGTGCATAGCGCGTGAGCGGATAGCAGAGCACGAAATAGATCACGGCCACGAGTCCATACACGAGGAAGGGCCGGAAAGTTGCATTCGAAATCATCGTGCCGGCCTTGGTCAGCTCGGTGAAGCCGATGATCGAGACCAGCGCCGTGTCCTTGACCGCCTGCACGGCGAAGCCCACCGTGGGACCGACGGCGATGCGCAGCGCCTGCGGCAGGATCACGTGGCGCAACTGCTCGAAGTAGCTCATCGCGAGCGATGACGACGCTTCCCACTGGCCCGTCGGCACGGCTTCCACGGCGCCGCGCCAGATCTCCGCGAGATAGGCGCTGGTGAAGAGCGTGAGACCGACGGTCGCGGCGAGCCACGGCGCGACGTCGATGCCGAGCAGCGGCAGGCCGAAGAACACGAGGAACAGCTGCATCAGCAGCGGCGTGCCCTGGAATACCTGGATGTAGCCCTTGACGAGCATGCGCAGGATTTGCGACTTCGACACGCGCATGACGAGCAGCGCGAAGCCGACGATGCCGCCCAGCACGAACGACACGACGGACAGCACGATCGTCCAGCGCGCCGCGAGCAGCAGGTTCTCGACGATCTGCGCGAGAGTGAATTCGATCATCGCGCGTGGCTCCGGCTGGCGGTGAGAAAGCGCTTGCCGGCCGCGTTGAGGACGGTGCGCAACACGAGGGCCATCACGAGATACGCGCCCGTGATGAAGAAGCACGTCTCGAACGCGCGGAAATTGCGCGACTGGATATAGCTGGCCGCATAGGTGAGATCGGGCACGGAGATCTGCGAGACGACGGCTGAGCCGAGCATGGTGATGACGATCTGGCTCGTCAGCGCGGGAAACACCTTGGCGAGCGCCTGCGGCAGCACGACATGGCGGAAGGTCTCGCCGCGCGACAGCGCCAGCGATGCCGCCGCTTCGTGATGTCCCTTCGGCACGGCGCCGATGCCCGCGCGGATGATCTCGGTGGAATAGGCGCCGAGGTTGAGGGTCATCGCGAGAATGGCGGCGACGTACTCGCTCAGGTGGATGCCGAGCGCCGGCAAGCCGAAGAACACGAAGAACAGCTGCACGATGAACGGCGTGTTGCGGATTGCCTCGACATACGCGCCGACGAGCGCATTCAGCCATTGACGCGGGCTGTCGCGCCCGGCCGCGCCGAGCACGCCGAGCGAGACGCCCAGCGCGGTCGAGACGGCGGTGAGCGCGAGCGTCGTCGCCGCGCCGCTCGCGAACATGCCCGCGTATTGCGCGAGATCGGCGAACTCAAGTTCATAGGCCATACGATGCCGCGCTCCTGGTCACAGGCTGGCGGGCAGCGGCTGCCTGAACCACTTCTTCGACATGCCGTCGAGCGTGCCGTCCTTCTTCGCCTGCGCGATGGCGTCGTCCACCTTGGCGAGCAGACGCGGCTCGTTCTTGTTCATGCCAACGAAACACGGCGAATCCTTGATGACGAATTTCGCTTCGGGCCGGCGCGGCGGATTCTTGGCGAGGATCGCGGCCGCGACGATGTTGCCCGCCGCGATCAGCTGCACTTGTCCGGAGAGGAAGGCGGAGATGGTGGCGTTGTTGTCCTCGAAGCGCTTGATGGTGGCGTTCGGGGCCATCTGCGAGAGCGCGATCTCCTCGAGCGCGCCGCGCGTGGCGCCGACGGTCTTGCCGGTGAGATCGGCGGGGCCGGCAACCTTGATGTCGGCGGGGCCGAACACGCCCTGGAAGTAGGGTGCGTAGGCGGTCGAGAAGTCCAGCACCTTCTCGCGCTCGGGCGTCTTGCCGAGCGACGAGATCACGAGGTCCACCTTGTTGGTCGTCAGATAGGGGATGCGGTTGGCGCTGTTGACGGGCACGAGTTCGAGCTTCACGTTCAGCGACTTCGCGAGCAACGCGGCCATGTCGACGTCATAGCCTTGCGGCTTCATGTCCGCGCCGACCGAGCCGAACGGCGGATAGTCCTCGGGCACGGCCACGCGCAGCGTGCCGTTCCTGGCTATCGTGTCGAGCGCATCCGCGTGGGCGGCGAGGGGCGTGAAGGCGGCGAGGGAGAGGGCGAGGACGGCGAGCGCCGTGCGGCGGGCGCGGGAGAACGGGGTGTGCATCGATGATCCTTCGGTCTTGGTTCGATCCTGGCGGCCGCGTGGGAAGTGCGGCTCTTGAGCGAAGGCTTAAAGCGAGAGTCGTGCCATCGGGGCGATGGTCTTGTCCTGTCGAGCTTCCCGGTTCACGGGCGCCGTGGCGCGCCCCCTTGCGGGGCAGCGTGATGCGCCATCGTGGTGCGTACTAGGTAGTCCACAGGCGCAGCGGGCGCGCCTCGACGCCGTGCACGACGGGACGCAGTTGTGTCCAGCAGGCGGCGAGTGCGTTCTGCAGCGGTTCCATCGAGCGGCCGATGGCGCGCACGATCAGCACGCCCGGCGCGACGCAGGAAGCGGCGGCGCGCAGTTCGGCGTCGAAGGGCAGGGCGGCGGTGAGGGTTTCGGCGAGCGCATCGTCGCAGGCGGGGCCGACGGCCCATAGCGTGCCGTAGGCCGGAAAGCCGGCGAGGCCTTGGGGTGAGTCGCGCAGCGGGTCGTCGGCGGCGAGCAGCGTGCGTTCGAGCCAGCGCGTGGCGCCGCTGCGATGCCCGATGCGCGAGATCGCCCGGATGTGGCCTTGCGTCCATTTCTCGCCGGCGGCGGCGCGGCCGAGCAGCATGGCGTCCCAGCCGATGGCGGTGGCGTTGTCGTCGAGTGTCAGGTTGAAGTCGAGCTCGATGTTGGATGATTCGAACACGATGTTGTTTTGCGGAAGCCAGTCGAGTCTGGCGCCGGCGGCGAGCGTGATGTCGATGCGTTGCGTGGCGAGCCGGCCGTTGGCCTTGTACCACTTGGTGGCGCCGGGCGTCGTGATGACGGCGTGGGTGTGTTCGTGGAGGTGGATGTCGATGGAGAGCCGGTCGCCGCCCGCGACGCCGCCGGGCGGATGCACGATCACGGTGTGGCAGATGTCGGCTTCGGGATAGAGCGGGCGTTGCAGCCGCAGCGGTCCTTCGTGCCTGCGATGCGAGCAGACGGTGCGGCCGTGCTGATGCGTGAAGCCGAGTTCGAGGCGGCCGCGCCACACGTGGGGATCGGCGAGGGCGGCGTGCGATTCGTGGTGCATGGGCGATGCGGGTCAGGGGTGAGTCGAGATCATACGGCGATCAGCTCGCGCACTCCATGCTGGTCCATTTCATTGCCGGCGCCGCCCGCGATGATTTCGCCGCGGCTCATGACCCAGTAGCGGTCGGCGAGTTCGCGGGCGAAGTCGTAGTACTGTTCGACGAGCAGGACGGTCATGCCCATTTCATCGACGAGCTGGCGCAGCGTGCGGCCGATATCGCGGATGATCGAAGGCTGGATGCCTTCGGTGGGTTCGTCGAGGATCAGGAGTTGGGGTTCGCTCATGAGGGCGCGGCCGATGGCGAGTTGTTGCTGCTGCCCGCCGGAGAGGTCGCCGCCGCGGCGGTGTTTCATGTCCCGTAGCACGGGGAAAAGCTCGTAGATGCGGTCGGGGATTTTTGAGGGGGCCTTGCGGCTGGCGGCGCCGACGAGCAGGTTTTCTTCTACGGTCAGACGGCCGAAGATGTCCCGGCCTTGGGGGACGTAGGCGAGGCCGCTCGCCACGCGGGAGTGGGTGGGCATTGTGGAGATTGTTGTGTTTCGCCAGGTTATGGTGCCGGTTTTGGTTGGGACTACGCCCATCAGGCAGCGCAGGAGCGTCGTTTTGCCTACGCCGTTGCGGCCTAGCAGGACGGTCAGCTTGCCTTCCGGGACGGTCATCCGCACATCGCGGAGGATATGGCTACCGCCGTAGTATTGGTTCAGGTTTTCTATTTCCAACATGGGTTTGGCTCTTGCGGTTGGGTTTTGTTTTGCTTTGCTTTGCTTTGCTTGCGCTTGTTGTCGTTTGTTGTTCGCTTGCGCTTCGATGGACTTCCTGTGTTCGCGTCGGTCTGTTAGCACTGCCCCTCCCCGGGGCCAGGGTCTTCGTTCTGGTCCTTCGCGTGGGTTGCTTGTGTTCGCCAGCGCTTCTATGGACTTCCTGTGTTCGCGTAGGTGTATTAGCACTGCCCCTCCCCGGGGCAGGGGTAACTTTCTTTGCCGCTGCAAAGAAAGTCACCAAAGAAAGCAGCTTTTCTCTCGCCCAGCGTCATTTAGCGGCACGACACAGAACCACGTTTCTGGCACTGCAGTAGAGAGTGCCCTCATAGGCCACTCCGGGCGTGGATCGCGGACC
>NZ_JARUXQ010000001.1:2444942-2515476 GCF_031451265.1 Caballeronia sp. LZ033 | reverse complement strand
GACGCGAACACAGGAAGTCCATGGAAGCGCTGGCAAACACAAGCAACCCACGCGAAGGACGAGAGCGAAGACCCCCGCCCCGGGGAGGGGCAGTGCTAACAGACCGACGCGAACACAGGAAGTCCATGGAAGCGCTGGCGAACACAAAACACTCACGCGAAGGACCAGAGCGAAGACCCCGCCCCGGGGAGGGGCAGTGCCAATAGACCGACGCGAAGGCGGGAAGTCCATAGAAGCGCGGGCAAACGAACACCTTCACCTTCCCAGATACGACTCAATCACGGCCTCGTCACGCTTGACGGAATCCAATGTCCCTTCGGCCAAAACACTGCCCTCTGCCATGACAGTAACCTTCCCACTTTCCCCCGCAAGCGCAGCAACAAACTCCATGTCATGTTCCACAACCATCATCGAACATGAACCCCGCAGCGTGTTCAACAACTCCGCCAATTCCATCGTTTCATGATCGGTCATCCCCGCCGCCGGCTCATCAAGCAGCAACAACGCCGGCTGCTGCATCAGCAACATCCCGATCTCCAGCCGCTGCTTCTGCCCATGCGACAGTTCCCCCGCCAGCCGCGTCGCCTGATGCTGCAGGCGAATCAACTCCAGCGTCTCCTCGATCCGCGCCTGCGCCTGCCGATCCAGCCGCGCCCGCAGCGAAGCAAACCACCGCTTGTCCGTCTTCATCGCCAGTTCAAGGTTCTCCCACACCGGATGATTCTCGAACACCGTCGGCTTCTGGAACTTGCGCCCAATCCCCGTACGCGCAATCACCGGCTCCGACAAACGCGTCAGATCCAGCGTCTGTCCCAGAAACACGCGGCCATCGTCAGGTCGCGTCTTGCCCGTGATGACGTCCATCATCGTCGTCTTGCCCGCGCCATTCGGCCCGATCACACAACGCAACTCACCCACATCGATCGACAACGTCAGCTTGTTCAACGCACGAAAGCCATCGAAGCTCACCGTCACGTCTTCCAGATACAGAATCGTGCCGTGCGATACGTCGATCTCCCCCGGCGCAAGCACATGCCCCAGCCCCGCCACCCCATTCAAACCCGTGCGCTCGTCCAGTTGCGGCAGCGGCGGAAGATCCACGATCAACGCATTGTGCGCGGTCATTCCGCCGCCTCCGGTTGTGCCACGCCATGCGCCTTCCTGCGGCGAGCAAGTTCAATCAGTCCCATGATGCCGTTGGGCAGCAGCAAAGGCACCAGCGTGAAAATCAGGCCCAGGAAAAACAGCCAGTACTCCGCGAAATACGCCGTGAAAAAGCTCTTCGCACCATTCACCGCAAACGCACCAATGATCGGCCCGATCAACGTGCCGCGTCCGCCCACCGCCACCCAGATCGCCATCTCGATCGAGTTCGCCGGCGACATCTCGCTCGGATTGATGATGCCCACCTGCGGCACATACAGCGCCCCCGCAATCCCGCACAACACCGCCGACACCGTCCAGATGAACAGCTTGTAAGCAAGCGGGCTGTAGCCAAGGAACATCAGCCGCGTCTCGCCATCGCGCACGCCAGTCACCACGCGTCCCAGCTTCGACGTGACAATCCAGCGCGCCGCGAGAAACGCCAGCACCAGCACCGCGAACGTAATCAGGAACAACGCCGTCCGCGTGCCCGCATGCACCACCGGAAATCCCGCAATGCGCTTGAAGTCCGTGAAGCCGTTGTTGCCGCCGAAACCCGTCTCGTTGCGGTAGAACAGCAGCATCGCCGCGAACGTCATCGCCTGCGTGATGATCGACAGATACACGCCCTTCACACGCGATCGGAACGTGAAGAAACCGAACACCCATGCCAGCACGCCCGGCACCAGCACCACCAGCAGCAGCGCATACCAGAGATGCTCCGTGCCCTCCCAGTACCACGGCAGCTTGTGCCAGTCGAGAAACACCATGAAGTCGGGCAGGTCGCTCTTGTACACGCCCTCGCGGCCGATCGAGCGCATCAGGTACATGCCCATCGCATAGCCGCCCAGCGCGAAAAAGAGCGCATGGCCCAGGCTCAGGATGCCGCAGTAACCCCACACGAGATCCAGCGCAAGCGCGCCGATCGCATAGCACATCAGCTTGCCGACCAGCGTCATCGCATACGCGGACAGATGGAACGTGCTCGTCTCCGGGAGCACCAGCGCCGACACCGGCACGACAATGCCCATCGCGATGACGAGCGCCAGCAGCGCGATCCAGCCACGGCGCGGCAACAGCGCGGCGCGCGGCGGCAGGCCCAGCGCGAAGCCGGCGCGGGCGGCGTCGGCGTCGGGTTGCGGCGCGACGTCGAGATTGGCGGACAGATTGGTCGTGGCGTTCATGACTCAGGCCTCCGCGCTGCGGCCCTTCAGGGCGAACATGCCCTGCGGACGCTTCTGGATGAACAACACGATCAGCACCAGCACCGCGATCTTCGCGAGCACCGCGCCCCAGAACGGCTCCACCGCCTTGCTGACCAGCCCGAGACCAAAGCCGCCGATCACCGTGCCCGCCAGCTGGCCCACGCCGCCCAGCACCACCGCCATGAACGAATCGATGATGTAGCTCTGGCCCAGATCCGGTCCCACGTTGCCGATCTGCGAGAGCGCGCAGCCACCTAAACCGGCGATGCCCGCGCCGAACGCAAACGCATAGGAATCGACACGCGCCGTCTTCACGCCGACGCACGCGGCCATGCGGCGGTTCTGCGTCACGGCGCGCACGAACAGGCCGAGACGCGTCTTCGTCAGCACGCCCCACGCAATCAGCACGACGATCAGCGAGAAGGCGAGGATCGTCAGACGGTTGTACGGCAGGATCAGGTTCTGCATCACGGCGACACCGCCGCTCATCCACGACGGATTGGTCACCTGCACGTTCTGCGCGCCGAACAGCGTGCGCACCGCCTGGATCAAAATCAGGCTGATGCCGAAGGTCGTCAGCAGCGTTTCGAGCGGACGGCCATAGAGATGCTTCAGCACCAGCCGTTCGAGCACGATGCCGACCAGCGCCGCCGCGGCAAACGACACCGGCACCGCAAACAGCGGATACCAGTTGAACGCGGCGGGCGCGTAATGCTGGACGAGGTTCTGCACGACATAGGTCGCATAGGCGCCGATCATCAGGAACTCGCCGTGCGCCATGTTGATCACGCCGATCAGCCCGTACGTGATTGCCAGTCCGAGCGCCGCGAGCAGCAGCACGCTGCCGAGCGACAGCCCCGCGAACAACGTGCCGAAAATCTCGCTGCGGCGCTGGATCGAGTCCAGCGCGTAAATGCCTTCCTGCGCCGCGCCGCGCACGCGCTCATCGGGCTCGTTCCAGCTGCCGTCGGCCTTCTTCGCGACGATCGGGCGCAGCAATTCGTACATGTCGAGGTCATGCCGGGCTGCCACGAGCTGCGCCGCCTCCAGGCGCTTGTTCACGTCGGGATCGTGCAGCGCGGTCATCGCCCAGAGCGTGTCGAGGCGCTTCTTCAATTCAAGATCCTTCTCGATGGCGCGGGCGCGATCGATCAGCGGCTTCATCGCCGGGTCCGGGCTCTTCAGCAGCGCGGCGATCGCATCGCGGCGCTTCGCGGTATCGGCGGAGGCGAGCTGCAGGCCGGACAGCGCGCCCGACACCTTGCTGCGCAGGGTATTGCTCAGCGTGATCGGCTGCGCATCCGGCGCTTCGACCACCTTGCCCGTGAGCGGGTCCTTGTTGCCGTCGTCAGTCTGGAGATAGACATGACCGTCGTCGGTCGCGACGGCAGTGCCTTCGGACAGCGCGTTCAGCACGGCAACCGAAGGCGCATCCGCTTGAGCGATGAGCTTGTCGATCGCGGCGGCCTTGGCTTCGAAATCGTCGCCCGCGAGCGGCGCGAGTTCTTCTTGAGTGAGCGCATGAGCCGCGAACGGCGTGAGCGCGATGCACAGTGCGCACAGGATGCGCACGAGGGAACCGGTCATGTTGGCCTTTCTGGTGAGACTTCGAAGGCCGCGCGAGTCGGGCACGCGCGGCCTGTGCTTCAGACGACCTGCTTTACATCATCGACACGCCATGCGTCACGCGGCGCGCACGCGCTGGCGGCGCAGGAACGACGGGATCGAGCTGACCACGTCCGGCTTGCCTTCGTTGCCGGCAATGAACGGGCTCCACGGCTGCGCGCGGATCGCGGTCTTGGTCTTCCACACGACATTGAACTGGCCGTCGCCGCGAATCTCGCCGATCATCACCGGCTTGTGCAGGTGATGATTGCCGTCCATCGTCAGCGTGAAGCCGGACGGCGCGGGGAAGGTCTGGCCGATCATCGCGACGCGCACCTTGTCGACATCGGCGCTCTTCGCCTTCTCGACGGCCTGCTTCCACATGTGGATGCCGACGAAGGTCGCTTCCATCGGATCGTTCGTCACGCGCTTGTTCCCGCCCGGCAGGTTCTGCGCCTGTGCATACGCGAAGAATTCCTTCTCGAACTTCGAGTTGTTCGGGTTCTTCACCGACATGAAGTAGTTCCAGGCCGCAAGGTGGCCGACGAGCGGCTTGGTGTCGATGCCGCGCAACTCCTCTTCGCCGACCGAGAACGCAACCACCGGCACGTCCGTCGCCTTCAGGCCCTGGTTGCCGAGCTCCTTGTAGAACGGTACGTTGGAATCGCCGTTGATCGTAGAGACGACAGTCGTCTTTCCCCCCTGGGCAAAGGTCTTGATGTTCGCGACGATGGTCTGATAGTCGCTATGTCCGAACGGTGTGTAGACCTCTTGTATGTCCGCATCCTTGACGCCCTTGGAATGGAGGAACGCGCGCAGGATCTTGTTGGTCGTGCGCGGATACACGTAGTCTGTGCCGAGCAGGAAGAAGCGCTTGGCGTTGCCGCCTTCCGGTCCCATCAGGTACTCGACGGCGGGGATCGCCTGCTGGTTCGGCGCGGCGCCCGTGTAGAACACGTTGCGCGACATCTCTTCGCCTTCGTATTGCACCGGGTAGAAGAGCAGGCCGTTCAGTTCCTCGAACACCGGCAGCACCGACTTGCGCGACACCGAGGTCCAGCAGCCGAATACCACAGCGCACTTGTCCTGGGTCAGCAGCTGGCGCGCCTTCTCGGCGAACAGCGGCCAGTTCGACGCGGGATCGACGACCACCGGCTGGATCTGACGGCCCATCACGCCGCCGCTCTTGTTGATGTCGGCGATGGTCATCAGCGCCGTGTCCTTCAGCGACGTCTCGGAGATCGCCATGGTGCCCGAGAGCGAATGCAGAATGCCGACCTTGATCGGACCGGTGTCTCCCTGCGCGGCCTGGGCTTTCGAAATGGGAAGCTGACCCGCGAGGGCGAGCGCGCCCGACATGGAACCGAGCTTCAGCAGACTGCGACGTTTCATGAGTGTGTTCCCCTTGCCGATATGGTTGTGTGCGCAATGTCGATTGCTCCCGTAAATTGCAAGGGCTATGCCAATCAGGGCGAAATGCCCGGGCAGCAAGCCTCTGGCGGAAATCGGGGGAAGCTTTTACGCGGACGGACGGGTGATCGGGGCGGGGTTTTGGTGCACGAGCGGGGTGGCGTGCATCGTTGCGGTGCGCGGATGCGAGTCTGTAATGGGATGCGGGCGGAGCCGTGGGTGCCTTCAGGCGCGATCGCCGGGTGGCCGTGAAGGTGACTTTTCGGAAATCTCCGTTTGGCGAATGGCTGGAATCATCGAGGGACTCGACGCTTCAAGGCGTCGGCCAAACAACTTCACGATGCCTTCGTTGCGGAAGGCGACAAGAGCACAGTGGCGGCACGCTACCAAGTTCCGCTTGCGGCGGTGAACGCCGCGGTCGCATTCGAAGAAGGGTTGGCCGCGTGAGGCGACGCTTCAGAAACGAGAACGCCGCGCGTGAGCCGGCGGGCGAGGGGCGAGGCGGGAGGGGCAAAGACAGGGCAGTCGTGCCGCCCGCCGCCTACACTCCTAACGATTCACCATCCGCGCCGGCACGCTCAACGCCAGCGCCGCGCCGAGCACCATGAATCCCGCGAGCATGTACATCCCGCTCGCGTTCGACGCCGTCGCCTGCCTGAGCCAGCCCACCAGATACGGGCTCAGGAAACCCGCCAGGTTGCCGAGCGAATTGATCATCGCGATGCCCGCCGCCGCGCCCGTGCCGGCGAGGAACGCCGTTGGCAGGCTCCAGAACAGCGGCAGCGTCGTGAGGATGCCCATCGTGGCGAGCGTGAGCCCGAGCATCGCGAGCGTCGTGTTACCGGTCCACACCACCGACAGAACCAGCCCCATGGCGCCGAGCAGCGCCGGAATCGCGATATGCCAGCGGCGCTCGCCAGTGCGGTCCGCGCTGCGGGCCGCGTACAGCATGCCGATCACCGCCGCACCGTACGGAATCGCCGAGAGCAGGCCGACATGCAGCGCGTCGGACACGCCCATCGACTTGATGATGGTCGGCAGCCAGAAGCTCACGCCGTACAGACCCATCACGAACGAGAAGTAGATCAGGCTCATCAGCCACACCTTCGGGCTCGACAGGATCTTGCCGAGCGGCATGTCCTCCTTCTCGACATTGTCCGCGGCGATGTTGCGTTCGAGCAGTTCGCGCTCTTCCGCGCTGAGCCAGCGAGCCTTCGCAATGCGGTCATCGAGCTTCGCGAGCACCACCAGTCCGACCAGCACCGACGGAATGCCTTCGAGCAGCAGCAGCCATTGCCAGCCATGCCAGCCGTGCATGCCGTCGAAGTGCGTCATGATCCAGCCGCTGATGGGCCCGCCGATCAGCCCCGAGAGCGCGATCGCCGTCATGAACAGCGTCGTCATGCGGCCGCGCCGGCGTGCCGGAAACCAGTAGGTCAGATAGAGGATGATGCCGGGAAAGAAGCCGGCTTCGGCCGCGCCCAGCAGGAAGCGCATGACGTAGAACATCGTCGGCGTGGTGACGAACATCGTGAGCGCCGAGATGATGCCCCACGAGATCATGATCCGCGCGATCCACACGCGCGCCCCCACACGATGCAGGATGACGTTGCTCGGAATCTCGAAGATGAAGTAGCCGAAAAAGAAGATGCCGGCGCCGAAGCCGTACACGGCGTCGGAGAGTTGCAGGTCGGCGGCCATCTGGAGCTTGGCGAAGCCCACGTTGACGCGGTCCAGATAGGCGACCACGTAGCAGAGCAACAGCAGCGGCGAGAGCCGCCATGCCACCTTGCGATAGGTTGCCTCCTCGAAGGCGGACGGCGCGCCGGCGCCGGGGCGAGGCATCGGATTGGCGGTGCTGGCCATGGTGCTTGTCTCCTTTATGGTTTTTTAGTGCGCGGCACACGGTGCGGAACCGGTCCGTTTGCGATTACAGGCGCGTAAGGATTCTAGCCCTTCGGCCTGCACGCCAAGCGCTTGTTTTCGCTAGGGAAAGCACGGAGGTTCGCAACGCGCGCCGCGCCGGAGCAGACGCCCGGCACGACGCGCGCAGCGCGCTTTACACGCAGCGTCCGCCGTCCACTTCGAGGGCGACGCCGGTGATGAACTCGGCTTCGTCGGAAGCGAGATAAAGCGCCGCGTTGGCGATGTCCTGCGGCGTCGAGAACCGGCCGAGCGGAATGGTGGCGAGGAACTTGCGACGGTTCTCCGGCGTGTCCTCCATGCCCATGAACTCGGAGAGCAGCGCGGTTTCGCCCATCACCGGATTGATGCAGTTCACGCGGATGCGGTCCGGGCCCAGTTCGACGGCAAGCGCCTTGCTGGCAACGATCACCGCCGCCTTGCTGCCGTTGTACCAGACGAGTCCGGGACGCGGCCGCACGCCCGCCGTCGATGCCACATTGATGAACGCGCCGCCGCCCTGCTCGCGAAAGTACGGCACGAACTGCTCGACGCTCCAGTAAATGCTCTTCACGTTGACGGCGTAGACGCGGTCGAACTCGGCTTCGGTCACATCGAGCACGGGCTTGTTGCGATGCGTGGTGCCCGCGTTGTTGACGACGACCTGCACGCTGCCGAAATCCTGGATGGCCGCATCGTGCAATGCCTGCCAGTCCTCCCGTTTCGTCACGTCGCCCGGTACGGCGATCGCCCGGCCATGCGCGCCCGCCAGCGACGGCGTCAGCGCGATCTCGCTTGCCACGCGTTCGGCGGCGGGACCGTTGAGGTCGTTGATGACCACGTTCGCGCCTTCGCGCGCGAACGTCTTCGCGATGCCTTCGCCGAATCCCGAGCCGCCGCCCGTCACGATCACTGTCTTGCCTTGCAGTCGCATGTCCTTGTCTCCCGATGTGAACCCTGCAAAGGATGCAGCCCTCAGCCGTGCCGGATCGCGATGGTCTTCAGCGTCGTAAAGCCGTACAGCGCCTCGAAGCCTTTCTCGCGGCCGTGTCCCGAATGCTTCACGCCGCCGAACGGCAACTCGATGCCGCCGCCCGCGCCATAGTTGTTGATGAACACCTGACCCGAGCGCACGCGCCGCGCAAGCCGCATCTGGCGCGCGCCGTCGCGGGTCCAGATGCCGGCCACGAGGCCATAGTCCGTGCCGTTGGCGAGCCGGAGCGCTTCGGCTTCGTCGTCGAAGGCCATGGCGGCGAGCACCGGACCGAACACTTCCTCGCGCGCGAGACGGTGGCTCGGCGGGACGTCGCGCAGCAGTGTCGGCGCCTGATAGAAGCCGGCTTCCGGCGCGTCGCCGACCACTTCTCCGTGCGCGGCCATCGCGATGCCGTCGTGCTGCGCATCGGACAGAAAATCCCATACGCGCTGTTGCTGCTTCGCGCTGATCAGCGGACCGCAGTCGAGGTCGAGCTTGCTCGGCCCGACCCGCAGCGCCGCGAAGGCCTGCGCCAGCCGTTCGAGCAGCGCCTCATAGGCCGCGCGCTCGATCAGCACGCGGCTGCCCGCCGAACACGTCTGCCCGGCGTTCTGCACGATCGCGGCGACGAGCACGGGCAACGCGGCGTCGAAATCCGCGTCGGCGAAGACGATCTGCGGCGACTTGCCGCCGAGCTCCAGCGTGACCGGCACATGGTTGTCGGCGGCCATCTTGGTGACGGCGGCGCCGGTCGCGGGCGAGCCGGTGAACGAGATGTGATCGATGCCCGGATGCCGCGCGAGCGCCGCGCCGGCTTCATGTCCGTAGCCGGTGACGATGTTCAGCGCGCCGTCCGGCAAGCCCGCTTCCGCGGCCAGTTCCGCCACGCGCAGCAGCGACAGGCACGCGTCCTCCGCCGGTTTCACGACGCACGCGTTGCCCGTCGCAAGCGCCGCGCCGACGCTGCGCCCGAAGATCTGCAGCGGATAGTTCCACGGCACGATGTGCCCGGTGACGCCATGCGCCTCGCGGATCGTCAGCACGGTGTAGCCGGACTGATAGGGCAGAGTTTCGCCGTGGAGCTTGTCGGCCGCGCCGGCGTAGAACTCGAAATAGCGCGCGATGCCGGTGGCGTCGGCGCGCGCCTGCTTGAGCGGCTTGCCGGTGTCGCGCGCCTCGATCTGCGCGATCTCCTCGTGGCAGGTCGCAATCAACATGGACAGCCGCGCGAGGATGCGGCCGCGTTCGGCGGCGCTCATCGCGCCCCACGGACCTTCGTAGGCGGCGCGGGCGGCGGCCACGGCGCGATCGATGTCGGCGGGCGTGCCGCGCGCAATCTGCGCGAAGATCTGGCCGTCGGACGGATCGACCACGGGAATCGTCTCGCCGACCGACGGCGCGACAAAGCGGTTATTGATGAAATGCTTCGCTTCTTCCATGCGTGTCTCCCGATGGGTGTTTGTGTCGTGAATGGAATTCGCTGCTTCCTGCAACGCCGTAACCGATTATCGCGCCAACCCGGACCGGCCGGGCCGCGATGCCCGATTGGCTATAATGAAGTGATCACACGCCGCCATGCATGGCCATGTGCGGCAAGCGGGGCAGGCAGTTCTCCCGGCCGCCCGTGCGATTCCCGCATTTACCTTTTTGCGACCTCAACTTCTCCAGAGAGTGCTCATGAGCTTCAACAACGTACCTCCCGGCAAGGATCTTCCGCAGGATTTCAACGTCATCATCGAGATTCCCGCGCAAAGCGATCCGGTCAAATATGAAGCCGACAAGGACATGGGCCTGCTCGTCGTCGACCGCTTCGTCGGCACAGGCATGCGCTACCCGGTGAATTACGGTTTCATTCCGCAGACGCTCTCGGGCGACGGCGATCCCGTCGACGTGCTGGTCATCACGCCGTTTCCGCTGCTGGCCGGTTCCGTGGTCCGCTCGCGCGCGCTGGGCATGCTGAAGATGACCGACGAATCCGGCGTCGACGCCAAGCTGCTCGCCGTGCCGCACGACAAGGTCTGCCCGATGACGGCGAACATCAAGTCGATCGAAGACGTGCCCGAGTATCTGCGCGATCAGATCAAGCACTTCTTCGAGAATTACAAGGCGCTCGAAAAGGGCAAGTGGGTGAAGGTCGAGGGCTGGGACGGCATCGAAGCCGCCCACAAGGAAATCTCGGAAGGCATCGCGAACTACGGCAAGTAAGCGCGCTTTTCGAAGCAGCAAACGACGGCCGGCGCCTCACAGGCGCCGGCCGTCTGCATTTCAGGCGCCGTCTTCGAGATCGACGGTCGCCTCGACGCGCGGCACCACCGATGCCAGCGTGCGCCCGCCTTCGATCAATTCGCGCTTCTGCCGCGGCGTCAGCCGCTTGACGAAGTATTCCGCGCGCGACGCTTCCGAGCGGCCCGTCAGCTCGAACGACGCCATCACGCGCAGCGGCTTTCGCGCCCGCGTATAGCGCGCGCCCTTGCCGCTCAGGTGCGCGGCGAAGCGCGCTTCGACGTCGGTGGCGATGCCGGTGTAGAGACTGCCGTCAGCGCATTCGATCAGATACAGGAACCAGGGCATTGCGTTCGCCGGGCGGGAGGGTATGTGCCGCGCATTATGGCTGAAAGCATCGGGGCGGGGCGCTGCAACGCTCAAACCGGCTTCGGCGAGGCGTGGCGAGTTGCGCGAGAATAGCCGCTTTCGGGCGCGCGCGGCCGCGTGGCGCGCGCTCATCGATATTCCAGCGAGGTAGCCTGTTGAATCGCGAAGTCGAAATTCATGTGGTCGATACGCTCGAAGACATCCCGGCCGACGACTGGAACCGGCTCGCCGGCGACAATCCGTTCGTGCGCCACGCGTTCATTGCCGCGTTGCAGGACACCGGCTGCGCGGTCAAGCGTACCGGCTGGCGCGCGCATCATCTGTTGCTGAAGCGCGGCGACACCCTCGCGGGCGTCATGCCGCTGTACCTCAAGTCGCACTCGCGCGGCGAATATGTCTTCGATCACGCCTGGGCCGACGCCTTCGAGCGCCACGGCCTGCGCTATTACCCGAAGGCGCTGTCGGCGGTGCCGTTCTCGCCGGTGACGGGTCCGCGCCTGATCGCGGCGCATCACGAGGAACGCGTGATGCTGGCGCGCGGTGCGATCGAACTGACGCGCCAGCTCGAACTGTCGTCGCTGCACGTGCTGTTTCCGGAGGCACAGGACGTCGAGGCGCTGACCGACGCGGGCTACATGCTGCGCGAGGGCGTGCAGTTCCACTGGGAAAACGCGCCCGGCGAAGGCTATGCGAACTTCGACGCATTCCTCGCGACCATGAGCCACGACAAGCGCAAGAAGGTCAAGCAGGATCGTCGGCGCGTCACGGAAGCGGGCGTCACGTACACCTGGCTGCGCGGTGCGCAGATCGATCAGGGCGCGCTCGACTTCTTCTACGACTGCTACGACAACACCTATCGCGAGCACTGGAACGCGCCGTATCTGACGCGCGAGTTCTTCGGCCGCATCCATGCCGACGCGCCCGACAGCATGTTGCTCGTGATCGCCGAAGCGGACGGCCAGCGGCTCGCGTGCGCGCTCAACATGATCGGCGGCGACACGATGTATGGCCGCTACTGGGGCACGCGCGAGTTCATCTCGGGACTGCATTTCGAGACCTGCTACATGCAGGGCATCGCCTATTGCATCGAGCATCGGCTGGCGCGTTTCGAAGGCGGCGCGCAGGGCGTGCACAAGATGTCGCGCGGGCTGCTGCCGACGCCCACGTGGTCCGCGCACTGGATCGCCGACCAGCGTTTCGCCCATGCGATCTCCGAGTTTCTCGACGCCGAAACCGAGGCGATGACCCAGCACATCGAGGAGCTGGAGGCGCATACGCCGTTCAGAAAGAAGACCTGATGCGATAATCGGCCGGGCATACCGTGTCCGGCGTCCGGCATCCCACCCGTTCAGATCGACCATGAACAGAAACTTCTTCAACCTGTATAGCCACGACTTCGCGCGCGTCGCAGTGGGCGTGCCGGCCTGCAAAGTCGCGGATCCGGAATTCAACGCCGCGCAGACCCTCGAACTCGCGAGACAAGCCGCGGCGCGCGGCGCGGTGCTGGTCGCGTTTCCGGAACTCGGCCTCTCCGCCTATACCTGCGACGACCTGTTTCATCAGCGCGCGTTGCTCGATGCCTGCGAAGACGCATTGCAGACGCTGCTCGACGCCTCGAAGGGACTCAATCTCGCGATGATCGTCGGCGCGCCGCTGCGCGTCGAGCACAAGCTGTTCAACTGCGCGATCGTCATCGCCGATGGCTTCATTCGCGGCATCGTGCCGAAAAGCTATCTGCCGAACTACGGCGAGTTCTACGAGGCGCGCCAGTTCAGTCCCGCCGATGCCGCGACCACCGCCACGCTCCGTCTGTGCGGCCAGGACGTGCCGTTCGGCGCGTCGCTGCTGTTCCAGATCAGGGACCTGCCGCTGTTCCGGTTCCATGTGGAAATCTGCGAGGACGTCTGGGTGCCGGTGCCGCCGTCGTGCTTCGCGGCGCTCGCGGGCGCGACCGTGCTCGTGAACCTGTCGGCGTCGAATATCGTGGTGGGCAAGTCGGCGTACCGGCATCAGCTCGTCAGCCAGCAGTCGGCGCGCTGCGTCGCGGCGTATCTGTACACGTCGGCGGGCGACGGCGAGTCGTCCACCGATCTCGCCTGGGACGGCCAGGGTCTCATCTACGAAAACGGCGCGTTGCTGGCCGAGTCGGAGCGCTTCTCGCGCGACTCGCATCTGATCTTCGCCGATGTCGATCTCGAACGGCTCTCGCGCGAACGCATGCGCCAGACCACCTTCGGCCGCTCGACGCAGCGGCATGCGGACGAAGTCGCGCGCTTCGACGTGATCGAATTTCCGCTCGCGCTTCCCGCCGACAGCAAGCTGCCGCTCGAACGTCATGTCGAGCGCTTCCCCTACGTTCCGTCCGATGCCGCGCGCCGCGACGAACGCTGCAACGAGGTCTACAACATCCAGGTGCAGGCGTTGCTGCAACGCTTGCAGTCATCGGGAATGTCGAAGGTCGTGATCGGCATCTCGGGCGGACTCGATTCGACCCATGCACTGCTGGTGTGCGCGAAGGCGATGGACCGGCTCGGCCTGCCGCGCGCGAACATCCTCGCGTACACGATGCCGGGCTTCGCCACCAGCGAACGCACCTTGAGCCAGGCGCGCGAACTGATGGAGGTGATCGGCTGCACGGCGAATGAAATCGACATCCGGCCGAGCTGCGTGCAGATGCTGTCCGACATCGGTCATCCGCACAGCACCGGCGCCGAGCAGTACGACATCACTTATGAAAACGTGCAGGCCGGCGAGCGCACGAGCCATCTGTTCCGGCTCGCCAACTTCAATCAGGCGATCGTCATCGGCACCGGCGATCTGAGCGAGCTGGCACTCGGATGGTGCACCTACGGCGTCGGCGATCACATGTCGCACTACAACGTCAACGCCAGCGTGCCGAAGACGCTGATCACGCATCTGGTGCGCTGGGTGGCGGAGTCGGGACAGATCGGCAGCACCGGCAGCGACGTGCTTGAGAACGTCCTCGCCACCGACATCAGTCCGGAGCTGATCCCCGGCAAGACGAGCGGCGTGGTGGAGCAGAAGACCGAGAGCGTCATCGGCCCGTACGAGTTGCAGGACTTCAACCTGTACTACACGCTGCGTTTCGGCTTTGCGCCGACGAAGGTGGCATTCCTCGCGCTGCATGCATGGCGCGACCGCGATGCCGGCGCCTGGCCGGAAGGCCCTGCGGTGGTGCGCAATCAGTACGGCATCGGCGACATCCGCAAGAACCTGAAGATCTTTCTCGACCGCTTCTTCCGCACCAGTCAGTTCAAGCGGTCATGCGTGCCGAATGCGCCGAAGGTTGGCTCGGGCGGCTCGCTTTCGCCGCGCGGCGACTGGCGCGCGCCCAGCGATTCGCAGGCCACCGTCTGGCTCAAGGACCTGGAGCGCGTGCCTGTCACCGAATAGCGGCGACGCGTTTTCTTGCACCTCGCGGTTTACCGGACCGCTTGCGCGATGAAACGCAGCTAGAATCGAAATCATCTGTCCCGCGCGGGACACGACCTCTTTCGAATCCATTGAACCGAACTCCATGCGAGGCACGCCATGAAACGCATCACCGCCATCATCAAACCCTTCAAGCTCGACGAAGTGCGTGAAGCGCTCGCCGAAGTGGGCCTCACCGGCCTCACGGTCACGGAAGTGAAGGGCTTCGGCCGTCAGAAGGGACACACGGAGCTCTATCGCGGTGCAGAGTACGTGGTGGACTTCCTGCCGAAGGTGAAGATCGAAGTGGTCGTCGCCAACGACCAGACCGACCAGGTCATCGATGCGATCATCGGCGCCGCGCGCACCGGCAAGATCGGCGACGGCAAGATCTTCGTCGCGGAAGTCGAGCGCGTGATCCGTATCCGCACCGGCGAGGAAAACGAAGCGGCAGTCTGAGCGCCGCGGTTCTTCCGGTTTCAGGGCTCGCCGTTCGCGCGAGCCTTTCTTCAGCCGTTCTGCGCACGCTCGCGGAATGCGCGCCGTCTTTCGCCGTTCATCCAATTTATTGCCCGACCGCAGGATTTCACCGTCCGTGCGGTAACATCGGTGATCGATTACATATTTGAAAGGATTCGCTGAATGCATCATGCGATCGGGTTCATTCAGGATCTCGCGGTGATCATGGCCATCGCGGGCGTCGTGACGGTGCTGTTCCACCGCATGCGGCAGCCGGTCGTGCTCGGTTACATCGTGGCGGGCGTGATCATCGGGCCGTACACGCCGCCGTTCAATCTCATTCACGACGAAGCCACCATCCAGACGCTCGGCGAACTCGGCGTGGTCTTCCTGATGTTCTCGCTCGGGCTCGAATTCAGTCTGCGCAAGCTGTTCAAGGTCGGTGCAACGGCGTTCGTCGCGGCGCTCTCGGAAATCGTGCTGATGATCTGGATCGGCTACGAGATCGGCCGCTGGTTCGGCTGGAACGCGATGGACTCGCTGTTCCTCGGCGCGATGCTCGCCATCTCGTCGACCACCATCATCGTGAAGGCGCTGTCCGAGCTGAACATGAAACGCGAAGGCTTCGCGCAGCTCGTGTTCGGCATTCTGATCGTCGAGGATATTCTCGCCATTGCCATGCTCGTGCTGCTGTCGGGCATCGCGCAGACGGGTTCGGTGAGCGCCGGCATCGCGTTCGCGACGCTTGGCAAGCTGCTGCTGTTCATGACGGTGTCGCTGGTGGTCGGCATCCTGACGGTGCCGCGGGCGCTCAACTACGTGGCGCGCGCGAAGAGCGACGAGATGCTGCTCGTCACCGTGCTCGGCTTCTGCTTCGGCTTCTGCCTGTTGGTCGTGAAGCTGGATTATTCGATCGCGCTCGGCGCCTTCCTGATCGGCGCGATCATGGCGGAGTCGAAGCATCTCGCGCGCATCGAGCATCTGATCGCGCCGGTGCGCGACATGTTCTCGGCCATCTTCTTCGTCACCATCGGCCTGCTGCTGAACCCGACCGTGCTGGTCGACTATGCCTGGCCCATCGCCGTCATCACGGTCGCGGTGGTGTTCGGCAAGATCGTCTCGTGCGGGCTCGGGACCTTTCTCGCGGGCAAGGACGGACGCACGTCGATGCGCGTCGGCATGAGCGTCGCGCAGATCGGCGAGTTCTCGTTCATCATCGCGTCGCTCGGGTTGTCGCTCAAGGTCACGAGCGGCTTCCTGTATCCGATCGCGGTGGCCGTGTCCGCGCTCACCACGCTGTTCACGCCCTATCTGATCCGCGCCGCCGATCCGTTGACGATGCGCGTGGCCCGCGCGATGCCCGCACCGTTGTCGAACACGTTCGGGCTGTACTCGCAATGGCTCGCGAGCCTCACGACCGGCTCCGGCGGCCCGACGCTGTTTTCGATGAGCAAGCGCATCGTGTTGCAGATCGCGGTCAATCTCGCGCTCGTCGCGGCGATTTTCATCAGCGCGTCGTATGCGGCGCCGTTTGCGTTCGCGCAACTCGCGCGCTGGCTCGACTCCGACAATGCGCAGCGTGTCGTGCTGTGGAGCGCCGCGCTGGTGGTGGCGATGCCGTTCCTGGTGGCGGTGTATCGCAAGCTCGAATCGCTCGCGCTGTTGCTGGCCGAAGTGAGCGTGCAGCCAGCCAAGGCGGGACGCTTCACGCGCGCGATCCGCTCGGCGATCTCGGGGCTGATTCCGATCGTCGCGATGTTCGGCGTGTTCCTGCTGGTGGCCGCGTTGTCGGGCGCGATCCTGCCGCCGTTCGGGCTGATGATCGCCGTGCTGCTGTGCGCGGCGCTCCTGCTGACGGTGCTGTGGCGCTGGTGCGTGAAGATTCACGCGACGATGCAGATCGCCTTGCGCGAAACCTTCGAGGAACCGCGCGAGCACTGATGCCGGTTCGCTCGATGGAGTATTACGGGCGCCCGGGAGAATGTGAGCCAATGTGACCAATTGTGTGCCGGTTTGCCGCAGATGCTTCACTGGCGGATAATTGGGGCTTGTCCATTCTTTCAAGGCGCGCGGGCGTCCGACATCGGAATGAGCGATAACAACACCTCCAAAGGCAGCACCACTCCAGACGGGCGCACGAGCGGCGCGGGTTCTTCTGCAGCGGGCGGCTTGCAGCACGACGCCTCGCGCGGTGCGAATCTCACGGCGCCGCCGGAAGCCGCGGCTGTTGCTGCGGCGCCCGGGCCGGCCGCCAGCGCCACTGAACGCGCGTCGACGGATGCGCCTTCCAGCGCGGCGAACCTCGAACCCGTCGATACCCAGAAGGCCCGCCGTGACGACGCGCAGGCAGCCGCGGTTCACGTGAAGCCTGCGCCGGCGGATGCCAGGTCGAGTCTCGCGCAGAACCTCGAGGCGGCGACAGAAGCGGAAGCGGAAGCCGAAGTCACACGCACCACGAACGCCCAGTCGGCGTCTTCAGACTCGCCCACTGGCCGCACCGCGCCGCCGGCGACCGCCGGCTTTCCTTCCGGCATCGCCGAGGCGCCGGATTTCAGCAAGCTCAATGTTCCGCCTGTGCCCGACGCGGCTGCCACGCAGCCGCAGCCTGCGTACCTGAAGCAGTCGGATTCGGCGTGGTCGGTGTTTGGCCGCATCATCGCGGCGCGCGCGCGCCAGATTTTCGACCGGGCAGGGCAGCGGGTCACGCAGCGCACCTTGCGGATTGGCGTCTCGGCACGGATCTTTCACCCGGAGCCCGGCGCCAAGGGGCTGCGCGGCAAGACGCTGCAATACCTGGAGGAATCCATCGCTCATTGGGTGATGTCGCGCGACGTGCTGGTCTTCATGATTCCGACCGTCGGCAACCAGGGCATGCTGCATACGAGCAATATCCGTCTGCGCGACTACGCGAAGCATCTCGACGGCCTGCTGCTGCAAGGCGGCGCCGACGTCTCGCCGCAATCCTACGAGGAAGTCACGACGCGTCCCGAATGGCCCGGCGACCGCGTGCGCGACATGTACGAGCTCGAACTGCTGCATGAGTTCGTCGAGTCGGGCAAGCCGGTGCTGGGCGTGTGTCGGGGTTGCCAGCTGATCAACGTGGCGTTCGGCGGCACGCTCTACGGCGACATCGCCACCGAGGTCCCGATGGCCGGCGTGCACGTCAACGAGCAGTATGACCAGCATCGGCACGCCATCCGCTTTCCGGACGGCTCGACGCTCGCCAACATGTTTCCGAACCAACGCGACGCCCTCGTCAATTCGATCCACCATCAGGCGGTGCGGACGCTCGGCCGCGACCTGAATATCGAGGCGGTGTCAGCGTCGGACGGCATCATCGAAGCGGTGCGCTATCGCAAGGCGCCATTCGTCGTGGGCGTGCAGTGGCATCCGGAGTTCCATCGCGCGGGCGGTGCGGAACTGCTCGATTGCACGCCGCTGCTCGATACCTTCCTGCGCGTGGCGCGCGAGACGCGTTTCTGAGCCGGCCGTACGGTTCCAGTGCCGACAAGACAAAGCCCGCTCCAGGTGAGCGGGCTTTGTACGTTGAAGGACGCCGGATTGGACGCTCAGTCCGCCGCCTTATCCGACCATCGGCGCGCGGCCGCCGTATTCGACGTGCCCAGCCCGGCTTCGGTCGCGCGCTGCAACTGGTCCACCTGCATCTGCAATGCGCGCAGCTTGCGTTCGGCTTCGAGCTTGTCGCTCTGCAAGGTTGCGGCTTCGACCTGCAACTGCTGCTGACGCTGCGACACCTGCGAGTCCTGCTGTTGCGCGAGCACGAGATCGGCGGAGAGCCGGTTCGCGCGATCCGCCGATTTGGCGATCACCCGGTCGAGCAACGCCTTTTGCGCCGTCAGCTGAATGCGGCGGATTTCGCCTTCCGCAAGCGAGAAGCTTTTGCGCGCGAACTCCGCATAGACCGAATCGGCGCG
Source organism: Caballeronia sp. LZ033 (assembly GCF_031451265.1). Lineage (NCBI taxonomy): Bacteria > Pseudomonadati > Pseudomonadota > Betaproteobacteria > Burkholderiales > Burkholderiaceae > Caballeronia > Caballeronia sp. LZ033. Next base: position 2,496,817 of record NZ_JARUXQ010000001.1, on the reverse strand, counting down.
CCCCGCGTCCTGCGTCTTCACCACGCGCCACCAGCGGTCGTCCTGCGACAACGCCACGTAGTACAGCATCTCCTGCGCGAGGAAGAACAGCTTCGCGCCATAGCTGCCGTTGCGGGTGGCGCGCAGCTCGGTGAGGCTGCCCGCCTGCACCAGGCTTTGCAGTTCGGCGATGTTGCCTTCAGCACGCGGCGCACGCGGGTCGCTTGCCGGACTGGAAGCGTCGTTGTCGGCATTGTCCGCGGTGCGGGCGTCCGCACCGGGACCCGGGCGCGGCGCAGTCGCAGCGGTCCTGGGCTGGCTCGAAGCAGCGGACGCAATCGCGAACGGCGCGAGCGTCCCGCAGAGGCAGAGGGACAGCGCGAGCGTGAGCGTCGTGTGACGGATGGGTCTGGATTGCTTCATGTTGGCGTTCGGGCCGAAAAGGTTGATCGGACGGGTTCGCTGCTTCCTGACGTGCATCCTCGGTTGTTCGTCGTGGTTAATCCGCTGCCGCGCCTCCCTCGCCGGCATCGCGTGCGTCAGGTGCGGGGGCGTTGCTGTCGAGCGTCGGCGAGTGCTGCAGCAAGGCATACAGCGAGTGCACATTCATCGCGCCGGGTCGGGCAGGCTTCATCCGCACCGTCTTGCGAGGCGCTTCCGTGCGCTCGAGCCGCGAACGTTTCACCTTGACGGCACGCGCCCGATCCGCTTCCGGCGCGACGGTAGTGCGGCCGGGAACCGCCGCCACCGGTTCTTGCGGCGTGGGCCGTGAGACGTCGGCAGGCGCTTCCGGCTCAATAGCGCGTGCTGGAGCGGCCACGGCTGGTTCGACCGCCGCCGGCGGCGCAAGAGCGGAAGGGGTGGACGGTTTCTCTGTCGGCCCGAACCGTGCAGCTTCCGCCAAGGGCACAGCCGGCATCGCGCCCGGCGCGGCTGGCTCGTTGCCGAACAGAAACCACAGCAGCAACAGCGCGCCGACGGAGATCGCCACGCCGGTCAGGATCTGCGCGGCGCGCGACATGCCCCGGCGCGCCGCTCCAAGTCCCGCATGGATCGGCGCGCTCAGGCGTAGCGGATCCACCGGCGCTTCTTCCGCGCGCGCGCGGGCGCGCTGGCTGTCGAGCAGGTCGAGGATGGCGCGCGGCAGTTCGCCGTGCGCGAACACGCTCCACAGGCTGACCGCGCGATAACGCGAAGTGGAATCGGACAGACGGAACGCCGGCAGATAAGCGGTCTTGAACCGTGCCGCATACAGCGCGATCTCGAACGGCGACTGAACCGGACGCGCGCGGGCGAGCGTCCATGCGACGCCGAAGTCCAGCGCGGGGTCCGGCAGCGGGCGCACCGTCGGCAGACGCAGTTCGCCTTCCACAACGATCAACGGTTCGCTCATCGAGATTCCACAGACATGCGCCGCACGCGGGCAGCAGCGGAATGCATCGACCCTGATGGCGCGGAAAACGGCCTAGTCGCGCGGGCGGACAAGCCGAATTTTCGACCGGCAATCATACGAAACGGATTTCCTTCCCGCGACCAGAGCATTCCTAATTTCACTGGCGCCAGTGGAAAACCGCGTGCGTTTCTGGCTGGCGCCGCGAGCCTCAGTCGAGAGGGAAGACGTAGCGGAAGCAGAACAGGTCGATGCCCGCCAAGTGGTCGGCTTCGCGCGCCTCGCGTCGCCAGCCGCGCGATTCATAGAAGCCGATCGCCGCGGCATTGTCCTCCAGCACGGACAGGTGCAGTTGCCGCGCGCCGCGCTCGCGCGCCCAGCGGATGGCTTCGGCAAGCATCGCGGTGCCCGTGCCGAGACCCTTGTGCTCCGGCAGCGCGTGCAGGTTGTCGACGAGCACGCTGCCGTGCTCGTCGGGTTCGATCAGACAGGTGAAGCCGACCGCCTCGTCGTCATGCAGGGCGATCACTACGCGGCCCGCGCCTTGCGTCAGCTCCGGCAGGCGCGTTGCCCAATGCGCGGCGCGTTCCGCCTGCATCTCGCGATCGAGGTATGAGTCCGGCAGGATGCCGCGATAGACCGACATCCAGCTGCGTACGTGCATCGATGTGATGAGATCGTGATCGCCGAGGGTGGCGTCGCGCATGACGGGTTGCGGCCGCGGCATCTCGACTGTCGGTTTTACGTTAGGCATATGTAAGCTAGTTTTAATGTAATTTGAACGAAATTAGGCGCTGTTCTATGCAGCCGTCAAGGCGCAAGCGTTAAGATTGAGGTCGCCGCAACCATAACAACGAAGCCTTATCCTCCCGGTCAGCACGGCGCGCCGCCATCCGTCCCTGTACGGATCCTGCGCAGGTCGCTGAACCGCGCACCGCGAGGCCCGTCGCGCTCATCTCACGATTGTCGAGAACGTTCATGTCCACAGCCCACGTCGCTCCAGCCAACGAATCAAAGTTCAAGTCGGTGTTTCGCGTCGTCAGCGGAAACTTCCTTGAGATGTATGACTTCATGGTCTACGGCTATTACGCCTCGGCCATCGCCAAGACCTATTTTCCGAGCGGCAACGAGTTTGCCTCACTGATGCTCGCGCTCTCCGTGTTCGGTGCGGGCTTCCTGATGCGTCCCGTGGGCGCCATCGTGCTCGGCGCGTACATCGATCATCATGGCCGCCGCAAAGGCCTGATCCTGACGCTCGGGCTGATGGCGGTCGGCACCGCCTGCGTCGCGCTGGTGCCGGGCTATGCCACCATCGGCGCGCTGGCGCCGATCATCGTGCTCGGCGGACGCCTGCTGCAAGGCTTCTCGGCCGGCGTGGAGCTGGGCGGGGTGTCGGTGTACCTGTCCGAGATCGCGACCAAGGGCAACAAGGGCTTCTATTGCTCCTGGCAGTCCGGCAGCCAGCAAGTGGCGGTGGTGTTCGCCGCGCTCATCGGCGTGATCATGAACCGGCTGCTGCCCGCCGACCAGATGACCGCATGGGGCTGGCGCGTGCCGTTCCTGATCGGCTGCCTGATCGTGCCGTTCCTGTTCATCATTCGCCGTTCGCTGCGTGAAACGGAAGAGTTCCTCGCGCGCAAGCATCGTCCGAGCATGGGCCAGATCGCCCGTTCGATCGCGCAGAACTGGGGCATCGTGCTGGCCGGCATGGGCATGGTCATCATGACCACCGTGTCGTTCTACATGATCACCGCCTACACGCCGACCTTCGGCAAGGAAGTGCTGAAGCTCTCGTCGATCGATGCGCTCGTCGTCACCGTGTGCGTCGGCATTTCGAACCTGGTGTGGCTGCCGGTGATGGGCGCCCTGTCGGATCGCGTGGGACGCCGGCCGGTGCTGCTGGTATTCACGATCCTCACCATTCTCACGTCGTATCCGGTGGTGCAGTGGCTGGTGGCGGATCCGTCCTTCATGCGCCTGCTGCTGTGCGAACTGTGGCTCTCGTTCCTGTACGGCAGCTACAACGGCGCGATGGTCGTCGCGCTCACCGAAGTCATGCCGGTCGAGGTGCGCACCACCGGCTTCTCGATGGCCTATAGCCTTGCGACGACCATCGGCGGCTTCACGCCGGCCATCTCCACGTATCTGATCCATGTCACCGGCAACAAGGCCGCGCCGGGCCTGTGGATGGGACTCGCCGCCGTGTGCGGGCTGATTGCGACATGCGTGCTGTATCGCTCGCCGGAAGCGCGCAACCAGTACAAGACGGCCTGAGCGCAGTCAGGGCGCGAGCCACTGGCCGCGCCAGCTTCCTGCATCGAAGTGGAAGCGCGCCCGGACGTGTCCTTCCGGCGCCAGATGAAGATAGTCGATGCCTGATACGGCGATCTCGATCAGGCAGAAATGCTCGAAGCCATCCGTCGTGGCGGGGTCCGGATGCGCTTCGGCAGGCGTGGACACCGGCGTGCCGGGCGCAACCGGCGCGCGATAGACAATCAGCGTGCGCGGCCGGCTGGCTTCCCATACGGGCCGGGTGTCGCGCGGATCCTCGACGATGCGTGCCGTGCCCGTCAGCCGCAGCTGCTTGCCGGCGTCCATATCGCAACCGATGAGCGCAATGCGCGCATCGCGTCGCAACTCGGCGACTTTTGTCGACCGCAAGTCGGTGTGAAACATGAGCGAGCGCTGCGCGCGACACGTGCGCCGCAGCACCACGGTGCGCACGGCGGGCGTGCCGTCCAGCCCGTGCGTCGCGGCCTGGAGCATCGTGAAGGGCGAGCGCTGCGCGCCGGCGTTCGCGCCCGAGTCGAGCAGGGTCCAGATTTCGTCGAGAATCTCATCCATCCGTGATCTTCCGGTGCGTGGTCAGTCCCGCAGCGCCGTCGCAATGTTTTCGATCATCTCGCGCCAGGCGCCCGGCGCACGCTGGCGCACCAGCCGCGCGGCGGGATACCACGCACAGCGGTCGGCATCGATGCCCCAGCGCCAGTCGGCGGCATGCGCCAGCATCACCCACAGCGGTTTGCCGAGCGCGCCCGCGAGGTGGGCCACCGACGTATCCACAGACACCACCGCGTCCAGCCGGTCGACGATCGCGCCCGTGTCCGCGAAATTCTCCAGGCGGCCTTCGAAGTCGTAAATGGCCTTTGCATTCGGATGCGCGCGCAGCACGGCGCGCTCATGCGGGGTGAGGAACGGCTGCAACACGATCCAGTCGACATCCGCGAGCGCGAGCAGCGGCGCGAGCGCTTCCACGGGCGCCGAGCGCGTTTCGCCCGGCTGCATCCGTCCGGACCACGCTATGCCGATCTTGCGCTTGTGCTGCCCGCCGAGCGAGCCGCGCCATTTGCGCCGGTAGTCCGCCGGCACGACGAGGTAGGGCGTGCGCGCGGGCACCGCGTCCAGCGACGCGACGCCGAGCGCATGCGGCAGGCTCAGCAGCGGACAGAAGGCGTCCGCGCGTGAGGGCGCGTCGTCGGCGCGGCTTCGCAACTCGACGCGCGCGGCCTTGGCCGCGGGCGCCAGCAGCGGCGCGAGCGCGGGCTGCACCTCCAGCACGAGCCTGCCGACCCGCTGCGCCGCGAACGGCACGAAGCGCACGAACTGCAACGTGTCGCCGAAACCCTGTTCGGCGCGAACCAGCAGCGTACGCCCCGGCATCGGTTCGCCGTGCCAGCGCGGCAGCGCCGGCGCGGGCTCGCTCCCGGCCGTCTCCAGACGCGCCTCGTAGGCCGGCAGGCCGCGCGCATAGTCGCCCGTCGCCAGCAGGGCGAGCGCGCGGTTCAGTTGCGCGGCAGGCATGCCGGCGTCGAGCCGCAACGCCTGATCGAAGGCGCGCAATGCCGCTTGATGCGCGCCGCGCGCCAGATGCGCATTGCCGAGCGACAGCCACGCGACGCCGTATTTCGGATCGAGCCCGACCGCGCGCTCGAAGTGCGGCACGGCTTCTTCATGACGCCCGAGGCGGGCGAGCGCATGACCCAGCCCGAAATGTCCGGGCGCGAAGCGCGGCTGCAAGCCGACGGCGTGACGCAGGACGGGCAGCGCGTCGGCAGGATTGCCGTTCGCATCGAGCAGATTGCCAAGATTGAAGTGCGCGGCGACGTAGTTCGGTTCGACATCGAGCGCCGCGCGAAAGTGTTCGATGGCCCCGGGCGTATCGCCGAGCGCGTTCAGCGCCATGCCGAGATTGTTGTGCGCCCCCGCGTGGCGCGGGCGCAGGACGAGCGCGCGCCGGAACGCCTGCGCCGCGTCCTTGAAGCGCCGCAGCGCCGACAGCGCATTGCCGAAGTTGTTCCAGGCGGCGGCGTCGTCGGGACGCAGGCGCAGCGCTTTCTCGAAGGCATCGGCGGCGTCTTCATGACGGCCCGCCGCCGTGTAGGCATTGCCGAGGTTGTATTGCGCGAGCGGAAAACCGGGCGCGAGCGTCAGCGCATTGCGGAAGCGCTCGATGGCGTCGTCGAGCCGGCCGAGCGCCTTCAGCGCGTTGCCGAGGTTCAGCTGCAGGCCCGCGTCGGTCGGGCGCAGGTCCACGGCGCGGCGCACGAGCTCGGCCGCCTCCGCGTGCTGGCCTTGCTGATGGCGCAGCACGCCGAGGTAGTGGAGCGCGTCGACGTGATGGGGTTCGGCGGCGAGCGCGGCTTGATAGTCGCGCTCCGCGTCGGTCAGGCGGCCGTCACGATGGGCCGCGAAACCGCGGGCGAAAACGGTGTCCATGAAGGAAAAGAGACACAGGCCGGAAATACAAACCTCGTATTTTCCCACACCGGCGGCCCCGGTTTTCCAAAAGCACGGTTGACCATCGGCGATAATGGCGCTTAACATATGAATACCTGTTCATATGTTTGTTTGAGCTTGCCATGTCCGCACCGTTCATTGCTCCCGGCGAAATCACCTCCGACGAACGGGTCGTGCCGCTGGCCGACCTGTTCCGCCTGCTGGGCGATCCCACGCGACTGCGCATCGTGCTGGCGTGCGTCGAGCAGAAACGGGCGGTGGGGGCCATCGCGCAGGGACTGGGACTGTCGGCGTCGCTGGTGAGCCACCATTTGCGGCTGTTGCGCGCGGCGCGCATCGTGCGGGCCGAACGCCAGGGCAAGCAGGTCTTCTACGTGGCCGCCGACCGCCACATCAGCGCGATGCTCGGCGAATTGCTGGAACACGTCGCCGAGCCGCAGCCGGAAGCCGCCGATCTCGATTGAATCAACCAACGAAGAGCATCGCGATGGATACGCATCGACACGACGAACACGATCACAGGCACGACCACGACCACGACCACAAGCACGAAGGCCACGGTCATTCACATGCCCATGGCCCGGGCGGTCATCATCATCACCACGCGCCGCAGGCGGGGCAGGGCCGCAGCTTCGCGCTGGCGGTCGGACTGAACGTGCTGATCGTCGTCGTGCAGGCGATCTACGGCTTCCTCGCTCACTCCACCGCACTGCTCGCCGACGCCGGCCACAATCTCTCCGATGTCCTCGGCCTGCTGCTCGCATGGGCCGCCGTCTGGCTCGGCACGCGCCAGCCGAGCGCGCGCTATACCTTCGGACTTGGCAGCTCGTCGATCCTCGCGTCGCTCGCCAACGCGGCGCTGCTGTTGTTCGCGTGCGGCGCGATCGTGCTGGAAGCCATCCAGCGGCTCATCCATCCGGCGCCCGTCGCGGGCCTCGACGTGTTCGTCGTCGCGACGCTCGGCATGGTCGTCAACGGCTTCTCGGCATGGCTCTTCATGCGCGGCAGCAAGGACGACCTCAACGTGCGCGGCGCCTTCATGCACATGGCCGCCGATGCCGCCATTTCCGCCGCCGTCGCGGTGAGCGGCCTCGTCATCCTGTTCACCGGCTGGAGCTGGCTCGACCCGCTGATGAGCCTGATCGTGGTCGCGGTGATCGTCTACGGCACCTGGGGCCTCGGACGCGACGCGATGCGGCTCGCCATGGCCGCCGTCCCGCCGGGCGTCGACGTGACGCGCATCCGGACTTATCTGGTGCAACTGCCGGGCGTGAGCGACGTGCACGATCTCCACGTGTGGGCGCTCTCCACGACCGAGAACGCGCTGACCGTGCATCTCGTGATGCCGCAAGGCCATCCCGGCGATGCGTTCGTGCAGGGCGTCGTCAGCACCTTGCGCCGCGACTATTCGATGCATCATGCAACCGTGCAGGTCGAGTTCGGCATGGCCTGCCATGCGTGCATTCTCGAGGAGCGCGGGCACGAGCATTGATCCTGCGCGTGCCGCAACCCGCAGCGGCCGCGCAGGAGGCGGGCGTACACTAGACGCCGTGACGTTTCACGGAGGACCGCATGTACGCGCCAAAGCTGAATCCGAACGACAAGCTGGACGTGGCGCCCGTCCTGATCGCGGGCGCCGGTCCGACGGGCCTCGCCGCCGCCATGAGTCTTTCGCGCGCGCATATCCCGGTGAGACTCGTCGACAAGGCGCGGCAGCCGCTGCCGTATTCGCGCGCCATCGGCATCCAGGCCCGCACGCTCGAACTCTTCGAGCAGCATCGCACCGTTGCGCCGTTCCTCGAACTCGGTCATCGCGCGCGGGTCGCCAATCTCTATTCGAACGGGCAGCGCCTCGCGCGCCTCGACTTCGATCCGTTGCAGACCCGCTATCCGTATCTGCTGTTTCTCGACCAGACCGAGACCGAGCGTCTCCTCACCGAGCATCTGAAGGGCTTTCATGTCGAGATCGAGCGCGGCGTGGAACTGATCGATTTCTCGCAGGGCTCCGCGGGGGTGCAGGCCACGCTGCGGCATCCCAACGGGCGCGACGAACTGCTGCGCCCGTCCTACCTGATCGCGGCCGACGGCGCGCACAGCTTCGTGCGGCATCGGCTGGGCATCGGCTTCGACGGCAAGACCTTCGACCAGACTTACCTGCTGGCGGATCTCCAGGTGGACGTCGACTGGCCCGACGACGAGTTCCATATCTTCGCCTCGGGCGAAGGACTCGCCGCGCTCTTTCCGCTGGGCGGCGAGCGCGCACGCCTGATCGCCGACCTGCCCGCGCCCGTCGCCGATGCCATCAAGGCCGACAGCACGAAGACCGGTCCGACGCTCGATGAATGCCGCGCGCTCGTCGCGCGCCGCGTGCATCACAAGATGACGCTCTCGAACCTGACGTGGTCGTCGTACTTTCATTTGAACAGCCGCATGGTCGACCGTCTGCGCGTGGAGCGCGTGTTTCTTGCCGGCGATGCCGCGCATGTCCACAGCCCGGCCGGCGCGCAAGGCATGAACACCGGCATCCAGGAAGCGCTCAATCTCGGCTGGAAGATCGCGCGGATGCTCGCGGGCGGCGCGCCCGAGCGGCTGCTGGACAGCTATCACGCGGAGCGGCATCCGATCGAGCGCGACGTGCTGCGGCAATCGAACCTGCTCACGCAGATGGCCGGCGCGGAGCACGGTCCGATGAAGCTGATGCGCGATCACGTGATGCCCGCGCTTGCCGCGATCGGCCCGTTGCGCGACGCGATGCGGCGCACGGTGAGCGAGCTGTCCATCAACTATCGCAAGAGTCCGCTGACGCTGGAGCGTCTGCTCGATGGCGGTCCGCGCGCGGGCGAGCGTGCGCCCGATGCGCGCGTGCATGTGATCGACGGTCCGCTCGGGCGTCTGCCGGGCGTCGGCTGTCTGTTCGACCTGCACGATCCGGGCTGCTTCTCGCTGTTCCTGCTCGTGAATCCGAGCGGCGAGGACGATATCGCGCTGGCGCCCGCCACGATCACCGTCGCGCACGCGATGCGCGACCCGGACCTCGACGGCCTGGCGAAGGCCATCGACGCGATCCTGCCGAACGCCGTGCGCGTGTGGCGCATCACCGACACGAGCGGCGAGGGCGCGCAGTCGCTCACCGACCAGTACGGGCGCACGCGTCCGGCGTTCTATCTGGTGCGTCCGGACGGTTATATCGCCGCGCGCGGCCGCGCGCCGTCCGATGTGCCCGCGCTGCTGCGTCACTGCGAAACCTGGTTGGCGCGCAGGACACGAGCGTCGAGCGGCCTGCGCCGCACGAGGATTAAAAAACCCCTGCGGTGCAGGGCTTGGTGCTCAGGCGTATCGGATCAGGCCGGCGCGGTCTTCGGTTGCAGGTCCTGCTTGTGCAGTGTCAAGGCCTCGCGCAGGATCGGCTCCATCGTGGCGCTGGCTTCCGGATTGTCCAGCGCGGCGAGAATCGCGAGCCGCATGCGCGGCTCCCAGAAGCGGCGGATGTGATCCGCCACGCCATCGACGGCTTCGGCGCGGTCCGGCATCGAATCGAAGAATTCGCCGATGCGGTTCGCCATCTCGATCAGGTTGTCGACGTCCATGCGTTATTTTCCTGATGTGGTGGTGGCGAGGTTCAGCAGTTCGAGCTGCTGCGTGTTGAAGCGCGAATAGTCCTTCTGCCATTGCGACGGCTGCTCGACCGGCAGCACCTGCACCGCCGTCACCTTGTACTCCGGACAGTTGGTGGCCCAGTCGGAGGAGTCCGTCGTGATGACGTTCGCGCCCGATTCCGGGAAGTGGAAGGTCGTGTACACGACGCCCGGCTGCATGCGCTCCGAGATCTTCGCGCGCAACACGGTCTGCCCGGCGCGCGACTCGATGCCCACCCAGTCGTCTTCCCGGATGCCGCGATCTTCCGCATCCACCGGGTGGATCTCGAGACGGTCCTCGTCGTGCCATTGCGAATTCTCGGTGCGCCGCGTCTGCGCGCCGACGTTGTACTGCGACAGGATGCGCCCCGTGGTCAGCAGCAGCGGATACTTGCGCGTGACCTTCTCCGGCGTCGCGACGAACTTCGTGATGACGAAGCGGCCCTTGCCGCGCACGAACTCGTCGATGTGCATGGTCGGCGTGCCGTCCGGCGCGCGTTCGTTGCACGGCCACTGGATGCTGCCCAGTTCGTCGAGGCGTTCGTAGGACACGCCGTGGAAGGTCGGCGTGAGACGCGCAATCTCGTCCATGATCTCGGACGGATTCGTGTAGTTCATCTCGTAGCCGAGCGCGCGCGACAGCTTGATGGTCACTTCCCAGTCCGAGAAGCCGGCGAGCGGCGGCATCACCTTGCGCACGCGCGAAATGCGGCGTTCCGCGTTGGTGAAGGTGCCGTCCTTTTCCAGGAAGGTCGAGCCCGGCAGCAGCACGTGCGCGTACTTGGCGGTCTCGTTGAGGAAGATGTCCTGCACGACGATGCATTCCATCGACGAGAGCGCGTCCGCCACATGCTGCGTGTTCGGATCCGACTGCACGATGTCCTCGCCCTGGCAGTACAGGCCCATGAAGGTGCCGTGCATCGCGGCATCGAACATGTTGGGAATGCGCAGCCCCGGTTCGTCCTGCAGCTTCACGTTCCAGGCTTCCTCGAACAGCGCGCGCGTGGCGGCATCGCCGATATGGCGATAGCCCGGCAGCTCGTGCGGGAACGAACCCATGTCGCACGAGCCCTGCACGTTGTTCTGGCCGCGCAGCGGATTCACGCCGACGCCTTCCCGGCCGATGTTGCCCGTCGCCATCGCGAGGTTGGCGATGCCCATGACGGTCGTCGAGCCTTGCGCGTGCTCGGTGACGCCAAGGCCGTAGTAGATCGCGCCGTTGCCGCCGAGCGCATAGATGCGCGCGGCTTCGCGGACTTGCTGTGCCGGCACGCCGGTGGTCGCTTCCATCGCCTCGGGCGAATTCTCCTCGCGCGCCACGAAGTCACGCCATTGACCGAAGGCGCGCGGCTCGCAGCGTTCGGCGATGAAATCGTCCTTCAGCAGGCCTTCGGTGACGATCACGTGAGCCAGCGAGTTGACCATCGCGACGTTCGTGCCGGGACGCAACTGCAGGTGGTACTGCGCCTTCACGTGCGGCGTATCGACGATATCGATGCGGCGCGGATCGATCACGATCAGCTTCGCGCCTTCACGCACGCGGCGCTTCAGACGCGAGCCGAAGACCGGATGGCCGTCGGTCGGATTCGCGCCCATCACGATGATCACATCCGACTGCTCGACCGACGCAAAGGTCTGCGTGCCGGCGGATTCGCCGAGCGTGGACTTGAGACCGTAGCCGGTCGGCGAGTGGCAGACGCGCGCGCAGGTGTCCACGTTGTTGTTGCCGAACGCGGCGCGCACGAGCTTCTGGACGAGATAGGTTTCTTCGTTCGTGCAGCGCGACGAAGTAATCCCGCCGATGCTGTCGCGCCCGTACTTGTCCTGGATGCGGCGGAATTCGCTCGCCGCGTAGTTGAGCGCTTCTTCCCACGAGACTTCGCGCCACGGATCGGTGATCTTCGCGCGGATCATCGGCTTCTTGATGCGGTCCTTGTGCGTCGCGTAGCCCCACGCGAAGCGGCCCTTCACGCAGGCGTGGCCTTCGTTCGCCTGGCCGTTCTTGTTCGGCGTCATGCGCACGACGGTGTTGCCCTTCATCTCCGCCTTCAGCGAGCAGCCGACGCCGCAATACGCGCACGTCGTGATCGCCGAGTGTTCCGCCTGGCCCAGCATGATGACGCTCTTTTCCTGCAGCGTCGCGGTCGGGCAGGCGGCCACGCAGGCGCCGCACGACACGCATTCGGACTCCATGAACGGCACGTTCTCGCTTGCCGCGACGCGCGACTCGAAGCCGCGTCCGGCGATGGTCAGCGCAAAGGTGCCTTGTGTCTCTTCGCACGCCCGCACGCAGCGGTTGCAGACGATGCACTTCGACGGGTCATAGGTGAAGTACGGGTTCGACTCGTCCTTCTTGTCCTTCAGGTGATTCGCGCCTTCGTAGCCGTAGCGCACTTCGCGCAGTCCGACCACGCCCGCCATGTCCTGCAGTTCGCAGTCGCCGTTGGCGGGGCAGGTGAGGCAGTCGAGCGGGTGATCGGAGATATAGAGCTCCATCACGTTGCGACGCAGCGATTGCAGCTTGTCGCTTTGCGTGCGGACCTTCATGCCGGCTTCCACGGGCGTCGTGCACGACGCCGGATAGCCGCGCTTGCCCTCGATCTCGACCAGGCACAGGCGGCACGAACCCCACGGTTCGAGCGAATCGGTGGCGCACAGCTTCGGTACGTTGACGCCGGCTTCGATCGCCGCGCGCATCACGGACGTGCCCGCGGGCACCGTCACGCTTTCGCCGTCGATCTCCAGCGTCACGTCGACATCGGCATGACGCAGCGGCGTGCCGTAGTCGGTTTCGTCGAACGGGTCGCGGCGCTGCACCGATGCCGCGCTCTTGCACGCGCAATTGCCGGAACCGCAGCCGTTGATGGTATTGGACATTGTCTTTGTCTCCTTCTGTTCGCTCAGTCGCGTGCTCAGGCCGCCTTCTGTGCGGGCGTACGGGGCAGACCGAAGTCTTCCGGGAAGTGATCGAGTGCGGACATCACCGGGAACGGCGTCATGCCGCCCATCGCGCAGAGCGAACCGGACACCATCGTGTCGCACAGTTCGCGCAGCAGGGTGATCTGCTTCACCGAGGTATCGCCTTCACGGATCTTCGCGATGACTTCCTCGCCGCGCGTCGAGCCGATGCGGCACGGCGTGCACTTGCCGCACGATTCGAGCGCGCAGAAGTGCATCGCGTATTGCGCGAGTTCGGCGAGGTTCGAGGTGTCGTCGTGAATCACGAGACCGCCGTGACCCACCACCGCGCCGACCTTCGCGTATTCCTCATAGTCGAGCGGGATGTTCCACTGGCTTTCCGGCAGATAGGTGCCGAGCGGGCCGCCTACTTGCACCGCACGCGCCGGACGGCCGCTCGCGGTGCCGCCGCCGTATTCGAAGATCAGCTCGCGCAGCGTCACGCCGAACGCCAGTTCGACGAGTCCGCCTTGCTTCACGTTGCCTGCGATCTGGAACGGCAGCGTGCCGCGCGAGCGGCCCATGCCGAAGTCGCGATAGAACGCCGCGCCCTTCGCGAAGATGATCGGCACGGTGGCGAGCGTAATGACGTTGTTGATGACGGTCGGCTTGCCGTAGAGGCCGACCAGCGCCGGCACCGGCGGCTTCGCGCGGACGATGCCGCGCTTGCCTTCGAGCGATTCGAGCAGCGCCGTTTCCTCGCCGCACACATAGGCGCCGGCGCCTTTCGCGACCACCAGCTCGAACGCATGCGACGAACCCAGCACGCTCGCGCCGAGCCAGCCGGCGTCGCGGGCACGGTCGATCGCGCGATTGAGCGTCGCGATCGAATGCGGATACTCGCTGCGCACGTAGATATAACCCTTCGTTGCGCCGACCGTTACGCCCGCGATGATCATGCCTTCGATCAGCATGTACGGATCGCTTTCCATCACGAGACGGTCGGAGAACGTGCCCGAGTCGCCTTCGTCCGCGTTGCAGACGATGTACTTCTGGTCCGCGAGCGCCGCGCGCACTGTCTTCCACTTGATGCCCGCGGGGAACGCGGCGCCGCCGCGTCCGCGCAGACCGGAATCGATGAGCGACTCGACCACGGCGTCGCCGTTCATGTCGAGCACGTTGCGCAGGCCCTGCAGTCCGCCGAGCGCGACGTAATCGTCGATCGACAGCGGATCCGTGATGCCGATGCGCGCAAAGGTCAGGCGCTGCTGGTTCTTGAGATACGGAATCTCGTCGACGACGCCGACGCGCTTTGCATGCGCGCCGCCTTCGTGGAAACCGGCATCGAACAGCGCGGCGATGTCTTCGGCCTCGACGTTCGCATAGCCGATGCGGCCTTCGGCCGTTTCCACTTCGACCAGCGGTTCGAGATAGAAGAGGCCGCGCGAACCGTTGCGCACGATCTGCACGTCGAGGCCGCGTTGCTGCGCCTCGCTCGCGACGGCTTCGGCGACGGCTTGCGCGCCCAGTGCGAGCGCGGCGGAATCGATCGGAACATAGATGCGCGTCATGCCGTCACCTCTGACACTTTGGCCTGTGCGGCGGCAAGGAGACGGTCGAACTTCGCGGGGGTCACGCGCGCGTGCAGTTCGCCGTTGATCATCAGCGCAGGCGACAGCGCGCACTGGCCGAGGCAGAACACCGATTCGAGCTCGGTGTCTTCCGCGTGACCGCTGTCGAAGCGGCAGCCGGTATGGCCTTCGATGTGTTCCTTAAGCGTCTCCGTTCCCATGCTGCGGCAGGCTTCTGCTCGGCACAGCTGTACGGTGACGCGCGCGGGCGGCGCGGAACGGAAATGGTGGTAGTAGGTGATGACGCCGTGCACTTCGGCGCGCGACAGCGACAGGGCGCGTGCAAGCGGCGCGATAGCCGTCTCCGGCACATGGCCGACTTCGTCCTGGATGGCATGCAGGATGGTCATCAAGGTAGCGCCTTGCACGGCGTGACGACGCACCAGCTCTTCGGATGCAGCGGCGTTCGGCTGCGTAGATGTCATTGGGGGCTCCTCCAACGCTCGGCATATGTTTTGTGGTACATATTTGAGTCGATATAATTTCAGGTGCCGAGCCTGCAAAAGAACAATAGGCGTCGTGATATATCCTGGCAATAGGAGGGGAGAGTACATATGGTTGATGTCGAATGCCGCGCCGAGCTGGTCCTGCGGGACGCCGATGGCCGGGAAACCAGTCTCAGCGCGGTTGTGCCGCTGCTGCAGCTCGTCGCACAAACAGGCAGCATCGCGAATGCCGCGAACGCTAAGGGTTTGTCCTATCGGCATGCATGGGGTTTATTGCGGGATATCGAAGCGCGTCTCGGCGGCGCGCTCATCACCAAGTCACGCGGGCGCGGTTCGGTGCTCTCCGAACTGGGTGAGTCCGTGCTGCGTGCGCAGCGGGTCTGCGGCGACCGGCTCGCCGCGCCTTTGGAAGCCGTGGCGACCGAGGTGGCGGGCGAACTGAATCGGCGTCTCGCGGGCGATGTCATGCAGGTGCGGATCCATGCGTCGCACGGCTATGCGGTCGCGACACTCGTGCGTGCGCTCGGCGAGCAGCGCGTGCCGGTCGACATCAAGTATCGGGAAAGTGCGGAGGCGGTGAGTGCGCTGGCGCGCGGCGAGTGCGAACTGGCGGGCTTCCATCTGCCGATCGGCGAATTTCGCTCGACCTGTGCCGACATCTATCGTCCGTGGCTCGATCAGCGCAAGCATCAGCTGATCCGTCTCACGCGCCGCACGCAGGGCCTGTTTCTGCCGAAGGGCAATCCGAAGCGGATCATGGGCCTGCGCGATCTGGCGCGCCACGACGTGCGCTTCGTGAACCGGCAGCCTGGGTCGGGCACGCGCATGCTGCTGGATCTGTCGCTGCGGCGCGTGGGCGTGGATCCGGACCAGATCAACGGTTACGCAACCACTGAACTCACGCATTCGGCGATTGCCGCGTTCGTCGCGAGCGGCATGGCCGATCTCGGCTTCGGCGTGCAGCCCGCGGCGCAGCATTTCGCGCTCGACTTCATTCCGATCATCGACGAGGACTATTTCTTCGCCTGCGAACGCGCGCGGCTCGACGAGGCGCGTCTGGCCTCGGTCCTGCGGACCTTGCGCAGCCCCGGCTTCACCGATAGCGTCGCGCACCTCGAGGGCTACGATCCGGCGCGCTGCGGCACGGTGGTCGATGTCGATGAAGGACTGCGCGGGTAATACACCGCAACGCGCGGTAAGCGAGTGGACCGGCTGCGGAACTGCCATGGGCGGCGAATTGGGTTAACCTAACGCCTTGCTGTCAGACTTTCCGTTCAAGGCGCGGTTTCGCCGCGCGACTATCGCCATGAAACTCTCGTTGCTCGCTTGTTCCGCCGCCGCGCTCGTCGCCGGCGCCGCTTATCTGGTTCCTGTTGCCTTTGCCCAGAACTCGCCCGGCCTGCCCGGCGGCATCCTGCAAGACCAGTTCCGTCTCAACGAACATCCGCAGATGCAGTTCGCTGCCTCCGCGCCGTCCGGCAAGTATCAGAACGGCAAGTCCGCCATGCGCCGCCGCGGCGACGCCGGTGATCCGGACGGCTGTAACCTGAAGTGCCCGAAAGACGGCTCGAACTGATCGTCAAGAACTGTGTTTCCGCGGTGCGTATTCTCGCGCCGCGTTTTCCCCTCCCGCCGCACCCTCCGCGCGAACGCGTTCGATTGACGCGGCGCCGCACGGTTCCGCCCACTTTTCTGTCGCGACCGAAAAACACTACCTGATGGCGTGCGTTTGATATGACGTCAGGAGTACGTTAACCGTGCGCGGCGCTCCGAGTTTTTCTGGCGGGCGCCTTGATTCTCATAACGATAAAAACAGGAAGTGCGCCGACTGGCCGGTGACGCGATTCATCGCGCGCGCGGCCGGCGGCAACGAGGACACCCCTACGTTGGCAGGATGGATCGGGCTCCGGGCGCTTCGGAATAGCCGAGGGACAGCATACATGCGAATTCTCCAGGTCATACTGGCGCCTCGCCTTTCGGGGGCGGAGGTGATCGCGAAGGGCGTGGCGATCGGTCATCAGCAGGGAGGACACAGCGTCTGCATTGCGTCGCTGATGCCCGAGCACGACGATTTCGCCCACATCAGCGCGGAACTCCAGGCCCATGACGTGATCCGCCTGTTTCCGAAAAAGCCGCTTGGGCGGCTCGGACGTCTGCTGTTCCTGCAGCGGGCGATTCGCACCTTCAAGCCCGACATCATCTTTGCGCACGCGACGATTCCCGCGCTCTACGTCCGCGCCTTGCCGACGCGCGTGCCGATCGTATGGGTCATGCATTCCGGTGTGAACGATTTCGCGAACGGCGTGTTGCTGCGAGCGGAACGCCTGCTCTCGGGGCGCGCGAAGGCGGTGATCGGGGTGTCGCAGAAGAACATCGACGAGTACGTGCAGGAAATCGGCTCGCATCCGTCGATGATCGTCGTGCCGAACGGCGTCGATGTCTCGCACTTCACGGACGAGACGCTGCCCGCCGCGCCCGTCGCCTACAGACAGATCGTGCAGGTGGGCCGCTACATTCCCGAGAAGAACCAGTTGCAGACGGTCGAGGCGTTCGCGCACGTGGCCCGCGTGGATCCCGATGCGCGCTTGCGGCTGTGCGGCGTGATCGAGAATGTCGCGTATCACGCGGCGGTGGTCCAGCGCGTCGCGCAGCTCGGGCTCACGGAGCGCGTGGCGATCGACGGGCCGCAGATGCAGGTCGCGCAGATCCTGCGTGCGTCGTCGGTGTTCGCGATGCCGTCGAGCTTCGAGTCGCAGGGCATCAGCTTCCTGGAGGCGCTTGCATCGGGCATACCGGTGGTGGCGAGCGCGATCGCCGCCTTTGCCTTCGCGAGCAACTTTGCCGGCGTGCAGTTGCTCGATACCGCCGACATCGACGCCTATGCCCGCGCGCTCCTCGACGCGCTCACGCAGCCGCGCGCCGAACGTCCGCTCAACGGTCTCACCTTGCAGAGCACGGCGGACCGTTATCTGGCGATCGCGCGCGATGTGCTGAATCTGCGGGTCGGTCTGGGCTAGGTTCGAGGGTGGAGGCCGGTTTCATCGGCCCCAGTAGCCGAGCGTCTTGAGCCACAGCGACTCGGAGAACAGCCCCGGCAGATCGCCCCAGAGCTGCACAGGACCGAGATTGAAGCCGGTGTCGAAGTCGCGGCCCGCCACGCTCGGCGGCCCACCCGTGTAGTAGAACTCGCCCAGACGCGCATTGGCGCGCCCGAAGAGCACCAGCGTCGCGTGATTGTCGTGATCGTTGCGGCGGATCAGCGCGGGCATCGAATCGGCGTAGGAGGTGTCGGCGAGCGTCGCGGTTTCGTGCACCGCGCCGAACACCTTGCCGCCCTTCATCGTGAAGACGCGCGTGCCGGTTGCATCGCCGCGCGGTTCGAGGACGACGAGATCGTCGATGCCGTCGCCGTCGATATCGCCCGCCACCACTTTCACGAATGCCGCCCGGAACTGCGGCCAGACGTTCGTGCGATAGGCCGGCGTGAAGCCGGTTCCGCTGCTCATGAACTGCGAGAGCGTGAGCGCGCCGTTCACGTCCTCGAACGCGATCAGTCCCGCACGGCGCGCGTCAGCCGCGCCCGCGACGCGCGCGGGCATGAAGCGCGCGCTCGCGTCGAGTTCGGGCGCCTCCAGCCAGCGCGCTGGCGCGTTGCCGCCCGACGGACCCGCCGTCAGCACGTCGAGATCAAGTCCCGCGTCCTGGCGCTTGCGGGCGATCAGCACGTCGGCGCGGCCATCGCCCGTGAAGTCGCCTGCGATGTATTGCTGCGCGTCGGCAGGCGTCCACTCGGAACTTGTCTGATACCAGAGAC
The DNA here is from genome assembly GCF_031451265.1 of Caballeronia sp. LZ033. Taxonomy (NCBI): domain Bacteria; kingdom Pseudomonadati; phylum Pseudomonadota; class Betaproteobacteria; order Burkholderiales; family Burkholderiaceae; genus Caballeronia; species Caballeronia sp. LZ033. Next base: position 2,478,287 of record NZ_JARUXQ010000001.1, on the reverse strand, counting down.
GCGGCGCCGCGAAATGCGACCCCGTGCTCTTCAGCAGCCAGAACGCGGTGCCGCCGTTGCGCGGCGTGATGACCATCAGGTCGGCGCGGCCGTCGCCGTCGAAATCGGCGAGCAGAAAGCGGGCGCTGTCGAAGCAGAGAGCGTCGCCGGTGCAGGTGGGCGTGAGCGTCGCGTGCGGATCGAAGGGCACGGCGTTCAGGTACCACGGCGACGCCTGGTCCATGCGCGACATCTCCGCCACCCACACGTTGAAACCCGGCCCGTCCTTGCGACGCTGCACGTAGACGACGCTGTCGCGGCCCGCGCCTTTCACGTCGCCATAGAGGGCGCCTTCCTGGCGCGTGTCGGTCCAGACCGTCTGCGGCGACGGCGACCAGCGGTATTGCGCGGTCAGCAGCGAGCAGCGGCCGGCGTCCAGCAGGCCGTCCTTCTCGCCGAGGCAGTGATCGAGCGGCGTGTAGACGAAGCCGAAGTCCCACGGCGTCCAGCGCTGCGCCGGGCTCGACGGGCTGCAGGCTTGTTCGACGAAGCCGGCGTCGCGCTCCGCGATGCAGCCGCGCGTGGCGGCGTTGACGAGCAGGGCGTCGTTCTTTTCGCCTGGCATGACCGGCAACTGCTGCCAGAACCAGTTCTGCGACGGCGCGCCCGAGCATGCCGCAAGCCGTGGCGCGCGGCCCGTGCCGGACGATTCGATGCAGCGGCTCGAATATTCGTTGACGAGCTGGAAAGGGCGCAACTGGAAATCCGGGCCCGGATCGTTCGAGCGGGCCGTCGTGCGATACCGCCGCGCCACCCAGTTGCCGTCCCACATGTATTCGCCGAAGACGTGGCCTGCATCGTTGCCATCGATCGCAAAATAGCTGCCGATGACATCGCGCTTCGCCTGGGTCTCGTCGGCGCTCAGGTTCTTGGGCAGTCCGCCAGTTGGGTACGTGATGTGATAGCTGATCGGCACGCTGCGCTTCAGGCTCTGCGCGACCGCGCGGGTGATGCGGGCGGCGTAGATATGGTCCGGGTGCTCCATGAACGCGACCGTATCCGGATTGAGCGTGTAGATGTCCGTGGCGGGCATCAGGATCTCGCGCAGCGTGGCGCTCAGCGAGGCGCGGTCGTAGCGGGTGGCGCCGGAGCCGTCGGCGTTCATCGGATGAGTGGTGAGGGTCTGGCCGCGATCCCAGAGCAGGCCGAGCGGCACCTTGCCGCCGCGCACATGTCCGCCGGGCAGGCGCAGTTCGAGCAGCTTCACCTTCGGCTGGGGCTTGAGCACGATCTGATGGACCGGCTTGCCCGCGAACATGACGGTCGATTCGTCCCATTCGTCGGCGACGCCGGCCATGCGGGCATAGGCGAGCTTGGTGCCGGTCTCGCGCAGCACGACGTAGTCGAACTTCGCGTCGTTCGAGCCGCCGATCAGATGGACGACGGTGACGCACCAGCCCGCCTTCAGCTTGTCGCTGATGCCGGGGTTGACGAACAGCAGGTCGTCGTCGAGATGCGCGACGACGGTGACGAGCGTGCCGGCGCTGCAATCGGCGGAGGGCGGGGCGGCGCTTGCCGTGAGCGGCGCCAGCGCGAGGATCGACAGCAGCGCGACCCGCGCGACAGATGCCCATACGGCCACGCTGCGACTCAACGATATGCCTTTGCCCATGCTGTCCCCGTCAGCGACGCCGGCGCGCCTGTTGGTTCACAGGATAAAGCAGGAGAATGCGCCTGTGCGGGTCAGGCGGTCGGTGGCCGAGCGAACACGCGTGCGGAGTGGTCATGCGGCGTGGTGTCGCAAATGGCCTGAGACGGGGTATTCGGACCGCTCTGATTCGAAGGCAAGGTTTGCGCGCCTATTCTTTTGTCCGTAGACGGGACTGTGGAGGTCCTTGCTACGTCTCTCTGGATCTTCACCCCGCTTCGTGCGGGGTTTTTTTTGATGGGGTGCGGGAGTGCTTCGGCGAAGCGTTCAGAAGCGGTAGAGCAGAGAGGCCGTGCCGTTGAGGTCGAGGCGGCGCTCGGTGACCGGACTGCCTGCCGCGTCGTGCTCGAGGCGGACTGCGACGGCCGCGATGTTCGCCGACCAGTGCCGGCTGAGCGTGCCGGTCGCGCTGACGTTGAAATGAACGTCGCGCAGGCCGGCGCCCGTGTCGTAGCGCGGCACGCCGGATGCCGCGCTTTCCTGCGGCGTGATGCCGAAGAAGGTTCGCGTGTATTCGCCGATGGCCCACGTGAGGCCTGGATTCATCGAAAACAGCCACTTGCCGACGGGCGCTGACACCAGCAGATCGCCCGTTGCCGTCAGACCCTGCCGGTACCCGCAATGTCCTGGTACACCGCCGCCGCGGCGGTGAACGCCCACACCGTGTAGTCGCCGAACAGCCGCAGCTCGGGCCATAGTGAATATTGGGAGACTGTCCAGTCGGCTGGCGGCTCGGGTTCATCGGCGCGCGCGATGCTCGTCGTGCAACAGGCGGTGAACGCGGCAAGCGCCGCAGCACACCTCGCAGCCGTTGCGGCGAAGGTCACGGCTTGATCGCCACGGCGCTCAACTGTCGTAGACGTCGCGCCAGCGCTCGCGAGACGACCCACGGCATGGCCCAGCCGTCGTAGTTGAAGGTGATCGACAGCAGAAGCAACGCGCGCACGTTCGGACGCTGCTGCGCGACGGCGGCCGCCAGCGTCGCGCCCATCGACAGGCCGCACACCGAGACGTGCTCGTGTTGTGCCGCGAGTGCATCGAATTCGGCGAGCGCCGCGTCGATCCACTGCTCCATCGGCGCGTGGCCCGTGCCGGCGCTGTAGCCGGCGAGTGTCGGCACGTGAGTCGTGAGGCCTTCTTTCGCGAGCGCGCGGGAAAGATAGCGCAGTTCCGCCGGGGTGCTCGACAGGCCATGCAGCAGGAATGCGCCGGTCGGTGTAGCGAAGCGTTCGCACACGCATTCGCCTGCCTGCCAGTCGGATCCGCTCATGAATCGCATGCGGTAGTGACCCGCCATGCGATCGCTTACGCGGGCGAGATCCTCCTGGTGCGCTTGCAAACGCTTCGCGCCGAATGTCACGCCGGAAGATAACGGTGGATCGTCGAGGTCGCCGGCCGCTGTTGCAACGGCGCTGCGCGGGCGCGAGCGGGTCGCGGGATCGAGCGCCTTGATGAGAATCAGCGAACGGTTGAAATGCGGGAGGTGATGCATTGGGAATCCGAATCGATGCGCGATTCGTAATCGCGGAGCGTGACGCTGTGTGCTTCGAGTGGCCTTGGCCCGCTTGATGACCACCGAAGCTTTTGGTTAGGGGAACCTGAGGCCGCACTCTCTCTTTCCGCCCGTTCAAAACAACGCAATCTACGTTGCAGAACCTCGGTCCGCCCCATCGCCGACCAGATCGACGGACGCGGCCGAGCCGGTTCTGAGAAGCGCCGCAAGATCAGATTGCTGCAGTTCGACGAACCGTTGCCTGACCCAGCGCGTGTCGGAGCCGTCGCCGCGACGATAGAGCGTGACGCCGAGTACTTCATGGCTGATCAACGTGTCGTCTCCGATGCCTACGATCTTCTCGACGGTTTCATGCGTCACTTGCAAGTACCACCTGCCGCACCGGCTCTCGAACGAATCGCCGGCTCTAAACGTGTAGGCCGGCGACGAAGTCTCTGTCTCGAGCATGACCTTCCTCGAGATTTTCATGATCTCGTGGAGGGCTCGCTTCATCTCGACGCTTTCGCGTCCTCGGCGACGCAAGTCCGAGAGCGACAATCCGAACCGTTCCTGAGCGTTCTTCTCGCGCAATGCCGAGGTGATATCCGCGTCGATCCGTTCGACGAACCGGATGTCCAGTGCGCACTTGAATGCGTCATGGACCCAGAAGAACCAGCCGTGCGCGAACCCTTTCACCTGTCCGCGCGTGTCGGAGAAGGACACGGTTTCGAGCGGAACGCGCCGCGCTGCGCGTGGCTTCACAGGCGGTTCCCCGCGCATCATGCTTCTCCCTTTCGTTCCTCTGGATTGTTCGAGACGAGGTCGTGCATCGCGATGTCCAGCGCTGCATGCCATGCATGAGCCCAAACACGCGGTGTCTATCAGAAGAGAGTCTCGAAAAAAACCGCACCGGGCGCTACTGGAGAAATCTGAAACAGAGGAGGTCAGCGCGCACATCGCGTCGACTGAAGTGAAGGCGAAAAAAAACCCGCGTAAGGCGATGACCTTATGCGGGTTTTCCGGAGGATTTTTGGTGGAGGCGGCGGGAATCGAACCCGCGTCCAGAAGCGCTCTACGAACAGTTCTACATACTTAGTTCTGTCATTTGATTTAACTGCCACGACGCGGACGAACACGCTGCGTGACGGCGATTCACTAAATTTTCGACCTTGGCGTCGTGACGCCGCAAAGGCTTATCTGACGTATATGACCTCTCGTGGTATTGCTACCCTAACCCGTCAGCGAATTAGTGAGAGGACGGCTAGCCCTTAGGCTGCCAGTGCGAACGTATCGTCGTTTGCAGTTACGTTTTTCCCATTGATTAACGAGGTGACGGGTCCTCGGTATGCCCTGACCGCTTCACAACCCCTGTCGAAACCAGGTCGCCCCCGAAACGGAACGGTGATTATCCCACGAAACACCAGATGGGGCGAACCGCAGGATTCTCAAGCCGCGCTTTCGGCCGCTTTTCAGCGCTCTCTCAACCGATATCGCGCAGCAACTGCTGCAGCTCTTCCGGCGTGTCCACCACATGGTTGGCATGCCAGCGACGCGGCGGAATGTCGTCGCCGCAATAGCCGTAGGCCGCCGCGACCGTGATCATGCCGGCCGCGAAGCCCGCCTGCACGTCGCGGAGATCGTCGCCGACATAGACGATGCGTTCCGGCGCGACATCGAGCAATTCGGCCGCGTGCAGCAGCGGCGCCGGATGGGGCTTCGAATGCGGCGTCGTGTCGCCGCAGACGAGGCAGCCGGCGCGCGCGTCCAGTCCGAGCAGCGCAACGAGCGGCTCGGACAGCCGCGTCACCTTGTTCGTGACGATGCCCCAGCGCACGCCGCGGGCATCGAGCTGGTCGAGCAGTTCGAGGATGCCGGGAAAGAGCGTCGTCTCGATACACAGATCGGCTTCGTAGTTGGCGAGGAATTCGTCGCGCATCGCCGCGAAGTCGTGATGTTCCGGGCCAATCTCGAACGCGCCGCCCAGCAGCCCACGCGCACCCGCCGACGCAAACGGCCGCAGCAGCTCCAGCGGCCGCATTTCGAGGCCGCGGTCGTGACGCATCTTGTTGACGGCCGCGACGAGGTCGGGCGCGGTGTCGGCGAGGGTGCCGTCGAGATCGAACAGCACGGCCTGGCAGAGCCCGAGGCCGTCCCGCTCGGCGACGCGCTGGGGCAGGGGCGTGGGGTCGTCCGGCAATGGCTGGGTGTCGAGGGTACCCGTAACGAGGGGATCTTCTGGGTTCATGGCGTCAGGCTTCGCGGCGGCAAGCCATCATGTAGTTGATGCTCGTGTCGTTCGACAATCCGAAGTGCTTCGAGATCGGCCGATAGGTGATGCCCTTGATATCCACGGGCAGCAGCGATGCCGTTCGCGCGAAGGTCGCGAGTTCCGACGGCTTGATGAAGCGCGCGTAATCATGCGTGCCGCGCGGCAGCATGCGCGCGATGTATTCGGCCCCGATGACGGCGAACAGGTAGGCCTTCGCGTTGCGGTTGAGCGTGGAGAAGAACACCCAGCCGCCCGGCTTCACGAGCATGGCGCATGCGGCCACGGTGCCGGCGGGATTCGGCACGTGCTCGAGCATTTCCATGCAGGTGACGACGTCGTAGGAGGCCGGCTCGCGCGCGGCGAGCGCCTCCGCCGAAATCTCCTCGTAGGCGACTTCGACACCGCTTTCGAGGCTATGCAGGTCCGCGACGCCCAACGCGCTCGACGAAAGATCGATGCCCTTGACGCTGGCGCCGCGCGTGGCCATCGATTCCGACAGGATGCCGCCGCCGCAGCCGATATCCACCACGCGCTTGCTCATCAGGTGGGCGTGGGCGTCGATCCAGTCGAGACGGACCGGGTTCAGCTCGTGCAGCGGCTTGAACTCGGCGTTCGGGTCCCACCAGCGATGCGCGAGCTCGCTGAATTTCTGTAGTTCGTGGGGATCGACATTGGTCATGTTGGGAATTGCCCTGGATTGAGTCGTGAAACGCTCGGTTATCGATTAGGCCGAGTATATAGGCGTCTCCGGAGGCGGGCAAAAAGGGGCCGGCCCGGGATTGCCGGGAAGGGTGAATCCGCCGTGTCCAGGACATGCCCAGGGACACGCGAAAAGACATAAAAAAACCCCCGCCGAGGCGGGGGTTTGATCTGCGGTAATCCGACTCGCGATTACTGCTGCGGCTGACGCGTCGTGCCGACAACTTCGACTTCCACGCGACGATCCGGCGCGAGGCAGGCGATGAGTTGCTTGCGGTTCTTCTGCTGGCACTTTCCGCCCGTGACCGGGTCACGCTTGCCCTTGCCTTCCGTGTAGATACGGTTGGATTCGATGCCCTTGCTGACCAGGTAAGCCTTGACAGCTTGCGCACGGCGCAGCGACAGACGGTTGTTGTACGCGTCCGAACCGATGCGGTCCGTGTAACCCGTTGCAACCACGACTTCGAGGTTCAGCGCGCCGATCTTCGATGCCAGATCGTCGAGCTGTTGCTTGCCGGCCGGCTTCAGGACTGCCTTGTCGAAGTCGAACAGGGCGTCAGCCTGGTAGGTAACCTTCTGCGACTGGATGACCGGGGGCGGCGGAGCGACCGGTGCCGGCGGCGTCGGTGCTTGCGCGACCAGCGCGCCATCGCACTTTGCGTTTGCCGTAGCCGGGGTCCAGAATGCATCGCGCCAGCACAGTTCGTTCGTGCCGTTCATCCACACATACTCGCCCGTGCCGTTCACCCAGTTGTCATTCACTGCTTGTCGCGAGGCCGGCACCGACTGTGCCGAGGCCGATGCAGCCATAACTGCGGTAGCTGCAATGAACGCGAGCTTTGAAAGTTTATTCATATTTCTCCTCTCGAAATTGAGATTACCGCAGGTTTACTGCGAGCCTGTAGACGAAGACAAGTCATACATTGCTCGAAGTATAACATTCCCTACGGAACAAAACGCCCTGTATAGACTTCGAGCAGTGTCTAACTTTGTGCGTTGGCATTTTGCCATATCGTTCCCTTGCAACGATAAAAATATCCCCGCACCCTCAAGCCCCGCAACCTTATGTGGTGCTTCCGCAACATGATGGGGACAGGAAGCGGCGCACGCCAAAGAAGGCGCAAAACGTGCGCACATTACGTGCCTGAGCGCCATTTTCTGCGGGATTTCAACGCTGAATCTTTTGCCGCCGACAAAACGGCGAGGCGGCATCATAGCCCGTTCACATGACCAACCGACGATACGCGTTCCCGCGATTTTGTAAATGTTTGGAACAGCGTTGCGCATTGCGAACTTCGGGTTCGCCATCCGGTTACGACTGCTGATCCGTGACACACACACTATGTATACGCACGGCGTCCGGTCGAGCAGGTGGCGCATGTTAGAATTTCCTGATGCGCTGCGTTCGCAGTGTGTGAAAAAGCCTGAAGCAAAGCCACGAAGCGAGGCATACAGCGAGGCATGCAGCGGACGTCGGCCCCGGGCCGCGCGGCGCATGTCACGCGGCTGGCGGGCGCGTGACGAGCATTCGAAGCCGGAATTCGACGCTCCCGAACGCGCTGCCGTGTCGCCGCTGCACAGTTCAAGACACGGATAATGGATCAATTCGCCAAAGAGACTCTGCCAATCTCCCTCGAGGAGGAAATGCGCCGTTCGTATCTCGATTACGCGATGAGCGTGATCGTCGGACGTGCGCTTCCCGATGTCCGCGATGGCCTCAAGCCGGTGCATCGCCGGGCGCTGTATTCGATGCACGAGCTGAACAACGACTGGAACCGCGCGTACAAGAAGTCGGCGCGTATCGTCGGCGACGTCATCGGTAAATACCATCCTCACGGCGACGCCTCCGTCTACGAGACCATCGTGCGCATGGCGCAGCCCTTCTCGCTGCGCTACATGCTGGTGGACGGCCAGGGCAATTTCGGTTCGGTCGACGGCGACAACGCCGCCGCCATGCGCTACACCGAAATCCGCATGGCGAAGATCGGCCACGAGCTGCTGGCCGACATCGACAAGGAAACCGTCGACTTCGGTCCGAACTACGACGGCAGCGAAAACGAGCCGCTCGTTCTGCCGGCCCGAATCCCGAATTTGCTCATCAACGGTTCGGCGGGTATCGCGGTCGGCATGGCCACGAACATTCCGCCGCACAACCTGCGCGAAATCGTCGACGCCTGCCTGCATCTGCTGCACACGCCGGAGGCCACGGTCGACGAACTGATCGAGATCGTGCCCGCGCCGGACTTCCCGACCGCCGGCATCATCTACGGCGTCGCCGGCGTACGCGACGGCTATCGCACGGGCCGCGGGCGCGTCGTGATGCGCGCGACCACGCACTTCGAAGAGATCGACCGCGGCCAGCGCATGGCCATCATCGTCGACGAAATCCCGTATCAGGTGAACAAGCGCACGCTGCTCGAGCGCATCGCCGAACTCGTCAACGAGAAAAAGCTGGAAGGCATCTCCGACATCCGCGACGAATCCGACAAGAGCGGCATGCGCGTCGTGATCGAGCTGAAGCGCGGCGAAGTGCCCGAAGTCATCCTGAACAACCTGTACAAGCAGACGCAGTTGCAGGACACGTTCGGCATGAACCTGGTCGCGCTCGTCGACGGCCAGCCGAAGCTCCTGAACCTGAAGGAGATGATCGAATGCTTCCTGTCGCATCGACGGGAAGTGCTGACGCGGCGCACGGTCTACGAACTGCGCAAGGCGCGCGATCGCGGCCACGTGCTCGAAGGCCTGGCGGTGGCGCTCGCGAACATCGACGAGTTCATCGCCATCATCAAGGCGGCGCCCACGCCGCCCATCGCGCGTCAGGAATTGATGGCGCGTCCGTGGGATTCGTCGCTCGTGCGCGAAATGCTCACGCGCACCGAGACCGAGGCCTCGGGTGGCCGCGCGGCCTATCGTCCGGAAGGGCTGAATCCCGCGTACGGCCTGCAGGAAGACGGACTGTATCGTCTGTCCGACGTGCAGGCGCAGGAAATCCTGCAGATGCGCCTGCAACGCCTGACCGGTCTGGAGCAGGACAAGATCGTCGGCGAATACCGTGAAGTAATGGCGCAGATCGCCGACCTGCTCGACATCCTCGCGCGTCCGGAACGGATTCGCCAGATGATCGTCGACGAGCTCGGCCAGATCCGTGCGGAGTTCGGCGACGACCGCCGTTCGCGCATCGAGATGAACGCGACCGAGCTCAACACCGAAGACCTGATCACGCCCACGGACATGGTCGTCACCATGTCGCACGCGGGCTACGTGAAGTCGCAGCCGCTGTCCGAATATCGCGCGCAGAAGCGCGGCGGGCGCGGCAAGCAGGCGACGCAGATGAAGGAAGACGACTGGATCGACACGTTGTTCATCGCGAACACGCACGATCACATGCTGTGCTTCTCGAATCGCGGCCGCGTGTACTGGATCAAGGTGTACGAAGTGCCGCAGGGCTCGCGCAATTCGCGCGGCCGCCCGATCGTCAACATGTTCCCGCTGCAGGACGGCGAGAAGATCAACGTCGTGCTGCCGATCAAGGAATTCTCGGCAGACAAGTACGTGTTCATGGCCACGTCGCTTGGCACCGTCAAGAAGACGCCGCTCGAGGCGTTCAGCCGCCCGCTGAAGAAGGGCATCATCGCGGTGGGTCTGGACGAGGGCGATTACCTGATCGGCGCCGCGATCACCGACGGCGAACATGACGTCATGCTGTTCTCCGATTCCGGCAAGGCCGTGCGTTTCGACGAGAACGACGTGCGCGCCATGGGCCGGGAGGCACGCGGCGTGCGGGGCATGCAGCTGGAAGACGGGCAGCAGGTCATCGCGCTGCTGGTGGCGGGCGGCGAAAACCAGTCGGTGCTGACCGCAACGGAGAATGGCTACGGCAAGCGCACGCCGATCAACGAGTACACGCGTCATGGCCGCGGCACGAAGGGCATGATCGCGATCCAGACGTCGGAGCGCAATGGCCGCGTGGTGGCTGCAACGCTCGTCGAGCCGGAAAGCGAGATCATGCTAATCACGAATTCGGGCGTGCTGATTCGCACGCGAGTGTCCGAGATCCGCGAGATGGGCCGCGCAACCCAAGGTGTTACACTCATCAGCCTTGACGAGGGAACCAAGCTGTCGGGCTTGCAGCACATCGCCGAGGCGGAAGCCGAAGCGGAACTCGACGAAGGCGATGCACCGCTGAATGGCAATGAGTCCGGCAACGAATCTGCGCCGGGCGATGAGGATGCCTGATGGCGCTTGTGTTGTGTCGCTCGTTCCAACTCGTCGTAGCCGCGGTTCAAGCCGGGGTTAAGCATTTGTAAGCTTGGATTGGTTAAGCTGCGCGACGCAGCGCGTGAAGATGCTGTAACCGGCCGTCCGCCGATTCGGCTTCAAATAACGCAAACGCTCGTGGCCAGTGCTGAACTGGATATTTTCTACAGGGAGTAATGATGCAAGGACGTTTCAAGCAGTGGATGTTGCTGGCCGCATTCGTGCCGACTTTCGCAATGGCTCAGTCGCTTCAGAACCAGGCGCCGGCCACGTCGGCAGCTCCGGCGCCGGCAGCAGCACCGGTTGATCCGGCCAAGCAAGCCGCGATCAAGGACCTGCTCGATGCCATCGACGCGCAGAAGCTGGTTGGCGCAATCGGCAACAGCGCGCAGATGCAGTCGAAGCAACTCGTCCCGGCCATCCTCTCGGACGCGCTCTCGGAGAACAAGTCGCTGAACGACAAGCAAAAGCAGGCTGCCGTCCCGACGCTGCAGAAGAACGCAGTGCCGAAGCTGGTTGACTCCGCGGGCCAGGTTTTCGCGACCGACGCATTCCGCAAGGACGCCATGCAGGCTCAGTACGACGCGTACGCGAAGTACTACACGACGGACGAGATCAAGGATCTGACCACGTTCTACAAGAGCCCGACGGGCCGCAAGTTCATTCAGGTGCAGGACCAGGTTGGCCGTGATGTGGTCAACGGCCTGATGCAGAAGTACATGCCGCAAGCCATCAAGGCAACGCGCACGCAAGCCGACCAGGAAGTGGCGAGCGTCAAGCCGGGCAAGTAAGCACGGCGGCATCGTCCGGACGGACCAGGCGAAGGGGCTGACGGCCCCTTTCGTTGGCGCGTTTCCTGGACAGTGCCATAATGGCTGTTTGCGCGTGAGCGCAAGCAGCCATTTCTTTTTTGGGCGTGAACACGCGGTAATTACCTGGCCGCTGTTCGTTTCGCGCCTGCCATCCGGACTTTCTCAGATGCGCGTGTTCAATTTCTCCGCCGGCCCCGCCGCGATGCCAGAAGAAGTGCTCCAGCAGGCAGCCGATGAAATGCTCGACTGGCAAGGCAGCGGCATGAGCGTGATGGAAATGAGCCACCGCGGCGCCGAATTCATGTCGATCCACGAGGCAGCGCTCACCGACCTGCGTGAACTGCTGAAGGTGCCGGCTTCGCATCGCATCCTGTTTCTGCAGGGCGGCGGTCTCGGCGAGAACGCCATCGTGCCGATGAACCTGCTCGGCGGAAGGCACACGGTGGATTTCGTCGTGACCGGTTCGTGGTCCACGAAGTCGTTCAAGGAAGCGCTGAAATACGGCACGGCCCATCTCGCGGCGAGCGGCAAGACGGAAGCGGGCTTCACGCGCGTGCCGGCCTTCGACGAATGGCAGCTGTCCGACGATCCGGCCTACGTGCATCTGTGCTCGAACGAAACCATCGACGGCGTCGAGGCCTTCGAGATTCCGGATCTCGGCGATATCCCGCTGGTCGCCGACGCTTCCTCGCACATCCTCTCGCGTCCCATGGACATCGCCAAGTACGGCGTGCTCTTCGGCGGCGCGCAGAAGAACATCGGCATGGCGGGCGTCACGGTCGTGATCGTGCGCGAAGACTTGCTGGACCGCGCACTGCCCATCTGTCCGTCGGCGTTCGAGTGGAAGACCGTCGCCGAAAACAATTCCATGTACAACACGCCGCCCACCTATGCGATCTATATCGCGGGGCTCGTCTTCAAATGGCTGAAGAAGCAGGGCGGACTGGAAGCGATCGAAGCGCGCAACGTCGAGAAGGCGAAGCTGCTCTACGACACCATCGATTCCAGTGCTTTCTACGTCAACAAGGTGGAGCGGCAGAACCGTTCGCGCATGAACGTGCCGTTCTTCCTCGCCGACGAATCGCGCAACGCGGATTTCCTGGCCGGCGCGAAGGCGCGCGGGCTGTTGCAACTGAAGGGCCACAAGTCCGTCGGCGGCATGCGGGCATCGATCTACAACGCGGTGCCGGTCGAGGGCGTCAAGGCGCTCGTCGAATACATGAAGGATTTCGAGCGCGCCAGCGCTTAAACCGGCATCACACATCTAGCACCGCATGGACGACGATCTCAATTCGCAACTCAAACCCCTGCGTGAGCGCATCGACGCGCTCGACGCGCAACTCATCGCGCTGCTGAACCAGCGTGCCTCCGTCGCGCTCGAAGTGGGCGAGGTGAAGAAGCATTTCAACGCGCCGGTGTTTCGTCCCGAGCGCGAGCTGCAGGTCATCGCGCGGCTTCAGGAGATGAGCCAGGGTCCGCTCGCCGACGACCACATTGCGTCGATCTGGCGCGAGATCATGGCCGCGAGCCGCGCGCTCGAACAGAGCATCAGCGCGGCATTCCTGGGCCCGGTCGGCACCTATAGCGAACAGGCGATGTTCGAGTATTTCGGACATTCCATCCACGGCGTGCCGTGTCCTTCGATCGACGAAGTGTTCCGCGCGGTCGAAGCCGGCGCGGCCCAGTACGGCGTCGTGCCCGTCGAGAATTCGGCCGAGGGCGCGGTGTCGCGCACGCTCGACCTGTTGCTGTCCACGTCCTTGCTGATCGGCGGCGAGCTGGCCTTGCCGATCCATCACAACCTGCTGACGGCGTCCGGCACGCTCGACGGCGTCAAGCGCGTGTGCGCGCATCCGCAGGCGCTCGCGCAGTGCCAGCGCTGGCTCGCCGCCAATGCGCCGCAGCTCGAGCGGCAGGCGGTATCGAGCAACGCCGAGGCGGCGCGCATGGCGGTGGAAGATGCGACGGTCGCGGCCATCGCCGGCGACCGCGCGGCCACGCATTACGGTCTCGGCGTCGTGTTCTCGATGATCCAGGACGATCCGCACAATCGCACGCGTTTTGTGATCATCGGCCGGGCGCCGACGGGGTCGAGCGGCCACGATCAGACTTCGCTGATCGTCACGGTGAAGAACGAGTCGGGCGCGGTGTTCAAGCTGCTTGAGCCGCTCGCGGCGCACGGCGTGTCGATGAACCGTTTCGAGTCGCGCCCGGCGCGTGCCGGCACGTGGGAGTACTACTTCTACATCGACATCGAAGGTCATCGCGATGATCCGTCCGTCGCCGCCGCCCTCGACGAACTCGGGCGCAAGGCCGCGTTCCTCAAGATTCTCGGTTCGTACCCGCGCGCCCGCTGAGCGGCTCGTTGCCGCCGCGCATGCGTGGCGGTCCGGTTTCCTGCGTCGCACGACGCGCTTTTATCGATGTCCCCCGTGGCTGCGTTCTCTTTCAATAAACTCGTTATTCTCGGCGTCGGCCTGATAGGCGGATCGCTCGCGCGCGCGCTGCGTGAACGCGCGGGACTCGCGGGGCGGATCGTCGGCGTGGGGCGTTCGGCGCAGTCGGTGGCGCGCGCGCTCGAGCTAGGCGTGATCGACGAAGCCGTTGCGCTCGACGACACCCCCGCGCTGACGCGCGCGCTCCAGGGCGCCGACCTCGTGCTGCTCGCGGCGCCGGTCGCGCAGACGGGCCCGCTGCTCGCGCGGATTGCGCCGTTGCTGGACCCGCACGCCATCGTCACCGATGCCGGCAGCACCAAGAGCGACGTCGTCGCGGCCGCGCGGCAAGCGCTGGGCGCGCGGATCGCGCAATTCGTGCCGGGGCATCCGATCGCGGGCCGCGAGTCGAGCGGCGTCGATGCGGCGTTGCCGGAGCTGTACGTCGGGCGCAATGTCGTGCTGTGTCCGCTGACGGAGAACGCGCTCGCCGACGTGGAGCGCATCGCCTCGATGTGGCGCGCCACCGGCGCCTGCGTGCGCGAGATGAGCGAGGCGCAGCACGATCGCGTGTTCGCTTCGGTGAGCCACTTGCCGCACGTGCTGTCGTTCGCGCTCGTCGACCAGATTCTTGCCACGCCCGACGCCGAGCTGAAATTCTCGTTTGCGGCGGGCGGATTCCGCGACTTCACGCGCATCGCCGCGTCGAGTCCGGAAATGTGGCGCGACATCTGTCTGGCGAACCGCGCCGCGCTGCTCGCCGAACTGGACGATTACACGGCCGTGCTCGCGCGTTTTCGCGCGGCGATCGAGGCATCGGACGGCGCCGCGCTCGAAGCAGCGTTCGCGCGCTCGCGCGTGGCGCGCCGGGAATGGCAGGAACGTGGCGGCGTCAGGCCGGCCGGTGAAAGCGCGGAAAAGTGAGCCGCGGAGAAGCACGCAGTAAAACAAGGACACACTATGGAACATCTGGATCTCGGACCTTTCTCGCGCGCGTCCGGCACGGTGCGCTTGCCCGGGTCGAAGAGCATCTCGAACCGCGTGCTGCTGCTCGCGGCATTGTCGAGCGGCGAAACCTCGATCACCAATCTGCTCGATTCCGACGACACCCGCGTGATGATCGCCGCGCTCAAAACGCTCGGCGTTGGCGTCCGCGAGGAAGGCGAGCGGATCGTCGTGGCCGGGACGGGCGGCGCGTTTCCGTCGAAGTCGGCGGAGTTGTTCCTCGGCAACGCCGGCACGGCGGTGCGCCCGCTGACCGCGGCGCTGGCCGTCAACGGCGGTGAATACCGCGTGCACGGCGTGCCGCGCATGCACGAGCGGCCGATCGGCGATCTTGTCGACGGGCTGCGTCAGATCGGCGCGCAGATCGACTACGAACTCAACGACGGCTTTCCGCCGCTCAGGATCCACCCGGCGAAGATCGCGGTGGACCGTCCCGTGCGCGTGCGCGGCGACGTGTCGAGCCAGTTCCTCACCGCGCTGCTGATGAGCCTGCCGGTGGCCGAAGGGCGCAACGGGCCGGTGACGATCGAGATCGAGGGCGAGCTGATTTCGAAGCCTTATATCGACATCACCATTCGCCTGATGGAGCGCTTCGGCGTGCGCGTCGAGCGCGACGGCTGGGCGCGCTTCACGATTCCGGCCGGCGCCGGCTATCGCTCGCCGGGCGCGATCATGGTGGAAGGCGATGCGTCGTCGGCCTCGTATTTTCTGGCGGCGGGCGCGATCGGCCACGGTCCGGTGCGCGTGGAAGGCGTCGGGCGGTCGAGCATCCAGGGCGATGTCGGATTCGCCGATGCGCTCAACCGCATGGGCGCGAACATCATGATGGGCGAGGACTGGATCGAGGTGCGGGGCGTCGAGTCCGACGACGGCAGGCTCGCTGCCATCGACATGGATTTCAACCTGATTCCCGATGCCGCGATGACGATCGCGGTGGCCGCGCTGTTCGCGAACGGCACGACGACGCTGCGCAATATCGCGAGCTGGCGCGTGAAGGAAACCGACCGCATCGCCGCGATGGCGACGGAACTGCGCAAGGTCGGCGCGACGGTGGAAGAGGGCGCGGACTATCTCGTGGTCACGCCGCCCGCGACCCTCACGCCGGGCGCCGCGATCGACACCTACGACGATCACCGCATGGCCATGTGCTTCTCGCTGGTGAGCCTGGGCGGCGTGCCGGTGCGCATCAACGATCCGAAATGTGTGAACAAGACGTTTCCGGATTACTTCGAGCGCTTCGCGGCCCTCGTGAAGGCGTAACCGGCGTGCGGTACCGTGAAGCGCGATGACTTTGATTTCAACGGCAACACTAACGGGCCAGTACGGCCAGATTCAATGAAACCGACCCGTCCATTCGACCCCATTCCAGTGATCACCATCGACGGGCCGACCGCTTCGGGCAAGGGCACGGTCGCCGCGGTCGTCGCGGCGACGCTGGGCTTCCACCTGCTCGACAGCGGCGCGCTGTACCGGCTGGCGGCGCTCGCGAGCGTGCGCTATCAGATCGCGACGGACGATGCGGCCGGCCTTGCAAAGCTGATCGAGTCGCTCCATATCACCTTCCGCGAAGGCTGCGCCCAGCTCGATGGCGTGGATGTGTCCGGCGAAATCCGGCAGGAAGAAGTGGGCAACCGCGCCTCTGCCATCGCCGTCCACCACGAGGTGCGTCAGGCGCTGGTCGCGCGCCAGCGGGCCTTCCGCAAGCGCCCGGGACTGGTCGCCGACGGCCGCGACATGGGCACCGTGATCTTCCCGGACGCCACGCTGAAGGTGTTTTTGACGGCGAGCGTCGAGGCGCGCGCTGCCAGACGGCATAAGCAATTGATGCAAAAAGGTTTTTCTGCTAACATAGATGACCTGCTGCGCGATTTGCGCGAACGGGACGCCCGGGACATAAACCGGAGCGTCGCGCCGCTCAAGCCTGCAGCGGATGCGAAGACGCTGGACACCTCCGGTCTGTCCATCGACCAGGCGGTCGAGCAGATCATCGGCTGGTACAGCGGGATTCGCGTAGTGCAGCAACAAGCAAGCAGCAAGCAGTAGACGCAGGCAGCAAGGTGTTCCGCCGGGAGGCGGGACGTGTGTAAAACCCCTTAACCCCGTACGGCTTTGCGTTTCACCGGTCCAGCATGGGATTGTTCCCGGACCACCGCGCAAGGGCTGTGCAAATACAGATTTTTATGTCCGACCTGCAAACCTCCACCCCGAATACCGAATCTTTCGCGGCTCTGTTCGAAGAGTCGCTGACCAAGCAGGACATGCGCGCTGGCGAAGTGATCTCCGCCGAAGTCGTGCGCGTCGACCACAACTTCGTGGTCGTCAACGCTGGTCTCAAGTCCGAAGCCTATATTCCGCTCGAAGAATTCCTGAACGACGCGGGTGAAGTGGAAGTGCAGGCGGGCGACTTCGTTTCCGTCGCGATCGACGCGCTGGAAAACGGCTATGGCGACACCATCCTGTCGCGCGACAAGGCGAAGCGCCTCGCTTCGTGGCTGTCGCTGGAAAAAGCGCTGGACAACAACGAACTCGTGACCGGCACGATCACCGGCAAGGTCAAGGGCGGCATGACCGTGATGGTCAACGGCATCCGCGCGTTCCTGCCGGGTTCGCTCGTCGACACGCGTCCGGTCAAAGACACGACCCCGTACGAAGGCAAGACGCTCGAATTCCGCGTCATCAAGCTGGACCGCAAGCGTAACAACGTGGTGCTGTCGCGCCGCGCGGTGATCGAAGCCACGCAAGGCGAAGAGCGCGCAAAGCTGCTCGAGACGCTGAAGGAAGGCGCGATCGTCGAAGGCGTGGTCAAGAACATCACCGACTACGGCGCGTTCGTGGACCTCGGCGGCATCGACGGCCTGCTGCACATCACCGACATCGCATGGCGTCGCGTGCGTCATCCGTCGGAAGTCCTGTCGGTTGGTCAGGAAGTCACCGCCAAGATCCTCAAGTTCGACCAAGAGAAGAACCGCGTTTCGCTCGGCATCAAGCAACTGGGCGACGATCCGTGGGAAGGCATCTCGCGCCGTTACCCGTCGGGCACGCGCCTGTTCGGCAAGGTCACCAACATCACCGACTACGGCGCATTCGTCGAAGTGGAATCGGGCATCGAAGGCCTGGTTCACGTGTCGGAAATGGACTGGACCAACAAGAACGTTGCGCCGTCGAAGGTTGTCCAGCTGGGCGACGAAGTCGAAGTCATGGTTCTCGAAATCGACGAAGACCGCCGCCGTATCTCGCTCGGCATGAAGCAGTGCAAGCCGAATCCGTGGGATGACTTCAGCCGCAACTACAAGAAGGGCGACAAGCTGTCCGGCGCCATCAAGTCGATCACCGACTTCGGCGTGTTCATCGGTCTGCCTGGCGGCATCGACGGTCTGGTTCACCTGTCGGACCTGTCGTGGTCGGAAACCGGCGAAGAAGCCGTCCGCAAGTACAAGAAGGGCGACGAAGTCGAAGCCGTGGTTCTGGGCATCGACGTCGAGAAGGAACGCATCTCGCTGGGCATCAAGCAGCTGGAAGGCGACCCGTTCAGCAACTTCGTCGCGATCAACGACAAGGGCGCCATCGTCGACGGCGTCGTGAAGTCGGTGGATCCGAAGGGTGCTGTCATTGCGCTGAACGCGGATGTCGAAGGCTACCTGCGTGCTTCCGAAATCGCTCAGGACCGCGTGGAAGATGCGCGCAACGTGCTGAAGGAAGGCGACAAGGTCAACGCGATGATCATCAACATCGATCGCAAGTCGCGTGGCATCAACCTGTCGATCAAGGCGAAGGATTCGGCCGAACAGCAGGAAGCCATGCGCAGCCTGCAGGGCGACTCGAACGCCGCCGCGACCGGCACGACCAACCTCGGCGCGCTGCTCAAGGCCAAGCTCGACGGCCAGAACAGCTAAGCCCTTAACGGCACGGCTGCAGAATGACCAAATCGGAATTGGTCGCCCAGTTGGCGTCGCGATTTCCGCAACTTGTCCTCAAGGATGCGGATTTCGCGGTGAAGACGATGCTCGATGCGATGTCGGAGGCCTTGGCCAACGGTCATCGCATCGAGATTCGCGGCTTCGGCAGCTTCGGGCTCAACCGTCGTCCGTCGCGCGTCGGGCGCAATCCCAAGTCGGGGGAGAAAGTGCTGGTGCCGGAGAAATTCGTGCCGCACTTCAAGCCGGGCAAGGAATTGCGCGAACGCGTCGACGGCCGTTCGGGCGAGCCGCTGAAGATGTCGAATGACGATGATTCGGACGATCTCTGATCGGCCGGGTTTGTCGGCGGGGATGCCCCGAACGTATCGTCGGCCAGCGGGCCATCGACCAGAGAAAGCACCCTTCGGGGTGCTTTTTTCATGGGCGCTGCATTTGCACGCGCTGTGTATCTGACGGGTGCGTGGCTTGCTGAAAGACGAGCAAAGCGCCGGCGACTGCCGGTGCGCATAAGCATCAATTACAATACCGGTCACTTTGACCTCGTAACATGCTTCGCTCGCCGTTCCACAATAAACGGCCGCATCCTGCACCGCTGCATGCGCCACGTGTACCACCCGCAACCGCTCCCGCGAGACCTCGTATGAAATTCATTGTCTGGCTGATCCGCGTCCTGGTTTTCGTGCTGCTTCTGGTGCTGGCCCTGGCCAACACCCAGACGGCGACGCTGAATTTCCTCGCCGGCTATGCCTGGCAAGCGCCGCTGATCCTGATCGGCCTGGCGTTTTTCGTCGTTGGATTGCTGGCGGGACTCGTCTCCGCGTTGCCGGCGCGCGTGCGCCTGCGCATGGAGAACGGCCGTCTCAAGCGCGAACTGCGCGTGGCGCGCGAGACGCCGGTGGTGAAGGAAGAACCGCCGATGCCGCCGCTCATCTGAACATGACGCCCGCGGCCGGCAGACACCTCACTCTTCTCGACTAATCGCATGGATCTAGACTTCTGGTGGCTGCTCGTCATTCCCGTCGCGTTCGCGCTGGGCTGGATGACGTCCCGCTATGACCTGAAAACGCTGCTGTCCGAGAATGCGAACCTGCCGCGCTCGTACTTCCGCGGCCTCAACTTCCTCCTCAACGAGCAACACGACAAGGCCATCGACGCCTTCATCGAAGTTGCCAAGCTGGATCCGGAAACCATCGAACTGCACTTCGCGCTCGGCAACCTGTT
This sequence comes from Caballeronia sp. LZ033, assembly GCF_031451265.1. Lineage (NCBI taxonomy): Bacteria > Pseudomonadati > Pseudomonadota > Betaproteobacteria > Burkholderiales > Burkholderiaceae > Caballeronia > Caballeronia sp. LZ033. The sequence goes on along the minus strand of NZ_JARUXQ010000001.1, from coordinate 2,458,493 downwards.
CCGTCGCCGGGGCGAGACCGATCGCGCGATCCGCGTGCATCAGAACCTGCTGAGCCGCGCCGATCTGCCGGTCGCGGAACGCGATCACGCGCTCTACGAACTGGGCCAGGATTTCCTGAAAGCCGGCTTGCTGGACCGCGCCGAGGAAACATTCCGCTCGCTCGATTCCGGCGAATACTCGCTCGGCGCGAAACGCGCGCTGCTGACCATCTATGAGATCGAGAAGGACTGGCCGAAGTCCATCGCGACGGCCGAGCAGATCGAGAAGATGGGCGCACCGTCGCTGCACATGGAGATCGCGCATTTCCATTGCGAGCTCGCGCAGGAAGCGTTGCAGCGCAAGAATCCCGATGGCGCGCGCGCGGAGCTGAAACTCGCGCTGGCGTCGAATCCGGACAACGTGCGCGCGACCATCCTCGGCGGCGACGTGGAAGCCGCCGCCGGCAACCTGGACGGCGCGATTGCGCACTGGAAGCGCGTCGAGGAGCAGAACGAGGCGTATCTGCCGCTGGTCGCCGAAAAGCTGATGAAGGCCTACAGCGCGCTCGAGCGCAAGGAAGACGGCGTCGCGCTGCTGACCGAGTACGCGAGCCGCTATCCGTCGAACGATTTGCTCGATGTCGCGTACAAGCACGTGCAGGAACTGCGCGGACTGGAAGCGGCGCACGCGCTGGCGCGCAAGCAAATGGAGAGCGCGCCGAATCTCGCGGGCATGACGCGCCTGCTCGAAGCGCAGGAAGCGACGGCCGAGGAACCGCGCCGCGGCGAACTCGAACTGATGCGCAATCTGGTGAAGCAGCGCACCAAGAATCTGCCGCGTTACACGTGCCAGACCTGCGGTTTCCGCGCGCGGCTATTCTATTGGCAGTGCCCCGGCTGCAGCGGCTGGGAGACCTACGCGCCGCGCCGCGTCGAGCCGATCACGAGTTCGGCCTGAGCCGCGAGAGCAGAATCGGAACACGCGTGAAAGCGGGCGCTGCGTGCGCCCCGGCAATTCAGACCTCACTGGAAAGCGTATGAAAGTGACCATCGTCGGCACGGGTTATGTCGGTCTAGTGACCGGCGCGTGTCTCGCCGAAATTGGCAATGACGTGTTTTGCGTGGATGTCGATCCGCGCAAGATCGAGATTCTCAATAACGGCGGCGTGCCCATCCACGAGCCGGGCCTGCAGGAAATGCTCCGGCGCACGCGCGCCGCGGGCCGCATCCAGTTTTCCACCGACGTGAAAGCGAGCGTCGAGCACGGCGACATCCAGTTCATCGCCGTCGGCACGCCGCCGGATGAAGACGGCTCCGCCGACCTGCAATACGTGCTCGCGGCGGCGCGCAACATCGGCAAGTATTCGAACGGCTTCAAGGTGATCGTCGACAAGTCGACGGTGCCGGTCGGCACGGCGCTCCAGGTGGGACGCGTCGTCGCCGAGGAACTCAAGGCGCGCGGCCTCGACGGCTCGGACAAGCACGGCTTCTCGGTCGTGTCGAATCCGGAGTTCCTGAAAGAAGGCGCGGCCGTCGATGACTTCATGCGGCCCGACCGCATCGTGATCGGCATCGACGACGATCATGCCGGCCAGCTCGCGCGCGAGAAGATGAAGCGCCTGTACGCGCCGTTCAATCGCAATCACGAACGCACGCTCTACATGGACGTGCGCTCGGCGGAGTTCACCAAGTACGCGGCCAACGCGATGCTCGCCACGCGCATCTCGTTCATGAACGACCTGTCGAATCTTGCGGATACCGTCGGCGCCGATATCGAAGCGGTGCGGCGCGGCATCGGCTCGGATCCGCGCATCGGCTATCACTTCCTGTATGCGGGCTGCGGGTATGGCGGCTCGTGTTTCCCGAAGGACGTGCAGGCGCTCGCGCAGACGGCCCGTGAAAACGGCCACACGCTGCGCATTCTCGAAGCCGTGGAAGCCGTCAACGACGACCAGAAGGAAGTGCTCGTCAACAAGATCGTGCGGCGCATGGGCGAGGATCTGCGCGGCCGTACCTTCGCGGTTTGGGGCCTGGCGTTCAAGCCGAACACCGATGACATGCGCGAGGCGTCGAGCCGCCGCATGATCCAGGCGCTGCTGAAGCGCGGCGCGTCGGTGCAGGCCTACGATCCGGTCGCGCGCGACGAGGCCGAACGCGTCTTCGCGCTCGATCTCGCGGATCGTGCGGAGGACATGAAGCGCCTGCACTTCGTGAAGACGCAGCAGGATGCGCTGACGAACGCCGATGCGCTCGTCATCGTGACCGAATGGAAGGAATTCAAGAGCCCCGACTTCGCTCATCTGAAAGGCGCGCTGAAGGCGCCGGTGATTTTCGATGGCCGCAATCTGTACGAACCGGAAGCGATGGCTGAACTGGGCATCGACTACTACGCAATAGGACGTCCCCATGTCGAACTCGACTCCAACGGCTCACGACATTAAGCACGACACCAGGACGGAGATTCCCGTCGTGCCGCGCGCGCGCGTCGCGGCGGCGCGCGTGCTGGTGGTCGGCGACGTGATGCTCGACCGCTACTGGTTCGGCGACGTCAACCGCATCTCCCCCGAAGCGCCCGTGCCGGTGGTGCACGTGCAGAAGAAGGAAGATCGCTTGGGCGGCGCGGCCAATGTCGCGCGTAATGCGGCGGCGCTCGGCGCGCAGGCGGGTTTGCTGTGCGTCGTGGGACACGACGAGCCGGGTGAACGCGTGGTCGAATTGCTCGGCGAGAGCAAGGTCGCGGCGCATCTGGAACGCGATCCCGAACTGCTCACGACCATCAAGCTGCGGGTGTTGTCGCGTCAGCAGCAATTGCTGCGCGTGGACTTCGAGAACACGCCGAATCACGAAGTGCTGCGCGCGTGCCTCGAACGCTTTGCCGAGATCCTGCCGCAGCACGACGTGATCCTCATGTCCGACTACGCGAAGGGCGGCCTGACGCACGTCACGCAGATGATCGCCGACGCACGCCGCGCCGGAAAACCGGTCCTGGTCGATCCGAAGGGCGACGACTGGGACCGCTATCGCGGCGCGACGCTCATCACGCCGAACCGCGCGGAATTGCGCGAGGTCGTCGGACAATGGAAGTCGGAAGAAGACCTGCATGAGCGCGTGGCGAAGCTGCGTCGCGAACTCGAATTCGGCGCGCTGCTGCTGACGCGCTCGGAAGAAGGCATGACGCTCTTCACCGAAGGCCAGGTGGTGCATACATCGGCCGAAGCACGCGAAGTGTATGATGTCTCGGGCGCCGGCGACACCGTCATCGCGACGGTCGCCACCATGCTGGGCGCGGGCGTGCCGCTGGTCGACTCCATCGTGTATGCGAACCGCGCGGCGGGCATCGTGGTCGGCAAGCTGGGCACGGCCACTGTCGACTACAACGAACTCTTCGCCTGATTCCCTCTCTCTGATAAACCGCCATGACCATCATCGTTACCGGTGCGGCCGGATTCATCGGCAGCAACATCGTCAAGGCGCTCAATGAGCGCGGCGAACAGCGCGTGATCGCAGTCGACAATCTCACGCGCGCCGACAAGTTCAAGAATCTCGTCGATTGCGACATCGACGATTACCTCGACAAGACCGAATTCGTCGAGCGCTTCAAGCGCGGCGATTTCGGCAAGGTACGCGCGGTGTTCCATGAAGGCGCCTGTTCGGACACGATGGAAACCGACGGCCGCTACATGATGGACAACAACTTCCGCTACAGCCGCGACGTGATGGACACGTGCCTCGCGCAAGGGGCGCAGTTCCTGTATGCATCGTCGGCGGCTACCTACGGCGGATCAAGCAAGTTCGTCGAAGAGCGCGCGTACGAGAAGCCGCTCAACGTCTACGGCTACTCGAAGCTGCTGTTCGACCAGATCGTGCGCCAGGTGTTGCCGCAGGCGAAGAGCCAGATTGTCGGCTTCCGCTATTTCAACGTGTATGGGCCGCGTGAGACGCACAAGGGCCGCATGGCGTCGGTCGCGTTTCACAACTTCAACCAGTTCCGCTCGGAAGGCAAGGTCAAGCTGTTCGGCGAATACAACGGCTATGCAGCGGGCGAGCAGACGCGCGATTTCATCTCGGTGGAAGACGTGGTGAAGGTGAATCTGTTCTTCTTCGATCATCCGGAGAAGTCGGGCATCTTCAATCTCGGCACGGGCCGCGCGCAGCCGTTCAACGACATCGCCTCGACCGTCGTGAACTCCTTGCGCGCGCTCGACGGCGAGGCCACGCTGTCGCTCGCGGAACTCGTGCAGCGCGGCTTGCTGGAGTACATCGCGTTTCCGGACGCGCTGCGCGGCAAGTATCAATGCTTCACGCAGGCCGACCAGTCGAAGTTGCGCGCAGCCGGCTACGACGCGCCGTTCTTGACGGTTCAGGAAGGCGTCGACCGCTACGTGCGCTGGCTGTTCGGCCAGCTATAAACGCGCGCCTTCCCTCACTACACTGGGTCTCACGGTCGGCAGGTCGCCGGCCGGTTCCTCACGGAGACTCAGTCATGTTCAAGCACGCACTCTCGTCCCTTGCCGCGCTCGCGCTGATCCTTTCCCTTGGTTCGGCGTTCGCGGCCGTCGACGTCAACACCGCAGATGTCGACGCGCTGCGCGGCGTCAAGGGCATCGGCCCGGCCAAGGCGAAGGCCATTCTCGACGAACGTCAGGCGCACGGCCCGTTCAAGGACGCCGGCGATCTCAGCACGCGCGTGAAGGGCATGGGCGGCAAGACCGTCCAGCGTCTGGAAGCGGAGGGGCTGACCATCGGCGCCTCCACCAAGACAGCAGCTGCACCGCCCGGTAACGCGGCACCGCCCGGCGCGGCCAACGCGGCGGTCGCCACGCCGGTGTCGGCGTCCGCCTCGGCCAAGCCGGTGGTCGTCAAGAAGTAACCGGCAGCGTCGTTGAATGGCTCCGGGCGCGCTCTGGTGCGCAGCGCGTGACCGGGCCTTGGGCTTCGGACTCCTTCAGCCTGTAGAGCGTTTGGGCTCCCCGCGGTGTGCCTCCCGCGGGGCTTTTTGCATGCATGATGGGTGGCTGAAGCTGTCGAAGGGATTACGGCGCCGGCGCAGACCATCCGGGCGGCAGGGCCGCGTGAACGTCGAAAGGACCGCTGGGCTACAATCGACCAACCCCCTTACCTCTGTTTTCACGCCAGCCGTACTCGTGCGTGAAACCTGATTCCGCTCCGCATATGGCTTACATGACTATCGAAGACACGATCGGCAACACGCCGCTCGTGCAGCTCGTCCGCGTCGTGGACGATGAAATCCGCAGCCGCAACAATGTCGTGCTGGGCAAGCTCGAAGGCAACAATCCGGCGGGTTCGGTGAAGGACCGTCCGGCTGCGTCGATGATCCGCAAGGCCGAGGAACGCGGCCGCATCAAGCCGGGCGACACGCTGATCGAAGCCACGAGCGGCAACACCGGCATCGCGCTGGCCATGGCCGCCGCCATGCGCGGCTACAAGATGGTGCTGCTGATGCCCGAGGATCTCTCGGTGGAACGTCGCCAGAGCATGGCGGCGTATGGCGCCGAGATCATCCTGACGCCGGTGAAGGGCGGCATGGAATACGCACGCGACCTCGCCGACCAGATGCAGCGCGACGGCCGCGGCATCATCCTCGACCAGTTCGCGAATCCGGACAACCCGCTCGCGCACTACGAAGCCACGGGCCCGGAACTCTGGAAGCAGACCGAAGGACGCATTACGCACTTCGTGTCGTCCATGGGCACGACCGGCACGATCATGGGCGTGTCGAAGTATCTGAAGGAGCAGAACGAGAAGATCGAGATCATCGGCGCGCAGCCGGAAGAGGGCTCGCGTATTCCGGGCATTCGCAAGTGGCCGGAAGCGTATCTGCCGAAGATCTTCGATCGCAGCCGCGTGGATCGCGTCGAGAACGTGAGCCAGGCCGCGTCGGAAGCCATGGCGCGGCGCCTCGCTTCCGTCGAAGGCATCTTCGCGGGTATTTCGTCAGGAGGCGCGTGTGAAGTCGCGCTGCGTATCGCGCGTCAGGTCGAGAACGCGACCATCGTGTTCATCGTCTGCGATCGCGGCGACCGGTATCTGTCGACGGGCGTGTTTCCCGCTTAAGGTCCAGACGGTTTGTAGCGCTCAATGAGAAAACCCCGGCGTGCCGGGGTTTTCTTCATGTTCGAGCGAACCGCGCGCTATTGTGAATTCGCGCCCGTATCGCCCGCGATCATGCGCGCCTTCACCGCCTCGCCCAGCTGATACACCGCAAGCGCGTAGAAAAAGCTGCGGTTGTAGCGCGTCAGCACATAGAAGTTCTTCAGCCCGAGCGTGTACTCCGTCGCGCGCCCCGGCGTGGGCAGATCGACGACCGTGAGCGGCGTGGCAGCTTCGGCCGCGAGATTCAGGCCCGGCTCGTTGAGCAGCATGCCGGCCTTGGTCAGCTGCGCGAGCGACCACTTCGGCTCCGGCGATCCATCCGCCGCCGCCTGGGCAATGCCCTGGCTGCCTTCGTCGCCGGCAATGCGCCACACCACCGGACGGCCCGCTTCCCAGCCGTTCTGCTTCAGATAATTCGCGACACTGCCGATGGCATCCGCCGGACTCGTGCGCAGGTCGATGCGGCTGTTGCCGTCGTAGTCCACCGCGTACTGCACGATGCTGCTCGGCAGGAACTGCGGAATGCCGATCGCGCCCGTGTAGGAGCCGAGCACCGTGGTCGGATCGATCTGCGAATCGCGCGTCCACACGAGCAGGTCTTCGAGGTTCTTGCGGAAGGTCGCCATGCGCTCGGCGCGGTTCGGCGTGTTCGGGTAATCGAAGGTGAGCGTGGTCAGCGCGTCGAGCGCGCGGAAGTTGCCCATGTAACGGCCGTAGATCGTCTCCACGCCGATGATGCCCACGATGATCTCCGGCGGCACCCCGAACTGCTCGGCGGCGCGCTTGAGCGTCGCCTGATTGGCGCGCCAGAACTTCACGCCCGCATTGATGCGCACCGGCTCGATGAAGCGCGCCTGGTACGCGCGCCAGTTCTTGGTCGCGGGCGTGGGCGAGGGCAGCACCAGCTTCGCCGCCGTGGCCGAATAGCTGACGCGCGCGAACAGGTCGTGCAGCGCGGAGGAGTCGAAGTCGTAGCGCGCCACCATGTCGTTGATGAACGCCTCGACATTCGGATTGTTCGCGTAACGCTGCGGCACGATCTCTTCTTCGAACATCTGGCCTTGCGGCGTCGCGGTCTGGGGTTGCTGGGACTGGGCGACGGCGCCGGTTGCGCCGAGGCAGCCGAGCGCGCAGACGAGTGCAGCGAGGAACGCGCGTGGAGTCGGCTTGAACGGGGCCGCGAGGTCGGACGGAGCAAACTGAAAAGTCATGGTGTGCGTGGTTGGGGCGGTTGGAGCGATGCCGGATGTTCGGACGGCACGACGCTCGTGGAGCCGGTCTCGAGTGGGCCTTGATTCTGCCGCGGTGCTTCAGTGCTTCAGGTGGCTCGAGCCGGCCTTTGATCTGGATCGACCGGGGTCGATCCGCAACGATTCTCAACGGGACGCAACGGCCTGCGACGGGCCGCGCGCAGTGGCACGGCCGGCAAGGCGTCGGGGCAGTATAACCGACGCCTCGCGCCCGTACCGGCCAAGTCCGCGGGCGCGGCCGTCATCGGGAACGCTGTGGTAACGCTGTGGTAACTTAGCGTCAAAGGCGCGGCCCGAGGTCGTATATGACGAAAAAAGACGAGACGAGAGCCGACGAAAGCGGCATTGCGAGACATCATGGCGACCGGCTTCTACTCCCACCCCGACTGCCTCCAGCACGACAACGGCCAATGGCATCCCGAATGCCCGGCACGTTTGCAGGCCATTGAAGATCAACTGATCGCGAGCCGCATCGACGCGCTGATCGAACGCGAGGAAGCCCCGCTCGCCGACGAAGCCGAACTTGCGCGCGTGCATACGCAGGCGCATATCGACTACATCAAGAGCCGCACGCCCGAGCACGGACGCAGCGAACTGGACCCCGATACCTCGATGTGCCCCGCGTCCTATCAGGCCGCGTTGCGCGCGGCGGGCGCGGCGGTCGCGGCCACCGATGCCGTCATCGAAGGACGCTATGACAACGCGTTCTGCAGCGTGCGTCCGCCGGGCCATCATGCGGAGCCCGCGCGCGCGATGGGCTTTTGTCTCTTCAACAACGTCGCGATCGCGGCGCGGCATGCGCTCGAGGTGCATGGCCTGCAGCGCGTCGCCATCGTCGATTTCGACGTGCATCACGGCAACGGCACCGAAGCCGCCTTCAGCGGCGACCCGCGCGTGCTGATGTGCAGCTTCTTCCAGCATCCGTTCTATCCGTTCAGCGGCGCCGGCAATCATGCGGACAACATGGTCAACGTGCCGCTCGCCGCGCGCACCAAGGGCATGGAAGTGCGCGAAGTGGTCGACATGCTGTGGCTGCCGCGGCTCGAGGCATTCAAGCCGCAGATGATCTTCTTCTCCGCCGGGTTCGACGCCCATCGCGAAGACGACATGGCCAACATGGGCCTCGTCGAGGACGACTACGCGTGGATCACCGAGCAGATCCGCCGGGTGGCTCAACGTCACGCGCAAGGGCGTATCGTCAGTTGCCTGGAAGGCGGCTACAACCTCTCGGCGCTCGGCCGCAGCGTGGTCGCGCATCTGCGCGCGCTCGCGGAGATCTAGCCGGACGCATGCGTGCGCGCATGCTCGGCGCGCACGAGGATCCAGTCGATGAGTTCACGGATCACGCGATCCCGATCCAGGTCGTTGAGCGTCTCGTGCGCGCCGTCCTGAACCATCGCGAGGGTGCTGTCGGTCGAGCCGACGTGCGCTTCGAATTCACGGCTGCCGGCGGGATCGCAGATGGCGTCGGCGGTGCCGTGGAAGATCCGCAGCGGCAACTCGAGCGTCGCGCGCTGCGCCGCCACGCGCTCCATGCCGGCGAGAATCTGCGCGGCCGTGCGCGCGGGCACCGGACCGTGATGCACGAGCGGATCACGCTGATACGCGCTCACCACACCGCTTGCACGCGACAGCAACGCAGGGTCGATGCTGAACGCGGCCATGCGCGGTGCGATCAGCCCTGCCAGCCGGCTTAGTGCGAGCTTCCAGCGCGGCGTGCCCGGCCCCGGCTTCAGCGCAGGACTCGACAAGATCAGCCCAGCCAGCTTCCTTTCCGGCGCGCGCTCGATCGCATACAGCGCCGCAATCGTTCCGCCCATGCTGTGGCCCATCAGGAAGAGCGGCGTGGCGGCGGGCGGCGTCGCGGCGCAGGCTTCGAGCAGCACGTCGGTATCGCGCAGATAGTCGTTGAAGACGCGCACCTGCACGCGCGGCCCCGACGACTTGCCGTGCCCGCGCAAATCGACCGCGATCAATTCGATGCCCGCCGCATTCAGCGCGAGCGCCAGCGCGTCATAGCGGCCCGCGTGCTCGCCCAGGCCATGCACGAGCGCCACGCGCGCAAGCACCGCCTGCGTCTCGCCGTCCCGCGCCGGTTGCCAGCGATGCAGCAGCAAATCGACGCCATGGCGCGTCGTAACCATGCTTGTCGAGTAGAGCGTGCGTGCCTTGCCTGTCATTTCGATGAGTTATTAGGTGATCTGAAATCATTATTAAACAGAATGAAGCCGCTCCTGTAAAATCGCGGGCGAACAGGACAAAACCAGCTTCAGCTTCATCAAGCGGCGGCGGCTGCGCGGGTGCATGCACCTGGCGAGGCCTTCCGCCGTTTGCATTTCCATGATCGAAATTCACAATCTCTCACAACGTTTCGCCGGGCCCCGGGGCTGGGTCGAGGCGTTGCACAACGTCAATCTGACGATTCCCGCCGGCGAAGTCTTCGGCATCATCGGGCGCAGCGGCGCCGGCAAGAGCACGCTGGTGCGCACCATCAACCTGCTGACGCGGCCGAGCGAAGGCAGCGTCGTGGTGGGCGGCCGCGACCTCATGACGCTCTCGCGCGACGACCTGCGGGCCGCGCGCCGCGACATCGGCATGATCTTCCAGCATTTCAACCTGCTCAGTTCGCGCACCGTGTACGGCAACGTCGCGCTGCCGCTCGAACTCGCCGGCAAGAAGCGCGACGAGATCGAAGCCGCCGTGCTGCCGCTGCTCGAACTGGTCGGCCTGACGCAGCACAAGGACAAATATCCCGCGCAGATCAGCGGCGGCCAGAAGCAGCGTGTGGGCATCGCGCGGGCGCTGGCGAGCAAGCCGAAGGTGCTGCTTTCGGACGAGGCCACCTCCGCGCTCGATCCCGAAACCACACGCGCCATTCTCGACCTGCTGCGCCGGATCAATCGCGAACTCGGCCTGACCATCGTGCTCATCACGCACCAGATGGAAGTGATCAAGCAGGTGTGCGACCGCGTCGCGGTGCTGGAGGCGGGGCGCGTGGTGGAAGAGGGCAAGGTCGTCGATGTCTTCATGCGGCCGCATCACGAAGTGACGCGCGCATTGATCGGCGATGTCATCGCGCACGAACTGCCGCCCGCGCTGAAGGCCCGCGTGAGCGAGCGCCTCAAGACCGGCAGCGGACATCTGCTGCGGCTCGCGTTCACGGGCTCAGGCGTCGATCAGCCGATTCTCTCCGAGACCATCCGCCGCTACAAGCTCGATTTCAACATCCTGCATGGCCAGATCGACGAGATCCAGGGCCAGGCGTTCGGCTCGCTCGCGGTGCTGGCGGGCGGGCAACCGGTGAAGGTCGCGGAAGCGATCGACTATCTGCGCTCGCAGGGCGTCGTGGTGGAGGAGTTGTCCCATGTTGAGTGAGATGTTCGACATGTTCGTGCAGTCGTTCTGGGAAACGCTGGTTATGGTCGGCATCTCGGGACTCGTGGGCGCGGCCGTGGGCTTGCCGCTCGGCGTGCTGCTCTATCTGACCGACCGCGACAGCGTGCTGCCCAATATCGCGGTGAACCGCGTGCTCGGCGGCATCGTCAACGCGGTGCGCTCCACGCCGTTCATCATCCTGCTGGTCGCCGTGATTCCGTTCACGCGCCTGATCGTCGGCTCGTCGATCGGCACGGCGGCCGCCGTCGTGCCGCTGACCATCGCCGCCGCGCCGTTCGTCGCGCGCCTTGTCGAGACGGCGCTGCGCGAAGTGGATCGCGGACTCATCGAAGCCGCGCAGGCCATGGGCGCGTCCACCCGCCAGATCGTCTTCAAGGTGCTGCTGCCGGAATCGCTGCCGGGCGTCGTCGCCGGGCTGACCATCACGTTCGTCTCGCTGGTCGGCTATTCGGCAATGGCGGGCGCGATCGGCGGCGGCGGCCTGGGCGATCTCGGCATCCGCTACGGCTATCAGCGCTTCCTGCCGGAAGTGATGATCACCGTCGTCGTGATTCTCATCGTGTTCGTGCAACTCGTGCAGTCGTTCGGCGACTGGCTCGTGCGGCGCCTCAGCCACAAATAAATCATCCCAAGAAATCATCCCAAGAGACCACACCATGCAACGTCGATTCATCCTGAAGTTCGCCGCCGCGCTCCTGAGCGCATCGCTGTTCAACCTCGCTCACGCTGAAGACGCCATCAAGATGGGCGTGACAGGCGGCCCGCACGCGCAGATCATGGACGTGGTGAAGCAGGTCGCCGCGAAGAACGGCCTCAAGATCACGGTGATCGAATTCTCGGACTACGTGCAGCCGAATGCCGCACTCGCCGCCGGCGATCTCGACGCGAACAGCTACCAGCATCTGCCGTATCTCGACGCGCAAGTGAAGGATCGCGGCTACAAGCTCATCCGGATCGCGGATACGGTGACCTTCCCGATGGGCATCTATTCGAAGAAGCTGAAGTCGCTGGCGGCGCTGCCGAACGGCGCGCGCATCGCGGTGCCGAACGATCCGACCAACGGCGGCCGCGCGCTGCTGCTGCTGCAGAAGCAAGGTCTCATCAAGCTGCGCGCCGACGCAGGCCTGAAGGCCACGCCGCTCGACATCGCGGAGAACCCGAAGAAGCTGAAGATCGTCGAACTGGACGCGGCGCAGATCCCGCGCTCGCTCGACGACGTCGACGCTGCCGCCATCAACACGAACTTCGCGATGGAAGCGGGTCTGAAGCCGAAGTCGGATGCGATTGCCATCGAGGATCCGCACGGCCCGTACGTGAACATCATCGCGATCCGCGCCGCCGACAAGGACAAGCCGTGGGTCGCCAAACTGGTGGCGGCGTATCACTCGCCGGAAGTGAAGCAGTTCGTGGAAGGCAAGTACGCGGGTGCGGTCATCACCGCGTGGTAAGCAGCATCAAAAGGTGACGAGTACGGGTTTTCGTGGATGTGAATAGAACGACCGTTCGATAAAAATAGAGAAAATCCTATTGCACGATGACCCGGCCTGCCCGATTGCGGGGAAGTGAGCCGCCGCGTCGCTCGTATAATGACGCTGGGTTGACGTAATCGTAACTTTGGAGCGTGTGGATGAAAATTCTGGTGCCAGTCAAGCGCGTGGTCGACTACAACGTGAAGGTCCGCGTGAAATCGGACAACACGGGCGTCGATATCGCCAACGTGAAGATGTCGATGAACCCGTTCGACGAGATCGCCGTGGAAGAAGCGGTGCGTCTGAGGGAAGCGGGCGTTGCAACCGAAGTGATCGCGGTGTCGTGCGGCGTGACGCAATGTCAGGAAACGCTGCGCACGGCCATGGCAATCGGTGCGGATCGCGGCATTCTGGTCGAATCGGCCGATGAGCTTCAGCCGCTCGCCGTCGCGAAGATCCTGAAAGCGCTGGTCGATCAGGAAAAGCCTGAACTCGTCATTCTCGGCAAGCAGGCCATCGACGACGATTCGAATCAGACCGGCCAGATGCTCGCTGCATTGGCGGGACTGCCGCAAGCGACGTTCGCCTCGAAGGTCGTGATCGCCGATGGCAAAGCCACCGTCTCGCGCGAAGTGGACGGCGGCGCGGAAACGCTGTCGCTGAAGCTGCCGGCCGTCGTGACCACCGACCTACGTCTCAACGAGCCGCGCTATGTGACGCTGCCGAACATCATGAAGGCGAAGAAGAAGCCGCTCACGACCGTGAAGCCGGCGGATCTCGGCGTGGATGTCGCGCCGCGCCTGAAGACGCTGAAGGTCGTCGAGCCGCCGAAGCGCAGCGCCGGCATCACGGTGCCGGACGTGAAGACGCTGGTCGAGAAGCTGAAGACCGAAGCCAAGGTGCTGTAAAGGAGACGCGAAAAAATGACGATTCTGGTAATTGCGGAACACGACAACGCGTCGATCAAGGCAGCGACGCTCAATACGGTTGCAGCGGCCACGAAGATCGGCGGCGACGTGCATGTGCTGGTCGCGGGTTCGAATGCGCAAGGCGCAGCCGATGCCGCGGCGAAGATCGCAGGCGTAGCCAAGGTGCTGCTCGCTGACGCGCCTCAACTTGCCGACGGCCTCGCGGAAAACGTCGAAGGCACGGTGCTGAATATCGCGAAGGACTATTCGCACATCCTGGCTCCGGCTACCGCTTACGGCAAGAACATCGCGCCGCGTATCGCCGCGCATCTGGATGTCGCGCAGATCAGCGACATCACCGCCGTCGACAGCGCGGATACTTTCGAGCGTCCGATCTACGCGGGCAATGCCATCGCGACGGTGCAATCGAGCGAT
>NZ_JARUXQ010000001.1:2331251-2444842 GCF_031451265.1 Caballeronia sp. LZ033 | reverse complement strand
GTAGTGCAGATCGTTGCCAGTGCGGCCGACCGTGCACAACGCGGTATTGCCCGCCGTCACGCCGGACAGCGCAACGGACTTCTTCGGCTTGAAACCGCCCGTGGCGGTGGTGTTGTCTGCTTCGCTCATGTGTTCGTCTCCTGGGTGCGTTATCTCTGGGCGGAAAACAGCTGGTCGAGCTTGTCTTCGTAGGCGTGATAGCCGAGGTACTTGTACAGGTCCGCGCGCGATTGCATGGTGTCGACGGCAGCCTTTTGCGTGCCGTCGCGCCGCACGGTTTCATAGAAGTTCAGCGCCGCCGCGTTCATCGCGCGATATGCGCCGCAGCAGTACAGCGCAATATCGACATTCGCGTCCTTCAGTTCATCGACGGTGAAGAAAGGTGTCGAACCGAACTCGGTCAGGTTCGCGAGAATCGGCACCTGCACCGCCGCCTTGAAGCGCCGGTAGTCGTCGAGCGTCTTCATCGCCTCCGGGAAAATCATGTCCGCGCCGGCTTCGACATAAGCGACCGCGCGCTCGATCGCGGCATCGATGCCTTCGACAGCCGCCGCATCCGTGCGCGCCATGATGACGAAGGAGGCGTCGGTGCGGGCATCGACGGCCGCCTTGACGCGATCCACCATCTCGCCCTTCGAGACGACTTCCTTGCCCGGACGATGGCCGCAGCGCTTCTGTCCGACCTGATCCTCCATGTGCACGGCCGCCACACCGGCCTTGATGAACGAGCGGACCGTGCGCGCGATGTTGAACGCGCCGCCCCAGCCCGTATCGATATCGACCATCAGCGGCAGCGACGATGCATCCGTGATGCGCCGCGCGTCGGTCAGCACGTCTTCCATGGTGCTGATGCCGAGATCCGGCATGCCGAGCGAGTTCGCGGCGACGCCGCCGCCCGACAGATACAGCGCCTTGAAGCCGACGGCCTCGGCCATCTTCGCCGCATAGGCGGTAATGGCGCCGACGACCTGCAAGGGGGATTCGTCCTGGACGGCCTGGCGGAAGCGCGCGCCGGCAGTCTGTTCGAGTGGGGAAGTTGAATTCAAGTTGATGTCTCCTTGGAAGGCTCCGATCGTTTGCAAAATCCCTGCCATGTGGGGCGGGCGGTGTAAGCCGTTGATTTGCCTGAACTTGGCTGCCTGCCTCGCACGCTCGGTGATTTCAGGAATGAAATTCCTGTTTCGGAATGGGAACGCGTGGGTTAGGCTAAGAGTTTTAGAAGAAACAGCCCAACATGAAACCCGAAACCGCCTTACGCCCCCGCATCTGGGCGGTCGGCATCAGCCGGCTGCGCGACCTGTTCATGGACGTCGGCGAGGAATACGCCGACCGCGCCGATCTCGACGCCATCCCGCTCGGCTACGAAGACGCCGTCACGCGCATCGAGTCCGAAACCGGCGAGCGGCCCGATGTCATCGTCGCGGGCGGTTCGAACGGCGCGTATCTGAAGACGCGCGTGTCGGTGCCGGTGGTGATCGTCAGCCCGACCGGCTTCGACGTGATGCAGGCGCTCGCCAAGGCGCGCCGCGAGGACGCCCGCATGGCGCTCGTCACGCACGGCGAGACGCCGCCGGAGATTCGCCGCTTTCTCGCCGCGTATGCCATCGATGTGGCCTGCGAGTCGTATCGCTCGGCACAGGACGCGGAGCATCTCGTGCTCGATCTGCGCGACCGCGGTATCGACGTGGTCGTGGGCCCGGGCCTCGTGACCGATCTCGCCGCCCGTGCCGGCATGCAGTCGGTGTTTCTCTATTCGCGCACGTCGGTTGCCTCGGCGCTGGAGACCGCGCTCGAAGTCGCGCAGGCGATGCGTCGCGAAGCCGGGCGGCGCGCGCGGCTCGACAACCTGCTGCAACATCTGCGCGACGGCGTCGTGGCGGTCGATGCCGAGGGCCGCATCGAAGCGATCAATCGCCGCCTGCTCGATGCGCTCGGCCTGCCCGATGCCGCCCGCGTCGCCGGCCGTGCGCTGCTCGACGTGGCGCCGGCGCTCGACGGCATCCTGCCCGCGGACGGCGAGGATGTCGTCGGCCATGTGCGCGGCGTCAGCTACGCGATCCATCGCGGGCCGCTCGGCGCGGACGGCGCCACCGGCGGCACGCTGTTCACGTTCCAGGAATCGCGCGCCGTCGAGCGGCTGGACCGGACCCTGCGCGCGCGGCAGGGCGCACAGGAATTCGTCGCACGCTACCGGCTGGAGGCGATCGTCGGCGAGTCGGACGTCATGCAGCGCGTGAAGACGCTGGTGCGCAAGTACGCCACGTCCGACGCCACGCTGCTGATCCTCGGCGAAAGCGGCACCGGCAAGGAAATGGTCGCGCAGAGCATGCATCAGATGAGCCGCCGCAAGGACTTTCCGTTCGTCGCGATCAACTGCGGCGCGTTTCCGGAAGCCTTGCTGGAAAGCGAACTGTTCGGCTATGAGGAAGGCGCGTTCACCGGCGCGCGCAAGGGCGGCCGGGCGGGGCTGATCGAAGCGGCGCATCGCGGCACGCTGTTTCTCGATGAAATCGGCGAGATGCCGTCGTCGCTGCAAAGCCGGCTGCTGCGCGTGTTGCAGGAGCGGGAAGTCGTGCGGCTCGGCTCGACCGAACCGACGCGCGTGGATATCCGCGTGATCGCCGCGACGCATCGGCCGCTGGCGCAGGCCGTGCAGGACGGCTCGTTCCGCGCCGATCTGTTCTATCGAATCAACATACTGAGCATCGCGTTGCCGCCGCTGCGCGCGCGGCCCGGCGATATCGCGCCGCTTGCCGTCGAACTGCTCGCGCAGGCGGCCAGCCGCGATGAAACGCTCGGCAGGCGGCTGCCGGATCGCGATGCGGTCGGCAAGGCGCTTGCGCCCTTGCAGGCGGCGCTGGGCGCCTATCGCTGGCCGGGCAACGTGCGCGAACTGCAGAACGTGATCGAACGTGTCGCCGTGGAGATGGCGCATCTGCCGGGGCGGAGCGGGCGCGAGCCAAAGCTGTCGCTGGACGATTTCGCGGCCCTCGCGCCCGAAGTCTTCGATACGGCGCAGGACGCGGACGCCAACCCCGGCCTGCGCCAGATGAGCCGCACGGCGGAGGCGGATCAGGTCCGCGCCACGCTGAACGAATACGGCGGCGATCGCGATGCGGCGTGCCGGGCGCTCGGCATCAGCAAGACCACGCTGTGGCGCAAGCTGAACGACAAACGCTGACTGGAGTCGGGAAACTACGGAGAAAACGCCTGCCCGGCGGAAAGCTTTCAGAAGGGCACGGTTTCTTATACTTCCTGACATTGCAGGCGATTGTTTCAACAAGCGCCTTGAAGCTGTTCAGGAGACTTTCTCAATGCCGTTCCGAGCACGATCGCTC
Organism: Caballeronia sp. LZ033; assembly: GCF_031451265.1. NCBI lineage: Bacteria > Pseudomonadati > Pseudomonadota > Betaproteobacteria > Burkholderiales > Burkholderiaceae > Caballeronia > Caballeronia sp. LZ033. Next base: position 2,441,504 of record NZ_JARUXQ010000001.1, on the reverse strand, counting down.
GTCCGCTGGCTGGTCTGCGTTGCCTTGGCAAGCGCGCTGTGCGCGGCGCAGGCGGCGCGCGCGGAGCCCATCCGGCTGATGACGGGCGGCGTCGCCAAGCTGATCTATCTGCCGGTCATGCTCGCCGACCAGCTCGGCTACTTCCGTCGCGAAGGACTCGACGTGCGCGTGCTGTCGTCGCCGGCGGGCATCGACACGTCCACCGAACTCGTCGCCGGCGCCATTCAGGGCGCGGTCGGTTTCTACGACCATACGATCGGTCTGCAAAGCCGTGGCATGGACGTGCAGTCGGTGATCGTGCTGGGGCGCTCGGCGGGCCTGATCGAACTGACGCGCAGCGCAAGCGCCATGCGCACCATGGCCGATGCCAGAGGCCGCAAGCTTGGCGTGACCGGTTTCGGCTCATCGACGGATTTCCTCACGCGCTATCTGGCGGCCCGCGCGGGCGTGCCGGCTGGCGCCTATACCGTGGTGCCGCTCGCGACCGAAGCGGCGTTCGAGCGGGCGCTCGTGTCGGGTGAAGTCGATGCCGCCATGACCGAGGAACCCACCGCCACGCGTCTTCTGTCGCGCGGCGTGGCGCGGCCGCTGGTGGACTTGCGCAGCATCGCCGACTCGCGCGCGCAACTGGGCGGTTCCTACGTGGGCGCGTGTCTCTACATGCGCCGCGAATGGATCGACGCCCATCCGGATGAAACGGCGCGTCTGGTGCGCGCGATGCTGGCCGCGCTGCGCTTCATCCAGACGCGCAGTGAGCAGGACATCGCGGCCGCGATGCCGGCGGCGCTGAAGGGCGACAACCCGGCCATCTACCGGCAGGCGCTGGCGGTCATGAAACCGGCTTTCTCGACCGACGGGCGCATGCCCGCCGACGCCCCCGCGACCGTGCTCGCGATCCTGGCCGAAGCCGATGCCGAAGTATCGGCGCGGCACGTCGATCTCGCGCGCACGTGGACCGACCGCTTCGTCGCTGCCGCGCAGTAACGCGATTCCACATCACAACGGAGACACGCTCATGCGAGCGATTCAGATTCACGAGTACGGCGGTCCGGAGGTTCTGAGCCGCGTCGAGATCGAGGTGCCGAAGCCGGGGCCGGGCGAGGTGCTGGTGCGCGTCGTCGCGGCGGGCATCAACTTCATGGACGTCCATACGCGCCAGGGCAAGTATCGTGATTCGCGCACCTATCCCGTGCGCCTGCCGTGCACGCTCGGCATGGAAGGCGCGGGCGAGGTGGTGGAATGCGGCGCGGGCGTCACGTCATGCCGTCCGGGCGACCGGGTGGCGTGGTGCATCGCGTGGGGCGCGTATGCGGACTACGCGGTGATTCCGGCGGCACGTCTTGCGCGCTTGCCGGACGGCATCGCCTACGACGTGGCCGCCGCCGCGATCTTCCAGGGTTCCACGGCGCACTATCTGCTCGACGATGTCGCGCAACTTCAAGCCGGCATGACCTGCCTCGTACATGCGGCGTCGGGCGGCATCGGACAGTTGCTCGTGCAACTGGCGAAGCGGCGCGGCGTGCAGGTGTTCGCGACGACCAGCACCGCCGACAAGGCCGCCATCGCCCGCGAGCGCGGCGCCGATCACGTGCTGCTCTACGAGCACGGCGGCTTTGCGGATCGGGTGCGCGAACTGACCGATGGACGCGGCGTCGACGTGGTGTTCGATGCCGTCGGCAGGACGACCTTGCGCGACAGCTTCCGCGCGACGCGCGTGCGCGGGCTGGTGGTGAACTACGGTTCGGTGACAGGCCCGATGCGCGATCTCGATCCGTATGAACTCGGCGAAGCGGGTTCGCTGTTCCTGACGCGGCCGCGCCTCGCCGACCATCTCGCCGATGCCGCGACCGTGCAGCGCCGCGCCGACGATGTCTTCGCCGCCATCCAGCAAGGCGCGCTGCGTGTGGAGATCAACGGCCGCTACACGCTGGACGACGTCGAACTGGCGCATGCGGCGCTCGAAGAGCGGCGTCAGTCCGGCAAGGCCGTGATGGCGATCGCCTAGGCTTCAACTTTTCCCAATTCATCCGGCGACGCTCAAGCGTCGCCGGTGCCCCAACTCGTCCTTTCGCTATCCGAGGATGCTGATGAAAACCGATATTCCGAATCGCTCCGAATCGCCGTTCCGCTCCGTCTTTCGCGTGGTCAGCGGCAATTTCCTGGAGATGTACGACTTCACCGTCTACGCGTATTACGCGAGCGCCATCGCGCATACCTTCTTTCCGGCCGAGAACGAATTCGTCTCGCTGCTGCTCGCGCTGTCGGTGTTCGGCGCGGGCTTCGTGATGCGCCCGATCGGCGCGCTCGTCCTCGGCGCCTATGTGGACCGGCACGGACGCCGCAAGGGGCTGATCCTGTCGCTCTCGCTGATGGCGGTCGGCACCGCGTGCGTGGCGCTCGTGCCGGGTTATGCGGCCATCGGCATCGCGGCGCCGGTGGTCGTGCTGTTCGGGCGCCTGCTGCAAGGCTTCTCGGCGGGCGTGGAGCTGGGCGGCGTCTCGGTCTATCTCGCCGAGATCGCGACGCCCGGCCGGCGCGGCTTCTTCTGCTCGTGGCAGTCGGGCAGCCAGCAGGTCGCGGTGATCTTCGCGGCATCGCTGGGCGTGCTGCTCAATCAGACCCTGCCGCCCGCCGACGTCAACGCCTGGGGCTGGCGCATCCCGTTCCTGATCGGCTGCCTGATCGTGCCGTTCCTGTTCCTGATCCGCCGCACGCTGCGCGAGACCGATGAGTTCGCGGCCCGCAAGCATCATCCGTCGATGAGCGAGATCATGAAGTCGATGGTGCAGAACGCCGGCCTGATTCTCGGCGGCATGGGGCTCGTCATCATGACCACGGCGTCGTTCTATCTGATCACCACCTACACGCCGACCTTCGGCAAGAACGTGCTCCATCTGTCGTCGATGGATTCGCTCATCGTCACCGTTTGCGTGGGTCTCTCGAACCTCATCTGGCTGCCGGTGTCGGGCGCGGTGTCGGACCGTTTCGGACGCCGTCCCATCCTGCTGCTCTTCACTGTGCTGACCATCCTCACGGCCTATCCGGCGATGCAATGGCTGGTCGCGGCGCCTTCGTTCGAGCGTCTGCTGGCGGTGGAACTGTGGCTCTCGGTGCTCTATGCGTGGTACAACGGTGCGATGGTGGTCGCGCTCACCGAGCTGATGCCGGCGCACGTGCGCACGACCGGTTTCTCGATGGCCTATAGCCTCGCCACGCTGGTGGGCGGCTTTACGCCGGCCATCTCGACCTCGCTGATTCACTTCACCGGCGACAAGGCCGCGCCCGGCGCGTGGATGGCCGTGGCGGCCGTGTGCGGCGCGGTGGCGACGCTGGTGCTGTACCGCTCGCGCGAGGCCCGCAACGGCTACAGGTGGCACGGCGTGACCGAGCAATGAAACTGCTGCTGATCGAAGACAATCATCAACTGGCGCACTGGCTCGCGAGAACCCTGACCGACGAGGGCTTTCTCGTCGAGCACGCGCCGGACGGCGAAGCGGCCGAGGCGTCGCTCGCCGGCACGCGCTACGACGTCGTGCTGCTGGACCTCAACCTGCCGGGGATGTCGGGCAAGGCGGTGCTGCGGCGCATGCGCGACGGCGCCAACGACACGCCCGTGCTGGTGCTGACGGCCACGGGCGATATCGGCGAGAAGGTCATCTGCCTGAGCGACGGCGCGGATGATTACGTCGTCAAGCCCTTCGACGACCGCGAACTGGTCGCGCGCATCAAGGCACTGGCGCGGCGTCACGCGCCGGTGCGCTCGAACCGCCTGCGCTGCGGCACGCTGCTGTACGACATGGACCGCCGCCAGTTCTTCGTCGACGACGACGCGCTCTCCCTCACGCCGCGCGAGCACGCGGTGCTCGAAGCGCTGATCCTGCAGGCCGGGCGCACGGTATCGAAGGCGGTGCTGGCGGAAGCGGTGGACGACCGCGATGCGCCGCCGAGCGGCGATGCCATCGAAATCTATATCTCGCGGCTCAGGAAGAAGATCGAGAAGAGCACGGCGGCGATCATCACGCTGCGCGGGCTCGGCTATCTGCTGGAACATGAAGAGCCGCACGCGTAGCCTGCGCACGCGGCTGCTGCTCTGGCTCATCGTGCCGATGACGGCCTTCGGCCTGATCGCGGCCTGGATCACGCATGCCAACGCGCGCCGCACCGCCGACCTGCTGCAGGACGCGGCGCTGCTGGCCGCCGCCCGCGTGCTCGCCGCCGATGTGCGCTGGAGCGGCGACGACCTGGTGGCGTCGGTGTCGCCGAGCACGATCCAGATCGTCGGCACGCCGGAGGGCGATCAGGTGTTCTATCGCGTGCAGATTGCAGGCGGCGCGGTGATCGCGGGCACGTCCGATTTTCCGGGCCTGCCGCTCGCCGGCCTGCCGCAGTGGTACGACGCGCGCGTGTCCGGACTGCCGGTGCGCGCGGTGTCGCTGACGCGGCCGATGTTCGACGCGGGACGCACCGTCGAGGTGGTCGTCTCCGTGGGACGCACGCAGGCGGCGCGCGACGCGCTCGTCGCCTCGCTGTGGAAGCCGCAGCTCGCCTATATCCTCGGCAGCATCGCCGTGGCGATGGCGCTGATCTGCGCGGGTCTCGCGCTGGAACTGAGGCCGCTCGAACGGCTCGCCGCCGCGCTCACCGCGCGTCCCCGGCAGGGCCGCAACCGCATCGACGCCACCGATCTGCACGCCGAGTTGCAGCCGCTGGTCGCAGCCTTCAACGCGTCGCTCGACGTCATCGAGCAGCAGAGCGCGACGCAGCGGCGCTTCATCGCCGACGCCGCGCATCAGATTCGCACGCCGCTCACGCTGCTCGGCTCGCAGCTTCAGTACGCGCGCCGTCAGCACAATCTCGACGAAGTGCGCGAGACGCTCGCGGCCATGCATCACAGCAATCGCGCGATGGTCGCGCTGATCAATCAGTTGCTGATGCTGGCGCAGGCCGAATCGGCCGATTACACGCGGTTCGAGCGAGAGTCCGTCGACCTGAAGGACGTGATCGCGCGCGCGGTGGAGAAGCTGGCGCTGGCGGCGAGCCGTCGCGACATAGAACTGGCCGTGTCCTTCGAGGACGCCGCGCTCGTCGTCAGAGGCAGCGAGCCGTTGCTGTCGGCGGCGCTTTCCAATCTTGTCGATAACGCGATCCGCTATTCGCCCGACGGCACGCGCGTCACGGTCGAAGCGCGGCGCGTGGACGATGCGGTGTTTGTATGCGTCCTCGACGAAGGTCCGGGCATTCCGGCGGAACTGCGCGAGCGGGTGTTCGAGCCGTTTTTCCGGGCGTCGGAGGAAGAGGGCAGTGGACTCGGGCTCGCCATCGCGCGGGAGATCGTGCGGGCGCATGGCGGGACGATCGAGATCGGTGAAGCTGCGCCGGAGCGGGGCGCGAAGTTCACGGTGATCCTGCGGGGGTGACGGCAAGCGGCGGCGGGCCGCCGTCCGCCACGGACTGCCCCTTCAGCCAGTCGAGCACGGCCTGCGCGCTCGCGGACAGCGTCCGTTCGCTGGAGACGGCCAGATGGTAGGTATGGCCGTCGATGCCCGGTCCGAACGGCTGATGCAGATGGCCGGAAGCCAGTTCTTCCGCAACCAGCGCCTGGCTGACCAGCGCGATGCCCTGACCGGCCACGGCTGCCTGAATCGCGTGGCCTTCGTCCGAGAAGCGCAACTCGCCCGCCGATTTCGACACCGCCAGACCCGCCTCGGCGAACCAGCGCTCCCAGGTGGGATTGCGCGGATCGGAGCGATGCCAGTCGAAGCAGATCAGCGGCCAGCGCGCGAGATCATCGACTGAACGCACGCCGAGACGCGGATTGGCCACCGGCGCGAACCAGTCCGCGAACAGCGCTTCGGTGATGAGGCCCGGATAGGGGCCGCGTCCGTAACGAATCGCGATGTCGATGGCGGTCGAGCGCAGATCCACGGGTTCATCCGAAGCCTGCAATTGCAGGTCGATGCCCGGCAGGCTTTCGCGAAACCGCGTCATGCGCGGGACGAGCCATTTCACAGTGAACGCGTTCGTCGCCGAGATGACCACGCGCGGCCGCTGACGCAGCTGCGTCAGCCGGGCGAGCGCCGCCTGGAAAGCGTCGAAACCGTCGCGCAAGACCGGATAAAGCTGCGCGCCCGCATCGGTCAGCGTCACCCGGCGCACCTGACGGCTGAACAGCGACGCGCCGATCTGCTGCTCCAGGCCCCGGATCTGATGACTGATGGCCGTCGGCGTGACGGCGAGTTCGTCGGCGGCGGCCTTGAAGCTGCCGAGGCGAGCGGCGGCTTCGAACGCGCGAAGCGCTGAGAGCGGCAGGGAATGTCGGTGCATGGGCGCTTCGGTAGGCTCGGGATAGATGAGATCGGCTCATCTTACAGCTGACTATTCGTCCTTTGTCAGGCGTGTATCGCATGAGTATATTCTTCTTGTCGGCACCATTCCGCCGCCGATATACATGAGAGGAACTCAATCATGCGCGAACGCGTCATCACCCGTCCCGATCCCTATGAGCCCTTCCTGCTGTCGCAGGGCATCAAGGCCAACGGCTGGCTGTTCATCTCCGGCCAGGCCGGCGCGGACGAGGACGGGCAGATCGTGACGGGCGGCTTCATGGCGCAGGGCGAACAGGCCTTCGCCAACTTGCGGCGCGCGCTCGAAGCCGGCGGTGCGAGCCTGCATGATGTGGTCAAGGTGACGATCTTCGTGACCGACATGGGACACTTCGAAGACGTCGTCGCGCTGCGCCGCAAGTTTTTTTCGGCGCCTTATCCCGCCGATACCATCGCCGAGATCCGCGCGCTCTACACGCCCGAGGCGATGATCGAGATCGAGGCGATCGCCGTGGTGCCCGGCGCGGAGGACCGCTAAGCGCCTCCGCCATCCTGAAACGTGCGCGCCATGAAGTCGACGAACGCGCGACTCCGCGTCGACATCTGGTGACGTTGCAGGTAGACCGCGTAGATATCGGCGTTGGGCGTTTCGTAGTCGGTCAGCACGGGCACGAGGCGACCACCGCGCAAGTCACCGAAGCGGTCTGCGCACTGCTTCAGAAAGTCGCGGCCGCGGCCTGACAATCTTATTTCGAGCGCCGGCTCCGCGAGGGCACGGCGCCGCCTCGTCCGGAGGAGACACATGCAGAACGACATCGAAGCGCGCGTATCGCGCAAGCTGATGTGGCGCATCATTCCGCTCGTCATGCTGCTGTATTTCGTGAGCTTTCTCGACCGTGTGAACAGTTCAAGGAGCACGAAGGCGAGGAGTTTCTCTTCGTGCATCGCGGCAAGATTGAAATGGAGTTCGCCACGCACAAGGTCGAGCTCGCGACGGGCGACTCCATCTACTTCAATGCACAGATTCCGCACCGGATTCGCTCGGTGGGTGCGGCGGTGGCCGAAGTGCTGCTGATCGTGGCCACCGATCTTTGATGGTCCACCTGCGGCCTACAACCCGAAGATGAGCGATCGATGCGCGGCGACGCCCGCCGTCACGCCGGCGGCCGAGGCGAACGTTGCGTTGGCCCACTCCGTCGCTGCATCGCCTGCGGCGAAGACGCCCGGGACGCTCGTCTGCTTGCCGTCGTCGACGACGAGGAACGGCCCGAGCGCGCCGTCCTTGAGCGCGCATCCGAGTTGCTGCGCGAGCGGGCTTGCCTGGTGCGTCCGGGGCGCCACGAAGAGCGCATCGATGCCGACGACGCGACCATCGGCGAGACGCACTCCGGTCATCTCCGGCGCATTGCCCAGCACCTCGACGACGCGCGACGGTTCTATCCGCACATGACGAGCTTCGAGCAATGCAGTTTCGTCGGCTGTCGGTTCGACGATGCCTTGCGTGAACCATGTCGTCGATCCCCAGTCGGGAACCAGCATCGCCTGATGGAATGAAAGCGGGTGCGTCGCCAGCACGCCCAGCTGCTTGTCCGCGACTTCGTAGCCATGGCAATACGGACAATGCAGCACCGAATGTCCCCAGCGTGCTTCGAGTCCCGGCAGGGCAGGCAGGTCATCGCGCATGCCGGTAGCCAGAATCAGGCGGTCCGCGCTCGACGAAGTTCCATCCGCACACGTCACCACGAAACGTCCGGCTTCGCGTTCGGCAGTGAGCGCTTCGGTGATCGCGACTCGCGCAGTCGGGTAGGCCAGCAATTGTGACCTTGCGTCGCGGATGATATCGGCCGGCGTCTTGCCATCCTGTCCGAAGAAGCCGTGCGAATGCGGCGCGAAGCGGTTGCGCGGCCGCCCTCCGTCCAGCACCAGCACGCGCCGTCTGGCACGCGCCAGCTGCATCGCCGCCGAGAGTCCCGCAAAGCTCCCGCCGATCACGATCACATCGAAGTGCGTTTCCATCTGATGTCCTTTCAAGTAACTTCACGAGTTTCATGATAGCCGCATGCTAAACTTTCATGCAACTTCAAAAGTTTCTTGAGATGATCGTCCGACATGAGAACCGATAGCCGCCTGTCACGCGTCCTGCATGCATTGATTCACCTGAAGCAGGCGGATGGACCATTGACCTCCGAAGCACTCGGCGAAATGCTCGGCACGAATGCGGTGGTGGTCAGACGCTTGTTCGGCGGGCTGCGGGACAGCGGTCTGGTTGCTTCGGAGAAGGGGCATGGCGGAGGGTGGGCGCTGGCGCAACCGCTCGAAAAGATCACGCTGCTGGATGTTTACCGGGCGGTGGGCGAGCCGCCTCTGTTCTCCGATCTGGTCTCCGAAGATCATCCGGAATGTCTCGTCGAGCAGGCCGTGAATGCGCATCTCTCGGCCACCCTGCGCGACGCCGAAGCGGTCATGCTGGCGCGCTTCGAAAAGCTCACGCTTGCGGCGCTGATGCGCGGCGTCAGGCTTCCGGTGTCACGCGGGAGGGCTTCTGGCAAGCGCTGATAACTTCTTCGGTTCGTAACTTTTCCCGCATCGCGAACGGCAATGCTATTGCTCGGTAAATGACGATTCAAATGTAATAGTTCAGTAACCTTCCAGTAACACTCCGAACGTTTCCCTATAGTCATCAAACTGTCATCAACGCGCTATTGAGGCGATCTTTTGTCATCTCATAGCTTTGAATAACAAGGACGGTTTGGAGAATCATGCTGGAAATGTTACCGGGCACACAGACCAAAACGCGCAAGCCTCTGTCGTCGTCGACGCTTGCATCCATGCTCTTGTCGGTTCTTCTCGTTGCCTGCGGGGGCGGAGGCGGTAGCGATGGTTCATCGACTCCTGCAACCAGCGCAAGCGGATCACCGACGAGCTCAGCGAGTGCAACGCCGGAAGCGTCGGCGCCTGCTCAAGGCGGCAGCACTGCGCCGGATGACAATCCGCAGGCGAACGACTCCGGATCGTCGACACCGCCTGCCGATAGCGGTACGACTCCAGGCGCAGGCACTGATACCGGCGCTTCAACCCCGGCCACGTCGGACAACGGCGCGTCCACGCCGGTCGTCATCGGCAACATCCTGCTGCCTGCCAAGGTAAGCATCACGACAGACGGCGCCGCACCCATCGCCGACAAAGTGAACTATGTCGGCGCGACGATCAGCATCGCGCAAACCGACAGCAACTATGTCTATTCAGGGCGGGCCTCCATTCGCGGACGCGGCCATAGCACCTGGGACATGCCAAAGAAGCCGTACAAGATCAAGCTCGACGAGAAGGCCGGCTTGCTCGGCTTGCCCAAGGACAAAAACTGGGTCCTGCTGGCGAACTACTCCGACAAGACCTTGTTGCGCAATCGCGCGGCCTTCGAGCTGGGCAAGCGGCTCGGCATGGACTGGACACCGCGTGATCTGCCTGTCGAAGTGACGTTGAACGGCGAATACCTGGGTGTCTACGATCTGGTTGAATCGGTCCGCGTGGACAAGAACCGCGTCAATATCGCCGACACCGATAACACCGTTGCTCCGGAGAATACCGGCTTCATTCTGGAGATCAACGAGCGTCTGGATGGCGATTCGTGCTGGACCACGACGCATGGTGTGCCGCTCTGTATCGATACGCCGTCGCCTGCGTCGGATGCACAGGCGGCCTACATCAGGCAATACGTGCAGGCCGCCGAGGATGCGCTGTTCTCGGATTCCGCCACGGACGCCGCTTCCGGCTATGAAAAGTACTTCGACGTCACCGCGCTGATCAACTGGTATCTCGTCAATGAGCTGTTCAAGAACCAGGATGCGCAAGGTTATGCGAGCATTTATCTCTACAAGGATGTCGGCGGCAAGTTGAAATTCGGCCCGCTTTGGGATTTCGACATCGGCGCCGGCAACGTCAACTATTCGGGCGCGCAGTATCCGCTTGGATGGTGGATCGCGGACAACAAGTGGATCTCGCGCATGAAGAGTGTGGATCCCACCTTCGAGACGCGCGTGCGGGCCAAATGGGTGGCAGCGAAGGCCGCGCAGATCGATACCTTGCCCGCGTATTTCGATACCAGCGCGGCGGCGCTCGTATCGAGCGGAGGTGAGGCGCGCAACTTCCAGCGCTGGCCCATTCTCGACCAGTCGGTGTGGCCGAATCCGGTCGTGACCGGCTCTTATCAAGGCGAGATCGACTATGTGAAGAACTGGCTCCAGCAACGCACGACCTGGCTGGACGAGAATCTCTGATCCCTGCATTGGGACCCGGGCGCCAGGCGCGCTCGGGTTTGCCCCTAGTTCGCGATAAACAAATGGAATTGCTTCGCGAGGAATATTGATTGGATTTCTAACGGTCGCGGACCTATTGTGCGTCAGTCCAATGCCGCAATGCGCGCGTGCGGATCGATAAAACGGCCTCGCCGATTAGAACAAAACATCCAGGAGACTTTCCCATGGAGCAATCCTCCACGGCGCCGCGCGTGCCGGAGTCGGACGCCGGCGGCGTCCAGAACCTCGCTTCCAGCGATCAGGCCTCACCCCGGATCAAGCGCATCCAGCGTACCGCGCTGGCCCTGCTGCTTTTGAGCGGCGTCATCAATTACATCGACCGCGCCACCCTGTCCATCGCCAATCCGCTGATTCGCCAGGATTTGGGATTGTCCGTCGCTGAGATGGGCTTGCTGCTTTCCGCGTTTCTGTGGGCCTATGCGTTTGCACAATTGCCCGCAGGCGCACTGGTCGACCGCTTCGGCGCACGCGTCATGCTCGCCGTCAGTCTCGCGACGTGGTCGGTGGCGCAGGCGTTCGGCGGCGTCGTGACCAGCTTCAGCCAGTTCTTCGCTGCGCGCATGGTGCTCGGCGTCGGCGAGGCGCCGCAGTTTCCGACGAGCGCCAAGGTCGTGCGCGACTGGTTCGGCAAGAAGGAGCGCGGCGCGGCCACCGGCATCTGGAACAGTTCATCGACGCTCGGTACCGCGATCTCCGCGCCGCTCCTCACCGTGGTCATGCTGACCGTGGGATGGCGCTGGATGTTTGGCATCATGGGGATCGCCGGTTTGGTCGTGGCGCTGTGCTTCTATCTCGTGCATCGCGATCCGCGGCAAGTGGACCTGACCCACAGCGAGCGCGCTTATCTGACCGACGTCGAAGGAGAAGCCCAGACGCGTCCGACCTGGAGCGACTGGCGTCGCCTGTTCGAGTTCGGCACGACGTGGGGCATGTTGCTGGGGTTCTTCGGCACGATCTACGTGCTGTGGCTCTATAACGCGTGGCTGCCGACTTACCTGCAAATGGAGTTTCACCTGACCATCTCCAAGTCCGGATGGATCGCGGCGGTGCCCTATCTGTTCGGCGTGGTGGGCAGCCTGTCCGGCGGGAAGATCTGCGACGTGCTTGCGCGCCGGGGCGTATCCGCGATCAACAGCCGCAAGTATCCGATGGCGGCCTCGCTGGCCGGCGTCGCGGTGTTCACGGTCCTGACCGGTCTCACGCACAGCGCAACCATGGCCGTCATCTTCATCTCGATCTCGATGTTGCTGCTGTACGTATCGAGCAGCGCGGCCTGGGCGACGGCATCGGTGGCGGCGCCCGCCAACTGCACCGCGTCCATCGGCGCCATGCAGAACTTCGGCGGCTACTTCGGCGGTGCGCTGGCGCCGGTGATCACGGGCTTCATCGTGCAGCAGTCGCACTCGTTCCAGCCCGCGTTGTTCGTGGGCGCAGGCGTGGCGGCGGTTGCCGTCATCGGCTACTGGCTGCTGGTGCGTGGCCCCATTCCTCCGGCTGCGCTCAGCCGGGACGCATAACCTCAGTGCAACAAGCGAGAGCCCTGGGCTCTCGCTTGCCTTCATCCAGCCAGGACTTCGGGAAGCCGAATGTCGTAGCGCTGCGCACAGGCGACAAGTGCCGGTGCGATGGTCGGATGCAATGCCACCCCGTCGCGCAGTTGCTCGCGCTTGAGCGCGAGTCCACGATCACCCGGCATGCGCACGCTCGACGTGCCGGGACGCGGCGGGTTATCGCGGCACGCTTCGCCGAGCCAGTCCATCTGCCGTGCGAATGCGGCGGGGCCGCCGAACGCCGCCGGATCATAAAGCGACAGGAAGACGGTGGCGCCCCAGCCATCGGCGGGATCGGCCCGGCCGTGACCTGCAAGACCGCCCGTCAGCGCCTCGATCAATAGCGCCAGCCCGAAGCCCTTGTGTCCGTACGTCATGCCGCCGACCGGAAGAATGGAGCCCGGCGGATCGGCTGACAGCACGCCGGGATCGCCGCTCGGATTTCCCTCTGCATCGAGAAAACAGGCTTCCTCGAAGACTTGCCCGGCCTTGTGCTGGCGCGCGGTCATGCCGTTCGTCACGGTCGATGCCGAGATGTCGATCAGGAACGGCGTGCCCGACGTGGGGATGCCCGCTGCGATCGGATTGGGCGTGAAGACCGAGCGCGTGCCGCCGTGAGGCGCCACGCTCTGCACGGCGGGATCCGAACTGCTGAGCACGATCAGGAAGCCTTCGGCCGTGGCCTTCTCCAGATAACTGGCCAGGCACGCGATATGGTGACTGCGCCGGATCACCAGCGTCGCGCTGCCATGCTCGCGCGCCTTCGGCACCAGCGCATCGATGCCGCTCAACACCAGCCAGGGGCCGGGAAGACGGCGGCCATCCCATAGCAGGCTTGCGCCACGCTCCGAGATGACTTCGGGTTCGCCGGAGCAGGTCATCGTGCCACGCTCGATTTCGCCGATATAACCCGGCAGCAAGGCGAGGCCATGTGTGTCGTGTCCCATCAGGTCGCCGTCCAGCAGCGTATGCGCGACCGCCTGCGCCTTGACCTCTTCCATGCCGGCCTTGACCAGCAGACGCCGCGCGAAGTCCTGCAATGCATCGGCGCGATATCGGACTCGTGCATTCATCGTGATTGTGTCCGTGAGAGTGATTGGAGTGATTGATTTGATTGTGCGAAGACTGCCGCTTGCCTGATTGCGGGAAGCCGGTCTGAATTGTCCTTTGGGCTTTCGATAAAGGTCCAATCGCGAATTGCGTAAAATCAATTCCATCTGGTTATGAGTCGGCGTTTCCCTTCCTAGGTCTTACCCTTATGCCGCAAGATTCCACGCTGTCCGCTGCGCAAGTGCTGCCCAAGCTGCGCTTCAGGCATCTCCAGTTGCTGGAGCTGCTTGGACGCACGCGCAACCTGCGCATCGCGGCGGAGCAGATGCATGTTACCCAGCCGGCCGCCACCAAGATCCTGAGCGACCTGGAAGCGCTGTTCGGCGCGCCGCTGTTCGAGCGGCTGCCACGCGAGATGCGGCCTACGGACCTCGGTCTGCTCTCGGTGCGCTATGCCACTACCACTCTGTCCAATCTCGGCAAGTTCTCGAACGAGTTCGCGACGCTGAAGAACGGCGGTTATGGTCATCTCACGGTGGGCTTCATTCCGGCCTCCGCCGCTCAACTCGTGACGGCCGCGATCAAGGAGCTTCAGCGCAGGCGGCCGAGACTCATCATCAGGCTGGTCGAGCAGAGCAGCGATCAACTCGCCACATGGCTCGAGGAGAGACGGCTCGACGTTATGATCGGGCGGCCCACCGAGCCGCGCCATCAGGCGCTATTCCATGTGGTCGATCTGCTGGCCGAACCGGCGCGCGTGGTGGCCGGGCGGCATCATCCGCTGCTGAAGCGGCGGCGCATGGAGATTGCCGATCTGGGCGAATGGCCGTGGATCCTGTACCCGCAGGGCACCGCCATGCGGCTGCTGTTCGAAGAGACGTTCGCGGCAACGGGCTTGCTGCCGCCGGTGGGCATCGTGGAGACACCGTCGATCTTCACGACGCTGGAACTGCTGCAGGCCACCGACATGATCTCCCTGCAGCCCCAGGCGGCGATGGACAAATATGTGAAGCACGGACTGCTTGGCTATCTCGACGTACCGATACGGCGGACGATGTCGAACTACAGTGTGCTGACGCGGAAGGAAGACACCATTTCGCGGGCGGCGGAGGAATTCGTGGCCATCGTGCTGGGCATCGCGGCGCAATGCCAGCCAGAGGCTCGTTCGCTCAGTCTCGCGCCCCCTCCCTCAGCAGTTCGATAAGGCGCGCCGCAATCGGCGAAAGCACGCTGCCGCGCCGCGTGACGATGCCGAAGGTCTGCGACGGCGAACGCAGCGCAATCGGCAGGATGCTCAGCATCTTGTGGCGCGCGAACATTTCGGCGATATCGGTGGGCAGGAGCGAAGCGAGATCGCGTCCCTGATTGAGCAGCGCGACCGTGACGAACGTGGAGGCCGTCGAGACGGTATTCGGCGGCATGTCGATGCCGGCCAGGTCCATCTCGCGCTCCAGCAGTTCGCGCAGCGGCATCTTGCTCGGATACGTCACCCATCGGCAATGCGCGAGGTCGTGCATGTCGAGCGGCTTGCGCGAACGCGGCGCCGAGCGATAACCCACCACCACGGACAAGGGCTCGTCGGCGAGCTTCACATAGCGGTACTTCGCCGGTTGCGCGCTGACCGCCGAGCGTCCGATGACGAGATCGAGCCGCCCTTCATCGAGTTGCGTCAGCATGCGCGCGCTCGTGTCCTCGACGATTTCAATGGTCACGTCCGGCCGTTCCGCGTGCAGCGCATCGAGCGCGGGCACGACGTGCGCGGGAATCGCGCCCATGATCGCGCCGATGGACAGCCGTCCGCCGCGCCCCGCCTTGATATCGGTGAGGTCGTGGCACAACTGCGTCAGGTCCGTCGTCAGCAGCCTTGCATAGTCGATCACGCGCCGTCCGTACGCGTTCGGAATCATGCCGGAGGCGGAGCGTTCGAAGAGCGCGGCATCGAGCATGGTTTCGAGTTCATGCAGCGCCTTGCTCGCAGCGGACTGCGTGATCGACAAAACGACGGCCGCCTTGTGCAGCGACTTGTGTTCGTCGAGCGCGATCAAGAGTTGCAGTTGCTTCATGCGCAACCTCGACAGCAGCATTTGGACGGTCTTCATCGGTGAGTAGAAAAAGTGATCGGGGGATGGAAACAATTCAATATACAGGGGCCGAAGCGCGCCCGTATATTGAGCCCCGGAGACAATCACCAGAGACCCGCCAGACGGGCCAGTTCAATGCACGATACCCACGCCTTATCCGGCGGCGCCATCACTGAGGCCGCTGCACGCCCCCTTGTCATCCGCCTGCATCGTGACGACGACGTCGTCATCGCACGGGAACAGCTCATCGGCGGCACCTGTCTTCCTGCCGAGAACATGGTCGTATCCGGACTGATTCCGCCGGGCCACAAGGTGGCGACGCGCAGTATCGCCGCAGGCGAAGCGGTCAGGCGCTACGGCCAGATCATCGGCTTCGCGAGCCGCGCGATCGAGGCGGGCGAGCACGTTCATATCCATAACCTCGCGATGGGCGAGTTCGATCGCGATTACGCGTTCTGTGCCGATGCCCGTCCTACGCCCCGCGCCGCCACGCCCGCGACCTTCGACGGCATCGTGCGCGCCGATGGCCGCATCGCCACGCGCAACTACATCGGCATCTTGACCTCGGTGAACTGCTCCGCCACCGTGGCGCGGGCTATCGCGGATCACTTCCGCCGCGACACGCATCCCGATGCGCTTGCCGCCTTCCCGAATGTCGACGGCGTCGTGGCGCTCACGCACGGCGTGGGCTGCGCGGTGGACCCGGAAGGGGAAGGGCTCGCGCTCCTGCAGCGCACGCTCGGCGGCTATGCGGTGCATCCGAACTTCGCGGGCGTGCTCGTGATCGGGCTGGGCTGCGAGACGAACCAGATTGCGCGCCTCCTGGAGACGCAAGGGCTCGAGGAAGCGCCTTCGTTGCAGACCTTCAACATCCAGGAGACGGGCGGCACGGCGAAGACGATCGCGCACGGCATCGAACGCGTGCAGGCGATGCTCGCGGCGGCGAATCGCGTGGAGCGTCAGCCGGTGCCGGCGTCGCATCTGGTCGTCGGGCTGCAATGCGGCGGCTCGGATGGTTACTCGGGCATTTCAGGCAATCCGGCGCTGGGCGCGGCAGTCGATCTGCTGGTGGCGAACGGCGGCACGGCGATCCTGTCGGAGACGCCCGAGATCTACGGCGCGGAACATCTTCTGACGCGCCGCGCGGTGAGTCGCGCAGTGGGAGAAAAGCTCGTCGCACGGATTCACTGGTGGGAAGACTACTGCGCGCGCAACCGCGCGGCGATGAACAACAATCCTTCGGCGGGCAACAAGGCCGGCGGCCTGACGACGGTGCTCGAAAAGTCCCTCGGCGGCATTGCGAAGGCGGGCGAATCGAATCTTGTCGAAGTGTATGAATACGCCGAACGCGTTGCTGCAAAAGGCCTCGTGTTCATGGATACGCCCGGCTACGACCCGATCTCCGCGACGGGACAGGTAGCGGGCGGCGCCAACCTGATCTGCTTCACGACGGGACGCGGTTCGGCCTACGGCTGCGCACCGACGCCTTCACTCAAGATCGCCACCAACGACGCGCTGTGGAACCGCCAGGCGGAGGACATCGACCTGAACTGCGGTCCCATTCTGAGCGGCGAGAAGAGCATCGAACAGATGGGCGCCGAGCTTTTCCAGATGATGCTCGACGCTGCCTCCGGCAAGCGCACGCGCAGCGAGATTCACGGCTACGGGCAGAACGAATTCGTGCCCTGGCAGATCGGCGCGATCACGTAAGCGCATTTCACTTCACTCTTACACGTCAACAGCATGTCAAACGATAGCCACTATCGCGGCGTCTTTCCGGTCGTCCCGACGATTTTCAACGACGCAGGCGCACTCGACCTCGAAGGCCAGAAGCGCTGCATCGACTTCATGATCGATGCGGGTTCGAACGGCCTGAGCATTCTCGCGAACTTCTCCGAGCAGTTCGTCCTCACCGACAATGAACGCGACGCCGTCATGCACACGGTGCTCGAACACGTGGCCGGCCGCGTGCCGGTCATCGTCACGACGACGCACTTCAGCAGCGAAGTCT
This sequence comes from Caballeronia sp. LZ033, assembly GCF_031451265.1. Taxonomy (NCBI): domain Bacteria; kingdom Pseudomonadati; phylum Pseudomonadota; class Betaproteobacteria; order Burkholderiales; family Burkholderiaceae; genus Caballeronia; species Caballeronia sp. LZ033. Next base: position 2,424,176 of record NZ_JARUXQ010000001.1, on the reverse strand, counting down.
GCGCACAGCGCAGCCGCGCCGCGGAAGCCGCGGGTGCGGCGATGGTGATGATCATGCCGCCGTACCATGGCGCGACCATCCGCGTGACCGAGAAGGGCATCTACGAGTTCTTCAGCAAGGTGTCCGACGCGCTCCGCATTCCGATCATGATCCAGGACGCACCTGTCGCGGGCACGCCGCTGTCCGCGCCGTTTCTCGCGCGCATGGCGCGTGAGATCGAGCACGTGTCGTACTTCAAGATCGAGACGGCGCAGGCTGCGGCGAAGCTGCGCGAGCTCATCGAGCTGGGCGGCGACGGCGTGATCGGTCCGTGGGACGGCGAGGAAGCCATTACGCTGATGCCCGATCTCGATGCGGGCGCAACGGGCTCCATGACCGGCGGCGGTTATCCGGACGGCATTCGCAAGATCGTCGATGCGCACGCGCGCGGCGATCGCGAAACGGCGGCCGCGCTGTATCAGCAATGGCTCCCGCTCATCAACTACGAAAACCGCCAATGCGGGCTTGCCGCCTGCAAGATCCTGATGAAGGAAGGCGGCGTCATCGGCTCGGAGGCCGTGCGTCATCCGCTGGCGCCCGTGCATCCGAAGATCCGTGAAGGCTTGCTCGAAGTCGCGCGCCGTCTGGATCCGCTCGTGCTGCGCTGGGGCCGCTGAACACCTTTCGCCCGCAATAAGGGCACACCGCTACGGCTTACTTCACAAAAACAATCAGGAGACAGGACATGGATGTGTCCGGTGTACAGACCGCCCGAATGACGAGCGTGCGATGGAAGATCTTTCTTCTTCTGCTGCTGCTCGTGTCGATCAACTATATCGATCGCGCGGCGCTGTCCGTCGCGATGCCGGCCATCGCGGCGGAATTCGATCTCTCGCCCGAGCGGCAAGGGCTCATCCTCAGCTCGTTTTTCTGGACCTATCTTTTCATGCAGGTGCCTTCTGGCATGCTTGCCGACCGCCTGAAGCCGCGCGCGCTGATCGCGTGGGCGACCATCGGCTGGGGTGCGTTCCAGGCGCTCGGCGCCCTCTGCACGGGCTGGTTCGCGTTGCTGCTGACGCGTCTTGGACTCGGCATCACGGAAGCGCCGATCTATCCGGGCGGCGGCAAGCTCAACGCGCTCTGGCTCACGCAGAACGAGAAGACGCGCGGCGCATCCATCGTCGATGCAGGCAGCGCGCTCGGCTCCGGCGTGGGCGCAGTGGTGGTTGCAACGCTGATGACGTGGTTCGGTTCGTGGCGCGCGGCGTTCGTCGTGGCGGGCGTCGGTACGATTCTCTGCGGCATCTGGGCATGGTGGTACATCCGCAATACGCCGCGCGAGCATCCGTCGATCAGTCAGGCGGAAATAGATTATATCGAGCGCGCGCATGCGGAAGAAGATGCACGAGAGCCTAAGACCGCAGCGGGCGGCTCGATGCTGCGCTTCTTCGGTTTCCGTTCCGTGTGGGGCATGTGCGCGAGCCACACATGTACGAACCTGATCTTCTTCGGCCTGATGACCTGGCTGCCGACCTATCTCTACAAGGCGCATGGTTTCGATCTGAAGTCGCTCGGCGGTGCGACCTTCATCATCTTCTTCGCGGGCTTCGTCGGCGAAGTGATCGCCGGATCGCTCGCGGACAAGTGGAAGGCGGCAGGCGGCAGTTCGAACCTGGTGTATCGCAGCATGATGATGATCGGCGCGTTCGCGGTAGCCGCGTCCATGCTCGGTGTCGCCAACGTGCGCGCACCGTTCGCCGTGGTCGGGCTGTTGTGCGTCGCGCTGTTCTTCCTGCGCTGGTGCGGCGGCTGCAACTGGGCGACGCCTGCCATGCTCGCCACCCGTGCGCGCACTGGCACGCTGAATGGCATCATGAATTTTGTAGGCAATATTGCGGGCATCTTCGTGCCGATTTTCATCGGCTATATCGTGCAGACGACCGGCTCGTACTTCCTCGCGCTGATGTTCTTCGTCGCCGTCGCGGTGTTCCAGATGATCGTGGTGCTGGCGATCGACTATCAGAAGAAGCTGCCGGTTTGAGGACAGACGAGAACATGCAGCGTCGTCTTTATTCCGGCAATGACCCGCGCCGCGCGCACAGCATCGAGGACTTGCGCGCGATGGCGGCGCGGCGCGTGCCGAACTTCTGCTTCGAATATGTGGAAGGCGGCGCGGAAGAGGAAGCCACGTTGCGGCGCAATCGCGACGTGTTCGCGGAGATCGCGTTCAGGCCGCGCTCGCTCGTGGATGTCTCGAAGCGCGACATCGGCATCAATCTCTTCGGGAAGCGCAGCGCGGCGCCGTTCATGATCGCGCCGACGGGTTTCAGCGGCTTGCTGTCACACGAAGGCGACATCGCGCTGGCAGGAGCGGCGGCTGCAGCCGGCATTCCGTTCATCCTGAGCAATGCGTCGACGGTGCCGCTCGAACGCGTGATCGAGCGCGCGGGCGGACGCGTGTGGATGCAGGTCTACATGTACCGCACGCGGGACTTCGTGGCGAAGCTCGCGGAGCGCGCGCAACTTGCAGGCGTCGAAGCGCTTGTAGTGACCACCGACAGCGCCATCTACGGCAAGCGCGAATGGGATCTGCGCAATTACGCGCGTCCGCTCAAGCTCGACCTGCGCAATACGCTCGATGTGCTCGCGCATCCGCGCTGGATGCTCGACGTGCTATGGCCGCACGGCATGCCGCGCTTCGCCAATCTCGGCGATCTGCTGCCGCCGGGGCAGGACAGCGTGCGCGGCGCGGCATCGGCGCTGGCGAAGGAACTCGACCCTTCGTTGTCGTGGGAGGATATTCGCTGGCTGAGGGATCGCTGGCCGGGACGGCTCATCGTGAAGGGGCTGCTGCATCCGGACGATGCGGTGCGCGCCGCGTCGCTGGGTGCGGATGGCATCGTGCTGTCGAACCATGGCGGGCGACAACTCGACGGCTCCATCTCGGCCATGGACGTGTTGCCCGACGTCGTCGACGCCGTGCAAGGACGTCTCGCCGTGATGCTCGACGGCGGTTTCAGGCGCGGCGGCGATATCGTCAAGGCCATGGCGTATGGTGCGGATGCGGTCCTCGTCGGCCGTGCGACGACGTATGGACTCGCGGCGGGCGGCCGTGCGGGCGTGGATCGCGCGATCGAGATACTGAAGACGGAGGTCGATCGCGTGATTGGCCTGCTGGGCTGTGGGAGCATCGGCGCGCTGGATCGGCAGTATGTGAAGTGGAGCCTGCGTGCAGCAGCGCTCGAACAGGCACATGAGATGGAGTTGCAATGAACGTGACTGGACAGGAAACGACATCGGGGGCGCGCATCGAGCGCGTCGGCATGGTGGGATTGGGACTGATGGGCAGTGCCATCGCGGTCCAGGTGCTCAATAAGGGGTTCAGGCTGTCGGCGCTCGCGCATCGCAGCCGCACGGCGATCGATGCGCTCGTCGCTCAGGGCGCAACCGAAAGCGCTAGTGCGGCCGAGCTTGCGCGCAACGCCGATGTCATCATCATCTGCGTGACCGGCACGCCTCAGGTGCGCGATGTCGTGTTTCGTGAAGACGGGCTGCTTGCGGGCGCGCATGAAGGGTTGATCGTCATCGACAGCAGCACATCCGATCCCGAGTTCGCGAAGGAAGCCGCCGCCGCGTTTGAAAGGAAGGGCGCATGCTTTCTCGATGCGCCGGTGAACCGCACGCCGAAGGAAGCGCGCGAAGGGCGGCTGAATGTGCTCGTGGGCGGGGAGGCGGGCGTGCTCGATCGCGTGCGTCCATTGATGGCCGCGTACGCGGAGACCGTGCATCATCTCGGCGGCCACGGCGCGGGCTATTGCGCGAAGCTGGTTCATAACTTCATCGCGCAAGCCAATGGCGCGATTCTCGCGGAAGCCTTTGGTACGGCAGCGAAGGCCGGTCTCGACCTGCACGAATTCGCCGCTGTGTGCCGCCTGAGCGGGGCGCACAGCAAGACCTTCGATCGCATCGTGCCGTATCTGCTCGAAGGCGACGACAGCGGTCAGCAGTTCGCCATCCGCAATGCCGCGAAAGATATGCGCTCGTATGCGCAACTCGCGTCGGCGCAATCGTCGACGGCGGTGATCGCGGAAGCAGTGCGGCAGATGTATGTACTGGCGACCAATCTCGGGCACGGGGATGCCTATGTGCCGCGCATGTTCGATGTGTTGCGGGAATTGAACGGGATGCCGGTCTCGTCTTCCGCTGATGTGCAACGCTAGCCGCGCGGCCGGAAGCGTGTCAGCCGAGTGTCGGCGTAAAATCTTCGGTCTGGCGCCGACCCGCCTCGATCCTGCCGACCCGGAGACATCATGCGTGCCGTGCTGAGTGTGCTATGCGCCTTCTGGCTTTTCTCTTCCTTCAACAGTGCTGCACAGGCCGACATCATCGCTTCATGGCAAGCGACGCAGATGCCGGCGCCGCCGCCGTTGAAGCCGTTCACCGTGACCGATCCTGCTCACGCAGCCTTGCTGCTGCTGGATTTCGATACCAGCACCTGCAACACAAAGGAGCGTCCGACCTGTGCGGCCTCGCTGCCGTACGTCGAAGACCTGCTCAAGAAGGCACGCCGCGCGAACCTGATGATCGTCTATAGCCTGACGAGCACGGGCACGATGCAGGCAGTGCCGCCGTCCATCGCTGCTATCGGGGATGAAACGGTGGTGCAGTCGGGCGTCGACAAGTTCTTCGGAACGGATCTGGAAGCCGCTCTGAAGTCGAGGGGGATTCAGACGGTGATCGTGACCGGCACCATGGCGCACGGCGCGGTGCTGTACACCGCAAGCGAAGCCGCGTTGCGCGGCTTCAAGGTCGTCGTGCCGACCGACGGCATGTCGAGCAAGGACCCGTTCGGCGAAGTGTCGGCAGCGTGGGTGCTCGCGAATGCGCCGGCTGGCGTGAGCAGGAACGTCACGCTCAGCCGGTCGGGCATGATCGGGTTCGGGCAGTAGGGCGTCTCGGCCCTTTCAGCGGTCCAATAGCTCGGCTAAAGCAGTCAGGCTCGGGGCGAACGCGTCGAACCAGGCTTCATCGCTCGTATCCGGGTTGCCGCCCGGGCCGAATTCCAGCGGCCGGGGAATGAACGCCACGCGGAAGCCGAATGCCTTTGCGGCCTCGAGGTCGTACTTGTGGCAGGCCACCATCAGGATAGCGTTTGCATCCAGACCGAAAGATCGCTGCGCGAGCGCGTACACCTTCGGATCAGGCTTGGAAGAGCGCACCAGTTCGGCGGTCAATACGCAATCGAACGGCAGATCGTGCTGCTTGACGATGTGGATGAGGGACGACATCGAGCCGTTTGAAAGCGTCGAAAGCGTGTATCGATCGCGTAACTGCATCAGGCCCGGCCGCGTATCCGGCCAGGGCTTCAGCGTGCTCCACGCCGCGCTCAGTTCAGTGCGATCCTGCTGCGTGAATGCGTCTTCCCACAACGAGGCATGTAAAGCCGTGTCCAGCGTTTCCCGATAGATCTGGTCCGTCGAGCGCCAGCTAGCCGTCCCGTTGATGACCTGATCCAGCTGAACGCGATACGCGTGACGCCAATGCGCCAGCAAGCCGGACCACGCGGTGGCCGTCGCGTCCTTCACGGCGAACTTCGATCCAGCCTCGACAATCGTGCCGTAGAAATCCAGCAGCGTACCTTGCATGTCGAATGCGATGGCCTTGATGCCGCGTGGATCGAGCTTCGAATAGGCACGGGTCGCCGGGGATGATGCGGTGCTTGTGTTCATGCTTTCCTCTCTGCGGGTCGTCTGCTGGTTTCAATCAGTGTTCACAGAGTAGCGGCCATTAATTAAGCTGGATTTACGCAGACGAATCCAGAGTACGGGATACAGATAATTTTCAACTCATTCATGGCAATCAGCATAGGGAGTGTTATCAGAGAAGGTTGGTATGCCATGCGTCATCGTGGTTGATCTGATCTTTTGAACTCCGAGGTGAATGATGAGCGTGACGAGCACGAATATCGAAGTAGGCGAGGAGATGGTCGCGGGTTTCGCGAAGAAGGGCCTCAAGCAATTGAAGCCCGCGACGCAGCGAGACCGCGGCGAGGGCCCTTTTCACCGGCTCGTGCTGCGCGGCGCGACCGTGATCGACGGCACCGGAGCGCCGCCGTTCGGTCCAGCGGACATCGTGATCGAAGACGGCAGGATCACTGACATCGCCGTGGTCGGCGTCCCTCACAAGCCACTGAAACAGGATGGACGTCCCGCAGCAGGAGACAGGGAAATCGATTGCACCGGCAAATACGTGACGCCGGGCTTCATCGACAGTCATGCGCATATCGGCACGCCCTTTCACGCCGAGAACGGCGAGATGATGCCGGCGGACTACATCTACAAGCTGTGGCTCGCGCATGGCGTCACGTCGGTGCGCGAGACCGGATGCATGAACGGACTCGCCTGGACGCGCGAGCAAAAGGCGGCAGCCGAAGCCAACCGGATCGCTGCTCCGCACCTGTATCCCTATGTGTACTTCCCTGCCGTCAACGATTACCTGAAGGCCATCTACAGTCCCGAGCAGGGCCGTGAATGGCTGCGGGCAGCGCGCGACAAAGGTGCGGAAGGCGTGAAGTTCTTCGGTGCGCCGCCCGCGATCATGCAGGCGGCACTCGACGAATGCCGCAAGCTGGGCCTGCGGGCGTGTTGCCATCATGCGCAGTCATCGGTCGGCAGCATGAATGCGTTGAGAACGGCGCGCTGGGGCCTGACGAGCACCGAGCATTCCTACGGCATTCCAGAAGCCCTGTTCGATGGACGCTCGCTACAGGCCATCTCCGACGACTACAACTATAACGACGAGTACTTGCGCTTCTCCACAGCGGGCCAGACCTTCCTTCAGGCAGCAGAACCAGGCTCGCAGAAATGGAACGATGTGCTCGACGCCTTCCTCGAAGCGGGGCATACGTTCGTGCCGACGCTGAACGTCTATGACGGCAATCGCGATGTCATGCGCGCACGTCGCGCGGAATGGCACGATTCCTACACGGATCAGACGACGTGGAAGTACTTCCAGCCCCAGCGCGGCGGACACGGTGCGTACTTTTACCGCTGGTCCGTGAAGAACGAGGTGGAATGGCGCGAGAGCTATCGCATCCTGATGCACTTCCTCAACGACTACAAGAACCGTGGCGGGCGTGTCTGCCCCGGAAGCGATTCGGGTTTCATGTACCAGATCTACGGATTCGGCTACATCCGCGAACTGGAATTGCTCCAGGAAGCGGGCTTCCTGCCTTCCGAGGTATTGCGTGCCGGGACTTCGCATGCCGCGGACCTGCTGGGTATTGGCGAAGAGGCGGGCGTGCTCGAAGTAGGACGGCGCGGCGACGTGCTGGTGCATCGCGAGAATCCTCTGGCGGATTTCAAGCTTCTGTACGGAACCGGCGCGATGCGCCTCAACGACGATCTCGGCACGGTCGAGCAGAAGCGTGCGCTGGAACTGACCATCAAGTCCGGTGTGGTGTTCGATGTCGATGAACTGCTGCACGACGTTCGCGAGTTGGTCGCGACGACCTGGCCCAAAGGCGCGACGCCCTTCCACACGGCGACGGAGCAAGCGAAATGAACGGGCACGGCACTCAATTCGTGGTGCTCGCCGGCATGCTCGGCAGCGGCAAGACGACCTTGCTCGAAGCGCTGCTCGCCGATGACGAAGCGGCTGCCATGACCGCCGTGATCGTCAACGAAGTCGGGGCGATCAATATCGACGGTGCGGTGCTGTCGGAGTCGGCGCGCGGCATTCCCATGGCAACGCTCAGCAACGGCTGCGTCTGCTGCTCGTTGACCGATGACCTCGTGACGACGATCGAAGATCTCGTCGACACACGCGCGCGAAACGGACAGCCTGCGTTCGAACGCATCGTGCTGGAGTGCAGCGGTTTGTCCCGTCCGGGACAGGTGATGCGTTCGTTGAGTCCGCTTGCTTCGATGGGGCTGCGCATTCATATCGTCGCGACCTATGATTGCAGCCGCCCGCCGCTTGGCACGGAGGATTTCGACAGCGTGTCGGCACAACTCGGCGCCGCGCATACGATCGTGCTGACGAAGACGGACTTGATCGGCACGGAACAACGGCGGCTCGCACGGGACAATGCCCATCGGCTGAATCCGCTGGCGCGTGTCGTCGATGCCGATACGGCCGCGATGCGAGCCACGGAAGCGTTTCGCGAAGTGCAGGGGGCCACGGCGTTCGACTGGACTGCGCCGGGATTCAACAGCCATGCACCGCGCGCCTTGCTGCATCCGCGCGTGCGGGTCTTTTGCGCGCGCTTTCGCCGCGCAACGGAATGGGAACAGACCCTGGACTGGATCGAAGACGTGTCGGGCGCGCTCGGCGAGCGCCTGTTGAGGATGAAGGCCATCGTTCCCGGTCCTTCGGGCGAAGACCGCGTGCTCTTGCAAAGCGTGGGCACGACGTTCTCTCAGCCGCGTCGTCTGGAGGGTGCTTCCGACATGGCCGCCATCTTCATCGTCAGGGACTGCGGGCTCGGTGATTTCGAAGCATTCGCCCTGGACGGATCGATTCGCTGGACCTCGCTGCAAAGCTGACGCGCTTTCACTGGACACAGAGGGACAACGGACTCGCCATCATGTCGATGTTGAACGAATTTTCCAAGTCGGTATTGCTGATCGTCACGACGCTCTTTCCGATCATCAATCCGCCTGCTGTTGCATTGATCGTATTGAGCATGGTGCGGGGCGCCAGCGACCGGGATCTCGCGGAGCTTGCGCGCCGGATTGCCATCAACGGTTTCGTGATCCTGCTCGCCTCCTTGTCGGTCGGCGCGTATGTGCTTTCGTTCTTCGGCATCTCGGAGAACGTGTTGCGTGTTGCGGGCGGCGTCGTCATTGCCATGGCAGGCTGGGGCCTGTTGCAGGCGCCCACTGAGGACAGCACGGCGGAGGAGGTCGCGCCGGCGGCCGACCGCGCGGCATCGCTGCGCACCAAGGCGTTCTATCCGCTGACCTTGCCCATTACCGTCGGGCCCGGATCCATCGCGGTGGCCATCGCACTGGGCACCGGATCGCCGCACGCAGGTCTGCAGCCAGTACACCTGGCCGGCGTCGGCGTCGCCCTGGTGCTGCTGTGCCTGAGCATTTTCCTGTGCGTGCGATATTGCGGGCGGCTGGAAAAGTTGCTGGGAAAAGTGGGCACGCAGATCGCGATGAGACTCTTCGCGTTTGTCCTGTTCTGCATCGGCGTTCAGCTGTTGTGGATCGGCGCGTCCGGGTTGATCGAAAGCCTGAAGCTGCATTGACGTCCGGCGCGCAAGCAGGCAAGCAGGCGAGGGGATCATTCCTCGCTAATTGTCGCTACGTAGACTGAATCTACGTAATCCGACCCGAGGAAAGAATCATGCTCGCGCCACTGAAACCACTCGAATCCCCGCTCTTTCAATCCGATAACTTTCGACCCATTCCGGCATTCCTGAGAGACGCCATTCTCGAGCCTTACAAGGCGGAATGCGTTTATATCGACAGGGCTTTCCGGGATATTTCGTTTGATCATGAATTGGTCGCGTTTGCCGAAGTCTGCGTTCCCGAGACGTTCTATGGCTCACAGACCGGTCACTTCAACGCGGTGGAATCGCTACTCTGTCTCAATCAGATCGCGTTTCTCACGATTGCCGACTTCGTGACCGATGATGCCCCTCATGCTTTTCGCGAGGCTATCGGCACGGCGGATCTTCAGAGCTTCAAGGAGAACGTGCTGACGCGCACGTTCATCACGTCCGTGAAGACACAGTTCAGGCGCACGCTGGATGGCCGGAACGTCGTCATGCGCTTCTCGTTCACGAAAATGCGCAAGCATGCCGGCATGGTGTTCATGGCATCGGAGTTTGAATTCACCGATGCGCAAAGCGCCCCGAACAAGCCGCCCGCCTTCTTTGGACAAGCGACTTTTGCGATTCCGGTGATGTGAAGATGAACAGCGAGCTAAGCCTCGCCGAGGTCATGCGCCGTCAACAGGATCCGCGAGCCGCGCAAGACGCGGCTCTTCTTGTCGGCGGCTTCCAGAATCCGTTTGAGTCCGCGCTCGAACACCGACAGCAAGGTTCGCTCGTCCGAAGTCCGGCGCTGCAGGAAGTGTCGCTCCAGTGCGTCGCGCGTGACCGCGCACGTAATGGCCTTGCCGCGCGACCGCAGCGTGAAAGTGATGAGGCGCCCCTCGGCAAAGAACCGCGGGCCGCCCTCTAGTGCAAGCATTGCATCCTCGACGTTACATTCGACCGCGACGGCCTCAAACCGTGCGCAGAAGGATTCGTGTCATATGCCTGAAGAGCTATTGACGATGGCGCAGGTTATCAAGAACAAAAATCGCGCGCCATGCGGAAAAAAATAATCGACTAGTGCGCTCGGGAAGTATGGAACGGCGGCCGGTCTGATGTTTCTTCTCGCAGTCATCGAGTCGCGCATTCACCGGCATGCATGCCGCTCATACAGCGCCCACTTTCCCTCACGCGCAAGCAAGGCCACATCGCACTCGCCATTGGCGAAGTAATCGGCGGGCAAGGGCTCTGCCGACCGGACGAAGATATAGCGATACAAGCGGCCGTTGTCCTGCTTCCAGTCGAACGAGCCTGGAAAGCGATCCAGTTGTGACGCATGCACAGGCAATTGCGCCGGCCTGAAACGCACGATCTGCGGAAGGAACTGGGCGAAGTTCGGATCGACGAAGCCGTGCTTCTCCGCCTGATACCACAGCGCCTGATGCTGATACGCGAACGGACTCCAGTAGGCATCGCTGGCTCCGTCCATCACCAGATTGAGCGCGCGCTGATTCGGCTCCGTTCGGGACAGCAGTTGCTCCAGCGGCGCGATTTCCACCGCGAAACGATGCAGCCGGACCGCCTGATTCGCGAGGAAGATCCAGCAGCCCGCAATGATGACGACTTGCATGACGAAGCCGCGCCTGTCGCGCTTCACGCCGGCAACCGGTTCCGGCGCGACGAACATCAGCGCATAGACGGGCAGCAGAAAGAGCGCGAAGCGCTGATAGAGATACGCCGTGCCGAGCGCGAGGTTCGGCACGGCCAGCCAGATGAACCCCATGACGATCATCGGCACCAGCACCGCGCGATCGGGATTGATACGGTCCCGCCAGAGCCACGGCGCGATGCCCATCAGCACGAAGAGCGGCAAATAAACTGCGCTCCATTTCGTGAGGCCCCACACCATCATCGGAAACAGCAGCAGACGTTTGCCGCCGGTGTCCGACCAGCCCCAGTCGACCTTCGCGACATTGTCGATGGTGTGGCCGAGAACCGGATCGCTGGCGTGACTCCAGAGCGTATAGACGATGCACAGCAGGCCGAGCGGCACGAATGCCGCGAGCGCCAGCAGTTTGCCCCGGATCTGGCGCGGCTTGACGAGCGCAAAGCCCGCACCGATCCCGCAAGCGAACAGAAAGACGAGACCGTGACAGAAGAACAGCGCCACGCCCGCGACGAACACGCCCACGCCGCGGCTGAACGAAGGCTGCGTGGCGGATCGATGGGCGAGCCACATGAACAGCATGCCCACCGGCGCCGCTACCAGAAACGTATAGAAGCCCCATGCAAAGGCAAAGCCGAAGAAACCGGGAATGAAGAGCACATCGAGCCGCGGGTCGCCGTGCAGATGCCTGCGAAAGCCAACGCACGACATGACGAAGCCGACATACGCGATCATCAGGACGAGCTTGAGCGCTGACGAGATCGACATCACGTAAGTGAGCGGCAGCGCCAGACCATAGCCGATCAGATAGGGCGTGAAGAGATTGATGCGCACGAGGCTCTGCCACGCCGACGCATGATCGATCAGGTCGCGCAGCAGCATCACCTGCGCGGCGTGTTGCGGCAGATCGACGAGCGGCGGCCGTGGCGCGATCCAGAACAGCAAGGCTCCGCCGAGCAGCGTCACGATGAACAGCGCTCGCGGCATCCACTCGAGCAATGAACCGCTGCGCGATACCGACGCACTCGCGGACGACCCAAGCATATTCATAAGGTTCGTTCGATGATGAAGCGCGGACGATGCTTTGTCTCCGCATAGGTCTTCGAGATATACCCGCCGATGACGCCGAGGAACAACAACTGGATGCCGCCGAGGAAATACATCGGCACCACGGTGGACGCCCAGCCGGGCACGGCCAGATTGGTGAAGAGACGCGCATACACGGCCCATGCGCCGAAGCACAGCGAGCCAAGCGCGAGGAGCGCGCCGATCCGCGTGCTCCACTGCAAGGGCACGGCGGAGAACGACGTGATGCCGTCAAACGCAAAGGCCAGCATTTTCGCGAGCGGATATTTGCTCGTGCCCGCGAAGCGCGCGGCGCGCTCGTATTCCACGATTGCCGTCCTGAATCCCAGCAGCGGAATGATGCCGCGCAGGAAGAGGTTGACTTCCTGAAACTCCTTGAGGGCATCCAGCGTCTTGCGGCTCATCAGGCGGAAGTCGGCATGACCGGGCAGGATATCGACGCCGAGCGCCTTCAACACCTTGTAGTAGTTCCGCGCGGTGAAGCGCTTGAAGAACGTATCGCTCTTCCGCTTGTGCCGCACGCCGAAGACGATCTCCGCGCCCTTTCGATGCTCTTCGAGCATGCGCGGAATGGCTTCGATATCGTCCTGGAGGTCGGCATCGAGGCTCACGAGCACATCGCCTTCCGCAACCAGCAGGCCCGCGAGCAATGCGTTCTGATGCCCGCGATTGCGCGACAGCTTGATGCCCCGGCAACGCGCATTGGATGCGTGCAGGGTCTCGATGATCGACCAGGTCCGGTCGCGCGAACCATCGTCTACAAAGGTGATCCTGCTGTCGTCACTGACTAGGGACGCGGCAATGAGACGCTCCAGAAGCGCAAGCAGACGCGAGCACGTTTCCGTGATGACTTCTTCTTCGTTGTAGCAGGGTACGATGAGATTCAACGTCGTCATAGGCGGAACCCCTGATGCCCAAGGCGTTGGGCGACGTGCAACGCGAATGGATTTCCCGTGATGGCAAGGGACGGACGCGGCAATGCAGCCTTTGATGTCGAAGCGGCACGCGCGATGCAGACAAATGCGGGACATGAATGTCACGTACATACTAAGCGCAGTGCGAAATCAAACACAAGAATTTCATGACTCGATCCGTGTCTTATGCATATGAAAGAAGTTGTAAGCCAAGTACATCTGATGAATCATCACGACATCGTCGAACTGCGCATTGCGCTACAGTAACGGGTAGTCCGGATAGGGCAGACGAATGAATGAAAGGGAGAGAGCACGCGTATGGACAAGGCCGAATTCGATAGCTTTGCAGACGAATATCTCGCGTTGCATACAAAAAATATTTCAGCATCCGGAGAAGGTCCGGCGTTCTTTGCCGAGTACAAGATTCGCGATATCGCCGAGGAAATGGAACGCCGCAACGCCGTGCCCGCGCGCATGCTGGACTTCGGCGCGGGCGTGGGCACGTCGGTGCCGTGGGTGCGCCAGTATCTGCCTGCCGCGCAGCTGACGTGTGCGGACGTATCGGAGCGGTCTCTGGAGCTTGCGAAGAGCCGTTTCGCGGATGACGCACGCTTCGTGCATTTCGACGGGCGCACGCTTCCGTTCGAGCCCGGCGAATTCGACCTCGCCTATGCGATGTGTGTGTTTCATCACATCGATCATGCCGAGCATGTGAGTCTGCTGCGTGAATTGCATCGCGTGGTCGGGGCGCGCGGCACGCTCGTGATATTCGAGCACAACCCTTATAATCCGCTGACCGTACGCGCGGTCAATACCTGTGAATTCGATGTCAATGCCAGGCTCATCACCGCGTCCAGGATGCAGCGCGCATGCCGTGATGCCGGTTTTACCGATGTTCAGGTGCGCTACCGTATCTTTTTCCCGCACGCACTCGCCGCGTTGCGTCCGCTGGAAAAATATCTGACTCACGTGCCGCTTGGTGCGCAATATGCCGTGTACGCAACCGGTGCCTGATTCCGTGTTGCCGGCATCCCCACGCTCACCACTCTGACTTCTCATCAATGATTGCGAATGCAACTTCCAGTCGCAATGTCCGCTTGCAGTTCCTGAAGTATCTGCTGGTTGGAGGCGTGAACACCGTGCTCGCGGGCGCCATCATCCTGGGCGTGCAGGCAGCGGGCGCACGGCCGGTGATCGCGAACATGATCGGTTACGGCGTGGGTGTCGCGATCAGTTTCGCGCTCAACAGCAAGTTCACGTTCCAGACTGCCGCCACGCGTCACGCGGCACTCCGCTTCCTCGTCGTGGTGCTCGTTTCGTATCTCGCGAATCTCGGCGTGGTCCTGCTCGTCCTGCACATCACGCATGCGCCCTACTTTGCACAGTTGAGCGGCATTCCGGTGTATGTCATCGTGGGATTCATCGGCAACAAATATTGGGCGTTGCGCGAAGGGCCCGCGCCTCAGTAGCCGCGCCCGCTATTTGTCCGCTTGCAGCACGCAAACCTCCTGGCATGCTGCGCAGAACGCTGCGCCATCATGTCGGACTCACCGGCTTCTTCCAGCTTGCGCCTCGCATGATCGCTCGTGGTGTCGAGTAGACGACACTGCACACTGTCGCTGCGCACTTCGGCTGAGAGCATCGATTTCGTGACGAGACTCGCCACGGCCTCCACGATGCCGGCCGAGGTCACCCTTCGTCCGATAACCGGATTAACGGCCTTTCAAATCAGTATTAGATTTGCTTAAGCTGCCGCGTTAATTTCACTTTTCCGGCTCATGACATTAGTATCAGCTCACTATGTACCGCACAGATTCTTTTGTCGATTCAGATGACAAGGGTGTCGTTGCGATGAGCCCCTTCGCCAAGGCAGCCATATCCCGCCTTTTGATGACAGCGAGAAAAGCCATGAAGAATTCATTTCTAAGGAAGTTGTGTGCACTGCTGTTCGTTCTGGCGACGCTCGCTCCACCGGTCTCCGCCTGGTCGAAAACGGTCGTGATTGGTGGGAAGAATTTCACCGAGCAGCAATTGATGGCGGAACTCACCGCGCAATTGCTCGAAGCAAAGGGCTTTTCCGTCGACAAGAAAGTCGGCATGGGAAGCATGGTGCTGCGTCAGGCTCAGGAGAATGGGCAAATCGATGTGTACTGGGAATACGTCGGCACTGCGCTGAACAACTACGACAAATTCACCGACAAGCTCAGCGCGCAGGACATGTACCGCAAGGTCAGCGAACTCGACGCGCCGAAGGGTCTCGTCTGGCTCGCTCCATCGAAGGTCGACAACGTCTATGCGTTCGCGATGAATCAGGACGAGGCGAAGAAACTGGGTATCGCGTCGATCAGCGATCTCGCCAAGGTAGTGCGCGGTGGCCAGTCGATGATCTTCGCCTGCAACTCGGAGTTCTACGGCCGCGCGGATGGACTGCGTCCGCTCGAAAAGACCTATGACTTCAGCTTCGGTCCCAGCGAGATCATGCGGATGGATTCGGGCCTCACGTATCAGGCGCTGAAGGACCGGCAAGTCAACGTCGCGCTCGTGTTCACGACAGACGGCCGCATTCCCGCGTTCAATTTTGTGGTGTTGAAGGACGACAAGGGGTTCATCCAGCCGAACACACTCGCGCCGGTGGTGCGCAAGGCAACGCTCGATGCCAACCCGACGCTCGCGCCCACGTTGGACGCACTGGCCGCCCGGCTCGACACGCCCACCATGATTCGCCTCAATGCCAGCGTCGATCTCGAGAAGAAATCGCTGCAAGACGTGGCTCGCGCCTTCCTCCAGCAATCCGGACTGCTCTGATCACATGGCTGGCGCCGCACATTCCATGAAAGCATCCACGACTGGCTTCATTCACGAACTGACTTTCGATGATCTGCCCGACGACGTCGTGGAGCAGGGCAAGCTATGCCTGCTCGATCTGTTCGGCGTCGCGATGATGGGGCGGCGCACGGACTTCTCGCGGATCGCCAGCGATCATGCCGTTGAGTTCTTCGCAGCGGGCAGACTGCGGTCGCGTCTGCTGTTCGACGGACGCCACGCGAGTCCCATCGGCGCGGGACTGGCCGGGGCGATGACGATCGACAGCTGCGACGGCCACGACGGGCACGCGGAGACCAAGGGCCATGTCGGCGTGACCGTGATAGCGGCGCTGCTCGCGCTGGCCGATCTGCAACGCGACATGAGCGGCCGCGAATTCCTGACCTGTCTCGCGCTGGGTTACGAGGTCGGCACACGGGCCGGCATCGCGCTGCATGCGAGCGCGTGCGACTACCACACGTCGGGCGCCTGGAACGCGCTGGCGGCGGCGGCGCTGGCGGCGCGGCGGCTCGGGCTCGATGCGAACCAGACGCGCGAAGCGCTCGGCATCGCGGAATATCATGGTCCGCGCAGCCAGATGATGCGCTGCGTCGATCATCCGACCATGGTGCGCGACGGATCGGGCTGGGGCTGCATGGCGGGTCTGAGCGCGGGCTTCCTGGCGCAGCAGGGCTTCACCGGCGCGCCCGCCATTACGGTCGAGCAGGAAGCGTCGCGCGCATACTGGAACGATCTCGGCGAGCGCTGGCGCATCATGGAGCAATACTTCAAGCCGCAGCCGGTGTGCCGCTGGGCGCACCCGGCCATCGACGCGGCGCAGCGGCTCAGGCAGGATTACAGCTTCACAATCGGCGAGATACGCGCCGTGCGCATTCAGACGTTCCACAACGCGATCCGTCTCGATCATCCCGAACCCAGGACCACCGAAGTGTCGCAATACAGCTTGCCGTTTCCGGTGGCGGTCGCGCTGAAACACGGCGCCGTTACCCTCGACGCGCTTCAGGGCGCAGGACTCGAAGATCCCGAGGTGCTGCGCGTCAGCCGTCTGATTCGCGCGGAAGAGCATCCTGGATTCAATGCGCAGTTCCCGCAGCGGCGTTACGCGAGCGTGACGGTCGAGCTGAACGACGGGCGGCGATTCGATTCAGGTCCGACGCAGGCGCTCGGCGATCCCGATCTGCCGTTCGGCGCCGCAGCGTTGCGCGACAAGTTCCGGCGCTTTGCCGAAACGGCCTGTGACACTCAACACGCACGCGCGCTGGAGTCGCGGGTCGATAACCTCGCGGACAGTGGCGAGACCGTGGCGCCGCTGCTCGGACTGGTGCTCGACACGATTCGCGTCATGCCCGTCGAACGATGAGAAACCGGCCACGTTCTTCCGAATTCCGGAGATAACCCGTGAGCGATTCATCGCGACTCGATATCCGTGCCTTGCGCGTCTTCGACGCCGTCGCGTCGAGCGGAAGCATCTCCGCGGCGGCAAGCGCGCTGGGCGTCACGCAGTCCGCCGTTTCGCAGGCGGTCGGGCAGATCGAAGAGATTCTTGGCACGAAGGTGCTCGACCGCAGCCGCCGTCCGGTGCTGCTCACGCCGGCCGGCATCGCGCTGCGGCGGCACGCGCAGACGGTCGTCGAAGAGATGGAGCGGCTGCTTGCGGTGGTCCGTGAAGCGGACCTGACCGGCCGGCCGGAGATCCGCATCGGCATGATCGATTCGTACGCGGCCACCGTGGGCCCGGCGGTGGTCAAGCACACGATTGCACAGGGCAATCAGGTCGTCCTGCGTGCCGGGTTCGCCGACAGTCTCTCGCTTGCGCTGCTGCAACGGCAACTCGATCTGATCGTCACCTCCGATCCCATGGACGATATGGATAACCTCGTGCGGCGGCCGTTGTTCGTGGAGCCGTCGCTGCTCGTCGTGCATGCGGCGCGGCGCGAGCAATACCGTTCAGCCGATCTTCAGACGCTGGCGCGCGAGTTGCCGTTCGTCCGCTTCAGCAAGCGCTCGCACTATGGCGCGGTGACGGAGCGGTATCTGCGGCGCCGTGGCGTGAGCGCCGATCGCCATCTCGAGATCGACGCGGCGGACGTGCTCCTGGCGATGGTCGCGGCCGATCTGGGATGGTCGATCTGTCCGGCCCTCGCGTTGTTGCAGGGGCGGGCGCATTTGCAGGACATCGCGGCCATCCCGGTTGCCGATCCGCCGCTGGTGCGCACGATCTTTCAGGTTTCGCGTGCGGGCGAATACGAAGACACGGCCGAATTTCTCTACCAGACCAGTCGGCGGGTGCTCGAGAAGGGCGTGTTCGCCGAGATCCGGGCGCGGCTTCCTGACGTCGGGGCGAAGCTGCATCTGAGCTAGGGACGATCGGAGAACGAGTAGGCCATCAGCCGCCGCTCACGGCATGTTCAAGCGGCGTCGCGGGCCTGGCCGTGGTTGCCGTAACGCGCAAGCTGCTTGCGCAATGCTTCGATCTGATCGAGCAGATCCAGCGCGAGTGCGACGCCCGGCGCGTTCAGCTCCAGATCGCTCTTCAGGCGTTGCGCGGTGATGGCGCGGCGCAGGCACGTGCCGCTGAACCGCCATTCCTCCACGCGCGCACCCTGCGGCTCGAACGCGCCTTCTTCGACCCATTGGGCGAAATCTTCGTGCGATGCACCCGTGATGCGGCACAGCTCAACCATCGTGAACTCGATGCGTTCCTCGACGATCTCACCGTGCAGATGAGAAGGATCGTTTCCATTCATGAGGGTCACCTGTAGAAATGGGCGCGCGGGTCGAAATCGAGCGCCTTACGCATCTCGGCGTAGGCGGCCTTCCTGGCGTCGGTATCCGCGGGAGGCAGGACGATGCCCAGCATCACGTAGAAATCGCCGGCAGGATTGCCGGGAACGCCTCGACCCTTGAGCCTGAGACGCCGGCCAGCCGACGATCCCGCGGGAACCGTCACGGTCACGTCGCCCGAGGGCGTGGGTACGACGACTTCCGCACCGAGCGCGGCTTCCCAGGGCGCCAGCGGAAGATCGGAGGTCACGTCTCGTCCGTCGATACGATATCGCCTGGGCGTCTCGACGGAGATCTCCAGATACAGGTCGCCGCGCGGCGCGTTGCCCATGCCAAGGCCGCCCTGACTCGCGAGCCGCAGACGCTGCCCGTCGAGAATGCCTTTCGGTATGGCTACGTCGAGCGTGCGCGTCTGATACGTGACGCGTCCTTGATCGTCGATCACGGGCGTCTGCAGGGACAAGGTCCGTTGCGCGCCGTTGTAGATGTCTTCGAGGCTGACGGTGACCTTGGCATGAAGATCTTCGCCCGGCCACTCGGGCGTGTAGGAGCGTGCCGACTGGCGCGCATGCCTCCCGAACAGATCGCTGAAGAAGTCTTCGGCAGCCTGGGCGTCGCCGTCGCCGTCGCCATCGCTGCCATATGCGCCGTTCGCCTCCGGGCGAGGGCGGATTTCCTCGCCGTCCTTGAAGCCGGTGCCGAGTGCGTCGAACGCCGCTCGTTGCTCGGGATCCTTGAGAACCTGATACGCCTCGCCGATCTCCTTGAAACGCGTCTCGGCGTCAGCCTCCTTGCTCAGGTCCGGATGGAACTTGCGCGCGAGCTTTCGATAAGCGGTCTTGATCTCCGCTTCCGTCGCGTTTCGCGGAACGCCCATGAGGGCGTAATAGTCCTTGTATTTCATCGTTTCCCTTATCGTCCGGTCAATCGACTTCGGGTAGATGGCCTGTCGGCTAGGCGTGACAATCGATGGCCTACTATACAAGGAAGCAAGGAAACATGTTTGCGGCTAACCCGCGTTCCGCGCCTGCCGTTCCAGTTGCTCGCGGTGATCCGGATGCGCGATCGCCATCATGCGCGGGATGCGTTGCGAGATCGACAGCCCGCGCAGATCCGCGATGCCGTATTCGGTGACGATCACGCAGGCGTCGCTGCGCGCGATCGTCGTGGGACCGGAGAGTTGCGCGACGATACGGCTGTGCCGGCCCGCCGTCGAGGGCATCGCGACGATCGGCACTCCGTTGCGGCTGGCCTGCGCCGCACGCAGAAAATCACCGACCCCACCGACCGCGCCGACATACGTGCCCGCCGCGACTTCGGCGTTGATCTGTCCAGTCAGGTCCACTTCGACGGCGGAGTTGATGGCGGCGAAGCGATGGATCTGCGCGAGCACGCTGGCATCGTGCGTGTACTCCGTGCCGCGCAGCTCAACCGCCGGATTGCGATGCGCGAAGCGGCGCACCCGTTCCGAACCGATGATGACGCCGCCGATCGTGATGCCCGTATCGATCGTCTTCCGCGCATTCGTGACGACCCCCGCTTCGCACAGGGCCGCGATGCCGTCGCCGATGCTGCCCGTGTGCACGCCGAGATCGCGCCGGTCCGCGAGTTGCGCGAGCACTGCATCGGGAATCGCGCCGATGCCGGTCTGCAAGGTCGCGCCATCTTCAATGAGACTCGCCACATGCCCGCCGATGGCTGTCTCGACCGTCCCCGGCATGGAGGCGGGCGGGTTGGCGAAGACGGCGTCGGACTCCACGAGCAAGTCAAAATCCGCCCGGCGCAGATAAGGTCCGCCATGCGTCCACGGTACATCACGATGCACCTCGCCGATGATCACGCGAGCGCGCTTCAGCGCTCCGACCAGATACTCGCGCGCGAGGCCCAGACTGTAGCGTCCTGATGAATCGGGCGGCGACACCTGCAGCATCACGACGTCGATACGTAACGATCCGCTGCTCATGAGCCCGGGCAGTTGCGAGTAATGCGCCGGGAGAATGTCGAGCAGTCCCGCGCGCGCAAGCGTGCGATTCGCGCCGCTGCCGCAGTAGGCGAGGAAATCGAAGGCATCGGCGTGTTCGGGCGCGAGCACATCCGCGAGACCGATGCCCAGGAAGAGCCGGGTCCGTCCGATGCGATGCCGCTGCGCGACGAGCGCGCGCATCAACGTGATCGGCTCGGCGTGCGATTGCCCCCACATGACGGTATCGCCGGCACGGATCACGGCGGTGAGATCGAGGGTCGCTGGGTCGTGCATGAGGTCATCGTGCGAAGTTGGCTTGAAGTTGCCCGGGTGGGCATGCCAGCGACACGTTAAGTGCTCTCCCGGTCCGATGTCCATGCAGCAAGCACATGCGTTCCGTCCTTTGAAACCCCGTTGAAAAGCGCCTTCCTCGAGCGATCCATGCAAGAATGCACGCACCTCTTCACGATGCTTCAAGACACTGCATGGACGTCCGTCAGCTTCGCTATTTCGTTCACATCGTCGATTACGGAAGTCTAGGCAAGGCTGCGGAAAAGCTGTTCGTCGCGCAACCCTCGCTCAGTCAGCAAATCGCGCGGCTCGAAGAAGAACTCGGCGTGGCGCTCCTGTTGCGCAGCAATCATGGCGTGACGCCGACCGCCGAAGGGGAGGCGCTGTACCGTCATGCGCGAGTCGTGCTGCGGCAGATGGAGCAGTTGCGGCAGGAAGTCACGCAAGGCGGCGTCGCGGCGTCGGGCACCGTGGCCATCGGCTTGCCGACGACGATGGCGTCCGTGCTCGCCGTGCCGTTGTTCGAGCGCGTGCAGGACATGTTTCCCGCGATCCGCCTGCAGTTCTTCGAAAGCATGAGCGGATATCTGAACGAACTGCTGGCGAACGGCCGCCTCGATCTGGCCATTCTGTTCCGCGAATCGGATACGCCCGGCATCGGCAGCGTGCCCGTGTTCGACGAAACGCTGTATCTGCTCGGCGAACCGGGCGGCGATATCGGCGCGCGTTCCGGCACATGTGCGCTCGCGAAACTCGGCGGCGTGAAGCTCGTCGCGCCGGGCGTGTCCAACGGCCTGCGTATGCTGATCGAACGTGTCTTCGCGAGCGAGAAGATCGATCTGAACGTCGTGGCCGATATCGATTCCTTGCCGTCCTTGCTGCTGATCGCGCATTCGGGCCGCGCGTGCACGATACTGCCGGCCTCGGCCGTCGCGCAGCTCGATCCGGCCCGCATGCCGCGCATGCGCAAGATCGTCGAGCCCGTGATCCGCCGGCCCGTGAGCGTTTGCTGGCCCAATAGCATGCCGATGCATGCGGCCACCGTCGCCGTTCGCCGGACCTTGCTGGGTCTCATCGCCGAGCTGGTCGAACGCGAAACGTGGAAGGGCGTGACGCTGCGCGAGATCGACCGCTCAATGTGAGCGGGCCGCATCGCCTTTGCTGATACGTGTCTTCAGGACGTTCACGCGGCGGAACGGTCCGTACAGTGAAAACCCCTATAGGCACCCGCACCCACCCGCTAAGGGTCGATCACACTGGCTGCACGGGATATTCCGGTCAAGAATGGGCCTTTCAAAGCACGGAACACATTCGCAGGGCGATTGACGTGCTGCGCGGGAAATCCTGTAATCGAACGCATCGGGCCGAACCTCCCTGGAGCCAATCATGTCGACGCAGCCGAGCCGGATCGCCACGCCACGACCGGAGATCAACCGCCCGGCCTGGAATGCGGCACTGCTGGACAGCACGCATGCGGGACGCGATGGCGCAAGCCCGGCCATGGTCGTGCCGCTCGCGCGCAGTCTCGCGATACTCGGCGCCTTCACGCCACAGGAGCCGTGGCTCGGCAATCAGGAAATCGTCTTCGAGACCGGCATTCCCGCGCCGACCGTGTCGCGCATGCTGCGCTCGCTGGTCGCGCTCGGCTTCCTGCATTACGCGCCGGCGCAGCGCAAATACCGGCTGGCGGCATCGGTGCTCTCGCTCGGTTATGCCGCCATCGCGCAGTCCAGCGTGCAGCGGCTCGCGCGCCGGAGCATGCAGGCTTTCGCCGATGCGAGCGGCACCTATGTCGTGCTCGCCGCGCGCGACCGTCTCGATGTGATCGTGCTCGAAACCTGCGCGAGCAAACCCGCCACGCTCGATCTCGATCTGCATGCGGGCGCGCGCTTGCGCATCGCATCATCGCCAATGGGCTGGGCGCTGCTCGCCGCGCTGCCGGAACTCGAACGCTTCTATTTGCTGGGCAATGTCGAACGTCGTGCCGGCCGCGACTGGCCGCATTTGCGGCGGCGCATCAGCGAGGGCATTTCGCAGACTCACAATGCGGGCTACTGCACCTCGCTCGGCGAATGGGAACCGGATCTCGCGATCGTCGCCGCGCCGCTGCTGATCCGCGACCAGACGCCGCTCGTGCTGGCATGCATCGGGCCGAGCGCGAAGCTCGGGCGCGCCCGCATCGAGCGCGAACTGGGTCCGCGCCTGGCCGCGATCGCGCAGCACGTGCAGGAGCAGGTCCCTTTCGATGAATGAGGCGAGCATGAACACCGTTGCCGAATCCACGCTTGCCGCGCCCATTACGCTTACGGTCGAACGCGGGCTCGAAGTCCTGCGCGCGTTTCGCGCCGAGCGCGCGCCGCTGTCGAACGCGGAACTCGTGCGCCGCACGGGCTTTCCGAAAGCGACCGTGTCGCGCATCACCGCCACGCTGATCCGCGTAGGCTTCCTGAGGCGCGTGAGCGGCGGACGGCAGTTCGAACTGAGCGCGGGCGCGCTGAGCATCGGGCATGCTTATCTCGAGGCGAATCCCGTTGCGGGCCTCGTCAATCCCTTCCTTCAGAAGCTCGCCGACAAACTCGAACTGTGCGTGGCGCTGGCTGTGCCGGATCATCTGGACATGCTGTATATCGCGTGCAGAACGAGCGCGAAGATCGCGACCCTGCGGCTGGGCGTCGGCACCTTGCTGCCGATGGAAACCACCTCGGTCGGTCGGGCGCATTTGTATGCGCTGCCCGAGACGGAGCGACGCGAGCGTATCGCGGCGATCCTCGCGACGCCGGGAAAGAATGCGGACGTGGTGCGCAGGAACCTCGAGACCGCATTCGACGATCTGCGCACCACCGGCGTCTGCATGGCGGTAGGCGAATTCCAGCGCAACGCGTATGGCATTGCCTTGCCGCTGACGGTGGGCCGCACGCGCACGCTGATGTCGCTCAACTGCGGCGCGGTCGAACTCGAACCGGACATGGCGGCGATCCGCAAGCGCGCGATTCCCGAGTTGCACGCCGCCGGACAACGGCTGACGCAACTGCTCGCCGATGTCGACTGCGAGCCCTGACGCGCGGCACGCATGCTTCCAACGCACGGAACGAGGCGTCCCGCTGCATTGACGCCGCGCGATGCGATCATCACGATGGATTCAACTCATCTGCGAAGAGGAAGAGGGAATCCATGCCAGAGCAATCGAAGTCATACGCGTCGTATTCCACGCTCGCGTTCGATCGTCCCGCGCGCGGGGTCTTGCGCATCACGCTGAATCGGCCGGAGCGTCTCAACGCACTCGATGCCCGCGGTCACGACGAACTCGCGCGCGTCTGGCGCGATGTGGACGAAGATCCCGAAGTCGGCGCCGTGATCCTGTGCGGCGCGGGCCGCGCGTTTTCCGCGGGCGGCGACTTCGACATGGTCGAGGAAATGATCGACTCGTTCGATGCCCGCATGCGCGTCTGGCGTGAAGCGAAGGACCTGGTCTACAACATCATCAACTGCTCGAAGCCGATTGTCTCGGCCATTCACGGCTCGGCAGTCGGCGCGGGACTGGTGGCCGCGCTGCTCGCGGACATCTCGGTGGCGGCCCGAACCGCGAAGCTCGTCGACGGGCACACGCGGCTGGGCGTAGCCGCCGGCGATCATGCGGCCATCATCTGGCCGCTGCTGTGCGGCATGGCGAAGGCGAAATACCACCTCATGCTGTGCGAGCCGGTGAGCGGGGAGAAGGCCGAGCAGATCGGGCTCGTCTCGCTCGCCGTGGACGACGCCGAGCTTCAGGACACGGCGCTGAACGTTGCCACGCGCCTCGTCAACGGTGCGCCTTCCGCCGTGCGGCTCACGAAGTACGCACTCAACAACTGGCTGCGCCAGGCCGGTCCCACGTTCGATGCATCGCTCGCGCTGGAGATGCTGGGCTTCGGCGGCGCGGAAGTGCGCGAGGGTGTCGCGTCGTTTCGCGAAAAGCGTGCGCCTCAATATCCGCTCGACACGCCGGTCTCGCCCGCAAGCGGTGCATGAAGCGAAGGCGCGTGCCGCACGGGCGCGGCACGCTCTCTCTTCTCATTCGATTCGAGCCTCGCCATTGTTCAATACGATGACATCGCGCTCCAGCGATCTCGCCCGAAAGCGCAGCATGGCCCCGTGCCTGTGCCATATCTCGATGCGTATCGTTTCGCCGGGATAAGCGGGCGCGGAGAAGCGCGCGAACAGCATCTTCAGACGCGTGGCATCGTAAGCGCAAACGGCGCGCAGAATCGCATGGCCGGCTATTCCGTACGTCGCCAGCCCGTGCAGCACGGGACGATCGAAGCCCGCGGCGCGTGCGCTCGCCGGGTCGGCATGCAGGGGATTCAGGTCGCCGTTGAGCCGGTACAGCAAGGCACCCTCCGGACGCACCGGCAGATCGCAGACGAGGTCGGCCTGGGTGTCCGGCATCGGAGAGAGCGCGGGCAGGGGCGCATCGCCGGCTTGGCCACGCGCGGAAAAGCCGCCATCGCCGCGACAGAAGTTCAGTTGCTCGACGCGCGCCAGCACTTCACCGTTTGCGGCATCGATGACGTCGCGCGACGTCAGCACTTGTGCACCCTTGCCTTCGCCTTTATCGACGACGGACTGCACGCGCGTACGGCCGATGATCGTGGCTGCGGCGGGCAGCGGCCGCAACAGCGTCACGCGCTGCTCGCCATGCACGACCTTCGCGTAGTCGATGCCGGTCTCCGGATTGCGCATCCACAGGCCGGGAAAGCCGAGCACGGCGGCCATGGTCGGCGCGGCGACGAGTTCGGGGCCGTAGGTGAACTTCAGCGCACGCGTATCCAGCGGCTCGCTGCCGAACGCGACGCTCAGCGCGTAGATCGCGCAGTCACGCTCGGTGTAGGTTTGCCGCACGTCGTCGAACGCCCAGTTCCTGAGCGTGTGATAGTCGATTGCCACGGGTGTCTCCGTCGCGTTACATCGGGTCCCAGCTGAACACGTCGCCGGAGCGATCCATCGGCACGAAGGATGCCTTCAGCGCCGGCATGCCGTGCTCGGCGATGGCTTCGGGCGTCCAGCCATCGCTGCGATGCACGGAGCGCACGGGACGCGGCTGGCTCATCAGGAAGATCTCGTTATTGCGCACGGTGAAGATCTGGCCGTTCACGTCGCGCGCGGCGTCGCTCGCGAGATAGACCGCGAGCGGCGCGATCTTCGCGGGCGTCATCTGCTTGATCTTCTCGACGCGCGCGGCCTGTTCGGGCGTGTCGGTCGGAATCGAGCTGACCATGCGGCTCCATGCGAACGGCGCAATGCAGTTCGAGCGCACGTTGAACTTGCCGAGATCGAGCGCGATGGACTTCGATAACCCCGCGATGCCCATCTTCGCCGCGTTGTAGTTGGCCTGCGCGAGATTGCCGATCAGGCCGGAGGTCGAAGTCATATGCACGAATGCGCCGCTTTCCTGTTCCTTGAAGCGGTTCGCGGCGGCGCGGCTCAGATTGAAGCTGCCGTACAGATGCACCTTGAGCACCGCATCCCATTCGTCATCCGACATCTTGTGAAAGAAGCGGTCGCGCAGGATCCCCGCATTGTTCACGACACAATCGATGCGGCCGAACGCATCGAGCGCCTGTTCGACGATGCGCGCGCCCGCGCCGCTGTCCGCCACGCTGTCGATGTTCGAGACGGCCTCGCCGCCCGCTGCGCGGATCTCTTCGACGACGCGCTCGCCGGGCGAGCTGTCGCGCCCGGTGCCTTCGAGCGATGCGCCGATATCGTTGACCACCACGCGCGCGCCATAACGGGCCATCAGCAATGCGATATCGCGGCCAATGCCGCCGCCCGCCCCCGATACGATCACGACCTTGCCTTCCATAGTGCGCTTCGTCATGTCTGTCTCCGTTGAATCCATGGACGTTCGTCATGACGATGATGCGCGGCGCAAGCGCATGTCAATGCGCTATCGCTTGCCCTTCCGTACATCGAAAGGCAGCTGCATGACCGAAGCATGGCGTACCTGCTTGTGACGGATCCAGAGTACGGAACGGCGCAGGGCAGGCCGTTGACGCCTGCATGAACGGATCGCAGCATGGACTGCATCATCCCTGCATTCGGAGAGCCCGCAGACCATGATCCGCGACATCGAAACGATGAACGTGTTACGCGACAACATCGCGCGCTTCGTGCGTGAACGACTGATTCCCAACGAAGCGCAAGTTGCCGACACCGACGAGATTCCGCAGGACGTCGTCGACGACATGAAGGCAATGGGTCTCTTCGGACTCACGATTCCCGAAGCCTACGGCGGCCTGCAACTCACGATGGAAGAAGAGGTGCTCGCGATGTTCGAGCTCGGGCGTGCATCGCCCGCGTTCCGCTCGCTGATCGGCACGACGGTCGGTATCGGCTCGCAGGGCATCTTGCTCGACGGCACCGAGGAACAGAAAGAGCGTTATCTGCCGCGTCTTGCGACGGGCGAGATCATCGCTTCGTTCGCGCTGACGGAACCGGAGGCCGGATCGGATGCGGCGTCGCTGCGCACGACAGCGATCCGCGACGGCGACGACTACATCGTGAACGGCACCAAGCGCTACATCACGAACGCGCCGCAGGCCGGCATCTTCACGCTGATGGCGCGCACCGATCCGGAGGACAAGAGTTCGGGCGGCATCTCGGCGTTCATCGTCGAGGCCGGATCGCCAGGCCTGAGTTTCGGCAAGCGCGACAAGAAGATGGGCCAGCGCGGCGCCCATACCTGCGACGTCATCTTCGACAACTGCCGTGTGCCGGCCGCGAATCTGATCGGCGGCGTGGAGGGCAAAGGCTTCAAGACCGCGATGAAAGTGCTCGACAAGGGGCGCATTCACATCGCGGCGATCTGCGTGGCGGTCGCGCAGCGCATGCTGGACGACACGGTGCAGTATGCGATCGAGCGCAAGCAGTTCGGTCAGGCCATCGGCGAGTTTCAGCTGGTTCAGGCCATGCTGTCGGACAGCCGCGCCGAACTGTATGCGGCGCGCTGCATGGTGGTCGATGCCGCGCGCCGTCGCGACGATGGCCTGAAGGTCAGCACGGAAGCCTCGTGCGCGAAGCTGTTCGCCTCCGAAATGTGCGGGCGCGTCGCGGATCGCGCAGTGCAGATCCACGGCGGCGCGGGCTACATGAGCGAGTACGGCATCGAACGGTTCTATCGTGATGTTCGCCTGTTCCGCATTTTCGAAGGCACGACGCAGGTGCAACAACTGGTCATCGCACGCAACATGCTGCGGGAAGCGCGCCCGTAGCGGGGGAAGGCACGATGTTTCAGGCATAGTGACGGCGCGTGGCCCCTGTTCCTGCCCGCATCTCCCATGTCACGACGAGAATTGATCATGAACGAATGCCTGGATACGCTTCGCAGGGTTGAACGCGCCTGGAACGAAGCGGCCCGCAACTGGGATCCGCACGCGCTGACCGCGCTCTATGCGCCGGACGCGCTGTTCTTCGGCGGGCGCAAGGGCCAGTCTGCCGGAGCGCGCGCGATCCTCGCGTATTTCTCGTCGTATTGCGGGGTGATCGAATCGGCGACGCTCGCGTTGGTCGAGCAGCACGTCATCCGGCTCGCGCATGACTGTTTCCTCGCGCAAGGCTACGGCGAGTTCACCTTCACGCTCGCCGGCAACAGAACTTCGCGATCGCGGCTGCGTACGACGCTCGTGATCGCATCGCACGATGCCGCGTGGCGCATTCGCCAGCATCATTTTTCGACCGAGCCCGACACGCCGCCCATCTGAACGGCGCGCTTCGCCTTCGACCTACGCCGCTTCGAAGAGGGCGGCCATGCCCTGGCCACCGCCGATGCACATGGTCTCCAGACCGTAACGCCCGCCGCGCCGCCGCAGTTCGTGCAGCAGCGTGGTCATCATGCGTACCCCGGTCGCGCCGATCGGATGACCGAGCGAAATGCCCGAGCCGTTCACGTTCAGGCGCTCCCGATCGTCCCATCGCCAGCCCTTCAGCACGGCAAGCGCCTGCGCGGCGAAGGCTTCGTTCAGTTCGACCAGATCGATGCGATCGAACGAGAAGCCCGTGCGCGCAAACAATCTCTCGACGGCGGGAACAGGGCCGATGCCCATCAGCGCCGGCTCGCATCCCGCCGCTGCCCAGCCGACGAGATAGCCATGCGGCGAGAGTTCGAGCTCATCGAGCTTGTCCTCCGCGACGATCAGGCACGCAGCCGATGCGTCGTTCTGCTGGCTCGCGTTACCCGCCGTGGTGATGCCGTCCTTCATGACCGGCTTGAGACGGGCGAGCGATTCGGCGGTGGTGTCGGGACGAATGCCTTCGTCGCGCGTGAACATCGACGGTTCGCCCTTTTTCTGCGGCACCGTGATGGGCACCACTTCGTCATCGAACTTGCCCGCGTTCCATGCCGCCGCCGCGCGCTGATGGCTGAGTGCGGCGAACGCGTCGGCTTCGGCGCGGGTGATGCCGTATTCGCGCGCGAGATTCTCGGCGGTTTCGACCATGCCGGAGATACGGCCGAAGCGATCTTCCGGCTGCGAGCGCTCGCGCCCGCGTTCGAGCCGGTCGTGAAAGCGCACCGAGCCCGAGCGTTTGCCCCAGCGCATGTCGGTCGTGTAGTACTCGATGTTGCTCATGCTCTCCACGCCGCCCGCGAACACGACATCGGCCGCGCCGCTCTGCACCATCATTGCCGCAGTGACGATGGCCTGCAAGCCGCCGCCGCAGCGCCGGTCGAGCTGCATGCCGGGCACGCTGACGGGCAGGCCCGCGTTCAACGCAGCCCATCGGCCGATGCAGGGTGTCTCGCCGTTCGCGTACGACTGGGCGAACACGACATCGTCGATGCGAGCCGGATCGATGCGCGTGCGTTCCAGCACTGCCTGGATCACGGGCCGCGTGAGGTCTTCGACCGGCACGCCGCGCAGACTGCCGCCGAATGCGCCGACCGGCGTTCGCAGGGGTGAGACGATGGCTGCTCTTCTCATGAGTCGTCCTTCGATGGGGATTAACGATGCGTTCGCTCACGATGCGAGTCCGCACGTTCCATCGTCAAGGACGGGGCGGGCATATTTCCGTACTTCGACAGCCCGGGCTCGCCGGCCTCAGGCGTGCCGATCTTCGACCGGCACGTTCCGCAGAAGAAAGTCGATCGCGACATGGCCGAAGCGGTCGTTGCGATCGCCCGCCACCATATGCCCGGCCTCCGCGACGTTGACGTAATCCGCGCGCGGGCACAGCGCGAGAAACTCCCGCACGCCTTTCTCGCTGACGACATCGGAACTGCCGCCGCGCACGAGCAGGGTCGGCACGGACACGGCGCGCGCACAGGCCGACAGGCGGGCGTGCCGTCCTTCGATATCGAGCGGCCGCTGAATGAAGCGCGGGTCCCAGTGCCAGCGATAGCGTCCGTCGTCGCCGAGCCGCACGTTCTTCGCGAGGCCATCGAGATTGGGCCGGCGGGTTTGCGTCGGACGATATTCGCTGATGGCGTCGGCGACGGCTTCGAGCGAATCGAAGCCGTCCGGACGCTGGCGCATGAAGCTGCGAATGCGATCGACGCCGGTGGGCTCCGTGTACGGCACGATATCGACGAGAATGAGCGCGCTCGCCGGGACATGGCCTTCGCCGATGGCGACGAGACTCGTCGCGCCGCCCATCGATGCACCGATCAGCACCGGCGGCGCGCTGGTCTCCGGGCCGCGTACCTGCTCGATCACGCTGCGGAGGTCCTGCGCAAGCGCGTCGAGACTGTAATCGCCGTCCTCGCTCCAGCCGGAATCGCCATGCCCGCGGGCATCGTAGGCGACGGCAAAGTACCCCGCGTCACCCAGCCGTGCACCGGTTTCGCCCCACGCGTGGCGCGTCTGCCCGCCGCCGTGCAGCAGCACCACGAGCGGGCTTTCCGGGTCGCCCCATGTGTCGGCGGCGAGCGGAATGCCCGAGGCGGATTTCCAGACATGCATCGGCTGCGGTGCGCCCGCGAGTCGGTTTCCTGCGCTCATCTTCGTGTCCTCTCGATGTGTGGGCTCTTGTCGTGACGCGTTGCAAGAAACCGGCCTGCCCGCGTCATAGGGCGAGTCTATGACGGGCAAAACAAACTGGTATTTGCGCGTCCGTCCGGCGGACGTTCAAATGGAGCCTCGATAAAGCCCCGTTCACGATACTGCAAGGAGACGCCATTGAAGATACTTGTCCCAGTCAAGCGCGTGGTCGACTACAACGTGAAGGTCCGCGTGAAGTCGGACCACTCCGGTGTCGACATCGCCAATGTAAAGATGTCGATGAACCCGTTCGATGAAATTGCCGTCGAGGAAGCAGTGCGTCTGAAGGAAGCGGGCGTTGCTGCGGAAGTGATCGCGGTTTCGTGTGGCGTCGCGCAAGCCCAGGAGACCTTGCGCACGGCGCTGGCGATCGGTGCGGATCGTGCGGTGCTGGTGGAGACGGCGGAAGAGCTTCAGCCGCTCGCCGTCGCGAAGATTTTGAAAGCGCTGGTCGATCAGGAAAAGCCTGAACTCGTCATTCTCGGCAAGCAGGCTATCGACGACGACTCGAATCAGACGGGGCAGATGCTCGCTGCCTTGGCGGGCCTGCCCCAGGCGACGTTCGCGTCGAAAGTCGTGATCGCAGACGGACGCGTCACGGTCTCACGTGAAATCGATGGTGGCGCGGAAACGCTTTCCTTGACACTCCCCGCCGTGATCACCACGGACCTGCGTCTGAACGAGCCGCGTTATGTGACGCTGCCGAGCATCATGAAGGCGAAGAAGAAGCCATTGAGCACGGTGACGCCTGCGGATCTGAATGTGGACGTTGCACCGCGTCTGAAGACATTGAGGGTCACCGAGCCTGCGAAGCGCAGCGCGGGCATTACCGTGCCGGACGTGAAGACGCTGGTCGACAAACTGAAGAGCGAAGCCAAGGTAATCTGAACATGACGATTCTGATCATTGCGGAACACGACAACGCGTCGATCAAGGCAGCGACGCTCAATACGGTTGCGGCTGCAACTAAAATCGGCGGCGACGTGCATGTGCTGGTCGCGGGATCGAACGCGCAAGGCGCAGCCGATGCTGCAGCGAAGATCGCAGGCATAGCGAAGGTGCTGCTCGCCGATGCGCCTCAACTTGCCGACGGTCTCGCTGAAAACGTCGAAGGCACGGTGCTGAACATCGCGAAGGACTATTCGCACATCCTGGCTCCCGCCACGGCGTACGGCAAGAACATCGCGCCGCGTATCGCCGCGCATCTCGACGTCGCGCAGATCAGCGACATCACGGCCGTCGACAGCGCCGACACTTTCGAGCGTCCGATCTATGCAGGCAATGCCATTGCTACAGTTCAATCGAGCGATCCGATCAAGGTCATCACGGTGCGCGCAACCGGCTTCGATCCGGTCGCAGCCGAAGGCGGCAGTGCAGCAGTCGAGAAGATCGAAGCCGCCGCCGATGCAGGCATCTCGCAGTTCGTGAGCCGCGAAGTGACGAAGCTGGACCGTCCGGAACTGACGAGCGCGCACATCATCGTGTCGGGCGGCCGGGGTCTCGGCAGCGGCGAGAACTACACGAAGACGCTGGAACCGCTGGCGGACAAGCTGGGCGCGGCGCTGGGCGCATCGCGCGCGGCGGTCGATGCCGGTTACGTGCCGAACGACTTCCAGGTGGGTCAGACGGGCAAGATCGTCGCGCCGCAGCTGTACGTGGCGGTCGGCATCTCGGGCGCGATTCAGCACTTGGCGGGCATGAAGGACAGCAAGGTGATCGTTGCGATCAACAAGGACGCGGAAGCGCCGATCTTCAGCGTGGCCGATTACGGTCTCGTCAGCGATCTGTTCAGCGCGGTGCCTGAACTCGTGCAAAGCCTGTAACGACCGATGACCACGATGCCCAACGCGACCCGTCATCGTTCGCTGCTGTTCGTCCCCGGCAATCGTCCCGAGCGATTCGCGAAGGCGCTGAACAGCGGCGCCGACGCGGTCATCCTCGATCTGGAGGATGCCGTCGCGCCCGAGCGCAAGGACGAGGCGCGCGCAGCCATTGCCGCGTGGCTCACGCCCGGGCGCCCGGTGCTGATCCGCGTGAACGCGCGCGACACGCCCTGGTTCGAACAGGACGCGCGGCTCTGCACCGTGCGCGGCGTTGCGGGCGTCGTGCTGCCGAAGGCGCAAAGCGCGACGGACGTGATCGAACTCGTCACGCGCACACGCAGCCGCATGCCCGTGTTCCCGCTGATCGAGAGCGCCGAAGGCATGCATCGCGCGCTGGAGATCGCGCGTGCGCCGCATGTGCATCGGCTGATCTTCGGGACACTCGATTTCTGCGCCGATCTGAACATGGCATCCGATGGCAGCGAACTGGACCCTTACCGCGCGCAACTCGCATTGATCTCCCGAGTCGCGCACATCGGCGCCCCGATCGACGGCGTAACACCCGCCATCGACAACGAAGCCGCACTCCACGCCGACACGCTCAACGCAAAGCGGCGCGGCTTCGCGGGGAAAATCTGCATCCATCCGAAACAGGTCGATACCGTGAACCGATGCTTCGCCGCCAGCGAAGCGGAACTCGCCTGGGCAAGGGAAGTGCTCGAAGCGTTCGCGCAAGCGAATGGCGCGGCGGTTGCGGTGCAGGGAAAGATGGTCGATCGGCCCGTCGTGATGCGTGCGCAGGCGATCCTCGATACAGCGCGTTCCTGATGATCAGATCGCGCCCTCGGCGCGCAGGCGTTCGATCGAACGCGCATCGTACCCGAGCTCGCCGAGTATGGCTTCGGTCTGCTCGCCGAGCGCGGGAACGGCATCCATACGCGGTTCATCCGCCGCGCTCAAGCCCGGTGGATAGAGCGCGGCGATCTCGCCCACGGGCGTGCGAACGCGCGTCCACCGGCCGCGCGCGTCGAGCTGCTCATGGCGCCAGACGTCGTGCATGTCGTTCATGCGCGCATTGGCGATACCCGCTTCTTCCAGCCGCTCGATCACCTGCGCGGCGCTCATGTCCGCAAATGCCTCGACAATGGTGCGCGTGAGTTCGTCGCGATGCCGGGCGCGGCGGCTGTTGGCGCAGTACCTCTCATCCATTTCGAGTTCGGGACGGCGCAACACGATCTCGCAGAACTTCTTCCATTCGCGCTCGTTTTGCAGGCCCAGCATGACGGTCTTGCCATCGCCGGCCTGGAACGGACCATAAGGGAAAATCGTCGCATGCGAGGCGCCGGCCGGGCGCGGCGGCGTCTGTCCGTCGATCGCGTAGTAGAGCGGAAAGCTCATCCATTCGACCATGCTCTCCAGCATCGACACGTCGATACGCTTGCCGCGGCCCGTCTTGCCGCGCTCGATGATCGCGCCAAGGATATTCGTGTACGCATACATCCCCGCGGCAATGTCCGCGATCGAGCACCCCGCCTTCGCCGGCTCGCCGTCGGAACCCGTGACGCTCAGAAACCCCGACTCGCTCTGGATCAGCAGGTCGTAGGCTTTCTTGTCGCGCAGCGGGCCATCCGCGCCGTAGCCGCTGATGTCGCAGACGATCAGACGCGGATAACGTGTGCTCAGCGTGTCGTAGTCGAGGCTCAGCCGCTGCGCCGCGCCGGGCGCGAGATTCTGCACGAACACGTCGGCATCGGCGAGCAGCTTGTCGACGATCTCGAGCGCCTGCGGCTGCTTGACATCCAGCGTGATGCTTTCTTTCGAACGATTGGTCCACACGAAGTGCGACGACAGTCCCGAGACGCGTTCGTCGTAGCCGCGCGCGAAGTCGCCGGCGCCGGGACGTTCGATCTTGATCACGCGCGCGCCCATGTCGGCGAGCTGGCGCGTGCAGAAGGGCGCGGCGATCGCCTGCTCCAGCGTGACGACCTTGATGTCTTGCAGCGGACGCATGACGAGGCTTCCTCAGAAAGAACGTGGCAAGCCGAGAATATGCTCGGCCACGTACGACAGAATGAGGTTGGTCGAGATCGGCGCGACCTGATAAAGCCGCGTCTCGCGGAACTTGCGCTCGACATCGTATTCCGCGGCGAAGCCGAAGCCGCCGTGAAACTGCAGGCAGGCGTTGGCCGCTTCCCACGATGCATCGGCGGCCAGCAGCTTCGCCATGTTCGCCTGCGCCCCGCAGGGCTGGTGCGCGTCGAAGAGTTCGCAGGCCTTGAAGCGCATGAGATTGGCCGCTTCCACGTTGACATACGCGCGTGCAATCGGAAACTGCACGCCCTGATTCTGCCCGATGGGCCGGCCGAACACGACGCGCTCCTTCACGTATTCACTGACCTTGTCGATGAACCAGTAGCCGTCGCCGATGCATTCCGCCGCGATCAGCGTGCGCTCCGCGTTCAGGCCATCGAGGATGTATTTGAAGCCCATGCCTTCCTCGCCGATCAGGTTCTCGGCGGGGATCTCGAGATTGTCGAAGAAGAGTTCGTTGGTCTCGTGATTCACCATGTTGATGATCGGCTGGACCGTGAGACCGTGCCCGACCGCCTCGCGCAGATCGACGATGAAGATGGACATCCCTTCGCTCTTCTTCTTCACGTCGGCGAGCGGCGTCGTGCGCGCGAGGAGAATCATCAGGTCGGAATGCTGCACGCGCGAGATCCAGACCTTCTGGCCGTTGATGACATAGCGGTCGCCTTTCTTTTCCGCGGTCGTCTTGATCTTCGTGGTGTCGGTGCCGGTGGTCGGCTCGGTGACGCCCATCGATTGCAGACGCAATTCGCCCGACGCGATCTTCGGCAGGTAGCGTTGCTTCTGCTCCGTCGAGCCGTGCCGCAGCAGGGTGCCCATGTTGTACATCTGGCCGTGGCACGCGCCGGAATTGCCGCCCGACCGGTTGATCTCCTCCATGATGACGGACGCCTCGGTGAGACCCAGGCCCGAGCCGCCGTACTCCTGCGGAATCAGCGCGGCGAGCCAGCCCGCTTTCGTCAGTGCATCGACGAATGCTTCGGGGTAGCCGCGCACTTCATCGACCTTGCGGAAGTATTCGTTCGAGAACTGCTTGCAGAGGTCGCGCACGGCGTCGCGAATGTCCTGATATGCGTCGTTGGTTTCGATCATGATGGGTGGTATGCGTTAGTCGAGCGTGGCGTGAGCCGTCATGCCAAGCCAGCCTTCGTGGTCCTTCGACCATAACTCGATGGACTTGCCATCGGCGGACGGCTGGCCGCACAGATGCAATGCGTTGCCGGCGAAGCAGGGACGCAGCGCCTTGAAGGAAAACTCGCGCACGATGGCATCCGGCCGTTGACGCCTGAGCAGGTCCATCAGCAGCGTGGCGATCAGCGGACCATGCACGACGAGGCCGGGATAGCCTTCCGTTCCCGTGACATAGGGCGTGTCGTAATGAATGCGATGGGCGTTGAAGGTCAGCGCGGAATAGCGGAACAGCAAGGTCTCATCCGGCATCAGCGTGCGCTGCCACGCTTCGTCGGCGGGTGCGGCGGTGGGCGCCGACGCCGTCGTGCCCGCTTCGCGATACACGATGTCGTGTTCTTCCTCGATCGCCAGCGTCCCGTTGCTCTCGATGCGGTGCGCGACCGTCACGAAGCCGAGCCGGCCGGTTCGTCCCTGCTTCTCGCGCACATCGAGCACGCGCGACTCGCGTGTGATGCGTTCACCGACGCGTACCGGGGCCGGAAACCGCAGGCGTCCGCCGGCCCACATGCGGCGAGGCAAGCCAAGGTCGGGAAGAAAGCCGCCTTTCTGCGGATGGCCGTCCGCCGCGATCAGCGTTTGCCTCACGGTCGGCCGGAAGAAGATCCAGTGCCACAGCGGTGGCAGCGCTTCGCCGTCAGCCGGCGACGCCTCGTAGTCGAGCGTGGCGGCGAGTGCGGCCACCGAAGTCGGCGCGACGATATCGACCGCGCATTCCTTGTTCATTCGAATCCTCCGTGCGCGCATGCGGCGCGTCCGTCGCCAGCGGTTGTCCAAGCCCCACTTTAAAACGCTGACCGTCCAGCAGGGAAATACCGATTTGGTGTGCCCGCCATAGGACGAGCCTATGTCTTTGTCCGCCAGGAGTGGGTTCCGAGGTACGGAACAGCGGTCGCGCAGCGGTTGCGCATGTTCATTCCCGGTCTTCCAATGGATGCGTTCGCGTGACCGGCGCGATTCCGGGCATCGCGAGAACCAGGATACGCACATGTATGAACGAGTGTTGTCGCCGATCCGCATCGGCGCGGTGGAGATTCCGAATCGCATCGTCAGGACAGCGCATGCCACGTCCTTCTCACGCGAGTACATCAATGACGATCTGATCGCCTATCACCTCGAACGGGCGAAAGGGGGCGCGGGACTGTCGATCATCGAAGGTGCATCCGTGCATCATTCGTCGACTTTCGCGCTGAGCGTACGCGACGACGGCGCCATCGCACCGATGCGCCGGCTGGTCGAGGCGATCGCGCCTACCGGCATGAAGCTGTTCCAGCAACTCTGGCACGGCGGCTATACGGACCCGTCGGCGAGTGGCGGTTTGCCCTGGGCGGCATCGGCGCTGCCGGGGCGTTATGCGGTCGCACCGCCGGTTCCGATGACCACCGACCAGATCGGCGAACTCGTCGAAGCGTACGCGAAAGCCGCCGTGCGCGTCGAGGAAGCGGGCATGCAAGGCGCCGAGATACTCGCGGGCAACGGCTATCTGTTCTCGCAGTTCTTCTCGCCGGTGCTGAACCGGCGCACCGACATTTATGGCGGCAACTTCGAGAACCGCATCCGCTTCCTGCTGGAAACCTTGCGCGCCGTTCGCGCGGCGACGTCGCCGGGGTTCGCGCTCGGCATGCGTATCGGCGACAGTTCGGACCAGCGCATCCTTTCGGCGCGTGAGACCAATGCGATCGCGTTGCGCGCACAAGCCGAAGGGCTGATCGACTTCGTCAACATCACGCACGGCGACTATTACTTTCATGTCGATCGCTACGCGGGCATGGATCAGCCCGTCGGCTATCAATTGCCGTTCAGCGAGGACATCGGCAAGGACGTGACCGTGCCGCGCATCATCGTCGGCCGGTACGCGACGCTCGACGACGCCGAACAGGCACTCAAGACCGGCGCGGCCGATCTCATCAACATCGTGCGCGGCATGATCGCTGACCCGATGCTCGTCGTGAAGTCGCGCGAAGGGCGGGGCCATGAAGTCAGGCCGTGCATCGGCTGCAACCAGGGCTGCATCGGCGGGGTCTTCAGCGGACGGATGGGATGCGCGGTGAATCCCGCGGCCGGACGTGAGGCGAGCTTGTCGGACGATACGATCGTCAAGACCAACAATTCGCGCCGCGTGCTCGTGGTCGGCGGTGGTGTCGCCGGCATGGAAGCGGCGCGCGTCGCGCTGCTGCAAGGACATCGCGTGACGCTGGTCGAAGCGATGGCCGATCTCGGCGGCTTGCTGAACTACGCGCGACGCATGCCGAAGCTGCACGCCATCGGCGACATCGCGATCTGGCTGGAAAACGAGATCTATCGGCTGGGCGCGGACGTGCGTCTGTCGACCTACATGGACGCCGCCGACGTGCTCGCCGAACATCCCGACGTCGTCATCGTGGCTACCGGATCGCAGCCCGCCGAAGCGCATGAATTCGTACAGACGGCCAGCCCCGCCGCGCAGGTGCGGATCGCACCGGATGCGCGCGTGCTGACATCGCTCGACCTGATCACGGATAGGGAGAAGGCCTATGGCGACACGGCAATCGTCGTCGACGACGTCGGGCACTATGAGGCGATAGGCTGTTGCGAGATGCTGATCGAGCGCGGCGTCAAGGTGACCTATGTCACGCGCCATCTGATGTTCGCGCCCGCGATGGAAGCGACGGGCCGCACTCAGTCCGCGCTGCAGCGCTTCCACAAGGCCGGCGACTTCCGCATCGTCACGCAGGCGGAACTGGTATCGGTCGGCAAGGGCCGCGCCGAGATCAAGCCGCTGTTCGGCGCCAGGACCGAAACCATCGACGCGGACACGGTCGTGATCGTCGGCTATCGCCAGTCGCAGAACGAGCTCTGGCTGGCGTTGCGTTCGCGCGTGGCGCAACTGCATGTCGTCGGCGATGCGCTCTCTGCGCGCGACATCCAGCCGGCGATTCGCGAAGGGCATCTCGCCGCGCGTTCGATCACCTGAATCGCGGCGTTCAAGCACCCGCACATTCGTTCCATTCGATGAATCATCGCGCGTTCGGGCTCGACGCCCGTCCGGCTACGCGCGCGCGTGCTCTGCACGATACACAGCGCGCGCAGCCGAATTCCAACGTACGGATCACTTCGCATGGCCCGATTGACCCGCGCAGGCCGCGCTCGTCAAATGAGCCCACGATAAAACGAAACCATCAGGAGACACACATGAAGCGCAAGACGATCGAACGCGCATTGATGCTCTGGTTCGCCGCACTGGGCGCGACGCCCGGCGCCTTCGCCGACTCGCCGAACGTCATCAAGATCGGACTGTCCGTGCCTCTCTCGGGCTCGGGCGCGAACTGGGGCAAGGGCAGCGAATGGCTGTGCAAGGCGGCCGCCGAGGAAATCCGCAAGGCGGGCGGCGTGAAGGTATCGAACACGGTCTACAACTACGAGTGCGTCGCGTACGACAACAAGTACAACGCGGCGGACGGCGCGAAAGTCGCGCAGACCTTGCTGAGCCGCGACGGCGTGAAGTATATCGGCGGCAGTCTCGGCACCGCGCCCTCGCGCGCGCTGCAGTCGCTCACCGAGCGTGAGGGCGTGCTGTTGTTCACGACCGCCTGGGGCGCCAGCATCAAGGGTCCAAAATATCCGCTGACCTTCACGCAGATGAATACGCCGATCGAAATCGCGCCGCCGCTGGTGCGCTACGTGAAGCAGGCCAACCCGAAGATCCAGAGTGTCGCGCTGCTCAAT
This sequence comes from Caballeronia sp. LZ033, assembly GCF_031451265.1. NCBI lineage: Bacteria > Pseudomonadati > Pseudomonadota > Betaproteobacteria > Burkholderiales > Burkholderiaceae > Caballeronia > Caballeronia sp. LZ033. The sequence goes on along the minus strand of NZ_JARUXQ010000001.1, from coordinate 2,384,582 downwards.
CCCAACGACGCCACCGGCCAGGAAACGGAGAAGCTCGCGCGCAAGGCCTGGGAAGCGGTCGGCGTGAAGGTCGTCGCGAGCGACTGGTACGAGCGTGGCACGACGGAATTCCAGCCGGTCGCCGCCAAGCTCGCGGGCCTCAAGCCGGACGTCGTCGATCTGTGTTCGAGCCCGCCCGCCGATGGCGGCCTCGTCTTCAAGGAAATGGACGCGCTGGGCTGGACGGGCGTGAAGGTGGTCGAAGTGGGCACCGGCGCGGACGGCCTGCTCGCGACCGGCGGACGCGCGGCGAACAACGCGTACATGGGCGCCGCGCTGACCTTCGACGGACCCGGCGTGACGGCACGCCAGCGCGAGCTGAACGAGGGCGCGCGCAGCGTGACGGGCGAGTCGCTGAACGCGATCCAGGTCGGCTTCTACGATTCCGTGAAGGCGCTCAAGGCCGCGATGGAAAAGGCGCAGAGCATCGACCCGACGGTCGTCGCCGGCACCCTGCCGGCCATCGCCTTCGATTCGTTCTACGGTCGCGCCGCGTTCGGCGAGAAGTCCGTGTACGGCAGCCCGCAGCAGATTCTCGTACCGGTCATCGTCACGCAGATCCAGGGCGACAAGCTGGTGGAACTGGCGCGCATCAGCCCGGATGAGCTCAAGCAACGCACCGGCCAATAAACCAGGTCATCGCCGAATATCATGCAGACACTCTTCCAACTCACACTGACCGCGTTGCAGATCGGCTCGGTGTACGTGTTGTTCGCGCTCGGGTTGACGCTGATCTTCGGCGTGCTGCGTATCGTGAACTTCGCGCACGGACAGTTCTTCACGCTGTCCGCGCTGATCGTGTCGGTCGCGATTCCCTGGCTCGTCATGCGCGGCGTGCCGGTGCAACTCGCCTATCTCGGCGGCTTCGTCGCGGGCGTGGTGCTCGCCTCGGGACTCGGGGCCATCGTGTTCCGCTTCGCGTTCCGCCGCTTCCAGCGCGATCTCGCCGGCTCGTTCATTCTGTCGGCAGGCTTCGTGCTGTTGTTCGAAGGGATCTTCCGCGAAGTCTTCGGCGGCGCGGTGCGCTCCGTGCCGCCGCTCGTCGGCGGCAATGTCGAGCTGTTCGGCGCGACCCTCGCCGCGCAGCGGCTGCTGCTGTGCGGCGTGGCCGTGGCGCTGGCGGGCGGCCTGCTGTGGTCGCTCAACGCGACCCGCATGGGCCGCGCGATGCGCGCCGTGTCGATCGATCACGAAGCCGCGATGCTGCAAGGCATTCCCTACAACACGATCGCGTTTCGCGGCTTCGTCGTCGCGACGGCGCTCGGCGCGATCGCGGGTGCGCTGATCGCACCGGTCTCGATCGTGTCGCCGGAGTTCGGCGAAAGCTATCTCGTGAAAGGCTTCATCGCGGTGGTCATCGGCGGTCTCGGCTCAGTGCCCGGCGCGATTCTCGGCAGCGTGTTCATCGCGCTCATCGAAAGCTTTGGCGGCTACTACTTCGATCCGTCGAGCGCGAATCTCGCGATCTTCGTGCTCGTCATGCTGGTCCTGCTGGTGCGTCCCAAAGGAGTGCTCGGTCATGCGTGACAAGTCTTTCGCGCTGTGCGCGCTCGCGTTGCTGGCGATCAGCGCCGCGAGTCTTCTCGCCGGCAACGGCTATGCGGCCAATCTCGTCGTGTGGTGCGCGATTGCGGCCTTGAACGCGTCCAGCCTGCGCTTCGTGTTGCTGATGGGCGAACTGAACTTCGCCACGGCGGCGTTCTTCGGCATCGGGGCCTACGCGGCGGGCGTGTCCACGACGCTGTGGGACTTGCCCTTCGCGATCGCGCTGCTGGCGAGCGGCGTGCTCGCCTGTGCAATCGGCGCGGTCTTCGGCTTCATCACGCTGCGCACCAAGGGACCGTACTTCCTGCTGATCGGCTTCGCCTTCTCGGAAGTGATGCGCATCGTCTATACGCGCTCGGACTGGCTGGGCGGCAACTCGGGCATGGTCGGCATCTTCCCGCCGACCGCGTTCGGCGCCGGCTTTCCCGCGTTCGTCGTGCTCGTCGCCGGGTTGCTGATGCTCGCGCTGTTCGTGCTCGAAACCTCGCAGTTCGGCAAGCTGCTGATCGCCGTACGCGACAACGAGAGCGTGGTGCGCTCGGTCGGCATCCGCGTGCATGCGGTGAAGATCGCGTGCTTCTGCATCTCGTGCTTCGTCACGGGCATCGCGGGATCGCTGCATGCGTTCGCCAACAATGTCATCAGCCCGCTCGATTTCGGCTTTCTGTTGTCGACGCTGGCGCTCGCCTATCTGAAGGTCGGCGGCGAGCATCACCCGCTCGGGCCGGTGGCGGGCGCGGTGCTGCTGGTGTTGCTCGGCAGCGTGACGCTCAGCTTCGGCGCGAGCGAGCATATCTTCTACGGCGCGGCGATCGTCCTCGCGATGCTGCTGCTGCCCGGCGGCATCATGGGCTTCGTGCAGGGCGGCATCACGCGCGCGAAGTCACGCCGCGCGGCGCTCATTCGCTCGAACGGAGGCGCATGATGCAGAGTTCCGCCACCCGACCCTTGCTGGAAGCGCGCGACATCGCGCGGCGTTTCGGCGGACTGCTCGCGGTCTCCGACCTGAGCTTCGAGATTCGCGAACGCGAAGTGCTGGGCCTGATAGGACCGAACGGCGCCGGCAAGAGCACGACCTTCAATCTGATCAGCGGCTTCATCGCGCCGACGCGCGGCACGCTCGTCATCGACGGCGAGAACGTCACCGGCAAGTCGCCGGAACGCATCAACCGCAAAGGCCTTGCGCGCACCTTCCAGCACGGCAGCCTGATGCGCAGCATGAGCGTGGCCGACAACATCCTCATCGGCACGCTCGGTGCGGTGCCGCGTGCGCAGCGCCTGGAGCGGGTGCGCGAGACCGCGCGTCTGCTCGGGCTGCAAGGCAAGCTCGACGACGTCGCCGGCACCTTGCCGCACGGCCTGCAACGGCTCGTGAGCATTGCGATCGCGTTCGCGTCGCGGCCGCGCATCCTGTGCCTCGACGAGCCGCTCACCGGTCTGAACCAGACGGAAGTCGCCGCCACACTTGAGGTGTTCGAGCGCATCCGCGACGAGTTCGGCAGTTCGGTGCTGCTGGTCGAGCACAACATGAAGGCGGTGATGCAGGTCTGCGACCGCATCGTCGTGCTGCATCACGGACGCATGCTGGCGACCGGCACGCCGCAGGAGATTCGCCGCGACCCGCGCGTCATCGAAGCGTATCTCGGAGCCGAGCATGCACATTGAGACCAGGCAGGACGACATCGTGCTGGACGTGTCCGGCGTATCGATCAGTTACGGCGCGGTGCCGGCCGTGCGCGGCGCGAGTTTCCAGGTGCGCGGCGGGCAGATCGTGACGCTGATCGGCGCGAACGGCGCGGGCAAGTCGACGCTGATGAAATACATCGCGGGACTCGTGCCGGCGCAGGCGGGCAGTCTGACGCTGCACGGCGAGACGCTGGACGCGGCCTCGGCGGATGCGCGGGTGCGGCGCGGACTGTGTCTGGTGCCGGAAGGGCGACGCCTGTTCGGCAGCATGACGGTGCGCGAGAACCTCGAACTGGGCGCGTATTGCCGCGACGACGCCCGCGCGGTCAGCGCCGATCTCGAACGCTGTATGGGCTATTTCCCCGATCTGGTCGCGAAGCTCGGCGCGCCCGCCGGCACGTTGAGCGGCGGCCAGCAGCAGATGGTGGCGGTGGCGCGCGCGCTGATGGCCGCGCCGCGCGTATTGCTACTCGACGAACCGACCATCGGACTCGCGCCCGCCGTGGTCGAGCAGATCGCGCGGGTGATTCACGTAATCCGCGATTCGGGCGTGGATGTCCTGCTGGTCGAGCAGAACGCGGAGGTCGCGCTGCGCATCGCGGATCACGCCTATGTGCTGGAGGGCGGCGGAGTCGTGCAGCATGGCGACGCACGCACGCTCGCCGGCGATGAGCGGGTCCAGCGCGCCTATCTGGGCATGTAGGAGAAGCGTGCTTGCGGGATAACCGGGCGAAGCATCGCCCGCATGGCTCAGGCGATCACACGATCTTCCGCGAGCGCAACTCGGCGACCTTCTGCGCGTCGAGGCCCAGTCCCATCAGAATCTCATCGGTGTGTTCTCCGGTCAGCGGCGGCCGCGTGTGGATTTCCGGAGGCGTGCGGGACAGCGACACCGGCGTGGCGAAGATGGGCACCTTCTTCGGCGCGCCGGGATAGTCCATCCAGCGGATCACGTCGGCGGCGCGGACCGTCTCGTCTTCCAGCACCTGACGCGGCGAGTTGACCGGGCTGGCCGGAATGCGCGCCTGCTCGAGCGCGCTCAGCGCCTCGGCCTGGGTCTTGTCCATGCACCACTGGCTCATCAGGTCGCTGAGCACCTCGCCATTGATGCCGCGCTGCGTATCGTCGGCGAAACGCGGGTCGTCGAGCAGCTCCGGGCGGCCTATCAGGTGCGTCCAGCGCTTGAACATCGCGCGGCCGATGACCTGGGTGATGAACCATCCGTCGGTGGCCTTGAAGATGTCGGAAGGGGCGTAGCTGGACGCGCGGTTCAGCGTGGGCTGACGATCCAGGCCAAGCAAAGCTTCCTCGATCAGCGCGCCGCTGGCCATGTTGAGCCCCGTGCACAGCAGCGACGCGCTCACTTCCTGACCCATGCCGCTGCGCTGGCGCTCGTACAGGGCCAGCATGACGCCGAGCGCGCAGGAAAAGGCCGTGGCGAAGTCGACCACGGGCACCATGGCCTTCTGCGGCCGGTCGGGCGTACCCGCGATGTACACCGCGCCGCTCAGCGCCTGGCCCACGCCATCGAACCCGACGCGGTCGCGCACGGCACGGCTGTTGCCGAACGCGTTGGAGGCGACGAGGATGATGTCGGGCTTGATCTCGCACAGGCTGTCATAGTCGAGCCCCAGGCTCTTGAGCGTGCGCGGCGGCATGTTGGCGATCACGACATCGGCATCGGCGACCAGCTTGCGCACGATCTCGCGTCCCTCCGGACTATCGAGGTCGAGCGTCATGGAGCGCTTGTTGCGATTGACCTGCAGGAACAGCGCGCCTTCACCCTGTGCGGTCACGGGCACGATGAAGCGGTCCTCGCCGCCGCCCACGCGGTCGATGCGGATGACGTCGGCGCCATAGTCGGCCAGCAGCGCCGAGCAGAACGGTCCGGCGATGAAGCGTCCGAAATCCAGGACCTTGATGCCGTCGAGTACTTTCATGTTCTTGTCCAGGTGTAAGTCGTTGGCGCGCGATCGAGGTTCGAACCCGTAGCGGTTCCGGCTGCGCTCCATGCACGCGCATTCGTCGGCGTTCGAGCGGACCCGGCATTGCCGGCGCGTGGCCCGGTTGCGAACCTGCCCGTTCCCAAGGTCAGGCGTCGTCCGGGTCAGGCCGAAGTCGCCGCCGCGCGCACATCGTCGAGCGCGGCAGGATTGTCCAGCGACGACAGATCGCCCGGCGGCAGCCCGCAATACACGCTGCGGAGCACCCGCCGCATGATCTTGGAGCTGCGGGTCTTGGGCAGCTGCGCGATCGAATGCACCTGACCGGGCCTGAAGGGGCGTCCGAGGCGCTTGCCGACATGGTCGGCCACGAGCGCCTCCAGATTCGCGCCCGCGATGCTCGCGCCGGGCCGCGCCACGACGAACACCACGAGCTTCTGGCCCTTGTCGGCATCGGCCACGCCGATCGCGGCGGCTTCGGCCGCGTCGGGCAGTTCCAGCACGACTTCCTCGACTTCGGCGGGACCCAGGCGCTTGCCGGCGACCTTGAGCGTGTCGTCGGAGCGGCCCATCATGAAGTAGTTGCCGTCGGGCGTGCGCAAAGCCAGATCGCCGTGCACCCAGAGCCCCGGAATGGTCTGCCAGTAGGTTTCCAGATAGCGCTGGTCGTCGCGCCAGAACGATTGCGTCATGCCGAGGAAGGGCGCCCGCAGCACCAGTTCGCCGACTTCGCCGGTCACGCTCCGGCCTTCGGCGTCCACCACGTCCGCCGCGACGCCGGGCGAAACGGTGTTGAAGCCGCTCGGCGGAATCGGACGGATCGGCACGCTGGCAAGCAGCGCGCCGGACGCTTCGGTGCCGCCCGTGTAGTTGATGACGGGCGCCGTGCCGTCGCCGAAACGCTGCATGAACCAGCTGCAATGCTCGGGCGCGATGCTTTCGCCCGCGGTGATCAGCAGGCGGACCGTCGAGCGGTCGCCCTGGAGCGCGACGTCCTCGTTGCTGGCCATCCCGCGGATCAGCGTGGGCGCTGAGCCGAAGTGCGTGATCCTGTGCCGTTCGACGACGCGCGCCATGCGCGACCAGTCGGGATAATCGGGGGCGCCGTCGTAGCACACCAGCGTCGCGCCGCGCAGCAGCGCACAGCCGAGCACCAGCGAGCCCGCGATCCAGCCCATGTCGGCGGGCCAGCAATAGACGTCGCCGGGATGCACGTCGAAATGGATCAGCGAGTCGTGCGCCACCTTGATCGGAAAGCTGCCATGCGTGTGCACCACGCCCTTGGGCCGGCCCGTGGTGCCCGAGGTATAGATCACCATGAACGGCGTATCGGGCGTGACGGTCACCGGCGCTTCGCCCAGGCCTTGCGCCCGCGTCGCGGTGTCCTGCCAGTCGAGATCGCGCGGATCCTGCGCCGTGTCGCCTTCCGCCCGTTTCCAGATCACGTGTTCGAGCAGCGGCAACGCGCGCCACGCATCGCGCAGCGCGCCTTCCACGTTCACGCGCCGGCTGCGCCGCGCGAAGCCCGTGGTCGCGATCACCATGCGCGCCTCGGCGGCCGACAGGCGCGCGATGATCGCATCGACGCCGAAGCCGCTGAACAGCGGCACGACCAGCGCGCCCAGATGCACGATGGCCAGCAGCGAGACCGTCGCCTCGACGCCGTTTTCCATCAGCAGGCCGACACGGTCGCCCTGTCTGACGCCGTGTTGCGCGAGACCCGCGGCGAAATCGCGCGTGCGTTCTTCCAGTTGGGCATAGGTCAGCGTGCTCACGCTGCCGTCCTCGTGCTCCGCCACCACGGCCTTCTGCTGCGCGGTGGAAGGCTCGCGGCCCCATGCGTAGATCGTGTTGACCCAGTTGAGCCTGCCGCCGGGGAACCAGCTCGGAAACTGCGGTCCGCGCGACAGGTCCGCATAGCCGGTGGGCGGCACGTCCCAGGCGATCGCGCATTCGCGCATCACGATGGTCCAGTAGCGCTCGGGCTCCTCGATCGATACGCGCATCAGTTCGTCATACGAAGACACGTCGAGCGCGCGCATCAGCTTCACGATGCCGGCGTTCTGCAACTCGCGCTCACCCGGATGCCAGACCTTGCCGGTTTCGACATTGCTCATGATCGGTCTCCTGGGTGGCTGCGAGCCGGCCTGCGCGAGAGGGAGAGGGGAGGGGTCATCCGGTAATCGACTGGAAGCGGCATGATGAAGGTGACGTCATTGGATCCGAGTTCGTACGATGTGACGGCGCCGGTTGTGGGTCAACCTGTGCGAAGACTCTGTTCCGTACCTTGGTAAGGCCGCGGTTCGTGCCGGATGCGGTACGCCGACGGGTTCGCGCATCGGTCTCATTCCAGAATACGGAACATTTGCACGCTTTGCTTTGACTCGTTTCCGTGCGGCGCGTGTAATGCCCTGCATGAGATGAATGCTTGTCGCGTGCCGCCCGGCTGCCCGGCGCGCCGCGATGAACGATCGGTCCATGCCATTCGGGGTCGCTCATGGAATCGGGACAACACGGAGCAATCGATGCCGCCGCAGGTCAACCTGACAGCGTCGCCCTTGTTCGGGCAGGAAGACGCGAGCTGGTACCACGCTTCGATCGGAGACAGCGGCGCGGCGGACGGCGGTCCGGCATCGCGAGGCATGGTCGTGCCGCTGGCGCGGAGCCTGGCGATCCTCGCCGCCTTTTCACCCCACGAGCCCTGGCTGGGCAATCAGGAACTGGTGATCGAAACCGGCATTCCCGCGCCGACGGTTTCGCGGCTCACGCGTTCGCTCGTCGCGCTCGGCTATCTGCATCACTCCACGCAGCGCCGCAAGTATCGGCTGGCGGCGCCGGTGCTGTCGCTCGGTTACGCGGCGATCGCGCATTCCAGCGTGCAACTGCTCGCGCAACTCGAAATGCAGGCGTTCGCGAACACCAACGGCACGCATGTGATGCTCGGCACGCGGGACCGGCTCGAGGTGATCGTACTGGAGAGCTGCGCGGGCAAGCCAGCCTCGATCGACCTGACGCTGTACGCGGGGACGCGGCTCGGCATCGCGTCGTCGCCGATGGGCTGGGCCTTGCTGGCGGCCTTGCCCGAGCTCGAACGCTTCTATCTGCTCGGCAATATCGAACGCCGTGCGGGACGTGACTGGCCCGGCCTGCGCCGCCGCATCAGCAAGGGCATCTCGCAGGTGCAGAACCTCGGCTATTGCGTGTCGCTCGGCGAATGGGAACCGGACCTGACGATTCTCGCCGTGCCGCTGGTGCTGCATGACCAGACGCCGCTGGTGCTCGCCTGTGTCGGGCACAGCGTCCGGCTGGGGCGTGCGCGCGTCGAACGGGAACTCGGACCGCGGCTGGTCGCGGCCGCGCGGCATCTGCAGGAACAGGCGGTCGTCATCGAATGACGCGGACCCGGGATACACGGGAGCGAGTGGACGGGGCGCCGGCTGCCGTCATCGGATGCCCGGGCAGACACTTCGTTTTTCCAAAGGAGACGTGAAATGGCAAGGCTGGAAGGTAAGGTTGCGTTCGTGACCGGCGCGGGTGGCGGCATCGGCACGGAGATCTGCAAGCTTTTCATCGCCGAGGGCGCGCGCGTGCTCGCCGGCGACATTCACGCGCATCTCTCGGAAGCGGCGGCCGATGCCAGCGGCGGCGGCGACCGGATCATTCCGGTGCGCCTCGACGTCACCGACAAACAGAACGTCTGCGACGGCCTCGCACGCGCGGCGCAGGCGTTCGGCAAGATCGATGTCCTGTGCAATGCCGCGGGCGGATCGACGCCCGCCGACGCACGCGTGACCGAGGCGCCGGAAGACGAGTTCTGGCGCGCCATCAAGCTCGACTTGTTCGGCACGTTTCTCGTGTGCAAATACGGCATTCCTTATCTGCAGAAGACGGGCGGCGGCTCCATCATCAATTTCTCGTCGATGGTCGCGCTGATGGCGCTGGCCGAGCGCGACTGCTACACGGCGGCGAAGGGCGGCGTCCATGCGCTGACCCGGTCGATGGCGCTGGAATATGCGCCGGCGCGCATCCGCATCAACGCGATCGCGCCAGGGCTGACGCTCTCCGAGCGCGTGCGGCATCTGGTCGACGAGCGCGAGGAACTGCGCAAACTGGCAGCCGATTGCCTGCTCGGTCCGTGCGAGCCGGTGGACATGGCGCATGTCGCCGTCTATCTGGCATCGGACGAGTCATGCCGCACCACCGGACAGATCATTCCGGTGGACAGCGGCGTCACCATCTATTGACCGGATGACCGGCATTCGCGGGCGGCCTGTCGAAGTACGGAACAACGTGCGCGGCGTGCGGCCATGGCCTGCGTATCCGGCGTTCAATGCCGGAGGCGGCCGCGCTTCCCGACGGCTGTCACGCTCGCGAACAAAACGGGGGAGACGGAAATCACCATGGACATGAAACTTGCAAACCGGCGCGTCCTGATCACCGGCGCATCGCAGGGCATCGGCGAAGGGCTCGCCCGGGTTTTCGCCGCCGAGGGCTGCCACCTCGCGTTGACGGCACGTTCCGCCGACAAGCTGGACACACTGGCAGCCGCCCTGCGCGATGCGCACGGCGCGCAGGTGGAGGTGCTCGCACTGGATATGACTCAGTCCGGCGCGATCGCGGAACTCGCGGCCTTCGCGGGAGACGTCGACGTCCTCGTGAACAACGCCGGCGCGATTCCCGGCGGCACGCTCTGGGATGTGGATGAAGACGCGTGGCGGCGGGGCTGGGAATTGAAGGTGTTCGGCTACGTCAACCTCACGCGTGTGATCTACACGCGCATGAAGGAGCGGGGCGGCGGCGTGATCCTGAACAACATCGGCAACGGCGGCCAGAACTTCGACTTCAACTACATCGCGGGCTCGACCGGCAATGCCGCGCTCATGGCCTTCACCTGCGCGCTGGGTGGCCGCAGCCTGGAGGACGGGATCCGTGTCGTGGGCGTCAATCCCGGTCCGGTGAGCACCGAGCGGATCGCCAAGGTGCTGAGAAGTCATGCGCAACGGCTGCTCGGCGACGCAGCGCGGTCCGCCGAACTGATGGCGGCTTATCCGCTCGGGCGTGCCGCGACGGTGGAGGAAATCGCTGACCTGTTCGTCTATCTCGCGTCGCCCCGCTCGGGTTACACGAGCGGCACGATCTTCACGGTGGACGGCGGCATTACCTCGAAACGGTCGGTGGCCTGAGCTTCGGATCATCGCGGGCCAATCACCCTTCTCGTGAACCGATGGAGACGCTCCATGCGCCATCCTGATGTCGGTCAGGCCGGTGTCACGCCGGATGTGGACGTGATAATCGTCGGGGCGGGATTCGCGGGCCTCTATGCGCTGTACCGGTTCCGCAAGCTGGGCTTGCGGGTGCGGGCGTTCGAAGCGGGCAGCGGCATCGGCGGCACGTGGTTCTGGAACCGCTATCCCGGCGCGCGCTGCGACGTGGACAGTCTCGAGTATTCGTATTCGTTCTCCGACGACCTTCAGCAGGAATGGGACTGGCCGGACCGCTTCTCCACCCAGGCCGACATTCTTCGCTACATCCATCACGTCGCCGATCGTTTCGATCTGCGCCGCGACATTCAACTGGACACGCGCGTGCAGTCGGCGGCCTTCGACGCGTCCGGCAACCGCTGGCGCATCACCACCGCCGAAGGGCAGACCACCACCGCGCGCTTCTGCGTGATGGCGACGGGCAATCTGTCGCTGCCGCGGGTTCCGGACTTCGCGGGACTGGAGTCCTTCAAGGGCGACTGGCATCACACGGGCCGCTGGCCGAACCGACCGGTCGATTTCACGGGACGCCGGGTCGGCGTGATCGGCACCGGCTCTTCGGGCATCCAGCTTATTCCGATCATCGCGCAGCAGGCGAGCGAGCTGATCGTGTTCCAGCGCACCGCCAACTTCACGCTGCCGGCGCGCAACCGTGCGCTGTCGGCCGACGAACGCGACCGGCACAAGACGCGCTACGGATTCTGGCGTGCCGAGGCGCAGAACACGCCGTTCGGCATAGCAGGGCATCCGGCGCCGACGAAGAACGCGCTCGACGACACAGCCGAAGCGCGTCTCGCGAAGTTCGAAGAGAAATGGCGCAACGGCGGCAGCATCAGCTTTCTGTATTCGTACAAGGACCTGCTCACCAGCAAGGCCGCGAACGATACGGCCGCCGAATTCGTGCGCGGCAAGATCCGCAGCACGGTGAAGGATCCGGCGACCGCCGAGTTGCTCGTGCCGAAGGATCATCCGATCGGCGCGCGGCGCCTGTGTCTCGATACGGGCTACTACGAGACGTTCAACCGGCCGAACGTGAAGCTGGTCGATACGAAGTCGGCGCCGATCGTCGCGATCACGGAAACGGGCGTGCAGACCGCCGCGGCCACTTACGCGCTCGATACGATCGTGTTCGCGACCGGTTTCGACGCCATCACCGGCGCGCTCGCGGATATCGACATTCGCGGGCGCGACGGCCTGACCCTCAGGCAGAAATGGGCGCACGGGCCGCGCACCTATCTCGGGCTAATGACGGCCGGATTCCCGAACCTGTTCATCGTGACGGGGCCGGGCAGCCCGTCCGTGAAGGCGAACATGGTGTGCGCCATTGAGCAGCACCTGAACTGGATCGCCGGATGCGTCGCGATGCTCGACGCGCGCGGAAGCCGGACGATCGAGCCGGATGCGGACGCGGAAACGCGCTGGATCGAGCATGTCAACGAAACGGCCGATGCCACGCTGTATCCGCTGGCGGAGTCGTGGTACACGGGCGCGAACGTGCCGGGCAAGCCGCGCGTGTTCATGCCGTACGTGGGCGGCTATCACCGGTACAAGGCGATCTGCGAGGAAGTCGTGCGCGACGGCTATCGCGGCTTCGTCATCTCCGGCTTGCCGACGCTGGCGGTGTGAGCGTCATGGCGCTCGATCCCGACATTGCCGCGGTTTTGAAGACGCTCGAATCCGCGCCGCCGATGGAGACGCTCTCCGTCGACGCACTGCGCGCGAGTCTCGCCTTTCCGCCGCTCGAACGGCGCACGCCGGTGGGCGAGTCGGTCGCCCTGTCCATCGCGCTTGACGGCCGCGTGCTGGCCGCGCGGCTGTACCGGCCGCAGCGTGCGCGAAGCCAGGGCATCACGGTGTTCTTTCACGGCGGCGGTTTCGTGATCGGCAACCTCGACACGCACGATCACGTCTGCCGCGACCTGTGCATCGGCAGCGGCGCGGCCGTGATCGCCATCGACTACCGGCTCGCGCCCGAGCATCGCTTTCCCGCCGCCGTTCACGATTGCCTCGACGCAGTGCGCTGGGTCGAACGCCATGCGAATGCGCTCTCGGTCGATCCGGCGCGCATCGTCGTGGCAGGCGATAGTGCCGGCGGCAATCTCGCCGCGGTGACGGCGCTGCGTATCCGCGACGAAGGCGGGCCCGGGTTGCGCGCGCAGGTGCTGGTCTATCCGGTGACCGGCTACCACACGCCGCCGACGCCTTCCTATCTCGACAACCAGTCTGGCTATTCGCTGACGCGCGCGGCGATGATCCGCTTCTGGGCCGACTATCTCGCCGACGAAATGGACGCAGCGGACCCGCATGCTTGTCCCTTGCGTGCGACATCGCTCGCGGGCGTGCCGCGGGCGCTGGTCGTCACCGCCGCATTCGATCCGCTGCGCGACGAAGGTGAGGCCTACGCGCGCCGCCTTTCGGAGGCGGGCGTGGCAACCACGCTATGGCGTCACGACGGCCTGATTCACGGCTTTCTCCGCATGGGCGCCGTGTGCGCGCGGGCGCAGCAGGCGCTGCTCGACATCGCGGCGTGGATCCATGAAGCACAGCGGTAAGCGCTCAGGCTACGGCTCGTGGCGCACGTCGCGCAATTCCGTTTCGAGTTCGAGCGCAGCCTGTTTGAGCGCCGGCACGATGCGCTGCCTGACGGCGTCGACATCGCGCTGGAACCGGATTGCGCCGCAACTCAGCGACATCAGCACGGCTTCGCGGCCGATGCGGACCGGCAAGGCAATGCCATAGGCATCGCGCTGGAACTGTCCGAACGACATGCACACGCCGTTGCTGCGCAGATCGTCGAAGGCGCTGTCGATTTCGCTGCGTAGGCCTTCACGCTGCGGGCCCGCGGCCTCCAGCAGACGGGCCACATAGTGCTGCCGCTGCGGTTCCGGCAGCCCCCAGAGCCATGCGCGCCCGATCGCGGTGAGGCCCATCGGCAGCAACGAACCGACGCCCAGCCGCAACGTGGCAATGCGCGCACTCGTGCGATGCGCGACATACAGCATGTCGAGCCCGTTGGGTGCAGCGAGCGCGACGGAGACGTCGAGCCGGTCGGCGAGCCGCTGCATCAGCGGATGCGCGAGCCGCGTGACGGGATTGCTCACCAGATATGCATGACCGATGCCGAACACGCCGCTCGCCAGTTCGAAGCGGGAACCGCCCGCGACACGACGAAGATAGCCGAGCTGTATCAGGGTCGAGGTCAGGCGCGAGACGGCTGATCGGGACATGCCGGTGCGCTGCGCCAGCTCGCCGTTATTCAGCGGCGCACGTTCGGCGTGGAACGCGCGCAGGATCTGCAGGCCGCGATCCAGCGTGAGCGTGACGGGCGTGACGGGCGCGTGCGTCATCGTGAGCGGGCGGATTCAGACCGGCACCGGTACGCGGCCACGCAAGGTCTCGGCGATCGCGACGAGCCGCGGCCCCAGTTCGCGTTCGAGCCGCGCTTGCGCGAGACGGGCGGTGCGGCCGACGCAGCCCAGCACGAGCGGCGGCCGATCGGGCAGCGGCACCGGCGCGGCGACGCACGCGAGCTCCGGCTCCCATTCGCCGTGCAGCATGCCGAAGCCCAGTTCGCGCACCTGGGCGATCTTTTCGTGGGTCCGGCGGCCGATGGTCGGCCAGTTGTCGTCGGGGCGCCGTTCGAGTTCACCCAGCAGATACGCGCGTTCCGAATCCGGAAGCGCGGCGAGCAGCGCCCATCCCATCAGCGAATACGCGATATGCATGCGCATGCCGGGCCGCAGCCGCAGATCGAGCACCGCGCGGCTGCCGATCCGCGTATCCAGAATGAGAATGTCGAGCCGGTCACGCGTGCCGAGCAGCACATAGGTATCGGTGGCTTGAGCGAGCTTCTGCATTTCAATGCCGGCGAGCCGCAGCAGATCGGGATCGGCGATGGCCGCGTAGCCGAGCGCCAGCGACGCGGCAGCCAGCGAATACTTGCGGCTTGCCTTGTCCTGATGCAGGTAGCCGAGCGCGAGCAGCGACTTCAGGAGGCGCAGCACGGTCGGCGCCGGAATGCCGGTGGCCTGTGCGATTTCCAGATTGCCCAGCCACGGCTTGTCAGGGGTGAACGCGGCAAGAATCGAGAGCCCGCGCACGAGCGGCGTCACCATCGCGCCGCCCGGCGCGCGTTCGCCGCGCGGCATTTTGGGCCACGCGGTGTCGAGGCCATGCGGACCGTTATCGGACCGGGCATCGACGTGAGTCGGCAAGGATCTGCCGGGTTGCATGCGGGTCTCCGTCGTTGGTTTGCTGTTGAGGCGCCAGGGCCGGCGCGGTGCGCTGAGTATCCCGGATGGTACAACTGCCGTGCCGGAGGCAACGCTGGGGCATGCCCGGGGTGCCGGCGGCGTCAGCGGGCCGGGCGCGCAGTCACGCTGCGAAGCCGGTCGCAGATGAAGCGAAGGCCGTCGCGGCTGCCGGGCAGCACGCCGATCATCATCAGGAAGCCATGCATCTGGCCTTGCGCGCGAAGATGATGGACCCGCACGCCGGCCTGTTCCAGCCGCAGTGCATAGGCCTCGCCCTCGTCGCGCAGCACGTCGTGCTCGGCGGTGACGACGATCGCCTCCGGCAGGCCGGAAAGATCCGGCTCGCGCAACGGCGCGGCGAGACTCGACGCCCGGGCGGATCCGGCCGGCGCGTAGTGGTTCCAGTAGGCCAGCATCGCGTCGCGCGTCGTCAGCAACTGGTTATCCGGCGCGACATACGAAGGTCGATCGAAATCGCAATCCGTCACGGGGTAGACGAGCAGCTGGGCGGCAATCGACACCGTCCGCTCGCGGCGCGCAAGCAGCGTCACCGCGATCGCGAGGTTCCCGCCCGCGCTGTCCCCGCCGACCAGCAAGGGCAGCTCGGCGCCGAGCAGCGCGGCCTGTTGTGCGGCGAGCCAGCGCACGGCCTGCCAGGCGTCGTCGACCGGTCCCGGGAACGGATGTTCCGGCGCCTTGCGATACTCGACGAGCGCCACCGCGACGCCCGCGCCCGCGGCGATCTCGCGGCACAGCGGCGTGAATTCGTCGATCCCGCCGACGACCCAGCCGCCGCCGTGGAAATACACCAGTAGCGCGTGAGGCGCTTCGGCGGGCACGAACAGGCGGGCGCGGAGCGTGCCGCCATCGACCGGGATCTCGAGCGGCACGGTCGCGCGCACCTCGGCGCCGGCGGACAGCAGCGTGCTGATGCGTGCGAACGCGCTGCGCGCTTCGTCCGGCGTCAGCAGATGGCGCGGCTTCGTCGCCGCCGCGGCGAGCGTGTCGACGAACGCGCGGGTTTCGATGTCGAGGCTCATGACGTTCGTCTCCTGATCGATTGCGTCTATCGTTGCGGCTGCAATCCGGCCAGCACGGTCTCCACGCCGCCGAACAGGTTCCAGCCCAGCGTGGCGCTCGCACCCGCATCGACGACGAGGTTCGTGCCGGTGATCGCCGCGGCGGCATCGGACAGCAGAAAGGCAATCGGCCCGGCCAGTTCGCCCGGCGAGATCACGCGACCGAGCGCCGTCTGCCGCGCCATGACGGCGGGATCGCGCTCGCCGCGCGCATAGCTGGCTTCGATCACCGGTGTGCGCACGGGCCCCGGCGAGACGGCATTCACGCGCACGCCTTGCCGCCCGAGATAGACGGCCAGCGCGCCCGCCAGGTTGATCATCGCGGCCTTCGACGGGCCGTACGCGAGGTGCGGCGTCGGCATCATGCCGGCGAGCGACGCAATCATCACGATGCTGCCGCGTTCGCGCGACGCCATGCGCAATCCGACGAGGCGGCTCACCGCATAAGCGCCGCGCGCGTTGATATCGAGGATCGCGTCCCAGACCGGCGCATCGACCTGCGCCGGACCTTGCGCCGGCGGAATCACGCCCGCCGCGAAGACGAGCCCGTCGATGTCGCCGCATTCGTGTTCGATGGTAGCGATGCACGATTCGATGGCAGCGACGTCGCCGACGTCGAGCCGGTAAGCCCGTCCGCCGGTTTCGGCGGCCACGCGTCCGGCGGCGTCCGCGTCCCGGTCGACGACGATCGGCGTCCAGTCCGCCGCGAGCGCCGCGCAGCACGCCGCGCCGATCCCGCCGGCGCCGCCCACTACGAGCGCGTTTCTGCGCAATGTCATGAATCCTCCTGCAGGGTGTCGTGTTCGTCCGGAAACCGGCCCGTCAGATCAAGCCGATTTCCGCCCTTGCCGCGAACACCGGATCGTGCGGATCACGGCGGCCGAGCGTCCAGGCCGGATCGAGCGAGTTGTCGGCGGCATCGACGAGTTGCGACTCGATGGCATCGAACACGGTACGGCGCTGCGCGATCCGCCAATCCTCGTTGCGCTTCTCGAACCGGTCGACATAACGTCCCGACACCTGAACCCGGCTGTTCTGCGCGCTCCCGGCGTGCTGCGCGGCCAGCATCGACCGGTGCGCGCCGGCCTCCGGCGTCAGTTCCAGCCGCGCGATGAAATACGTTTCGACCGCGGCGACGGTATCGGACGCGAATTCCACGAGGCAGTTGCCGAGAAAGTGCGTCGATTTGAGGAGGCTCGGCGCATCGTGACGTTGCCTGACCCAGGCGATGAACGCGTCCCGCGTGCCTTCGAAGTCCGCATGATCGTCGCGGGCATCCTCGAAGAAGGCGGCGCGGACGCGCTCCCAGTCCCGACGATCCACGCCGCGTGCGTAGCGCAGCAGCACCTCGCGAATCAGATCCTTGTCGATCAGGCGTTGCAGGGCAGTGGACACGGCATCGCACTCCTTGGGTTCGATGACATCCACGATGCCGAGCCGGCCAGTGCCGCGTCAACGCCCGCGACGCGAGTCTGCCGTACTTTGAAACGGGCGGCGGCTGCACGGAACGGCGACGGGCCTGACATGCCTGAACCGGGCTCCGTACCGATTTCAATGTACGGGATAAGGTTCACGTCCCGATTGATGCCTGCCGCCGTGCGGCGATTCAATGGACTCCTGCGAAGAACGATTCATTTCCCAGGAGACGATTCAGATGAACCCACACTCGAACGACGTACTGGACGCCGTCGTCGTCGGCGCCGGTTTTGCCGGGCTGTATGCGATCAAGCGTCTCACCGATGCGGGCTTCCGCATCCAGGCTTTCGAGTCCGGCGACGGCATCGGCGGCACGTGGTACTGGAATCGCTATCCCGGCGCGCGCGTGGATCTCGAGTGCTGGGACTATTCGTATTCGTTTTCGCCCGAGCTTCAGGACGAATGGGACTGGCCGGAGCGCTATCCGACGTCGGCGGAATTGATGCGCTATCTGAATCACGTCGCCGATCGTTTCGACTTGCGCCGGCACGTCCGCTTCAATACGAAAGTCGAAGCCGCCGAATTCGACGAGCAGCGCAATATCTGGCGCGTGACGACCTCCGACGGAAAGGTCACGCATGCGCGCTTCTTCGTGCCCGCGACGGGCGTGCTGTCGGTGCCGAAGCCGCCCGAGATTCCAGGCATCGGCACGTTCGCCGGCGAAAGCCATCACACGGGCCGCTGGCCGCATCACGAGGTGAATTTCGAGGGCAAGCGCGTCGGCGTGATCGGCACGGGCTCGTCGGGCATTCAGGTGATTCAGGCGCTCGCCGGAAAGTGCCGGCATCTGACGGTGTTTCAACGCACCGCCGTCTATGTGGTACCGGCGAAGAATCATCCGCTGACGCCGGAGATGCGCGCCCGCGTGCGCGCGACCTATGCGGAACGCCGCGCGGTCAGCCGTCTTACGCGCTTCGGCATTGCGGTGCCGTTTCCGGTCGAATCGGCGCTCGACGCGACGCCGCAGGAGCGCCTGAAGAAGTACGAGAACGCATGGGAGAACAGCCAGTTGCTCGGTTTTCGCATGTGTTATGGCGACATCCTGTCGAACGAGGCCGCGAACGAGACGGTCGCCGAGTTCATTCGCGGCAAGATCGGCGAGACCGTGAAGGATCCGCAGGTCGCGGCGAAGCTGATGCCGCGCGGTTTTCCGTTCGGCACCAAGCGGCCGTGCCTCGGCGACACCTACTACGGCGTCTATAACCGCGCCGACGTGACGCTGGTCGACCTGAAGCAGACGCCGATCGATCGCGTGGTGCCGGAAGGCATCGTGACGAACCAAGGCCTGCACGAACTCGACGTGCTGATCTACGCCACCGGATACGATGCGCTGACCGGCGCGCTCACGCGTATCGACGTGCGCGGCATCGATGGGCGCACGCTGACCGACAAGTGGTCGGGCGGCGCGAAAACCTATCTCGGCCTGATGACGAGCGGCTTTCCGAACCTGTTCACGGTGACGGGGCCGGGCAGTCCGGGGCCGCTCGCGAACATGTCGATGAGCATCGAGCAGCATGTGGACTGGATCACGCGCTGCATGATCGACCTGCGCAAACTGGGCGTCGAACGCATCGACGCCGATGCGCAGGCCGAAGAGGACTGGATGCAGCACGTTCAGGAGGTTGTCGCGAAGACGCTCTATCTGAAGGCGAACTCGTGGTATGTCGGGGCGAATGTTCCGGGCAAGCCGCATGTTTTCCTGCCCTATCTCGGCGGCCACGGCACCTATCGCAAG
This sequence comes from Caballeronia sp. LZ033, assembly GCF_031451265.1. Classification (NCBI taxonomy): domain Bacteria; kingdom Pseudomonadati; phylum Pseudomonadota; class Betaproteobacteria; order Burkholderiales; family Burkholderiaceae; genus Caballeronia; species Caballeronia sp. LZ033. The sequence goes on along the minus strand of NZ_JARUXQ010000001.1, from coordinate 2,365,565 downwards.
AAGTGCGACGACGTCGCGGCGGCCGGCTATACGGGCTTTCTGCTGAGCCGCGCCAGCACGCGTGAAACCGACGCGCGCAGTGCCATGGTCTGAGACGGAGCGATCCCGCCGGCGGGATCGTTCCCGCCGCGCGACGCCGTTCAGGCGGTAATGCTGCCTTTCTCGATCATGTATCGGCGGTTGCAGATCAGGTCGGTGAACTTCACATTCTGTTCCGCGATGAGCATCGCCACGCCGCGTTCGAGCAGCCGGCGCAATGCGTCGGCCAGCCGCAGCACGATGATCGGCGCCAGGCCTTCGGTGGGTTCGTCGAGCAGCAGGAGTTTCGGCTCGAGCAGCATCGCGCGGCCCATGGCCACCATCTGGCGCTCACCGCCCGACAGCTTGCCGGCGTTGCGTTCGCGCAGTTTCTTCAGCTCCGGGAACAGCTCGAAGACCGGCAGCAGGTCGTTCCCGGACGGTCTCGTCAGGCCTATCGCCAGATTCTCCGCGACGGTCAGATTCTTGAAGAGCCGTCCGCCGCTCGGAACGATCGCAATGCCGCCCTGAACGCGGCGATGCAAGGGAAGGGCGGCGAGTTCGTGACCTTCCAGAAGAATGGAACCCTTCGTGCTGTCGATCAGCCCTGCAATCGACGAGATGAAAGTGGTCTTGCCCGCGCCATTGCGGCCGACCAGCCCGACCACTTCGCCGGCCTCGATGCTGACATTGGCATTCCGTACGATCGTCACGTTGCCGTAGCCGGCGTCGAGTCCGCGAACCTGGAACATCGGCTCAGAGATTTTCACCAAAGTAGACCTCGCGGACGCGCTCGTTTGCCCTGACTTCGGCCGGGCTGCCGTTCATGATCACTTCGCCCGCCGCCAGCACGACGATCCGCGTGGCGAAGCTGAACACGATACTCATGTCGTGTTCGACGAAGAGAATGGGGATATCGTTCTTGCGCGTGATCGCGCTGATATGTTCCAGGCACTCCGCCGATTCCGCTACGCCCATGCCGGCCGTCGGTTCGTCCAGAAGCAGGATTCTCGGGTTCGACGACAGGGCGACCGCCAGTTCCAGCGAACGTTGATCGCCGTGAGAGAGCTTGCCAGCCGGAAGATGCATGCGATCGGCGAGACCCACTTCCTCGAGCAGCGCCGCCGCATGATCGCGATGCCGGCGCACCGCGAGGCCGAACGGATGCCAGGCCTGACGTTTCGCGAGCGCGATGCCGAGCTGCACGTTTTCGAGCGCGCTCAGCGTCCCGAACACGCTGCTGACCTGGAACGAGCGCGCCAGGCCCAGGCGCACCCGCCGCCAGGGCGGCATGCGGGTCACGTCCTTGCCGAAGATGCGGACCGTGCCGCTGTCCGGAATCTTGCGCCCCGTGAGCAGATCGAAGAAGGTGGTCTTGCCCGCGCCGTTCGGACCGATGATCGCCACCACCTCGCCGCTGTGGATATCGATCGAGGCGCCGCGCACCGCCGTGAAGGTGCTGAAGGACTTGGTCAGACTGTCGGCGGACAGAACCGGCTGCGCGAGTGCGGAAGTCATGCGCGCACCTCGTCGCGTGCAACCCGCCGTGAAGTCTTCAGCCTCGTGAAGACCACGCGCAGGGCGGCGCCGATGCCTTCCGGCAGGAACACCGCGCAGCAGATGACGATCAGCCCCACGGCCAGATCCGCGTGATCCGAATAGCGCTGGATGTTGGAGCGGGCCAGTTCCAGCAGGATGGCGCCGGTGATCGGACCGAGGAAGGTCGAGCGGCCGCCGAGCGCCACCATCACCAGCAGTTCGGTTCCCGTGGTCCACGAGACGATGTTCGGCTCGACCGAGCGGTTGATCGCCGCGGCGACGATGCCGAGCAAGCCGCCGATCACGCCCGTGATGACGAACGCGCTGAACTCGTAGAGCCGCGGATTGCCGCCCAGCGAGGCCACCCGGTCGGCGTTGTCGCGCACGGCTCGCAAGGTCGCGCCGAACGGCGACGCCAGCAGCACCAGCAGCGCGAGGCAGATGGCGGTCGTGCTGCACACGACGAGCAGGTATTGCGCGGCTTCGCTGTCGAGCCAGGCCGGGATCAGGATGCCGACGAGGCCGTCGTCGCCTCCTGTCAGGTTGTAGTTGCGCGCCGCGAGGACATAGAACACCTGCGCGATCGCCAGGGTGAGCAGGGCGAAGAACAGCGAGCGCGCCCGCAACGCGACGGCGCCGGCGAGACAGGCCAGCACCAGCGAGATCGGGACGACGAGCAGGGCGGCCTGCCCGAACGGAATATCGAACTTGATGTTGGCGATCGCGACCGTATAAGCGCCGATTCCCAGGAACATGCCCTGGCCGACGGAGATCAGTCCCGCGTTGCCGATCAGCAGGTTCAGGGACATCGCGGCGCCGGCGAAGAGTGCGACGCGGGCGATGGAATGCAGCCGCACTTCGGGAATGACCAGCACCAGCGCGGCGCAGAACGCGCCAATGGCGAGGATGAGCACGATCTGCCGGAGGGAGAGGCGTTCCACGGGGCGTTCCTCAATGCTGAATGATGGTGCGAAGTCCGGAAGGCTTGACGACGAGAACCAGCACCATGAGTGCGAAGACGACGATTTCGCTGCCCTGGTCGATGAAGATCGTCGACACCGCTTCCGCGACGCCGACAACGATGGCGGCCGTCAGCGCGCCCCACACCGAGCCGAGTCCGCCGATGACGATGATCGCGAAGGCGATCACGACCATCTGGACATCGAGGGTGGCATTGACGGCGCCCCGGGGCGCGGCGACGACACCCGCGACCCCGGCAAGCAGGGCCGAAAGCGCCATGACCTTGGTGCGCAGCACTTTCACATCGACGCCGACTGCACCGAGCATGGCCGGATCGTCGACGGCCGCCCGGATCAGCCTGCCGGTCCGGCTCCTGGCGAGCAGATACCAGAGTCCGCAGGAGACGATGGCCGTCACCACGATCACGGCCACCTGATACTGCGCGATGCGAATCCCGCCGACTTCGACAAAGCCGCGCAGCAGATCGGGCGCCGCGACCGAGCGGGGCAGGGAACCGAACATCCAGCGGATCAGGTTGTTGATGACGAGAACCAGCCCGAACGTCAGAAGCAGCTGCCCCCAGATGCCGCCCGCATAGACTCGTCTGAAGAGCGAGACTTCCAGCGCGGCGCTGAGCACCACCATGATCACGGGCACGACCAGCAGCGCGACGGGCAGCCCGAGGTTCGGGCCGAGCTGCATCACGATGGTGGTGGCGGAGAACGCCGCGATCATGAAGAACGACCCGTGCGCGAGATTGACGACGCCGAGCGCGCCCCAGACCAGCGTGAGCCCCGACGCGACGAGGAAGTACAGCGCGCCGGTGGCGATACCGGTCAGGATTTGAGCGAAGAACAATTGCAGGGACATCGGCCGCTCCTCGTCGAGTCGTGATTACTTGCCGCGCATGGATCGCAGGGCCTCTTCGGTCGGACGGACCGTCTGGCCGGGGATGATGTCCGTGATGTTCAATACGGGCTGACCGAATGCGGGATCCTGCGCAACGGTGCCGATATAGATCGGCACCTCGGCCTGATGATCGAACTTGCCGATGCGGAACGCGCCTCGTACCGACTGGAATTCGCCGTCGTCGAGCGTCTTGATGACGTCGGCCGGTTCGATCGATTTCGCCCGGGTCGCGGCTTGCGCCCATGTCATCACGCAGTCGTAGGCCAGCGTCGTCCAGTCGGACGGGTAAGAGCCGTACACCTTCTTGTAGCCTTCGATATAGGCCTTGCTCTCCGGCGACGACGTGAGGAGCAGATTGGCCGGCGCTCTCTGGAAGCCTTCGGTGCCGACCGCGGCATCCGCGCCGAGGGCTTTCAGCGTGTTGCCGTCATAGAGCGCCATGAACTTGTTGTCGATCTGCTTGAAAAAGCCCAGCGCACGGGCCTGCTTCGTGAAGGTGATGAGATCGGAGCCGAACAGGAAGGTCCAAACGTAGTCCGGCTTGGCCGCCAGAATCTTGTTCAGCGACGCGGAGTAGTCCGTCGCCCCGAACTTCGGATATTCCTCGACGACGATCTCGGCCTTCGGATTGAGTTCCTTGATCGACTGCTTGAAGCGGTTCGCGCCCGAGCGCCCGCCGGCGTAGTCCGCCGAGACCACGGCGTAGCGCACGTACGGCTTCTTGGCGAGGCGCGCGGCGAGGGCGCGCGCTTCCATGTACGAACTCGCGCCGATCTGGAACACGTAGGGATGGAAGTCCTTGATCGTGATGTCGTCCGAGTTGGCCGAGTTGGCGCACATCGGCACCTTGAAGCGGGCCGCCACAGCCTTGCTCACGGCGATGGCGCTCGCGGACGATTGTGGCGAAGTCAGGAATTTGGCGCCGTCGCGCACGAGGCTGGTCGCCTGATCGACGGCGCGCTGCGGATTGGTGCCGTTGTCCTGATAGCGCAGATCCAGCTTCTGGCCGAGCACCCCGCCGCGATCGTTCACCACCTTCACCGCGTATTGCGTGCCGTTGAGGACGTCGCGTCCGACATCGGCGGCGGCGCCGCTCAGGTCGAAGGAACCTGCAATCGGGATCGTGCCTTCGGCGCGCACCAGGTTCGGAGACGCGAATCCGCCCATCACCGTCAGCATCGTGAAACATGCAATGCGCATCCTGCTCATGGTGTCCCCTTCCTTTTCTTGTTCAAGCTCTCGTACGCAGCAGCGTCGACGCTATCGGTTGTGCAGCGAGCTTTCCGTCACGGTCCGGAGCACATGAGCATCCGGGTGAACGCATTACATAGGCGAAGCCGGCGACAGACAACACACGGTGCGCAACTGTTCCGCGATGCGAAAGTGCGCCCGATGCCGCTACGTCACGCGGCGGACTTCCGCTCCGCCGCGTTCCTCGATCAGCTTGAGAATCGACGAGAAGTCCCGCTCGCCCCAGCCTTTCTGCGCGGCCTCGTCCCAGATCTGCGCGGCGGCCTGCATGACCCGGGCCGGCACGCCCAGCGTGGTGGCCTCGTCGAGGCCGAGATGGACGTCCTTCTCGACGATCGAGAGTCGTGCGCCGAAGTCGAAGCTGCGCGGCAGCGCCACGCGAGCCAGGATGTCGTCCGCCGAGGCGCTGTGTCCGGTTCCGGCGCGCAGCACCTCGAACATGACGGCCGCGTCGAGCCCGGCCTTGGCGCCCATCACGAGGCCCTCGGATGCGGCGACGAGATTGGTGGCCATCAGCGTGTTGTTGATGAGCTTCATGAGCTGCGCCTGGCCGGGCCGGTCGCCGAGCACGTAGACCTGCTTGCCGATGCGCGCGAGCCACGGCGTGACCTGCACGACAGCCTGCGCCGGACCTGCGGCCATCATCGCGAGCCTGCCTTCGCGCGCGGCCGGCGGGCCGCCGCTGATCGGCGCGTCGACGGTCTGGATGGATCGTGCGGCCAATCCATCGGCAATCGATTCGATGCAGGTCTTGCCGATCGTCGACATCTCGACATGGACGCGGATCGCGCTGCCCTGCGCGACGCCTTCCGGACCCAGCGCGACCGCTTCGGCGACTTCGCGGCTCGGCAGGCAGGCGAACACGATCGCGGCGGCGTCGGCGACCTGGCGCGGTGAATCATGTGCGATGGCGCCCCGGGCGACCAAGCGGCTGGCCGCCGCCGGAGAAGGGTCGTGGATATGCAGGGCGACATCGTCGGCGAGGAGGCGCTCGGCCATCGAGCCACCCATCTGACCGAGCCCGATGAAGCCAATTGCTGTCTTGTTCGGCATGGGAATCCTGATTCTGGATGCGCGTCGTGTGCTGCCGGGGGGCTGCGGGGCCGCAGGGCCGCACGTTCGGTTGATCCGGCGGAACTCAGTCCGGGTAGTAGTGCATCTCGAGCAGGACGCATCCGCCCTCGGAGCGGATCGGTCCGTGGGGTGTGCCGGGCGGCCGGCGCACGAATGCCTGTTCGGTGAACGTGCCGAAGGCCGCAGCCTGCCGGATGCCGTGGACATCGCCGGAGAGCAGGAACGTCTCTTCGAAGTAGTCGTGAACCAGCGGGTCCCGGGTTTCGACGCCCGGGGCGAACCGCACGAGGCGCGTGCGCCGGCCCTTTTTGCCTGGTTCGTCGAAATCGCTGGCGAGCGTGAGCACTTCGACGCCTTCGAAGCCGGCCAGGGGTTTCCACCCGGTGGAATCGATGAGGCTGAGGGTATCGGTGCTATTGCCTGGCGTATCCATGTTCCTTCCTGTTACGCGTGTTCGATCCGGTTCATCGCGCGTTGGCCGTGACCGCGCTTGCGCTGACATCGCCGCGCGGGCTTGAAATGCCTGATCTGCTGTGTCGATGGTAGGAAGGAGCGGAAATCGCGGTCAACCGGGCGGCACGATGAGTTCCGTACATTGGAAGCTGGCGCGGTCGCGGGGGGAAAGGACGAACCGCTGCGTCGGCCTTGTCCGGAAGTCGACATCTTCCGCCGTTGTCCGCGCTCATATGACGCCGGACAATTGAGTCCGTGATCGAGTGGTTCGCGGCCACGTCCATGCCCGATGTGCGGCTTGGAGCAACGTCCTCCGGAGCCGAGCTGAAGATTCAACAGGAGTATTCGATGTCCGTATCACGCACGCCAGGATTTTGTGCCCTTTGCAAGTCGCGTTGCGGATCAGTCATGGTGACTGAAAAAACGGGACATTCATCGGGCAGGAGCCGAATCCCGAACACCCGACCGGCGTGGCCTTGTGCGTGAAAGCTTCACGCGTGATCACCGATCGGCCGTGAGATAACATCTCGAAGACTGTGTGCAAGGCTTCTCTCGTCGTCGGTGAAGTCGAGCCGGCCATTCACTGCGCCAGATCGGCAGCGGCAATCTCGATGATCCAGTCGACGAACGTCCTGATCGCCACAGTGGCACGGCCTTTGGGATAGACAATCGAAACCGGCACCGGACGGCATCGCGCCTGTGCGAGCACTTCCTTCAACCGCCCGCTTTGCAGAAACGGCGCTACCGCGAACTCCGAGACCTGGATCAGACCGAGTCCTTCGAGACCGCACTGAACGTAAGCCTCGGTGTCATTGATCGAGAAGCGGCTGCGGAGCGTCATGCTCATATCCTTGCCGTCCACGCTGAAGCGCCAGTCGAGCGGCCGGCCGGTCGCGTTCGACAGGTAGTTGACGATACGGTGAGCGCTCAGCGCGGCCACGGACTCCGGCTCGCCATATCGCTTCAGATAGCGAGGCGCAGCGCAGGTCAGCCAGGCGAGCCTGCCTAACGGTCGCGCGATGAGACCCGAGTCCGCGAGCGACCCGGTGCGAATCACGCAATCGATACCTTCGTGGATGAGATCGGAAGGACGATCGCTTAAGCCGAGCACCAGCTCGATGTCGGGAAAGCGAGTTTCGAACTCATGCAGGCGAGGCAACACGATTGAACGGCCGATTACCCCCGGCATATCCACCCGAACCCGCCCGCGTGGTCCGGCGGCGGTTGCCGAGAGCTGGCTTTCCGAGTCGGCGACCTCGGCCAGAATGCTCTGGCAGGAAGCCAGGTATCGCGCGCCCGCCTCGGTGAGGCTGAGACTTCTCGTGCTTCGGCGCAGCAGGGCGGTGCCGAGATGCGCTTCGAGATTCTTCACGATCGTCGTCACCGATGATCGTGGCATCGCCAGCGTTTCCGCCGCCTTGCTGAAGCTTCGTGCTTCGACGACTCTCACGAACGTTGCCATTGCCAGAAGTTTGTCCATGAGCGGTCTGCGCAGCGAATGCCGATAACGCTTCCATGTTACCAACCCTGCGCGCTGCTCGCGCCATCGCTTTCTGTATTCACACGCGACGAACAATGAATAGCGCTTGCACACCTACACTCCGAAGCGTTCAAGGCTCGTCTTCATGCGATGTCATGCGTCGCGGAGCGGTTTTCACCACGTCACGTATTCTCATCAGGTAATGCATATGTCGAACGACAACTCGATTCTTGTTCTGGGCGCCGGCGAACTAGGCATGGCGATGCTGCGAAGTCTCTCCGGGCAGATCGGGCACGCGGACAATGTCTCGCTCGCCGTGTTGCTACGTCCCTCGACGATCGCGTCCGACAATCCAGGCAAACAGAAGGATTTAGCCGAATTGCGCGAACTGGGCCTCGAATTCGTTGCGGCGAATCTCGCCACGCAAACGCGCGCCGAACTCGCCGCCATCTTTCGCCGGTTCGATACGGTCATCTCATGCACAGGCTTCGCAGGCGGCCCGGGCGTGCAGCTCAAGATTGCGCACGCGACGCTGGATGCCGGCGTCAGGCGGTATTTCCCGTGGCAGTTCGGCGTGGACTACGACATCATCGGCAGGGGCAGCGCCCAGGATCTGTTCGATGAACAACTCGATGTGCGCGACCTTCTGCGCGGCCAGTCGCAAACCGAGTGGGTGATTGTTTCGACGGGCATGTTCACGAGCTTTCTGTTCGAGAAGTCGTTCGGTGTCGTCGATCTCGACACGCATACCGTGAACGCGCTCGGAAGCCTGGACAATGCGGTGACCGTGACCACCGCCGATGACATCGCCGCGCTGACTACGGAGATCCTTTTTGCGACGCCGTCGATCTCGAATCGCGTCGTGCATGTCGCGGGCGATACGGTGACGTATCGAGAGGTAGCGGATACGGTTGACCGGCTGCTGGGCATCAAGGTCCAGCGCAAGGAATGGACCGTGCCGGAACTCGAGCGGCAGCTGGACGAGGCGCCACATGATGGATTGCGAAAGTACCGCGTGGTGTTTGCTCAGGGGCGCGGGGTGGCGTGGGACAAGCGACAGACGTTCAATGCGCAGCGCGGTATCCGGGTGACGTCGCTGGAAGAGTGGGTCAGGGAGACGATGACCGAGGTATGAGGCGTACGTGGGAATGCGTGGAGCGCCGGTCGTAAATGAAAAGCAGCTTATAGCGTTGTCACTCCACGCTGTCCGGATGTCGGGTTTGTTCTTCAGGTTGGTCTCGCGCGGCCGAAGGATCGGGCTTGAACGAAGCGGGGCGCCTCGCCCCGATGTGTGCGGTAGGTGCCTGCCGATGCGCCGATTGTCCCGCTCGGCCTGGAGCGCCTGCGCCAACTCCAACGCATGACCCAGTTGACGCTCAACACCTTCGACATGCGCGCCGAAGGGAAAACCGGTCTGCCCTTCCGCGAATGAGCCTTGATGGGAAGCGTGTCACGCGACCGGCAATCCCTGGCGGAAGCGCCGCATTCGCGTCGCGCCCGTAATCCGGACAGCACCGGGTGACAGTCGCTTGTGGAAGAAAGTCGTCCCACAAAGCTTGCCATCAGGCGTGTAGCCGCAGTCTGGCACTTCGCCGACCCGCTGCCAGCCCGCGCGTTCGTAAAGTCGTTCTGCGTCGCTGCCTGTCTCCGTATCGAGCAGCAGGACCGATTTGGCAGCCTCGCGCGCGACATCTTCGACTGCCGCCAGCAAGCTCGCAGCGACGCCTTGCCTTCTCGCATCGCGACGCACCAGCATCTTCGAAACATCCGCGCGCTGGGGTTGATTCTCAGGAAAAGAGGTAATCAACTGCACGGTACCGACGATTCGGCCATCGAGATCTTCCGCAATCAGCAAGACTCGCTCGCCGCGAGCCACATTGCTCGCGGCCCGCTCCCAGAACTCGATTGCCTTGTGCCTGGCAAGCGGCAACATGAAGCTGACTGCCGCCCCGCCTTCAACGCAGTCGATCAGGACATCGGCAAGAGGTTCGACATAGGCCGTGACTTCGTCCGCTGAGAGCATTCTCACGCGTGCTGCACCACTCATCCTGGACTCCTCGAATTCATCAATGACGTCGGGCTTTCAATGGAAGCGACGCGGCGAGTAGGGCGCCGGATCGATGGACGGCTGTCTGGACGTAATGAGATCGGCCAGCATGCGCCCGCTCGGCGGTGCCGCAGTCATCCCGTAGGTCCCATGCCCGAAGCAAAGCCAGAGGCCTGGCTGTTCGCCTGCCGCGCCGATCGCCGGCAGACTGTCCGGCGTCGACGGCCGCTGTCCGGTCCAGATTCGATGCGGCGCTTCGATCAGTGCGGGGAACAGTTCCCGCGCCTGCTGCAGCGCGTGCAACGCGCGCTGTTCGTTCGGCATGCCGTCGACGCCGCCGAATTCGACGCTGCCCGCGATGCGCAGGCCGTCGAGCATCGGCGTCAGGCCGATCGCGCGACCACGATGAATGAAAGGCACACCGATCTTCACCCGCTCGGTGTCGACCATCACGTGATAGCCGCGCTGGCTCTCGAGCGGAATGCGGATGCCGAGCGGCGCCAGCAGCTGCATAGACCATACGCCGCCCGCCACCACGACGTCGCGTGCGCTGTGATTGCCTGTCGAGGTGAGGATCAGCCATTCGCCGTTTTTGGGAATCAGCTTCAGCACCTTCTCCCGATGAAACGTCCCGCCGTGCTCGACGATCCGTTCGGCTAGCGCGCGATTGAGTTCCGCCGGGCTCACGGTATGTGCGTTCCCTTTCTTCAAAACGCCGAACCGCACCGCTGCGTCTATTCCCGGATAAAGACGCTCGATGTCGGCGCGCGAGAGGGTCTCGACGTTCAACCCGTAGCGCTCGGTCAACTGCCGCTCGACGTCGGCGGCCGATCCCTGCGGCGGTACGTCGCTGAGAATCGCCTCGCCATCCTCTCGAATGTAGCGGCAATAAAGCTCGTCTCCGAGCAGACGACGCCATTCGATCAGCGCAGGGGCATGCAATGCGTGCAGGCTCTTCGCGAGGGTCGTCATGCGGTCGATCTGGCCGGCTCGCAGCCACTGGATGAACCACGGCAGAGCCTGTGGCGCATAGGCCGGATGGATGGTGAGCGGACCAAGCGGGTCGCGCAGCCAGCCCGGCACCTTGCGCAGCATGCCGGGTTGCGCGCCCGGCATGAAGCTGTCAGGCGAGATGAAGCCGCCGTTGCCGAACGACGCGGCGCCCGGCGACGGCAACGGATCGACGATCGCGACCTTGCGTCCAAGCAATTGCAGATTGCGCGCCACAGACAGTCCGGCGACGCCGCCGCCGATTACCATCACTGTATCGACCATTGCAAGAAGCCCCGTTCCAAAGCTGTAAGTGCGGCCATCAGGCCAGCAGCCGATCGAGGAACGATCGGGTTCTGTCCGTCTGCGGATTTGAAAAGATCTGCCCGGGCGATCCGTCCTCGATGATGCGGCCACCGTCCATCACGACCACGCGATCGGCGACCTCGCGCGCGAAGCCCATCTCGTGCGTGACGACCACCATCGTCATGCCGGACTTCGCGAGGTCCTGCATCACCTTCAGTACTTCGCCGACCAGTTCCGGATCGAGCGCCGAAGTCGGTTCGTCGAACAGCATGATCTTCGGCTGCATCGTCAGCGCCCGCGCGATGGCCACGCGCTGCTGCTGGCCACCCGACAATTGCGACGGATAATGCTGCGCCTTGTCGGCGAGACCGACCCGCTCCAGCAGCGTGAGCGCGTCTTTCTCGACGCTCGCCTTCGAGCGCTTCAACACGACCTGCGGCGCGAGGCACAGGTTTTCGAGCGCGGTCATGTGCGGAAAAAGATCGAAATGCTGGAACACCATGCCGATGTCGCGACGCCGCAAACACACTTCGCTCGGCTTGAGCTCGTAGATCCGGTTGCCGTCCTGCCGATAACCGACCAGTTCTCCATCGACGAAAAGGCGTCCGGCGTTCACGTGTTCGAGGTGGTTCATGCAACGCAGCAGCGTCGACTTGCCCGAGCCGGACGGACCGATGATGCAGACCACCTCGCCCTGATGGACGCGCAGGTTGATGCCGCTCAGCACTTCGAAGGCGCCGTAATGCTTGCCGACCTCGCGTGCCTCGACCATCACCTTGCGGCGCTGCGCAGCGGCGTCGGTGTCTGGAATGGCATTCATCATTTCTCCTTCTTCATCACTTTCACCGACTTGTTCAGACGCTTCTCGATCCGGCTCTGGACCAGCGTCAGCACGGTCGTGATCGCGCCGTACCAGATCACCGCCACCATCAGCAGGGGAATCTGCTCGAAGGTGCGCGCGTAGATCACCTGCACGGTCGTGAGCAGTTCGGTATAGGCGATCACGCTGACGAGCGAAGTCGCCTTGACCATCGAGATCACTTCGTTGCTGAGCGGCGGGATCACCACGCGCATCGCTTGCGGAAAGATGATGTGACGCATTGCGCGCAACGGTGTCATGCCGAGCGCGAGCGCCGCGCGGCTCTGTCCCGCCGACACCGACAGGATCCCCGATCGCACGATCTCCGAGACGTACGCGGCCTGCGCGAGACCGAGGCCGCTCACGGCCGCCGCCATCTGCGTGATGACCTTGTTGGTGGCGATCAGCTTGATCGACGGGCCGAACGGAATGCCGATGGACAAGGTCGGCACCAGCGCAGAGAAGAAGTAGATGAAGAGGATCATCACGAGCGGCGGAATGCCACGGAAGATCCACGTGAAGCCGGCGCTCGACCACGACAGCAGCGGATTCTCGGATAACCGCATGATCGCCAGCAGGATCCCCAGACCGATGCCGACGATCTCGGCGAGCACCGTCAGCAGCAGCGTGTTGCCGACGCCCGCCAGAATCGGCGCGCTGAACAGATAGTCGAGCACGGTACGCCATTCCCAGCGCGGATTGGTGATCAGCAGATCGGCGATCGAGAGCAGCACGAACAGCATCAGCGCCGCGCACAGCCAGCGGCCCGGATGGCGCAGAGGCACGACCGTGAATTCTTCCGGCGGCGACGCCTGCGGGCGCGTATCAGGCGGCACGGTCGGCGGCGCTTCGGCGGCGCGTGCTCCCGCGCCATACGTTGATTGATTTCCCATGATGGCGGTGCGCGTCAGAGCCACGCGTCGTTGATGCTGATCTTGTCGGCTCGCGTATCGCCTTGTCCCCACTTGTCGAGGATCTGCCGATATTTGCCGTTGGCCTGCAGTTGATCGAGCGCCGCCTTGACGGCGTCACGCAACTGCGTGTTCTGTTTGCCGACCGCATAACCGAGCAACGCGATGATGCGCATGTCGCCGACCTGTTCAAGCGCGTTCGGATACTGCTTGACCGCGTACGCGACCTGGGCGGTGTCGCCGGACCATACGTCGGCGCGGCCCGAGCGCAACGCCAGCACGGCGCCGGATGCATCGGTGAACGTCTGGATGTCGAGGGCGCTGCCTTGCGTCTTGCATTTGGCCTGCTGCGCCGACAGCTCGCGTTCCTGGAAGGTGCCGCGCACCGCCGCGACGGTCTTGCCGCACAGGCTCGACAAACCTTTGATGCCCCCGCCGCTGCCTTTCGGCGCCGCCATGCCGACACCCGCTTTCACGTAGTCGACAAAATCGACTTGCGACTGGCGCGCTTTCAGATCGCCGATCGAACCGACCGCGAGATCCGCGCGGCCTGCGGCGATCGACGGAATCAGGCTGTCGAAGGTGCCGGACGTGAGCTCGAGCTTCACGCCGAGCGCATCGGCGACCGCCTGCGTCAGATCGATTTCCATGCCTTCGAGCGTACGTGCGTCCTTGCCCGCATAGATCATCGGGGGACTGTTCGGCGACGCGATCACGCGCAGCGTGCCGGCCTCGCGAACCGATTGCGGCAGCGTTTTCGTCAGCGCGGTATCCGCGTGCGCGGACATCGCGACGGCTTGGCTCAGCGCAACCATCAGCGCCTGCATGACGAGCTTCGAGCACCCCTTCATGGCATTTCTCTCCTTTCGATCCGCAAAGTTTGCCCGCCTGACGGCGGCGCCGAACTCAGCCCAGGTTCGCGTTGACGACGATTTCGATCCGCATGCCTTCCAGCATCAGTTGCTTGACGACGACCGTCGCGCGCGCGGGATACGGATCGGCGAAGGTCTCGGTCCAGATCGCGTGCATCGGCGCCCAGTCGGCGGGATCGGTCAGATAGACCTGCACCAGCATCACGTCGGCGAGCGTGCCGCCGGCCGCCTGCATTGCGCGGTCGAGCTTGTGAAATACCTGGCGTACCTGAGTCTCGATGCCGCCGTCGACCAGCGTGCCGGTCGCGCTGTCAGTCGGGGTCTGCACGGTCAGGACCTGGCCGCCTTTGCGGACCACGCCGGAGATCGGGTGACCGGGGCGTTTCGGTCCGACGTCGATGCTTTCGAACATGTTGTCTCCGTAAGTTATTCTTTAGCGCATAGGGTCAGGCATGCATCAATCTGCGCGTAATCCCTTATGAATCAGGGACCAGCGAGTGAGTAAGCGCACCTTATCACTCCGATTTTGCCGGCGGAACTGCGATTTTCGTTATGCTGGCATGCGTTTGGTTATAGGAGGTGGACTTGAAGCGTGGGCAATTGCAGTTGAAGCACGTGGCGGCGTTTCGCGCGGTGATCACCGGCGGCAGCGCCTCGGCGGCAGCGCGCGCGCTGGGGCTGTCGCAGCCCGCGGTCAGCAAGATCATTGCGCAGGCGGAGGACTACGCGGGCATCCGCCTGTTCGACCGGCAGCTCGGACGGCTGATCCCGACGCCGCTGGCCTACCAGCTGTACAACGAGACCAACGTGCTGTTCTCGACCATCGATCACATCGATCAGATCGTCTCGCGCGTGATCAACAGCGAAGTGCAGCCGATCGCCCTTGGCTCGGTGCCGCTGATCGCGGTGTCGCTGCTGCCGAAGGTGCTGCCCGACTGGCAACGCCGCACCGGGCGGTCGATTCTGATCTACACTTATGACACGCCGAATCTGCTGAACGTCCTGGCGACGCGGCGGCTGGAGATCGGCGTCGCGGTCGGGGGGCAGCCGAGTCACGGGCTCGAGACTGCCGCGCTGATCCGCAGCCCGATCTACTGTGCGATGCCGAAGGACCATCCGCTCGCGCAACGGCCGCTGATCCGCGCGAGCGATCTGGATGGCGTCGATTACGTCAGTCTCTCGCGAGTCGAGAGCGCGCAGGCGGGCATCGACCGAATGTTCCTGGTCGAGAACGCGCGGCCCAACGAAGTGATGCAGGCGCCGCTGATGGCGGCGGCGATCCGGATGGCCGAGGAGGGCGTCGGTGTGACCCTCACCGACGTGTTCGGAATGGACGTCGCCCGACGCGATCGGCTGGTGTATCGGCGCTTCGAACCGGCAATCTTCTTCGATTACTTCGCGGTGTGGCCCAAGGATCGGGAAGCGGATTTCGATCGTGACGAGTTGATCGCGCTATTGCGGCAAGCTGCGAGAGGCATGCTCGAGGATGCTGAGAGACTCGTCGATGCGGTTTGACGAAAGTCGTTCAGCCCCCACGGCTCCTAAAGAATGAATGCCTAACGCCGATCAGGAAACGACTCGTTCGCGAGACGAACGAGTTCCCCGGAAGCGTACGCAGCGAACGTTTCGATCAGCGCGAAGGGCCGCGCGATCTTCGGCCGGATCAGCCAGATTTCGAATTCCATCTTCGGCTCGAATGCGCATACGACGAAGTCCGCTCCGGCATTGTTGTAGACGCTGATCGGATCCACCACTGCAACACCCATGCCGTTCGCAACGAAGGCGCAGGCAGTCTCGGACTGACCGACTTCGATCTGAATACGCCGCTGCACATCCGCTTCCTCGAAGATCCTGTCTATCTGGAAGCGCGAATGGTCCTGCGGCCCGAGCGCGACAAAAGCCTCGCCATCCAGATCCTTTGCGCGAATGAGCCGCCGCGCAGCAAGTCGATGCCCCTTCGGCAGAATGCAGACCCCCCGCAAGGTGCACACATAGGTGCTGTTGAGTTCGGGCCGATCGCCCGGCAATACGCTGAAGCCGAGATCGACCTGTTGCGTCGCGATCGCGTCGAGAAGCGAGTTCGACCGCATGCTCTCGACGCTGAACTTCACATCGGGCCGATCCTTGCAAAACGTCGTGACGATTCCTGGCAGCACGCGCCGCGTGAGCACCGGAAACGACGCGATGCTGAGCGCCCCCCACGACTGGTCGCGCAGCGCCTTGGCGACGCCCGCCACGCGCCCGACGCCGATGAACATGCGCTGCACCTCGGCATAGAGCACCTCTGCCTCGCGGGTAGGACGCATTTTCGTGCCAGCGCGTGTGAACAGGGAAAACCCGCAATTGCTTTCGAGCTGTGCGATCAACTGGCTCACCGCCGGCTGCGATACGCCCAGCAGACCGGCCGCTGCGGTCAGGCTTCCGGCGGACATGGCGGCCTGGAACGCCTCAAGTTGACGAACATTCATGACTCGATGCCTGCATAAGCCAGCCTTATAAACAGTGAATTTTGTCCTATTTGACTATTATAGGACGCGATCGAAGAATAGCCTCATGCCAGACGCTGTTCACCGCGTTGAACGGCTGACGCGTTTCACCTGTTTCTTCTTATGGAGATGTTCATGTCGAAGCGTTCGTGGTGGGTCGTTCTGATGATGCTCGCGCTCGGCTTCGGCTGGCTTTCCGGCGTGGCGCGCGCCGATCAGCTCGACATGGTCAAGGCACGCGGCAAGCTCGTCGTCGGCATCCGCAATGACTACGTGCCCTTCGGTTATCTCGACAGCAAGGGCCAGTTGATCGGCTTCGAAGTGGATCTGGCGAAGTTCGTCGCCAAGGACATGTTCGGCTCCGACACGGCGATCGAATTTGTGCCGGTCGTGGCGTCGAACCGGATCGAACTGCTCAACGCGGGCCGTATCGACGTGATCTTCGCCACGCTCGGCAAGAACCCGGACCGCGCGAAGGTGATCGACTTCACGGACCCGTACTACATGATGGCCGGCATGGTGCTGCTCGCGCCGAAGACAACGACAATCGGCAAATGGGAAGACCTCAAGGGCCGCAAGGTGTGTGGCAGCCAGGGCAACATGTATAACCGTGCACTGCAGGAGAAGCTCGGCGCGGACACGGTGCTCTTCACCGGCACGGCGCAGATGTACAAGGCGTTCCAGGACAACCGGTGCGAGGCGATTGCCTACGACGGTCCGAATCTCACGCTGAAGGTCAACGAAGACGGCTGGAAGGACAAGGACAAGATCGCGCTCGATGCCTACGAATTCGTGCCCATCGTCGGCGGCGTGCGCAAGAACGAACCGAAGTTCCTCGCCGCGCTGAATCAGTCGATCAAGCGGGCGGAAACGGCCGGCGTGCTCGTCAACGCGGAAAAGACCTACAACATGGGCACGAGCAAGTTCGTAACCGAGCAGCAGGCGTCCGCGAAGTAATCGCGTGCGCCGACCCGGACCACATGCGCAAGGGACGCCCATGAGTCTCGACTTCACCTGGCTGGCCGATCCGCTGTATCAGACCTGGCTCGTGCGCGGCGTAGGCACGACGGTCGCGATGTGCGTGTGTGCGATCGCGCTGATGTTCGTGATCGGCATCGTCGGCGCGGCAGTGATTTATTTCCGCATGCCGCTGCTGGAAACGCTGACCACCATCGTCGTCGAGTTATTGCGCAACACACCGCCGCTCGTGCAGTTGTTCGTGCTGTATTTCACGTTGTCGGAGCTGGGCCTCTCGCTGCGCAATCTGGCGACCGGTCAGCAGATTCCGGTGTTCAGCGGCTTCACGTGCATGGTGCTGTCGCTCGCGCTCTATAACGGCGCGATCGCGGTGGAGATCGTGCGCTCCGGCCTGCATGCGGTGCCGCAAGCGACCGTCGATGCCGCGCGCAGCCTCGGCTATTCGCGGCTGCGCACCTTCTGGCATATCCAGTTGCCGATGGCGATGCGCCTGTCCATGGTGCCGATGACCAACAACATCGTGAGTCTGATCAAGACGTCGTCGCAGGCCGCGTTCGTCGCGGTGGCCGACGTGATGTACTACGCCACGCAGATCACGCTCGACAACTTCCGCAATCTGGAAGTGATGCTGGTGGTGTGGGTCTGTTATCTGATCCTGGCTTCGTTTGCGTCGATGGTGGCGGGGCGCATCGGGCGCGCGGTGCGGATTCCGGGGTACGGCCTATGAACGCGACGACCACGCTCAAACCGCTGGCGCCCGCACGCGGCATGCAGCCGGAGACCCGTGCGTTCGTGTACGGCATGATCGGCGTGCCGTTGTTGCTGCTGGCGGCGCTCGTCGGCTGCTACGGCCGCGCGAGCGGCGATGCCTTCGCGCTGCTCGCATCGCGCAGCGCGTTGCTGCTCACCGGCGCGCCCGGCACCGGACTCGCGGGCGGCTTCTGCGCGAACATCCTGATGAGCCTCGCGGCGATGGGCGTGTCGCTCTGCACCGGCGTGCTGCTGTGCGTCGGCACGATTTCGAACACGCGCGCGGTGCGCTTCGCCGCGCTCGGCATCGTCAATCTGCTGCGCAACACGCCTTGGCTGATCGCGCTTTACGCGATGCTGTATCTGCTGCCGTTCTACGTGCCGGCATTCGGCATGGTGATTCCGTTCTCGCCGTTCGTGAAGGCCGTGGTCGGGCTCTCGCTGCCGGTGACGGCGAACGTCGCGGAAGTCATGCGTGGCGGCATCGAGGCGATACCAGGCGGACAGTGGGAATCAGCGCGCGCGCTCGGCTATCGCAAGAACCAGATCCTGCGTTACGTGGTCGTGCCCCAGGCCATTCCGCTGATCCTGCCCAACATGATGACGGTGTATGCGGGCCTTTTCATCGGCACGAGTCTCGCGGTGGTGACGGGGACCTCCGATGTCCTTTCGGTAGCCAACACGATCACCGCGAGCGACGGTTCGAACTATGCAACGGCGGTGCAGCTCTATGTGCTGCTGCTGTTCTTCCTCTTCAGTTTTCCGCTTGCGACCTTGAGCCGTCGCCTTGAACGACAGATCCGGGAGAAGCAATGAACGTGATCCAGCAACACGCGCCGCTGATCGAACTGGTCGACGTGCACAAGGCGTTCGGCGGCACGGACGTGCTCAAGGGCGTCTCGATGACGATCCGGAAAGGGCAGACGGCCTGCATCATCGGGCCGTCGGGCTCGGGAAAGTCGACGCTGCTGCGTTGTTTGAACGGCCTGATTCCGGTGGATCGCGGCACGCTTCGCGTCGGTTCGTTCGCGGTCGACCAACTGAAGCGCGACCGGGACCTCGTGCCGCTGCGGCATCAGGTGTCGATGGTGTTCCAGCAGTACAACCTGTTTCCGCATCGCACGGTGCTCGAAAACATCATGATGGCGCCGATGCAAGTGCTGCATCAGCCGCGCGACGAAGTGAGGCAACGCGCGCTCGACCTGCTCGCGCGGGTGCGCCTGACCGGCAAGGAGAGCGCGTATCCGGCGCAGTTGTCGGGCGGGCAGCAGCAGCGCGTCGCGATTGCGCGCGCGCTGGCGATGCAGCCCGCGATCATCCTGTTCGACGAAGTGACAGCCGCGCTCGACCCCGAAATGGTGAGCGAAGTGCTTGCCGTGATCCGGGATCTGAGCCGTGACGGCATGACCTGCGTGCTGGTCACGCATGAAATGCGCTTTGCAGAAGAAGTGGCCGACGTCGTGTTCTTTACCGACCGCGGCACCATCGTCGAATCCGGTGCGCCGGCCGACATTTTTCACGCGCCGCGCGATGCGCGCCTCAGAAGCTTTCTCGGCAAGATCCTGTCGCGCACGGCGGCGTGACTCAAACGGAGGAGCAGTGTCAAAACCACTCAAGGTACTGGTGCCCGACGCGCATCTGCGCGATCTCGATGTCGAACGGGGCGTGACCGGCGCGCTCATCGACTATCAGGTCTTTGACGAGACCGACGCCGCGGCGATTCCCGACGACGCCTGGGCTTCATGCGATGCGATCCTCGTCTGGCATCGCATGAAGATCACGCGTGACGTGGTGAGCCGTCTGGCGCGTTGCCGGATGATCGTGCGCGTGGGGGTCGGTTTCGACAACGTCGATACGGCGGCCTGCCGCGAACGCGGCATTCCGGTGTCGAACGTACCGAACTACGGCACTACGGAGGTGGCCGATCACGCGATCGCCATGATGCTGTTCCTGGCGCGCGGACTCGGCTCATACGAGGCGCGCCTGAAGGCCGATCCCGCACGCGGTTTCGTCGCGGAGAACGTGCCGGTCGTGCGGCGTCTGCGCGGGGGCACCTTCGGCGCGATCGGCATGGGGCGGATCGGCACGGCGATCGCGCGGCGCGCAGCGGCACATGACATGCATGTGGTCTATCACGATCCGCATCTGCCGGAAGGGCACGAGCTCGGTGTCGGCTACGAGCGTGTCGATTCGCTCGATGCGCTGCTTGCGCGCGCCGACGTGGTCAGCCTGCACGTCCCGCTGTCCGACGAAACGCGCTTCATGATCGGCGACGCGCAGTTCCAGGCGATGAAGCCGAACGCGATCTTCATCAACATCGCACGCGGCAAGCTGGTGGATGTGGACGCGGTCTATCGCGCGCTGCGCGCCGGACATCTCGCGGCGGCCGGTCTCGACGTGCTGCCGTCCGAACCGCCGGTGCCGCTGCCGCCGCTGCTCGACGCGTGGCGCAACGACGAGCCCTGGCTCGCGGGGCGTCTCGTGGTCACGCCGCACGCCGCGTTCTATTCCGAAGCCGGCTATCTCGACATGCGCACGTTCTCCGCGCAGATGCTCGTCGACTATCTGGTGCACGGACGCTTGCGCAACAACGTCAACCCGGGCTGGCGCGACGCCGTGCCCGCATCACACCGGTAAAGCGACCGCCATGGCCTATCACCAGCTCGATGTGAACTTCAAACAACTGTCTGACGCCGTGCTCGCGCAGTGGCGGCTCATCCCGCCGGCCGTCGCGTCCGATTGCATGAACCGCACGCAGGTGATGGCGTCGGTCATCAAGCCGATCTTCGCGGGCGCGCGGCTATGCGGTCAGGCGCGCACCATCGCCACGATGGTCGGGGATTGCGGGCCGATCTGCAACGTGATCGGCAGCGCGCGGCCCGGCGAGGTGCTCGTCGTGGACGCGGGCGGCGCGGAAGACATCGCCGTGTGGGGCGGCGTGATGGCCGAGGAAGCGGTGCATCGCCGGCTCGGCGGCGCGGTGGTCGACGGCGCGGTGCGCGATGTCGCGGACATGCGGCGCCTGAAGTTCAACATGTTCTGCCGCTCGGTCGTGCCGCGCGGCCCGCATCACGGTTTCGGCGGCACGGTGGATGCGACCATCGCGGCGGCGGGCGCGCCCGTCAGCCCCGGCGATATCGTGCTCGGTGACGACGACGGCGTGGTCATCGTACCGCTGGCAATCGCCGACCAGGTTCTCGAAGCGGCGCAGGCTCATCTGTTGAAGGAGGCGAAGTGGATCGATGGCATTCGGGGCGGGGTGTCGATCAGCGAGATGTTCTCGCTGCCGCAGGCCCGGACGAGCGAGCCGCAGCGCTAGCGCAGATGCACGCACGCCGCGTCGAGGCGCCGGACCTGCCGGCGAGTCTGCGCGACGTGCTGTGCCTGAACGACTTCGCGGCGCTCGCGAAACGTCGCCTGCCCGCGGCGATGTATGCGTATGTGTCCGGCTGGTCCGAGGACGGCGCGGCGCATCGGCGCAATCTGCGCGGCTTCGAGTCGCGGGCGTTCGTGCCGCGCGTGCTGGTGGACATCGAGCGGCGTGACACGCGCACCACCCTGTTCGGCGTCGAATATGAAAGTCCGTTCGGCATTGCGCCGATGGGCTTCAGCCGGATGGCCGCCGCTCACGGCGACGAAGTGCTCGCCCGCGCCGCCGCCGCTGCGGGCGTGCCGTTCATCCTGAGCGGCGCGTCGCTGACGCCGCTGGAGACCGTGCGCGCGGCGGGCCCGACGAGCTGGTTCCAGGCCTACATTCCGGGCGATGCCGCGCGCATCGATCCGATGCTCGATCGCGTTGCGCAAGCGGGCTTCGATACGCTCGTCATCAATGTCGATACAGCGGTGCACGGCCAGCATGAGTACGCGGAGAAACACGGTTTCCGGTCGCCCGTGAGGCCCGGCGCGCGGCTGGCATGGCAGGCGCTGACGCGGCTGTCGTGGTGCTGGCGCGTGCTTGGCGAGAGCGTGCTCAGGCGCCGTCCGTTGCGCTTCGAGAACATGGACGCGGTCGCTGGGCCGCCGGTGTTCTCGCGCTCGCTCGTGCGCGACATCGGACGGCGCGGCGCGCTGTCGTGGGCGCATCTGGAGCACATTCGCCGGCGCTGGAACGGACGCATCGTGCTCAAGGGCGTCATGTCCGCCGAAGACGCAGTCATCGCGGAACAAGCCGGGATCGACGGGATCATCGTGTCGAATCATGGCGGACGGCAAGTGGATTGCGCGGTCGGTTCGCTCGATGCGCTGGAGGCGATCGCCGCCCGTGTCGACACGCTGACGCTCCTGTACGACGGCGGCGTGCGGCGCGGCTCGGACGTGCTGAAGGCGCTGCATGGCGGGGCGCGCTTCGTGTTCGTCGGCCGGCCGCTGTTGCTGGCCGCCGCCGCCGCCGATGCAGCCGGCATCGCGCACGCGCTCGCGATCCTGAAGCGCGAGATCAGCACGAACATGGGATTGCTCGGCATCAACTGCATCGACGAGGTCGCCCGGCTCGAACTGTTGCGCGACCGGGGCGGCGCGCTTTGATCTTTCACGACGCATTGTGCGTCATCATGAGGTCCCGGATGGACAAGCCAATACGCGTACTCACGCCCACCTGCACGCTGGGCTATGGATTCGCCGACGAAGCATTCGAACGCGCGATGTCGATGCGGCCCGACGTGATCGCCGTCGACGCCGGATCGACCGATCCCGGCCCGCATTACCTCGGCTCGGGCGAAGCGCTGGTGTCGGAAATCAGCATTCGCCGCGAACTCACGACGATGATCGTGGCGGCCAGGCGGGCGGGGATTCCGGTGATCGTCGGCAGCGCGGGCGGTGCGGGCACACGCGCGCACGTGGACGAAGTGGTGCGCATCGTGCGCGGCATCGTCGCGGAGCAGGCGCTGAGTCTGCGTCTCGCGTGGATATACGCCGATATTCCCGCGGGCGTCGTTGCCGATGCCGTGGGCCTGGGCGAGGTGCGCGACTTCGAGGCGGGCTGGGAACTGAGCGCCGAGGAGGCGCGAGCGAGCCACGCGATCGTCGCGCAGATGGGACACGAGCCGATCGTCGAGGCGCTTGCCGCCGGCGCGGACGTGATCATCGCGGGCCGCGCGTGCGATGACTCGGTGATCGCCGCGTTCCCGATCTGGAAGGGCGCCGATCCGGGGCTGGCCATCCACATGGGCAAGATTCTCGAATGCGGCGCGTTTTCCGCCGAGCCGCACGGCACGGACGTGATGATGGGCACCATCGACGCAACGGGTTTCACGCTGGAACCGGGCGGGCTGAACCGGCGCGCGTCGCTCACGTCCGTGGCGGCGCACACGCTGTATGAACGCGAGAACCCGTTTTTGCAGGCGGGGCCGGGACATGAACTCGATCTGTCAACATGCGATTTCGTGCAGATCAGCGAACGCGAAGTGCGCGTGACGGGGTCGCGGTTCATTGAGGCGGACGATTACTGGGTCAAGCTCGAAGGCGCGCGGCGGCGCGGTTACCGGAGCATCACCGTGGCGGGCGTGCGCTGCCCGACGATGGTCGCGCGCATCGACACGCTGCTCGCGGATGCGAAAGCCGCCGCGCTCGCGTATTTCGACGCGCCCGACCTCGATGTTCAGTTCCACGTCTACGGCCGCGACGGCGTGATGCGCGGACTCGAACCCGTGCGAAAAACGACGAGCCACGAACTCGGTCTCGTGATCGAAGCGGTCGCGCACGAGCAGTCGCTCGCGCATGCGGCGGCCCATTTCATCAGCGGGACGCTGTTGCACGTGAGCTTTCCGGGCATGTACAACACGGCGGGCAATCTCGCGTTTCCGTATTCGCCATCCGAAATCGATGCCGGGCCCGTGTACGAATTTTCCGCGTATCACCTGCTGAAGACTGCGTCGGCGACGGCGCTCTTTCCCGTTCATTTTGAGGCGCTCGCATCATGACAACGGTTCCGCTTTCGTCGCTCGCGACGGTGATCCGCAGCAAGAACGCCGGTCCGTTTCTGCTCACGTTCGACGTGTTGTTCGAGGACGCTGCTCACTTCGATACGGTGTGGGAATCGGGGCGTTTCACCAAGACCGCCATGGCCGAACTGTTCGGCGTGGAGGAGGGCATGATCACGTCGATCTTTGCGGTGCCGCGCGGACAGGCGATCAAGGTGACCATGCGCCGGCAGTTGCCGCAAGGGCGGCTCGGCGAGTCCGACATGTACGGCTGTCAGCAGCACGCGCCGCTGCTGGAGTTTGCGATTCCGGTCGGCCTGGAGTACTGAATCGCTCGGCTGCCGAGCGATCGAACGCCACGAATGAGCGAAGCTCTCAACGCATTCTCATTGGCGAGCGCTTCGGGAAAAAACCTCTCGTACGGCGAGCATCGCATCGACGAGTTGTTCCGCATTCGCAGCCGACAGGCTCAGCTGCGCAAGTCGCTCGCCGAGCGGATCGCTGATCGGATAGCGCGTACCGTCGTCGGCCTCTCCGCGCAGGAACGTGAACCACACCGCGACCGCCAGAGCCAGCCGTTCGAACGGCTGGCCCTGCGCGATACACGCCTGGATCGTCGACAGGATACGGGGCGGCAGCTTCTGGCTGCCATCCATCGCAATCTGCGCGCAGCGATGCTTCAGCGCCGGATTCGCATAACGGTCGAGCAGCGCATCGCGATAGGCGAGCAAGTCGAACGAGGCCGGCACGTCGAGCGTCGGCGCAATCTCATGCGTCATCATCGCGTGGATCAGCGTGCGCAGCGGCGCGTGGCTGACGGCGTCGCTGACAGTTTCGAAGCCCGCGAGCATCGACAGATACGCAAGCGTCGAGTGGGTCGCGTTCAGCATGCGCAGCTTGGCGATCTCGAAGGGCGCGACGTCATCCACCCGTTGCGCGCCCGCGACTTCCCACGCCGGACGTCCGGCAGCAAATCGACCGCTCGGGTCGATCTCGGACGACCGCGTCGGGCAGCGATCGGCCAATGCGCCCTGTTCGGAGCCCCCTCGGTCGGGTTCCGGCCGCATCCCTAAGCGGTCACCCACGGATCGACGCCGACCCAACCAAGGCAGATGCTCTCCGCGATACTGGGAGCGGGTCACCGCACGCGGATCTGACAAACTTGTTTATTCTGCACTGGGAAAACGTCGCCGCCGCGACGGCTGTCGCTTCTCGTGGCTATGCGACAGACCATTCACCGTTAGCGAAGGGATTGAGCGAACGAGTGCAGTACGGCGAGTTCGCCGGCTCGCCGTCCCGACTCTGCTACAGGCACTCCTGCGCTTGCTCAGGTAAGCCGCGCGAACTCGCCTTCGGCCAAGAACCACGCCGACATCGTCCGTGCCAGTTCGAGCACGATCTCCGCGTCGGTCCGGCCGGAGGACGCGCGCACGTGGAACGAATGATCCGCGTCGTCCACCACATGCAGCGTGGCGCGTGGGCTCAGCGTGTCGACGACCGACCTCAGCAAGTGGAGCTCGGCCAGCTTGTCGCGCGTGCCCTGCAGGAAGAGCATCGGCACCGTGACGTCTGCCAGGTGCTGTGCCCGCTCCACGCCGGGCGCGCCTGCGGGGTGCAGCGGGAACGCAACAAAAGCAAGGCCGCGTACCCCATCCAGCGGGGCGATGGCCTGGGCCTGGGACGTCATGCGGCCGCCGAACGACTTGCCGCCCGCGAAGAGCGGCAGGGCTGGCAGCCTCCGGCGGGCCTCTGCGACGGCTGCCCGCACGGCAGCATGTGCCACGGTAGGCGAGTCGACCCGCCTGGAGCCGCGCTCCATGTACGGAAACTGGTAGCGCAATGTGGCGACATTGGCCGCAGCAAGCGCGTCGGCCAATGTCGACATGCCGACATGCTGCATGCCCGCCCCGGCACCGTGCGCGAAGACATATACCGCTCGCGCGTCCTCCGGCATTCGGAGCAGCGCGGAGACCTTAGTGCCATCGGATAGTGCCAAGGAAAGCGATTCTGGATCGTCCATCGTATTCAGTTCGTGTCGTTGTGGCGTTTGCGCTGATTCTGCATCAATGAGGCATCGGGGCAAGTCTGTGGAGGCCTCCGGCAAGTCATTGGGCAGGTCGAGTTTGCCAGTCTATCCATAGAGCGCCCATCGTGAGCGGGGCCGCAGTCGCGAAGTGTCTGTTGACGACCGCGAGCCCGACCTGCGGGCCGCAACGAAAACCGCGCTTTGGGACATCTGCGATATTGTCAGCGAGCTGTTACGACTCGCGCAGGTCATAGGAGAGACGGCCGGCCCGGGCACGCCGCATCGGCGGCCCGCGCACGATCGACAGGCGCCGTCGAGCCACGCACGATCAGACGCGGTTCCGATGCGACGCGCATCCGGTTCGCGCGACTCGCGGGCTGCGCAATCAATTCGCGCAGCAGCGAGACGGCCAGGCTCGCCGCTTCGACGGTCGGCACGGCGACGGTCGTCAGCGGAGGCCGCCATTGTTGCGCCAGCTGGATATCGGTGATGCCCACCACGGAAAGATCCTGCGGCACGGCGCGGCCGATATCGGCGGCGGCGTCGATGGCGCCGAGCGCCGGAAGATCGTTGGTCGCGAAAATCGCCGATATGCCGGGGTCGCGATCGAGCAGCGCGAGCGCCGCAGCGTATCCGCCCTGCACGGTGTCGGGCGCGTGCAGCACGTTCCCCGCGGCGATGTCGAGACCGGCGCGGCGCATGGCATCGGCGAAACCGTCGTAGCGCGATGCATGAATGCCCATCGGCTTGCTGCCGACGATTGCGCCGATTCGCTCATGTCCCAGTCCGATCAGATGTTCGCCGGCAAGCCTTCCCGCCAGTTCGAAGTCGACGGCGACGCACGGCAGCGCGGGCGGATCGGCGGGCCGCTCCCACATGCACAGCACGACAGGCGTGCCGCCGGCCTGCGTGCGATGCAGGTCGTCGAAATCGAGATTGGCGTTCATCACGAGCACGCCCTCCGACAGCGTTCCCGCGATCTGTTCGAGGTACGCGCGGCCCGTCAGCGGATCTTCATTGGTATTGCAGATGATCACGAAATGCCCGCTCTCGCGCGCGGCCCGTTCGACAGCCAACGCGAACTCCGGATAAAACGGATTGGCGATGCTGGATACCATCAGCGCCAGGGTCGGCGCGCGTCCCTCCGCGAGCGCGCGCGCCGCGAGGTGAGGGCGATAATTCAGTGCGGCGACCGCTTCCAGGACGCGCCGGCGCGTTTCCTCGCCGACGCGCCCGCGATTGCGCAGCACGTTCGACACCGTCGCGGCCGTGACGCCTGCGTGCTTCGCGACCTGGCTGAGCGTGGACATGATTCAGAAGGCAAGGTCAGTATGTGGGAGACATGTTCAGCATTTGCCTCGTTCAGGAAGGCCATGCACTATGCGCGAAACACCAAAACGATTTGACGGAGACAAGCCTTACGTATGCTGCACTCGCAGCAATTTTTTCATACGCAAGGTTAAGCGCTTAATCTCCGTGCCGGACCGATTAAATCACGGAGTTCAAGCAATGGCGAGTGTTTCGTTGCGAGGCGTGCAGAAAGCGTACGGGAATAATGCATCCGTGATCCGCGATGTCGATCTCGACATCGGTGAGAGCGAGTTCTGCGTGTTCCTTGGCCCCTCGGGCTGCGGCAAGTCCACACTGCTGCGCATGATCGCGGGTCTCGAGGACCTGAGCGATGGCGACCTGCTGATCGGCGGACGCGTGGTCAACGACGTGCCCGCAGCCGAGCGCGGCGTGGCGATGGTGTTTCAGAGCTACGCGCTGTTCCCGCACATGAGCGTCTACGAGAACATGTCGTTCGGCCTGAAGCTGGCCAAAAAATCCAAATCCGAAATCGACACGCGCGTGCGCGAGGCCGCACGCGTGCTCCAACTGGACGCGCTGCTCGAACGCAAGCCGCGCGAGCTGTCGGGCGGACAACGGCAACGCGTTGCGATCGGCCGCGCCATCGTGCGCGAACCCGGCGTGTTTCTGTTCGATGAGCCGCTGTCCAATCTTGACGCCACCTTGCGCGGTCAGACGCGCATCGAGATCGCACGTCTGCACAAGCAGTTCGCCAGGGCGAGCGTGGTCTACGTGACGCACGATCAGACCGAAGCGATGACGCTCGCCGACAAGATCGTGCTGCTGCACGCCGGCGCCGACACCGCGCGCCACGGCAGCATCGCGCAGGTGGGCGCGCCGCTCGAGCTGTATCACCGGCCCGCGAGCCGCTTCGTCGCGGGCTTCATCGGCTCGCCGCGCATGAACTTCCTGGCTGCGACCGTCAGCGCGATCGACGCGCAAGGCGTCACGGCGACGCTCGTGCAGACGGGCGAAGCGGTGCGTGTCGCCGTCGACGGAACCGGCTTGCAAGAGAACGAGCCGGTGACGGTCGGCGTGCGTCCCGAGCATCTGGAACTGTCGGCAGGCGATGCGCGGGACGCGGGCAGCACGCTCACGCGCGCGGTGTCGCTGACCGAACATCTCGGCGAACACAGCTACGTGCATCTCGAACAGCCTGACCGTGGCGTGCTGATCGCCAAGGTGCCGGGCAATGTGCACGTCGACCGCGGACAGCGCGTGAGCTTCGTGGCGCGCCCGGACTGCTGCCATCTTTTTACCCAGGATGATTTCTCCGTGAAACCGCTCGCCGCCGTCGCCCACACCCTATAAGGAAAACTGATGCATCTCGGAGTCTGCTATTACCCCGAACACTGGCCGGAAACGATGTGGGAGGATGACGCGCGCCGCATGAAGGCGCTCGGCATCGAACAGGTGCGGATCGCGGAGTTCGCGTGGAGCCGCATGGAGCCGTCGCCGGGCGAATACGACTGGGGCTGGCTGGATCGCGCGATCGACGTGCTCGGCGCGGCCGGATTGAAGGTCGTGATGTGCACGCCGACGGCAACGCCGCCCAAATGGCTGATCGACCGGCATCCGGACGTGCTGCCCGTCGGCGCCGATGGGCGTCCGCGCGCGTTCGGCTCGCGGCGTCATTACGATTTCTCGTCGCCGTCGTACTTCGAGGCGTCGCGCGCGATCTGCACGGCGGTGGCGAAGCGCTATGGCCAGCATTCGTCGGTCGCGTTCTGGCAGACGGACAACGAGTACGGATGCCACAACACCGTGGTCAGCTATTCGCCGGCGGCCGTGCAGCGTTTTCGTCAGTGGCTCAAGGCGCGCTACGGCAGCGTCGATGCGCTCAATCGCGCCTGGGGCACCGTGTTCTGGAGCATGGAATATCGCAGCTTCGACGAGATCGATGCGCCCATCGCCACCGTGACGGAAGCGCATCCGTCGCATCGCCTCGACTATCAGCGCTTCGCCTCCGATGAAGTCGCGCGCTACAACCGCATGCAGGTGGAGATCATCCGCGCGCATTCGCCGGGGCGGCCTGTCGCGCACAACTTCATGCAGCTTTTCACGGAGTTCGATCACTACGACGTCGCGGCCGATCTCGATATCGCCACGTGGGACAGCTATCCGCTCGGCGCGCTGGAAGAGCAGTGGTACGCGCCGGAAGTGAAGGCGAAATATCTGCGCACGGGTCATCCAGATTTTGCATCGTTCAATCACGATGTGTATCGCGGCATGTCGAAGCTGCCGTTCTGGGTGATGGAGCAGCAACCCGGCCCGGTCAACTGGGCGCACTGGAATCCGTCGCCGCTGCCGGGCATGGTGCGCCTGTGGTCGTGGGAAGCGTTCGCGCACGGCGCGGGCTGTGTGTCGTACTTCAGATGGCGGCAGGCGCCGTTTGCGCAGGAGCAGATGCACGCGGGGCTGAACACGCCCGATAACCGGCTCGATGTGGGCGGCAGCGAGGCGCATCGCGTCGCGGAAGAAATCGCCCGCGTCGAAGCGCACGCCGATGCCAACGCGCCCGTGCACGGCAAGATCGCACTCATCTGGGATTACACAGCAAAGTGGCTGTTCGCGATTCACCCGCAAGGCGCGGACTTTTTCTATCCGCGCTTTGCGTTCGAGTATTACTCGGCGCTGCGCTCGCTCGGCTTCGACGTGGATATCGTGTCCGCGCACGCACCGCTCGACGGCTACGCGATGATCGTCGTGCCGCCGCTGCCCATCGTCCCCGATGACTTCGCCGCGCGGCTGATGGCATCGGGCGCGCATGTCGTGTTCGGGCCGCGCTGCGGATCGAAGACCGAGAGCGTGCAGATTCCGTCCAACCTGCCGCCGGGTTCGCTGTCCTCGATTCTTCCGGTGCGCGTATGGCGCGTCGAATCGATGCGGCCGAACGTGACGGAAGCCGTGGAGGGCGGTCATGCGCGTCATTGGCGCGACTTGATCGAACCGGCGCAAGCGACGGTACACGTGCGCTTCGCGGACGAACATCCCGCTTATGTCCAGGCGGACAAGGTGCATTACTTCACGAGCCTGTTCGACGAAGCGCTCACGCAAACGCTCTTCGCCCGCATTGCAAAAGAAGCGGGTCTGGCGCCGAGGCCGCTTGCGGACGGCATCCGCGTGAGCCACCGTGGCGGGCTGACTTACGTCTTCAATTATTCGAACGATCCCTACACCATCGACGATATTGGCGGCGACCGTTTCATCATCGGTTCGCGTGAAGTGGAGCCGCAGGGCGTGGCGATTTATCGAGCTTGACAAGCGAAGGCCGTACAAAAAGCACAACATCATCAGGAGACAAGACATGACAGCAGGCAGCCTCAAGACACGCATGCGCATCGCCGCAACGGCGTTCGCGCTGGCGATGGGCGTGACATCGTTCACCACGAGCGCGGCGCAGGCCGCGACGATGACCATCAACATCGCGTTCAAGGGCGCGAGCCAGCGCGCGGTATGGCAGGAAGTCGTCGATGCCTTCAAGAAGGCGCATCCCGACGTCGACGTAAAAGTGTCGTTCATCGACGAGGAAGCGTACAAGGTGCAACTGCCCGGCTGGCTGTCGACGGTCGCGCCCGATATCGTCAACTGGCACAACGGCGAGCGCATGGCGTACTACGCGCGGCGCGGCCTGTTCGAAGACCTGAGCGGCGACTGGAAGAAGAACGGCTGGGACGGCATGTATGCATCGACCAAGGAATCGTCGAGCTACAACGGCAAGCAGTATGCCGCGCCCACGGTGTATTACTCGTGGGGTTTGTTCTATCGCAAGGATTTGTTTCAGAAGGCCGGCATCACGGAAGAGCCGAAGACCTGGGACCAGTTGATGGACGCGTGCAAGAAGCTGAAAGCAGCGGGCGTGACGCCGTTCGCCGTCGGCGGGCGCGATGCGTGGACGCTCGCCGGCTGGTTCGATTATCTCGATCTGCGTCTGAACGGCAATGCATTTCATCAGCAGCTGATGGCGGGCAACGTGCCCTACACGGATCCGCGCGTGAAGAAGGTTTATCTCGCGTGGAAGCAGTTGCTCGACGATAAGGATTTCATCGACAACTCGCTGTCCTACGATCTCGATGCCGCACAGCCCTTCCTGTTCCAGGGCAAGGCCGCGATGATGCTGATGGGCACGTTCATCACGGGCGGCTTCCCCGCGAACGTGAAGCCGGAGATGGGCTACTTCCAGTTCCCGATCATCGACCCGAAAGTGCCGACCGCCGAAGACGGTCCGGTGGAGTCGCTGCACATTCCTGCGAAGGCCAGGAACAAGGCCGATGCCCACGCGTTTCTCGCCTTCGTGGAAACGCCGGAAATGGGCGCGAAACTCGCGCAAGGGCTGGGGTCGCTTTCGGCGAACAGCAAGTCGCCCGAGCCGGACGATCCCATTTCGAAGATCGGCTTCCAGATCCTGTCGAACACGAAGGGCGGCATTGCGCAGTTCTATGATCGCGACATGACCAAGGAAATGGCCGACGAAGGCATGAAGGGCATGCAGCAGTTCGTGTCCGATCCTTCGAAGCTCGACAGTATCCTGGCCCAGCTCGAACAGACGCGCAAGCGCATCTACAAGAAGTAAGGTCGAAGGCAAGCCGGCGCGCGACGGCTCGATGCCGCGCGCCGCTGCCGCCGCGAAGAAAGGAGAAGGAGAGCCGTCGTGCCGCATTTCGCCACCCGTCAGGACGTCAACGCGCAGCCGCGCGAGCCGGATGCGTCCCCGCCACGTTCGCCACGTTCGCCGCATTCTCGAACGAAGCGGCGCGGACCGTCGCCGACGGCGCGCAGGCAACGCAAGGCAGCGGTGCTGTTTCTCGCGCCCGCGTGCGTCATGGTCGCCGTCTACGTCATATGGCCGATTCTTTCGTCGATCCGGCTCAGCTTCTACAACTGGGACGGCATGACGGAACCGACCTTCGTCGGCCTGGACAATTTCATCGAACTGTTTCAGGCGCCGACCTTCTATACCGCGCTGAAGAACAACATCATCTGGCTCGCGCTGTTTCTCCTTGCGCCGCCGATGGGTCTGGCCGTCGCGCTCTATCTGAATCAG
Organism: Caballeronia sp. LZ033; assembly: GCF_031451265.1. NCBI lineage: Bacteria > Pseudomonadati > Pseudomonadota > Betaproteobacteria > Burkholderiales > Burkholderiaceae > Caballeronia > Caballeronia sp. LZ033. Next base: position 2,333,344 of record NZ_JARUXQ010000001.1, on the reverse strand, counting down.
GCGGTGGCGGGCATACGCATCGTCAAGTCGCTGTTCTTTGCGCCGTTCGTGCTGTCGGGCGTGGTCGTGGGGCTGATCTTCTCGTGGTTCTACGATCCGACCTTCGGTCTGCTGGCGGTGATCCTCGGACACGGCGTGCCGGTGCTCGGCGACGCGCGCTATGCGACGTTCCGCATCGTCTTCGCGGCGCTGTGGCCGCAAACCGCTTACTGCATGATCCTGTATCTGACGGGCCTGACGGCGCTCAACAGCGAGCAACTGGAAGCGGCGCGCATGGAAGGCGCGAAGGGCTGGACGATGCTCTGGCATGTCGTGTTGCCGCAATTGCGCCCCGTGACCCTCATGGCGATCGTCGTGACCGTGATCGGCGCGCTGCGCAGCTTCGATCTGATCTCGGTGATGACGGGCGGCGGTCCCTTCGAAAGCTCGACGGTGCTCGCGTACTACATGTACGACCAGGCCATCAAGTATTACCGGATCGGTTATTCGGCATCGATTGCGGTGGTGCTGTTCGCGATCATGCTCGTGTATATCGTCTATCACTTGCGGCGCATGCTGCGCAACGAAATCTGAGGAGCGAGCATGTATCCGATGCCCGTGCAGAAGTGGAAGCCGCTCAGCCGGCGTCTGTATAAACTCTCGCTTCCCATCGCGCTTCTGATCTGGCTATTGCCCATGATCGCCGTGCTGGTGACGTCGGTGCGTTCGAGCGAGGAACTCAGTCTCGGCAATTACTGGGGCTGGCCGCAACACATCTCGCTCGTGGCCAACTATCGAGAGGCGCTCACCGCGTCGCCGATGCTGCACTACTTCATGAACAGTGTGCTCATTACCGTGCCGGCAGTGCTCGGCGCGATCGCGCTCGCTGCGATGGCGGGCTTCGCACTCGCGATCTATCGTTTTCCCGGCAACACGGCGCTGTTCGCCACGTTCGTCGCGGGCAATTTCGTGCCCATCCAGATTCTGATGATTCCGGTGCGCGATCTCTCGCTGAGCCTCGGATTGTTCAATACGGTGGGCGCGCTGATCCTGTTCCATCTATCGTTTCAGACCGGATTTTGCACGCTGTTTCTCCGCAATTTCATCAGCCAGTTACCGTTCGAGTTGATCGAGGCGGCCCGCATCGAAGGCGCGAGCGAATGGACGGTGTTCACACGTATCGTGCTGCCGCTGATTCGTCCGGCGCTCGCGGCGCTTACGGTCCTCGTCTTCACTTTCGTATGGAACGATTATTTCTGGGCTTTATGTCTCACCCAAGGCGACGATGCCGCGCCGATCACGGTCGGTGTCGCAGCCTTGAAGGGCCAGTGGACGACGGCGTGGAATCTCGTGTCGGCGGGTTCGATCCTGGCGGCGCTGCCGTCGGTGGCGATGTTCTTCGCGATGCAGAAGCATTTCGTCGCTGGATTGACGTTCGGGGCGACGAAGGGGTGAGCGGGAGCACCGTCCTCCAGGTTGTCATTCTCACCTAAGCATCTGTCGCTAGTCTGTGGATCTTGTTCGTCTATCCCATTCGAGGTGAATCATGATTCGCAGATGGCCTATGCTTTTGACTGTTCTTGGTGCGTGCCTGCTGATGACGGCATGCGCCACCCCGGCCCAGCGCGCCACTCAAAAAGACGATATGTTGTCAGCCGCCGGGTTCCACATCGTCCCGGTCACGACGGACCAACAGCGCCAACAGCTGAAAACCTTGCCGCCGAATCGCGTGGTCCAGAAGATCAAGGACGGCAAGCCAGTCTTCGTGTACGCAGACCCTTATGCGTGTGGGTGCTTGTACATCGGCGACGAAACTGCATGGGATACCTTCAAGCGCGACCAACTACAACAGAGCTTCCTCGATCAGGAACGCATGAACGCCGAAATGAACGAGAACGCAGCCTGGAACTGGGGCTTGTGGGGGCCTGGCTGGTGGGCGTATTGAGGGGTGCGGGCGCGGGTCAAACATGCAGCGGTTGTTACTTCACACGAGCGTCGAATAGAAAACCCGCGTAGTGAACTGCACCCCAAAAGTTGGACACCAGTCCAACGATTTGGGGTGTTTTTTCATGAGCAAGCACAGCGCACGATTCAAGCAAGCAGTCGTCAAAGAC
>NZ_JARUXQ010000001.1:2210142-2331151 GCF_031451265.1 Caballeronia sp. LZ033 | reverse complement strand
GATCCAGCACTTGGCGGGCATGAAGGACAGCAAGGTGATCGTCGCGATCAACAAGGACGCGGAAGCGCCGATCTTCAGCGTGGCCGATTACGGTCTCGTCGGCGATCTGTTCGCGGTCGTGCCGGAACTGGTGAAAGAGCTGGGCTGAAGCCGCGCCGGGTGAATCGCATTCGCCATGACACGAACGAGGGCGCGACGGATGTTGCGCCCTTTTTTTCGGCTATCCAGGTAAGGGAGGAGACAGGACGATGAGCTACCACGCCCCGCTCAAGGACATGTTGTTCGTGATGAAGGAGCTGGCCGATATCGACGGCATCGCCGCGCTGCCCGGTCACGAGGACGCAGGCTTCGAGACTGCGCAGGCGGTCGTCGAGGAAGCGGCGCGCTTCTGCGGCGAAGTGATTGCACCGCTGAACGTCGCGGGCGACCGGGAACCCAGCGCGTGGGCCAACGGCGAAGTCACCACGACGCCCGGTTTCAAGCAGGCCTTCCGGCAGTTCGCGGAGGGCGGCTGGCAGGGCGTCGTGCATCCGGCGGATTTCGGCGGACAGGGCTTGCCGAAGCTGATCGCGACGCCGTGCATCGAGATGCTCAACTCGGCGAATCTCTCCTTCGCGCTGTGTCCGCTCCTGACCGATGGCGCCATCGAAGCATTGCTCACGGCCGGCAGCGACGCACAGAAGGCGCGCTATCTGCCGAAGTTCATCTCGGGCGAATGGACCGGCACGATGAACCTGACCGAGCCGCAGGCCGGTTCCGATCTCGCGCTGGTGCGCACGCGTGCCGAACCGCAGGGCGACGGCACCTACAAGCTGTCCGGCACGAAGATCTTCATCACGTACGGCGAGCACGACATGGCGGAAAACATCGTGCATCTGGTGCTCGCGCGCACGCCTGACGCGCCCGAAGGCGTGAAGGGCATCTCGCTGTTCCTCGTGCCGAAGTTCCTCGTCAACGACGACGGCTCGCTGGGCGCGCGCAACGACGTGCACTGTGTGTCGATCGAACACAAGCTGGGCATCAAGGCGAGCCCGACCGCCGTGCTGCAATACGGCGATCACGGCGGGGCGGTGGGCTATCTGATCGGCGAGGAGAATCGTGGCCTCGAGTACATGTTCATCATGATGAACGCGGCGCGTTTTGCCGTGGGCATGCAGGGCATCGCGGTGGCGGAACGCGCCTACCAGCAGGCCGTGGCCTATGCGAAGGAACGCGTGCAGAGCCGTCCGGTCGACGGCAGCGCGAAGGACCCCGTGACCATCATTCATCATCCGGACGTGCGCCGCATGCTCTCGACGATGCGCGCCTATACCGAAGGCGCCCGCGCGCTCGCGTACGTGGCGGCGTCGCACAGCGACCTGGCCCACGCTCACGCCGACGACGACGCGCGCCAGAGCCATCAGGCCATCTACGAGTATCTCGTGCCGATCGTGAAGGGGTTCAGCACGGAGATGTCCGTCGATGTCGCGAGCCTCGGTGTGCAGGTGCATGGCGGCATGGGCTTCATCGAGGAGACGGGCGCGGCGCAGCATTATCGCGATGCCCGCATCCTGCCGATCTACGAAGGCACGACCGCGATCCAGGCGAACGATCTGGTTGGCCGCAAGACCGTGCGCGACGGCGGCCGCACCGCGCAGGCGCTGCTCGCACAGATCGACCAGACCATCGCGGCGCTCGCCGAGATCGAAGGCCAGCCGTTCACGTCGATGCATCGGCATCTGAGCGCGGGATCGCTGTCGCTGGCGCGAGCGATCGAGTTCGTCATCGCGAAGTTCAAGAGCGATCCGAACGCGGTGTTCGCGGGCAGCGTGCCGTACCTGCGGCTGGCGGGCGTCGTGCTGTGCGGATGGCAGATGGCGCGCGCGATGCTCGTCTCCCACGCGAAGCGCCCGGAGGACGAACGCTTTCATACGGCGAAGATTGCGACGGCGGAATTTTTCGCGGAGCATATCCTGTCGCTGGCGCCGGGCATCGAGGCGTCAATCGTCAGCGCGAATGGCCGCGAAGGCGTGCTGGCCTTGAGCGAAGACCAGTTCTAGCAAGACAAACGGCGCCGTGAAAGGCGCCGTTTGTGTCTGGTGCCTGGAAAGCTCAGGCGTTCGCGTAGCCCGGGCGGCCGTTCACGCCGACGTTGCCTTCATAGCGATGCACCGAGAGATCGTCGGCACGGATGGCAGGCTGCTTGCCCGACATCAGGTCCGCCAGCAACTGGCCCGAACCGCACGACATCGTCCAGCCAAGCGTGCCGTGCCCCGTGTTGAGGAACAGGTTCGGCATGCGCGTGCGGCCGACGATCGGCGTGCCGTCCGGCGTCATCGGGCGCAGGCCGGTCCAGAAGCTGGCCTTCGCGGTATCGCCGCCGCCGGGGAACAGGTCGTTCACGCACATTTCCAGCGTTTCGCGGCGCGCCTGCTTCAGTTCCTTGCTGAACCCGACAATCTCCGCCATGCCGCCTACGCGGATACGGTCGTCGAAACGCGTGATGGCGATCTTGTAGGTTTCGTCGAGCACCGTGGAAACCGGCGCACGCCCGGCATCGACGATCGGCGCCGTGAGCGAATAGCCCTTCAGCGGATAGACCGGAATCTTCACGATATCGCGCAGCAGCTTCGGCGAATAGGAGCCCAGCGCGACGACGTACGAATCCGCCGTCACCCGTTCCTGACCGCACTGCACGCCCGCGATTCGGCCGTTGGCGACGAGCAGCGCATCGATGGACGTGTTGTAGCGGAACTTGACGCCGAGCGCCTCGGCCATCGCGGCGAGACGCGTCGTGAACATCTGGCAGTCGCCGGTTTCATCGTTCGGCAGGCGCAGCCCGCCCGTCAGCTTGTGCGACACGGCGGCGAGCGCCGGCTCGGCCTGCTTCAGTTCGTTCGCGGTCAGCAATTCGAACGGCACGTTGGCCTCCTTCAGCACGTCGATGTCCTTGCCGGCACCATCGAACTGTTGCTGCGAGCGGAACAGCTGCAGCGTGCCGCCGGTGCGGCCTTCGTACTGGATGCCGGTGTCGGCGCGCAGCGCCTGCAGGCAGTCACGGCTGTACTCGGCGAGGCGCACCATGCGGCCCTTGTTGACCGTATAGCGATCCTGCGTGCAGTTGCGCAGCATCTGCCACATCCATTGCAGCTGGTTCATCGTGCCGTCGAGCCGGATGGCGAGCGGCGCGTGCTTCTCGAACATCCATTTCACCGCCTTGAGCGGCACGCCCGGCGCGGCCCACGGCGAGGCATAACCCGGCGAGATCTGTCCGGCGTTCGCGAAACTCGTTTCGAGCGCGGGGCCTGCTTCGCGGTCGATGACCGTGACGTCGTGGCCCGCGCGTGCGAGGTAATAGGCGCTCGTCACGCCAACGACGCCGCTTCCGAGAATAACGATTCGCATGAAAACTCCGACCCGATTCGGTGACGCTTCCGAATGCGCGTGCTTTAAGTGGATCGACGCGGCAATCTGAAGCTCGTATAGTGTTATCGACTATGGTATGGACATCGAGGCAGTTTTAGTTATTGTATTTGGACGGTTTTCAGGAAAAAGACATGAGAACGCAGCGAAATCCCGTCCGCACCCTCGACAAGCTCGACCGCAAGATCCTGAACATTCTTCAGGAGGACGGCCGTATCGCGATGAAGGACCTGGCGGAGCGTGTGGGACTCTCGGTGACGCCGTGCATCGAGCGCGTCAAGCGCATGGAGCGCGACGGCGTCATCACGGGCTACTACGCACGCGTGAATCCCACCGAACTGGGCGCGGCGCTGCTGGTGTTTGTGGAAATCACGCTCGATCACAAGAGCGGCAACATGTTCGAGCAGTTTCGCCGCGAGGTGCAGAAGATTCCCGAGGTGCTCGAGTGCCATCTCGTTTCCGGCGACTTCGACTATCTGATCAAGGCGCGCATCGGCGAAATGGCCGACTACCGCAAGCTGCTCGGCGACATCCTGCTGCAACTGCCGGGCGCGGTGCAGTCGAAAAGCTACGTGGTGATGGAGGAGATCAAGGAGACGCTGAAGATTCTCGTCGAGGTGTGATTCTTAGCTTGCGTTGCCGTCCGACTACTGTATATTTGTACAGTATTGTTTGATGGGTTTGCTGCAATGGCTTCGCCTGACCGTGAATATCCTGTCGCGCCGCCCGCGCCGCTGAAAGGGCGCGGCGCGGTCACGAACCTTCAGGGGCGCTACGAGAAGGACGAGCGCGAGAGCGTCGACGACGGCTGGCTGCATACGGCCGAAGGCGAGGAAGAGGGCGCGCGGCCGCTGCGCACGCAAATCTTCGAAGAGCGCGCGAAAAGCATCCTCACGCGCAACAGCTCGCCGGACATCCCGTTTTCAGTCTCGCTCAACCCGTATCGGGGCTGCGAGCACGGCTGCATCTACTGTTTTGCGCGGCCGACGCACAGCTATCTCGGGCTGTCGCCAGGACTCGATTTCGAGAGCCGCATCTACGCCAAGGTCAACGCGCCCGAACTGCTCAAGCGCGAACTCGCGAAGTCGAATTACGAGCCCGAGCCCATTGCGCTCGGCGTGAACACGGACGCGTATCAGCCCGTCGAGCGCGACCTGCGGCTGACGCGCCGCGTGATCGAGGTGCTGCACGACTGCGGCCATCCGTTCGCTGCCATCACGAAGAATTCGCTGATCGAGCGTGACATCGACCTGCTTGCGTCCATGGCGCAGCGCGGGCAATTCATGGCCGCCGTTACCATCACGACACTGGACGCGGATATCGCGCGCACGCTGGAGCCGCGTGCATCGACGCCTTCACGGCGTCTGCGCACGGTGCGCGCGCTCGCGGATGCGGGCATTCCGGTGGGCGTCAGCATCGCGCCGGTGATTCCGTTCGTCACGGAGCCGGATCTGGAGCGGGTGCTGGAAGCTTGTGCGGAGGCGGGTGCGACGAGCGCGAGCTACATCGTGCTGCGCTTGCCGTGGGAAGTCGCGCCGCTGTTCAAGGACTGGCTGGCCGCGCACTTTCCGGATCGCGCGGACCGCGTGATGAGCCGCGTGCGCGACATGCGCGGCGGCAAGGACTACGACGCGAATTTTTCGACGCGCATGAAAGGCGAGGGTCTGTGGGCCGACATGCTGCGGCAACGCTTTCGCCAGGCAACCCGGCGGCTTGGACTGAACGCACGGCAGCGCGGCATTCTGGATATGCCCGAGTTCCAGCGCCCGGAGAAACCGGCTACCGCGAAGGCGGCAGCGCCGCCGCCGAATCCGCAGCTCGACCTGTTCTAGCGCTTATTGCGAGAGCGTCTTGGCCGCCTGGACCTGTCCTTCGAAATACGTCTGGAAGGTCAGCGCGAGACCGGTCATCAGCAGGAAGGCGCCGATCAGCAGCGAAAAGATCACGATGAAGATGACGGTCCAGCCGGAGCGGCTGTTGCGCCCGGTGTGGGCGTTGAACTGCGCGTCCCATTTGGCGTCGGGGCGCAGGCCATAGACGATGGCCGACAGAAACGCCGCCAGCAGCGAAACGGCGCCGGGAAAGGCGAGCGCCCAGCCGAGCAGCGAGGCGCGCTCGGTTTCCTTCAACAGCAGATAGCCGAACGCCCCCAGCACGATGCCGACGCTATGCGCCCAGCCATACTTGTCGCGCAGTCCATACAGATAGAAGCGATGCAGGCCGATCGAGCCGAACAGGAACGCGAGTGCCGCGGTGAGCGTCTTCGAACGGAAATAGGGCGGGACCTGCTTGCCGGCAGGCTTCGAGCCGGAGGGCGTGGCGACGGACGAGGAAGTCATCAGCGAAGGCGGTGGTAAAGAAGCGTGCGGGAGAGTGCAGCGGGAGTGCGGGCGTCATTTTACGCCCGCGCACGCCCCGAACACCGATGCCACGATGCCGCACGGGACTGATTTCCGGTATCCGACAAGCTTGCGAAACGATCCTCCGCACGACCCCGCATCCAAAAAATGCTTCAAGTGTTTGTTAGCGCTGCGGAATCCGGCTATAATCGCCTGTTCTCGTTGTTCCGAACCCCGGTTTTCAAGGATTTCAGCATGGTCATCATCCGCTTGGCTCGTGGCGGCTCGAAGAAGCGCCCGTTCTACAACATCGTCGCAACTGATTCGCGTAGCCGTCGTGACGGCCGCTTCATCGAGCGCGTGGGTTTCTACAACCCGGTCGCCACGAAGGGCGAATCGCTCCGTATCGCTCAGGACCGCCTGACGTACTGGAAGGAAGTCGGCGCACAACTGTCGCCGACGGTCGAGCGCCTGGTCAAGCAGGCTCAGCAAGCTCAGCCGGCTGCCTAAGTCGCTGCGCATGCTGGCTTAGACCACGCAACACAACGCTCGAAACCTGCCCAAAGGCTCGCCGATGTCCACGCGCGATTCAGAATCCGGACGCGCTGCCGGAAGCATCGGCCAGCCGAAGCCGGGGCAAGATGAAGGTTCCGCCACGTTTGGCGCATTCGTCCGCAAGCCGGGCGGGCGCCGCGTGGCGACCGACGTTTCGAGTGGCAAGGTTTCGAGCAGCAACGCGAGCGGTACTCAGCCGGACGGCGCAATCGAGCCGGTCGAGGCTTTGCCTGAAGACGCCGTCGAAGTCGGTTTCATTGCCGATGCCTACGGTCTCAAGGGCTGGGTCAAGGTTGTGCCGCACGCCAGCGGCAAGCAGGGCGGCGACGCCTTGCTGAGCGCGAAGCGCTGGTGGCTCGTAAAGGGTCGCGAACGCAAGTCCGCGCGCTGCATGCAGTCCAAGGTGCACGCCGACACCATCGTCGCGCGCCTCGGCGGCTGCGATGACCGCGATCTGGCCATGTCGCTGAAAGGGCATACGGTGCATATCGCGCGCAGCGATTTCCCGAAGCTCGCCAGCGAAGACGAATTCTACTGGGTCGACCTGCTCGGCCTGGATGTCGAAAACGAAGCCGGCGTGGCCCTGGGCCGCGTCGCGGATCTGATCGACAACGGCGCACATTCCATCCTGCGGATCGAATATCCGGATACCAGCAAGGATGGCGCGCCCGTCACCGGCGAGCGGCTGATTCCGTTCGTCGGCGTGTATGTGAAGACGGTGGACCGCGCGGCGAAGCGTATCGTCGTGGACTGGGACGCCGACTATTGAACCTCGGCACGTTACGGAGAGAGCGATGCAGTTCGATGTCGTGACGCTCTTTCCCGAGATGTTTCGCGCGCTGACCGACTGGGGCATCACCAGCCGGGCGGTCAAGCAGGAGCGGTTCGGTCTGCGCACGTGGAATCCGCGTGATTTCACGACCGACAACTACCGCACCGTCGACGACCGCCCCTATGGCGGCGGTCCCGGCATGGTCATGCTGGCGCGTCCGCTGGAAGCCGCGCTGCAGGCGGCGAAAGCTGCGCAGCGCGAGCAGGGCATCGCAGCTACACGCGTCGTGATGTTGTCGCCGCAAGGCGCCACCCTGAATCACGAACGCGTGATGCAGTTCGCTCAGGAGCCGGGTCTGGTGCTGCTGTGCGGCCGTTACGAAGCCATCGACCAGCGTCTGATCGATCGTGAAGTGGACGAAGAAGTGAGCCTCGGCGACTTCGTGCTGTCCGGCGGAGAGCTTCCCGCCATGGCGCTGATGGACGCAGTGGTCCGGCATTTGCCCGGCGTGCTGAATGACGCGCAATCGGCGGTGCAGGACAGTTTCGTGGACACCCTGCTGGATTGTCCGCACTACACGCGGCCGGAAGAGTACGAAGGCGTGCGTGTCCCGGATGTGCTGCTCGGCGGCCATCATAAGGAAATCGAGGCGTGGCGCAGGCGCGAAGCATTGCGCAATACGCTCGCCAAGCGGCCCGATCTGATCGCGCGGGCGCGCAAGAGCAAGATGTTGAGCCGTGCCGACGAGGCATGGCTCGCAGAACTCGCAAAGGAAGCGTCGAAGCCTGCCTAGGTTTCGGGCCGACGAGCGGGATACAGGGGGCGTCGAGTCGCATCGGCGCCTGAAGCAAACCCATCCTCTACCGGGGCCTGCTTTTCAGGCACACAACTCCGGCAAGATGGCACAAGGAGTCAGTAATGAATCTGATTGAACAACTCGAGAAGGAAGAGATCGCACGCGTTCTGGGCGAGAAGAGCATCCCCGACTTCGCGCCGGGCGATACCGTCGTCGTCAACGTGAACGTGGTCGAAGGCACGCGCAAGCGCGTCCAGGCTTACGAAGGCGTCGTCATCGCGAAGCGCAACCGTGGCCTGAACTCGAACTTCATCGTCCGCAAGATCTCGTCGGGCGAAGGCGTCGAGCGTACGTTCCAGACCTACTCGCCGCTGCTCGCGAGCATCGTCGTGAAGCGTCGTGGTGATGTTCGCCGCGCAAAGCTCTACTACCTCCGCGAGCGTTCGGGCAAGTCGGCTCGAATCAAGGAAAAGCTGGTCTTCAAGGACAAGTCGGCTGCTGCTGCCGAGTAAGTCGTCGCAGCAAGACCGCGCACGAGTCCTCCGAAAAAAGCACCCTCGCGGGTGCTTTTTTCTTTGGTGTGTTCAAATCAGGACTTCGGCAGTCCCGTTTCCTTATCGTCCCTTACCCGTAATCCACCCGTGTCCACCGGCAAGACTTCGACTCCGCGCATCCTCGAACCCGAAAAAATGCCTGTCGCGACGACGGGCGAAGCGCTCCCGCCCATCGCACCCGAGCGCCTCACGCCGGAAGGCCTGCGCGCGCGTTTCGCCGTGCAGCTGGACTGGCAACAGGAGGAACGCGAACAGCGCATCAAGGCGATCGGCGGCGACCCGCGCGTGGCGTCGGTGCTGGTGGCGCTGGTCAAGCGCGAGGGCGGCCTGACCGTGCTGCTGACACAACGCGCCGATCACCTGTCGGACCACGCCGGCCAGATCAGTTTTCCGGGCGGCCGCCGCGAGCCGGAAGACGTCGATGCCGCCGCCACCGCGTTGCGCGAGGCGAAGGAAGAGGTCGGGCTGGACGCCGAACATTGCGAGGTCATCGGCGCGATGCCCGAGTACCTGACGGGCACGGGCTTCAGGGTGACGCCGGTGGTCGCGCTGGTCTCGCCGCCGTTCACGTTGCAGGCCGACACATGCGAAGTGGCCGACATCTTCGAAGTCCCGCTCGCCTGGCTGATGACTCCCGCGAATCACGAAGTGCGTGTCTTTCGCTGGGAAGGCGGCGAGCGTCGTTTTTTTGCCATGCCCTACGTGCCGGGCGAAGGAAAGGCGCCCTATTTCATCTGGGGCGCAACGGCCGGCATGTTGCGCAATTTCTACCGCTTCCTCGCGGCCTGAACGTCAACGCGCTCAGCCGGCAGGCGCAGCGCGGGCGCGCGCGATGACGTCGTGCGTGGAAGGCCGCAAACGCTGTGCTATCGTTACGCGAAACTCGAACTAACCGACTGTTTCGGCGCTTGGCATGACTTTTTTCTCTGTATTGCTGGCTCTCATCCTCGAGCAGGTACGCGCGCTCAAGCCGCACAATCCGGTCGCGGCGTTGCTCCAATACCATGCGGAATCCACCGCGCATGGTTTCGATGCCGGCAAGCAGAAGCACGGCATCGTCGCGTGGCTGGTGGTCGTGCTGCCCTGGACGCTCGTCGTCGGACTGATCTACTACGTCCTGTACCGCATCAACTTCGTGCTCGCGTTCCTGTGGAACGTGGTCATCGTCTACTTCACGCTGGGCTTTCGCCAGTTCAGCCACTATTTCACCGACATCCATCTCGCGCTCAACAACGACGACGTGCCGCGCGCGCGCGAAGTGCTGACCGAGTGGACCGGCATCGATACGGTCGACATGCCCGTCAGCGAAATCGTGCGTCATACGCTGGTGCATGCGGTGGTGGCGTCGCATCGGCACGTGTTCGGCGTGTTCTTCTGGTTCCTGATTCCGATCGGTCCAGCAGGCGCCGTGTTGTATCGCATTGCCGAATATCTGGCGCGCGCGTGGTCGAAGCCGGATCCCGAGCGCACCGTCGAGTTCTCCTCGTTCGCGCAGCGCGCGTTCTTCGTGATCGACTGGGTGCCGGCGCGGCTGACGTCGCTCGGTTTCGCGATCGTCGGCAACTTCGAGGACGCCATCTACGCATGGCGCAATCACGCCCGCCAATGGCCGGATGCGAACGAAGGCGTCCTGCTCGCGGCCGGCAGCGGCGCGCTCGGTGCGCGGCTCGCGGGCCCGCTCGCCGAACCGCTGTCGGTCGAGGCGCTGGCTGTGGGCGAGGCCGGTCCGCTGCCCGTCGGCGACGACTGCACGCCGCGCACGCTGCAATCGGCGGTCGGACTCGTATGGCGCGCCGTGATCCTGTGGATGCTGTTGCTGCTCATGCTGACCATCGCCGTTTGGCTGGCGTAATCAGTCTTCAATCGTCGAGCGGATCGCGCGGCGTCTGGCACTGCCAGCACACCGTAAATTGCGGCTCCAGCCATTCGCCGCATTGCTTGCATCTCCAGGGCCGGGCGTTCGCGTCCGGCCCTTTTCGTGCGCGCTCCAGCAGGCGCAACGCCAGGGCTTCGTCGCGGTCGTCGGTGATCCAGATTTCCGGCGCGCACTGATCCGCCGGAATCTCGCCCATCGCGCCATTCAGATAGCGGTTGTGCAATTCGCACGGCACGCCCGCGGTCGCCAGCACGTTCACCCAGTGCTGCGCCGTGATGAGGTTCGGGGCGCGCGTGAGACGCTTCATCGAACGATCTGACTCGCTTCGTGCACCAGTTGCGCGTAGAGCGCGTGTCGCTCGGGCCGGATCTTGCCGGCTTCCACTGCCTCGAGCACCGCACAGCCCGGCTCATGCAGATGATGGCAGTTGTAGAAGCGGCACTCGCCGAGATACGGCCGGAAGTCCGCGAAGGCGCGTTCGAGCTGGCCTTCGCTCAGATGATGCAGGCCGAACTCCTGGAAGCCGGGCGAGTCGATCAGCGCGCCGCCTCCGGGCAGGCCATAGAGCCGCGTGAAGGTGGTCGTGTGGCGGCCGCTGTTGAGCGCGGAGGAGATTTCGCGGGTGGCGGCGTCGGCATCGGGTACCAGCAGGTTGACCAGCGTGGATTTGCCCATGCCGGACTGGCCGAGCAGGATGGTCGCGCGATCCTTGAGGCGCTCGTCGAGCAGCGGATGCACGTTGCCGGGGGTGTGCTTCGCGGACAATTCGACCACCGCGTAACCGAGTTCGCGATACGGCGCGAGCCGTTCGCGCGCGAGCGGCAGCGCGGCTTCCACGTCAATCTTGTTGAGCACGATCAGCGCGTCCAGACCGTGCGCCTCCGCCGCGATCAGCGCGCGGCCGAGCAGGTCTTCGCTGAAGTGCGGTTCGGTGGCGAGCACGATCATGAGCTGATCGAGATTCGCCGCGAAGAGCTTCGACTTGAACTGATCCGAGCGATACAGCAGATTGCGCCGCTCGCCAATCTCGACGATCACGCCCTGATCCGCCGACGACTGCTCGCAGATCACATGATCGCCGACGGCCACTTCGCTTTTCTTGCCGCGCGGGAAGCATTGCAGCAGGGGACCGCCGTGATCGGGCGTCACCAGATAGTGACGGCCGTGCGCCGCGATCACCGTGCCTTCGAAGCGCGCGCCCGCGTCCGGGCGCCCGGAGCCGCGCGTCATGCGGCGTGCTGCATCAGACGGTCGATGCGTTGCGATGCGGGCGGATGGGAGTAGTAGAACGCGGTGTAGAGCGGATCGGGCGTGAGCGTCGACGCGTTGTCCTCGTAGAGCTTGACGAGCGCATTCACGAGGTCTTTCGGATCGGTCTGGCTGGCGGCGAAGGCATCGGCTTCGAACTCGTTCTTGCGCGAGGTCAGGCTGCCGAGCGGCGTGATGAAGAACATGAACACCGGCAGCACGAGCATGAACAGCACGAGCGCGAGGCCGTTGTTGCTGCCGACGAGCGACGGCCGCACGCCGAGCCCTTCATAGAACCAGACGGTCTGCACGAGCCAGCCGAGCAGCGCGAGCATGGCGAGGCTGATGCCGAACATCACGATCATCAGCTTCAGCACGTGACGGCGCTTGAAGTGGCCGAGTTCGTGCGCGAGCACGGCCTCGATCTCACTGCCGGACAGGCGCGCGAGCAGGGTATCGAAGAAGACGATGCGCTTGGCCGCGCCGAAGCCCGTGAAATAGGCGTTGCCGTGCGCCGAACGGCGGCTGCCGTCCATCACGAACAGGCCCTTGGCGGCGAAGCCGGTGCGCGACATCAGGTTCGTGATGCGTGCGACGAGCGCTTCGTCCTTCAGCGGTTCGAACTTGTTGAAGAGCGGGGCGATGAAGCTCGGATAGATGATCATCGCGAGCAGCTGGAAGGCGACCCAGACCATCCAGGTCCAGAGCCACCAGTAGGCGCCGGCGCGGTCCATCAGCCAGAGCGTGAGCAGCAGCAGCGGCGCGCCGATCACGACGGCGAGCACCGTGCCCTTCACGAGATCGATGAAGAACAGCTTCTTCGACATGCGGTTGAAGCCGAACTTCTCTTCAACCACGAAGTGACGGATGTAGTCGAAGGGCAGGTCGATGAGACTCGTGATCGCGATCACGGACGCCACCAGCGCGATCTGCCCGAGATAGCCGCGGCCGAGCCAGCCGGAGATGGCGAGATCGAGCGCCTGCACGCCGCCGAGCAAGGTCAGCGCGACCAGCACGACCGCGCTCGTGACGACCTCGATCATCGTGAGGCGGGTGCGTTCGACCGTGTAATCCGCCGCGCGCTGGTGCGCCGCGAGCGGTATGGTTCCCGAGAATTGCGCCGGCACGCTCTCGCGATGCCCGGCGACGTAGCGGATCTGGCGCGACGCCAGCCAGAGCTTGGTCGCGACCATGCCGACCAGGGCGACGACGAAGAGCGTCGAGAAAGCGAGAGTGAGGTTGGCCATCCGGGAATTCCGATTGAACTATGCGAGAATTATAGGTTCTTGGCTGCGCCGGCGTTGTCACATCCTGCAAGGATTCCGATGCCGTTCCGTCGTGGCTTTCTCTCCTTCAGGCCGCTTTCATGACCGAACTCTCCGCCGCTCCAGACTCCGCGCAGCCCGCCGATGACAACACGCTCGTGCGCAGCGACATGAATCTCGTGTGGCTGGACATGGAGATGACCGGCCTCGATCCCGACAACGACAAGATTATCGAGATCGCGGTGGTCGTGACGAATTCGACGCTCGACAAGCTCGTGGAAGGGCCGGTGCTGGCCATCCATCAGTCCGACGAAACGCTCGGCCGCATGGACGAGTGGAACCGCAACACGCACGGCCGCTCGGGGCTGATCGAGCGCGTCAAGGCGTCGACCGTCGATGAAGCCGAAGCCACGCGGCAGATTCGCGAGTTCCTCGGCCAGTACGTGCCGCCGGGCAAGTCGCCGATGTGCGGCAACTCCATCTGCCAGGACCGCCGCTTCATGGCGCGCTGGATGCCCGAGCTGGAAACGTTCTTCCATTACCGCAATCTCGACGTCAGCACGCTCAAGGAACTGTGCCGCCGCTGGCAGCCGGCCATCTACAAGGGCTTCCAGAAGCGCGCGATGCACACGGCGCTCGCCGACATCCACGAGTCCATCGACGAACTCAAGTACTACCGCCAGCACTTCCTGATTCCGGCGGCGTCGGCATCCGCGTCCGCGGCCGGCACGCCGTAATCACGCCTGCGGCGCGCGCCGCGCGCTTTTCGGACGGAACGCGGTCACCACGTCGGGCCGCGTCTCGATGTACGGGCCGCCAATCAGATCGATGCAATACGGCACCGCCGCGAAAATGCCCGGCACCTTCTGCGTGCCGTCAGCGTCCTTCAAGCCTTCAAGCGTTTCGCGGATCGACTTCGGCTGGCCCGGCAGGTTGATGATCAGCGCGGCATGATCCGCCGTCTCGCGGATCACCGCGACCTGGCGCGACAGTATCGCCGTGGGCACGAAATTCAGACTGATCTGACGCATCTGTTCGCCGAAGCCGGGCATCGGCTTCGTGGCGACAGCGAGCGTGGCTTCCGGCGTGACGTCGCGCCGCGATGGGCCGGTGCCGCCCGTGGTCAGAACGAGATCGCAGCCGAGCGTATCGACGAGTTCGACGAGCGTCGCCGAGATGGTCGCTTCGTCGTCGTGGATCAGGCGGGTTTCGGCGCGAAAGGGCGTGGCAAGCGCTTCGCCGAGCCATGCTTCCAGCGACGGCAGGCCCTTGTCCTCATAGACGCCCTGCGACGCGCGGTCGCTGATCGACACCAGGCCGACGATCAGCTCGTCCGGGTGATTACGCTTCGGTGTCGTCATCACGGCCGTCCTCGTCTCGCTCGCTGTCGTCTTCATCTTCGTCCACGCCCGCCGCGGTCTTGATCCACTGGAACAGCTCGCGGTAATAGCGCGGCGGTTTCTGCTGCTCGCGCTCCTTGCGTGCATTGCGGATCAGCGTGCGGCCTTCCTGCGGATCGACGCCCGGATGATTGCGGATGAATTCGGTCAAGGCGGCATCGTCGGCGAGCAGTTGCTCGCGCGTGCGCTCGATCCAGTGCAGACGCGCCGTTTCGCTCTTGTTCACGCCGCGGAAGGTGTCCAGCGCCGTGCGCAGCGCGGCGGTTTCGTCGTCGTGCAGCGAGCGCATCAGCTTGCCGACATACTGCAACTGACGGCGCTTGCCTTCGTGATCGGTGATACGGCGCGCCTCGCGCACGGCGTCGCCGAGCGCCTCGGGCATCGGCATGCGTTTCAGCGCGTCTTTCGGCAATGCAATGAGCGCCGCGCCCAGCTCCTGCAGCGCGTGCATGTCGCGCTTCAGCTGGGATTTGCTCGGACGGTCGTAGCCGTTTTCGTCGGCGTCGGGCGCGTCGTCGCGGCCGGCATCGATCGGTTGAATGCGGGTTTTACGGTTCATCCCGACATTGTAGCTTGCAGCCGTGCGGCGCCCGGCGCTCCCGCACCCTACAGCCGCGATACCTGCGGGTGAATGCGCGCGCTCCTTGCTATGATCGCGGGATACGCCAGTCCCGCTGTCCGACGTCCGCTTCAACGCGCGTCAGTCCGGGAAATCCGAAGCAACCACGACATGCGCGGGCGCGCGGCGCCCGACTTCCAAAGGCAACCAACATGGCAGCAGACATGGACGTCAAGCAACGCTATTTCCCGCATACGCAGGACGAGCTGAAGGAGATCGCCTCCGACATCCTGCGCTACGCGAAAGAGCTCGGCGCAAGCGATGCCGCCACTGAAATCTCCGAAGGCGACGGCCTGTCGGTGAGCGTGCGGCGCGGCGAAGTCGAAACCATCGAACACAACCGCGACAAGATGGTCGGCGTGACGGTGTTCATCGGCAAGAAGCGCGGCAACGCGAGCACCGCCGACTTCACCCGCGACGCGCTGCGCGACACGGTCGCCGCCGCGTACAACATCGCGCGCTTCACGGCCGAGGACAGCGCGGCGGGTCTTGCCGAAGAGGAACTGCTCGAGCAGTCGCCGCAGGATCTCGATCTCTATCATCCGTGGGACGTCGACGCCGAAGAAGCCGCCGACATCGCCCGCCGCGCCGAGGCCGCGGCCTTCGCTGTCGACAAGCGCGTCACCAATTCGGAAGGCGCGAGCGTCTCCGCGCAGCACTCGCAGTTCGTGCTCGCCACCTCGCGCGGCTTCATGGCGGGCTATCCGTACTCGCGGCACTACATCGCGTGCGCGCCCATTGCCGCCGCGGGCCGCGACATGCAGCGCGACGACTGGTACACGTCGAAGCGCGACGCCGCCAGCCTCGCCGCGCCGGAAGCGGTGGGACGCTACGCGGCGGAACGCGCGCTCGCGCGTCTCGGCGCGAAGAGCCTCGACACGCGCAAATGCCGCGTGCTGTTCGAGGCGCCGCTCGCGGCCGGCATTCTCGGCGCGTTCGTGCAGGCGGTGAGCGGCGGCGCGCTGTATCGCAAGACCACGTTCCTGGTCGACAGTCTCGGCAAGCCGGTGTTCGCGCCGCATATCCAGATCGTCGAGGATCCGCACGTGAAGGGCGGCATGGGCAGCGCGCCGTTCGACGAGGAAGGCGTGCGCACGCAGCGCCGCAACGTCGTGGACGACGGCGTCGTGCAGGGCTATTTCCTGTCGACGTACTCGGCCCGCAAGCTCGGCATGCGGACCACCGGCAACGCCGGCGGCTCGCACAACCTGAGCATGCGCAGCTCGCACACGAAGCCGGAAGACGATTTCGAGGCGATGCTCAAGAAACTCGACACGGGCCTGCTGCTGACCGAACTGATGGGGCAGGGCGTGAACTACGTGACCGGCGATTATTCGCGCGGTGCGTCGGGCTTCTGGGTGGAGAACGGCAAGATCGTGCATGCCGTCGAGGAAATCACCGTGGCGAGCACGCTGCAGGAGATGTTCCGCCACATCGAGGCGATCGGCGCGGACACCGTGGTGCGCGGCACGAAGGAGATCGGTTCGGTGCTGATCGAGCGGATGACGGTGGCCGGTCAGTAAGCTGTCCGGCTTCGACGCTGCAAAGACAAAGCCCCGGTCATGCCGGGGCTTTGTCATTTCGTCATCTTGTCATTCCGACGGCGCGATGCGCTCGTAGGTCACGAACGCAAACGCGAAGTCGTTCGGCGCCGCCGCGCGATGCGGCTCACGCGACACTTCGCGCCACAACTCGGGATCGGGCGCGGGAAAGCGGGTGTCGCCGTCGAAATCGGCGTCGATCTCAGTGACGATCAGCTTGTCCGCCCGTGCGAAGCCGTCCTGATATAACTGCGCGCCGCCGATCAGAAAGGCTTCCTGCGCCGGTTCGAGCGCGAGCGCGGCTTCCAGGTTCGTCACGACGTCGCAGCCTTCGTAACGCCGCGTGGCATCGCGCGACACCACGATGTTGCGCCGCCCGGGCAACGGCCGGCCGATCGATTCATGCGTCTTGCGGCCCATGATGATGGGCGCGCCCATCGTCGTGCGCTTGAAGAAGGCGAGGTCTTCGGGCAGGCGCCAGGGCAATTGGTTGTCGCGGCCGATCACGCCGTTGCGTGCGCGGGCGACGATCAGGGTCAGCGTCGTCATGGGAAGGTCGGAGTCGAGGCAAGCGGCGCGCGCGGTCCGCGCTGCCGGGCCTTCGATTCTAACCGACCGATCCCGTGCGGGCGTTGGACGTCAGGACGGCGGCGGTTCGTCATCGAACGCCATGGGCGCGAGCGGCGCCGAAGGCGCGTCCGACGCCGGAGGGGCTTCGTCCCACAGCCTCACGCTGATGCCGGCGCCGCCCGGGCGGACGGCGGCGTGCAACGATTGCGGATCGTCGTCTTCCAATGGATCGCTTGAATGCGTATCGCGGGAATCGGCGCGCTGGAATGAACTATCGAGTGCCATCTTGACGACATAACCCAAGGTAACTATTCCCGGACTCGGAAGACATCTGGAAATAAAGTAATCATCGCGTCGGTAAAGGCGATTATGCGAACGATGATAGTCGTATGAGTTTTGTACGCACGTTCGGCAAATATGATGTTTTTACGCTCCGACACTGCGCAACTTATGCGAGATGCGTGCCATCCGGGCGGATCCGTTGAGGGGTAAAGCGGGTCGGAAATATTGCGGGAAATGCCACCTGAATAACACGCGAAAACGTTTCAATGGTGAAACGTCACGTCAGAAAAACCTGAAGTCCGTGCGATTCCGGTATAAGATTTTGTCGTATCAAATTGTGCGCAAAGCTTTTAATAAATATGTGAGAAATTCTTGTCAAGCCCGTCCTGTCAGGGTTTTGTGGCGCTTTCGTTCGCCTCGGGCGATATTTGTTTTCGGGGTTTCTGGGTTATAGTAGTCTCTCAAAAACGGCACAGAATCAGACATAAAGGGTTTCGTGGAAGGGTGCAAGGGGTTCCGCGCCAAGTCCCGGGGGCGACGTATCGAACTGCAAGTCCTGCTGTAAATGCACTGGCAAACATGCGAGGACAACGAAGTCTGCGATGTAGCGCGAGCCTTGACTACGCGACCTTTTCAACGAACGTTGAACTAAGGATCTGAATAATGGACGTCGCTCGGCGGCAACTCATATACGTGACTCGCGATCCAAGCGAGACGCTGTGCGCGCGTTTCGAGGAGCGTGGCTGGCACATCGAAATCGTCGCGAGCGCGCGCGACACGCGCAAGGCCTTGCGCAATGACGTGGCAACAGGCGGTCTGCTCGATCTGTCGAGCCATTTCGAATCGCATGAACTGGCAGCGTTCGAATCGTCGCTGACCATGACCAACGTGGGCTGGGTGGCGGCGACCGTCGCGGGCCAGCTGGAAGACTCCGCCGTACGGCGCCTGATTCGCGATTATTGTTTCGATTACGTCACGCTGCCGACGTCGAACGACCGTGTCGTCGATTCCGTCGGGCATGCGTACGGCATGGTGGCGCTGCACGATGCGGCGTCCAACGACGCGCGCAGCGAAGGCCGCGCGGAAGGCGAGATGGTCGGCTCGTGCGACGCGATGCTGGCGCTGTTCCGCTCCATCCGCAAGGTCGCGATGACCGACGCGCCCGTCTTCATCTCCGGCGAATCGGGCACCGGCAAGGAACTCACTGCCGTTGCCATCCACGAACGTTCCGCGCGCCGCGACCAGCCGTTCGTCGCGATCAACTGCGGCGCGATTCCCGCGCATCTGCTGCAATCGGAGCTGTTCGGCTATGAACGCGGCGCTTTTACCGGCGCCAATCAGCGCAAGATCGGCCGGGTGGAAGCAGCCAACGGCGGCACGCTGTTCCTCGACGAAATCGGCGACCTGCCGCTCGAAAGCCAGGCGAGCCTGTTGCGCTTCCTGCAGGAACGCAAGGTCGAACGCCTGGGCGGCCACGGCTCGACGCCGGTGGACGTGCGCATCATCTCGGCGACGCACGTCGACATGCAGACGGCGATGATCGAAGGACGTTTCCGCGCCGACCTGTATCACCGGCTGTGCGTGCTGCAGATCGACGAGCCGCCGCTCAGGGCGCGCGGCAAGGACATCGAATTGCTGGCAAAGCACATGCTCGATCGCTTCAAGAAGGACGCGAGCCGTCGTCTGCGGGGCTTTTCGCCGGACGCCATCGCCGCGATCCATAACTACGGCTGGCCGGGCAACGTGCGCGAGTTGATCAATCGCGTGCGGCGGGCCATCGTGATGTCGGAAGGGCGCCAGATCACCGCGCGCGATCTCGAACTCGGCGAATACGTGGAAGTCGCGCCGGTATCGCTGGCGCAGGCGCGCGAGGCGGCCGAGCGCCAGGCGATTGAACTTGCGCTGTTGCGGCATCGCGGGCGTCTCGGCGATGCGGCGCATGAACTGGGCATTTCGCGCGTGACGCTGTATCGCTTGTTGAGCGCGCACGGCATGCGTCATATCGAAGTCGACGTGCCTCCGGAGCACGCGACACGCGGCTGACTGCCGCCGCCGAATCCTTCGAACGGGCGCCACGGCGCCCGTTTTGCATTGCCGCGTCGGCGGCATGGCATCGCGAGCGTGGTGTCTGCGCGCTTGGTAGAATCGCTCTTTCCGCCTTCCGTTCGCGAGGGCGCGCGGCATTCCCAAGGAACATCGAATGAAACAGTATCTCGAGCTCGTCCAGACGATCCTCGATACCGGCACGTGGCAGGAAAACCGCACGGGCATTCGCACGATCAGCATCCCCGGCGCCATGCTGCGCTACGACCTGCAACAAGGCTTTCCCGCCGTCACCACCAAGAAGCTCGCGTTCAAGTCGGCGATCGGCGAGCTGGTCGGTTTCCTGCGCGCGTCGAAGAGCGCGGCGGATTTCCGCGCGCTCGGCTGCAAGGTGTGGGACGCCAACGCCAACGACAATCCGCAGTGGCTCGAGAATCCCTATCGTCAGGGCCCGGACGATCTCGGCGATGTCTACGGCGTGCAGTGGCGCAAGTGGCCCGCCTACAAGCTGGTCGATGCGCGTTCCGGCGACCAGATCGCCGATGCCACCAACCGCGGCTATCAGCTCGTCACGAGCTTCAGCGAGAACGGGCGCGAACAGGTGCTGCTGTACAAGGCAATCGATCAGCTGCGCCAGTGTCTCGACACGATCATCGAGCGTCCGACCGACCGGCGCATCCTGTTTCACGCATGGAATCCCGCCAAGCTCGACGAAATCGCGCTGCCCGCGTGCCACCTGCTGTACCAGTTCATTCCCAACGCGACCACGCGCGAGATTTCGCTGTGCCTGTATATCCGCAGCAATGATGTCGGCCTCGGCACGCCGTTCAATCTGACCGAGGGCGCGGCGCTGCTGCATCTGGTCGGCCGGCTGACGGGATACACGCCGCGCTGGTTCAGCTATTTCATCGGCGATGCGCACATCTATGAAAACCAGCTCGACATGCTGCAGGAGCAATTGAAGCGCGAGCCGTATCCGTCGCCGCAGCTGATCATTTCGGACCGTGTGCCGGACTACGCGGTCACGAAGCGCTACGAGCCCGAATGGCTGGAGAAGATCGAGCCGACGGACTTCGCGCTCGAAGGCTATCGGCACCACGAGCCGCTCACCGCGCCGATGGCGGTGTAAGCGGCTGTTTCAAGCGGTCCGAGGTTCGGAAAACGCGCGGCTTCGGCCGCGCGTTTTTCATTTCAGACGACGCTCAGCTTCGATGATGATCGTTGCCGCCGCCGTGTTGAGGCTGCTGGGCTTGCTGCGGTTGTGGCTGCGATTGCGGATGGGGCTGCTGTTGCGCTTGCGGCGGTTCGCGATGCGGTTGCTGCATCTGTGGCGGTGCCTGGCGCACCTCCTGATGCATCGGTTGACGCTGGGGCGCGGGATGGAACTCCGGCGGCCGTTGGACTTGCTGCTGCGGCATCGGCGTCGGCGTCGGCGCGTGCGGCTGCTCAACGTGAGTCGGGTGATAAGGCTGTGGTTGCGGCTGTGGCTGTGGCGCGTGCTGAGCAATGGGTGCTTGCGGCTGCGTCGGCGCGTGCTGGGCGAACCCCGCTTGCGGCGCCTGCGGCTGCGCCTGAGTCGGCGGGTGTTGAGCAAAGCTCGCTTGCGGTTGCATCGGCGTTTGAGGTGCGCCGCGATAGACCTGCGGCGCAGGCGCTTGTGCTTGTGCCTGCTGTGGCGCCGGCGCATGAGGCGCGTTGATGAACGGATGTCCTGATGCGGCATCGCCGTGTGATCCGTGCGATGGGCCGCCGAATTGTGCCTGTTGCGGCGGATGCGGCACGCCATTGCCGTGCTGCTGAACCGGCTGTCCGACGCCCGGTGCAGCAGCGAATCCTGGCCGCTGCGGCGCGCCGGGCGGCGGCGACTTCGGTGCATTCGGCCCATGCGCTGCGTTCGACCCATTCGGTGCATGCGCCGCATTGAATGCAGCCCCATCGGCGATCACTTGTCGAGCCGGACCATGTGTCGCGACGAGATGTACCGGTTCATTAGGCGGCACAACGGCCCGCGCATCGCCATGTTGTGGGAACCGGCCCTGAAACGCCGGCGGCGCAACTGGCGCGCGTGTCGCCACGACGGGACGCGTGTAACCGCCCTGCGGCGGCCGATAGTCCGCACGCCGCGCGCCCGGCGCGAAGCTGTCGCGGGTCGGCGCGATGCCCGGCGCGCCCGCGAAGAAATGCGGATTGCGCAGACGCGACGGATCGATGGCATACGGCTGGCGTCCGACCGGCTGGCCACGCACGAACAGGTTCGCCGGCGCGGCGGTGAGTCCGCGTCGCTCGCGATAATTGATGTACGTGTTGTTGATGTGAACCGAGCGATCGACATACACATGCCGGTTCACCCGCTCGTAGTAGCGCGGGCTCCACCCGTCGCGATGCGGATGCCACGGCTCGCCCGGCCCGAGCGGGAACCACGCGAGCCCCGCCGCCGCGACGCCGCCCACGGCAAGCGCGACGTTCCAGTCGACGCCGCCGTCGCCATCGCCGACGAAGCCGACCAGCGCCGGCGCGTAGGCCGGCGGCGCGGCGACGGCATCCGGACCCGGCACCCACGCCCACTGCGACCCGACAAATGCCCAGCGGCCATAGTGATACGGCGCGAAGCCCCACGGTGCATCGTCGATCCAGGTCCAGCCCCACGGATCCTGCCACGCCCAGTGTCCTTGCCGATATGGCGCCCAGTCGGCGGACACGGCATTCGGCACCCACACCGGCCCATACGACGGATCCGTGCGCCAGGTGCCGTTGGCATCGAGATCCTGATAGCCGGGCATGTCACGCGATACATAGCGCGCCGAGACCGAGCGATCCTCGGCGGCATCGCGGCTCGCGGCCCATTGATCGAAGGCATCGGGCGCGGGCGCCGCGTTCGCCGCCGTCTGCGTGAGATTCGTGCCTTCGAAGGTGATCTGCTGGCCGCCGCCAAGCTGCATCGCGCCGCCGTCGCCATACACGGTCACGCCGCCGCTGCGCACCGTGACGGTGGTGGCGCGGCCATCGGGCGCGACGTCCACGCGCAGGTCGCCGGGCGTCGTCACGGTCAGCGCGATGTTCGGCGTGTCGATCTCATAGTTCGAGCCGGGCGGCACTTCGCGCACGCGCGTCGACAGCATGCCCTGCGCGATCTTGAGCTGCGCGGTGTTGTCGTCGAGCGCGAGCACCGTCAACGCGGTGGACGATCCCAGCCGCACCGCCGTCGAGCCGACATGCAGCTCCGAGCGTGCGTTTTCGTCGTTCCAGAGCTGATCGCCGGTCGTGAGCGGGCGGTTGATCTGCGCGTAGGACCAGTCGGAGGCGCCGGCGGGTTCGGTCGTCACGGTGCCGGCCATGTAGTTGAGCCGCGCGATGCGTCCGGGCGGATCGCCGGAGTCGTTCTGCGGCGCGGCGGCCATCGAGGGCGTCTGTGCGAACGCGCCCGTCCCCGCCTGCGACAACAGCGCGCACACGGCAAGTGTCGCGGCGGCCATGGTCCTGGTCTTCATTGTTTTCTCCGCCAGCCGCGCCGTGCGCCATGCGGGCGCCTTCCGTGCGCGCGGCCTGTCGGATCAATGTATCGCCCGGCCGTGTATCCGTACGATGCGGTTTGTAACGGCGCACAGGCGCGCGTAACAAAGCTTATCGGCGGGAGAGGAAGTCTTCGAAGTGACGTTGGCCGGACGGCGTCACGCGCAGCACGCGACGCTTCGCCGTCGGTTCGATCCAGCCGCGCGTCTCGCAGGCGGTCAGGAACGCCGCGCCGAGCGCGCCGCCGAGATGCGGCCGCCGCTCGCTCCAGTCGATGCAGGTACACGCAAAGCGTCTCCTGCGCGCCCGCTGCGCCGTCAGGTCGATGCCGAGCGCCGCGAACGCCTCGGCTCCGTCAGGCGTCGCCTCGAGGGCGGTGGGGCCCGGAGCCTCGGTCGGGCCGCCCACAGCGGCAAGCCAGTGGCGCGCGAGCATGCCGTCGAACAACTGCACGGCCAGTTCTCCCGCCAGATGGTCGTAGCAGGTGCGCGCGTAGCGCATCTCGAGCGGCACGGCGGAGGGAGGCCGTTCGGGCGTGCGCTGCGGCGCGCTGGCCCGCGCCAGATTGGCGAGCGCCTCGATGGCCGCGGCGATGTCGGGCGTCGCGATCCGGTAGTAGCGATGCCGCCCGCTCACTTCGAGCGCCAGCAGCCCGCCTTCGGTGAGGCGCGCGAGATGCCCGCTGGCCGCCGAGGGCGACAGGCCCGCAATCATCGTCAGTTCGCCCGCGGGACGCGCGGTGCCGTCCATCAGCGACCAGAGCATCGCGGCGCGGCCCGGATCGGCGAGCAGCGCGCCGATGCGCGACAGCCCCGGAAAATGGCGTGTGCGCGCGTCGGTGACATCGAGTGCGGTATTCATGGCGTGGATTCGAAACCGTTGACCGGACCGGTTCACTCTAGCGCGACTTCGCAACCGATGTTTCACTGCATCCCGAAATGTCGTTGCATGCGTGCGGCGCTAGAATGACCGCTGGCATTTCAAAGCAGGAGATTTCCCATGACCAGACTGATTCTCGCGAGCCTCCTCGGCTTCGCGATATTGTGCGCGGGCTGTGCGGGCGGCCCGTCGTCATCGGCGGGCGGAGGCGGCAGCATCACGATGTACGGCACCGTCGACCAGGGCATCACCGTCCACGACTAGCCGCATTTTCGCTTCGTATAATCGGCGTCACACGCTTCCAACGATGACGCCCATGAACACGCCCGCCGTAACGCCCATCCCCGCTGCCCCGAAAAGCCGCGCCGAAACCACTTTCCGCTTTCTTGCCGAGCCGACTTCCGTGAATTTTGGCGGCAAGGTGCACGGCGGCGCGCTGATGAAATGGATCGACGAAACCGCCTATGCCTGCGCGGCCATGTGGTCGGGGCGTTACGCGGTGACGGTGAGCGTCGGCAATATCCGCTTCCGGCGGCCCATCCTGGTCGGCAATCTGGTGGAACTGCGGGCGCGCGTGGTCGCGACGGGGCGCACCAGCATGCACATCCATATCTCCGTGCACGCGGGCGATCCGAAAGTCGGCGAGTTGCAGCAGACCACCGATTGCCTGATGGTGTTCGTCGCCGTCGACGAAAAAGGCAGCCCGACGCCCGTGCCTCCATTCGTGCCGGAAACCGACGAGGAACAGCGCCTCGCCCGCTATGCGATGGACGTGAAGGACGCGCTCGATGCGATCGTCGAGCTGAAGCCGGAGGAAGTCGCGGCGGGCAAGGTCTGAACCCGCCGCATGGCCGGAACGACGCGCGTTATGGCTCGCCGACCATGTCGCCCGGCTTGACCCATTCGTCGAACTGCTGCTCGGTCACAAAGCCGAGCGCGAGCGCGGACGCTTTCAGCGTCGTGCCTTCCTTGTGCGCCTTCTTCGCAATCTTCGCGGCCTTGTCGTAGCCGATATGCGGATTCAGCGCCGTCACCAGCATCAGCGATTCGTTGAGCAGGCTGTCGATGCGCTTCTCATTCGGCTCGATGCCCACTGCGCAGTTGTCGTTGAAGCTGTGCGCGCCGTCGGCAAGCAGGCGGATGGACTGCAGCACGTTGTGCGCGATCATCGGCCGGAACACGTTCAGTTCGAAGTTGCCGCTCGCGCCGCCGAAATTCACCGCGACGTCATTGCCGAAGACCTGACAGCACAGCATGGTCACGGCTTCGGACTGGGTCGGGTTGACCTTGCCCGGCATGATCGAACTGCCCGGCTCGTTCTCGGGAATCGACAGTTCGCCCAGCCCGCAGCGCGGGCCGCTCGCGAGCCAGCGCACGTCGTTGGCGATCTTCATCAGGCTCGCCGCGACGGTCTTCAGCGCGCCATGCGCGGCGACGAGCGCATCGGCGGCGGCCATGACCTCGAACTTGTTCGGCGCGGTCTCGAAGGGCAGGCCGGTGAGCTTGCCGATCGCCGCCGCCACCTTGCCCGCGAACTGCGGATGCGCGTTCAGCCCCGTGCCGACCGCCGTGCCGCCCTGCGCCAGCTGGTACAGGTGCGGCAAAGTCGCCTCGACGTGGCGGATGCCCTGGTCGAGCTGCGCGACATAGCCTGAGAACTCCTGGCCGAGCGTGAGCGGCGTCGCGTCCTGCAAGTGCGTGCGGCCGATCTTCACGATCTTCGCGAACGCCTTCGATTTCTCGTCGAGCGTGTTGCGCAGCGTCTTGAGCGCCGGCACCAGATGCTTGACGATGCCGTAGGCGGCGGCGACATGCATCGCGGTCGGGAAGACGTCGTTGGACGACTGGCCGCGGTTGACATCGTCGTTCGGATGCACGAGACGCTCTTCACCGCGCGCACCGCCGAGAATCTCGCTCGCGCGGTTCGCGATGACCTCGTTGAGGTTCATGTTGGTCTGCGTGCCCGAGCCGGTCTGCCACACGGCGAGCGGAAATTCGTCGGGATGCCTGCCGTCGATG
Source organism: Caballeronia sp. LZ033 (assembly GCF_031451265.1). Classification (NCBI taxonomy): domain Bacteria; kingdom Pseudomonadati; phylum Pseudomonadota; class Betaproteobacteria; order Burkholderiales; family Burkholderiaceae; genus Caballeronia; species Caballeronia sp. LZ033. The sequence goes on along the minus strand of NZ_JARUXQ010000001.1, from coordinate 2,305,481 downwards.
ATTTCCTGCGCGGCCTGCATGATCGCCTTCGCCTTTTTCGAGTCGAGCTGCTTCAGCTCGTCGTTCACCTCGGCGGCGGCGTGCTTGATGACGGCGAGCGCCGTGATCAGCTCGGGCGACTGCTTTTCCGTCGAAATCTTGAAGTTCTGCAACGAGCGCTGCGTCTGCGCGCCCCAGAGTTTGGCGTTCGGCACGGCGATCTCGCCGAACGTGTCCTTCTCCATCCGTACGTCGCCTTGCGCGTTCTGTGTCATGGCTCGAAAGTCCTTACGAAGTTGGATCAAAGCTGCTTGTCGACGGGCAACAGCATAAACAGGCCTGTCATCGCATTGCGATATAACCCTGCTTCGGGATCGAAATTCCAGGTGACGAGGCTGCCGTCCTGCTCGGCGGTCCACATGAGCCCTGATTGCGGGGCTCCCGTGCGCCGCAACTCCTCGGTGACGGCCGCGCTGGCGAGCTGGACCCGCCAGCTGACTTTCGGATCGGTGCCGTGGTCGAACAGCTGGGCGGCCTGGCTGGCGATGGACGCGTCGTGGATCACGAGCGCGAGTTCGGTGTTCAGTTTCGCCGAGCGCGGATCGAGATTCATGGAGCCGATCACGAGGATACTCCGATCGATCACATAGGCCTTGGCATGCAGGCTGGCGCGCGACTGCGAGCCGAACAGACCCGCGCGCGGACTGCCTTCGCCCGCCACCTGCAGCGGCTTGAATTCGTACAGTTCCACGCCGTGCTGCAACAGCGGAATCCGATACGGCGCGTAGCCTGCCTGCACCGCGACGGCATCGGTTGCGGCAAGCGAATTGGTCAGCACCGCGACGCGCACGCGGCGCTTCGTCACCTCGGAGAGGATGTTCACGCCGGCGTCGTGCGGCACGAAGTAGGGCGAAATGATCAGGAACTCGCGCTGCGCTTCTTTGAGCAGTTCCGCGAGGCGGTTCATCGGCGGACTCTGGTAGTCGTCGCTCGGATGCTCGATCTTCGACGGCGAATCCACCCAGAATTCCGTCGGCGCCCACACCAGGCCCATTTCCCCGCGCGCGATCTGCCGGGCCAGCGGCGTCGCGTTGAGCGGCTTGGCGTTCAGCGGGTCCGCCTGGGCGCGCCAATGCGCGCGCAGGTCGTCGCGGGTCTTGTCGAGCTCGGCGGGGTCGAATTTCTGCTTGTTCAGCGCGCGCAGCGGGTAGGAGAGCGGGCTGTTCCAGTAGTCGTCGAAGCTCGCGGAGATCTTCTGCGTGACCGGACCGGCGGCGAACACGTCCAGGTCGCGGAACTGCAGCGTCGGGCTCGCGCTGAAGTATTCGTCGCCGAGATTGCGGCCGCCGACGATCGCGATCTGGTTGTCCGCGATCATCGCCTTGTTGTGCATCCGGCGCGTGAAGTGATTCAGATTCGTGAAGAAATTCTGCGTGCGCTCGGCAAAGCTGCGCTGCGCACTGCCGTACGGGTTGAAGACACGGATCTCGATCTTGTCGTGCGAATTGAGCGCCGCCATGATCCGGTCGATGTCCTTGAAATTCAGGTCGTCGACCAGCATGCGCACGCGCACGCCGCGATCCGCCGCATACAGCGCCGCGCCCAGCAGCAGCTTGCCGGTGTTGTCTTCCTCGGCAATGTAGTACTGCATGTCCAGCGTCTTCGTCGCCGCGCGGGCGAGCGCGATGCGGGCCTGGAGCGCGTCGGTGCCGGTCGGCAGCAGGCGCACTGCGGATTGCTCCGGATGCTGTCGTTCGAGCGGCGTCAGCGCGGTTTCGAGCGGCGTCGCGGTGTCGGGCGGGAGCGCCTGGCTTGCCGGACGGTCGAACGCCGTCGCGGGCGGGCGCGTGGCGCAGGCGGCGAGCAGTGTCGCGGCCAGCAGCGCCGTGGCCAGGCCGCGCACGCCTGACATAATTCCTCGCGGCGCAACGCGCCGATCCTTTCGCACGCCCGGCGCGCCACGCCGTGCTGCTCGCTGCATTCCCCGGCTTTCCGACACTTCGATTCCTCGTTCTCGTTGTTGCGACTCGTCCGTCGCTTGCGTTCTGGTGTACGTGGCGGACGAAGCGTCGTAGCAAAAAGCGTTCTCCCGCCACGTCATCGAAACAATTCTAAGGGGAATCGTGAGGCAGCCCTGTCGACGTCGGTGGCATGGCGAACGAGGAGGGCGGCAAAGGCGCCGGACAAAAAAAAGCCCGCCTGGTCGAAGGCGGGCTGACAACCCCTGTCACAGATGTCTCAAGGAGGAGACGGATTCATCCTAACCATGGACGGGCCGCGCACCAACCAAGCATTCGTGCCATGCATTTCGTCACGTGGCTCATTTGTTTATCAGGCATCACGCGTGGCCGTGCGGGGCGGCGCTGGCATCGGCGGCGTCCGGGTTCGGGGCCGTGCCGGTTTCGATGAAGCGCCGGCTGATGCGGTGAAACCGCAGCGTCATCAGCGCGGCGACACTTGCGAGCCCGGCGGCGAGTCCCCACCACAGGCCCTTCGCGCCCAGTTCGAAATGGAACGCGAGGACATAGCCCGTCGGAAAGCCGACGCCCCAGTAGCCGAACGCGGCGGCGAGCATCGGCACGCGGGTGTCGCGCAGGCCGCGCAGGCAGCCCGAGCCGACGGTCTGCATGCCGTCGACGATCTGGAACACCGCCGCCACGCCGAGCAGCGACGCGGCGAGCGCGACGGTGCGAGCGTTGGCGGGATCGTCGAGTTTCAGATACAGGCCGACGATCGCGTGCGGCACCGTGATCAGCACGAGGCCGGAGCACATCATGAAGCCGACGCCCAGCGCCAGCGCGACGAAGCCCGCATGGCGCGCGGCGACCGGCACGCCCGCGCCGACCCAGTAGCCGACCCGCACGTTCGCCGCCTGACCGATCGCGAGCGGCACCATGAACGCCACCGACGCCACGTTGAGCGCGATCTGGTGCGCGGCCAGCGGCGCTTCGCCGAGCAGGCCGACCATCATGCCGGTGGCGAGGAAGAGCGTGGATTCGACGCCGTAGGTGATCGCAACCGGCCAGCCGATGCTGAACAGCTCGCTCATCAGCGGCAGGCGCGGCCGCGTGCGCGTGACGAAATGGCGATAGCGCGGCCGCAGATGCAGGAACGCGACGAGTGCGAGCGCGATCAGCCAGACGGTGAGGGTGGTCGCCGCCGCGGAGCCAAGAAAGCCTTCGCGCGGCAGGCCATAGGCGCCGTGAATCAGGCCGTAGTTGAGGAAGCCGTTGACGAACACTCCGCCGATCGACACCCACAGCAGCCTGCGCGCCGCACCGATGGCCGGCAGGAACGCGCGCATCATGCCGACGCCGATCAAACTGCCGGGCGTGCCCCAGCGCAACACCGCGCAGTATTCGCCGACGTTCTTCGCCAGCAGCGCCGGTTCGTGGAACGCGAGCAGGATGGCTTCGGCATAGGACAGCAGCACGAAGGCGGGCACTGCGAGCAGCAGCGAGAGCACGAAGCCGGTCCAGTAGATGCTCGGCACGCGCTCGTCGGCGTTGGCGCCGCGTGCGTGCGCGACCGATACCGACACCGACGTCAGCACGCCCTGCAGCAGCGTCACGACGACGAAGAAGAGATTCGCGCCGAGGCCGCCGGCGGCGAGCGCATCGGGACCGAGCGAGCCGAGCAGGATGGTGTCGGTGACGCCCATTGCCATCTGCGAGAGCTGCGCGATGGCGAGCGGCGCCGCGAGGCGCGCGGTGTCGGCGGCGTGACGGGTGAGGCTCGGCGGTCCTTGATGCGCGCGCTGCGCGCGCGTGGTCTGGGCTTGCATGGTTGAGAGCGAATCAAACGGAGAGGACACGGCGGCGTGGCGGCGTGGCGGCGCGGCGTGGGGACGCAAGCTTCCTGACCGTGCCGACGTCAGGATTATTCCGCGCCTTTCCCGGGGCCAGGCCGCGAAACGAAAGATGACAAGCTTATTGCGTCGCGTGCGGCCTGTCGATGACGCGCCGGCTTATGCCGGGCTTTTGGCAAGCGCGTGACGCGTGCGCTCAAGCTTCGCGATGCGTCACGCGGGGGCGCGCACGCGGATGGTCCGGCCGTCGAGTTTCACGACCTGGCCCGCGCGGATCTTGCAGGTCTTACGCAGTTCCACGTGGCCGTCGACGGTGACTTCGCCCATGGCGACGCGCGCTTTCGCGGAGCCGCCGCTGTCCGCGAGACCCATCAGCTTGAGCAGGTTGTGAAGTTCGACGAAGTCGCCCGTGAGGGTGAATTGGAGTGACGGCATGGACGGGCGAAGCAGGATTGCAGGAAGTAGGCGTCCATCATAAACCACCGGCCCCGCGCGCCGGGCATGCGCCGTGCTCTTTGCAAACGGGACCCCGGTAAACGGTTCGAAAGCAGTCTGGTTGGCAAATGTAGCCAGATGAAAGCGTCGGTAACAATGACAGCTTTTGGAGAACTCGTCCGCACACCGTCGGGTCCGACGGTTTGACTGAAACAGCTTCGGTCATCTTTCCAAATCGACAAACGCCGCGCGGACCGCATTCCGGCGGCACACAAACCAGAGAGAGGACACGCTCATGACTCAAGCTCGCAATCTGTTGATCGGTACCGCCATTGCCACGCTCGCTGCTTCGAGCGCCTTCGCGCAAAGCACGCAGCCGGCCCCCATGACGCCCCCGCCCGCGCAGGCGCAGACCATGCAGCCGGCGCCGGGCCAGATGTCGAATCAGATGCCGGGCAACGCGATGCCCGCGCAGGCCCAGCAACCGGCAACGCCGGCGCCGCAGAACCTCGTCGCACCCGCTCCGACGGACCCGCTCGTGCAGCGCCGCAACGCCAACGCACAGGCCAACGCGGAATACCGCGCGTCGAAGAAGGCGTCGAAGGCCGAACTGAAGGCGCAGCGCCAGCAGGCCAAGGCCGACTACAAGGAAGAGGTCAAGAACGCGAAGATCAATCGCAAGGCCGACAAGGACGCCGCCAAGGCCGAACTGAACGCCACTGAGCCGAGCACGCCGAAGGACACGGGACTGCAGCACTAAGCGGATCACTAGGCGGGTCGCTGTCCAAGCGGAAACGTTCAAGGGAAGACTTATGAAGCAAGGATCGAAGGCATTCATGGCCGCGCTTGTCGCGGCGACGCTGGCCAGCGCGAGCGCAGCTTCGTTCGCGCAGACCACCAGCGACGCGCCGATGACGAAGGCCGATCAGAAGGCGGCGAAGAAGCAGGCGTCGGCCGACAAGGACGCCGCTGTCGCGCAGGCCAAGGCCGACAAGAAGAAGACCGAAGCCCAGTCCGAAGCCAACGAAGCCGCTGCGGACGCCAAGCTGAAGAACGCGAAGAAGGCTGACTGATCGTCTGAACGCGTTGATCGGCGTGATGAGCCCGGTTCCTGTTGGACCGGGCTCGTTTGTCTTTTGGGGGCCAAAAGCTGAGCCGTGGCAAAGACTTGCGCGCGAAGGTTGTATGGATATACAGTGTGCGTCACTCTTTTCCAGCCAGTCCCATCTCCCGTGCTCACGCTCCCCGATACCGCCGACACCGCTGCCGATGCCACCGCCAGACAAGTCGCGGACTATCTCGCGAAGCTCAACGAGGCACAACGCCAGGCCGTCGAATTCGGTGTCGATGAACCCGATCGCCGTGGCGGGCCGCTGCTGGTCATCGCGGGCGCGGGATCCGGCAAGACCAATACGCTCGCGCATCGCGTCGCGCACCTGCTCGTGAAAGGCGCCGATCCGCATCGCATCCTGCTCCTTACTTTCTCGCGCCGCGCCGCCCTCGAAATGACCCGGCGCGTGACGCGCATCGCCACCCAGGCGCTCGGCACGCGCAGCGCCATCGCGCAGGGACTGACCTGGTCGGGCACCTTCCACAGCGTCGGCGCGCGGCTGCTGCGCGATTACGCCGATCTCGTCGGCCTCGCGCCGTCGTTCACCATCAACGACCGCGAAGACTCCGCCGACCTGATGAATCTCGTGCGCCACGAGCTCGGCCTGTCATCGAAGGAGAAGCGCTTTCCGGCCAAGTCCACCTGCTTTTCGATCTACTCGCGCGTCGTGAACACCGGCGCGTCGCTGGCCACGGTGCTCGACCAGTCGTTCCCCTGGTGCCGCGAGTGGGAAGCCGACCTGAAGCGCCTGTTCGCCGCGTATGTCAACGCCAAGCAGTCGCAAAGCGTGCTCGACTACGACGACCTCTTGCTCTACTGGTCGCATCTCGCGGCGGAGCCGTCGGTTGCGGCGGACTTGTCGAGCCGTTTCGATCACGTGCTCGTCGACGAATACCAGGACACCAACCGCCTGCAGGCGTCCATCCTGCTCGCGATGAAACCGGACGGACGCGGCCTGACCGTCGTCGGCGACGATGCGCAGTCCATCTATTCGTTTCGCGGCGCGACGGTGCGCAACATCCTCGACTTCCCCGGCCACTTCAACCCGCCCGCCGCCAGCGTCACGCTGGATCGCAACTACCGCTCGACGCAGCCGATCCTCGAGGCGTCGAACGCAGTGATCGGGCTTGCGTCCGAGCGCTACACGAAGAACCTGTGGACCGACAAGGCGTCGGCGCAGAAGCCGCGCGTCGTCAGCGTCGCCGATGAAGCCGATCAGGCGCGCTATGTCGTCGAGAAAGTGCTGGAGGCGCGCGAAGGCGGCATGAAGCTCAAGTCGCAGGCGGTGCTGTTTCGCGCGGCGCATCACAGCGCCACGCTCGAAATCGAGCTCACGCGGCGCAACATTCCGTTCGTGAAGTTCGGCGGCCTCAAGTTCCTCGATTCGATCCACGTCAAGGACGTGCTCGCCGTGCTGCGCTGGGCCGAGAATCCGCGTGACCGCGTCGCGGGCTTTCGCGTTGCGCAGTTGCTGCCGGGCATCGGGCCGGCGCTGGCCGGGCGGCTGCTCGACAGTGTGAGCGCGCCGCAGGCGGTGGCGTCGCAGGCCATTGCCGGTTTTCAGGCGCCGGCGCGCGCCAGCGAGGACTGGCCGCGGTTCGTCGGGCTGATGGCGAAGCTGTGCGGCCGCGAATCGGGCTGGCCGGCCGAGTTCGAAATGATCCGCCGCTGGTATGAGCCGCATCTCGAACGCAATCACGAGGACGCGGCGATCCGTATCGGCGACGTGCTGCAGATGGAGAGCATTGCGTCGACGTATCCGACGCGCGAACGTTTCCTCACCGAACTCACGCTCGATCCGCCCGACGCGACCAGCGACGAATCCGGCGTGCCGCTGCTGGACGAGGACTATCTGATCCTCTCGACCATCCATTCGGCCAAGGGCCAGGAATGGCGCAACGTGTTCGTGCTGAATGGCGTGGACGGCTGCATTCCGTCCGACCTGAGCACGGGCAGCGACGAGGAAATCGATGAAGAGCGGCGCCTGTTGTATGTCGCGATGACGCGGGCGAAGGAAGACCTGCATGTCATCACGCCGCAGCGCTTCTACGTGCACAACCAGACGCATCTCGGCGACCGCCACGTGTGGGCGCAGCGTACGCGCTTCATTCCGCCGCATCTGCTGCCGCATTTCGAGGCGGCGGCCTGGCCGCCGGTCATCGCGCCCGCGGCGCCGACGGCGGCGGGGCTGGCGGCAGCCGCGAAGGCCAAGCTGGATATCGCGGCGCGCCTGAAGGGGATGTGGGAGTAAGAAGGGCGCGCGATCAGCGCTGCGCGCGCGAGGCGCGCGGCGTGCGCGGCGGCGAGAAGATGCTGCGCAGCCAGGCGGCGAAGCGCGTGTAGCCGTCGTAAGGCTCTTCGACAAACAATTCCGGGCGCAGCGAGCGCAGCATTTCGAGCACTTGCTGCGCTTCCTGTTTCTGGATCGAGCCATACACGATGCCGAGCCGCAGCAGGCAGCGCAGTTCACCGAGCTTCTCGCGCGCCGTCGAGCCGATGCTCGTTTCCACCGAAATTTTCATTTCGTAGACGCGCTGGCGCAGCGAATCGGCGAGGCGCCATGCGGGCGTCTGCATCTTCTCTTCCACTTCGCGAATGTCCGCCGCCGCGGACTTGATCTGCGAGGCCAGCATGTCCACTTGCGACACGTCGCCCTTGGCTTCGGTGACGATGGCCGCCGCCCATTCGCGCGACGCCTTGACGAGATCTTCCGCCGTCCAGTCGGCGCGAATCGCGAACGCGAAGCCATGTTCGGCCGCTTGGCGGATCAGGATCTCGACGACATCCGGAAACTCCTTGTCGAGCGCGCGCTTGGCCCACGCGTACTGGCCGTGCGAGAGCATGCGCTGCACGGCCTGCTCGGTGAGCGGCGTGTGGTTGTCGAGCAGGATCGCCCGCAGGAAGTCTTCGAACGACGGTGTGACGAACTGCGGATCCAGCTTCAGCGACAGACGCAGGAAGGCGTCGAAGTCGCGCTGCAAGGAAGCGATCGTCTCTTCGCGGAGCGAAAGGGTGATTTGACGCATGTTGGTTCCCGGTTCCGCTTCCGGATGCGCCGGAAGCGGGTGATGCTGGTGGCCCCGCTTCTGTGGGCGGAGGCCATTCGCTTCTGATATCGGCGCGGGTTCCGGGAACTTGAGGCTTTTTTCACGCTTTTTGAAAGCGATTTGCCGGCCGATGGAGGGAAAACGTTAGCGCAACACCAGCAGTTGCCAGACGAAGAACACGGTCAGAGACACCGCAATCGTCAGCAGCGGCCGTTTGCTGAGCACGCATACGATGACCGCCACGAGCGCCGCCACCAACTGCGGATTGCGCCAGGTGATCTCGGCGCCGGCGCCGTGCGGCGAAACCGTCATTGGCACGATGATGGCGGTCAGCACCGTCACGGGCACGAACGAAAGCGCGGTGCGCACGATGGGCGGGAAGGGCAGGCGCTCGCCGAGCACGAACACGGCGGCGCGGATCGTGAAGGTGACCACGGCCATGCCGAGAATGAGCAGCACGTAGTTCGAGGCAGCATTCATTGCGCGTGCTCCCTCGAAGCTTGCTTGCGTTGCACGCGCTGGTCCCGCAGCGTGAGCATCATGCCGACCGCCACGCCCACGAGCACCGCCGCGAGCAGGCCCAGCTTGTACGGCCAGTCCTGCCACGCGAACGACAGCACGCCCGAGGCCAGCGCCGCCGCGACGAAACGCACCGCGACGAGCTGCGGCACGATGATCGCGATAAAGGTGGCGACCATCGCGAAGTCGAGTCCGAGCGACTTGAGGCCGGGAAACGCCGCGCCGAACAGCAGGCCGATGAGCGTCCACGCCTGCCAGTTCAGATACATCGCGACGCCGGAGCCGAAGAAATAGTGCGGTCCGATCTCACCGGGATTGCGCTTCTGATAGTGCGCGTAGGCGACGGCGAAGACTTCGTCGGTGAGCACGGCGGCGAGCGCCCAGCGCCAGCGTTGCGGCAGATGCGCGACATACGGCGCAAGCGTCGCGGAATAGAGCACATGACGGAGATTGACGACGAGCGTCGTCGCCCAGATGACGGCGAAGCTCGCATGCGACGCGATCAACCCGACCGCGATGAATTGCGCCGATCCGGCGAACACGGCGAGCGACATCAGCTGCCCGTGCCACAGCGAGAGCGGGCTGGCCGTGACGAGCGTGCCGAAGATCACGCCGAAGGGCGCGGCGCCGATCATCATTGGAAGGGTGTCGCGGGCGCCGGCGGCGAATTCGCGCAGTGCCTGGCCGGATGGCGGCGTGGATGGTCGAGTAGCGTGCCGTGCGGACTGCATGGCGGACGATTGTGCGGATGTTGCCTTCAAGATTTCCTCCTGTGGCAGCGAGGATACGCAACGCGGTGTCCGGATGGCTTGTACGTTCTTGCGCTTGCCGGCGCTTCCGCTGTGGCTGATTGCCGGACGCTCAGCGCCAGCGGCCCGGCGGCACACCGAACGCGCGCTTGAAGTGGCGCGTGAAGTGACTCTGGTCGGTGAAGCCGCTGGCGGCTGCGACGTCGGTGACCGACGCGCCCGACCGCAGCGCGGGCAGCGCCCGCACGATACGCATCTGGTTGCGCCAGGCGTGCGGCGCGAGACCGGTCGTGCGCGCGAACAGACGGGCGGCGTGAAAGGTCGACAGGCCCACCGTGCGCGCCAGTTCGGCGAGCGTGACGGGTTCGAGCAGGTCGTCGGCGAGACGCGACTTCATGGTTTCGACGCGCTGCGCGTCGGCGGCGAGCGACGGCGCCCCCACATGTTCCAGCGCGTGCCGGCCGACCAGCGTGGTGACGGCATCGACGAGAGCCAGTTCGGCCTCGAGCGGATCCGCGCCGCGCTCCAGCAGGCGATGCGCATGCACGAGGCGGCGCGCGAGATCGGCGTCGCGGATGATGTGATCCGGAAACCGGGGCGCGACGGCGCGTTGTCCGCACAGATCGTGCGCCAGGTCCTCGACGAACGGCACCGGCAAATAGAACACGCGATAACGCCAGCCGACATCGACTGCCCGCGCGCCCGTATGCACTTCGCCCGGATTGATCACAGGCACCGAACCGGTTTCCGCCACGTGGTGCGCGCCGCGATAGTCGAAGCATTCCGCGCCGGCCTCGATCACCGGCACCGTGTAGGCGTCGTGCCAGTGCGGCGTGAATTCGTGGTCGTAGTATTCCGCGGTCACCATGTCCGCGTCCGGCACGAGCGGCGAGCGCCAGTAGCGTGCGGCATCGCGGAAATGGGCGGCGTTCATGGCGTAAGGGCGGGTAAAGGAGGGAAACCGTCAGTCTATAACGTTGTCACTTCACCGGTATGGTCGTGCCTTCCGGCACCGGCACGGCGGTTACGCTGTTCTTCGGACTGCCGGTCGCGATGCGGTCGCTGTAAGTGAGATAGACGAGCGTGTTGCGCTTCGTATCGACCACGCGCACCACGTGCAGGGTTTTGAAGATGAACGACATGCCCGCCGAGAAGACGTCGGTCTTCTGCTTGAGCGGCTGGGAGAATCTGATCGGGCCGACTTGGCGACATGCGATCGACGCTTCGGTCGGATCTTCCGCGATGCCCAGCGTGCCCTTCACGCCTCCCGTGCGCGCCCGCGAAACGTAGCAGGTCACGCCTTGCACGAGCGGGTCGTCGTAGGCATCGACGGTGACGCGGTCAGAGCCTGTGAAACGGAAGTTGGTATTGACGCTGGCGATTTCCTCGGCATGCGCGAGTCCCGCGCCGTAGAAGGAGGCCAGCAGTGCGAAAGCGAGGACGGGACGCTTCATCGACATCATCCGGAAAAGAAGAGGGGCGTCGTATTGTATCGACGCCCCTGGGTTCTTTCGATGTGTCGCACATCGGGTCCGTTCAATGGAAGATCAGGTAGAGAATCACCAGAACCACCACCGGCACGCCGAGCAGCCATCCGAGCAAGTAAGGCATGTTGTCCTCCTTCGCGTGTTTGTTTTTGACGGTTCCAGTATCGCGAAGGCGGCGCATGCACGTTAGCCGTGCAAGTCCGAAAGCTTTGTAGGTCATGTCCTATCTCGAGCTTACGTAATCATTACGCTTAAGCCCGCTTGCGCGCCGGACGATCGCGATAAAGCGTCCGCACATAGTCCAGATGCTCGCCTGCGCATTCCCGCGCCCGTGAAGGGTTGCGCGCGACGATCGCATCGAACATCGCGCGATGCTGCGCCATCAGGTTGGCCTCGACTTCGTCGTCGTAGTCGACCAGCCGATGCGACGTCAGCATCGATTCGCGCACCAGCTCGTTCAACCCATGCATGACGTGCGTCAGCGCGACGTTGTGCGTGGCATCGGCGATGGCCAGATGGAAGGCCGCGTCCTTCTCCGCGATGCGCGTGCTCTTGCTGGCCACCGCGGCCTCGAGCGCACCGAACGCGGCGGCGATACGCGCCAGATCGGCCTCGGTGGCGCGCTCGGCGGCGTAGGCCGTGGACAGGGTCTCCAGCCCGTGACGCAGTTCCAGCACGTCGGCGCTCGCGTCCGGCTGCTGATCGAGCAGCGCGGCAAGCGGGCGCGACACCAGCGGCGCCGTCACATCCGATACGACGAAACCTCCGCGCCCCGCCGCGCGGATGAAGCCATCGGATTCCAGCCGGATCAGCGCCTCACGCAGCGACGGACGCGACACGTTCAGCTGTTCGGCGAGGTCGCGTTCGGCGGGCAGGCGCTGGCCGGGCAGCAACGTGCCGTTCGAGATCAACTCGCGAATCTGTCCGGACACGACGTCCGAGATGCGCACGCGGGCGTAGGAATGCGATTGGACGGGCTGGAAGGTCATCGATCGATGCAGACGGGACGTGGAAAACTCGGAGGTGCCCGAGTTTGACACGAAACACGCATCTCTTTAAAGTCGTGGTCAGACCAAGCTTACCAAAAAGACTCGCCCCCGTTCCCGCAATCGATATCCGCCATCGGTCCTCATGAAAGTCGCCCTCTTCGTGCCTTGTTTCATCGACGCCTTCTATCCGCAAGTCGGTATCGCCACGCTGGAACTGCTCGAACGGCTCGGGCTCGATGTCGACTATCCGCAGGACCAGACCTGTTGCGGCCAGCCGATGGCCAACAGCGGCGCACACAAGGACGCCGCCGGCGCGGAACGCGTGTTCGCGCGCAATTTCGCCGACTATGACTACGTGGTGGGGCCGTCGGCGAGCTGCACGCATCACGTGCGCGAGCACTTCACCGCGATCGAGCAGACCAGCGCGGTGCAGAAGGTGCGGCGCAGCACGTTCGAACTGGTCGAGTTCCTTCACGACGTGCTCGGCGTGCGCGAGTTTCCGTGGGCCGAGTTTCCGCACCGCGTCGGGCTGCACAACAGTTGCAGCGCGGTGCGGCATCTGCGCGAGACGTCGAATTCCGAAGTCGCGGGCACGCCGTACTCGAAGCCGCGCGCGTTGCTGGAAGGCGTGAAGGGCATCGAGTTCGTCACGCCCGCGCGTCCCGACGAATGCTGCGGCTTCGGCGGCACCTTCTCCGTGACCGAGGCGGCCGTCTCCGTGCGCATGGGGCAGGACAAGGTGAGCGATCACGTCGGCGCGGGCGCGGAGTACATCGTGTCGGGCGACATGTCGTGCCTGATGCACCAGCAGGGCTGCGCGGAACGCATGAAAGTAGAGGCGAAGTTCATCCATATCGCGCAGGTGCTGAACGGAGTGCGCGCATGAGCAAGACCATCCGTATCGATCACGCGAAGGCAGCCAGCGCGTTCCTGCAGAAACCGGATCACGTCGCGTTCCATGACAAGCGCCTGTGGGACTTGCGCACCAAGCGCGATGCGCAGGCGCACGGCATCGCCGAATGGGAAACGATGCGCGATCTGGCGTCGGGCATCAAGGAACACACGCTGTCGCATCTCGCGGACTACCTCGCGCAGTTCGCCGATCAGGCCGAGAAGAACGGCGTGACCGTGCATTTCGCGGCGAACGCGCAGGAACACAACGAGCTCGTCTACCAGCTGATGAGCGAGCGCGGCATGACCGCCCTCGTGAAGAGCAAGTCGATGCTCACCGACGAATGCTACATGCGCGACTATCTCGAGCCGCGCGGCATCACGGTGATGGAGACGGACCTCGGCGAGCGCATCCAGCAGCTCGATCACCAGGATCCGAGCCACATGGTGGTGCCGGCCGTCCACAAGTTGCGCGCGGACGTGGCGGAACTGTTCGGGCGCACCATCGGCACCGATCCCGCGAACAGCGACATCCACTATCTCGCGGAAAGCCAGCGCATGAACACGCGGCCGTACTTCGTGCGCGAGAAGACCGCCGGCATGACCGGCTGCAACTTCGCGGTCGCGGAGACGGGCACGGTCGTCGTGTGTACGAACGAGGGCAACGCGGACCTGTCGGCGAACGTGCCGCCGCTGCATATCGCATCGATCGGCATCGAGAAGATCATTCCGACCATCGCGGATCTCGGCGTGTTCGTGCGCATGTTGTCGCGCAGCGCGCTCGGCTCGCCGATCACGCAATACACCTCGCATTTCCGCCAGCCGCGGCCGGGCACGGAGATGCACTTCATCCTCGTCGACAACGGCCGCTCCGAGCGCCTGGCGATGGACGACTTCTGGTTTTCGCTCAAGTGCATCCGCTGCGGCGCGTGCATGAACACCTGCCCGGTGTATCGAAGGAGCGGCGGGCTGTCGTACGGCGGCACGTATTCCGGACCGATCGGCGCGATCATCAATCCGACCCACGACCTGAAGCGCTACAGCGCGCTGCCGTTCGCCTCGACGATGAACGGCAGCTGCACCAACGTGTGTCCGGTGAAGGTGAACATCCACGAGCAGATCTACAAGTGGCGCGAGGTGATCGCTGAAAAGCACGAGGTGCCCTTCGTCAAGCAGGAAGTGCTCAAGATGGCCGGGCGGCTGCTGGCGAGCCCGACGCTGTATCGCGCGAGCGTGGCATCGCTGGGCGGCGCGCTCAAGCGTCTGCCCAACTTCGTGCTCTACAACCCGCTCAACATCTGGGGACGCCAGCGCGAACTGCCCGAGGCGCCCGCCGAGACCTTTCACGAGTGGTACAGGAAAAACCGGAAGCCGGCCAAATGACGAGTCGTGAAGCCTTTCTCTCGAAGATCCGCGCGGCGCAGCCCGCCGCGCGTCCGCGGCCGGAGGTGCCGCTGTTTGCGGCGCCGCCGGGCGACCTGAAGGAGCGCTTCAGCACGGCGCTTGCCGCGATGGGCGGCACGTGTGTCGAGGCATCGAGTGTGCAGGACGTGAATGCGCTGATCGCCGCGCGCTTTGCGGAAGCGAAGGTGATCGCCTCGGCCGTGCCGGGTGTCGCGGGCAACCGGCCGCTCGCAGCGGACACGGTGCCGGCGTCGCTCCAGGACGTCGATGTCGCGGTCGTCAGGGGGCGCTTCGGTGTCGCGGAAACCGGCTCGGTGTGGTTCAGCGAGCAGGAGTATGTCGTGAACTCGATCGGCTATCTGGCCCAGCATCTCGTCGTGCTGCTCGATCCGGCGCAGCTCGTCGAAGGCTTGCAGCAGGTCTACCGGCGCGATGACTTCAGGACGGCGCGCTATGCGGTGCTGGTGACCGGGCCGTCGGCGACGGCGGATATCGAGGGCGTGCTGATTCGCGGCGCGCAGGGCGTGCGCTCGCTCACGCTGGTGTGGCTCGCGTGAAGCGGCTTGTGTGGAGCGTCAGTAACGCCAGAAGATCGCCACTGCGATGCCGCCGAACAGCAGCCACTTGACGATGTAGTACACGGTCCGGTTCCACGCCTTCAGGCGCTTGCCGACGAGCCGGATCGAATAGAGATACTTGAACGCGTGATTCAAGCCGCCGGTGCGGTCGCCGACTTCGTTCGGCGACGCCGCCGCGCGCATCAGGAAGCCGCCGACCACGTGATTGACCGCCTGCGCCCAGCGGTATTTCATCGGCCGTTCAATGTCGCAGAACAGGATGATGCGCTCCACGTCGGTCTTGTTCTCCGCCCAGTGCAGAAAGGTTTCGTCGAACACGACTTCCTCGCCGTCACGCCACGCATAGCGCTCGCCATCGACGACGATCGCGCAGCCGTCGCTGTTCGGCGTGACGAGGCCCAGGTGATAGCGCAGCGAACCCGCGTAGGGATCGCGATGCAGCGTCAGCGTGCCGCCGGGCGGCAGCATCGCAAACATCGCCGCCTTGACGGTGGGAATGCCTTGCAGGATCGCGAGCGTCTGCGGGCACGGCACCACGGCCGACGGATGAGGGCGGTCATACCATTTGAGATAGAAGCGCCGCCAGCCGCGTCGAAAGAATGAATTGAAACCGATGTCGTTGTAATGGGCCGCCGCCTGAATCTTGCTGGCTTCGTGCAGCGCCATGGCTTCGGCGCGGATGGTTTGCCAGTGCGTCTTGAGCGGCGCGAGTTCGGGAAAGAGGGAAGTGTGGAGATACGGCGTGGACGGTACGCGCGAGAACAGATAGACGAAGCCGTTCACCGGCGACATGAAGGTCGAATGATCAGAGAGCTGCCGGAAGAAACCGTGGCGAACCTTGCCGCGCCAGTGCGTGTAGGCCGCGCAGACGATGAAGATCAACAAGATGACCCAGCGCATCGCTTCTCTCCTTGTCGACTATCGAATTCAACGATCGACCCGGTAGATTATACAAACGGTTAAACGAACTCCGCTTGGACGGTGACGACGCGTAGCGGGGAGAGAACCGGCGCGCAAAAACAAAAAGCCCGGTCGAAAGACTGGGCTTTTGCTGGATCCTGCGATGAAGCCTTTTTGGCTCCCCGACCTGGGCTCGAACCAGGGACCTACGGATTAACAGTCCGGCGCTCTACCGACTGAGCTATCGGGGAACAACTGACAACATCTGAAGCTGAGATGAAAAACCCAGCCAAGAGACTGGGTTTTGAACAACGCTTGCTGGAGCTTTTGAAGAAACTTCGTGTTGAAGCTCTTGGCTCCCCGACCTGGGCTCGAACCAGGGACCTACGGATTAACAGTCCGGCGCTCTACCGACTGAGCTATCGGGGAACATCTACAGCAGAGAAGCGAAATTATAGGGGGGTGGTGCTTTGCTGTCAACGCCCAATCTTCATTCGATTACCTGAAGAAGGGGCGCGCATCTCACACGAAACGCCGGGCGATGCCGGACGTCGCTGGACGTATCAGCGCTCGAGCAGATTCAGCTTGTCCTTGACGTCCTTGAACTCGTCCGACTCCGGCAGCGGCGCCTTGGTCTTGGTGATGCTCGGCCAGTTGCGGGCGAGATCGGCGTTCAGTTCAGTGAAGTGCTGCTGATCCCCGGGTACATCTTCTTCGGCGTAGATCGCGTTGACCGGGCATTCGGCGACGCACACGGCGCAGTCGATGCACTCGTCCGGATCGATCGCGAGAAAGTTGGGACCTTCGCGGAAGCAATCCACCGGGCACACGTCCACGCAATCGGTGAACTTGCACTTGATGCAGCTTTCGGTCACAACGTGAGTCATTCAGGCTCCTGCATGCGGAATTCGTGGGGGCTGCGCCCTGGGCGGCTGCATGGGCCGGGAGGTGCGCTTGCGGAAACGCGTATTGTAGCGTAATAGGAAAAACGGACGCGAGCGCCCGCAACGCCTGCCTTATATCGATTCGTGATGTGGGTATATGCGGTACGGGAAGCCTTTGCAGCGGGCTTGAAAGGGCGTCCATGCCCCATGCCGGCGCCCACATTCGGGTAACATGACCTGCGGGGCGTAATCGGGTCAGAGTCTGTTTGACGCAAGCCCGGCCGCCATCAATGCACATCGAGACAGCATCGGGCCAGCGGGGCAGGCGGCTCGAACCGGTGCGTCGTCTTTTCGCGTGGATGTTTCAGCCAGAACCATGATCATCACTTCGCTGCTCGACACCGACCTCTATAAATTCACGATGATGCAGGTCGTGCTGCATCATTTTCCGGCCGCGCACGCCGAGTATCGCTTTCGCTGCCGCACGCCGAATGTCGATCTCACGCCGTACATCGACGAAATTCGCGACGAAGTCCGTCAGCTCTGCAATCTGCGCTTCAAGGAAGAAGAACTCGACTATCTGCGGCGCATGCGCTTCATCAAGAGCGACTTCATCGACTTCCTCGCGCTGTTCCATCTGAACGAGAAGTCCATTCGCATCGCGCCCTCGGCGAAGAATAACGGCGAGATCGATATCGACATCGAAGGGCCCTGGCTGCATACCATCCTCTTCGAGATTCCGGTGCTCGCGATCGTCAACGAGGTCTACTTCCGCAACACCCAGCGCAAGCCCGAATACGAAACCGGCCGCGAACGCCTGCGCGAGAAGATCAAGCTGCTCGCCACGCCGCCCGAATATTCCGACTGCAAGATCGCCGACTACGGCACGCGCCGCCGCTTCTCCAAGCAGTGGCACGAGGAAGTCGTGCTGACGCTCAAGGAACGCCTGGGCGCGCAGTTCGCCGGCACGAGCAACGTCTACTACGCGATGAAGCACGGCCAGCGCCCGCTCGGCACCATGGCGCATGAGTACTTGCAGGCGTGCCAGGCGCTGGGTCCGCGCCTGCGCGATTCGCAGATCTACGGCTTCGAGATGTGGGCCAAGGAATATCGCGGCGACCTGGGCATCGCGCTGTCGGACGTGTACGGCATGAAGGCGTTCCTGAACGACTTCGACATGTACTTCTGCAAGCTCTTCGACGGCGCGCGGCACGACTCGGGCGATCCCTTCGACTGGGGCGAGCGCCTGCTGCGCCATTACGAAGAGAACCGCTGCGACCCGCGCACCAAGATCCTCGTGTTCTCGGACGCGCTCGATATCCCCAAGGTGCTGCAGCTCTACGAACGTTTCCGTGGCCGCTGCCAGCTCGCGTTCGGCGTCGGCACGAATCTCACCAACGACCTCGGCTATCAGCCGCTGCAGATCGTCATCAAGATGGTTCGCTGCAACGGGCAGCCGGTGGCGAAGCTCTCGGACTCGCCGGGCAAGAACATGTGCGACGACCGCGCCTATCTTGCCTACCTGCGCCAGGTGTTCGGCATCGAGCAGCCGGTGGGCGAACTCTGACGCGTACCTTGTTGAGTGCCTTGTTCGCGCCGCCGGCCCAGGCCGTCCGGCCGAGGTTCGCGCGCGAACCCCGCTCGCTATAATCCGACGCGTCGCTGATCGATTCGGCTCACACATCTACGCGTTCACGCATTCACGCATTCACCCAGCATCGCAGAGGAAAGAGGACGGCACCATGGATACATCGGCCGCGCGCCGCACCATTCTCGCGCGCATCCGCAGTGCGCAGGGTCGTCACGGCGAGCCGACGGACGCCGAGCGCGCGGCGGCGCAGGAGTATGTTGATCGGCATCCGGCAGGCCCGCGTCCGCCTTTGCCGCAGACGCGCGAAGAACTCGTCGCGCGGTTCAGGCTGGAGGCCGAGCGTCTTGCCACCACCGTCGCCGAAGTCGAGTCGCTGGCCGAAACCCCTGCCGAAGCCGCGCGCTATCTTCATGCGCTGAATCTCCCGACCGAGGTCGTCGCGTGGCCCGCGCTCGCTGACCTGCCGTTTGCCGAAGCCGGCCTGCACGTGTCATTGCGCAAGCCTGCCGATGCCGATCTCGTCGGCATCACCGGCTGTTTCTGCGCCACCGCCGAAACCGGTTCGCTCGTGCTGCTGTCCAGCGCCGAAACGCCCGCATCCGGCGCGCTGCTGCCTGCCACCCACATTGCCATCGTGCCGGCGTCGCGCATCGTCGCGGCGCACGAAGACGCCTTCGCGCTCATCCGCGCCGAGCGGGGCGAACTGCCGCGCGCGGTCAATTTCGTCTCGGGACCGTCGCGCACCGGCGATATCGAACAGACCATCGTGCTCGGCGCGCACGGGCCGTATCGCGTGCATGTCATCGTCGTGCGCGGAGCCTGAGTCTTATGCGGCTTCTCGCTGGCGGTATCCTGCTCGCTGTATTGGCATCGGTCACGAATCCCGCGGCGGCGGCCACGCTCGACGGCGCAACGCTCTCCGCCGCGTGGGGACTGCCGTTCATCGGCGTCTTGCTGTCCATCGCGGTCTTTCCGCTCGTGGCCGCGAAGGTTTGGCATCACCACTATGGCAAGATCGCGGCCGCGTGGACGCTCGCGTTTCTCGTGCCGTTCGCCGTCGCGTTCGGGGCCGGCACTGCCGGCGGCGTGCTGCTGCACGCACTGCTCGAAGAATATATTCCCTTCATCATCCTGCTGGCCGCGCTCTATACGGTGGCGGGCGGCATCTGCGTGCGCGGCAACCTGCATGGTTCGGCGCGGCTCAACACCGGATTGCTCGCGCTCGGCACCGTGCTCGCGAGCCTCATGGGCACGACCGGCGCGGCCATGCTCCTGATCCGGCCGCTGTTGCGCGCCAACGACAACCGCAAGCACGTCGTGCATGTGGTCGTGTTCTTCATCTTTCTGGTCGCCAATGCGGGCGGCTCGCTCACGCCGCTGGGCGATCCGCCGCTGTTCCTGGGCTTCCTGAACTGCTTCTTATTTTTCTGGACCACGCTGCATCTCGCGCTGCCCATGCTGGTGCTTTGCGTCGCGTTGCTCGGGCTGTTTTATCTGCTCGACAGCCACTACTGGCGCAAGCACGATGCTCGCCGGCCGGCACTCGACCCGACGCCCGATACGCCGTCGCTCGGCGTCGACGGCAAGATCAACTTCGCGTTGCTCGCGGCCATCGTCGCGCTGGTGCTGATGAGCGGCGTGTGGAAGCCCGGCATCGCGTTCAATGTGTTCGGCACGCAGGTGCAGTTGCAGAATCTCGTGCGCGATGTGCTGCTTGCCGGCGTGCTGCTGGCATCGCTCGCATGGACGCCGAACAGTGCGCGCGAGGGCAATGCGTTCGACTGGGCGCCCATCGCGGAAGTGGCCAGGCTGTTCGCCGCGATCTTCGTCACCATCGCGCCGGTCATCACCATCCTGCGCGCGGGCGCGGACGGCGCGTTCGCGGGCATCGTGCACGCGGTGTCGGACGCGAACGGCAAGCCGGTGGACCTGGCGTACTTCTGGGCCACGGGCCTGTTGTCGTCATTCCTCGACAACGCGCCCACCTATCTCGTGTTCTTCAATCTCGCGGGTGGCGACGCCCGCACGCTCATGACCACCGACGCCACCACGCTCGCCGCCATTTCTGCGGGCGCGGTCTTCATGGGCGCGAACACGTATATCGGCAATGCGCCGAATTTCATGGTCAAGGCGATCGCCGAGTCGCGCGGCGTGCGCATGCCGAGTTTCTTCGGCTATATCGCGTGGTCGGGCGTCGTCTTGCTGCCGCTTTTCGCCATGCTGGGCTGGCTATTTTTCCGGGAGTAGGCAATGAAGAAGAAAGTGCTTGTCGCACGATCCACGTTCCCTGATGTGATCGAGCGGCTGAAACAATACTTCGATGTGGACGCCAACCTGGGCGATGTCCTTCCGCAGGATGAATTCGTCCGGCGTCTCGCCAACTGCGACGGCGCGTTCACGGCCGGAGAGCGCGTCGGCGACGCCGAACTCGCGGCCGCGCCGAAGCTGAAAGTGGTTGCGAACATGGCGGTCGGCTACAACAACTTCGACATGCAGGCGTTCGACGCACACGGCGTGCTCGGCACCAACACGCCGGACGTGCTCAACGAAAGCACCGCCGACTTCGGCTGGGCGCTGATGATGGCGGCCGCGCGCCGCGTGACCGAGTCGGAGCATTTCCTGCGCGCGGGCCAGTGGCAGAAATGGTCCTTCGATTCCTTCCTCGGCGCGGACGTCTACGGCTCGACGCTCGGCGTGATCGGCATGGGACGCATCGGGCAGGCGCTCGCGCGGCGGGCCAGCGGCTTCAACATGCGCGTGCTGTATCACAACCGTTCGCGCGTCGCGCCCGAGATCGAGGCCGCGCTGAATGCGGAGTACGCGTCGAAGGAAGATCTGCTGAAGCGCGCGGATCACGTGGTGCTCGTCGTGCCGTATTCGAAGGAGAGCCATCACACCATCGGCGCGGCCGAGCTCGCGCTGATGAAGCCGACCGCGACGCTCACGAACATCGCGCGCGGCGGCATCGTCGACGATGCCGCGCTGATCGCCGCTTTGCGTGACAAGCGCATCGCCGCGGCGGGCCTCGATGTCTTCGAAGGCGAGCCGAACTTCAATCCTGACTTCCTGGTGCTCGACAACGTCGTGCTGACGCCGCACATCGCCAGCGCAACCGAGGCCACGCGCCGCGCCATGGCCAATCTCGCCGCCGACAACCTGATCGCCGCGCTCGGCGAAGGCCCGCGCGCGGGCAATCCGCCGAACCCGATCAACCCGGGCGTACTGAAGAAATGATGGAACTGCTGGTGGGCGCGGTCGCCGTGCTGGCGCTCGCGCTGGTGATTGCGCTCATCGCGCTGGTCGTGACGCTGCGGCGTCCGTCGCACGGCGGCATGCATGACGAGTTCGAGGCGCTCACCGATCGCGTCAACGATATGGGCGAGGCGCATGCGCGCGCGCAGGAACGGCTCGAACGCGGCCTGCGCGGCGATATCGCCGAAAGCGGGCGGGTGTCGCGCATGGAAGCGCAGAGCGGCTTCGCGCAGTTCCATCAGACGCTGTCGACGCAACTGGCGAGTACAGCGAACGTGCAGAACGCCCAGTTCGACGCGCTTGCGCAACAACTGGCGCAACAGAGCCAGCAGGCGCGCGAGGATCAGGGCAACGCGTTGAAGCGCTTCGCCGATTCGATCTCGCTGCATCTCGCGCAGCTGTCGGAGGCGAACGAACGGCGGCTCGGCGAGGTGCGCGCGACGCTCGAGGCGCGTCTCAAGGACATCGAGGCGAACAACGCGACGAAGCTCGACGAAATGCGCCGCACCGTCGATGAAAAGCTGCACGCCACGCTGGAGCAACGGCTGGGCGAGTCGTTCAAGCTGGTGTCGGACAGGCTGGAGCAGGTGCATCGCGGACTGGGCGAAATGCAGACACTCGCGGCGGGCGTCGGCGACCTGAAGAAGGTGCTGACCAACGTCAAGACGCGCGGCACCTGGGGCGAAGTGCAGCTCGAAGCACTGCTGGAGCAGCTGCTCACGCCGGAGCAGTACGCCAAGAACGTCGCTACGGTGCCGAAGAGCAACGAACGCGTGGAATTCGCGATCAAGCTCCCAGGCCGTCATGACGCGCCGGGAGCGTCCTCGACATCCGATGAAGCCGCCACGCCTGTGTGGCTGCCCATCGACGCGAAGTTTCCGCGCGAGGACTACGAGCGTCTGATCGACGCGCAGGAACGTGCCGATCCGGCCGCGGTCGAGGACGCCGCACGCGCGCTCGAAGGCCGGTTGCGCGCGGAGGCAAAGGCGATCGCGCAGAAATACGTCGCGCCCCCGCATACCACCGACTTCGCGCTGCTGTTCCTGCCGACCGAAGGTCTGTATGCCGAAGCGCTGCGTCGCCCTGGTCTGAGCGATGCGTTGCAGCGCGACTATCGCGTGAGCATTGCCGGGCCGACGACGCTGACCGCGCTGCTCAACAGCTTGCAGATGGGCTTCCGCACGCTGGCCATCGAGAAGCGTTCCAGCGAGGTCTGGCAGGTGCTGGGCGCGGTGAAGACCGAGTTCGGCAAGTTCGGCGACGTGCTGGCGCGGACCAAGTCGCAGCTGGAAACGGTCACGCGCTCGATCGAGGCGGCGCAGACGCGCACGCGGCAGATGAACAAGCGGCTGCGCGACGTGGAAGCGTTGCCGGGAGAGCGGGCGGCGGGGCTGCTGGGCGAGGCGTCGGGTGACGTACCCCCGCCCGACGGTGAAGAAGACGAGTGACCTACGAAGACACGGCCAGCCGTTCGAGCGGCTCGCCCGTGACGCGCACGATGCGCCAGTCGGGCAGCACGGTCGCGCCCATCTTTTCGTAGAAGTCGATGGCGTTCTGGTTCCAGTCGAGCACCGACCATTCGAAGCGGCCGCATTGACGCTCCACTGCGAGCGCGGCCAGCTTCTTCAACATCTGCGTGCCGAGGCCACTGCCGCGCATCGAGGGACGTACGTAGAGGTCTTCGAGGTACAGCCCGCGCTTGCCCAGGAAGGTCGAGAAATTCTGGAAGAACAACGCATACGAGACGATCTCGCCGTTCTGTTCGGCAACCAGCGCTTCGGCGGCCGGGCGCGCGCCGAACAACGCATCGTGCACGTCCTGCTCGGTGGCGCTAAACAGATGTGTCAGCTTCTCGAACTCGGCCAGTTCGAGCATCAGCGCGAACACGGCGCCGACATCGGCGGGCGTCGCCGCGCGGATCAGGGCGGCGCTCATGCTTCCTCCGGCGCGTCGGACAGCGTGATCTCAATGCCGCCGAAACGCGACGCCACCCAGTTGTACGCGTGACAGGCAATCCACAGCAGGATGAAGCCGAGTATCGCGTTGAGCAGCAGCGCGCTCGTGACCGTGCTGACTTCCACCGAGCCATAGCGCACGAACGCGACCACGACGCCCAGCAGCACGATCGGCACGCTGAAGGTCAGATAAACGAGGATCAGCGCCTTGGCGGTCTGTCCCGGTGCGATGAACGAAATCTGTTTTTTCATGGAAGGGTGCCCCGTCTGTCGATATAGGAATGAGGGTTACGGCGATACGCGCGCGTGGCGCAGCTATCAGATCAGGCCGTCGAACGGCACGATCTCGACATCGTCGCCGGCGTCTATGTCACCGCGAGCATGCTCGAGCACGATGAAGCAGTTCGCTTCGCTCATCGAGCTGAGCACGCCCGAGCCTTGCGGACCGGTCGTGACGACGCGCCAGCCGCCGTCGGCCTCGCGTGTCGCGATGCCGCGCTGGAATTCGGTGCGGCCCGCGCGTTTTTTCATCGGTTCCGCGGCGCGGGCGCGCAGGGCCGTGAGCGCCTGCCGCTGCGCACCCGACATGGCCAGCAAGGCCTCGCGCACGATGAAGTAGAAGGTCGCCATCACGGCGACCGGATTGCCCGGCAAGCCGAAGAACAGCGCCGAGCTGCCCGCGCCCGCGCGCTCGCCCGACCACAGGCGGCCAAACGCCAGCGGCCGGCCGGGGCGCATTGCGATCTTCCAGAAGGCGACTTCGCCGAGCGAATTCAGCAGGCCGCGCGTGAAGTCCGCATCGCCCACTGAGACGCCGCCTGAACTGATGACGATATCCGCACTGTGGGTGGCGTGACGCAGCGCGGTTTCGAGCGAGGCGCGGTCGTCGCGCACGATGCCGAGATCGAGGGTGTCGACGCCCAGGCGCCGGAGCATCGCGAAGAGCGTGTAGCGATTGCTGTCGTAGACGCTGCCCGCGCTCAGTGTTTCGCCGATGGAGCGCAATTCGTCGCCGGTCGAGAAGAAGGCCACGACGAGCCGCTTGCGCACCGCGACTTCGCCGATCCCGAGCGACGCGAGCAACCCGAGGTCCGACGCCCGCACGATGCGTCCGGCGGTCAGCGCGGGCTTGCCTTTGGCGAGATCCTCGCCCGCCAGCCGGCGATTCTGTCCCGCGCGGATGCCCGTCACGGCGAAGCGAATGGTGTCGCCTTCGCGGGTGACCTGCTCTTGCGGCACCACCGTGTCGCAGCCCGGCGGCATGAGCGCGCCGGTCATGATGCGCACGCATTCGCGCCCGCCGGACGTGGCCACGAAGGGACGGCCGGCGAACGCCGTGCCCGCGACCGGAAGTTCGACCGTTGCGCCGCCGCCCGTCACCGCCGTTACTGCCGTAGCCGCGAACGCGTAGCCGTCCATGGCGGAATTGTCGAAGGCGGGGACGTCGATGGGAGAAATCACGTCCTCCGCCAGCACGCGGCCAAGCGCGTCGTGCAGGCTCACGCGTTCGGATGGCGTGTTTGCTCCGCGCGGCATCGCCCATTGACGCACGATGTCCTGCGCGGCCTCGACGGGCAGCGCATTCGGATCGTACTGAGCAACGGAGGCGAAGAGTTCCTTGGGCGTGGTCATGAATCGGAGTGGATCGCGGCCTGCGTCGGGCGGTGAGACCATGCCACGGCAGCGGAGAGAACAAGCAGCCCGGAAGGATCAGGCCGCATGGGCGGACGCGAGCGAACTGCGGGTTGAGCGGTCAGTCGCGCTCCAGCTCGGCCAGCTGCTGCAAATCGTTGACATTGTAAAACGCACGTACATCGTGAAATTGGACTTCGGCCGCCGTGTGGCGCGCGTACCACGCGCGCACCTTGCGCTCGCCGGCGTCCAGCCAGGCGTCGAGATCGTCGGCGAGCGAGGTGCGCAGCAGCGCGAACACCGGATGCGCCTGCACGTCGCCGGAGGCCTCGACCGTCGCCGCATACGCAATGTCGACACCCTTCGTTTCGAGCGCCTGCCGCAGCGCGGCGCACAGGTGTTCGTCGACGAACGGCGCGTCGCAGGGCGCGGTCAGCACGAAGCCGGTGCGCGCCTCGCGCAGCGCGGCCGCGATGCCGGCAAGCGGTCCGGGATGTTCGCCGCGGGTATCGGCGATGACGCGCGCGTTGAACGGCGCGCCGAGACGCGCGTAGTCATCGAGCGAGCGGTTGGCGCTGACCAGCATCGCGCCGGCCTGCGGTGCGAGACGCCGCATCACGTGCAGCGCGAGCGCTTCGCCGCGAAACGGCTGCATGCCCTTGTCGATGCCGCCCATGCGCGAGCCGCGTCCGCCCGCCAGCACGAGCGCCGTGATGTCGTCGGAGAAAGCATGAGGATGGGGCGTGGCCTGCACGGTCGGTTGGCCTGCGTCAGCCGCCGATGTACGACATTTCGACGCGCGGTCCGTCGCTTCGCGACTCAGCCGCCGCGCTGCCGCGCAATTGCGAATAGCGGTCGCCGCGCGCTTCCCAGATGCGCGCGATGGACGTGGCGACTTCCTCGTCGCTGGCGCCGCCGCGGATCAGCCCGCGCAGATCGTGCCCGGCGACGGCGAAAAGACAGAGGTACAGCTTGCCTTCCGTCGAGAGCCGCGCGCGCGTGCAGGTTCCGCAGAACGCGCGCGTGACGCTGGAGATCACGCCGATTTCGCCGCTGCCGTCGCGATAGCCCCAGCGTTGCGCGGTTTCGGCGTCGGTATGGGCTTCGAGCGGTGCGAGCGGGAAATGCGCGTCGATGCGCTCCACCACCTGCGCCGACGGCAGCACTTCGCTCATGTTCCAGCCATTTGAGGCGCCGACGTCCATGTATTCGATGAACCGCAGGATCGCGCCGCTGCCTTTGAAATGACGCGCCATCGGCACGATTTCCTGGTCGTTGGTGCCGCGCTTGACGACCATGTTCACCTTGAGCGGCGCGAGCCCGACCGCCTGCGCCGTGGCGATGCCTTCGAGCACGTCGCCGACCGCGAAGTCAGCGTCGTTCATGCGGCGGAACAGCGCGTCGTCGAGGGCGTCGAGGCTGACCGTGACGCGCGACAGCCCCGCGTCTTTCAGCGAGCGGGCCTTGCGCGCGAGCAGCGAACCGTTGGTGGTCAGGGTGAGGTCGAGCGGGCGGCCTTCGGGCGTGCGCAGCAGCGCCAGCCGCTCGATCAGAAATTCGATGTTCTTGCGCAAAAGCGGTTCGCCGCCCGTCAGGCGAATCTTTTCGACCCCGTGCGCGACGAACACGCGCGCCAGCCGCTCGATTTCCTCGAAGGAGAGCAGGGCGGCGTGCGGCAGAAACGAGTAGTGCTTGTCGAACACCTCGCGCGGCATGCAGTACACGCAGCGGAAGTTGCAGCGGTCGGTCACCGAGATGCGCAGGTCGCGCAAAGGACGCGCGAGCGTGTCCGTGAGCAGCCCCGATGGCGCAGCAGCGACGCCGGCGAAGGCCGGAATCGCGCTGATGTCGGTCACGGGGATGATGCGTCGGGACATGGTGATTGGGTTTCGGCTCGACCGTTGCGGTCTTGTTCGAGGGTTGCGAATCGTTCTATGACGCTGCCATTTTAACGGAAGCTTCTCATTGGAGTCGCAAGGGGGATACCCGCGCGGGGTCTGGTTTTCCCGCTTTTCTTGCAGCGCTGCGCGGCGGGTGCACGAAAAAAACGCCATCGATGTGGGTCGATGGCGTTTCGTCAGCGTCCGCCCGGCACACGGCGCGAAGCCGTGCCGGGCGGCAGAGCGCTCAATGATCGCTCAATGGGTGCCCTTGCCGGTTTCCACCTGCTGCATCGGCGTGGTGTCGGCCGGCGGGAGCGCCTTGCGTTCGCGCGGCACGCGCACCGGCGCGGGCAGGCGGGCGGCGGCGGCATCGGCTTCACGCAGCTTGGTCGCGTCCGTGTTGACCCACACGAGGCCGGCACGTTCGAGCATCGGCTGGAGCGCTTCCGCGGCGATCGGCGTGGCCGTCGCGGGTGCGGCGGGTGCGGCGGGTGCTGTCGGGGCGGCGGGTGTGGCTGCCTGCACCGGTTCCGCTGCGACCGGCGCCTGCGCCTCGGCGGGTTCGAGCGGCGGCACAGGTTCGACGGCCGTTGCTTCGGGCGTCGGCGCAACGGCGGCGACCTTCACCGGTTCGGCCACTTCGGCTTCCACGGAGGCAGGCGCCGGAACTGCTTCAGGCACGGCTTCGGCAGCGGCCGGAGCCGGCGTTTCCGCGTGAGCCGGCGTTTCCACCGGAGCGGGCGCGGCCTCGACCGGCCTGGCTTCGTCGGCGACGGGCGCGAACGGATCGACAGGCTTCGTTTCGGCAACCTTCGGCGACGGACCGAACGGGTTGTCGACCGACGGCGCCGGCTTGGCGAACATGTCGAAGCCGGCTGCTTCGGGCGTCGACGCCTTCGCTTCGACCGGTTCAGCCTTGTGAGCCTCGGCCACCGGCGCTTCTTCAGCGACGACAGGCGCGGGCGCTTGGGGCTTCGCTTCGACCGGCGCTTCAACCGGCGCTTCAACCGGCGCTTCAACCGGTTGCGCGGCAACTGTTTCGACCGGTGCCGGTGCCACTGCCGCTGCTTCGGCCGATTCCACAGCCGGACGCGCTTCGCGACGCGCCGACACTTCCTGCGCGGCTTCGGCGTCGAACACGCCGGCCTGTGCGGAGGAGCTGTCCGCTGCGCCTTCGGCTTCCGCGACGTCAGCCGCGTGATTCACGGTGATGCCGTCTTCCTCGCGTTCGCGACGGCCGCCACGACGGCCACGACGACGGCGGCGACGCTCTTCGCCGTCACGCGCGCCCTGATCGGCGGATCCTGCGTCGAAGCCTGCGGCGTCCACATCGACCTGCGCCGACTCGACGATTTCCGATACCACCGTTTCGCCTTGCGTCAGTGCTTCGACGGCGGCTTCCGGCTGCGGCTTGCGGCGTTCGCCACGATCCGGCCGTTCCCCGCGCTCTGCACGTTCGGGACGATCGGCGCGTTCAGAACGATCGGCGCGCTCGGCACCGCGTTCACCACGATCCGGACGTTCGCGACGTTCCTGGCGTTCGCCTGCTTCCGGACGCGGGGCGCGTTCGGCGTTGCGCTCACGGCCTTCACGCGGCTCACGGCCTTCACGCGGCTCGCGGCCCTCGCGCGGCTCGCGGGCTTCACGTGCCTCACGCGGCTCGCGCACTTCACGCAGCTCGCGACCCTCGCGTCCCTCACGACCGCCACGCGCTTCGCGATCTTCACGGCGCGCGCCTTGCCGGCCTGCGCCGTTGCCGCCCGTGCTGCCATTGCCGCTGCTCGCGCCGCCTGCCTGCGCGCCATCACGGCCGGCGCCGCCGCTGCGGCGGTTGCGATTGCGATCGCCGCTGCCCGCGCGTTCGCTGCGCTCACGTTGCGGACGCGCGGCGGGTTGCGCCTCGACCGGAGCCGGGGCGGGCTTGACTTCCGGCGGGATGCCGAACAGGTTCTTGATCCACGCGATGAACCCGCCGCTCGCCGGCACCGGCGCCGCAACGGGCGCGGCCTCGACCGGAGCGGCCTTGACCGGCGCGCTCGGCGCGGGCTTCTCGGGCGTGATGCCCTTGACCGCGGCTTCCTGCTTCGGCTTCACCTCTTCCGCGCGCTTGCTGTAGCCGGTCTCGGATTCGAGTTCCGTCGCGGCTTCCACGGCCATCTTCCACGATGCACGCGGCTCGTCGAGGCGTGCGTCGTCGTGACGCAGGCGCTCCAGCTTGTAATGCGGCGTTTCCAGATGCTTGTTCGGAATCAGGACGACATTGACCTTGAAGCGCGATTCGATCTTGTTGATTTCCGAGCGCTTTTCGTTCAACAGGAAGGCTGTCACCTCGACCGGCACCTGGCAATGAATCGCCGCGGTGTGTTCCTTCATCGCTTCTTCCTGAATGATCCGCAGCACCTGCAGCGCGGACGATTCGGTGTCGCGGATATGGCCCGTGCCGTTGCAGCGCGGGCAGGTCACGTGGCTGCCTTCCGACAGCGCCGGACGCAGCCGCTGACGCGACAGTTCCATCAGGCCGAAGCGCGAAATCTTGCCCATTTGTACGCGGGCACGGTCGTGCTTGAGCGCGTCCTTCAGACGCTGCTCGACTTCGCGCTGGCTCTTGGCCGATTCCATGTCGATGAAATCGATCACGATCAGGCCGCCCAGATCGCGCAGACGAAGCTGGCGCGCGACTTCGTCGGCGGCTTCGAGATTGGTGCGCGTCGCGGTTTCCTCGATGTCGGCGCCCTTGGTCGCGCGCGCCGAGTTCACGTCGATGGCGACGAGCGCCTCGGTGTGATCGATCACGATCGCGCCGCCCGAGGGCAGCGGCACCGTGCGCGAGTACGCGGTTTCGATCTGGTGCTCGATCTGGAAGCGCGAGAACAGCGGCACGTCGTCGTGATAGCGCTTCACCTTCGAGAGGTTGTCGGGCATCACGATGTCCATGAAGGCGCGCGCCTGGTCATGGATTTCGGTCGTGTCGATGAGGATTTCGCCGATGTCCGGCTGGAAATAATCGCGGATCGCGCGAATGACGAGGCTGGATTCGAGATAGATCAGCATCGGCTGGCCGGCGACGCCGCTTTGCGAAGCGGCTTCGATCGCGCGCCACAGCTGCATCAGGTAGTTCAGGTCCCACTGCAGCTCTTCCGCCGAACGGCCGATGCCCGCCGTGCGCGCGATGATGCTCATGCCTTCCGGCAGTTCGAGCTGCGCCATGGTTTCGCGCAGTTCCTGACGCTCGTCGCCCTCGATGCGGCGCGACACGCCGCCGCCGCGCGGGTTGTTCGGCATCAGGACGAGATAGCGGCCGGCCAGCGAAATGAACGTGGTCAGCGCCGCGCCCTTGTTGCCGCGCTCTTCCTTCTCGACCTGGACGATGAGTTCCTGGCCTTCGCGCAGCGCGTCCTGGATGCGCGCGGAGCGCATGTCGACGCCGTCGCGGAAATACTGGCGGGCGACTTCCTTGAACGGCAGGAAGCCATGGCGGTCCTCGCCGTAGTTGACGAAGCAGGCTTCGAGCGACGGCTCGATGCGGGTGACGACTCCCTTGTAGATGTTGCCTTTGCGCTGTTCGCGCCCGGCGGTTTCGATGTCGATGTCGATGAGTTTCTGCCCATCGACGATGGCGACGCGCAATTCTTCTTGCTGCGTCGCGTTAAACAGCATGCGTTTCATGGAACGGCTCCAGAGCGGCTTTCGTCCTCCCTCGTCAGGCGAATCGGCGTCAGTGACGGATGAAGGTCACGCGCGCGAGGCGGGAAGGCGGGCGAGCCGCGCTTTTTTGTGTGTTGTCACAAAGCACGCTGGAGCGGGATTTCTGGCGGGAGAATTGCCGAAAGCAGGCGACAGCCGCCAGCGCGGCGGCCGTGCCATGGGGCACCTGCGAAACAACGGCGAGGCGAAGTCGAGCCGCGCGGCGCGTGGCGAGGATGGACGGCGGCGTGGCGGACGGACGTCCGGGAAGTCCGAAACGACCCGACGCGCTGCCCGCCCGACGCGCTTTGCAGCGCCTGAATCCTCCCAACGGTGGCCGCGGAAGAGCGGTCTCGCGCACACCGGCGCGATGCTGCATAACCGGTTCTTCCTGCGGCCAGGCCGCGCCGGCGCCGCCGCGGGCCTTGTATCGCGCCCGTCAGCCGGCTGCCGTGTGTCTCGCCTCATGGCGGCGTGATCGCGCTTCGCAGATTACAGCGCAGCAGCGATTCCGCCGGCAATTGTTCGCAAAACCGGCGAGCGTAGATTGCCTGTTTCTCCTGCTCATGCGCAATTTCGCGCAGGACCGATTCAGGCGGCGACCGGTTGTTGCACCGGGCGCCTTCGCTTCTCGCCGATAAAATTCTTTTTGACCAGAAATCCGTTACCGACCGGCGATCGACTCGACCGAACGCGCCTGTGGGCTTCGTCCCTGCCGGTGATATCGCCGTGCGTGCAACTCGCTGCTCTCTGTATTCAGGGTGAGCAACCGACCTTGGGCGCAAGTAAAATGATGGTTTATCGCTTGCACCTGTACAGTCTGATCAATCGCGGCCAGTGCTTGATCTAAAGCACCAACCTTTTCAGACTGCTCGCAAATTATATTCAGAATGAATGAGTTAGGCAAAACTTCCCAGAAACAGGTCGCGAGCGAACAGGTGTCGATGATCGAAGTCGACGAGACTGCCGCCGGTCAGCGGATCGACAATTTCCTGCTGCGCGTCTGTAAAGGCGTGCCAAAGAGCCATATTTACCGGATTCTCCGCAGCGGCGAAGTACGCGTGAACAAGGGCCGCATCGACGCCGCGTACCGTCTCGAAATGGGCGATCTGGTGCGCGTGCCGCCCATCCGCACAGCCCAGGCGGACGAAACGCCGGTGTCGTCGAACGCGCCGGCCGCCGAATTTCCCATCCTGTTCGAAGACGAGCATCTGATCGTCATCGACAAACCCTCGGGCGTCGCGGTGCACGGCGGCAGCGGCGTGGCGTTCGGCGTGATCGAGCAGCTGCGCAACGCCCGGCCGCACGCAAAGTTCCTCGAACTGGTGCATCGGCTGGACCGCGAAACCTCCGGCGTGCTGATGCTCGCGAAGAAACGCGCCGCGCTGGTCAATCTGCATGAGCAGATTCGGGAAAATCGCGTCGACAAGCGCTATTACGCGGTCGGTCATGGCGACTGGCCCGCCGATTGGGGCCGCCGGCGCATCGTGAAGGCGCCGCTGCACAAATACGTCGCCGCCGACGGCGAGCGCCGCGTGCGCATCCAGGAAAACGGCCTGCCGTCGCACACGGTGTTCAATCTGATCGAACGCTGGGACGCATACGCGTGGGTCGAGGCGGAACTGAAGACCGGGCGCACGCATCAGATCCGCGTGCACATGGCGAGCATCGGCCTGCCGATCGCGGGCGACGCCAAGTACGGCGACTTCGCGCTGAACAAGGATCTGGCGCGTCCGAGCGCGAAAGCGTCGCTGAAACGCATGTTTCTGCACGCTTACCGGCTGAAGATCACCCATCCGGCGAGCGGCGAACCGATCCAGTTCGAAGCGCCGCTGCCCGCCGAGTGCCGGCGCTTCATCGAACAACTCAAAAATCGTGAGACACCGTAAATGCCGCGGAAGCAATTCGATCTGATCGTTTTCGACTGGGACGGCACGCTGATGGATTCGACCGTCCACATCACGCGCAGCATCCAGGCCGCCTGCCGCGACCTGGGCCTGCTGGTTCCCGCCGATGAATCCGCCAGCTATGTGATCGGCCTCGGGCTCAAGGATGCGCTGCAAATTTGCGCGCCGACCCTCGATCCCGCCGACTACCCGCGCCTGGCCGAGCGTTATCGCTTCCACTTCCTGACGAAAGGGCAGGAAACCGAGCTGTTTTCCGGCGTGCGCGAAATGCTGCAGGACCTGCGCGACGAGGGCTATTTCCTCGCGGTCGCGACGGGCAAGAGCCGGGTCGGGCTGAATCGCGCGCTGGATCAGTCGCGCCTGACGAGCGCCTTCGACGGCACGCGCTGCGCCGACGAGACCTTCTCCAAGCCGCACCCCGCCATGTTGCACGAGCTCACGCGCGAACTCGGCCAGGATCTCGGGCGCACCGTGATGGTCGGCGACACGACGCACGACTTGCAGATGGCGATCAACGCGGGCGCGGCGGGCGTCGGCGTGGGTTATGGCGCGCATCCGGCGGATTCGCTCGCGGTGCTCAAGCCGCATTTCTGCGCGGACAGTGTCGCGTCGCTGGCCGGCTGGCTCAGGGAGCACGCATGAGCGAAGCGGCGCGGGACGCGGTGCGCGTGTGCGCAGCGGAAGCACTCGTCGACGGCGGCGCGGGCGTCCGCGTGCCGGCGACGGACGCCGCCGGCGAGGCGGTCGTCTTCTTTGTGCGCTACGACGGCAAGCCGTACGGCTATCTGAACCGCTGCGCGCACGTGCCGATGGAGCTCGACTGGAACGAGGGTCAGTTCTTCGAGAGCTCGGGCCTATACTTGATGTGCGCGACCCACGGGGCGATCTACCAGCCCGACACCGGCAAATGCGTCGGCGGTCCGTGCCGCGGCGCCCGTCTGCGCGCCGTGACGGTCGAGGAACGCGACACGCCTGAAGGCCGCGCGGTCTTCTGGCTCCCCGATGCGTCCTTGCAGCCCGCCTGAAACACCCCGATCCATTCACTCGCCTGAACCACGCATGTCCGACAACCTTCCTCGCGGCAACGACAACTGGGAGCGCGAAGCGCTCGAGCGCATCGCCCTGGCCGCGATTCGCGAGCAGCGCGCCGCCCGGCGCTGGCGCATCTTCTTCCGCTTCCTGTTTCTGATCGTCATCGCGCTGGTTGCCTGGGGCGTGTTCGATTTCACCGGCGACCGGGCCGCGAAGGCCGGCAAGCACACGGCATTGATCGACCTGCAGGGCGAGATTTCCGCTACCGGCGACGCCAGCGCCGACAACATCGACGGCGCGCTGCAAAGCGCCTTCGAGGACGAAAACACGGCCGGCGTGATCCTGCGCATCAACAGCCCGGGCGGCAGTCCGGTGCAGGCGGGCATCATCTACGGCGAGATCAAGCGCCTGCGCGCGAAATATCCGAAAACGCCGCTGTACGTGGTCGTCGACGACATCTGCGCGTCGGGCGGCTATTACGTCGCCGCGGCGGCTGACAAGATCTACGTGAACAAGGCGAGCGTCGTCGGCTCGATCGGCGTGCTGATGGACGGTTTCGGCTTCACCGGCCTGATGGACAAGCTCGGCGTGCAGCGGCGCCTGCACACGGCGGGCGCCAACAAGGGCGAGTTCGATCCGTTCTCGCCCGAAACGCCCGCGATGACTGCCCACGCGCAGGACATGCTCGACCAGATCCACGCGCAGTTCATCGACGCCGTGAAGCAGGGCCGCGGCAAGCGCCTGAAAGACGATCCGGAGATGTTCTCCGGCCTGATCTGGACCGGCGAAAAGAGCGTCGCGCTCGGCCTCGCGGACGATTTCGGCGACGCCGGCTATGTCGCGCGCGAAGTCATCAAGCAGCCGGACATCGTCGACTACACCCAGAAGGAAAGCATCAGCGAGCGCGTGGTGCGGCGCTTCGGCGCATCGGCGGGCGATGCCGCCGTGCGCGCGCTGACGCTCGGCGGCCGGTTCCAGCTGCGCTGAGGGTCAGGACATCAGGACATCAGGACGCGAGCAGCAGGAAGATCGCCGGACGCTTCTGCAGGTCCGGCGCGGCTTTCTTCTTCCAGTCGGCCGCCGTGCGCGTGACGATGGTTTCGCCGCCCAAGGTCAGATCCACGGCGACGCAGATCAGCGTCGAGGGTGCGCAGGCGGCGATCAGCGTGTCGAGCATCGCGCGGTTGCGATACGGCGTTTCGATGAAAATCTGCGTCTGATTGGCCTTGCGCGACAGTTGCTCGAGTTCGCGCAGGCGCTTGCCGCGCTCGGCGGCATCGACGGGCAGATAGCCGTTGAACGCAAAACTCTGGCCGTTCATGCCCGAGGCCATCAGCGCCAGCAGGATCGAGCTCGGTCCGACGAGCGGTACCACCTTCACGCCGCGATCGTGCGCACGCCGCACCAGCAGTGCGCCCGGGTCGGCGACGGCCGGGCAGCCCGCCTCGGAGACCAGCCCGGCGTCGGCGCCGGCGAGGATCGGCGCGAGCAGTCTGTCGATCTCGCCAGGCGGCGTCTTGACGTTCAACTCGCGCACGTCGATCTCCTGGATCGGCCGTTCCGTGCCGACTTTCTTGAGGAACGCGCGCGTCGTCTTGGCGTTTTCGCCGATGTAGTACCCCAGCGCGGCCGCCCGGGCCCGCACCGGTTCGGGCAGGACCTGCGCGAGCGCGGCGGCGTCGCCTTCGCCGAGCGTGTTCGGAATCAGATAGAGGACGCCGCTCATTGCACCCCCAGTACCGGCAAGCCGGCGCGGGCCAGCATGCCCGTCAGCGCGATCAGCGGCAGGCCGATCAGCGCGGTGGGATCGTCGGATTCGATCGCTTCCAGCAATGCAATCCCCAGGCCCTCGGATTTCGCGCTGCCGGCGCAATCGTAGGGCGTTTCGGCGCGCAGATAGGTTTCGATCTGCGCATCCGAATAGTGGCGAAAGCGCACGCGCGTGACGATATCGGCGGATTGGGTGTCGTTCGTGCGGCTGTCGAAGACGCACAGCGCGCTATGGAACTCGACGCTCCGGCCGCGCATCGCGCGCAGTTGCTCGACGGCCTTGTCGTGCGTGCCGGGCTTGCCGATCTGCCGGCCATCGAAGGTCGCGACCTGATCCGAGCCGATTACGAGCAGCGCGCCGGATTCCGCGACACGCTGCGCCGCCGCGCGCGCCTTGGCGGCGGAGAGGCGCAGCGCCGTCGCCTGCGGTGTTTCGTCTTCGAGCGGCGTTTCGTCGATCGCCGGCACGACGACCTCGAAGGGCACCCGCAGGCGCTCCAGCAACGCGCGCCGGTACGGTGAGCTCGACGCCAGAATCAGGCGCGGAAGGGGAGTTGAAGCGTCGGACATGAAGGGAAATCAGTAAAAAAGAAGGAAAAAACGGCGGTGCGCGGTGCGGCGCTTAAGTATTTGACTCGAAAGAATAAAGCCGATATGATTTTGGGCTTTTCATCGGTCGGTGCGCAAGCAGCTTTCTCCGCTCGAGGCCGATGAATCCGGTGAGACGCTTTCTGAGCAGGGCTCCGGCAGGCAAAGGCAGGAGAAGCATGAAAGCCAGCCCGATGCAAATTCGGGCAAGCCACGCCTGACCGAATGCGGCATCGCGGTGCATACTGGGCGCTCATCGGAAGCACTAACCCGCAAGGCCTGAACTCGTTCCAGGCAAGGCACTAGCAGGAGCGCACATGACCCGGAATCCTGGCAAACCTGCGAGCCCCGCCGATCTGCGCGCGCTCGACATTTTCGAATTCGCCACCAGCGGCAGGCAGGCAGCCGGCGCACTGCGCATATCGCAGATGCCGCGCATGTTAGCCGAAGTGCCTTCCGATGTGTCGGATGTGTCGGATGCGTCGGATGCGTCGGGCAATCCGGCAGCAGGAGAGGACGATACGGTTTTCACCTGGCAGGCCGAGGGCTCGACTCAGCCGGAATTGCAGGACGACGGCGTGGAAGCGCCGCAACCATATCTGCGCCTCGCGGTCCACGGCTCGGTATGGCTCAGGTGTCAGCGTTGTCTTTCGCCGTATTCGCAGCATCTCGATGTCGATGCCACCTATCGGATCGTTGCGACGGAGGAAGAAGCGGACGAATATCCGCTCGACGACGATGAAGTCGAAGTGATCGTGGGCTCGCGCCAGTTCGATCTCATCGACTTGATCGAAGAGGAGTTGTTGTTGTCCTTGCCGCTCGTGCCCAAGCACACCGTGTGTCCCGAGGTGCACGAAAGCCTGCTCTCGGGCAGTGCCGAAGGCAGCGCGGACGACGAGTCGGAAGAAAACAGTGCGGCGGATGCGGCAGACAAGCCGAATCCGTTTGCGGTGCTGGAAAAGCTCAAGCCGGGCGGTTCCGGCGGCGGCAAGCACTGATGCACTGAACAGGTTTTGTAGCACGCAACAAACAGGTAGCGCGATGTGCGCACCCGATGGCCGTACGGCCGAGGGCTGTCGGCGGATCGGGCTGTGTTAGAATTCGCAAAATTTTTCTGGAGTAATCATGGCAGTTCAGCAAAACAAGAAGTCGCCGTCGAAGCGCGGCATGCACCGTTCCCACGACTTCCTCACGACGGCTCCGCTGGCTGTCGAGCCGAGCACGGGTGAAGTGCACCTCCGCCACCACGTGAGCCCGAATGGCTACTATCGTGGCAAGAAAGTCATCAAGACGAAGAACGACTAAGCGTTCCCCGTCGCCCGTCCAGCTCGCGGAAACCATTCTGCGGGCGCTCGGGCGCAATTCGCTCTTGACACTTTCCCGGCACGACAAGAAGGCGGCATTTCACTGCCGCTTTTTTGTGTCCGAAATTCGTCGCGTTCCATGACTGTAAAGATCACCATCGACTGCATGGGGGGCGACCACGGTCCGGCCGTGACCGTTCCCGCTGCCGTCAGTTTCGTGCGCTCGCATCCCGACGCGCATCTCATGCTCGTCGGTCTCGAGCAGCCCATCCGCGCCCAGCTCAAGAAGTGCAAGGCACTTGACGACCCTCGCCTGAGCATCGTCGCCGCGAGCGAAGTCGTCGCCATGGACGACCCGGTCGAAGTGGCGCTGCGCAAGAAGAAAGATTCGTCGATGCGCGTCGCGCTCAACCTCGTCAAGGAAGGCGCGGCGCAGACCTGCATTTCCGCCGGCAACACCGGCGCGCTCATGGCCGTCTCGCGCTACGTGCTGAAGACGCTCGCCGGCATCGAACGGCCGGCCATCGCGTTCGCCATGCCGAGCCAGAAGGGCTACACCACGGTGCTCGACCTCGGCGCCAACGTCGATTGCGAACCCGAGCATCTGCTGCAGTTCGCCGAGATGGGCCACGCGCTGGTGTCGGCGATCGAGGGCCGCGAGCGGCCGACCATCGGTCTGCTCAATATCGGCGAAGAAGTCATCAAGGGCAACGAGACCATCAAGCGCGCGGGCGAACTGCTGCGGGCGAGCACGCTCAACTTCTACGGCAACGTGGAAGGCAACGACATCTACAAGGGCACGACGGATGTCGTCGTGTGCGACGGCTTCGTCGGCAATGTCGCGCTGAAGACCTCGGAAGGTCTCGCGAAGATGCTCGCCGACATCATCAAGGAAGAGTTCAGCCGCTCGTTCGCCTCGAAGCTGATGGCGCTCGTCGCGCTGCCGGTGCTCAAGCGCTTCAAGCGCCGTGTCGATCCCGCGCAATACAACGGCGCAGCCTTGCTGGGCCTGCGCGGGCTCGTCATCAAGAGCCATGGCTCGGCCGAGGCCTTCGGTTTTGAGTGGGCGATCAAACGCGGGTATGATGCCGTCAAAAATGGCGTGCTCGAACGCCTGGTGCGCGCGATGGAAGAGAATGCGCCCGCCGCGTCGCTCGCAGCCGGCGTCGCTGCTGCCGCGGAACAACCGCAGGCGGCTTCACAGCAAGACGCGCAACCAGACACACAGCCCGCTATACAGCCCAACTCGCAGCCGAACCCGCCGGGCGAGTCCGGAACTGCGCTACATTCGAAGGCATAATGGCTCAAACCAATCTCTACTCCCGCGTGCTGGGCACCGGCAGCTATCTGCCGGACGAGCGCGTCACGAATCAGGACTTGGCCGATCGTCTCGCGAAACAGGGCGTCGAGACCAGCGACGAATGGATCGTCGCCCGCACCGGCATTCACGCGCGCCACTTCGCGGCGCCGAACCAGACCTCGAGCGATCTCGCGCTGATCGCATCGCAGCGGGCCATCGAGGCGGCGGGCATCGACCCCCAGTCGATCGATCTGATCATCGTCGCCACGTCCACGCCGGACTTCGTGTTCCCGAGCACGGCCTGCCTGCTGCAGAACAAGCTCGGCATCCGCAATCACGGCGCCGCGTTCGACGTGCAGGCCGTCTGCTCCGGCTTCGCCTACGGCGTGGCCACCGCGGACAGCTTCATCCGCAGCGGTCTTGCCCGCACGGCGCTCGTGATCGGCGCGGAAACCTTCTCGCGCATCCTCGACTTCAAGGACCGCACCACCTGCGTGCTGTTCGGCGACGGCGCCGGCGCCATCATCCTGCAGGCGTCGGAAGAGCCGGGCGTGCTGTCGAGCGCGCTGCACGCGGACGGCAGCCATTCAGACATCCTCTGCACGCCGGGCAACGTGAACGGCGGCGTGGTCGAAGGCAGCGCTTTCCTGCACATGGATGGCCAGGCCGTCTTCAAGCTCGCCGTCAACGTGCTGGAGAAGGTCGCCGTCGAGGCGCTCGAGCGCGCCAAGCTCACACCGGAAGACATCGACTGGCTGATCCCCCATCAGGCCAACATCCGCATCATGCAAAGCACGGCCCGCAAGCTGCACCTGCCGCCCGAGCGCATGGTGGTGACGGTCGGCGAGCACGGCAATACGTCGGCGGCGTCGATTCCGCTCGCCTTCGACGTCGCCGTGCGCGACGGCCGCATCAAGCGCGGCGACCATCTGCTGATCGAAGGCGTGGGCGGCGGTTTCACCTGGGGCGCATCGGTCATCCGCTACTGATTCCCCGGCCGCACTACTCCAATCACTTCACCTATCCGCTGCTGATTCCCCTTCGTGACAGACCCCGCGCGCCCATGCAGCGCGCGGTCCGCGAAGGCATCGTGGCGCATTCCAGACAACGAGGACGATATGAAATTTGCGTTCGTTTTCCCCGGGCAGGGTTCGCAATCGATCGGCATGCTGAACGCATTCGCTGACCACGCCATCGTGCGCGAGACGCTGCAGCAGGCGTCCGACGCGCTCGGCCAGGATCTCGGCAAGCTGATCGCCGAGGGCCCCGCCGAAGACCTGAACCTGACGACCAACACCCAGCCGGTCATGCTGACGGCCGCATACGCGATCTACCGCGTGTGGGAGCAGGAGACCGGACTCAAGCCGGCGCTCGTCGCGGGCCATAGCCTGGGCGAATACACGGCGCTGGTCGCGGCCGGCGCGCTGGCGTTCGCGGACGCTGTGCCGCTCGTGCGTTTCCGTGCGCAGGCGATGCAGAACGCCGTGCCGGTGGGCCAGGGCGGCATGGCCGCGATCCTCGGTCTCGACGACGACACCGTGCGCGCCGTGTGCGCCGAAGCGGCATCGGCGGGCGTGGTCGAAGCGGTGAACTTCAATGCGCCCGCGCAGGTCGTGATCGCCGGTTCGAAGGCGGCGGTCGAGAAGGCCTGCGAAGTCGCGAAGGCGAAGGGCGCCAAGCGCGCGCTGCCGCTGCCGGTGTCGGCGCCGTTCCATTCGTCGCTGCTCAAGCCCGCGTCCGACCAGTTGCGCGACTATCTCGCCAATATCGAGATCAAGGCGCCGCAGATTCCGCTGATCAATAACATCGACGTCGCCGTCGTCTCCGATCCCGCCGCGATCAAGGACGCGCTCGTGCGCCAGGCCGCGGGCCCGGTGCGCTGGGTGGAATGCGTGCAGGCGATGGCCCGCGACGGCGTCACGCACGTCGTGGAATGCGGTCCGGGCAAGGTGCTCGCGGGTCTGACGAAGCGCATCGACGGCAATCTGACCGGCGCTTCCGTCTTCGATCCGGCCTCGCTCGAAGACACACGCAGGTTGATTGCTGGCTGAACGACATAAGGAACGACACCATGAGCCTTGAAAACCAGGTAGCCGTCGTGACGGGCGCGTCGCGCGGCATTGGACGGGCGATTGCGCTCGAACTCGCGAAGCAGGGCGCGACGGTCATCGGCACGGCCACAAGCGAAAGCGGCGCGGCGAGCATCGGCGAGGCGCTGGCGCAGGCGGGCGGCAAGGGCCGCGGCGCGGTGCTGAACGTCAACGACGACGCAGCGGGCGACGCCTTCATCGACGGCATCGTGAAGGAATTCGGCGGCCTGAACGTGCTCGTGAACAACGCGGGCATCACCAAGGACCAGCTCGCGATGCGCATGAAGGACGACGAGTTCGACGCCGTCATCGACACCAACCTGCGCGCCGTCTTCCGTCTGTCGCGCGCGGTGCTGCGCCCGATGATGAAAGCGCGCGGCGGCCGCATCATCAACATCACGTCGGTGGTCGGTTCGTCGGGCAATCCCGGCCAGGCCAACTACGCGGCGGCCAAGGCTGGCGTCGCGGGCATGACGCGGGCGCTGGCGCGCGAGATCGGCAGCCGCGGCATCACGGTGAACTGCATCGCGCCGGGTTTCATCGACACCGACATGACCAAGGTGCTGCCCGAAGAGCAGCGTGCCGCGCTGACTGCATCCATACCACTTGGCCGACTGGGCAGCCCGGAAGATATCGCGCATGCTGTGGCATTCCTGGCCTCGCCGTACGCCGGCTATATCACGGGCACGACGCTGCACGTGAATGGCGGCATGTACATGTAAGGTTGAATAGGAATTTTGCCCGTTTTCGCTTAATATCCGCGCCGGACGGGCGCGCTATATGCTCTGGAGAGCATCGTGCAGCACCGCTGCCGCGCGGCGGCAAGGAATCATTGCAAAGCCCCGGCAGCCCGCTTGAGGAAGCGCGCCGGACAGCGGAGCATGGAACTGAAGCGCCGTATTTTGCGGGTCCAAACCTGATAAAATGCGCGCACTCGTATTTTTGAACTTTTTTCCCCTCGGAGGGCTGCATGGACAACATCGAACAGCGCGTGAAGAAGATCGTCGCCGAACAACTCGGCGTGGCGGAAGCTGAAATCAAGAACGAAGCGTCGTTCGTGAACGATCTGGGCGCTGACTCGCTCGATACCGTTGAGCTGGTGATGGCGCTCGAAGACGAATTCGGCATGGAAATTCCGGATGAAGAAGCCGAGAAGATCACCACGGTGCAGCAAGCGATCGATTACGCTCGCGCCAACGTCAAGGCCTGAGGTACTGAGGGCCAGCGGCGCATCGCTGAACAGCTAGATGCTCAGTCGCTGCAAAGACCAGTTTGAAAGCCACAGGGCACACAGGGCGGTTTCCTGTGGCCGCTGTGGCTTTTGTATTTCGTCATTCTATGGATAAGGGGTTACCGTGAGCCGTCGTCGAGTTGTTGTTACAGGCCTGGGGCTCGTTTCGCCTGTCGGCAATACCGTTGCCGACGGCTGGGCCAATCT
This sequence comes from Caballeronia sp. LZ033, assembly GCF_031451265.1. Taxonomy (NCBI): domain Bacteria; kingdom Pseudomonadati; phylum Pseudomonadota; class Betaproteobacteria; order Burkholderiales; family Burkholderiaceae; genus Caballeronia; species Caballeronia sp. LZ033. The sequence goes on along the minus strand of NZ_JARUXQ010000001.1, from coordinate 2,263,274 downwards.
GGTCGCGGGCAAGTCGGGTATCGCCAACATCACGAAGTTCGACGCCACGAACTTCTCCACGCGTTTCGCGGGGGAAGTGAAGGGCTTCAACATCGAGGACTACATGCCCGCCAAGGAAGCGCGCCATATGGATACCTTCATCCATTACGGCTTCGCGGCAGGCGTCCAGGCCATGCAGGACAGCGGCCTCGAGATCACCGAGGACAACGCGGAACGCGTGGGCGTGGTGGTCGGCTCGGGCATTGGCGGCCTGCCGATGATCGAAGTCACGCAGACCGAATTGCTCAATCGCGGCCCGCGCCGCATCTCGCCGTTCTTCGTGCCGGCCTCGATCATCAACATGATCTCCGGCCATCTGTCCATCCGCTTCGGCTTCAAGGGCCCGAATCTGTCGATGGTCACCGCCTGCACGACCGGCCTGCACTGCATCGGCGAGGCGTCGCGTCTCATCGAATACGGTGACGCCGACGTCATGATCGCCGGCGGCGCGGAGGCTACCGTGTCGCCGCTCGGCATCGGCGGTTTCGCGGCGGCGCGCGCGCTGTCGCAGCGCAACGACGATCCCGCCACCGCCAGCCGTCCGTGGGACACGGACCGCGACGGCTTCGTGCTGGGCGAGGGCGCGGGCGTGATGGTGCTCGAAGAGTACGAACACGCGAAGGCGCGCGGCGCGAAGATTTATGCTGAAGTGCTCGGCTACGGCATGAGCGGCGACGCCTATCACATGACCGCGCCGCCTGAAGACGGCGACGGCGGCCGCCGCGCGATGGTCAACGCAATGAAGAACGCGCGCGTCAACCCCGACGAAGTGAACTACGTCAACGCGCACGGCACGTCCACGCCGCTCGGCGACATCGCCGAGACCATCGGCATCACGCGTGCGCTCGGCGATCAGGCGAAGAAGGCCGTCGTGAACTCCACCAAGTCGATGACCGGCCACCTGCTGGGCGGCGCGGGCGGCCTGGAATCGGTGTTCACGGTGCTGGCCATCCACAACCAGGTGTCGCCGCCGACCATCAACATCTTCAACCAGGATCCGAAGTGCGACCTGGACTACTGCGCCAATACCGCGCGTGACATGAAGATCGACGTGGCGGTGAAGAACTCGTTCGGCTTCGGCGGCACGAACGGCTCGCTCGTCTTCAAGCGTCACTGAGTCTGCCTCGCGCCGTCAGGGCAATCGGGATGACGAGCGCGCGCGTGATCCGGCCGCATCGGGAAACCGGCTTCGTGCCGGGCATTCCGCTGCGGCCGTCGCGCTTTCTGCGTGCGGCGCTGGCCGGCTTTCTGGCGCTTGCCTGTGCCACGGTGTTTCAGAGCGTCTTCGCTCACACGGACCACGCGGGTCATGCGGCGGTGGCGTGCGCGCTGACCGCGGCGGTGCTCGGACTCGGATCGTACCGATGGATGCGCGCCCAACCCGCGGCTTTGCACTTGCATGCTGACGGGCTCGCGCTCTTGCATGCGGACGGCGGAATCCGTCATGCGCGCATCACGCGCTGTGCTCAATGGGGTGGCTGGCTGCTCGCGCTGCGTCTCGCGAGCGCACACAGAAAGGCCGGAACGCTGCTCGTCGCGGCGGATTGCATCGACCCCGAAACTTTCCGCCAGCTCGCCGTACAGGCCCGCCGCAGCGCGGCTTCCCACCTGTAACGACTGTAACGTCTGATGAGCGTTCCAGTTGCCTGCAAGCGGGGCCGTTACAATAGCCCTCCGCGCAACAGACCAAAGTCAAACGGATTTCCCAGGTGAGCGAAAAAGAAATCGACCAATTGCTGGTCGAACGTGTGCAGAAGGGTGACAAGGCCGCGTTCGAACTGCTGGTCGCCAAATACCACCGCAAGATCATTCGACTGATCTCGCGCCTCGTGCGCGACCCCGCCGAGGTCGAGGACGTCGCCCAGGACGCCTTCATCAAGGCTTATCGTGCACTGCCGCAATTCCGGGGTGAATCGGCGTTCTACACCTGGCTGTATCGCATCGCCGTCAATACGGCAAAGAACTACCTTGCCACGCAAGGACGCCGGGCGCCCACTTCTACCGAAGCAGATGCCGAAGAAGCGGAAACTTTCTCCGACGCCGACCAACTAAGGGATATCAACACGCCCGAGTCGATGTTGATGAGCAAGCAGATCGCACAGACGGTCAATGCTGCGATGGCGCTGTTGCCCGAGGAGCTTCGCACCGCCATCACGCTCCGGGAAATCGAAGGATTGAGTTACGAGGAAATCGCCGAGATGATGGATTGCCCCATCGGCACCGTCAGGTCGAGAATTTTTCGTGCTCGAGAAGCCATTGCGGCAAAATTGCGTCCGTTGTTGGACACTCCCGAAGGCAAACGCTGGTAAGCGGCGGTCATCCACGGGACAGGGACGCGATAACTGGGTCAGTTGGTGTCACTACGGGTGTGGGTCAAAGAGATGGGGAGCATCATGGGGTCGGTCTCGGTGCAAAATCAGACGCAAGCAGGTTCGCGCGGCGAACGCATGTCGGCATTTGTCGACGGTGAGTCGGTCGACGAAATTGGCAACCTCGGCCAGTTTCTCGCGGAACTGAAACACGACGACCGCGCGGCGTGGTCGGCATATCACCTGATCGGAGACGCGCTGCGCTCCGACGATCTCGCGGTCAGCCCGGCGCGCAGCAGCGCATTCATGGCCGCTTTCTCCGAACGTATCGAAGCCGAGGCGCATGTGCTGGCTCCGGCTGCGCTGCCTGCGGCGAAAGCGCGCGGCGGCATGCTGCGCCGTCGCGTGATGCCGGCATTCGCGGTCGCCGCGGCGGCCGCCACGCTGACGTGGATCGTCGTGCCGCAGCTGCAGGGCGTGGACAGCCACGGCGGCGCGCAAGTGGCCAGCGTCACCCCGGCCAATTCGATGCAACGCGTCGCCATGGCATCCGTGCCGGCTGCTACCACGCGCTCGCCGATCGTCGAGGCGAACATCATTCGCGACGCCAATCTGGACCAGTATCTGGAAGCGCACCAGCAGTTTTCCCAACAGCCTGTAATGCCCGGTTCGATGCCCTTGATTCGCGCGGCGGCTACCTCGCAGGACCAATAATTTGATGCCGAGTGTGCGGTTGAACAATACGAACCATTGGGGACGGCTGCCGGCATTCATGCTTTGCGCAGCCGTGTTGTTGACGGCGGCATCGGGCAGTTTCGCCCAGGGAGACGATCCCGCCGCCGCGCGCAAATCAGCCGCCACGCTGCTCGACCGCATTCACGAAGCGGCGCAGCAGCAGAATTACGAAGGCACGTTCGTCTACCAGCGCGGCGCGACGGTGCAGTCGTCGCGCATTACGCATGTCGCCGCGCGCGGCGACGGCGAATATGAATCGCTCGAAAGCCTGGACGGTGCGCCGCGCAAGATGCTGCGCCACGACGACGACATGTTCACGTTCGTGCCTGAGCGTCATTTGCTGGTGGTCGAACAGCGGCAGAACCGCGATTCCTTCCCGGCGCTGCTTTCTACGAGCGGCGCCCAGGTGCTCGCCGCCTACGAGCCGAAGCTGCTCGGCAACGACCGCGTCGCGGGCCTCGACACCACGGTGCTCGAACTCGATCCGAAAGATTCCTATCGTTTCGCCTACAAGCTCTGGGCCGATGCCAAGACCGGCCTGCTGCTGCGCGCGCAGACGCTCGACGCCGACGGCCAGGTGCTCGAACAGCTGTCGTTCTCGCAGGTGAAGATCGGCGGTCCGGGCGACAAGACGCCGATCGCCAACGGCATCCGCAGTACGTCCGGCTGGACCGTCGTCCGGCCGCCGGTGCAGCCGGTCGACATGGAGGCGCAAGGCTGGCAGCTGACGCCGAACATCGCCGGGTTCCGCAAGATTCGCGAACTGCGCCGGCCGATGGCGTCGAGCCAGCCGGGACAGCCGCCGATACCCGTCGACCAGGCGGTGTTTTCGGACGGTCTGGCGACCATTTCGGTTTTTGTGGAGCCGGTCGAGAAAAATACCCGCAAGGAAGGCGCGGGCAACAGCGGCGCCACGCATGTGCTGGTGAAACGGCGCGGGGATTTCTGGATCACTTTGCTGGGCGAGGTGCCGCAAGCCACGTTGCAGCAATTTGCTTCTACCATAGAATACAAGCCTTCCAAGTAATCCGGATTCCGGTCTCCCGCTCATGAGCCATTACTCGCTGCGCAAGTTCATCGCGGCCGCGGCGCTCGCCGTGTGCCTGCCGTTCATCTCGCAAACGGCGGCGGCGGTGCCCACGGTGAATCTGCCGGACTTCACGACGCTCGTCGACAAGGTCGGTCCGTCGGTCGTGAACATCCGCACCACGTCGCGCGTCGGTTCCGGCAGCGACCTGCGCGGCCTGCCGCCCGGCATGGACGACGGCGACATGTCCGAATTCTTCCGCCGCTTCTTCGGCATTCCGATGCCCGGCCAGCCGCCCCGCGGCGGCGGAGGCGGTGGTGGCGGCGGTGGCAATAACGGCGGCGGCAACAACGGCGGCAGCAGCCAGGGCGATCAGGGCAAGGGCGGCAGCCGCAACGCGCCCGACGACAGCCAGGACAATTCGGAACAGAGCAGCGGCGTCGGCTCGGGCTTCATCCTGTCCACCGACGGCTACGTGATGACCAACGCTCACGTCGTCGATGACGCCGACACCATCTACGTCACGCTCACCGACAAGCGCGAATTCAAGGCGCGGCTCGTCGGGGTGGACGAACGCACGGATGTCGCCGTGGTGAAGATCAGCGCGACGAACCTGCCGGCCATCACCATCGGCGATTCGAACAAGGTGCGCGTCGGCGAATGGGTGCTCGCGATCGGCTCGCCGTTCGGCCTCGACAACACCGTGACCGCGGGCATCGTCAGCGCGAAAGGCCGCGATACCGGCGACTACCTGCCGTTCATCCAGACCGATGTCGCGGTGAATCCGGGCAATTCGGGCGGTCCGCTGATCAACATGGCGGGCGAGGTGATCGGCATCAACTCGCAGATCTACAGCCGCACCGGCGGCTTCATGGGCATTTCGTTCGCGATTCCGATCGACGAAGCGATGCGCGTGGCCGATCAGCTCAAGACCACCGGCAAGGTGACGCGCGGCCGCATCGCGGTGGCGATCGGCGAGGTGACGAAGGACGTCGCCGATTCGCTCGGGCTGCCGAAGGCGCAGGGCGCACTGGTGTCGAGCGTCGAATCAGGCGGTCCGGCGGACAAGGCCGGCGTGCAGCCGGGCGACATCATCACCCGCTTCAACGGCCAGAGCGTCGAGACCGCGACGGACCTGCCGCGCATGGTCGGCGACACCAAGCCCGGCACGAAGGCCACGATCACGGTCTGGCGCAAGGGCCAGACGCGCGATCTGCCGATCGTCGTGGCCGAGATGCAGCCGGACAAGGTCGCGAGGACCGAGCAGAAGAAGGCGCCGCAGCCGAAGGAACGCGCGAGCAACTCGCTCGGGCTCGCCGTGAGCGACATTCCCGCCGAGCAGAAGAAGACGCTCAAGCTGAACAACGGCGTGCAGGTGGACGCAGTGGAAGGTCCGGCGGCGCGCGCGGGCTTCCAGAAGGGCGACATCATCCTGCGCGTGGGCGACACCGACATCACGAGCGCGAAGCAATTCGAGGCGGTCGCGCAGAATCTCGACGCCAGCAAGATGATCGCGGTGCTCGTGCGGCGCGGCGACAACACGCAGTTCGTGCCGCTGCGTCCGCGCGTGCCGGCGCAGAAGTAAGAAGTAAGCGCCGCCGTGCCGATGCCGGCCCTCATGCTCTACGGCCGCGCCTGGTGTCATCTGTGCGAGGAGATGCGCGCCGCGCTGGAGCCGATTGCGGCCCGGCACGGCGCGGCGATCGAATGGATCGACATCGATCAGGATCCGGCGCTCGAAGCCCGCTACGACGAGCTCGTGCCCGTCCTGGTGCTGGACGGCGCCGAGCTGTGTCACTACCGGCTCGATGCCGAAGCAGTGGACGCCGCACTGGCGGCCCGTCGCGCATGACGCGGCGCTTGCGCTCGCGGCGCGCCGAAAACCGGCGGGTCGAACCCGTTTTCGGCTAAAATGCCGAAGTTTTCCCCGAAATTTTCAAGGCGTGCTCCGGGTTGCTGAGGGCGCGCCTTTTTCGCTTTTTCTGGCTTGCGGCACTGAATGGACCATATTCGTAATTTCTCGATCATTGCGCACATCGACCACGGCAAGTCGACGCTCGCCGACCGCATCATCCAGCTGTGCGGCGGCTTGTCCGACCGCGAGATGGAAGCGCAGGTGCTCGATTCGATGGACCTGGAGCGCGAGCGCGGCATCACCATCAAGGCACAGACCGCGGCGCTGACCTACAAGGCGCGCGACGGCCAGGTCTACAACCTGAACCTCATCGATACCCCCGGACACGTCGACTTCTCCTACGAAGTCAGCCGTTCGCTGTCCGCGTGCGAAGGCGCGCTGCTGGTGGTGGACGCGAGCCAGGGCGTCGAGGCGCAGACCGTCGCGAACTGCTACACGGCCATCGAACTGGGCGTGGAAGTGGTGCCGGTGCTGAACAAGATCGACCTGCCGGCGGCGAACCCCGAGAACGCCATTACCGAAATCGAGGACGTGATCGGCATCGACGCCACGGACGCCGTGCATTGCAGCGCGAAGACCGGCCTCGGCGTGGCGGACGTGCTCGAATCGCTGATCGCAAAGGTGCCGCCGCCCAAGGGCGATCCCGAAGCCCCGTTGCAGGCGCTGATCATCGACTCGTGGTTCGACAACTACGTCGGCGTCGTGATGCTGGTGCGCATCGTCAACGGCGTGCTCAAGCCGAAAGACAAGATCAAGATGATGGCGACCGGTGCGCAGTATCCGGTCGAGCACGTCGGCGTGTTCGCGCCGAAGTCGACCAACCTCCCGGAGTTGTCGGCGGGGCAGGTGGGCTTCGTGATCGCGGGCATCAAGGAACTGACGGCCGCGAAGGTCGGCGATACCGTCACCGTCGCGACCCGTCCGGCAACCGAACCGCTGCCGGGCTTCAAGGAAGTGAAGCCGCAGGTGTTCGCCGGCCTTTATCCGGTCGAAGCGAACCAGTACGACGCGCTGCGTGAGTCGCTCGAAAAGCTGAAGCTCAACGACGCCTCGCTGCAGTTCGAGCCGGAAGTGTCGCAGGCGCTCGGCTTCGGTTTCCGCTGCGGCTTCCTCGGCCTGCTGCACATGGAAATCGTGCAGGAGCGGCTCGAGCGCGAGTTCGACATGGACCTGATCACCACGGCGCCCACGGTGATCTACGAGGTCCTGCAGAACGACGGCAGCATCATCATGGTCGAGAATCCGGCCAAGATGCCGGAGCCGCCGAAGATCGACGAAGTGCGCGAGCCGATCGTCACCGTGAACCTGTACATGCCGCAGGAATATGTCGGCTCGGTCATCACGCTGTGTACGGCCAAGCGCGGCTCGCAGATCAACATGCAGTATCACGGCCGCCAGGTGCAGCTCACGTACGAGATCCCGATGGCGGAAATCGTGCTCGACTTCTTCGACCGCCTGAAGTCCACGTCGCGCGGGTATGCGTCGATGGATTACGAGTTCAAGGAATATCGCGCGGCCGACGTGGTCAAGGTGGATATGCTCATCAACGGCGACAAGGTCGATGCGCTGTCCGTCATCGTGCACCGTTCGCAGAGCCAGTATCGCGGACGCGAAGTGGCGTCGAAGATGCGCGAGCTGATTCCGCGCCAGATGTACGACGTGGCGATTCAGGCGACCATCGGCTCGAACATCATCGCGCGCGAGAACATCAAGGCGCTGCGCAAGAACGTGCTGGCGAAGTGCTACGGCGGCGACATCTCGCGCAAGAAGAAGCTGCTCGAGAAACAGAAGGCCGGCAAGAAGCGCATGAAGCAGGTCGGCTCGGTCGAGATTCCGCAGGAAGCCTTCCTGGCCATCCTGCGCGTGGACGAGTGACGTCCGCGCCGTTCCGCCCGGCGGCGCGTCCGTCGGGCAAACAACGATAACAACCGGAAGCGATTGATGAATTTTGCATTGATTCTTTTGATTCTCGTCGTGCTGACGGGTATTGCGTGGGTGCTCGACAAGCTGGTCTTCCTGCCGCAACGGCGCCGCGCCGCCGAGGCCGCGGTCACCGAATTCGACCGCCAGCAGGAGCGCGTGGGCGAGCGTTTCGCCGACGAGAACGCCGACCAGACGCGCGCCCGCCTGCGCGACGACAAGCTGCGCCAGCCGTGGTGGCTCGAATACACGGCGAGCTTTTTCCCGGTGATCCTGGCGGTCTTCGTGGTGCGCTCGTTCATCATCGAGCCGTTCAAGATTCCGTCCGGCTCCATGATCCCGACGCTGCTCGTCGGCGACTTCATCCTCGTCAACAAGTACGAGTACGGTCTGCGCCTGCCGATCAGCAACACCAAGATCACGCAGGGCAGTCCGCTGCAACGGGGCGACGTGGTCGTGTTCCGCTATCCGAAAGACGAATCGGTCGACTACATCAAGCGCGTGATCGGCCTGCCGGGCGACACGGTCGCCTACGAGGACAAGAAGCTCACCATCAACGGCAAGCCGGTGCCCGAAACGCCGATGCCCGATTATTTCGACAGCGAGAGCATCGGGTACTCGAAGCAGTTCATGGAAGACCTCGGCAATGGACGCAAGAACGCGATCCTGAACAATCCGCAGGTGCCGCCGTACATCATGGGCGCTGAAGATTTTCCGTTCCGCGACAACTGCAACTACAACGCGCAGGGCGTGACCTGCAAGGTGCCGCCGGGCAACTACTTCATGATGGGCGATAACCGCGACAACAGCGCGGACAGCCGTTACTGGGGTTTCGTGCCGGACAAGAACATCGTGGGGCGTGCGTTCTTCATCTGGATGAACTTCGGCAATTTGAAACGCATCGGCTCGTTCGAGTGACGCGCGTTGCGCCGGCTCGTCATGCAATGGCAGCCGGCGCGTTGCGAAACCATTAAAACTAAAGCTTCGAAACGGCGTGAAGAAGCGCGGCTAACACCGTCTCCGCGCGCGTTTTCCGGCGACGGGTGACGGAATCGTCGCCCGTCGCGCCCGCGTTATACTCTCTCCATGCCCTCTTCTCCGCTGGAAAGCCGGCTGCGGTACGAATTTCGCAATGCGGAATTGCTGCGCCAGGCGATGACCCACCGCAGTCACAGTGCCACGAACAATGAACGGCTCGAATTTCTCGGCGATTCCGTTCTAAATTGCGTGGTGGCTGCGCTTTTGTTTCAACGATTCGGCAAACTCGACGAAGGCGACCTTTCCCGCGTCCGCGCGAATCTGGTCAAGCAGCAATCCCTCTACGAAATCGCGCAAGCGCTGAACGTCTCGGAAGGTCTGCGACTCGGTGAAGGCGAACTGCGCAGCGGCGGCTTCCGTCGCCCGTCCATTCTGGCCGACACGCTCGAAGCCATTTTCGGCGCCATCTTCCTCGACGGCGGCTTCGACGCCGCCGCGACCGTCATCAAGCGTCTGTACACGCCGGTGCTGGATCACATCGATCCGCGCACCATCGGCAAGGACGCCAAGACGTTGCTCCAGGAATACCTGCAAGGTCACAAGATCGCGCTGCCGACTTATACCGTCGTCGCAACGCACGGCGCCGCGCACAACCAGCAGTTCGAGGTGGAATGTTCGGTGCCGAAGCTCGACGTCAAGGTGTCCGGCTCCGGCGCCAGCCGTCGCGCGGCCGAGCAGGCGGCGGCCAAGAAGGCGCTCGACGAAGTCGCTGCCGCCGCGCCCACGCTCGGCGTCAAGCCGAAGCGCAAAGGCGCGCGTTCGGCCAAGCTGGCTGAACAGGAAGTGGTGCCCGGCGTCACCGGCATCCAGGCCGCGCTCGACCTGCGTTCGCCCGACCGGCGCGAGCGTCAGCACGGCAGCCACGGCTTGCCGCATGCCGCCGACGAACGTCCCGCTGTCAACGCAGTCACGCCGCCGCTCGCGGTCATCCGGGCGACGCACGTGGAGCCGTCGGCGGGCGCCTATGCCGCCGCCGACAAGCCCGAGCGCGCAGTGATCCACAAGCCCGAGAAAGTCGTGAAAAGCGAGACGGCCACGGCGGAGCAGGCCGTGCATGCCGAACCGGCCGCAGATGCAGGCGCCGTCGCCGACGCGCCCACGGGCCGCGTCGCGCGCGCCGCCGACGCCGGCCACTGACACGCGCCGCCGCGCGCCCGGGCCCGGCTTGCTCCGCCGCGCTCCAACGAAACCTTGCTGCACACGACTATGAACACTTCCGTATCCCCCGGTTTCCGCTGCGGCATGATCGCCATCGTCGGCCGGCCGAACGTCGGCAAATCGACGCTGATGAACGGGCTCGTCGGCCAGAAGGTGAGCATCACCTCGCGCAAGGCGCAGACCACGCGCCATCGCATCACCGGCATCAACACCATCGGCGACGCGCAGTACATCTTCGTCGATACCCCCGGCTTCCAGACGCGCCACAGCGGCGCGCTCAACCGCTCGCTGAATCGCGCGGTGACCTCGACGCTCACTTCCGTCGATGCCATCCTGTTCGTGATCGAAGCCGGCCGTTTCGGACCGGACGACCAGCAAGTGCTCAATCTGATTCCGCCCGGCACGCCCACGCTGCTGATCGCCAACAAGCTCGACCGGGTCGGCGACAAGGATTCGCTGTTCCCGTTCATGCAGCAGATGTCGGCGTTGCGCGATTTCCGCGAGATCGTGCCGCTCGCGGCGAAGCAGCCTGAGGACATCAAGCGTCTGCTCACCGTGCTCAAGCCGTATCTGCCCGAAGGCGAGCCGATCTACGGCGAAGACGATCTCACCGACCGCAGCGAGCGCTTCCTCGCGGCGGAAATCCTGCGTGAAAAAGTGTTCCGCTGGACCGGCGACGAACTGCCGTACACGAGCACCGTGCTGATCGACAAGTTCGAGACCGAAGGCCGGCTGCGCCGCGTGTTCGCGACCATCATGGTGGACCGCGACGGCCACAAGGCGATGATCATCGGCCAGAAGGGCGCGAAGCTGAAGCAGATCAGCACCGAAGCGCGCCTCGACATGGAGAAGCTGTTCGACGGCCCGGTGTATCTGGAAACCTTCGTCAAGGTGAAGAGCGGCTGGGCCGACAACGAAGCCGGCCTGCGCGCCTACGGCTACGAATAAACCGCGACCGAACCGGATGAGCCACCACTCATGGACGACGGCACCAATGACGCGTGGATGACGCCGTCCGCCGACGATCGTCCTGACGACGATTTCGACGCGACCGAGCGTCCGGTCGCGCGCGTCGCGAAGAAGCGCACGCGCGGGGCCGCGTCCGGCGCAAGCGCGTCGGCGAACGAAGGCACGGAGAAACGTCCGCGCGCCGCGCCGCGTTCCGACTTCCGCATTGCCGAGCAGCCGGGCTTCGTGCTGCACAGCTATCCGTATCGCGAGACGAGCCTGATCATCGACGTGTTTTCGCGCGATCACGGCCGCGTCGCGCTCGTCGCGAAGGGCGCGAAGCGTCCGCATTCCGCGCTGCGCGGCGTGTTGCAGACCTTCCAGCCGCTCGGGCTGTCGTGGACCGGCAAGGGCGAAGTGCGCACGCTGACGACGGCAGAGTGGGTCGGCGGCATGCTGCCGCTCGCGGGCGACGCGCTGCTGTGCGGCTTCTACGTCAACGAACTGCTGGTGAAGTTCTGTGCCCGCGAGGACGCGCATCCCGCGCTCTTCAATCACTACGTGCTGACGCTCTCGCGCCTGGCCCACGACGAACCCGCCGTGCAGGTGCTGCGCTCGTTCGAACGCGTGCTGCTGCGCGAAACCGGCTATGCGATGAACCTGATGCGCACCGTGACGCGCCAGCCGGTGACGCCCGACGGCCGCTACGTGTTCGATCCGGACCGCGGCGTGCGCGAAGCATCCGATGATCTTCCGCCGCCATGGCCGGTGATCTCGGGACAGACGCTGCTCGACATGGAGCGCGACGACTTCGCCAGCCCGCAGACCGCGGCCCAGAGCAAGACGCTGATGCGCTTCCTGCTGAATCATTACCTGGGCGGCACGCCGCTCGCCACCCGTCAGATACTGATCGACCTGCAAAAACTATGAGCTTCTTTCTCTCGTCGCCTGCGAACGTGATCGATCTGGGCGTGAACATCGATCACGTCGCCACGCTGCGCAACGCGCGCGGCACGTCCTATCCCGATCCGATCCGCGCGGCGCTGGCCGCCGAGGAAGCGGGCGCCGACGCCATCACGCTGCACCTGCGCGAGGACCGCCGCCATATCGTCGACGCCGACGTGCGCACGCTGCGTCCGCTGCTCAAAACGCGCATGAACCTGGAGTGCGCGGTGACGCGCGAGATGCTCGACATCGCCTGCGAGATCAAGCCGCACGATGTCTGTCTCGTGCCGGAGAAGCGTCAGGAAGTCACGACCGAAGGCGGCCTCGACGTCGCCGGCCGCTTCGAAGAGGTGAAGGCCGCGTGCCGGCAACTGGCCGATGCGGGCGCGCGCGTGTCGCTGTTCATCGACCCGGACGAGACGCAGATTCGCGCGGCGCAGGAAGCAGGCGCGCCCGTCATCGAACTGCACACTGGCCGCTATGCCGAGGCGCACCACGAAGCCGCGCAGCAGGACGAATTCGAGCGCGTGGCGCGCAGCGTCGACTTCGGCAATGCGCTGGGCCTCAAGGTCAATGCCGGACACGGGCTGCACTACACCAATGTGCAGGCGATCGCCGCGCTGCCGGGGATCGTCGAACTGAACATCGGTCACGCGATCGTCGCGCATGCGATCTTCGCCGGCTGGGACAACGCAGTGCGCGAGATGAAGGCGATCATGGTCGCCTCGCGTCTTGCCGCCGGCCACGCACGCTGAAGCGCGGGTTCACATGGCGATCTACGGAATCGGCACCGACATCGCGCAGGTCAGCCGCATCGCGGCGGTGATGGAGCGCACCAGGGGACGTTTCGCCGAGAAGGTGCTCGGCCCGGACGAACTGCGCATCTATCACGCCCGGCGCGCGCGCTCGGAAGTGCGCGGCCTCGCGTTCCTCGCCACGCGTTTCTCGGCCAAGGAAGCGTTCTCGAAGGCGATCGGCCTCGGCATGCGCTGGCCGATGACCTGGCGCGCGCTGCAAACGCTCAACGAGCCGAGCGGCAAGCCCGTGTGCGTCGCGTCCGGCGAACTGGCCGAATGGCTCGCGCAGCGCGGCATCACCGCGCAGGTCACGGTCAGCGACGAGCGCGACTACGCGGTGTCGTTCGTGATCGCCGAGACGCCCGAGCGCGTCTGACCTCCATTCCATCCATTCAGGGCTCCCATTGAAATCGATGAAACGCATTCCCGGCCCCGTCATGCTCGACGTCGCCGGCACGACGCTGTCCGACGCCGATATCGACCGCCTCACGCATCCGATGACCGGCGGGATCATCCTGTTCGCGCGGCACTTCGAGAATCGCGCGCAGCTGGTCGCACTGACCGATGCAATTCGCGACGTGCGCGAGGACATCCTGATCGCCGTCGATCACGAAGGCGGGCGCGTGCAGCGCTTCCGCACCGATGGCTTCACGGTGCTGCCCGCGCCTGGCCGGCTCGGCGAGCTGTGGGATCGTGACGTGCTCGCCGCGACGAAGACCGCGACCGCGTTCGGCTACGTGCTGGCGTCGGAGTTGCGCGCGTGCGGCATCGACATGAGCTTCACGCCGGTGCTGGATCTGAACTACGGGCAGTCGAAGGTAATTGGCGATCGCGCGCTGCATGGCGATCCGCGCGTCGTGACGATGCTCGCGAAGAGCCTGAATCACGGCCTGGCGCTCGCGGGCATGGCGAACTGCGGCAAGCACTTCCCGGGTCACGGTTTCGCATCCGCCGATTCGCACGTGGCCCTGCCCACCGACGACCGCGCGCTCGAAGACATCCTCGCCGCCGACGTGCGTCCGTATGACTGGCTCGGCATGTCGCTGGCGTCGGTGATCCCGGCGCATGTCATCTACACCCAGGTCGACGACAAGCCCGCCGGCTTTTCGCGCATCTGGCTGCAGGACATCCTGCGCGGCAGGCTCGGCTTCAATGGCGCGATCTTCAGCGACGATCTCTCGATGGAAGCGGCCCGCGCCGGCGGCACGCTCACCGAAGCGGCGAGCGCCGCGCTCGCGGCGGGCTGCGACATGGTGCTGATCTGCAATCAGCCGGAAGAGGCGGGACGGGTGCTGAAGCAGTTGCGCCATGTGCCGTCGAAGGCGTCGGCCCAACGGCTCAGGCAGATGCGGCGGCGCGGCAAGGCGCTGCGCTGGGACAAACTGCAGGGACAGGCGGAGTATCGGGCGGCACGCGCGCTCATCGAGGACACACTCGGCTGATTCCTTCCCGGACGATTCAGATGAAAAAAAACGCCACGATCGTGGCGTTTTTTTCGAGCTTCGTTAAAGCAGTCAAAGCATCACGACGGCTCGAGCTTCATCCGCTGCAGCTTGTTATAGAGCGTCTTCGGGCTGATGCCCAGCAGCGTCGCCGCGCGATGGCGCGTGCCGCCGACCGCCTCGAGCGTCGCACGGATCAGCATGTCCTCGACGTCGGCCAGCGCCGTGCCCACCGTCACCTGCACGCTGCTGCCGTTCAGGCCGCGTCCGCCGAGTCCGCCCGGTTCATCGACGCGCAAGGTCTCGATGGTTTCACCCGACGCGTGATAGGCGCGCCGCACGCGCTCGCGCATCTCGCGAACGTTGCCTGGCCATTCGGTCGCGAAGCACTCGCGGATGAACGCGGGACTGACGCGCTTCGGCGATCCGCTCGTGATCCCGGCAATGTGATTCTCGCGGTTGAGCTCGTCGACGAGCGCTTCGGCGATGAGCGCGATGTCGTCGTCGCGTTCGCTCAGCGGCGGCAACAGGATCGACGAGGCCGACAGCCGCTGGAACAGGTCTTCACGCATCGCACCGCTCGCGACGGCCTCGCGCATCGGCGTGCGCGACGCGGCGATCAGGCGGAAGTCCGTCATGATCCGGTTGCTGCCGCCCACCCGCATGAAGGTCTGCGAATCGAGCGCGCGCAACAGCGCCTCCTGCTGCGGCGCCGGCAGGGAATCGATCTGGTCGAGGAACAGCGTGCCGCCGCCCGCCTGTTCGAGCAGGCCCGGTTCGCGATGCTCCGCGCCCGCGTAGGCATTGCGCTCATGGCCGAAGAGGATGCTTTCCATCGTGCGCTGCGGCGCCTCGCCGGCCGTGCCGGAATGACGGTACGCGGAGCAGTCGAAGGTGACGAACGGTCCTTTGCGGCGACGGCTCAGCTGATGAATCGTGCGCGCCGCGATCTTCTTGCCCGTGCCCGGCTCGCCGCAGATCAACACGGCCGCCTCGGTCGGCGCGGTGTGTTCGATGAGATCGTAGACGTGCTGCATCGCCGCACTGCGTCCGGTCATGTCGCCAAAGTGGCCGAGTTCGCGCAGCGTGGAGCGCAGCGCCTGCACTTCCTCGGTGAGTTCGTACGGACGCGGGATGCGCGCGAGCAGGCTGCGCAGGCGCGGAATGTTGACCGGCTTCAGCAGATAGTCCCAGATGCCGTGCCGCAGACCCTCGATCGCGCTTTCCACGGTCGCGTTGCCGGTCATGACGATCACCGGCAACGCGCCGTCGGGCGGTTGCGAGGGCAGGCTCGGCAGCAGATCGAGGCCGCTGCCGTCCGGAAGATTCAGGTCGATCAGCACGACATCAGGGATGAAGCGCGTCAGCGCGGAGCGTGCCTCGGCAAGGGTCGTCGCCGTGTCGACGGAAAAACCATCCGCCGACAGGATCGCGGACAAACCTGAGAGGCTATTGGGATCGTCTTCGACAATCAGGGCGTGTGGCATGGCTGACCAATGTCTCAAAGTGGACTGTAATGCACCGTCGCTGCGTGCCGGCCGCAACGGCGCTGCACGGGACTCCGGTGTTTCGTGGGCGGGCGGCGCTGCCGTTGTCTGACTCCGGCGCCCGACCCGCTGCGGTTCTCGTCCTGCGTTACTCGTGTGTCATCTGTTCCCCGGTGACCGCCTCAACGCGGCCTGAGATGCAGCTCATTGCTGACGGAGCGCACGCCCGGCACGCCACGGGCCACGGCCAGGGCGCGCTCGATCTGCGCATCCGATTCCACATATCCCGCAACCTGCACCACGCCGCGATAGGTCGCGACGCTCACCGGCAACGATCTCAGCTGCGGATCGGCGGCCAATGCCTGCTTCACGCGGGCAGCCAAGGTCGCGTCATCGGGCGCCGGCTGGCTGGAAGCGGGCGCTGCGGCCGGCGGCGTCGACTTGCATCCCGGCAACGCGAAGGGTGGCAGCGCGAGTGCCGCCACAATCAACAACCGGTTCGTGATGGGACGCGGTCTTGGCATGTCGGCTCTGAAATCGTTATCGCAGCTTTTTAGCAGAAACCGTGCCACGCGGTTGATTTTTCCGATCGTGGCCGGACGGGTAGCCTTTGCGGGGATTGGCTCGTCGGAGGCGCTCTCATCGAATGAGGGCCCGAGCGGTAAAGTTTGCCTGAATTTGTCAAAAAATTCATGCAAAAGAAAAAGCGCCCGTGGAAGGGCGCTTGTTCAGGGAGCCGTCGCGGAGGTTGCTGCGTGCGAGGCTCCTGGGTGCCGTGCGACGCTTAAGCGCGGCTGCGGTACTCGTTCGTGCGCGTGTCGATTTCGATCTTGTCGCCGATGTTGCAGAACAGCGGCACTTGCAGTTCGAAACCGGTGTTCAGCTTGGCGGTCTTCAGCACCTTGCCCGACGAAGTGTCGCCCTTCACGGCCGGTTCCGTGTAGATGATTTCGCGCACGAGCGTGGTGGGCAGTTCGACCGAGATGGCCTTCTCGTTATAGAACACCACTTCGCAGGCCATGCCGTCTTCGAGGTAGTTGAGCGCGTCGCCCATCATTTCGGCTTCGACTTCGTACTGGTTGTAGTCAGCGTCCATGAAGACGTACATCGGGTCAGCGAAGTAGGAATAGGTCACTTCCTTGCGATCCAGCACGACGACGTCGAACTTGTCGTCCGCCTTGTAGACCGTTTCCATGCCGGAGTTCGTCAGCAGGTTTTTGAACTTCATCTTGACGACCGCGGCGTTGCGGCCCGACTTGTTGTACTCGGCGCGCTGCACCACCATGGCATCGCTGCCGATCATGACGACGTTGCCGACGCGGAGTTCTTGTGCGGTCTTCATAAAACTGGGTCCTGTACGAATGGATAGGGCTGAATGCCTGGATGATTCGATCCGGCAGCGGCGCTCTGCCGCCACGCGTGAATGCTTGTCAACGAGGAAGGCTGCTTGCCGGGCGACGTATCCCGTTGCTTTGACTGCCGCGCGATACCGGTGCGCTGGCCAGAACCTGCAACCGCCTGTCCGTTGCCTACTCGCGCTTGCTTCCTCGGATAACCGCTTATTTTAACTGAGTTTTTGTCCGTTGGGCCAGTCGGATGACGCGCACGAAGGACGCAGCGCAAGGCAGGGCGCGGGCGGCGTCGGAGTTCTCACCCGCGAGGCAGGCGCGCAAGCACATGCGTGACGAGATTCGCTGCCAGGTCGCCGATAGCCGCCAGCTCACCGGCCCAGCTCGCAGCGCGGGCCTCCAGCGCCCGGCGATAACGCGAGAAATCGGCCCAGTCCGGCGTTCCCGCGCCGTTCCACGCGTGCCAGAAGCGTTCCGTCGAAGCCCGCGCCGAGGCATCGAGCGCCTGCGTGTAATGGGCCAGAGCGGCATCGAGTTTGGGGAGATGGGCGTCGTCGGCTTGCGGATAGATGTGCCAGACAAACGGCTTGCACGCCCATTGCGCCCGCACGAAAGAATCCTCGCCGCGCACGAAGTTGATGTCGGCGGCCCATAGCAAGGCGTCGAAACGCGGCTGCTCGACGAATCCCAGCGCGTGCGCCCGCAATGCGCCCGCGCGTGCCGTCGTGCCCGCCGCGAACCGCGGCACACCGAAGAAGCGCGCCAGCGCGCCGGAGATGCGTCCTTCTGGCACGAGCAGCACGACCGGCTCGGCGCCGTCGCGCCACTGCGCGAGCAGGCTGTCGACGGCAGGGTTCTCGTACGCGAACAGGGAGATGACGGTGCTCTCGGCGCCCGGCGGCTCACCTTGCACGTGTTCGCGCCACCAGGCGGGCGCATCGAAGGCCAGGCGTCGCGCGTCGAGATCGCGTTCCTTCAGTACGCCGCCCGTGCCTGCGCCCAGGCCGGGAAAGAAGAACGTCTTTTCGAGCGGATAACGCGGATGCGGCGAAGGCCGCGTGTGAAAGTCCGCGACCCAGTCTTCGCCGCTGAGGTACTCCAGATTCACCCAGACCGGCTTGCGCG
This sequence comes from Caballeronia sp. LZ033, assembly GCF_031451265.1. Lineage (NCBI taxonomy): Bacteria > Pseudomonadati > Pseudomonadota > Betaproteobacteria > Burkholderiales > Burkholderiaceae > Caballeronia > Caballeronia sp. LZ033. The sequence goes on along the minus strand of NZ_JARUXQ010000001.1, from coordinate 2,245,040 downwards.
CGCGCCGCGCCATCGCGGCGACATAGGCGGGCGGCAGTTCGCACGCGAACGCCTCGATCACGACGTCCGCGATGTCGAGCCTGTCGCCGGCATGCGCGGGATCGTGCCAGTGCTCGATCACGACGCCCAAGGCTTCCTGTCGCGCAAGCGTGGCGTCGACGGCCGGACGGAGGGCATGGAAGACTTTCAGATCGTCGACGAAGAGCCGCACGCGCCAGCCGTATTCCGCTTGCAGCTGCCGAGCGAGCCGCCAGCAGACGCCGATGTCGCCGAAATTGTCGATGACCGCGCAAAAGATGTCGCAGGCGAGTTCCGGGGTGGCGGACGGCGTGGGCGGCTGCTCGGACATGGGGCGTTGGCGCGCGGCGTAATGTTCTAAACTGGCGATTCTAAGACAACGACCGCGGCCCTGGCGCCCGCGCGCGCCTCCCCATCCAGGCTTCGCGCCGCGCCTCGCGCGGGACACTCGCGACTTTCGCTGCATGACTGACTCCGCCGCACACGAATCCGCTTCCGACGCGGAGTTCGACCCGAAGAAGACCCTTGCGCAACTGCCCCATTTGCCGGGCGTGTACCGCTACTACGACGGCGGCGGCAACGTGCTGTACGTCGGCAAGGCGCGCAATCTGAAGAAGCGCGTGTCGAGCTATTTCACGAAGACGCTGCATTCGCCGCGCATCGCGATGATGGTGACGCGCATCCGCAAGATCGAAACCACCGTCACGCGTTCCGAAGCCGAAGCGCTGCTGCTCGAGAACAACCTGATCAAGGCGCTCGCGCCGCGCTACAACATCCTGTTCCGCGACGACAAGTCGTATCCGTTCCTCAAGCTCACCGGCCACACGTTTCCGCGCATGGCGTACTACCGCGGCGCGGTCGACAAGAAGAACCAGTATTTCGGACCGTTTCCGAGCGCGTGGGCGGTGCGCGAGAGCATCCAGATCCTGCAGCGCGTGTTTCAGTTGCGGACCTGCGAGGACTCGGTGTTCAGCAACCGCACGCGGCCCTGCCTGCTGCATCAGATCGGACGCTGCACCGCGCCGTGCACCGGGCTCATCAGCGAGGAGGATTACGCGCGCGATGTCGCCAATGCGTCGCGCTTCCTGCTCGGACGGCAGGGCGAGGTGATGAAGGAACTCGAGCAGAAGATGCACGCCTTCGCCGCCGATCTCAAGTTCGAGCAGGCCGCCGCGGTGCGCAACCAGATGAGCTCGCTGTCGACGGTGCTGCATCAGCAGGCGATCGAAGTGGGCGGCGAGAGCGATGTCGATATCCTCGCGGTGGTCGCGCTGGGCGGCAAGGTCTGCGTGAATCTCGCGATGGTGCGCGGTGGCCGGCATCTCGGCGACAAGGCCTATTTTCCGACGCATGTTGAAAGCGCGTTGTCGCTGGGCGACGAGGACGAATTGTCGGAGTTGCCCGAACTGCTCGAAGACGCGCCGGTGGAGGCGGCCGCTGAACCTGCCGCTGCGCCGGTTGAAGCGGCCGTGACGGAGCTCGAAGCGGATGCCGCCGCCGTGGAGAACGAAGCCGAAGCCGAAGCCGAAGCCGACTCGCAACCCCGCGAAAACGCGCTCGAAGCCGAAGTGCTGGAAGCGTTCATGGCGCAGCACTACATCGGCAACCGTGTCCCGCCGGTGCTCGTCGTGAGTCACGCGCCGTCGAGCCGCGATCTCGTCGACCTGCTGATCGAGCAGGCCGGCCACAAGGTCACGTTGCTGCGCCAGCCGCAAGGGCAGAAGCGCGTATGGCTCTCGATGGCCGAGCAGAACGCGCGGCTCGCGCTCGCGCGGCTGCTGTCGGAGCAGGGTTCGCAGCAGGCGCGCACCCGCGCGCTCGCCGACACGCTCGGCATGGAGATGGACGACCTCGCGCAACTGCGGGTGGAGTGCTTCGACATCAGCCATACGATGGGCGAAGCCACGCAGGCGTCGTGTGTCGTGTTCCATCATCACAAGATGCAGTCGGGCGAGTATCGCCGCTACAACATCACCGGCATCACGCCCGGCGACGACTACGCCGCGATGCGCCAGGTGCTCACGCGCCGCTACGAGAAGATGGTCGCGCAGGCGGCCGCCAACGCCACCGACGAAGCCGCCATCCTGCAGCCCGGCGATGCCGCCGATCCCACCGTCACGCCCGATGGCGCCGAGCCGGTCGCGGCGGGCGGCACGCTGCCGACCATCGTGCTGATCGACGGCGGCAAGGGCCAGGTGGAAATCGCCAGACAGGTGTTCTCGGAACTCGGTCTCGATCACGGCATGCTGGTCGGCGTCGCGAAGGGAGAAGGGCGCAAGGTCGGACTGGAGACGCTCATCTTCGCCGACGGCCGCCCCGCGCTCGAACTCGGCAAGGAAAGCGCAGCGCTGATGCTGGTCGCGCAGATCCGCGACGAAGCTCACCGCTTCGCGATCACCGGCATGCGGGCCAAGCGCGCGAAAGCCCGTCAGACTTCGCGGCTGGAAGAGCTCGAAGGCGTCGGTGCGAAACGGCGTCAGCGGCTCCTGTCGCGCTTCGGCGGATTGCGCGGCGTGCAGGCGGCGAGCGTCGAGGACCTGGCCAGTGTCGAAGGCATCTCGCTTGCGCTGGCACAGCAGATCTATCGTCAGTTGCATTGAGCCGGCACCGGCGCGCCTCGCGACAGCAAACCCGTCGCGGGGCGCGCCGGCCCGGGTCGCTGCCTTGTGAGCGCGGGATCCACGCGGCACAATGGCGGCTCCCTTACATGTCCTTCACTCGCCTGCGCCCATGCCGTTCAATCTACCGATCTTTCTGACATGGCTGCGGATCGTGCTGATTCCGCTCGTCGTGGGCGTGTTCTATCTGCCGGACATGATGATGAGCCCGGAGCACCGCAACCTGCTCGGCATGCTGATCTTCGTGCTCGCCGCGCTCACCGACTGGTTCGACGGCTTTCTTGCACGCAAGCTCAACCAGACGTCGGCATTCGGCGCGTTCCTCGATCCTGTCGCCGACAAGCTGATGGTGACCGCCGCCTTGCTCGTCCTGGTGCAGCTGTCGCGGCTGAACGCGGTGATCGCGCTCGTGATCGTCGGACGCGAGATCACCATCTCGGCGCTGCGCGAATGGATGGCGCAGATCGGCGCATCGAAGAGCGTCGCGGTGAATCAGCTCGGCAAGTTCAAGACCGTGTGCCAGATGGTCGCCATCCCGATGCTGCTGTTCTACGGTCCGCTCAGGATTACCGGCACGCAATGGATGATCGACACGCGTGTGTGGGGGCTGTGGCTCATCGACGTCGCCGCCGTGCTCACGGTCTGGTCGATGCTCTATTACATGAAGCTCGCGTGGCCGCAGATTCGCGAACGGGGCGGCATGCTGTGAGGCGTCCGTCGCGGAAAAGGCTCAGATGCGTGCACGCGGAAAATTGCGTCGAAACGGAAAATTCCTCTCACAAAACTGTTGACAGGCTTCTTTAGCTTCTACATAATCTCGTTTCTCTGATGCACGGCACGACGCAAACCAGCGAAGTGCGGTAAAAATGTGCAGCAGGCGCAGCAGTAAAAATGCGGGAGTAGCTCAGTTGGTAGAGCGCAACCTTGCCAAGGTTGAGGTCGCGAGTTCGAGACTCGTCTCCCGCTCCAGATCAGAAGTTTCCGGTGTGGTCAGCGCTGAAGCAAAGCGCGCGTGCCGCCGGAAGCAGCCGTACAAGTAACACCAGCAGCATTGCAGGACATTGCGGGAGTAGCTCAGTTGGTAGAGCGCAACCTTGCCAAGGTTGAGGTCGCGAGTTCGAGACTCGTCTCCCGCTCCAATCAAAGGGGAAGCCAAGCTTCCCTTTTTGTTTGGTGAAGAAGCCGGCGTATGACCGGCAGCCGGAACCGCATACGGCGCGGTAGCAAAGCGGTTATGCAGCGGCCTGCAAAGCCGTTTAGACCGGTTCGACTCCGGTCCGCGCCTCCACTCGAAAAGCCCTGATCCGTCAGGGCTTTTTCTTTTTGCTCGCAGGTTTTCGCCAATCAGCTTGCGCGCATGACCGCGTCACGGTTTATTCGCGGCCGCACATCGCGCGGCATAATCGCGATACTCCTCGCATCCGGAATCCCATGACCGACCGACTCTCTTCACTCGAATGGCGCTGGAAGGCCTTCGACGACCTCTCGACCGCCGAGGTCTACGACATGCTCGCGGCGCGCAGCGCGGTGTTCGTCGTCGAGCAGAACTGCGTGTATGGCGACATCGACGGTCTCGATATCGATGCACGGCACCTGCTGGCCTATGGCGCCGGCGAGAACGGCCAGCGTCCCGCGCTCGCGGGTTATCTGCGCGTGTTGCTGCCGGGAACGCCGGACGACAGCGAGAAAGACGTGCGCATCGGCCGCGTGCTGACCACGGCGAAGTTTCGTGGTCTCAAGCTCGGCAACGCGATGCTCGAACGCGCGCTCCAGCACATCCTCGCGCAATGGCCCGACGAGCCGATCAGCCTGCACGCGCAGGCGCATCTCCAGCGTTTCTATGGCGCGTTCGGTTTCGTGGCGTCGTCGGGGATTCACGACGAGGACGGCATCCCGCACGTCTGGATGCGCCGTCCCGGCTTCGGCTCATGACGCGACCGCGTCTGTCTTGACCTTCGCGCCGCCGGGCGCGGCATCGACGCCGCGTCCGCGTTCCTTGCGCAGGCGCGTGCGCGCCGAGAGCCGCATCCAGTGACGCAGCGCGATCAGCGCGCCGATCACGCTCATCATCGAACCCGGAATCCATAGCAGAAGGCCGCCGATCTGCTGGTCGCGCATCGGCGTGATCCACGTGAATGCGCGACCGCAGATCGAATAGATCGGATAGAGCTCGTGCGGCGTGAAGAAGATATACGCGCCCAGGATGATCTGCGGCGGAATCGCGGCGATCACGATCAGGATCCGCCTGCCGGGCGCGAGACGCGCGGGCGGCGCCGGACGCGGATCGAGCACAAGCCACCAGAACAGCAGGCCGTCGATGACCATGCTCCAGTTCATCACGCGATAGAGCCGGGCATCCAGCATCGCCTTGAAGTGAATCGGCGAGAGCAGCCAGAAGTAGATCAGCCCGACGAACAGCACGACCGCCACCACCGGATTGAACACGACGGCGAAGAATCCGCGCGCCACGCTGCTTTGAGCCGCCGGGCGCAGCCAGCGCCTGCGCCAATTGAACGGAATGCCCGCGCGCAGCGCCGCGCCGGGATACGACAGCGCAATGAAGAACGGCCCGAGGTGATGCAGCACCAGATGCTGCAGCCGATGCATGAAAAACTCATGCTCGAAGAAGTAATCGAGCCGCGTGTGCAGCGCCACGTAGAGCGCGCCCAGGCCGAACCAGAACGCGATGCGCCGCGCCAGCGTCACGCGCGCATGCCGCGCGCCGCGCGCGAACAGGATGCCGGCGGCGAGCACCGCGATCACGACCGTCGGCGACGGCTCCCAAGGGTCGAGCCAGTAGAGCAGGGTGTGCATGGTCAGGAAGCCTTCGCGTCGATCACGCGTTTCAGATCGGTCGCGATGGCGTCCGCGGAATCCTGCTCGGTGGCGAGCAGTCGCGCGTGGCCTGCGGCGTCGAAGATGTAGACAGCGGAGCTGTGCGTGACCTCGTACGCGCCGTCCGGTGCGCGCTTTTCCATCTGATACGCCACGCGATAACGCTGCGCGACCCGCTCGATGGCGCGGTCGGTGCCGGTGAGGCCGACGGCGTGCTTGTCGTCGAAGGCGCGCACATAGGAACGCAGCAGCGCGGGCGTGTCGCGGGCGGGATCGACGGAAATGAATACGATGCGCGCCTTGTCCGCGTCCGGGCCGACGCGCTCCAGCACCTGCATCAGCCGCGCCATGGTTTCCGGGCAGACATCCGGACAATGCGTGTAGCCGAAGTAGACCAGCGTGGTCCGGCCCGCGAAGGACTCGCCGGTAACGGGCTGGCCGCCGTCATCGACGAGCGAGAAGTCCAGGTCGGGCAGATGGCCCGAGACATCGGTCAGATGCCAGGGTTCGGCGGGCTTCGAGCAGGCGGCGAGCGCGCACACGGTCAAAACGCCGGCGATGAACCGCCGGACAAGAAAGGCTGGGAACGAAGCGTGCATCGGGATTCGTCTTGCAGGATGATTCGAGGACAACGTCGCAAAATACACGCCTTTTGCTTGATGGCCGGCAAAACATCACGTCGCCCCGGCTTTTTCGAGACGATTTGCCGCACGTTTCAAGCGCGCTGAAAGACCCTGCGCCGGTATTTGTAAGATAGCGGCTTGCTTGCCCGAAAGCCCTCAGGCGGTAAGATGCCCACACTTCGCGCATGTCTGGCGGCGTCTGTCCAGGGTGTCGCCAGCCAAACACCAGGCCCAAAATCGATGCAAATTCTCCCTGATTCCCTCTCGCTCGCCGAGACCGCCTTCTTCTTCGATTTCGACGGCACGCTGGTCGAACTCGCCTCCACACCGGACGGCATTTTCGTGCCGCGTTCGGTGCCCGACATCCTCGCGGCGCTCAGGCGCGCGACCAACGGTGCGGTGGCGGTCGTGTCGGGGCGCGGCATCGACAATATCGACTCCTTCCTGCACATGCCTGACCTGCCCGTCGCGGGCATGCACGGCGCGGAGCGGCGCGACGCCAACGGCGACCTGCAGCGCATCGGCTTCAACGACGAACGCCTGCTGCGCATGGAACACGAGCTGGAGAAGGTCGTGAGCGCGAACCCCGGCATGCTGCTCGAGATCAAGGGCGCGGCGCTGGCGCTGCACTATCGCAATGCGGCCGAACGCGAACCCGCCGCGCGCGCCGCCACCGAGCGCCTCGTGCAGCAATACGCCGACGCCTACGTGCTGCAACCGGGCAAGATGGTCTACGAGATCAAGCCGAAGGATGTCGACAAGGGCCGCGCCGTGCGCGCCTTCCTGGCAGAGCCGCCGTTCACCGGACGCCGGCCCGTGTTCATCGGCGACGATCTCACCGACGAGAAAGGCTTCGCGGTGGTCAACGAGTTCGACGGTCTCTCGGTCAAGGTCGGTCCCGGCGATACCGTTGCGCGGGCGCGCATCGAGTCGGTCGAACTGCTGCTCGACTGGCTGCAGGTCATCTCGGGCACGGCGGGGAAGCACGCGTGAGCCGGCTCATCATCGTGTCGAACCGGGTGGCGCCGATTTCCGAAGGCGGCCCGGCGGCGGGCGGCCTGGCGGTCGGCGTGTACGACGCGCTCAAGGAAACCGGCGGCATGTGGTTCGGCTGGAGCGGCGACGTGCTGTCTTCACCCACGGACGCCCAGTCCCACAATCAGCCTGGCATCAAGCTCGAGGAACACGGACCGGTGACGTTCGCGACCATCGGTCTGTCGCGGCGCGACTACGACCAGTACTACCGCGGCTTTTCCAACGCGACGTTGTGGCCGGCGTTCCACTATCGGCCCGACCTGATCGAGTTCGACCGCAACGAATTCGACGGCTATTGCCGCGTGAACCGCTGGCTTGCCGCGCAGCTCGCGCCGCTGCTCAAGCCCGACGACATCATCTGGGTCCACGACTATCACCTGATTCCGTTCGCCCAGGCGTTGCGGGCGCATGGCGTGACGAACCGCATCGGCTTTTTCCTGCACATTCCGTTTCCCGCGCCGCAGATCCTGCTTGCCGTGCCGCGGCATGGCGAGCTGATGGAGGCGCTGTGCGCGTTCGATCTGCTCGGCTTCCAGACCGAGCCCGATCTGCAGGCGTTCTGCGAATACATCGTGACGGAGGCGGGCGGCGCGGTCACGCGCAACGCGGCGCAGCCCGCCGGGATTCGCGCGTTCGGGCAGACTCTGCGCGCGGCGGCGTATCCGATCGGCGTCTATCCCGATGAAATCGCCGCGTTGGCGAAAGACGGCGAAAGCGGGCGCGACGTCGAGATCGTCAAGGCGACGCTGCATCATCGCAAGCTCGTGATGAGCGTCGACCGGCTGGACTATTCGAAGGGTCTCGTCGAGCGGTTTCGCGCGTTCGAACGCCTGGTCGAACACGATCCGCATCAGCGCAACAACGTGTCGTTCCTGCAGATCGCGCCGCCGACGCGCTCGGACGTCGATGCCTATCGCGACATCCGCCTGCAGCTGGAAGCGGAGTCGGGCCGCATCAACGGGCGCTACGCCGAGCTCGACTGGACGCCGATCCGCTACATCCATCGGCAATACGAGCGGCCGGTGCTCGCCGCGTTGTTCCGCGAGGCGCACGTCGGCCTCGTCACGCCCTTGCGCGACGGCATGAATCTGGTGGCGAAGGAGTATGTGTCGGCGCAGGATCCGGACGATCCCGGCGTGCTGGTGCTGTCGCAATTCGCGGGCGCGGCGCGTGAACTGACGGCGGCGCTGATCGTGAATCCGCTCGACATCGACGGCATGGCCGATGCGCTCGCCACGGCGCTCAAGATGCCGCTGGCCGAGCGCCGCGCGCGTTACGACGAGATGATGCAGCAGCTGCGCGACAACAACGTCTCGGTCTGGCGCGACAACTTCCTGCGCGATCTCAACGCGGGCTGAAGCCCGCTGAGGCGGGACAAGCCCGCTCAGGCGGGTTGCTTGTGCGGCGTCGAGACGATCGACGGCAGCTTGCCGTGCTGCTTGGCGAGCAGTTCGCGATACAGCCCCGGACGGTCGCGCAGCTCTTGCGGCGAACCGTCGTCGATGACCTTGCCCGCGCTCATCACGATGATGCGGTCGAAGTTTTGCAAGGTCGAGAGACGGTGCGCGATCGCGATCACCGTGCGGCCGACCATCAGGCGGTCGAGCGCCTGCTGGATCGCCTCTTCCGACGCGCTGTCGAGCGCAGAAGTTGCCTCGTCGAGCAGCAGGATCGGCGCGTTCTTCAGGATGGCGCGCGCAATCGCGATGCGCTGGCGTTGCCCGCCGGACAGCTTGACGCCGCGGTCGCCGACGATCGTATCGAAACCTTCAGGCATCGCCTCGATGAAGTCCGTGCAGCGCGCCTCGCGGGCGGCGGCGAGCACTTCCTCGCGGCTCGCCTCGGGACGGCCGTAGGCGATGTTCTCGAACACGGTGCGGTGGAACAGCGAGATATCCTGCGGCACGAGCGCGATCGAATGGCGCAGGCTGTCCTGCGTGATCGAGCCGATGTCCTGGCCATCGATCCTGATGCTGCCTTTCTGGGTCTCGTAGAACCGTTGCAGCAGCGCAAGCACGGTGGATTTGCCCGCCCCCGACTTGCCGATCAGCCCGACGCGCTGGCCCGGCTCGATATGCAGCTGGAAGTTGTCGAGAATCGGCCGGCGGCGCGGATACGCGAACGTGACGTTTTCGAAGTCGACGCGCCCGCCTTGCGGCACGAGTTCCGTTGCATCCGAGCGATCCGGCATGCCGTGCGGCTCGAGCAGCGTCTGCACGGCTTCGGCGAGACGCGCGACGTGCTGCGTGACATCCACCAGCGCCACGGCGAGATCGCGCGTGCCATGCAGGATCGTGAAACCGAGCGAGCTGACCAGCACGATATCGCCCGACGTCGCCTGGCCTTTCGACCACAGCCACAAGGCCCAGCCGAGCAGGCCGGCGGAGAGGATCGCCGTGACGACCGCATGGAACAGGCGCAGCTTTTCGAGGTACAGCAGGCTCTGCTGGCGCGCAACCATCTCGGCTTTCACGGTCGAGCCGAAGCGTTTTTGCTCGCGAAACGTCATGCCGAACGCGCGCACCAGCGACATGTTGCCGATCACGTCGACGAGTTCGCCATCCACCGACGCCGCCTTCGACGCAAAGTTGTGATGCCGCGCCGAGCCGCGCTTGGCGAGGCGGTAGAGGATCAGCGCCAGGACCAGCGATGCGGTCATCAGGCCGGCGGCCATCCACGGATTCACCGCGACGATCATCACGATGGCGCCCAGCACCGCGATGCATGGCGGCAGGACGTTCCACGCCATGACGTTTTCGGCGGTGTAGATGGCGTTCGAGGTCGCGGTGATCCGGCTGGCGAGCATGCCGGGCTGCTTCTCGGAGAAGTAGGTGGGCGAGTGGCCGGAGAGATAGGAGAAGAGATCCTTGCGCAGATCGCCGGTGACGATCACGAACACATGGGCGCCGACCCAGCCGCCGACCCGCCACAGCAGGTTGTCGGCGGCGATCAGGCCCACCAGGATCATGAACGCGCCCCACAGCGGGCCGGGGTGTCCGCGCCCCTGGCCGAGCACGTCGATCAGATGCTTGATCGCGTATTGCGAGGCGAGGGCACAGCCCACCGCGGCGAACACGCTGAAGAGCACGATCGCATGGGCGACGGGATGCCGGCGGATGTAGCGCAGCAGGAACGCGAGCGGATGATGCGCGTAGCTCGAAAGCTTCGCGTTGTACGCGTTACGCTGGGAGACGGTGAGTTGGTCCAATGGTCTTTTTTGGTCGTAGAGCGGTTGAGCGTGTTGCGCCTTCGGGCACGTCCGCTGAAACTTCCGCGGCTTTCGAAATCTGGCCCGCCACGGGGCGACCGACGTCAATCAAGCGACGCAGCGCCGTCTCCATCACTGGATTGTAGCCAGTATCGCGGACGGGCAAGGCGTCTTCGGGTCGCCGATATCCGGCCCATGTGGGCCGCCGAACATCGCTGCGGCGGTAATTCGGGTGGCGATCCATCGGTAATGACAGCGCCGAGTGTTTGCCGACCTTTGTCCGGTTCACCGTCTGTCCGGCATTGGGCGTCGGCGGGCATTGTAAGTACTTTGGGCAACTTTTTGCGCCCAATCACTCGCATGACGGCAACGAGCGGCGAGGCCAGCAGCGATAAAAGCACGTGGCGCGCCAGCGCCGGGCTTCGCACTGAATCTCCGGCTGACGCGGCCTCCGGAGCAGCCATGCCGTACCGCCTTTCCCGGAGTCCCTGTAAAACCCGTCCTCCAATGTAGAACAACCTTAATAAACAGGGGTTTGCAAAATGTATCCCTCTTGTAACAACGTAAATAAGTTGAAATGACTGCCGCTACGCGCGTGTAAAAAGCTCCATAATGCGCTCCGGGTTTCTCCCTAGGCCGTAGACAGCTTTTTGCAAGTTGCCGTCAACCGTCCAGTTGCAAGCGCGTTAATTGCAGGCGCGCGGCATCTTTGAGATCTGGAACTGCACTTGCTTTGTCCGATCGACCGCGCAGGAACCAGTGAACAGCGACCCCGCTTCTTCACTCGAGCATCAGCCTTTGCGCCGCGGCCCACGCGCCGCGGAAAGCTTCGCCCGAGCCGAGCGATTCGCTCCCGACGTCAAAACGACTGTAGTTTTTAGCCTGACCTTTCATTAGGAGTTTCACGACATGCGAATCGCTCAAATCGCGCCCCTCCACGAAGCTGTTCCGCCGAAGCTGTACGGTGGCACGGAGCGCGTGGTGTCTTATCTGACTGAGGCACTCGTGGAAGCCGGACACGATGTCACGCTCTTCGCGAGCGGTGATTCGCAGACGTCCGCGAAGCTCGAAGCATTCTGGCCGCAGGCATTGCGCCTCGACCCGACCATCCGCGACGTGATGGCCCCGCACATGCTGCTGCTCGAGGAAGTGTGCCGCCGCGCCGAAGAATTCGACGTGCTGCATTTCCATATCGACTACTACCCGTTCTCGCTGTTCGCGCGCCAGCCGGTGCCGTTCCTGACGACCATGCACGGCCGTCTCGACCTGCCCGAACTGCAGCCGATCTTCAACACGTTCAAGGACGTGCCGGTCATCTCGATTTCGGACAACCAGCGCCAGCCGCTGCAACAGGCCAACTGGCTGTCGACCGTGTATCACGGCCTGCCGGAAAACGTGCTCACGCCGATCCCCAATGTGGAGCCGGGCTACCTCGCGTTCCTCGGCCGCGTTTCGCCGGAGAAGGGCCTCGACCGCGCGATCCGCATCGCCGGGCAGGCAGGCATGAAGCTCAAGGTCGCTGCCAAGATCGACAAGGCTGACCGCGCCTATTACGAAGAAACGATCAAGCCGCTGATGGCGCTCCCGCACGTCGAGTACATCGGCGAAATCGGCGAATCCGAAAAGCGTGAGTTCCTCGGCAACGCGCATGCGCTGGTGTTCCCGATCGACTGGCCGGAGCCCTTCGGCCTGGTGATGATCGAAGCCATGGCCTGCGGCACACCGGTGATCGCGTTCAACCGCGGTTCGGTGCCGGAAGTGATCGAGAACGGCGTGTCGGGCTTCGTCGTGGAAGACGAACTGAGCGCGATCGCCGCCGTCAAGCGTCTCGATACGCTGCCGCGCGAGAAAGTCCGCGCCGCGTTCGAAGCGCGCTTCTCGTCGAAGGTGATGGCGGCGAACTACGTCAGCGTGTACGAAGAGATGCTGCGTCAGAAACGCCGCACCGTGCTGCGCGAAGTCAACGCCAGCTAAACGGGCGCCGCCCGGGTTTCACCCGGGTGCGGCGTAAGTTGCAAAAAACGCCCCGCGCGCCTCAAGGCACGCGGGGCGTTGTCGTAATCAGACACAGTCGGGAGCGCACGGCAAGGTTCTTGGAGCGCCAGACCGCGCTACGCTCGTGGAAACCTCTGAGGAGATCCGTAATCTCCCTATAATGGCCCGGACTTCGCATTGCGCGGAGCACCCAGCATCGTACGTGGACAGGAGTTTCTTTTGGCGAGAACCAGGCAAACCAGCGCGAGCCCCGCACCCGGCGCCGGCACGGTCTTCGCACTGCGCGCCATCGGACTGGTGCTGGCAGCGCGCTGGGCGTTATCGATGTCGCAGATGGGCTATCTGTCCTCTCTGCGCGCCATGACCTCGTCGCCGTGGGCGTGCGTGAACGTCGTGCTGATCTTCCTGCTGGTCGTGCTGCCCGGCGCGAAAGCGCGGCTCGAGCGGCCGCTCCATCCGCTGCCGCAATGGCTGCGGCAAGCGCTGCGGCTGCTCGCGCTCCTGACCTTCGGTTTCGCCATGTTCTCGGTCGGCGCCTTCATCTGGGCGTCCGGCGGACGCAGCTTCATCCATGCGCTCACGGAGACGAACGGCTGGCTGCTGGTCGGCCCCGCGCTGTATGCGGTCGTCATGTGGATCTGCCGTCCGCGCGCGCTGTGGCGCACCAACATCGCGGCGCGCCGCTTCGCCATCGGCCGCTACGCCATTTCGCTCGATCCCGTGACGCGCACCGCCGTCGTCTGGGCCGAAAGCCGCAAGCTCGGCCAGTACGATGCGCGCGAACTCTCCCTCAAGTGGGCCGAGCCGCCCGAGCGCGCCGCGCCTTCGGCCAATCTGCTCGCACCCGCCACCGAACCCGCCACGCCCGCCGTCCATGCGCGCGGCGAGGTGCGGCGCGGCCTGTTCGCGCGGCGCGCCCGAGTCGAATTGCTGTGGGATTCGCCGGCCGCGGCAGGGCACAATCGCACGACGGTGTTTCGCGCGCCGATTGCTCGTGAAAGCGACCGCCAGGCCGCCCGTTCGCTCGATACGACGTTGCGCCAGATCTGACGCGCGCCACCTCACCTCGCCTCGCCGCAAGTACGTACACGTCTTTCGCCTTGTTCTGTTGCAGTGGGAGGAAAGCATGCTGATACGCTGGATGCTGGCCGCGCTTCATCTGCTGGGTTTCGGCCTCGCGCTCGGTTCCGTGCTGGCGCGCGCGCGTGCGTTGCGGCGGCTCGACGCCACGCAGTCCGTCCAGGCCAACGAACTCCGTCTGCGCGATGTCTTCCGCTCCGACATGGTCTGGGGCATCACGGCGATCGTGCTGATCGTGACCGGCGCGATGCGCGCCTTCGGTGGCTTCGAAAAGGGCGCGGCCTACTATCTGCACGAGCCGCTGTTCCACCTGAAGATGACGGCGCTCGTCGTGATCCTGCTGATCGAAGTGTCGCCGATGCTCGCGCTGATCCGCTGGCGCGTGGCGCTGGCGCAGGGCGGGCCGATCGATCTCACGCGCGCCCGCCGTTTCGCGTGGATAAGCGATCTGGAAGCGGGACTCGTGATGGTGATGGTGATCGCGGCGAGCGGCATGGCGCGCGGGATCTGGGCGTCGTCGGGCGGATGATGACGACGCGAAAATGAAAAAAGGCTCAGGTCGTGAAACCTGAGCCTTTTTGATCTTCGGTGCTTGTCTTTACCAACACCAGAATCCTGGTGGGTAGTACTGGGATCGAACCAGTGACCCCTGCCGTGTGAAGGCAGTGCTCTACCGCTGAGCTAACCACCCGAAGAGAGACGAGATTATGTCAGGCGTTCTGCATCTCGTCTAGCCCCTCTTTAAGCAGATCCGAAAATAATCACGCAGCGACTGCATCGCCTTCCGCCGATGCCGGCGCGGGTTCCACGCGCCAGACGCTCGTGCCCTTGATGGCCCGGTCGAGCTCGTTGAGCACGGCCTCGTGCGCCGACACTTCGTCCGCGCTTGCCGCGATCACCGGCAGGTCGAGATCGTCGAAGGCTTCGCGCGGCGTGGCGGACGCACCCGCCGCCGGCTGTTCGCCCAGCATGTCGATGACGAGGCTTTCCTGCCCGCGCGTCATCGCCAGATAGACCTCCGCGAGCAGCTCGGAGTCGAGCAGCGCGCCGTGCAGCGTGCGATGCGCGTTGCTGATACCGAACCGGTCGCACAGCGCATCGAGCGAGTTGCGCTTGCCAGGGAACATCTGCTTGGCCTGTGCGAGCGAATCGATCACGCCGCCCACCGTCTCCTTCACCTTCGGCAAGCCGAGCAACGCAAACTCCGCGTCGAGGAAGCCGACGTCGAAGGGCGCGTTATGGATGATCAGCTCCGCGCCCGCGATGAAGTCGCGCAGTTGCGCCGCGATCTCGGCGAACTTCGGCTTGTCGCTGAGGAACTCGGTCGTCAGGCCGTGCACCGCGAGCGCGCCAGGGTCGCTGTCGCGTTCCGGATTCACGTAGAGATGCAGGTTATTGCCGGTGAGCCGTCGATTGACCAGCTCGACGCAGCCGATTTCGATGATCCGGTCGCCGGTCCGTGCATTGAGGCCGGTCGTTTCGGTATCCAGTATCAGTTGGCGCATGGGATGTCTTGGATTCGGTGATTCGTGCTGCGGATTAGCTGTCGGCGAGCGAGGTCACGCCGCGATTGGCGAGCGCGTCGGCGCGTTCGTTTTCGGGATGGCCCGCGTGTCCCTTGACCCAGCGCCATTCGATGCGATGCTGCGCCACGAGTGCGTCCAGCCGTTTCCAGAGGTCGGCGTTCTTGACGGGCGTCTTGGCGGCGGTCATCCAGTTCTTCTTCTTCCAGCCGTGGATCCATTCGCTGATGCCTTTCTGGACATATTGCGAATCGGTGTGGATCACGGCCTGGCACGGACGCTTCAGGGCTTCGAGCGCGGCGATCACCGCCATCAGTTCCATGCGGTTGTTGGTCGTCGCGGCTTCGCCGCCGAACAGTTCCTTCTCCAGCGTGCCGAAGCGCAGCAGGGCGCCCCAGCCGCCGGGACCGGGATTGCCTTTGCAGGCGCCGTCCGTGTAGATGTCGATTACGGTGTTCGATGCAGATTCGTCAGTCATCAAGGCTCGATGGAAGTCTCGTTGCGCGTATGCGGAGCGGCGACCGGCGCGAGGCCGGCGGCGAGCGCGGATTTTTTCAGCTTGCGCGGGCCGATCAGGCGCATGCCGCGCACGCGCTTCACGGCCGTGATCATGTACGCCGCGCCGAAGATGGGCCACCAGCGGTCGCCGGCGGGCTCCATGAATTGATAGCGTTGCAGCCACTTGTCGGTGACGAGCGGCGGACGATAGCAGCCGAAGCGGCCGCGTTCAAGGTCGAAGCCGAGCAGCTTGATCCAGTCCTTGATGCGCGTGAACGCGATCATCTCGTGCGCCGACGGCACGAACGGCCGGCCCGCCACCTTGCCGAGCGATTGCCGCGCGCCCCACAAACTCAGCGAATTGAAGCCGAGGATGATCAGCTGGCCTTCCGGCAACAGCACGCGCTCGGCTTCGCGCAGCAGCCGATGCGGATCCGGCGAGAATTCGAGCGTGTGCGGCAGCACCAGCAGGTCGACGCTCTGTGCTTCGAACGGCAGGTCGAGCAGGTCGCACCAGACGGTGCTGCGGCCGTCGGGCGCGCTGGCGGCGGGCAGGGCGCTGACGCCGGGCGTGGTGGCGCGCGGCGGGATGTATGGCGCACTGGATGCGCTTTCGGCGTCGAGCACGAGCGCGCGGCCGGTCATGCGGTTCTCGCGCAAGGCGTCGAGCTGCGGCATGCCGAGCTGCAGCGCGTGATAGCCGAAGATGTCGGACACCACGTGATCGAGCTGCGCCTGCTCCCAGTCGAGCACGTAGCGCCCGGGCGCAGAGCTCGTCCAGGTGGGCCAGTCTATAATCGCTCGGTCAGACATGTTCGGGTTGACGCATAGATGATCGCTATGGAATCGCTTGACGGAAGCTCGCGGGCTCACGGGCCAGCTCAGGGGCCAGCTCACGGTGCACTGGAGTACGTGCCGGTGCCGGCGTTCGAGGACAACTACATCTGGCTCGTCTCGGACGGCCGCGATGCAGTGGTGGTCGACCCGGGCGACGCCGCGCCCGTCGAGGCATATCTGGCCAAACGCGGCTGGCGGCTGACCGCTATTTTACTCACGCACCATCATCAGGACCATGTCGGCGGCGTGAAAGCGCTGCTCGATCGCCGATCGGCCGAGGGCGGCGTTCCGGTCTACGGCCCGGCCAGCGAGCGCATCGAGCATCTGACGCAGCGCCTCTCGGGCGGCGACCCGGTGAACGTCGCGCACCCCGCGCTCGCGTTCTCCGTCATCGACGTACCGGGCCATACGGCCGGCCACATCGCGTATTTCCAGGCGGCCGATCCGCACGGCACGCCCCATCTGTTTTGCGGCGACACGCTGTTCGCGAGCGGCTGTGGCCGCCTGTTCGAGGGCACGCCGCAACAGATGCTCGCCTCGCTCGACGCGCTTGCCGCGCTGCCGGACACCACCCAGGTGCATTGCGCGCACGAGTACACGCTGTCCAACATCCGCTTTGCGCGCGCGGTCGAGCCGGACAACGACGCGCTCGCGCGCTGGGACGCCGCCGCGCAGGCGTTGCGGGTCTCCGGCAAGCCGACGCTGCCGACCACCCTCGCGCACGAGAAGACGGTGAATCCGTTCCTGCGCGCGGACATCCCGGCCATTCACACGCGGCTGGCCGAGCAGTTCGGCGCACCGGTCGCCGACCGGCTTGAGGCATTTCGCATGATGCGCGGCTGGAAAGATAAGTTCCGTTGAGCCGGATTTTTCGGGTCAAGTTAATCCGAAACGTTGGAAACGCTGTTAGATCGCGGATTTTGCAGGGCTTTCGCGTGCGTTTTTATTGACGTACTTGGTGTGGTTCCGTACCATCGGCTGCAAATTTCCAAGCCTCATCCTTTGGAAGCCGAGACGTTCCATGCGACTAATTCTTAGCGCGCTGTCCGTCCTGATGCTCGCCGCGTGCGCGAGCCAAGGGCCGACGGCGTCTGATCCTCTTCTCAACACACCCGCCACAGCCTCCGAGCAACAGCAGCAGAAAGTAGCCGATACCATCCGTCGCACCGCGGCCGCCAAGGAAACCATCGACGTCGACAAGACTCCGGTCACCTCGCTGGTCGGTTCCGCCGATCTCTGGAGCCGCATTCGCGCGGGCTTCCAGATTCCCGATCTGCAGAGCGACCTGGTCGACATGCAGGTCAACTGGTACGCGCAGCGCCCGGACTATGTCGAGCGCATGACGGGCCGTTCGCAGAAATACCTGTATCACATCGTCGAGGAGCTCGAGCAGCGGCACATGCCGACCGAGCTGGCGCTGCTGCCGTTCATTGAATCGGCGTTCAATCCGCAGGCGCTTTCGGTGGCGAAGGCCGCCGGCATGTGGCAGTTCGTGCCGGGCACCGGCCGCGACTACAACCTCAAGCAGAACATGTGGCAGGACGAGCGCCGCGACGTGCTGGCCTCGACCAGCGCCGCGCTCGATTACCTCTCGCGTCTGCACGACATGTTCGGCGACTGGCATCTCGCGCTCGCCGCGTACAACTGGGGTGAGGGCAACGTGCAGCGCGCGATCGCGCGGAACGAGGCCGCGGGCCTGCCGACCGACTACGAAAGTCTGCGCATGCCCAACGAAACCCGGAACTACGTGCCGAAGCTGCAGGCGGTGAAGAACATCGTCAGCAATCCGCAGATGTACGGGCTCACGCTGCCGGACATTCCGAATCACCCGTACTTCGTGACGGTCACGACGGCACGCGACATCGACGTGACGATGGCCGCGAAGCTCGCCAGCATGAGCGTCGAGGAGTTCCGCTCGCTCAATCCGTCGTTCGCGAAGCCGGTGATTCTCGGCGCGACCAACCCGCAGATCCTGCTGCCGTTCGACAACGCCGCTTCGTTCCAGCGCAATCTGACGTCGTATTCAGGGCCGTTGTCGTCGTGGACCACGTACACCGTCACGGAGCGGGCGCGTCCCACTGCGATCGCCGAGAAGATCGGCGTTGATGCGGACACGCTGATGTCGGTCAACCGCATTCCGGCGGGCATGCGCCTGAAGCCTGGCTCGACGATCGTCGTGCCGCGCACCGATGACGACGACGAAGACATCAGCGCCGATGTCGCCGCGAACGCGACGCTGGCCGTCGAGCGGGACGTGCCCGACACGCGCCGGCTCGTGATCCGCGTGCGCCGCAAGCAGTCGGTGTCGACGCTGGCCGACCGCTACGATGTATCCACATCGCAGGTGAAATCCTGGAACCGCACTCGCGGCGACATGTTCATGCCGGGGCAGGTGGTCGTGCTGCACGTGCCGTACGGCCGTCCGGTGCCGGCCGAGCCGGGTCCGGTGCGGGTCGAGACGGTGGCGGCGTCGAGCCGCTCGTCGGGCGGGGTGTCGAAGATCGGCACGCGCGTGCCGGAATCGAAGTCGCGCGGCAAGGCGCCTGCGCATTCGTCGGGCAAGGTGACCAAGGTGTCGGCACCCAAGCCCGCCGCCGCGAAAACCACCGTCAAGCACGCTGCCACGAGCACGAAGACGAGCAAGAAGAAGTAGCGTCGGGCGCGAGTCGCCGGGTCGCTATCCCACGCCGTCACCAAGGTGACGGCGTTTCTTTTGCCGGCCCCGATTAAACTGGCGGTCCAGAAGAATCAGGAAATACCGGTTCCGCATGCTGTCCTCCGTCCGTCTTCGCGTCTTCTTCCTGTTTGCCGCCGGCTACTTCGTCTCGTACGTGTTCCGCGGCGTCAATCTCGGCTTCGCCCCGCTGATCACCCACGACCTGGGCCTCTCCGCCGCCGATCTCGGCCTGCTGACCTCGCTCTATTTCATCGGCTTCGCGGTTGCGCAGATTCCTGTCGGCGTGCTGCTCGATCACTTCGGGCCGCGCCGCGTCACGGCCGGCATGCTGGTGTTTGCGGCGGCGGGCATCGGCGTGTTCGGCGCGGCGCACGGCATCGTGGGGCTGATGATCGGGCGGCTGTTGATCGGCGTCGGTGTGTCGGTGTGTTTGAGCGCGGCCTTCAAGGCGTCGGCGCAGCATTTCGCACTCGCCCGCCTGCCGATGGTGAACGGCTTCACGATGGCGGTCGGCGGTTTGGGTGGCGTCGTGGTCGGGGCGCCGCTGGCGTCGCTGCTGCACGTCGCGACGTGGCGGGAAGTGTGCTTCGGCCTCGTGGCGTTCACGCTCGTGGTCGCGGCGGCGATCCTGTCCTGTGCACCGGCTCGCGGGGAAACCGACCCGCACCAGCGCGCCGACGTCATCACGCAGTTCCGGGGCACCTGGAGCATCCTGAAAAGCGGCGTGTTCTGGAAGCTCGCGTCGTTTTCGGTCGTCACGCAAGGCGTTTTCTTCGCGATGCAGTCGCTGTGGATCCGCCCCTTCCTGCTCGACGTGATGGATCTCACGCCCCCGCATGCGGCGGCGCTGGTATCCGTGCTGGGTCTGGCGATGATGCTCGGCTGCGTCGGTTTCGGCGTGGCCGCGCGCGGCATGGAGCGGCGCGGGGTGTCGGTGTACGCGTTCTGCGGCACCGGCATGGTGCTGTACGTCGCCACGCAGATCCTGATGGTGCTGCGCGTGCCGCTGCCGCCTTCCGTCCTGCTTGCGGCGTACGGGTTTTTCGGCGGCACGGGCATCCTGAGCTATGCGGTCGCCGCGGAATACTTCGCGCCGCACCTGATCGGGCGAGTGCACACGACGCTCACGCTCGTGATCTTCCTGCTGATCTTCGGTTTCCAGGTCGGCGTCGGCGCGATGCTTTCTCTATGGCATGCCGACGGCGGCCGCTATCCGGCGACGGCCCACGTCACCGTGTGGATCGGCCTGATCGCGCTGCAGGCGGCGAGCGCGGCCTGGTACTTTCTGCCAGGCCGGACGATGCGCAAGGACGACGCCGAAGCGCCCCAGCCGCTCTCGTGACAACGCTCGTGCAAGCGGCTGCAAGCATCCGGAATCTGGCGAAGATGACCGTTCCACGCTATACTTCGAAGGTTTGAGCATTTCAACCCGCACCCTAGCGCCTACCTCCCATTCACCGTCGTTCGCTGCGCCAGCCAGCGCGCGCCGCACGCCGCCCTTCGCCTGCTTCGAAACCCCGCTTGCCGCGCGCGAGCGAGCCGGTCCAAGCCGCGATGCGCGCCTCGCGAGCCGCCGCCGTCACTGTGCGAAGGAAACCCGCGCGCCTTGAGCGCCTCGAGTGCCCGAGTACCTCGGGCAGCGGGAAGCCAAGCCTGAATTTCGGACAGACAGGTCGGTAACAGGGTGTTCCCCAAGGAGCTTCCCGTGTTGCCGTCATTTTCCCCCGCACTTCTCGCACTTGCCGACGGCACGGTCTTTCGTGGTCAATCGATCGGCGCGCCCGGTTCGACGATCGGCGAAGTGGTCTTCAACACCGCCATCACCGGCTATCAGGAAATCCTCACGGATCCCAGCTACGCCCGCCAGATCGTCACGTTGACCTACCCGCACATCGGCAACTACGGCGTCAACGCCGAGGACGTCGAAGCCACCAAAGTCCATGCCGCCGGCCTCATCATTCGCGACCTGCCGGTGCTCGCCTCCAACTTCCGCTCCGAACAGACGCTCGCCGATTATCTGAAGGCGCGAGGCGTCGTCGCTATCTCGGGCATCGACACCCGCAAGCTCACGCGTATCCTCCGCGAGAAGGGCGCCCAGAACGGCTGCATTCTCGCCGGCAGCGATGACGAATCGAAGGCGCTCGGCCTCGCGCGTTCGTTCCCGGGTCTCGCGGGCATGGACCTCGCGAAGGTCGTGTCGACCGAGAAGAGCTACGAGTGGACCCAGACCGAATGGCGTCTCGGCAGCGGCTACGGCAAGCAGGAAGCGCCGAAGTTCCGCGTCGTCGCGTTCGACTACGGCGTCAAGTACAACATCCTGCGCATGCTCGCCGAGCGCGGCTGCCACGTGACCGTGCTGCCGGCGCAGTCCACCGCCGCTGACGCGCTCGCGCTCAATCCGGACGGCATCTTCCTGTCGAACGGCCCGGGCGACCCGGAACCGTGCGACTACGCCATTGCCGCGACGCGCGAGTTCATCGCGAAGGGCATTCCCACCTTCGGCATCTGTCTCGGCCATCAGATCATGGGCCTCGCGGTCGGCGCGAAGACCATGAAGATGAAGACCGGCCATCATGGCGCGAACCATCCGGTGAAGGACATGGAAGACGGCCGCGTGGTGATCACGTCGCAGAACCACGGCTTCGCAGTCGATGCCGCGACGCTGCCCGCCAACGCCAAGGTCACGCACGTCTCGCTGTTCGACGGCACGCTGCAGGGCTTCGCCCTCACCGACAAGCCCGCGTTCTGCTTCCAGGGCCATCCGGAAGCGTCGCCCGGCCCGCACGACATCGCGTATCTGTTCGACCGCTTCATCAAGCTGATGGAGTCGACGAAGGTCACCGCATAAAGAACATCACAGAGCACAGTTATGCCGAAGCGCACAGACATCAAGAGCATTCTCATCATCGGCGCGGGCCCGATCATCATCGGCCAGGCGTGCGAGTTCGACTATTCGGGCGCGCAGGCCTGCAAGGCGCTGCGTGAAGAGGGCTACAAGGTCATCCTCGTCAACAGCAATCCTGCGACGATCATGACCGACCCCAACACGGCCGACGTCACCTACATCGAGCCGATCACGTGGGAAGTGGTCGAGCGCATCATCGCGAAGGAACGTCCTGACGCGATCCTGCCGACCATGGGCGGACAGACCGCGCTCAACTGCGCACTGGACCTGTTCCATCACGGCGTGCTGGAGAAGTACAAGGTCGAGTTGATCGGCGCGTCGCCGGAAGCCATCGACAAGGCGGAAGACCGCCAGAAGTTCAAGGAAGCGATGACCAAGATCGGCCTCGGTTCGGCCAAATCGGGCATCGCGCATTCGATGGAAGAAGCGCTCGCAGTTCAAGCGCAGATCGCCGAGGCCACGGGCAGCGGCGGTTATCCCACGGTGATCCGTCCGTCGTTCACGCTGGGCGGTTCGGGCGGCGGCATCGCGTACAACAAGGAAGAGTTCGAGGAAATCTGCCGTCGCGGTCTCGATCTCTCGCCGACGCGCGAACTGCTGATCGAAGAGTCGCTGCTGGGCTGGAAAGAGTACGAGATGGAAGTGGTCCGCGACCGCGCGGACAACTGCATCATCGTCTGCTCGATCGAAAATCTCGACCCGATGGGCGTGCACACCGGCGACTCCATCACCGTCGCGCCCGCGCAGACGCTCACCGACAAAGAGTATCAAGTGCTGCGTAACGCGTCGCTGGCGGTGCTGCGCGAGATCGGCGTCGATACGGGCGGCTCGAATGTGCAGTTCGCGATCAACCCGAAGGACGGCCGCATGGTCGTCATCGAGATGAATCCGCGCGTGTCGCGTTCGTCGGCGCTGGCCTCGAAGGCCACCGGCTTCCCGATCGCCAAGGTTGCCGCGAAGCTCGCCTGCGGCTATACGCTCGACGAACTCAAGAACGAAATCACCGGCGGTCAGACGCCGGCCTCGTTCGAACCGACCATCGACTATGTCGTGACGAAGGTGCCGCGCTTCGCGTTCGAGAAATTCCGCGAAGCCGACTCGCGCCTGACGACGCAGATGAAGTCGGTCGGCGAAGTGATGGCCATGGGCCGCACGTTCCAGGAATCGTTCCAGAAAGCCTTGCGCGGTCTGGAAGTCGGCGTCGACGGGCTCGATGAAAAGACCACGAGCCGCGACGAAGTGATTCGCGAGATCGGCGAGCCGGGCCCGGACCGCATCTGGTATCTCGGCGACGCCTTCCGTCTCGGACTGACGATGGAAGAGATCTTCGAAGAGACCTCCATCGACCCGTGGTTCCTCGCACAGATCGAACAGATCATCCTGAAGGAGAAGGCGCTCGAAGGCCGCACGCTCGAAAGCCTGACGCGCGACGAACTGCTGTATCTGAAAAAGAGTGGTTTCTCGGACCGGCGTCTCGCGAAGCTCACCGGCTCGCAACAAGCCGACGTGCGCGAGAAGCGTCACGACATGAAAGTGCGTCCGGTCTACAAGCGCGTGGACACGTGCGCGGCCGAGTTCGCGACCAAGACCGCCTACATGTACTCGACCTACGAGGAAGAGTGCGAAGCGAACCCGACGGACAAGAAGAAGATCATGGTGCTGGGCGGCGGTCCGAACCGGATCGGGCAGGGCATCGAGTTCGACTATTGCTGCGTGCATGCCGCGCTCGCGATGCGCGAGGACGGCTATGAAACCATCATGGTCAACTGCAACCCGGAAACCGTTTCGACCGACTACGACACGTCCGACCGTCTGTATTTCGAATCGCTGACGCTCGAAGACGTGCTCGAGATCGTCGACCTGGAGAAGCCGGTTGGCGTGATCGTGCAGTACGGCGGCCAGACGCCGCTCAAGCTCGCGCTCGATCTCGAAGCGAACGGCGTGCCGATCATCGGTACGTCGCCGGACATGATCGACGCAGCCGAAGACCGCGAACGCTTCCAGAAGCTGCTGCAGGATCTCGACCTGCGCCAGCCGCCCAACCGCACCGCGCGCGCCGAAGACGAAGCGCTCAAGCTGGCCGAGGAGATCGGTTATCCGCTGGTGGTGCGTCCGTCGTATGTGCTCGGCGGCCGCGCAATGGAAATCGTCCACGAGCCGCGCGACCTCGAACGCTACATGCGCGAGGCCGTGAAGGTGTCGAACGATTCGCCGGTGCTGCTCGACCGCTTCCTGAACGACGCGATCGAATGCGACGTCGACTGCATCTCCGACGGCGACGACGTGTTCATCGGCGGCGTGATGGAGCACATCGAGCAGGCGGGCGTGCACTCGGGCGACTCGGCCTGTTCGCTGCCGCCGTACTCGCTGTCGAAGGAAACCGTCGACGAGCTGAAGCGGCAAACCGCCGCAATGGCCAAGGCGTTGAATGTGATCGGCCTGATGAACGTGCAGTTCGCGATCCAGCAAGTGCCGCAGGACGATGGCTCGAAGCAGGACATCATCTACGTGCTGGAAGTGAATCCGCGCGCATCGCGCACGGTGCCGTACGTGTCGAAGGCGACGGGCCTGCCGCTCGCGAAGATCGCCGCGCGCGCGATGGTCGGCCAGAAGCTGAAGCAGCAAGGCGTGACGAAGGAAGTCATTCCGCCGTACTACAGCGTGAAGGAAGCCGTGTTCCCGTTCGTCAAGTTCCCGGCGGTGGATCCGGTGCTCGGACCGGAAATGCGCTCGACCGGCGAAGTGATGGGCGTGGGCCGCACGTTCGGCGAAGCGCTCTTCAAGTCGCAGCTCGCGGCGGGTTCGCGTCTGCCGGAGTCCGGCACGGTGCTGCTGACCGTGATGGACGCCGACAAGCCGAAGGCCGTCGAAGTCGCGCAGATGCTGCACGAACTCGGCTATCCGATCGTTGCGACCAAGGGCACGGCCGCGGCGATTGCTGCGGCAGGCGTACCGGTGAAGGTCGTCAACAAGGTGAAGGACGGCCGTCCGCACATCGTCGACATGATCAAGAACGGTGAAATCGCGCTGGTGTTCACCACGGTCGACGAAACGCGCGCGGCCATCGCCGATTCGCGTTCCATCCGCATGAGCGCGCAGGCCAACAAGGTCACGTACTACACGACCATGTCGGGTGCGCGGGCCGCGGTGGAAGGTTTGCGTTACCTCCGCGATTTGGAAGTCTATGATTTACAAGGCCTGCATGCTCGCCTAAACTAAGGCTTCGATTACAGGTCCAAGCCTCACGAGCCGCGGTTAAGCGGTGTCCTCCCGTCAAGGGGGGACGCGCTTAACCGCGGTAATTTTTTTACGGCTGTTTTTGTTTGTGGGTTGTCTATGAGCACGATTCCTTTGACGAAGCGCGGCGCGGAGCTGCTGCGCGACGAATTGCAACGCCTGAAGGCTGTCGAGCGTCCGGCAGTCATCAACGCAATCGCCGAAGCGCGGGCGCAAGGCGATCTGTCGGAAAACGCGGAATACGATGCCGCGAAAGAAAAGCAAGGGTTCATCGAGGGCCGCATCGCGGAGCTGGAGTCGAAGCTCGCCGCGGCGCAAGTGATTGACCCGACGCAAGTGGAAGCCGAAGGCCGCGTGGTCTTTGGCGCGACCGTCGAACTGGAAGACCTGGAGTCGGGCAACACGGTCACGTATCAGATCGTCGGCGACGACGAAGCCGATCTCGATCACGGTCTCATCTCCGTCAGTTCGCCCATTGCGCGCGCACTGATCTCGAAGTCCGAGGGCGATGTCGCGGCCGTGCAGGCGCCGAGCGGCGCGCGCGAATACGAAATCATCGCCGTTCGTTACGTCTGATGGCGCACCGGGTCTTTCGCCTCGTTTCCATGGTGTGGGTCGGCAGCTTGCTGACCCTCGGCCTCATTGCAGCGCCGGTCCTGTTCTCGATGCTGGACCGGACCGAGGCCGCCTCCGTGGCCGCGCAACTGTTTCGCATTGAAGCGATCATCGGCGTGGTGAGCGCACTGGTGCTCATCCTGATCGGCAATCGCTACGTGAAGAGCGGCATCGTCGACTACAAGCGCGTGCGCTGGATCGTCGCCATGATGCTGCTGTGCGTGCTGATCGGCTATTTCGGCCTGCAGCCGTTCATGAACTCGCTGCGCATGGCCGCGCAGGAAGCCGGCACCGACCTCGCAAATTCGCCGTATGCGAAGCAGTTCGGCGTGCTGCACGGTATCTCGAGCGCAATCTATCTGATCGAATGCCTGTTCGGCATCGCGCTCGTCTGGCGCTTGCCGGGCGCGGCGCCGGTGGCCATCGTGCCGAAGAACAAGTCGGCGAAGATGGCCGCGAAACGCGCGCGCAGCTGACCTTACTCACGCGCGCTGGTTTCGCGCGGCGCGTACGCTTCATGAGAAGCGCACGCGCCGTTCATCATTTCGACGATTGATGCTGACGCTTGGTGCTCGGCTGACGCTTCTTGGCGCGCTTGACGTTGCCGCCCGCCGTGACACGCTCGTTGCCCAGTACCTTCAGCGTCTGCTTCTTCGGCTTCTTGAAGGCCGGTGCGTCGCGCGAGATCTTCACGGCCTTGACGATGCGCGGCGCGCGGCCCTTGGTCTCACGCTCGGCTGCTTCGCCCGCGCTCGGCGGCATGGTGCTGCGGGTGCGGGTCGTACGGCTTTTCGGCGCGGCGCCTTCCGGCCGCCAGACCACCAGCAGCTTGCCGATATGCTGGATCGGCGCGGCGTTGAGGCGGTCGCAGATTTCGTCGTAGACCGCAATGCGCGCTTCGCGCTCGTCGCCGAATACGCGCACCTTGATGAGCTGATGCGCCTCGAGGTGGACGTTGATTTCCTTGAGCACGGCATCGGTCAGACCCTCCGCGCCGACGAGCACGACGGGCTTGAGCGCATGGGCCTGGGAGCGCAGGTCGGAGCGCTCGGCGGGGGAGAGTTTCAGGGCTGGCATGAGAAAATAGGGACTCGACTAAAATGTGGGCGGCCAACTAACACGCAACGACGCGTGCGCAGTTGCGACGATTCGACGCGATCCGTGACCAGAAGCGCATGACGCGCGCCGTCGCCCACCATAAAACAAAACAGGCCGGAAGCGGGGTTTTGGAACGCACGAGCGCCCAAGGACCGGTCCGGCCAGCAAGCCGCGTATTATCCGCTAAAAGCATCACGCGATGCAGCAAAATACGCACCGGCGCGCAGCGCGCTTTCGTCGCTGGTGCCTCCTCACTTTCGTTTCAATGGCAAAGAACCGTTTCAATCAGTCGTGGTTGCACGACCACATCAACGATCCCTACGTGAAGATGGCGCAGCGGGAAGGTTATCGCGCGCGCGCTGCCTACAAGCTCAAGGAGATCGACGAGCAGGACAAGCTCATCAAGCCGGGCATGGTGATCGTCGACCTGGGTTCGACGCCCGGCAGCTGGAGCCAGTACGCGCGCAACAAGCTGGCGCAGGGCTCGAAGCGCGACGCCGAGCGCCAGGGCGGCATCGACGGCACGATCATCGCGCTCGACATCCTGCCGATGGAGCCCATCTCCGACGTCACGTTCCTTCAGGGCGACTTCCGCGAGGACGAGGTGCTCGCGCAACTCGATGAAATGGTCGGCGAGCGTCAGGTGGATCTTGTTATTTCAGACATGGCCCCCAACCTCTCTGGTGTTGCGAGTGCGGATGCGGCTCGCATCGAACATCTCTGCGATCTGGCGCTGGAGTTCTCCCAGAACCATCTGAAACCGGAAGGTGCGCTGCTGGTCAAATGTTTTCATGGCAGCGGCTATAGTCAGATTGTCGAGAAGTTCAAACACCAGTTCAAAGTGGTGGCGCCGCGCAAACCGAAGGCGTCTCGCGACAAATCGTCGGAGACGTTCATACTCGGACGCCGGCTCAAGCATCCGGGCTGATCGGGCTCCTTAAACAAAATCGGCGAATAAGAGCGATATATTCGCCGATTATGCCGAAAACACCGCCCTTGCCGCTATTTATGCGGTAGTTAAACCTTATGGCAGGGGTTAGCGGTCTGGATTAGAATGCTTCGGTGGCGTCGCAAGGTTTATGTAGGCGCCCGTCTATGAGTGAGGAGTGGTGCTTTGAACAACAATATGTTCTCTAAGGCGGCAGTGTGGCTCGTGATCGCACTGGTGCTGTTCACGGTGTTCAAGCAGTTCGACAAGCCACGCGTGCAGGAAGGGGTGTCCTATTCGCAGTTCATGGACGACGCGAAAAACGGCAAAGTCAAGAACGTCACCGTTCAGGGCCGCAATCTCACGGTTACTCCGGCAGATGGCCAGAAATACCAGATCGTGTCGCCGGGCGACATCTGGATGGTCGGCGATCTCATGAAATACGGCGTTCAGGTCAGCGGCAAGGCTGACGACGAACCCAACGCCCTCGTTTCCGCACTGTATTACCTCGGACCGACGATCCTGATCATCGGTTTCTGGTTCTACATGATGCGGCAGATGCAGGGGGGCGGCAAAGGCGGGGCGTTTTCGTTCGGCAAGTCGCGAGCGCGGCTGATCGACGAGAACAACAACGCAATCAATTTCACCGACGTCGCCGGCTGCGACGAAGCCAAGGAAGAAGTGTCCGAACTGGTGGACTTCCTGCGCGACCCGCAGAAGTTCCAGAAGCTGGGCGGGCGCATTCCGCGCGGCGTGCTGCTGGTCGGCCCTCCGGGTACCGGCAAGACGCTGCTGGCACGCGCCATCGCCGGCGAGGCGAAGGTGCCGTTCTTCAGCATTTCGGGTTCTGACTTTGTGGAAATGTTCGTCGGCGTGGGCGCGGCCCGGGTCCGCGACATGTTCGAGCAGGCCAAGAAGCATGCGCCGTGCATCGTGTTCATCGACGAAATCGACGCGGTCGGCCGTCATCGCGGCGCAGGCATGGGCGGCGGCAACGACGAACGCGAGCAGACGCTGAACCAGATGCTCGTCGAGATGGACGGCTTCGAGGCGAATTCAGGTGTCATCGTGATTGCCGCCACCAACCGTTCCGACGTGCTCGACAAGGCGCTGCTGCGTCCGGGCCGTTTCGACCGCCAGGTGTACGTCGGTCTGCCGGACATTCGCGGCCGCGAGCACATCATGAAGGTGCATCTGCGCAAGGTGCCGATCGCCAACGACGTCGACGCTTCGGTCATCGCGCGCGGCACGCCGGGCTTCTCGGGTGCGGATCTCGCGAACCTCGTGAACGAAGCCGCACTGTTCGCGGCGCGCCGCGGCAAGCGCATCGTCGAGATGCAGGATTTCGAAGACGCAAAGGACAAGATCTTCATGGGTCCGGAGCGCAAGTCGGCTGTGATGCGCGAGGAAGAACGCCGCAATACGGCGTATCACGAGTCGGGCCACGCTGTGGTGGCGAAGCTGCTGCCGCACGCCGATCCGGTCCACAAGGTCACGATCATGCCGCGCGGCTGGGCATTGGGCGTCACCTGGCAGTTGCCGGAACATGACCGCGTGAACCTGTACCGCGACAAGATGCTCGAGGAAATCGCCATCCTGTTCGGTGGTCGTGCGGCCGAGGAAGTGTTCCTGAATTCGATGTCCACGGGCGCCTCCAACGACTTCGAGCGCGCAACCAAGATGGCGCGCGACATGGTGACGCGCTACGGCATGTCGGATGTGCTCGGCACGATGGTGTACGTCGATACCGAAGAAAACGGCATGTTCGGCAAGATGGGCGCGAAGTCGGTGTCCGAAGCGACGCAGCAGAAGGTCGACGCGGAAATCCGCCGCATCCTCGACGAGCAATATGCGCTCGCCCGCAGGCTGCTCGAAGACAACCGCGAACGAGTCGAGGCGATGACGAAGGCGCTGCTCGAATGGGAAACCATTGACGCCGACCAGATCACCGACATCATGTCGGATCGTCCGCCGCGTCCGCCGAAGAACATGCCGCCGCCGTCGGGCGACACGCCTCCGGGCGGCAGCAGCGGCACCGAGGTCAAGCCGGGCAACGCGCCGGCCACGGCCTGAGTTTCACGCTTCCGTTGATGGGCCGGTGTGCTTTGCACGCCGGCCCATTTCAATTTCCGGGCACGGAATGCAGTACTTTCCTCAGCCTGTATAGTCCTGGCCACTCAGCTTGAGCAACTTGCACGCATCTTCACCATTGGCCGAACCGCTGCAATGCGGCCGCTTCGTGCTGCGCTTCGAACGTCCGCTCGTCATGGGCATCCTCAACATCACGCCCGATTCCTTCTCGGACGGCGGTCGCTTCCTGTCGCGTGAAGATGCGCTGGCCCGCGCCGAGAAGATGCTCGCCGATGGCGCCGACATGATCGACATCGGCGGCGAATCGACCCGGCCCGGCGCGCCGCCGGTACCGCTCGACGAGGAACTGGAGCGCGTGGTGCCGATCGTCGAGGCGTTGCGCGCCGTCAACGTGCCGCTTTCCGTCGATACCTACAAGCCCGCCGTCATGCGCGCCGTCCTCGATGCTGGCGCGGACATGATCAACGACATCTGGGGCTTGCGTCAGGAAGGCGCGCTTGACGCCGTGAAGGACAGCGATTGCGGCCTGTGCGTGATGCACATGCTCGGCGAACCGCGCACGATGCAGGTCCACGAGCCGGTCTATGAGGACGTCGTCGCCGACGTGCGCAGCTTCTTCGAAGCGCGCCTGGCCGCGCTCGGCAGCGCAGGTATCGCGGCTTCGCGTATCGCGCTCGATCCTGGCTACGGTTTCGGCAAGACGGTGGCGCATAATTACGCGCTGCTCGGTCACTTGCGTCAGACGTTGCCTGCCGGCACGAATGTGCCGCTGCTCGCCGGCATGTCGCGCAAATCGATGCTGGGCGCCGTCACCGGCCGCGGCGCCGGCGAACGGCTTGCGGCGAGTCTCGCG
Organism: Caballeronia sp. LZ033; assembly: GCF_031451265.1. Classification (NCBI taxonomy): domain Bacteria; kingdom Pseudomonadati; phylum Pseudomonadota; class Betaproteobacteria; order Burkholderiales; family Burkholderiaceae; genus Caballeronia; species Caballeronia sp. LZ033. The sequence continues at coordinate 2,214,366 of NZ_JARUXQ010000001.1, read as the reverse complement.
GCGGCCGTCTGCGCGGCGGAGCAGGGCGCGGCGATCATCCGGGTACACGACGTCGCGGAAACCGTCGATGCGCTCAAGGTCTGGCAGGCCACTCAGGAAGCCGCGTCCGGCAGACATGATTGACACCGGACTTAAATCGGCAAGGATCACGGTGCAGGCGCACGCACCGGTTTAGAACGAACGTCAACACATCCGCGGGCCTATAACAGGCGCCATATGTCCGCGAGGAGGGTCAAGCAACAATGGCACGTCAATATTTCGGTACGGACGGTGTGCGGGGGCGCGTAGGCGTGGCCCCGATCACGCCCGATTTCGTCCTCAAGCTCGGCTACGCAGCGGGCAAGGTGCTGGCCGGCGCGGATCGCGCCCATCAGAAAAAGGGCAATCGCCCGACGGTGCTGATCGGCAAGGACACACGCGTGTCCGGCTACATGCTCGAAGCGGCGCTCGAATCGGGCTTCTCGGCCGCGGGCGTCGACGTGATGCTGGCCGGCCCGATGCCGACGCCCGGCGTCGCCTACCTGACGCGGGCGCTGCGCCTGTCGGCGGGCGTGGTGATCAGCGCATCACACAATCCTTACAACGACAACGGCATCAAGTTCTTCTCGGCGGACGGCAACAAGCTGCCCGACGAAGTCGAACTGCAGATCGAGCAGCAGCTCGAGCAGCCGATGGAATGCGCGCCCTCCGAGCGTCTCGGCAAGGCGCGGCGTCTGGACGATGCCGGCGGCCGCTACATCGAGTTCTGCAAGAGCACGTTTCCCGCGAATTTCGACCTGCGCGGGCTCAAGCTCGTCGTCGATTGCGCTCATGGCGCCGCCTATGACGTCGCGCCGCACGTCTTCCACGAACTCGGCGCGGAAGTCGTGTCGATCGGCGTGGCGCCGAACGGCTTCAACATCAACGACGGCGTCGGCGCCACCGCACCCGATGCGCTCGTGCGCGCGGTGCTGGAGCACAAGGCCGATCTCGGCATCGCGCTCGACGGCGACGCCGACCGCGTGCAGATCGTCGATTCGACCGGCCGGCTCTACAACGGCGACGAACTGCTCTACGTGCTCGTCAAGGACCGCATCGCGACCGACGGCCAGGTGCAGGGCGCGGTCGGCACGCTGATGACCAACATGGCCGTCGAAGTCGCGCTGAAGGACGCGGGCGTGCAGTTCGTGCGCGCCGCGGTGGGCGACCGCTACGTGCTCGAAAAGCTGCGCGAGAACGGCTGGCAACTGGGCGCCGAAGGCTCGGGCCATATCCTGTCGCTGGACCGCCATTCGACCGGCGACGGCATCGTCTCGGCGCTGCTGGTGCTGGCGGCGATCCAGCGCAGCGGCAAGTCGCTGGCCGAGCTGCTCGACGGCGTCAGTCTGTTCCCGCAAAAACTGATCAACGTGCGCATGAGCGCCGGCGCGGACTGGAAAAGCAGCGAGGCAATTCGTCGCGCAGTCGAACAAGCCGAGCGTTCCCTCGAATCGCACGGACGGGTCTTGATTCGTGCCTCGGGAACCGAACCGGTCCTGCGCGTGATGGTGGAAGCCGCCGCGCAGCAGGACGCTGTTCAGCACGCGGAAACGATTGCTCAGGTGGTGAAGGAAGCGACTTCGTGAGCGTTTACTGAAATTTGTCACATTTTGCTAAAAAGCGGGCGCCAGCCCGCTTTTTTATTTGCGATCAATCATTTGACAAATCGACCGGGATCAGACTTTCAACACGTAAGCGTAATGACACGCGGCCTTCACGATTAGTCATATTACTGTCACGAACTCCTCCTATATTTCGCGGTGTCGTCTCTACGCACACGACACACGCTCACTACTGGAGATCAAGAATGAAATTGATGCACACCGCGCTGGCTGGCTTGATTGGTGCACTCTTCGCCGTTTCTGCCCAAGCAGCCGACCTTACCGGCGCGGGTTCCACCTTCGCAGCCCCGATCTACACCAAGTGGGCGGATGCCTACCAGAAGTCCGGCGGCGGCAAGGTGAACTACCAGGGCATCGGCTCGTCGGGCGGGATCAAGCAGATCATCGCCAAGACGGTGGATTTCGCCGGTTCGGACGCTCCGCTGAAGGACGACGAGCTGGCCAAGGACGGCCTGTTCCAGTTCCCGACGGTGGTGGGCGGCGTCGTGCCCGTGATCAACGTGCCGGGCGTCAAGGCCGGTGAAGTCACGCTGTCGGGCCAGGTGCTCGGCGACATCTACCTCGGCAAGATCAAGAAGTGGAACGATCCGGCGATCGTTGCGCTGAACCCGAAGGCGAAGCTGCCGGATACCGACATCGCCGTGGTCCGCCGCGCCGATGGTTCGGGCACCAGCTTCATCTGGACGAACTACCTGTCGAAGGTCAACGCCGACTGGAAGTCTAAGGTCGGCGAAGGCTCGACGGTGAACTGGCCGACGGGTACGGGCGGCAAGGGCAATGACGGCGTCGCGGCCTTCGTGCAGCGTCTGCCGGGCGCGATCGGCTATGTGGAATGGGCCTACGCGAAGCAGAACAAGATGACCTACGTCGGCATGAAGAACTCGGCGGGCACGGTTGTCGAGCCGAAGACGGACACGTTCAAGGCCGCTGCTGCGGGCGCGGACTGGTCGAAGTCGTTCTACCAGATCCTGACGGACGAGCCGGGCAAGAACGCATGGCCGATCGTCGGCGCAACGTTCGTGCTGCTGCACGCCACGCAGGACAAGCCGGCGCAAGGCACGGAAACTTTGAAGTTCTTCGACTGGGCGTTCAAGAACGGCGGTCAGGCTGCCAACGACCTCGACTACATCTCGCTGCCGGATTCGGTCGTTGCCGAAATCAAGACGCAATGGAAGGCGAAGGTCAAGGACGCTTCGGGCAAGTCCGTCGCAGAGTAAGGCACCTGCCGTATGAAACTGTCCTAAGCTGTTGAGGCGGCGGACAGTCAGCAGCAAAGCAAGCCGTGCGGCAGGCCGAAAGGCCTGTCGCGCGGTCTGACACGTAGCGAAACCAAGGCTCCCATGTCGGACATCAACTTATCGTCGGCTGTGCCGGCAGCGCACACGCAGCGCGCGCCCAGCCCGCTCGGCGACCTCATTTTCGGCGGCGTGACGCGGCTTGCAGCCGTCATCACGCTGCTTCTCCTGGGCGGCATCATCGTTTCGCTGCTCATCGCGTCGATGCCGACCATCCAAAAGTTCGGCCTGTCGTTCCTGTGGCGTGCCGAGTGGGATCCACCCAGCGATTCCTTCGGTGCGCTCGTGCCCATCTACGGCACCATCGCGACCTCGCTGATCGCGCTCATCATCGCCGTGCCGGTGAGCTTCGGCATCGCGCTGTTCCTGACCGAACTGTCGCCCGCGTGGCTGCGCCGTCCGCTCGGCGTCGCCATCGAACTGCTCGCCGCGATCCCGTCGATCGTCTACGGCATGTGGGGCCTGCTCGTGTTCGCGCCGATCTTCGCTGAATACTTCGAGAAGCCGCTCGGCAAGCTGCTCGGCGGCGTGCCCGTGATCGGCATGTTCTTCCAGGGCGCGCCGATCGGCATCGGCATCCTGTGCGCCGGTGTGATCCTCGCGATCATGATCATTCCGTATATCGCCTCGGTGATGCGCGACGTCTTCGAAGTCACGCCCGTGCTGCTGAAGGAATCGGCGTATGGCATCGGCTGCACGACCTGGGAAGTGATGTGGAAGATCGTGCTGCCCTATACGCGCGCCGGCGTGATCGGCGGCGTGATGCTCGGCCTTGGCCGCGCGCTCGGCGAAACCATGGCGGTCACGTTCGTGATCGGCAACACCAACCTGCTCGACAACGTCTCGTTGTTCTCGCCCGGCAACAGCATCACCTCGGCGCTTGCCAACGAGTTCGCTGAAGCGAGCCCGGGCCTGCACACGTCGGCGCTGATGGAACTCGGTCTGATTCTGTTCGTGATCACCTTCTTCGTACTCGCGCTCTCCAAGCTGATGCTGCTGCGCATGGAACGCGGGGAGGGCCGTAAATAATGAGCCGTCCCGCTGCTTTCAACCAGGATCCGGCGCGCCTCCAGGCGACTCGCCAGAAGCTGCAGAGCCGCCGTCGCGGCACCAATGCGGTGGCGCTGACGCTGTCGCTCGCGGCCATGGCCTTCGGCCTGATCTGGCTCGTGTGGATTCTCTATACGACGCTCAAGCTCGGCATCGGCGGCCTGTCGATCGATCTCTTCACGCAGTCCACGCCGCCGCCGAACACCGATGGCGGCGGTCTCGCCAATGCGATCGTCGGC
>NZ_JARUXQ010000001.1:2193029-2210132 GCF_031451265.1 Caballeronia sp. LZ033 | reverse complement strand
AGACCCGGCGTCCCCCGAGCACCGATCGCCCCCGGCTCGGCCCGCCGAGAGTCGGCAGCCTGCTGCTGGTGGTGATCGCGACCTTCGTCGGCACGCCGCTCGGCATTTTCGCGGGCGTGTATCTCGCCGAGTACGGGCAGAAGGGCTGGCTCGCGAGCGTGACGCGCTTCATCAACGACATCCTGCTGTCGGCGCCGTCGATCGTCGTCGGTCTGTTCGTGTATGCGATCGTCGTGGCGAAGATGGGCCGTTTCTCGGGCTGGGCCGGCGTGATCGCGCTGGCGCTGCTGCAGATTCCGATCGTGATCCGCACGACCGAGAACATGCTGAAGCTCGTGCCGAACGCGCTGCGTGAAGCGGCTTTCGCGCTTGGTACGCCGAAGTGGAAGATGGTGATGTCGATCACGCTGAAGGCGTCGGTCGGCGGCATCGTCACCGGCGTGCTGCTGGCGGTCGCGCGTATCACCGGCGAAACCGCGCCCTTGTTGTTCACGGCGCTGTCGAACCAGTTTTTCTCGATGGACTTGAATCAGCCGATCGCCAACCTGCCGGTCACGATCTACAAGTTCGCAATGAGTCCGTTCCCGCAGTGGCAATCGCTCGCGTGGGCCGGTGTGTTCCTGATTACGCTCGGCGTGCTGGGTCTGAATATCCTGGCGCGTGCGATCTTCTCGAAGAAATAAGGGCGGAGTGATTCCATGAATATGGTCGAAAGTGGTGTCAACCACCTGAATTCGAAGACTGAAGACAAGCCGGTCGAGCGCGGTCCGGTGCCGGGCAGCGTGCGTCCGACGCACGGCGCGCCGTCGCTGGATTCGATGAAGCCGAAGATCGAGGTGAACAACCTCAACTTCTTCTACAACAAGTATCACGCGCTGAAGAACATCAACCTGCGCATTCCCGAGAAGAAGGTCACGGCCTTCATCGGGCCGTCGGGTTGCGGCAAGTCCACGCTCCTGCGCACCTTCAACAAGATGTACGCGCTCTATCCGGAACAGCGCGCCGAAGGCGAGATCCTGATGGACGGCGTGAACCTGCTCGACACCACCAAGGACATCTCGCTGCTGCGCGCGCGTGTCGGCATGGTGTTCCAGAAGCCGACGCCGTTCCCGATGTCGATCTACGACAACATTGCGTTCGGCGTAAAGATGTTCGAGCAGCTGTCGCGTTCGGAAATGGACGATCGCGTCGAATGGGCGCTGACCAAGGCGGCGCTCTGGACCGAGGTGAAGGACAAGCTGCAGCAGAGCGGCTATGGCCTGTCGGGTGGTCAGCAGCAGCGCCTGTGCATTGCGCGCGGCATCGCGATCCGTCCGGAAGTGCTGTTGCTCGACGAACCGTGCTCCGCGCTCGACCCGATTTCGACGGGCCGCATCGAAGAGCTGATCGCTGAATTGAAGAGCGATTACACGGTGGTCATCGTGACGCACAACATGCAGCAGGCGGCGCGTTGTTCGGACTACACTGCCTATATGTATCTGGGTGAACTGATCGAATTCGGCGATACCGAAAAGATATTCATCAAGCCGGCCCGCAAGGAAACGGAAGACTACATCACGGGCCGCTTTGGCTGATCGTCAGCCCAGGCAAAACACACAGGCTTAAGGAGCACACATGTCCGACAAACATCTTTCAAGCCAGTTCGACGCCGACCTCAATGCGGTGTCGTCGAAGGTGCTGGAAATGGGCGGTCTGGTCGAGTCGCAGATCATCGCGGCGATGCAGGCGCTGAACGAATTCGACATCGGCATCGCCGACCAGGTGATCGCGGCGGAAGCGCGTCTGAACACGATGGAAGTCGAGATCGACGAGGAGTGCAGCAACATCATCGCGCGCCGCCAGCCGGCCGCGCGTGACCTGCGTCTGTTGATGGCCATCTCGAAGACCATCACGAATCTCGAGCGCGCCGGCGACGAAGCCGAGAAGATCGCCAAGCGCGTGAAGCGCATCAACGAAGACGGCGCGGGCCGCACGGTGAACATCGCCGAGATCCGTCTGTCGGGCGAGATGGCGGTGTCCATCCTGCGCCGCGCGCTGGATGCGTTCGCGCGTCTGGACACCGTGGCGGCCGCGCAGATCGTGCGCGACGACAAGGCCATCGACGACGAATTCCGCGCCTTCGTGCGCAAGCTCGTGACGTACATGATGGAAGACCCGCGCACCATTTCGGCGGGTCTGGATTACCTGTTCATCGCGAAGGCGGTGGAGCGCATCGGTGATCACGCGAAGAACATCGCCGAGTTCATCATCTACATCGTCAAGGGCACGGACGTGCGGCACAAGTCGCGCGACCAGCTCGAACGCGAGGCGTTGAGTTAATTCGCCGCGTAACAACCCAAGCAAAAAGGTCCAGAGGTGCCGATGCCCAGCAGTATCCTCGTCGTCGAAGACGAACCCGCGATCTCCGAGCTGATCTCGGTGAATCTCCAGCATGCGGGGCATTGCCCCATTCGCGCTTATAACGCGGAGCAGGCGCAAAACCTGATCAGTGACGTGCTGCCCGATCTCGTGCTGCTCGACTGGATGCTGCCCGGCAAGTCGGGCATTGCGTTCGCGCGCGAGCTGCGCAACAACGAGCGCACCAAGCACATTCCGATCATCATGCTGACGGCGCGTGGCGACGAGCAGGACAAGGTGCTCGGACTGGAGATCGGCGCGGACGACTACGTCACGAAGCCGTTCTCGCCGAAGGAACTGATGGCGCGCATCAAGGCGGTGCTGCGCCGGCGGGCGCCGCAGCTGACGGAAGACGTGGTGGCGATCAACGGCTTGCGGCTCGATCCGGCGACGCATCGTGTTGCGGCGAGTCATTCGGGCAACGACATCAAGCTCGATCTCGGACCGACTGAGTTCCGCCTGCTGCACTTCTTCATGACGCACCCGGAGCGAGTCCACAGCCGCACGCAGTTGCTCGACCAGGTGTGGGGCGATCACGTGTTCGTGGAAGAGCGTACGGTCGATGTGCATATCAAGCGTTTGCGCGCCGCGCTCAAGCCGGCGGGCTGCGATGCTATGATCGAAACGGTCCGTGGCAGCGGTTACCGGCTCGCGAAGAGCGCCTGAAACAAGGTGTGACACGGCGGGCGGCTGCTGCCAGGTTTCTCGTCGGTTCTGCTGTATCAACGTCACTAAGATTCATCGCCACCATGAACATCATCTGGACGCGCGCCATCGTGTCCTTCGCGCTGCTCGCGGGCATCAGCGCCGCGCTTGGCGCGCTGGCCGGCGTGCGCGTCGCGCTGGCTTTCGCGGTGCTCATGCTTGTCGTGCAGGGCTTCTTCGTCACGTATCACATGCAGCGTCTGTGGCGTCTGCTGGAAGCGCCGGTGTACGGCGAAGTGCCGAGCGCGCTCGGCGTCTGGGGCGAAATCTACTACCGTCTGCACAAGCTCGCGAAGCGCTGGCATGCCCAAGTGCGGCAGGTCGAGCAACAGCATGCGCGTTTCATCCAGGCGATCCAGGCTTCGCCGAACGGCGTCGCGATGCTGGACGATCACGATCAGATTGAATGGTGCAACGCGATTGCCGAGCAGCATTTCGGGCTCGATGCGAAGCGCGACTTGCGCCAGCACATTACGCATCTGGTGCGGAATCCCGACTTCATCCGCTATCTGAATTCACACCATTACGAAGAGACGCTCGTGATGCGCGGCATGGGCGTGAACCGCAAGTACACGGTGTCGGTGCAGGTGTTTCCGTACGGCGACAACCGCAAGCTGGTGCTGACGCAGGACATCACCGAGCTGGAGCGCACGGATTCCATGCGCCGCGATTTCGTCGCCAATGTTTCGCATGAGTTGAAGACACCGCTGACGGTGTTGTCGGGCTTTCTTGAAACGATGCGCGAGTTGCCGCTCGATGAAGCGGATCGCATGCGTTATCTCGACATGATGAACCAGCAGGCGCTGCGGATGCAGAACATCGTGCGCGATCTGCTGGTGCTGGCGAATCTCGAAGGCGACATGCGTCCGCCGGGCGATGAGGTGTTGGACATGCGCTCGGTCATCCGGCATATCGAGGACGATGCGAACAATCTGTCCAATGGGCGGCATCGGATTACGTTTCATAGCGATGACTCGCTGACCGTGGCGGGTGTCGAGACGGAAGTGATGAGCGCGCTCGGGAATCTCGTCACGAATGCTGTTCGGTATACGCCTGACGGCGGGACGATCGATGTTTCGTGGGAGCGGGTTAAGGACCGCGCGGTGTTCTCGGTACGGGACAGCGGGTTCGGTATTCCGGCTGAGCATATTCCGCGGCTCACGGAGCGGTTTTATCGCGTGGATCGCAGCCGTTCAAGGGATACCGGTGGAACCGGTTTGGGGCTCGCCATCGTCAAGCATGTGCTGCAGAGGCATCACGCTGAGCTTGATGTCAAAAGTGAGGTGGGGAGGGGGAGTACGTTTGTCGTCAGGTTTCCCGCCTCGCGGACGGCTTTTCGGAAGTCTCTCGCGGCTTAGGGTTGAGGTTTGCCAGCGCTTCCATGGACTTCCTGTGTTCGCGTCGGTCTGCTAGCACTGCCCCTCCCCGGGGCGGGGGTAACTTTCTTTGCCGCTGCAAAGAAAGTCACCAAAGAAAGCAGCTTTTTTTCTCGCCCAGCGTCATCACACGGGCTCAGCACAGAACCATGTTTCTGGCACTGCAGTAGAGAGTGCCTTCATAGGCCACACCCGGCGTGGATCGCGGACCCACTGTGAAATCGCACCACAGAACAGACTGGTGCAGCCCTTGCATGCTCCGGCGCTGCGCTACGCGCCGCCGACCGGTCAATCGGGGATGCCAGTGCACTCTTGCTTACGCGTCCATCACATTGCTCTTGCCTCCCACTGGTTTCCCTTGCATACCCTCCGGCAGCGCGTAGCGCTGGGCCGGAACTCTCAGGTGCTGCACCAGTTCGTTCAATGGTGTGATGTCACAGTGGGTCCGCGATCCACGCCCGGTGTGGCCTATGAGGGCACGCTCTACGGCCGGGCCAGAAACGGGGTTCTGTGCTGCGCCCATTTGATGACGCTGGGCGAGAAAAAAGCTGCTTTCTTTGGTGACTTTCTTTGCAGCGGCAAAGAAAGTTACCCCCGCCCCGGGGAGGGGCAGTGCTAATAAACCTACGCGAACACAGGAAGTCCATAGAAGCGCTGGCAAACAAAAGCAACCCACGCGAAGGACGAGAGCGAAGACCCCCGCCCCGGGGAGGGGCAGTGCTAATAGACCGACGCGAACACGGGAAGTCCATAGAAGCGCTGGCAAACAAAAGCAACCCACGCGAAGGACGAGAGCGAAGACCCCCGCCCCGGGGAGGGGCAGTGCTAACAGACCGACGCGATCACAGGAAGTCCATGGAAGCGCAAGCGAAAGACATCAAGCGCCAGCAAAATCAAGAACAGAACTTAGCCAGAAGCCCTAATTGCGCATTGCGAATAGACTTCCCGGGCCGGCGTTTCCGATAATGCCCATCACTTTGCATGACCCAAGCCGACTGATTATCCCCAAGACAAACGGATAAACCCTCGGCGATGACTCGCCGCTTCAACCGCCGATCGCGGATCGGAAACGCGACCTCGACCCGGCGGAAGAAATTGCGATCCATCCAGTCGGCACTGGACAAGAACACATCTTCCTTGCCGTTGGCATAAAAATAAAAGATCCGATGATGCTCGAGAAAGCGCCCGACAATAGACCTCACCGTGATGTTCTCCGAAAGATCCTCCACCCCGGGCTTCAGCGAACACACCCCCCGCACGATCAAATCGATCTTCACGCCCGCGCGTGAAGCCTCATACAAGGCTTCGATCACAGTAGGCTCGAGCAACGCATTCATCTTCGCAACAATACGTGCCCGTCGCCCAAGGCGCGCATGCTCGGCCTCGGCGCGAATCGCATCGATCAGCTTCGCGTGCAGCGTAAACGGCGACTGCCACAACTGATGCAGCGCAATCTCTCCGCCAATGCCCGTCAGCTGCTGGAACACATGATGCACGTCCTCGCACATTTCCTGGTCGGCGGTCATCAGGCCGAAGTCGGTATAAAGACGCGCCGTCCGCGGGTGATAGTTGCCCGTGCCCAGATGCGCATAACGCTTCAGCACCAGCTTGCCGCCCTGCGACACACGCCGCACGATCAACACCATCTTCGCGTGACACTTGTGGCCCACCACGCCATACACCACATGCGCGCCCACAGCCTCCAGCTGCGAAGCCCAGCTGATATTCGTCTCCTCGTCGAAGCGCGCCAGCAGTTCCACCACCACCGTCACTTCCTTGCCATTGCGCGCCGCCTGCATGAGCGCATCCATCAACGGCGAATCCGTGCCCGTGCGATAGATGGTCTGCTTGATGGCAACTACTTGCGGATCTTTCGCGGCCTGCAACAGCAACTCCAGCACAGGCTGAAAACTCTCGTACGGATGATGCATCAGGATGTCGCCCTGATCGATCGCATCGAAGAGATTGGTCGTGTTGGCGATCGCCTTGGGCACCGACGGAATATGCGGCACGAACTTCAGGTCCGGCCGGTCGACCATCTCCGGCAACTGCATCAGCCGCACCAGATTCACGGCCCCGTTGACGCGGTACAGGTCGCGCTCGCTCAACTGGCTTTCATCGAGCAAACGGCGCACGAGATGCGGCGGCGTTTCCGCCGACACCTCCATCCGCACCGCATTGCCGAGATGGCGTGCCGGCAGTTCGCCCTGCAGCGCGACCCGCAGATTGGTGATCTCGTCTTCATCGACGAACAACTCGCTGTTGCGCGTGATGCGAAACTGGTTGCAGCTCCGCACGATCAGGTGCGGAAACAAGTCGCTGACGAAATGCTGCATGAACGAGCTCAGCAGCACGAAACCGTGCGGATAGCCCGACAGCGCTTCCGGCATGCGCACCAGGCGCGGCAGCGCACGCGGCGCCTGCACGATGCCCATCATCGCCTGTCGTCCGAAGGCGTCCGTGCCCTCAAGTTCGACGACGAAGTTAAGGCTCTTGTTCAGCACGCGCGGGAACGGATGCGCGGGATCGAGGCCGATCGGCGTCAGCACCGGCAGCAGTTCATTGTGAAAATAGTCGCGCGCCCAGGCGGTCTGTTGCTCGCTCCAGCTTTCAGCGCCGTGAAAGTAGATGCCTTCCATCTCGAGCGCCGGCAGTACGATGTCATGCAGCATCGAATATTGCTGGCGCACCAGACGCTGCGCGCGCTCGGACACGAGGTCGTACACATGCTGCAAGGACATGCCGTCCGGCGACAGCGTGCCGGGGTTGTCGCGCATCTGCTCTTGCAGACCCGCCATGCGGACTTCGAAGAATTCGTCGAGATTGCTGCTGGTGATACAGATGAAGCGCAGGCGTTCCAACAGCGGAACCGTCGTATCGGCGGCTTGCGCGAGGACGCGCTCGTTGAAACCTAATATGCCCAGTTCGCGGTTGAAGAGCGGATAGCGGATGGACATCGGCAGGATGGAGGGTGTCTCGATCAAAGGGGCAAAGGTGCGCTCGAATGCTCTCACAGTTTGATGTATTTTTGATGACAGAACGATTTTCACAAATTCTACTCACAATGCGAATAGCGTCTTCGGAGCGTGCGCACTCGCCCGTGAAAGGGTTCACGAAGCGGGCGGACGCGGAAGGCGCCGGCATGCAATAGAATTCGTGCGGAATTCGTGCGCTGCAACAACGCGGCGGTAGCCATGCCGCAGTAGCAATGCCGCAGTAGCAATGCCGAAATAGCAGTGCCGACGCAACAGTGCTCTCCCACATCACGTTTTCTGGATCTCCGATGGTCACACATCCCCACCTTCTTGCCGCAGTCGACCTCGGATCGAACAGTTTCCGGCTGATTGTCGGCCGGGTAGAGGAAACGCCCGCCGGCAGCCAGATCTATCAGGTCGATGCGCTGCGCGAGCCGGTCCGCCTCGGCGGCGGGCTCTCGCGTGACAAGCTGCTCGACCGCGCCTCGCAGGTGCGCGGCTGGGACGCGCTGAAGCGCTTCGGCGAACGTCTGCGCGATTTCCATCCGGACCAGGTGCGCGCAGTCGCCACCAATACCTTGCGCGTCGCGAAGAACGCGCATGACTTCCTCGCCGAAGCCGAAGCGGCGCTCGGCTTTCCCATCGAAGTCATCGCCGGACGCGAGGAAGCGCGCCTCATCTATGCCGGCGCCGCGCATTCCGTGCCGGCCATCGCGGGCCGGCGTCTCGTCGTCGATATCGGCGGCGGCTCGACCGAATTCGTCATCGGCTCGCACTACACGCCGATCCACATGGAAAGCCTCTACATTGGCTGCGTGAGCCACAGCCGCCAGTTCTTCCCGTCCGGCAACGTCGATGAATACACGATGCGCCAGGCCGAACTCGCCGCCAAGCGCGAGATCCAGATCATTTCGAGCGAGTACAAGCAGACCGGCTGGGATCAGGCGATCGGTTCGTCGGGCACGGCGCGGGCGCTGGCGGAGCTGATCGAAGCGAACGGCTTCAACGACGAAGGCATCACGCACGGCATCTCGCGCGGCGGTCTCGAACGGCTGAAGCGCGCGGTCATCAAGGCGGAGAACGTCAACCGGCTGAAGCTCACCGCGCTCAAGCCGGATCGCGTGCCGGTGCTGGCGGGCGGACTGTCGATCATGCTCGGCGTGTTCGAGGAACTGGGCATCGACTATGCCGACACCACCGACGCCGCGCTGCGTCTCGGCGTGCTCTATGACCTGCTGGGCCGCTCGCAGCATCAGGACATGCGCACGGTCACCGTCGAGGGCTTCAAGCGGCGCTATGGCGTCGATGGGGCGCAGGCGGACCGCATCGGCGAGCTCGCCATCAGCTTCCATGACCAGCTCGGCGAGCCCGACGAAGACCTGCGCGAGGAGAACCGTATGTTCCTGGCGTGGGCGGCGTCGCTGCATGAGATCGGGCTATCGATCGCGCACAGTGCCTATCACAAGCATTCCGCGTACATCACCAGCAACGCCGACATGCCGGGCTTCTCACGCACCGATCAGGCGCGTCTCGCCACGCTCGTGCTTGGACACGCGGGCAAGCTCGGCAAGCTCGCGCAGACGCGCGACGTCGACTGGACGCTGCTGTTCTGTCTGCGACTCGCGGCGCTGTTGTCGCGCCGGCGCGCGGAGGTCGGCTTGCCGGGCATCGAGGTGCGGACGGCGGGCGGCGGCTTCGAGGTGCGTCTGCCGAGCGACTGGGTCACGAACAATCCGCTCACCGATTACAGCCTCGTTCAGGAGGCCATGGAGTGGGAGAAGATCGGACGTCCGTATCGCGTGGTCTATACGGGTGACTGAAGCACCGATGGAAGTACCGATGCCGGAATGAAGAAGGCCCCGCCGCATGAGTGCGCCGGGGCCTTCTTCCTGAACGCGTGCCACAAGAGCCGCTCAGCGTCCCTGCATGTCGCCGATGAAGTGACGCGCATAGCGCGCGTTGATGTCGGACAGACGGAACAGCGTGAGGAAATCGGCGGTATTGAAGTCAGGATCCCACGCAGGCGCGCCGCAGATCTTCGCGCCCAGGCGCAGGTAACCCTTCACCAGCGGCGGCGGGCTGACGTTCGCGCCGGTGCGCAGTTCCTCGACCGGCAGCGGCGTATGCGGGAACGCGCGGTATTCGGGCGCCGTGAGCGCATCGGCGGACAGCGAGGTGTAGAGATTCGCCGCGTAGTGACCGCCGTCGATCATGCCGACGCTCGCGCAGCCGAGCATCGTTTCATAGCCGTTCTGCATCATGTAGGCAGCGAGGCCGCCCCACAGCGACATGATCACCGCACCGTTGCGATAGTCGGGATGCACGCACGATCGGCCCACCTCGACGAGCTTCGGACGCAGGTGCGTGAGGCGCGACACGTCGAACTCGCTTTCGGCGTACAGGCGGCCGATACGCGCGGCCTGATGCGGCGGCAGCACGCGATACGTGCCGACCACTTGCAGGCTGTCGAGATCGCGCACGAGAAGATGATCGCAATAGGCGTCGAAGACATCGACGTCGAGTCCCGCAGGACCGGAAAGACGCGCGCCCATCTCTTCCGAGAACACGCGATAGCGCAGGCGCTGGGCATCGCGCAGGGCGTCGTCGTCGCGCGCCCATGAGACTTGCAGACGCTCGCGTCCGGTGTGGGTTTCGGACGTGCGCGGAAGATGACGGCGCGATTCGAGCGAGAAGGATGCCGCTCCGAGTTGCAGGACGGGCGTCGGCAGATCTTGCATTGGCTTTCCTCGACAGGACGTGGCTGTGGCTTGAGTCCTCGCCAATGTAGTAATCCGCGATGACGCTCGCATGGCATGGCAATGACGTTTCAGTGAAACGCCTTGAACCGTGCCGTCGTTCGCGTGACCCGTTTCAGCTCACAGCAGATCGGGATTGATGACGGCGCGCAGTACGGTCTGGCCGTCGCCCGCGCGCGTGCGCGACTGGAACCACCAGACGCCCGATTTCTTCACCGACCATTCCGTTTCCGTGCCCGTCATGAGCAGGGCGGCCAGGCGGCCGAGGGTCGGCTGATGGCCGATCACCACGACCGTCTCGCCGATGCCGTCCGGCCAGCCCGCGGCGTCGAGCACGGCTTGGGCGCTGTTGCCGGGCGCGAGCGCATCGACGACGCGATAGCGATCGCCGAATGCTTCGGCCGTCTGGATCGTGCGAGTCGCGGGGCTGGCGAGCAGGATGGCGTCATCGCCGACGCGCGCCTTGAGCCAACGCGCGACGCCCTGTGCCTGCTTGCGTCCGCGCGACGTGAGCTGGCGGGCGAGATCGCTCGGCGCCTGATCTTCGGCTTCGGCATGGCGCCAGAGAATGAGGTTCATCGCTTGTCTCCGCTGAGAAGGGGATGCGCAGGTTCACGCGCGGGTTCCGTTACAGGAAGTTGCGTGCCCGCGCGTGGTTGCCGCGTGGTTGCCAAGAAGCATGCATGTGCGGCATTGCGGACGCGTGGCCGGCACGCTACAATTCGCGGCTCGTCGGAGCGTAGCGCAGCCTGGTAGCGCATCTGATTTGGGATCAGAGGGTCGTAGGTTCGAATCCTATCGCTCCGACCACCACACACGAAGGGGTTACAAGTTACGGCTTGTAACCCCTTTGCCGTTTCTGAGGTTCATTCGGCGCGTGATTGAACGCTCCGATGAAGATCCGATGAGATTCACTCGGCCGGCCGTCCAGCCGATGCCTGTTCAACCCTGTCCGGGAGCACCATGCCGCGTAACGTTCTATTTGTCACTGCCTTCTCGCTGGCGCTCGGCTTGTCCGCATGCGCAGACGCCCCGAATCACAAGCATCCGCCGCAGGATCCGCCCGACTACAAGGGCGTGCCCACCGACATGACGCCGCCGACGATCATCGCACCGGCACAACCGCAATAACGTTCTTCATGGCCGATACGAAGGCGAAGCCCCGATGCGTTCGCACCGGGGCCTCTGACCCGCGCCGGCTGTTCGCGCGGATACCGCGCGCGGGCTGAAGACATTCTAAGAAGACGCGCGCGGCACGGCTGTATGCGCTTGTTTCGGAGCGTAACGGGTTGCAAAAGGCAGGGTGAAAGGCCCCGAGGGAAAGAATCGGAAATAGCTACCTACCGCACACACTGACGAATCATCCGGGCGAATATTTTGCTGGACAGGTATGATCCAACAAATTGTTTCAAAACGTATCGATCATGAATCTGCTGTGGGTTTTCGCCGTCGTCGCCCCTTTGGGTCTGGCCTCGCTGTTCGCGTTTGCCGCGCGGATCGATCCGTTGTCGGGACACTGGCGCACACCGTCCGACACGCTCCCGGAAAACGATGTCATGGCCGCCTCCGACGCCTGAAAGAATGCGCGTGCATGGTCGGCCGTTACGCCGCCGGGGCAGCGATCATTGCTTGCAGCGGATCACCATCGAGCGATTCTTGATGTTCGCTCCGAAGATCCCGCCCACCGAACCGCCGGCCGTCGCGCCGTTGTCGGCATCCTTCGAAATCACGTCGTAGCCATAGGCGCCGCAGGTTTCTCCCGCTTGCTTGTAGCAGGCCGCCCAGCTGGTGGCGGCATCGCCGCCGCTGCAGTTGATGGCGAAGCCGGTATCGCCCGAGGGCAGGTAGGTCATCTTCGTCGTATGCGCGCAGCCTGCAAGCGCGCCGGTCAATGCGAGCGCCGCGCAGACGGCGGCAGCGTTCATCCTCTTCTTCAGCTTCATCGATCTTCCTTGTAACGTCCGCCGCGCGTTCAGCGCGACGGCAGATAGCGCGCCGGGTCCACCGAGCGGCCCATGTAGCGCACTTCGAAATGCAGCATCGTGCGGTTGCTGTCGGTATCGCCCATTTCGGCGATCTGCTGGCCCTGCTGCACGGTCTGGCCTTCCTTCACCAGCAGGGTGCGGTTGTGCGCGTAGGCGGTCAGATAGTCGTCATCGTGCTTGATGATCAGCATGTTGCCGTAGCCGCGCAGGCCGTTGCCCGCGTAGACGACGTTGCCGGCCGCCGCCGCGATGACGGGCGTGCCCGCCGCATTGGCGATGTCGACGCCCTTCGAATTCTTGCCGTCGAAACCGCGAATCACGCTGCCCTGCGCAGGCCACACAAGCGACACGCCTGGTCCGGCCTTGGCTTGTGCCGGCGATTGCGCGGCCGACTGGGCGCCGGCACCGGCGTCCGTCGAGCCGGAGGAGGCCGCCGGCGACGTCGAGGATGTCGCGCTGCCGGCGGGCGGGGCGACGCGCAGCACCTGTCCGACCTCGATGGCGTCGGGGTTGGAGAGCCCGTTCCAGCGCGCGATGTTGGCGACGCTGGTGCGCTTCGCGCGCGCGATCTTCGATACCGTGTCGCCGCGCTCCACTCGATAGAAGCCGGGCCCGACCGGCGCGGAGCCGCAGGCGGCCAGCACTGCGATGAGTGACGTGCAGACGAGCCGTCGAATTCCTGTTTGCAAACCTGACCTCGCAAGGCGTCGCCGCGCGGAGTCGGAGCACTGTCGCGCGGCGGAAAGAAAGGCAGGATTTTACAGGCTCGGGTTTGCCCGAACAGAAAGCCGCCCGCGGCGCATCATGCCGCGGGCGTCACGACCAGTCTGAGCGACGCCGTTTCGGTCTTGCCGGGCGCAAGCCAGCGCAGGCCGCGGCCGTTGTGGATGGCGTCCGGCAGGCCGATCCAAGGCTCGACGCAGTAGAAGTCCGAAGCATCCGATTCGGTCCAGGTGGTGACGGCATACCACGGCACCGAATCGGGCTGTTGCAGTTCCAGGCGCACCGTGCGCCCGAGACCGGGCAGGTTCAGCAGCATCGGTTCGTCGGGCTGCCGGGTAAGGCAGTGAAACACGTCGACGATGGCCGGATCGGCCAGCGAATAACTCGCCAGGCCCGCTTCGGCGGCGGTGATCGATCCGTCCGGCAATTGCCGCCGGCGTTCGGTGTGCGGCAGTTGCACGCTGCTTTCGGCGCGCTGGCCGTGCGGCAGATGGAAGTAGAAGTGATGGCCGGCGTAGTAGGGCAGCGGCACTTCGCCCGGATTCGACGTGGTGAGTTCCACCTCGAGCGTGTGCGCATCGACGATGCGGTAGGCCGCCTCGAAGCGGAACGCGAACGGATAGCCGGCGCGGGTGGCGTCGCTGTCGACGAGGGTCATGCGCACGCCATGGCCATCGGCGTCGCGCGTCCACGTGAAGGGCAGGTCGCGCGCGAAGCCGTGCGTGGGCAGTGCATGGACGACGCCTTCGGGATCGCGCCAATGGCCGATCTCGCCGTCGACGAAATGCCGTCCGAGAAACGGGAACAATAACGGATTGCCGCCGCGGATCTTGGCGGGGTTGGACCAGTCGGGCGCATCGGGCCAGTGAATGACGGGTTCGCCGCCGACCCGCCAGGTCATGAGCCGTCCGCCGGCATGCGGCGCGAGCAGAAGGGCGGCGCCGTCGCGCTCGATTTCGATGACTTCCTGTTGCGTTGACATGATGGCCGTGCACTCCGTTGAGGGTGGGGCTTGCGCGCGTCGGGAAAAGCAGACAGCAGAACGGCGCTGCTCGCGAGTGGGACGATTCTGCCTCAAATTTTCTACATGGAAACCCTTTGCGGGAAATTGCGACTGACCGATGTCCGGCCGATATGGTCTTATAGGTTCCTAATGTTGGGAACCAGACGGACAAGGAGTGACCATGGATCTGGCGATGGCGATGGGTGTCGCGATGTTCGGCCTCTTCGGGGCGAGCACGGCGCTTTTTCTGTACAAGCTGAAGGCCTGACCCGCCGGGATGCAGCGCGCTTGCGCAAGGGCATTTCTTTCGAGATTCCTCTAATGGTCTTTCGGTAATCTGTCGTTTCGCCGACGATTGTCTGTCGGTGTCTTTTGTGTGCTGTTTTGTGTGCGGTAGCGCTTGGCGCTCGATAGGCCTGTCGGCATAATCGGGTCCGTTCGTGCGCCGTGTCACTCAGCCTTCCTGCCTGATCTCCCTGTTCGCCTCGTCCGGCTTCGCGCGACGCGCGGGACGCCGGGATGCAATTGCACGGCGCGTCCCTCCCTTCCCGAAAAAGGACCGACGCGTGACTCTGTGGTTTCTCGTATTCCTGAGCGTCCTGCAGGGCGTTACCGAACTCTTCCCCGTCAGCAGTCTCGGCCATACCTTGCTGGTTCCCGGACTGATCGGCATGCATATCGACAAGCATGCGCCGCAGTTGCTGCCGTTTCTCGTCGCGCTGCATCTCGGCACCGCAATCGCCTTGCTGTGGTATTTCCGCGCGCGCTGGGTCGCGCTGATCCGCGGCTTCTTCGCGTCGCTCGGCGGACGTAAGAACGACGACGGCCACATGATGTGGGCGCTCATCATCGGGACGATTCCTACGGGCATCGTCGGCTTGCTGCTTGAGAAGCGCCTTGAGGCCCTTTTTCACGATTTGCGGATCGTGGCAGCGGCGCTGATCGTCAATGGCGTGTTGTTGTGGTTCGGCGACCGGCTGCAGAAGCGTCGCGCGCTGCAGGCTCCGGAGAAGCTCACGTTCAAGCAGGCGTTTCTGGTGGGGCTGGCGCAGATCGGCGCGCTGATTCCGGGCTTTTCGCGCAGCGGCCTGACGATGATCGCGGGTGTCGGCGCTGGCCTGACGGCCGAGGCGGCCGCGGAGTTCTCGTTCCTGCTCGGCACGCCGATCATTTTCGCGGCGGGCGTGCTCGAACTGCCGAAGCTGTTCCATGCGCCGGGCCAGTTGTTCGATTCGGTGCTGGGCGGCGTGCTGACCGGCATCGCGGCCTATCTCAGCGTGCGCTTCCTGATGCGTTACTTTGAAGGGCACGGCAAGCTTGCGTCGTTCGGCGTGTACTGCGTGATCGCGGGGATCTTCTTCCTCGGCTGGTTCATGATGCATCCGCAGCCGCTCTAGGCGAAGCGGGATGCGGACGACCGGGAATGAGGTAAAATCGCGGTCTCTTCAGATCCGCGGATGGATTGTGTCATCCAGGCCGCGCGCGTCGATATCCGCCCTTAGCTCAGCTGGATAGAGCAACGGCCTTCTAAGCCGTAGGTCACACGTTCGAGTCGTGTAGGGCGGGCCAGTGACATCAGGTGCCAAGACCCAGTCCGTGTGACTGGGTTTTTTGTTTGTGCTTCTGGTTTCCTGTTTTCATGCTGGCGGTGTCGCCCACTTCTGCGTTTTCAGACTTTAATCATTCCGTTGCAGTGCCGGATGCGGCAGGCTCGATAGCTTCGATCAACGAGGCTTCGAGCGCACGATGCAGACATGGCACCCCAGCAATCCGGTTGAACGTCGCCTGATGGCGGTGCATGAGGATTGGCTGTGTTTTCGCAATAGCGCACGCGCATCTCTTCTCTACTGGCAGGCAAACGAAGCCGACCTGCGCATGGTGGAGGTCTATGTTCAGCGGCAGCGCATGCTGTCGAATGCGGTGCTGCAACTGACCTCGCGCTTCGATCACGCGGATCAATACGCTCGGGCGCTCGCTCAGGAAATCATCGCGTTCTACGAAGCCAGGGGCGAAGGTGCGCGCGCAAATGGCGTCGCCGCCGACTGGCATGCGCCGGACCCGCAAGGCGAGACGCCGACCGCCTATCTACTCGCACTCAAACGCAGCTTGTTGCGGCATCACCTGGACGTGTTTCCGGAACTGGTGTTGCTGCTCGAACCGGTGCAGGTCAGCAAGCCGAATGCTTTCGAGCGATGGTTGAACGATCTGCTCGATGGCATCGAGCGCGACGCATGGCAAGCGGAGCGCGTGCGCTTCGTGTTGACCGGCACCGACGCCGATGCGTTTGCCTGGCTGCGTCAGCGCAGGCCTGAGCAAATGGTCGTGGTGCAAGGGCACTACGGCATGGAATCGCTGCCGCGTGAACTGCTTGTCGAATCGGATCAGCGCGGCCCGCAAGGTGACTTCCAGCGCTTGTTCGTGGGATTGAGCGAAGCGCTCGGAAAGGACGATGCTGTGCGGCTCGAGTCCTTGCGTGCCGAGGCACTGGCCATCGCGAGCAAACAAAGCTGGTTTGATCAGAGTGTGACCGTGCATCTGATCGCGGGCGCTGCGTATCTGAAATGGAATGAATCTGGTCTTGCGCTCGATGCGTACGAACAGGCCACGCAAGCCGCGCGTCAGGCGTTGAACGCCGGGCATGCGGCAGGCAACAAGCTGGCGGTCAACAGCCTGTTCGGTGAGGCGAGCGTTCACTGGATGCAGCGCAAGTACGCCCGCGCCGCCGAGCGCTACGAACAGGCTGCTTCGTTTGCCCAAGCCGAGCAGGACGGCATTCTTTGCATCGAAGCGTGGCGGATGGTCGGCGAGTGCATGAATCAGATGCGTCGTCAGGAAGATGCATTGGAGGCGAACTTCCGGGCCCTTGATTTCGGACTGTGGATCGATCCGGCACTGCGCGCGAACAGCAACGTACAGCATGTCGCGCAGCAGGCGCTTGGGTGTGTCGGCATGTGGCACAAGCGGCGGGGCGAGTTGACTTCCCGACTCATGGCCCTGTACGGCGAGAACTGGCCGGAGACCATCAAGCCATTGCCGCCCGAGGTCATCGCGCAGCGCATCAATAGCCTCAAGGAACAAGCTTAGTGGGCATGCTGGCGGTCACGCACCTGACGCCCGTCGTCGGCGTGGACGTGCATCTGATTCAGACGCCTGCGGGCGTCGTCATGCCCCTGCCGCATCCGC
>NZ_JARUXQ010000001.1:2063783-2192929 GCF_031451265.1 Caballeronia sp. LZ033 | reverse complement strand
GGCGCGTCATGCAACCCGCCGCGCCGGCGTGCACGACGACGACACGCACTTCCGCTATGACATCAGCGGCAATCTGATTGAACGCCGCGACAGCCGCTCAGGTAGCGATCAATTCAGCTACGACCCGCTCGGGCGCATTGTGGCGCATACCGATCCGATTGGGCGGCTGAAGTATTTCGCCTACGACGCCTACGGAGACCGCTTCAAGGTCGTACGTGACGACGAACGCGGACGAGAACTGCAGCACAACGATGGCGCGCGCTGGCTACTGGATGCGGCGGGCCAACTGGTGATACGCCAAGGAGGCGGACAGGGTGTGCAGCACTTCGAGTGGGATGCGTTCGGGAGGTTGGTGGGCTTCGAGAACACGCACAACGAGCGCTGGGCGTATCGCTATGACGCGCTGGGACGGCGCATCGGCAAGCGGGCGACCGAGGCGTGGCATGGAAAACATAGCCAGCACGGTTCACCAACGTGGTTCCTGTGGGACGGCGATGCGATGGCGGGCGAGGTGCGGCGGGCTGCGAACAAACAGGACTCAGCACGCTTCTATGCCTATCACCTGGGCAGCTTCGAGCCCTTGGCGATGCAGACAAAGTCCGCCTCATCGAAGCATCTTTACTTCTACCAGAACGACCCGAACGGCGCGCCGGTATGCCTGCGCAACGCAGACGGCGAGATCATATGGGAGGTACACTACGGCGTCACGGGTAGGGTCGATCATGTCGGGACGCAGCGCATCGAGCAGCCGATCCGGTTGCAGGGCCAGTACTTCGACGAAGAGTCGGAGTTGCATTACAACCGGCACAGATACTTCGATTCCCAAACCGGCGGTTTCATATCGCAAGACCCGATTGGATTGCTTGGCGGGACGAATCCTTACCAGTTCGCGCCGAACCCGCTCGGGTGGATCGATCCGCTTGGGCTTGCATGTGGTGATGCAGTCGAGAGGCTTCCCGCATTACGTGGATGGTCTGTTGGGAGAATCCAGCAGATATTGCAGGACGCTGGATTTATCCGAACGAATCCGTTGAATCCTCGGAATCAGCGCTGGCGTCATTCGGATGGATCAGAGGTCCAAATACATGCCTATGGAAATGCGCAAAGTGGACCGCATAAATCTGGAAACAACGCCCATGCCCACAAATCTGTAGGAAAACACGGCGAGCCGGGAACGACTGAACTTGCAGACGATGGGCTGACTGTTGTAACGCAGTACTCAGCTGCGGCTCATATAGGACTTCGAAACCCACAGGATTTTCCTGCTGTTTCAGGACGAAATCATGGAGATTAGCCTTGTCTGCTGAATTGTTCTTATCCTTCCATGATGTGCACTGGTATGCAGAGCATAGGAAAGATATTGAACGTCAAATACAAATCCTTCCTACATTCCTTAATCAGAAGGATTCTGTCTACCGGATGCGTGGAACTGAGGAAAACGGCCAGCTGAAGTGGAACTATGATGTCCGCATATTTTTTAAGGAAGAAAATATCTTCCTGGAGGTTGGTGCTCACCCCCCAAGCATCGAGATTGATCTCAAATTTTTATTCGACTGGATGAGATCTGAAACAGGAATATTGATTATCGATGAGGACGGAGAGGAGTCCAAGTGGTAAAAGCAAATAGATCCCGACCAGTAAATTGTTACAGTAGTAACCTATTCTTGATCCATTAGTCGTCAGTCGACTGCGCTCAACATTGAATCCCACGCGCTGCGGTGACCTGACGCCGGCGTATTCGAACTGTGGTGCAGCAATCACCTCGCCAAGCTTGCATTAAGGCGGAAAAGTCCAAGCCGTCAGGAGGGGGGCGGTGCCTCCCCCGCGATTTGCACATCAATCATTCACCGACAGCTGCTCGCACCCGCGCGACATCGACGCTGATCCGGCTTCATGCACCCCACTTGGCGCAGTTCCTGCCCTACCTCTCCTGGTGTTCTGTCGGGCATCGACCCCGCGACCCTGCCGAGCAAGGGAGCGGCGGGTTTGGCACGTCCGGACTAACCAACCCTACCGCCCACACGCGGTGCACACGCGCGCCAACATGGCGCGCAATGCGCCGCACCGGTGACGGACAAATCAACCGCCCGCAAGCAAACCGAAAAAAGAACCGCCCAAGGACCAACCCCTTGAACAACCGCGCCTACGAAATCAGCCCGTCCCAATGCTCGCGCTGGAACCGCAAGCAACCACGCCTGCGCCCGGAAGCGCGGCGTGTGCTGCTTGCCTTGCCGGAACGCGTACTGGGCGCCTCGCTGGTGTCGCTGTTCGAGCTGAAGGGTTTTCCGTCGCAACTGGCGCTGGACGCCGCCACGGTCAAACACAGCATCGCCGAATGGCGTCCGCACGTGCTGTTGCTGGACACGCGCGTCGGCGGCAGCGCCAACTACGCGCTCGTGCGCGAACTGCGCACGGCCGCCGACGACGCAGACCGCCTGATCGTCGCGATGAGCGGCTTCCTCCCGGAGGAGCCTATCGCGCTGCTCAAGGAAGCGGGTTACGACGGCCACTGCCGCCGTCCGTGTCCGGTGTGGCAGATGACCGATCTGCTCGACGAATACTTCGCCTGCCACGCCGTGCGTTGATGGCTGGCCGTATCGCACGCGCATACCCCGACGGTCCGAACACGCCACTGAGCGCCAGCATCGCGACGAGGCTCGCGGACAGCATCATCCACGTCATCGAGAAGCCCCCGCTCAGATCGCGCACGACGCCCGCCACGACCGGCGCCAGCGCCGCGATCACGAAGCCCACGCCCTGCACGAAAGCGACGAGCCGCGCGGCGAGCGCGTGATCGTCGGCGTGATCGAGCGTCAGGACAAGGGACAGCGCGAACACGCCGCCCAGTCCGCCGCCCATCAGCGCAACCGCCGCGACGGGCGCGGCAAGCGGTGCGAGCAGCAGCAACGCGAAGCCGCCCAACTGCGCGATGAGCCCCAGCGCAAGCCACGGCCGACGATCCTTCGCATGCCCGAACCAGTGTCCGAAGCGCGCGGCGGCCATCGGCAGGAGCAGTGCCGATGACGCCTGGAAAACGGTCAGCAGCGCGAGCAGCGCGCCGCTTGCGCTCACGCTTTGCCCGAGTTGCTGGTAATATGCGGGCATCCATGCGACGAGACTGGTATATCCGCCATTGACGAGCCCGAAGAAGACGCCGAGCGTCCACGCGCGGCGGTTCAGAAAGAGCGACGGCGCCGCCGCGGGATGCTGCGTCGAGGCAGGGCGCGGCAACGCATCAACGCGCATCAGCATCAGCCAGACGGCCAGCGCGACGAGCGCGGGAAGCGCCCAGACCGCGAGCCCGTCCTGCCACGACACGCGTGACGCCACGCCCGGCGTGATGCTTGCGCCGAGCCCGCCGCCCGCCATGATCGAGGCGGAATAGAGACCCATCGCAAACGGCAGGCGCGCAGCAAAACGCGTCTTCATGACGCCCGGCAAGAGCGCCTGGATCACCGCGACGCCCGTACCCGCGACCGCCGCGCTGACGATCAGCGCCGTCGCGTTGCCCGCGAACCAGCGTC
The DNA here is from genome assembly GCF_031451265.1 of Caballeronia sp. LZ033. Lineage (NCBI taxonomy): Bacteria > Pseudomonadati > Pseudomonadota > Betaproteobacteria > Burkholderiales > Burkholderiaceae > Caballeronia > Caballeronia sp. LZ033. The sequence goes on along the minus strand of NZ_JARUXQ010000001.1, from coordinate 2,189,405 downwards.
CCGCGCAAGCCGCCGCGATCGCAACCAGCCCGAGCGCCACGCCGCGCGCGTTGCCGACCGCCCGGGCGAGCGCGCTCGCGCCGAATGCGCACACGCCCATCGCCACGACCGGCAAGCCGGTGAGCAGCGACGCCCCGCGAAACGACAGTCCCGTCGCAGGCAGGATCACGCTCATCAGCGGGCTGATCGAGGTGAGCAGCGGCCGCAGGTTCAGTCCGATCACGACGATCACCACGAGCCACGCGAGGTCCGGCGTGCGCGGCTTCATTGCGCAATGCATGTCGATGTTTCCATGGAGCAGCCCTCGGTGAATCGTTCGTTTGGTTGACCATTTTATCAATTTCTGGTCAACCAAATATGCGTATGGGCTGATACAGCGGATTCGTGCGCCGGCGAAAGCACTCGTTACAATGCAGGACAATCCAGGCATCGAAGGCACATCGCAGGCACCATGGCCGCAAGCACTACCCAACCGGAAACAGATCCCGCCGCGAATCCGCCCGCGCCCGAGACACGCGTCCACGCGGCGATCACCTCTGCGCTGCTGCAGGGCAAGCTCGCGCCGGGCGCGCAACTGGTCGAGCGCGAATTGGCCGCCGCCTTTGGCTGCACGCGCGGCACGATCCGCAAGGTGCTGGCGCGCCTCGGCGCGGAAGGCAAGCTGACGTTGGAAGTGAACCGCGGCGCGTTCGTGCCGTCGCCGACGGTGGCCGATATCCGCGCGGCCTATCGCGCGCGGCAGGTGGTGGAGGCGGGCATCGTCGCATCGCTGTGCGGCGCGCTGGGCACCCAGGCGAAGCGCGCGCTGCGCGCTCACGTCAAGGCCGAGCAGCGGGCGGTGAAGGCGGGCAGCGTGGAAGAATGCGTGCGTCTTGCGGGGTGCTTCCACGTGCTGCTGGCGGAACTCGCGAACGCGCCCGAGGTGCAGGCGTTCCTGTCGAAGCTGGTCGCGAAGACCGAGCTGTACAAGGCGCTGTTCGATCCGTCGAAGGTGTCCAACTGCGCATCGGACGAACACGAGCAGCTCGTCGATGCCCTCGAAGCCGGCAATCTGGAAGCAGCGCTCGCGACGATGCGTCTGCATATCGACGAGCTCGAATCGCGCGTGCTTGCGCAGGCCGGGACCGCGCGCGGCAACGATCTGGCGACGCTCTTCGCGGGCGCCTGACACGGAGCGCATCGCGCTGCCAAGCAAAAAACGCAACGGGCCGCGGTCAAACGACCGCGGCCCGTTTCATTACAACGCTGCTAAAAGGCTTACTGCGAGAAGTCGAGCGCGTTGGTCAGGTCGCCCATCTTCGCTGCACCGTTCGCCGTCAACGCAGCGTCACGCGAGGTCAGGCCCGGCAGCGACGGCAGGTTGAAGCGCTTGGTGATGAAGCGCAGGATCGACGTCGTGTCGTATTGCGTGTGATCGACGAAGCCCTTCTTCGAATACGGCGACACGATCAGCGCCGGAATGCGCGTGCCCGGACCCCAGCGGTCGCCCTTCGGCGGCGCGACGTGATCCCAGAAGCCGCCGTTCTCGTCGTAGGTCACGACGACGACCATGTTCTTCCACTGCGGGCTCTTCTGCAGATGGCTGATCAGGTCGGCGATGTGCTGGTCGCCCGACGCCACGTCGGTATAACCGGCGTGCTCGTTCAGGTTGCCCTGCGGCTTGTAGAACGACACTTGCGGCAGCGTGCCCGCGTCGATCGCCTTGATGAACTCGGCACCGCTGGTGCCGCCGTCCAGCAAGTGCTGCGTGCGGTTGGTCGTGCCCGGCGCAAGGTCGGCGAAGTAGTTGAACGGCTGATGGTGGGTCTGGAAGTCAGGCACCACGTTGACCGCGCCATTGATGACCGAACGGTCCGCCAGCGCCGCGCCCCACGAACCGCCGTACCACGCCCAGCTCACGTTGGCCTTGTTCAGCAGATCGCCGATGTGCTGCTGCGTCTGCGGCGGCAGCGTCGTTGCTGCGGTCGGATCCGCGAGGTTCGCGTCGCCGCCTGCAGCCGGCTTGTTGCCGCTCGGCTGATACGGCGGCTGCATCGTGTTGACCGCGTAGAAGTCGGGCGTCAGGTTGCCCGAGTTCACGAACAGGCCCGACGTGTTGGCATCGAGCGCCGAGCCCGCGGCCTTCGCCAGTTTCAACGACACGCCGTCCGGATTCACCGACGAGATCGAGCCCTTCGCCACGCTCGTGTCCGCATTCGGGTAGACCGGCGTACAGGCGCAGATCAGCCACTGGTGGTTCAGGAACGAACCGCCGAATGCGCCCATGAAGAAGTTGTCCGCCAGCGTGTATTGCTGCGCGATCTTGTAGAGCGGCAGCTTCTCAGGCGGCGTGTCGTAGTGACCCATCACCAGCGCGCCCGAATCGCCCCAGGCAACGAACTTGTCGTTCTTGCCGCCGTCGATCTGCATCTGGTTCTCATAGAAGCGGTGATACAGATCCCGCGTCGTCACGTTGAGCGCCGTGTTGAAGCCCTTCGGATCATCGATCGCGAAGGGTGCGTTCGGCAGGTTCGTCGTCATCGCCGCGGTGATTGCCGGCGTCACGCCCGTCGCCGTCAGGCCGGTCCAGATCGTCGGCAGCGTCGCCAGCACGCTGCCGTCGCGGTCGAGCTGCTGCGAGTTCGCCGTCGTCACGTTCTGCAGGCCGTTCGCGCCCGGGAAGTGGCCGTACAGGTTGTCGAAGCTGCGGTTCTCCGCATAGATCACCACGACGTTCTTCACCGAGGAAATGTCGTCGTGATGGTCATCGCCGCCGCAAGCGTAGAGGCCGAATGCAACGGTGGCCGCCAGCGGCACCGCGCATACGAGTTTCTTGTTCATTGAGGAATCTCTCTTGTGTTGGGGACCGGCGCGTGACGCAAGCTTGGTCAGTTTTGAAAGCCTTTGCCCGCCGGCGTGCGCAGTGTGGCAAGTCGTTTTGACGCGAACATGTAATAAGGCTTTCGGTTGCGTAATCTGCAATGAATAAATTTCGGGTGGAGACGCAGGCGCAACAGGGGAGACAGCGCTGTCACATGAAAGACACACGTTGGACATACGCTTCGGCATCTTTCAAATTCGCTTTTCCAAGCCCATGTCTTCGATGCGTTTGCCTTTCGTTCTCTGTTCACTCGCCCTTGCCGCATTGTCCGCGGCGCTCAGCGGCTGCGATTCCCATGCAGCCGACATCAACACGGGCACGAACGCGGCAGCCGCCAGTTCAGGCAAGGGCGCACAAGCGGGCGCCGTCGTCAAAGTCGCGGCGCAACCCCAGTCGCGCGCCGAAGTCTTCGCCCACGTCAAGCAGATGACCGCGCTCGGCGAGAAGCTGTTCTTCGATCCCTCGCTGTCCGGCTCGGGAAAGCTCGCCTGCGCGTCGTGTCACAGCCCGCAGCACGCGTTCGGTCCGCCCAATGCGCTCTCGGTGCAGCTGGGCGGCAGCGACATGCACCAGACGGGCATTCGCGCGGTGCCCTCGCTCAAGTATCTGCAAAGCGTGCCGGCCTTCACGCGGCACTTCCACGATTCGGACGACGAAGGCGACGAAAGCGTCGATGCCGGTCCCACCGGCGGCCTCACCTGGGACGGCCGCGTGGATCACGGCGCGGATCAGGCGCGCATTCCGCTGTTGTCGTCGTTCGAAATGGGCAGCACGCCGCCGAAGGTCGCGGCGGCGGTGAAGGCCTCGCCTTATGCGGACGCATTCCGCCAGGCCTTCGGCGCCGATGTCTTCCAGAACGATGAGCGGGCCTTCGCCGCGGTGCTGGTCGCGCTGGAGACCTTCGAGCAGAGCCCCGAGCGCTTCTATCCGTACACGAGCAAGTACGACGCGTTCCTCGCCGGCCGCGCGAAGCTCAACGACGCCGAGATGCGCGGCCTGCAACTCTTCAACGACGAGAGCAAGGGCAACTGCGCGGCCTGTCACATCAGCACGCGCGCGAAGGACGGCTCGCCGCCGCAGTTCAGCGACTTCGGTCTGATCGCGCTCGGCGTACCGCGCAATCGCGCATTGCCGATCAACCGCAACCCGAAGTATCACGATCTCGGCGCGTGCGGCCCGGAACGCACCGATCTCAAAGGACAGGACGAGTACTGCGGCATCTTCCGCACGCCGTCGCTGCGCAACGTCGCGACGCGCAAGACCTTCTTCCACAACGGCATCTATCACAAGCTCGACGACGTGGTGCGCTTCTACGTCGAACGCGATACGAATCCGGAAAAGTTCTATCCGGTGTCGAAGACGGGCGCGGTGCAGAAGTTCGACGACCTGCCGAAGAAGTACTGGGACAACATCAACACCGAGCCGCCTTTCGACCGCAAGAAGGGCGACAAGCCGGCGCTCGACGAAGCCGAGATCAAGGATGTCGTGGCGTTCCTCGGCACGCTGACCGACGGCTACGATCCCGCGAAGGACAAGGACTCGCAGAAGGGGACGGGCATCGGCGAGATGAAGTCGGTGTCGAACTGAGCGGCGGGCCGGGCCTCGATCCAGCGCACCAGCGCACTATCCCGCCCCGTGCGGCGGCTGAACGCCGCGCATCATGCTATTCTCGTTGCGGCCCGCTCTCGCGGGCTGACGTTGGTGTATCGCCGTTGCCGCTGTGGTTGCACGTGTGCGTGGACGTGCAGGCGGCCATACTCATCCGCGACGAGGAGAACCCAATGCCGAATCCATCCCGAGTCATGGCTCGCGTGCCGCTCCTGACGAGCCTGACGAGCCTGACGCTGGCGGCCGCATGCATCATCGCAAGCGGCACGGCACAAGCCGCCAACCTCGGCTTCCTGAACAACACGCCGATCACCTACATGAAGCAGCGCGACCTGCAGGCGCTCAACAAAGCCGCGCAGAAGGCGCTGGAGACCAAGCAGGACGGCGAATCGCTCGACTGGGACAACAAGGGCGCCGGCAATACGGTGCCGATCAACGGCACGGTGACGCCGCAGAGCAGCTTCGAGTCCGACGGCATGAAGTGCCGCAAGATCGAACTGGTCGCGCACGCGAAAGGGCAGACCCAAACCTGGACGCCGACCGCCTGCAAGGCCAGCGACGGCAAGTGGAAGCTGAAGAAGCAGTGAAGGCGCGATGAACCGGGCAAGCAGAAGAACAAACCGAAGCGTAATCATCCGATGACCCACCGCACTGTGTCATGCGGCGTGGTCATGCTGAACGCGCAGGGCGACGTGCTGCTGTGCCACGCCACCGAAACCACGCACTGGGACGTGCCCAAGGGCGCGTCCGATCCCGGCGAGAGCCCGCGCGAGGCCGCGTTGCGCGAGCTCGTCGAGGAAACCGGCATCGTGCTGGCGCCGGAGCGGCTGAAGGATCTCGGGCGCTTTCTGTATCGCCGCGACAAGGACCTGCATCTGTTTGCCGTGCGCGTCGGCGACGACGAGGTGCAGCTCGAAAACTGCGTGTGCGAATCGTACTTTCCGCGCTACAGCGACGGCACGATGATCCCCGAAATGGATGCGTACCGCTGGGTCAGTCCGGCTGATGTCGACCGCTTCGCGAGCCGCAGCCTCGCGCGTCTGTTCCAGACCACGCTGTCGCTCGCGGACCTGCACGAGACGCTTTGATCAGTCGAGTATGCGGTCGTTGGGATGCTCGAAGAGCAGCTTCATTTCCGGCGACATCGGGAACTGGAGGTTCACGCCGTCCGGGGGAATCGGGCTCATGAACCAGGTGTCATAGAGCTTGGCCGCTTCGCCGGAGCGCTGCATCCCGGCGATCACGTCGTCGACGATCTTCTTGAACACCGGATCGCCCTTTCTCATCATGCAGCCATAGGCCTCGTTCGCCAGCGACGCGCCGGTCACGAGATACTCGCCGCGCGCATTGCCTTCCTGGGCGATCTTGCCGTACAGCAGCGGGTCGTCCATGACGAAGGCGACGGCGCGGTCGGAGCGCAGCGCGGCGAAGGCCTCGGCGTGATCGCGCGCGCTGATGATGCGCAGGTTCAGCTTCCGGTCGATGCTCATCTGCCGCAGCATGCGTTCATCGGACGTGCCGGCGGTGGTCGCGACCGTCTTGTTGGCGAGATCGGCGTAATCGCGGATGCCCGACTTCTTCTTCACCGCCATGCGGATGCCGTACTGGAAGAAGCTGTTCGAGAACGCCACCAGCGGTTCGCGGTCGGCGACATGCGCGGTGGAGCCGCATTCCAGGTCGACCTGGTTGTTCACCACGTACGAGATGCGGTTGGCCGAGGTAACCATCACGTTCTTCACCGCGAGGTTCGGCATGTCGAGCCGCTTCCTCAGTTCATCGACGATCCTGAGCGCGATCGCATACGAGTAGCCCACCGGCTGCTGCCTGACCGTGTACGAAAACGGCACCGACGACTCGCGCGTGCCCAGCACGATCGCGCCATTCTCGGCGATCTTGCGCAGCGTGGCGGAAGGCGGCAACTGGTCCACGGCGGCGTTGGCGCGGGTCGTCTCCGCGGTGCTCGTGGCCTGCGCGCGGGCGCAGGCGAGCAGGATCAGGCAGGCGAGGGCGGCGCTTCGATGCGCCCGGAACCCGGGCGCGAAGGCATGCGGCAGCTTCATGATGTCCTCGTAAGAAGCGGCGTGCGACGACTGGAACCGGCTACAGCAGCGCCGCGTGGCCGCGCGGCGCTTTATATACTTTTTCTCCAAGAGGCGAGCCCGTCAGGCCGGCTTGCCCCAGCTGTCGCGCAGGCTGACGATGCGGTTGAACACCGGCTTGCCCGGCTGCGAATCCACGCGGTCCGCGACGAAATAGCCATGCCGTTCGAACTGGAAGCGGTCTTCGGCGTTGGCATCGCGCGCGCTCGGTTCGAGGTACGCGTTCACCACACGCTTCGAGTCCGGATTGAGCGCGTCCAGGAACTCCGCGCCGCCCGCGCCGGGCTGCGGCTCCTTGAACAGGCGATCGTAGAGACGCACTTCGGCCGCGTACGCGGTCGCCGCGCTGACCCAGTGGATCGTGCCCTTGACCTTGTAGTTGTTCGCGCCTTCGGTGCCCGAGCGGCTGTCCGGGAAGTAGTTGCAGTGCACGGCGGTCACGTTGCCGTGCTCGTCCTTGTCCGCGCCCGTGCACTCCACCACGAAGCCGTATTTCAGGCGCACCTTGTTGCCCGGGAAGAGCCGGAAATAGCCCTTCGGCGGCGTTTCCTGGAAGTCCTCGCGCTCGATCCACAGCTCACGCGAGAACGGGAACGAGCGCACGCCGCGCTCCGGATGATGCGGATGCACCGGCGCGCTGCATGCTTCGCTCTGGCCTTCCGGATAGTTGTCGATGATCAGCTTGAGCGGGTCGAGCACGGCGATCGCGCGCGGGGCTTTCTCGTCGAGATCGTCGCGCAGCGCGCCTTCCAGCACGCTCATGTCGATCCACGAATCCACCTTGGTCACGCCGACGCGCTCCACCATCAGCCGGATGCTTTCCGGCGTGAAGCCGCGCCGCCGCACGCCGACGATGGTCGGCATGCGCGGATCGTCCCAGCCCTCGACGTGATTCTCCTGCACGAGTTGCAGCAGCTTGCGCTTGCTGGTGATCGCGTAGGTCAGGTTCAGGCGCGAGAACTCGATCTGTTGCGGCAGCGGGCGCTGGAACACGCCGTCGTCGGCGAGCTGCGCGAGGAACCAGTCGTACAGCGGACGGTGATCCTCGAACTCCAGCGTGCACAGCGAGTGCGTGATGTTCTCGATCGCATCCGAGACGCAGTGCGCGTAGTCGTACATCGGGTAGATGCACCAGGTGTCGCCGGTCCGGTAGTGATGCGCGAAACGGATGCGGTAGATCACCGGGTCGCGCATGTTGAAGTTCGGCGAGGCCATGTCGATCTTCGCGCGCAGCACGTGCTCGCCTTCCTTGAACTCGCCCGCCTTCATGCGGCGGAACAGGTCGAGGTTCTCGTCGGGCGTGCGGTCGCGGTACGGCGAATTGATGCCGGCCTCGGTGGCCGAGCCGCGCGTGGCGCGCATCTCTTCGGCGGTCTGGCTGTCGACATACGCCTGGCCCTTCTTGATGAGCATCTCGGCGTATTCGTACAGCTTGTCGTAGTAGTCGCTCGCGAAATACTTGTGCTCGCGGCCGTCCTTGTTCCATTCGAAGCCGAGCCATTCGACGGCGTCGATGATGGAATCCACGTACTCGACGCTTTCCTTCTCCGGATTCGTGTCGTCGAAGCGCAGATGGCACACGCCGCCGTATTGCGCGGCAAGGCCGAAGTTCACGCAGATGCTCTTCGCATGGCCGATATGCAGATAGCCGTTCGGCTCGGGCGGAAAGCGCGTCTCGACCCGCTGCGACCATTTGCCGGAGCGGTTGTCGTCTTCGATGATGTTGCGAATGAAATTGGAGGGGGCCGGGGCGTCGTTGCGATCGGTGTTCATGCGAAAAAGAGTGCCAGCGGATGCGCTCGCGCGCGTGAAACGGTTCGGGAAGCGTTCCCGCGAGACGGGCAGGGACGCGTACGAATGCCTTGAAGATGGGGTCGATTCTACCTTACGCAACCGCTGGCTTCCGGCGATGCGTGCGGGCTGCGTCGGGCCTGCGTGGTCGACGCCCGCTGCCTTGCGTGCCCGCGAGTTTCGTTACACCGATTACGGCATGCAGCGCGCTTCGTAACCGCCGTAACCGGACGTAAATCGCGTTGAAAGGTGCTCTTGCGGGCTTTTATGATCGGCTCGACTGCATGCAGCACGGCGCCCCGCGACGTACTGGGGCAGACAACGACAACACATCACAACGACAACACAAGGAAGATGATCATGAAACGGATCCTCGTCACGACTCTCAAGCTGGCTGCCGCAACAGCGCTCGTTTCGAGCCTCGCGGCTTGCGCCGTCTCGCGCCAGCAGGCCCACGCGGGCGTGGGCGCCGCAGCGGGCGGCGCGCTCGGCTATCTGGTCACGGGCGGGCCGATCGGCACGGTCGCGGGCGCGGCGGCGGGTGGCGTGATCGGCGCGGGCGTGCGCTGATTCACGGGCGCCGCTCCTGATCAGATCGTCTTCGACGCCCGCAACGCCGCGATCCGCGCCTCGTCATAGCCGAGCAGTTCGGCCAGCACGCCTTCCGTGTGCTCGCCGAGCAGCGGCGGATGCGAGCGCGCCTCGGGCGGCGTCGCGCTCATCTTGATCGGGCTCGCGACCAGCTTCACCGTGCCGCCGCTCGGATGCGGCAGATCGATCTGCATCCGGCGCGCCAGCACCTGCGGGTCCTCGAACACTTCGCCGAGATCGTTGATCGGCCCGCACGGCACGCCGGCTTCCTCCAACTGCGCGATCCACTCGTGCTTGCCCTGACGCTGCACCATGTCGGCGAGCAGGGGCACGAGCACTTCGCGATTGCGCACGCGCGACGGATTGGCCGCGAAGCGCGGGTCGTCGGCGAGATGGGCGCAGCCGCCCGCCTCGACGAACTTGCGGAACTGCCCGTCGTTGCCCACCGCGACGATGATCCAGCCGTCGCTGGTCTGGAACGTCTGGTACGGCACGATGTTCGGGTGCGCATTGCCCCAGCGCACCGGCGGCTTGCCGCTCGCGAGGAAGTTGGTGTTCATGTTGGCGAGCATCGCGACCTGCACGTCGAGCAGCGCCATGTCGATGTACTGCCCCTCGCCGGTGCGGTCGCGATGCGCGAGCGCCGTGAGCACGCCGACGGTCGCATACATGCCGGTCATCAGGTCGGCGATCGCCACGCCCGCCTTTTGCGGACCGCCGCCCGGCTGGCCGTCGCGCTCGCCGGTGATGCTCATGAAGCCGCCGATCCCCTGCACGATGAAGTCATAGCCCGCCCGCTGCGCGTAGGGCCCGGACTGGCCGAAGCCCGTGATGGAGCAATAGACCAGGTCCGGCTTGACGGCCTTCAGCGATTCATAGTCGAGCCCGTACTTCTTCAACTGGCCGGCCTTGTAGTTCTCCAGCACGACATCGCTTTGCGCGGCCAGTTCGCGCACGATGCGCTGGCCTTCGGGCGTCGCGATGTCGACGGTCACCGAACGCTTGTTGCGGTTCGCCGCGAGATAGTACGCGGCCTCGCGGGTGTCCTCGCCGGCGGGCGTCCGGAGATAGGGCGGGCCCCACTGGCGGGTGTCGTCGCCGGTTTCCGGCCGTTCGATCTTGATGACATCGGCGCCGAAATCGGCGAGGGTCTGCGCGCACCACGGTCCCGCCAGCACGCGGGTCAGGTCCAGCACGCGGATATGGCTCAAGGCTCCCATTCGTCTGCTCGCTTCCTCTTGTTCGTGGCTCTGGTGCCTTTAGTGGCTTCAGTAACGACAGCGGCGGGCGTCCTGCGGCGCCGGCCGGCGGTTTCGCGACTGTCGCACAGAACCGCGTCGCGCGCGATACCGAAGGCGCGATAAACGCGTCAAGGAAGCGGTGGCGCGGGCCTGCGCCGGCGCGCCGCCCGCCCGGCCGGACGCGGCGAATCCCGTATAATCGACAATCACCCTCGCCACGCCGGCCGGGCTTGCCGTCGATTCATGCGCAAGCCGCCCGCGGGCACCATCAAAGAACCGAAGACACGCCCCGTACGCTATGAAAGCCGCCGAAATACGCGAGAAATTCCTGAAGTTTTTCGAATCGAAGGGCCACACGATCGTGCGTTCGTCGAGCCTCGTGCCCGGCAACGACCCGACGCTGCTCTTCACCAATTCGGGCATGGTCCAGTTCAAGGACGTCTTTCTGGGCGCCGAGTCGCGGCCGTACTCGCGTGCCACTACCGCGCAGCGCAGCGTGCGCGCGGGCGGCAAGCACAACGACCTGGAGAACGTCGGCTACACGGCGCGGCACCATACGTTCTTCGAGATGCTGGGCAATTTCTCGTTCGGCGATTATTTCAAGCGCGACGCCATCCATTACTGCTGGGAGCTGCTGACCAAGGTCTACGCGCTGCCGGCGGAAAAGCTCACCGTCACGGTCTATCAGGAAGACGACGAAGCCTTCGACATCTGGGCGAAGGAAATCGGCGTGCCGGTCGAGCGCATCATCCGCATCGGCGACAACAAGGGCGCGCGCTACGCCTCCGACAACTTCTGGCAGATGGCCGACACCGGCCCGTGCGGCCCGTGCTCGGAAGTGTTCTACGACCACGGCCCGGAGATCTGGGGCGGCCCGCCGGGATCGCCGGAAGAAGACGGCGACCGCTTCATCGAGATCTGGAATCTCGTGTTCATGCAGTTCAACCGCGACGCGCAGGGCAACATGACGCCGCTGCCCAAGCAGTGCGTCGATACCGGCATGGGCCTCGAGCGCCTCGCCGCCGTGCTGCAGCACGTGCACAGCAACTACGAAATCGATCTCTTCCAGACCCTCATCAAGGCCGCGGCGCGTGAAACGGCCACGGCGGATCTGGAGAACAACTCGCTGAAGGTCATCGCGGACCACATCCGCGCGTGCTCGTTCCTGATCGTCGACGGCGTGATTCCCGGCAACGAAGGCCGCGGCTACGTGCTGCGCCGGATCGTGCGCCGCGCGATCCGCCATGGCTACAAGCTCGGTCGCAAGGGCGCGTTCTTCCACAAGCTGGTGGCGGACCTGGTCGCGGAAATGGGCGCGGCCTATCCGGAACTCGCGGACGCGCAGCAGCGCGTCACCGACGTCCTGCGCCAGGAGGAAGAGCGTTTCTTCGAGACCATCGAGAACGGCATGTCGATCCTCGAAGGCGAGCTCGCCGAACTGGACAAGAACGGCGTGAAGCAGCTGGGCGGCGAACTCGCGTTCAAGCTGCACGATACCTACGGCTTCCCGCTCGACCTGACGGCGGACGTGTGCCGCGAGCGCGGCGTGACGGTGGACGAACCCGCATTCGACGACGCCATGGCGCGCCAGCGCGACCAGGCGCGCGCGGCGGGCAAGTTCAAGCTGGCGGCGGGCCTCGAATACTCGGGCGCGAAATCCACGTTCCACGGCTACGAGAAGGAAATCTTCGACGACGCGAAGGTGCTCGCGCTGTATGTGGACGGCGTGACCGTGAACGAGGCGCAGCCTGGCCAGCAGGCGGTCGTGGTGCTGGATCACACGCCGTTCTATGCGGAGTCCGGCGGCCAGGTCGGCGACCAGGGCGTGCTGGCGAACGCCAGCGTGCGCTTTGCCGTTGTGGACACGCTGAAGGTGCAGGCGGATGTCGTCGGCCATCACGGCACGGTGGAGCAGGGCACGCTGAAGGTAGGCGACGTCGTGAAGGCGGAGATCGACGCCATCCGCCGCGCCCGCACCGCGCGCAACCACTCGGCCACCCACCTGATGCACAAGGCGTTGCGCGACGTGCTGGGCGGCCACGTGCAGCAGAAGGGCTCGCTCGTCGATGCCGACAAGACGCGCTTCGACTTCGCGCACAACGCGCCGATGACGGACGACGAAATCCGTCGCGTCGAGCAGATCGTCAACAACGAAATCATCGCGAACGCGCCGGGCGTGGTGCGCGTGATGGGCTATGAAGACGCGGTGAAGGGCGGCGCGATGGCGCTGTTCGGAGAAAAGTACGGCGACACGGTGCGCGTGCTCGACCTCGGCTTCTCGCGCGAACTCTGCGGCGGCACGCACGTGCAGCGTACCGGCGACATCGGCTTCTTCAAGGTCGTGGTGGAAGGCGGCGTGGCGGCGGGCATTCGCCGCGTGGAAGCGATCACCGGCGACAACGCCGTGCGCTACGTGCAGGAACTCGACCAGCGCATCAACGCGGCGGCCAGCGTGCTGAAGGCGCAGCCGGCGGAACTGACGCAGCGCATCGCGCAGGTGCAGGAGCACGTGAAGACGCTGGAAAAGGAACTGGCCGCGCTGAAGTCGAAGCTGGCGGCGAGCCAGGGCGACGAACTGGTGTCGCAGGCGGTCGACGTGGCGGGCGTGCAGGTGCTCGCGGCGCAGCTCGAAGGCGCCGACGTGAAGACGCTGCGCGAAACCGTCGACAAGCTGAAGGACAAGCTCAAGCATGCGGCGATCGTGCTGGCTTCGGTGGACGGCGGCAAGGTCAGCCTGATCGCAGGCGTGACGCCGGATGCGTCGAAGAAGGTCAAGGCGGGCGAACTCGTCAACTTCGTCGCGCAGCAGGTTGGCGGCAAGGGCGGTGGCCGTCCCGACATGGCCCAGGCAGGCGGCACCGAGCCGGCCAAGCTGCCGGCCGCGCTCGCCGGCGTAACGGGATGGGTGCAGCAGCAGCTCTGAGCGTTTTCCGGCACTCGCAAGGAACGGCTCGATCCCTTCGGATCGGGCCGTTTTTTACTACAGCCTGTCAGGCACATCGTGTGCAATACCTCCAGGGTTCACAACAACCCAAGGGAGACACACGATGAATCGCACATTCGCATCGATCGTTCTGGCTTCGGCCATGCTGGCTGCCGCCGGTGCCGCTCAGGCAAAGGGCTGTATCGAAGGCGCGGCGGTGGGCGGCGTGGCGGGGCATGTCGCCGGCAAGCACGGCACGGCGGGCGCCGTGGGTGGTTGCGCCATTGGCCATCATGAGGCCAGCAAGAAGGAAAAGAAGGCGCAGGAAGCCAACGCGGCCAGCGCGCCGAACAGCAAGTAAGTCTCTTGCCGCAGGGCTTCGGGCGGCGCGTCTGACGCATCGGACGCGCCGCCGCGCCAAGCCGCTAGAATGGCCGGATCGCCGGGCGCCGAGTTTTCGCGCGCCCGTTCATCACGATCACGGCCCTTCGCTTCCCATGACAGCGCCCACGGACACGATTCAGCATTTCGCCTCGGACAATTACGCGGGCATCTGCCCCGAAGCGCTCCAGGCGCTCATCCAGGCCAACAACAGCGGTCACGAACCCGCCTATGGCGACGATTCCTGGACCACGCAGGTCTGCGACCGCATCCGCGACCTGTTCCAGACCGACTGCGAAGTGTTCTTCGTCTTCAACGGCACGGCAGCGAATTCGCTCGCGCTGGCGTCGCTGTGCCAGTCGTATCACTCGGTGATCTGCCACGAACTTGCACATATCGAAACCGACGAATGCGGCGGCCCGGAGTTCTTCTCCGGCGGCTCGAAGCTGCTCACGGCGCAGGGCGCGAACGGCAAGCTCACGCCCGATGCGATCGAGGAGATCGTCACGCGCCGCGCCGACATCCACTATCCGAAGCCGAAGGTCGTCGCGCTGACGCAGGCGACGGAAGTCGGCACCGTCTACACCGTCGAGGAGATCCGCGCGATTGCGGCGATCGCCAAGCGGCGGCACCTGAAGGTCCACATGGACGGCGCGCGCTTCGCGAATGCGGTGGCAAGCCTGAATGTGCATCCCTCGGAGATCACGTGGCGCGCGGGCGTCGACGTGCTGTGCTTCGGCGGCACGAAGAACGGCCTGCCGGTGGGGGAAGCGGTGGTGTTCTTCGACCGCGCGCTCGCTGCCGATTTCGCGTATCGCCTGAAGCAGGCGGGACAGCTCGCCTCGAAGATGCGCTTCATTTCCGCGCCGTGGCTCGGCCTGCTCGACGACGACGTCTGGCTGCGCAATGCGCGTCACGCCAACGCGATGGCGCAGCGGATGGCCGCGCGTCTCGCCGACCTTCCAAGCGTGAAGCTGATGTTCGAACCCGAAGCCAACGCGGTCTTCGCCGAATTGCCGGCGCAGGTTGCCACGGCGTTGCGCGCGAAGGGTTGGCGCTTCTATCAGTTCATCGGTTCGGGTGGATGCCGCCTGATGTGCGCGTGGGATACGCGTGAAGAGACGGTCGATCGTTTCACCGATGAGGTCCGCGCGCTGTGCCTGGGCGCTGCAAGCTAGCCTCGAACCGCTTTGCCGCGCCGGATTGACACGTCCGGCGGGCCGCTCCTAACATGGCGCCACGCCGACCGTCCCGCGTCCCGACGCGCATGCCACGATGACCAAACCTGTCCGAACCACTCGCGCGGACTATGCGCATTTCCTGTCGATCAGCACGCGCTGGTCGGATAACGACGTGTATGGGCACATCAACAACGTCGTCTACTACAGCTATTTCGATACCGTCGTGAACGAGTATCTGCTGCGTCACGGCGTGCTCGACTACAGCGAGGGCGAGACCATCGGGCTCGTGGTGGAGACGCGCTGCAACTTCTTTGCGCCCGTGGTGTTTCCGGAGCCGATCGAGGCGGGCCTGCGCGTGGAGAAACTCGGCACGACGAGCGTGCGCTACGAAGTGGCCATCTTCGCGCAGGGTGCGGACGAAGCCGCCGCGCAAGGGCATTTCGTGCATGTGTACGTCGATCGCGTGACGCGCCGGCCCGTGGCGCTGCCCGCGCCGCTCGTCGCTGCGCTGAAGCCGCTGCTCGCTCGCTGAGGCCGCGCCTTGCTCCAGTGGTTCAGCGTGAATCTGCTCAACGGCGTGAGCACGGGCTTGCTGTTGTTCATGCTGTCCGCCGGGCTTACGCTGATTTTCTCGATGCTCGGCGTGCTCAACTTCGCGCATGCGAGCTTCTATATGCTCGGCGCCTATGTCGGGCAGACGCTCGCGGCTGCCGGCAATTTCTGGCTGGCGCTGATTGCGGCGCCGGTGCTCGTCGGACTGGCGGGTGCGCTGTTCGAGCGCCTGCTGCTGCGCCGCGTGCATGCGCGCGGCGCGCTCGCCGAACTGCTGCTGACCTTTGGTGCTGCGCTGCTGATCGGCGAGGGCGTCAAGCTCGTCTGGGGGCTCGGGCCGTTGCCCGCAGCCATTCCCGACGTGCTGGACGGTCCGCTGTTCACGCTGTATGGCGCGTCGTTCGCGCGCTATCGCGTGTTCATGATGGCGGTCGCCATCGTCATGCTGGGGGCGCTGTGGCTCGTGCTGCGCACGTCGCGCGTGGGTCTCGTCGTGCGCGCGGCACTGACGCATTCCGCCGCCGTCGAAACGCTCGGCCACGACGTGCCGCGCGTCTTCACCCTCGTATTCGCCGCCGGCACCGCGCTCGCCGCGCTGGGCGGCGTGATCGGCGCGCCGCTGGCCGTCATCGAACCCGGCATGGCCGATGCCATGGGCCCGATCGTGTTCGTCGTCGTGGTCATCGGCGGGCTTGGTTCCTTGTATGGCGCGCTGGTCGCGTCGCTGCTGATCGGCTGTGCGCAGACCTTCGCGGTGAGCGCGAGCGCATCGGCGGGCAGTATCGCGGCCGTGTTCGGCGTGACCTTGCCGCCTGCGTGGGGTGCGCTGACGGTGACGCAACTCGCGCCGGTGCTGCCGTACCTGCTGCTCGTCGCGATGCTGGCCGCGCGGCCAAGCGGACTCTTCGGCGAGCGCACCCGGGATGCGTAAGTCCATCACGCCCGCGATGTTGGCCTTCATCGCGTTGCTCGCGGCGCTCGCATTGCCGCCGATGTTCTTCCCTCAGTCATGGCTGCTCGCATATCTCGCGCAGACCGCGACGCTGATCGTCTTCGCGCTGTCCTATAACCTGCTGCTCGGAGAAACCGGCTTGCTGTCCTTCGGGCACGCGGTGTATGCCGGGCTCGGCGCGTTCGCCGCGGCGCATGTGTTCAATCGCGCGGGTGTGTCGCTCACGCTGTTGCCATTGGTGGGCGGCTTCGTCGCGATGGGCGTCGCGGCGGTCGTCGGCCTCATCTCGACGCAACGTGCCGGCACGCCGTTCGCGATGATCACGCTCGGCATCGGCGAACTGGTCGCGGCCTGCGTCTGGCTCGTGCCGGGATGGTTCGGCGGGGAGGGCGGCGTGACCATCGACCGGGCGAGCGGCCAGCCGCTGTTCGGCTGGACCTTCGGGCCGCCGCGCGAGGCGTATGCGCTGATCGCGGGATGGTGCGCGGTGTGCGTGCTCGCGGTGTACGCCTTCTCGCGCACGCCGCTGTGCCGCCTCGCCAACGCCGTGCGCGACAACCCCGTGCGCGCCGCCGCAATCGGCTTCGCGCCGGCGCGCGTGCGCTTCACGATGCTGGTCGTGTCGGCGTTTTTTGCGGGCGTCGCGGGCGTGATGGGGCTGATCAACGTCGAACTCGTGTCGGCGGAAAGTGTCGGTCTTGCGCGCTCGACCAGTGTGCTCGTCGCTACCGTGATCGGCGGAACAGGGACGTTCTTCGGGCCGATCGTGGGCGCGGTGCTGCTGACTCTCATGAGCGTCGCCGTGGCGAACCTGACCGCCGCCTGGCCGATGTACCTCGGACTCTTCTTCGTATGGGTCGTCGTCGCGGCGCCGCAAGGTGTCGCCGGACTGTTGCGGCGCGACGCGCGCACGTTGTGTCTCGGCGGCCTCAGCGCGCTGGCGTGGGGTGTTGCGACGGTCGCGGTCGTCGAGACGCTCTATGCGCGCCAGACCGGCGCACTCACGTTGCCCGCCGGTGCGTGGGTCGTGGCGTTGCCCTGCGCGGCGCTCGGATTCTGGCTGGCGCGCCGCGTGCGCCTCGCGCCATGAACACCATGAACCCCGCGCTCGAGCTGCACGATGTCAGCAAGCGCTTCGGGGCGACCCACGTGCTGCGCGGGGTCGATCTGCACGTCGCGCAAGGCGAGCGGCATGCGTTGATCGGCCCGAACGGAGCGGGCAAGTCGACGCTCTTCGATCTCATCTCGGGCCGCGTGCGTCCGGATGGCGGGCGCATCGTGGCGCAGGGCGTGGACATCGCGGGCCGCTCGCCGCCGCGCGTGGCGCGCCGTCTCGCACGCAGTTTTCAGACGACCAGCGTGTTCGGCGGCCTGTCGGTGCTCGACAACCTGCGCTGCGCGGCGTTGGGCGCGGCGGGGTCACGCCTGATCGACCGCTGGTGGCCGTCGCGGCAGGTCGAGGACCGCGCCCGCGCGATGCTCGATGCAATCGGCCTCGCCAACCGCGCCGATGAGCCCGCCGCGCGCCTCGCCTACGCGGAGCAGCGCGCGCTCGATCTCGGCATCGCGCTCGCCACCGATGCGCCGCTCATCCTGCTCGACGAGCCTACCGCCGGCATGAATCGCGCGGAAGCCGCGCGGGCGCTTGCGTTGATCCGGGCGATCACGGAAGGCCGCACGCTGCTCGTCATCGAGCACGACATGGAGGCGGTGTTCGGACTCGCGGACCGCATCTCGGTGCTCGTGCGCGGGCGCGTGATCGCGACCGGCACGCCTGCCGAAATACGCGTCCATGCGGATGTGCAGGCGGCCTATCTCGGCGGAGTGATTCCATGAGCGCCGCGTTGCGCATCGAGAACCTGCGCGCGTGGTATGGCGCGGCGCAGGTGCTGCATGGCGTGAATCTGTGCATCGGGGCGGGCGAGGTGGTCGCGCTCGTCGGCCGCAACGGCTCGGGGCGCTCGACGCTGGCGAAGGCCATCATGGGTCTCGTGCAGTGCGCGGGCGAGATGCGTTATGGGGCGGTGTCGCTGGTCGGCATGCGGCCGCATCGGATTGCGCGGCTGGGCATCGGCTACGTGGCGGAGACCCGCGACGTGTTTCCCGCGCTGACGGTGCACGAGAACCTGCTGCTCGGTGAGAGACGCGGCACGCGCTTCACGCAGAACGATGCGTACCGCCTGTTTCCCGTGCTGAGCGAACGCGCGAAGGTCAAGGCCGGTGCGCTGTCAGGAGGCGAACAGCAGATGCTCGCGCTCGCCCGCACGCTGGCGGGCGATCCGTCACTCGTGGTGATCGACGAACCCGGGGAAGGGCTCGCGCCGCGGGTGCTTGCGCAGGTGGCGGAGTGCCTGAAGCTGCTGCGCGCTCGCGGGGTGGGGATGCTGCTGATCGAAGAGCGCTTGAGCATCGCGCGGACGCTCGATGCGCGCGTCGCGGTGATGGGACATGGGGTGGTGCAATTCGAAGGGCCGATGGAAACGCTCATGCAGCGCACTGAGATCGTTCAGCAGTGGCTCTCGATCAGCGGCCCTGTTGTCTAGATGCGAAGACTCACATCACAGTTACGAGGACGCCGACGTGGTGGCCATGAGCATTCAGAATATCGACGAGCGACTCGAAACGCGTCTGCGTATGCAAGCAGCCCGGCACGGCCGTTCGATGGAAGACGAGGCGCGTGAAATATTGCGTGCGGCGCTTTTTATTGGCCCCGGCATCGGCAGGAATCTGGTTGATTCGATCCGCGGCCGCATCGAGCCCCTCGGTGGCATTGAACTCAAACTGCCCAAACGTGAGCCCATTCGCGGGCCGTTGGGTCTTGATGAATGATCGTTTGTGATCGCCGCCGTCGTGCGTTCTCGCGGGACTATGCTTGCCACGCGCAACGTCAACGACTTTCTCGCTTGCGGCATCGAGATCATCAACCCCGGAAGACATGAACCGCAGGGATGCCACGGCATGCGGCATCACCTGCGCCGCTTCCTAGGCCTTGCTATCCCGCTCCACGATCCACTCATGCTTCGGATCGTTCTTGAAGTGCCAGGTCCGCTTGTCGCCGGCCATGACGTTCAGGTAGTAATTGTCATAGCCATACGGTACGACGACCGGATGATACCCACGCGGCACCATCACCACATCATGATTCTCGACGGCCATCGTCTCGTCGAGATCGCGCTCGTCGGTATAAACGCGCTGGAACGCAAACCCTTGCGGCGGATCCAGCCGATGGTAATACGTCTCCTCCAGCGCGCTCTCGTCCGGCACGGCGTCCCGGTCATGCTTGTGCGGCGGATAGCTCGACGCATGTCCGCCCGGCGTGCGCACCTCGACCACCAGCAGCGACTCCGCCGGCTCGGTCTGCGGAAGGATGTCGCACACATGGCGCGTATTGGCGCCCTTGCCGCGCGTCGAGCGCTTCATCTGCGCCGGCTCGATCAGCCGCGGCGGATATTCGCCCTTGGCCGGCGCGCTCGCCACGCCGATCTCCGCATCGCGCTCCGCCCGCACGATGGCCGCCAGCTTGGGCGGCACGTACACGGCATGCGGCGCCGCGTCCTCGAACACGCTGTCGCGCGTGCCGATCGACTGCCAGTGCTCGTCGCCCGCCTCGATACTCACCGTGCCCGTCAGCACCACGATGCAGCTCTCGCGGTCTGCGTCGTACACATGCAGCACGTCGCCCGCGCTCACGCGATACGCCGCGAAGCCCACATGCTTCCATCCCGCCGAAGCGGGCGTCACGCGCGCGATCGTCTGGCCGTCGCGCGAAGCCTTCACCAGCAAGCTCATGCCGCCTCCTTGCAGATTCCGTCGACAAGCGAGCGCAACGTGCGATAGCCCCGTTCCGCATAGGCGTAACTCGGCGCGATCACCGGATCCTGTTCCGCCTCGACCACCAGCCAGCCCGCGTAATCATGCGCCGCCAGACACGCGATGATGGCCGGATAGTCCACCGCACCATCGCCGGGCACGGTGAACGCGCCGTTGATGACCGCATCCAGAAAACTCCAGTTGCGGTTGCGCGCGAGCTTCACGATCTCCGGACGCACGTCCTTGCAATGCACATGGCACACGCGCCCGATGTGCTTCTTCAGTTCCGTCAGCGCATCGCCGCCTGCGAAGGTGATGTGGCCGGCATCGAACAGCAGGCCCACCGCATCGCTCGTGAGCGCCATCAGGCGGTCGACGTCGGCGGGCGTTTCCACATATGCGCCCATGTGATGATGATAGGCGACACGCACGCCGCGCGAGAGCGTGTATGCGGCGAAGCGGTCGAGCCGCTCGGCGTATTCGTTCCAGCGGGCATCGGAGAAGAAACGCGGGCGTTGATACAGCGGCCGTGGCGCGCCCTGGATCGAGTCGGCGACCTCGCCGTACACCATCACCGTCGCGCCGTTCTGCGCCAGCAGATCGAGATGCGGACCCACCGCTTCGATCTCTTCCTCGACGCCGCGCGCCGCGAGCCGCCCCGAATACCAGCCGGACACGAGCGCGAGATCGTACTGGGCGAGCAGCGTCTTCAAGGCTTGCGGTTCGCGCGGAAACTTGTTGCCGAGCTCGAAGCCCGCATAGCCGATCTGCTGGCCTTCCGCGAGCGCGACAGACAGAGGCGTCTCCCCGCCGAGCGAAGGCAGGTCGTCGTTCATCCACGACAGCGGATTGACGCCGATACGTACGTTCAAGGACATGTCGGATCCTCACCGTTTTTGGGTACATCGCCGGCGCGCGCATTGAGCGCGCGCTCGTAGGCTTCCCGGGCCACGACCACCGCCGCGCGTTCCGATACTTCCGGCACCGCGACTTCCCACCACCAGCCGCCTTCTTCGGTCGGCCGCGCGGGATCGGTGTCGATGGAGATCAGATAGCTGCGGTCCGCGGCGCGTGCGCGCTGCATCGCGGCCTGTAGTTCATCGATGTTCGCGACATGTTCCGACAGCGCGCCGAGCGACCGTGCATGCATCGCGAAGTCGATCGTGGGCGCACCGAGCGCGCCTTGCCTGCAGTCGTCGATGAGATTGTTGAACGGCGCGCCGCCGCATGCCTGTTGCAGCCGGTTGATGCAGCCGAAGCCGCGGTTGTCGAGCAGCACGACGATCAGCTTGGCCCCGAGCATCACGGACGTCGCGAGCTCGCTGTTCATCATCAGATAGCTGCCGTCGCCGACGATCACGATCACCTCGCGCTCCGGTCGCGCCAGCTTCACGCCGAGGCCGCCGGCGATCTCGTAGCCCATGCACGAATAGCCGTATTCGACGTGATAGCCGCCCGGCGCACCCGTGCGCCACAGTTTCTGCAAGTCGGCGGGCAGCGTGCCGGCCGCGCACACGACGATATCGCCCGTGGGCGAGGCCTCGTCCGAGCGCTGCACCGCGCCGATCACATCGGCCTCGCGCGGCAACTGGCCGGCGTCGGGCGGCGTGTTCGTCACGTGGGCGACGGTCGCGCGCCAGTCCTCGGCGAGACGATGCGCACGCGTGGTCCATTGCGGCGCCGCGCGCCAGTCGCCGAGCGCCGCCGACAAGGCTTCCAGCGCGAGCCGCGCGTCCGCCTGCACGGCGACGGCGTCCTGCTTCAGCGCATCGAACGGATTGGCGTTGATGGCGACCAGGCGCGCCTGCTTGAAGAGCGTGTTCGAACCCGTCGTGAAATCCTGCAGCCGCGTGCCGACCGCCAGCACGCAATCGCCCGCGTGCGCCAGTTCGTTCGCGGCCGAGCCGCCCGTCACGCCGATGCCGCCGACATTCAACGCATCGTCCCACGCCAGCGCGCCCTTGCCGGCCTGGGTCTCCGCCACGGGCACGCCGTGGCGGTGCGCGAACGCGCGCAGCGTCTCCGCCGCCAGACCGTACAGCACGCCGCCGCCGGTCACGATCAACGGTTCGCGCGCGTCGCGCAGCAGCGCGGCGGCGCGTTCGATCTCGCGCGGCAGCGGCGCCGGCGCATGAAACTCGACGACACGCGGCGCAAAGAACGAAGCAGGGTAATCGAAGGCCATCGCCTGCACGTCCTGCGGCAGCGCGAGCGTCACCGGGCCGCATTGCGCCGCGTCGGTGAGCACGCGGATCGCGCGCGGCAGGGCGCTCAGCAGTTGCGCCGGATGCACGATGCGATCGAAGTAACGCGACACGGCTTTCAGCGCATCGTTGGCGGAAACGCCGCCGTCGTGGCTGTCTTCGAGTTGCTGAAGCACCGGGTCCGGCGCGCGCGACACGAAGATATCGCCCGGCAGCAGCAACACCGGCAGGCGGTTCACGTGCGCGAGCGCCGCCGCGGTGACGAGATTGGTCGCGCCCGGACCGATGGACGTCGTCACCGCCATCATGCGGCGGCGCATGTGCGCCTTGGCATAGGCGATTGCGCTGTGCGCCATCGCCTGCTCGTTGTGCGCGCGATAGGTCGGCAGTTCGTCGCGATGTCGATACAGCGCCTCGCCGAGCCCCGCGACATTGCCGTGCCCGAAGATCGCGAACACGCCGCCGAACAGCGGCTCGCCATGCTCCGTGCGCAGCGCCGCGAGATAGCGCACGACCGCCTGCGCGGCGGTCAGTCGAACCGTGGACGACAGCTCGGTCTCCGGTTGCGTGGCTCGCTGGTTCATGCGATCTGCTCCTGTCGGGTGTGGAGGGACGCCGCGGACGAATCGCGCGTCTCGCGCCACGCCGCGATCAGCGTTTCGAAGGTATGCCGCACACGCGTGATCAGTTCGTCGTCGCTGATTTGCTCCGAGAGCCACGCGCGGCTCGGTTCATGAAAGATGGTTCGACCGACCGTGAAGCCCCGGCAGGTCGCCGAGTCCGCCGCGGCCCTGAAGGCGTCGCGCAACTGCTCGACGCCCGCCGACAAACCGAGCAGCACGACACCGCGGCAATACGGATCGCGCTCGGCGATCAGTGCATCGACGGCTTGCCATTGCTGCGGGTTCATCGCTTCGAGCTTCCACCATTCGGGGTAGATGCCCAGGTTGTAGAAGCGCTTCAACGCGCGAACCACCGTGTCGTCCGCGACGGGCGGCCCGTTCTTCGGCACGATCACTTCCAGCAGCAGCTCATGGCCGCTGTCCTGCACGGCGTCGTAGAGCGCGCGCACTTGCGCTTCCTGTTCGAGCCGCAGTTCGTGCGGATGATCGGGGTGATACTGCACGAGGCACTTCGCGACCTGTTCGCGCGGCCACTGCACGAGCGTCGTGCCGATCGAGCGGCCATGGTCGAACACCAGCGGCAGCGAGCCCGGCAACTCGACCGGACGTCCGATCCACCAGCCACGGCCCGTCGCGGCGTTCAACGCATCCTGGCCGTAGCGGTCGTCGATCAGCACGCCGATCCGGCCTTCGAGTCCATGCTCCTTTTCGGTCTGGGCAACGGCCTCGACAAACAGGTTCTTCAGCGTCGCGATGCGCGTCTCGCTCCCGCCGGTCTGCTGTGCGAGATCGAAGAACTGGTTGCGATGATCGAAGGCAAAGCCGAGCACTTCGTCCCATGGTTTGCGCCGCGGGCTCACGCGATGCAGGCGCGCCAGCGTCGCATCGCGATCCGGCCGGCGCATGCGAACCGGATCCTCTTGCGCGGTTGCTAGAAAGTAGTCGAGCTCGGCGGGCGTGGGCATTGCGGGCGCGCAGCCGTGCCGCGACACCACCAGCGCGCCGCATGCATTCGCCGCGCGCGCACAGGCTTCGAGCGGCGCGTCGCGCAGCCATCCCGAGAGAAAGCCCGACGCAAACGCATCGCCCGCGCCGAGCACGTTCAGCACCTCCACTTCGACGCCGCCGTGCACCGCGGCGTCGTCGATGGAAGCGGGCACTTCGCCTTCGATGATCGAGCAGCCGAGCGGCCCGCGCTTCACGACGAGTGTCGCGCCGGTGACCTTGCGCACCATCGCGAGCGCATCGGTCAGGCGGTCCTTGCCGCCCGCGATGCGGAACTCTTCTTCCGTGCCGATCACGAGATCGATCAGCGGCAAAATGCGTTGCAGGTGCGCGGTGACGTCTTCGTTGGCGACGAAGCGCGTCTCGCCATCGGCCTTGCCGGTGAGTCCCCACAGCACGGGCCGGTAGTCGATGTCGAGCACCGTGCGCACCTGGTGACGCCGCGCAACTTCCAGCGCGCGCCGGCTCGTGCGGTTCACCTGTTCGGTCGAGAAGTGCGTGCCGGTGATGAGCAGCGCCTTCGATGACGCGATATAGGCTTCATCGAAATCCGCTTCGTCGACGGCCATGTCCGCGCAGTTCTCGCGATAGAACACCAGCGGAAAGGTGTCGCGGTCTTCGAGTCCGAGCAGCACGAGTGCGGTCAGCCGCTCCGGATCCACGCGCACATGGCTGACGTCGCAGCCTTCGCGCGCGAGCGTTTCGGTGAGGAAGCGGCCCATGTGATCGTTGCCGACACGCGCGAGCATCGACGACGAGAGACCGAGCCGCGCGCAGCCGAACGCAATGTTCGCCGACGAGCCGCCGAGATACTTCGCGAAGCTCGAAACGTCTTCGAGCCGCGCGCCGACCTGCTGCGCGTACAGATCGACGGCGAGCCGCCCGAGGCACACGATGTCGCGCTCGCGGTCCGCAGCAAAACGAGAGGGGGAGAGTGTGGTCATGCCAGGGTCCTCAGATCGTCGCGCCTTCGAGTTCGCTCATCATCTGCTGCATTTCGGCGCCGCCCGCCATCATGTCGAGCACTTCGTTCTTGCTGATGGTGTCCTTCGTGAAGGTGCCCATCGAGCGGCCGCGATTGAGCAGCGTGAACGAGTCGCCGATCGGATAGGCGTGGTGCACGTTGTGCGTGATGAAGATCACCGAGATGCCTTTCTCGCGCGCCTTGTGGATCAGCTTCAGCACGTTGAAGCTCTGCTTCACGCCGAGCGCAGCGGTCGGTTCGTCGAGAATCAGCACGCGCGCGCCGAAGTGGATCGCGCGGGCAATCGCGAGGCATTGCTTTTCGCCGCCGGACATCGTGCCGATCGGCTGATGCGGATCGCGCACGTTGATGCCCATCTCGGCCAGCTTGGCGCGCGAGGTCTCGGCGGCGAGATCGAGATCCATCACCGTGAAGACGCCGAAGCGCTTTTTCTGCGGCTCGCGGCCCATGAAGAAATTGCGCGCCACGCTCAGCAGCGGCACCAGCGCGAGATCCTGGTACACGGTGGCAATGCCGAGATCCAGCGCGTCCTTCGGCGACTCGAAGCGGACCGGCTTGCCGTCGACGAGATAGTCGCCCGACGAGGGCGCGTGCACGCCCGCCAGCGTCTTGATGAGCGTGGACTTGCCGGCGCCGTTGTCGCCCAGCAGGCAGTGCACTTCGCCGCGCCTGAGCCGCAAGGTGACGCCGTTCAGCGCGATCACCTTGCCGAAGTACTTGCTGACGTTTTCGAGCGCGAGGATGTTGTCGTCATTCATGATGTCCTCCTCATTGGGCCTGCGACACGCGGCGGCGCACGTAGTGGTTGAAGAGCACGGCGAGCAGCAACATCACGCCGAGGAACACGCGGAACCAGTCGGAGCTCACGTTCGTGTAGGTGATGCCGATCTGCACGACGCCGAAGATCAGCGCGCCGAAACAGGCGCCGACCACCGAGCCGTAACCGCCCGTCAGCAGCGTGCCGCCGATCACGGCTGCGATGATCGCTTCGAACTCTTTCTGCAGGCCGCGATCCGCCGCGGCCGAGCCGATGTCGCACACTTGCAGCACCGCGAACAGGCACGAGCAGAACGCGGTGAGCACGAACAGCGAGATTTTCACGCGCCGCACCGGTACGCCGACATTCTTCGCGGCATTTGAATCGCCGCCGACGGCGAAGATCCAGTTGCCGTAGCGGGTCTTGGCGAGCACGAACGCGCAGACTGCCGCGAGCGCGAACCACCAGATGATGACCTTCGGAATGCCGGGCACGAGCGGTTCGCCGCTGTCGAGCAGCTTGCCGACGCCCATGTGCGCAAGCCACGTGAACACGCCGTGCAGCGCGACGCCATGGAACAGCGTGTTGGCGACGGGATCGCTCTGGGCGAGATCGCCGACGCCGGAGATGATGGTGCGGTCCGCGAACATGATCGAGAGCGCGAGCGTGAGGCCGCGCAGGATGAACAGGAACGCGAGCGTGACGATGAACGACGGCAGGCGCGTCTTCATCACGAGATAGCCGTTCAGCGCGCCGAGCAGCATCGACGTGACGAACGCGAACAGGATCGCAAGCGACAGCGGCCAGTGCAGATACACGGCGGGCAGCGCGACCATCATGCCGGCGAAGCCGATCATCGAGCCGATGGACAGGTCGAACTCGCCGGCGATCATCAGCAGACACGCGCCCACGGCGAGCAGCCCAAGATAGGCGGCGACCTGCGACCAGTTCATCACGCCGTCGAGGTTGAACATGCCGGAGGAACCCGCGCCGAAGCCGAACACGAGGAACACGAGCACGGTGCCGGAGATGGCGGCGAATTCCGGGCGGTTGAGCAGATGGCCGAACCACGACTGGCGGCGCACGCGTTCGTCCGACGGCTTGACCGTGTCAGGTGTGTCGACGGTGTCCTGATGCGGGTTCGCGTGGGGAGGGTAATGCTTGCCGGCTACGCCCATGATGGCTCCTTGATGCTGACAACGACGCTGACGTCGAGACTGACTTCGATCCTGTGGCGAGTTGCGCGTCTCCAGCCGCGTCCATGAAGGGTGGCGGGGGAGACGGGTCGAGCGGATAAAAGCGGGCAGTCCAGGACGGCTGCCCGAAACAGGTCAAGTGACGGTCAACGATATTGACCGGCGTACTTCACGACCTTGTCGAGATTCTCCTTGGTGATGAAGCCCGGGCCCGAGCGGATATTCTTCGGGCCATACGAGGGCTGCAAACCGTAGGTTTCGAGGCGTGCCTTGAATTTCGGATTGGCTTCGAGGATCTGACGGATCTTCGCCGGATCGGTGGTGTGCTCCTTGTGAACCACCGCGAGCACCGCGACCGGAATGTAGCCCTGCAAGTAGGGCTGCTGGTCGATCGCGAACTTGATGGTGCCGTCCTTGATGCCCTTCGCGATGTCATCCGAGAAGTCGAAGGTCACGAAGTAGATCTTGTTTTGCAGGCCCATTTGCGTGACGGCCTTGAGCGTGGCCGAGGCGGGCGTCGGTCCGAGCGTCAGGATCGCCTGCGTGTCCGGATGGTTGCGCAGATAGGCGGAGACTTTCGACTGGATTTCGGTCGGGTCCTGGCCCGAGTCGATGGTCGAGGCCTTGTAGTCGATGCCCAGTGCATCCGCGAAGCCCTTGCAGCGATCGAAGGAAACCGTATTGGTGGCGATGTGGTTCACGCACAGGAACGACTTCACGCCCGCGGCCTTCGCCTTCTTGCCGGCCTCGTTGCCCGCCACATATTCCGGCTGGCCAATATGCATGATCGCGCCCAGTTGCGCGCTCTGTTCTTCCGTGCCGGAGTTGATCGTCACGAGCGGAATCTTCTTCGCCGTGACCTTGCTGATTGCGCTCTTCAGCACGTCGAAGTCCGCGATGGTGGTGATGACGCCGTCGTAGTTGCGCGCCGCCGCCTGCTCGATCAGCCGCGACATGTCCGCGATGTCGCCGTTCGGCGGATTGCGGTAATCGGTCTGTACGTTGAAGTCCTCATCCGCCTGCTTGATCGCATTCTTGATGACGTTCCACCAGGAATCCGAGTCCGGCGCGTGACTGATCAACACGAACTTCGCGTCAGGCGCTGCCTGAGCAGGACTTGCCGACATCCACGCCGCGCTGCACAACGCAGCAGCAGCCGCCAGCGCGCGCAGCGCGGCCCGACCGTTGCAAAAGGTCATTGTCTCCACCTATCTCGGTTGTTGTCTGGTGTGATGTTTTGGCGAACGCGGCGCCGGGCTCTGACCACCCGAACGTCGCGTTCAGGACCAAGAGTAGGTCAGTTTCCAGGCGTCTGCAATAGATATTTCACCCGCGATTCAAATGGAAAATACATTCCAATTTGCTTCCGTCGTTCCTATAATCGGTTGCACGGCGCGCGGCATCCGGCGCGCACAACACGAGCGTGGACATGGAAGAGACCAGCAACGAAGTGCAGGGCGTCGAGGAACTGATGCAACGGATCACCGACGCCTACGATTCGCTGCCGCGTCAGTTGAAGAGCGTGGCGACGTATATCGAGCAGCATCGCAGCAGCGTGATGATGGACCGCACCAGCGACATCGCGGCCGCCTGCGGCGTGCATGCCTCCGCCGTGGTGCGTTTTGCGCAGCGCTTCGGCTTCTCAGGCTTTTCGGATTTGCAGGCCGTGTTCCGGCAGGCTTATGCGGGCGGTGAATCGCCGCAGAGCTATCAGGAGCGCATCCGCAAGCTGATCGACGAGAAAGCCGGCGAGGCTTCGGGCGTGTCGGTGGCGCGCGAGTTCATCGCGGCGAGCCGCACCGGCCTGTCCGAGCTCGAAGCCGGCCTCGATGACGCGCAGTTCGAAGCCGCTGTCGAGATGCTGTCGCAGGCGGAGAACATCTATGTGATCGGCGTGCGCCGGTCGTTCGCGGTGGCGAGCTACATCGTGTATGCGTTGCAGCACACGCGCAAGCGCGTGCATCTCATTTCAGGACTGGGCGGCATGTTCCGCGAACAGGTCCGCAGCGTGAAGAAGAGTGACGTGGTGATCGCGATCAGTTTCGCGCCCTACGGCAAGGAAACGCAGTATTGCGTGCGCGCCGCGCAGCATCACGGCGCGAAGACACTCGTCATCACCGACAGCCAGCTTTCGCCGCTCGCGCGTCACGCGAGCGCGAGTCTGTTCGTGAAGGAAGGCAGCGCGTTTGCGTTCCGTTCGCTCACGAGCACCATTTGCCTGTGCCAGGCGTTGTTCATCGCGCTCGCGTACCGGCTCGAATTGAACGTCGAGGAATCCAAGGAGACAAGCGGCTATGACGATTGACGTGGCGGTGTTCGGGGCAGGGCGCATCGGCAGGATTCACGCGGCGAATCTGGCGCGGCAGCCGGGCGTGCGGTTGAAGTATGTCGTCGATGTGAATCGCGAGGCGGCCGCCGCGCTCGCGAAGGAGCACGGCGCGATGGCCGCCGATATCGACGGCGCGATGGGCGATGCATCGGTCGGCGCGACGGTCATCTGTTCGAGCACGGATACGCATGCCGACCTGATCCTCGCCTCGGCGGCGCAACGCAAGCATGTGTTCTGCGAGAAGCCGGTGGATCTGACGGTCGACCGTGCGCGCGCGTGCGCCGACGCCGTGCAGCAGGCCGGCGTGGTCTGCATGATCGGCTTCCAGCGGCGCTTCGATCCGACCTTCTCGGCATTGAAGGCGCGCATCGATGCCGGCGAGATTGGCGAGCCCGAGATGCTGATCGTGACGAGCCGCGATCCGGGTGCGCCGCCTGTGGAATACATCGCGCATTCGGGCGGCATCTTCAAGGACATGCTGATTCACGACTTCGATATCTTCCGCTGGATTCTCGACGACGAAGCCGACACGCTGCATGCCACCGGCAGTTGTCTCTCGGATCCGGCCATCGCCGAGGCCGGCGACATCGATTCGACCGCCGTCACGATCCGTACGAAGCGTGGCCGCTTGTGTCAGATCAACACGGCGCGGCGCGCGGCGTATGGCTACGATCAGCGCTTCGAATTGCTCGGCAGTCTGGGCATGCTGCAGGCGGGCAATGTGCGGCCGACTGAAGTCACGGCGTACACGGCGGCCGCGGTATCGAACGACAAACCCGAGGCGTTCTTTCTGGAGCGCTATCGCGCGGCGTATGCGGCCGAGATCGCCCATTTCTTCGATGCGATCAATCATGGCAAGCCGGTGCGCACGACCGTCGCCGACGGGCTGAAGGCGCTCGAACTCGCCGAAGCCGCCACGCTGTCCTGGCGTGAGAAGCGCATCGTCAGGCTTGGGGAGCAGGCCACATGAGCGCCGTGCGTTGCGGAATCGTGGGGTTGGGACGGCTGGGCCGCCGCCATGCGGACAATCTCGCGTGGCATGTGCCGGGGGCGCGGCTCGTCGCCGCGTGCAGCCCGGTGGAGGAAGAGCGCGCGTGGGCGCGGCAGCGGCTGCCCGAGACGGCGCTGCATGCGGACTACGATGCGTTGCTCGCCAGCCCGGATATCGATGCGGTGTGGCTCGTCACGCCGACCTCGCTGCATGCGACGCAGATCATCGCCGCGTTGCGCGCGGGCAAGCATGTGTTCTGTGAGAAGCCGCTGTCGCTGGACCTCGCGGAATGCGACGCGGTGATCGAGGAACATGCGCGTCATCCGCATCTGCACGTGATGATCGGCTTCGTGCGGCGCTTCGATGCGAGCTATCGCGATGCGTTCGATCAGGTGGCGCACGGTGCGATCGGACGGCCGTTCATGGTGCGTTCGCAGACCTGCGACATGAACGATCCTGATGGTTTCTTCGTGCGGTTTGCGCCGACGTCGGGCGGGCTGTTCCTCGATTGCAGTGTTCACGATATCGATCTCGCGCGCTGGCTGCTTGGTAATCCGAAGGCGAAGCGCGTGTATGCGAGCGGCACGATTGCGATTCATGAGGGCTTGCGGGCGTGCAATGACATCGATAACGGCGTGGGCACCATCGAGTTCGACGGCGGGCGGCTGGCGGTGCTGTATGCATCGCGGACGATGGCGCATGGGCACGATACGCAGACTGAGGTGATCGGCACGAAGGGGGCGTTGTCGGTGGGGCGCAATCCGCGGTTGAACCGCGTCGAGATCGCCGATGGGCACGGCATGCGCAATGCATGTACGCCGACGTTCTTCGAGCGCTTCGAGGACGCGTTTCTGCGCGAAGCGCGGGCGTTTGTGGGGATGTTGCGGGAGGGCACGCAGACGGGGCTCACGCTCGATGACGCGCGCGAGGCGACGCGCATCGGGGTGGCGTTGAGGCGGGCGTTCGAGGAGGGGCGGGGGGTGGAGGTTTGAACTGGGGTTCGTTTCTAACCGATGACCAGCCTGACCGGTTTGCCCACTCTCGCCAGCATTTCGATGAGTGTGTCGATCGTAAATTTGCTTGATTTCTTGTTCACTACGTCCGAGACGCGGGGCCGCGTGACGTGCAGGATGTCTGCGGCTTCAGCCTGTTTCAAATGATGAGCTTCGATCCATAAGGCGAGTTCGCTCATCAACTGCTCTTTCAGTTCCAGCGTCTGACCGATCAAGGCCAGCGATTCGGCTTGGTAGTGTCGTGCTTCGTCCGGCGGGAAACCTAGCTCGGCGAACAGGTTGGTGCCGGGTTTAGTTACGTGCCGAACGCTCGTATCCACTTTTTTCATGATGAGGTTTTCCTCTGGCTAGCAATCGCGCGGTAGCGCACCGTCGCAATCTCCTTATCCTTTTGAGACGTCTCCTGCGATTTCTTCTTGAAGCAGTGCAGCACATAGACCGCCTCCTTGAGTTTCGCCACGGACATCACGCAATACGCTCCGCTCGGGTCTCGGATACGGATCTTGCGTGCGCCAGGACCGAGGGCGTCGAAAGGCTTCCAGTCCTCCGGGTCGAGCCCAAACTGCAGACGACCGAGTTGAAAGCCGGCTTCGCGGCGCGCGGCTGCGGGGAAGTCAAGCAGGTCGTGAAATGACGAACCAAGCCAGCGGAGTGCTTTCTCCTGGTGCGTTGTATAAAAATTTATACGTAAACGGGCGATTTTCAAGCGGACACCCGAGTCGGACGTGATCAACTCACGCGGGACAGCAGGGAAGGGATGTGCCGATGACCGAGTCGAATTTATCGGGATTTCAGTACGGCATGAACGAGACAAATCTCAACCTGAAGGGAGAGGTTGAGCGAAAGGCGCAGCGATGTTGGTTGAGGCCTCAGGCATTGCCCATCAGCCTGCTGGTGGGCGAAGGAGGCGCGGCCGGAGGCGGCGGTATGCTTTTGCCCGGGATCGCCCACGGTGGACGGATGCCCACTACGTTAAAATCCTTCGATCAGAGCGCACTCACCCCAGCCACACACAAAGGTTCAATCGCAATGGAAGTTCACAAGGAAGTCGACGCGCGCGGGCTCAACTGTCCGTTGCCGATTCTGCGGGCGAAGAAGGCGCTCGCCGACATGACGAGCGGTCAGATCCTGAAGGTTTTGGCCACCGATCCGGGATCGCAGCGCGATTTCGCCGCGTTCGCCAAGCAGACAGGCAACGAGATTGTCGAGGCAACGGCGCAGGACAAGACGTTCGTCTTCCTCATGCGGCGGCGTTAAAAAGCCAGGACCGCAAGAAAGCAGAAGGCCCGTCACACCGTGACGGGCCTTTCATTTACAAACCGCTCAACCCACGCGAAGCGCTCAACCGCGGCTTCAGCCTTCGAGAATCGGCGCGCGATTGCGCAGATACTCTTCGAATTCCGCCTTGACTTCCGGATGGCGCAGCGCGAATTCGACGGTCGCCTTCAGATAGCCCAGCTTGCTGCCGCAATCGAAACGCGTTCCGTGATACTTGTACGCGAGCACTTGCTCATCCGACAGCAGCGATTGAATCGCGTCCGTCAGTTGCAGTTCGCCGCCCGCGCCCGGCTTCAGCGCGCGGATGTGATCGAAAACACGCGGCTTCAGCACATAGCGGCCGACCACGCCCAGGTTCGACGGCGCCACCGCCGGCTCCGGCTTCTCGACAATGCCCGACAGCTTGAAGATGTTGTCTTCCCACTCCTTGCCGTCGATGATGCCGTACGACTTCGAGTCTTCCGGCGGAATCTCTTCGACGCCGATCACCGAGCTGTGATAGTGGTCGAAGACTTCGATCATCTGCGACATGACGGGCGGCTTGCCGTACAGCAAGTCGTCCGCGAGGATCACGGCGAACGGGTTGTCGCCCACCAGCTTCTCGGCGCACAGCACCGCGTGACCCAGACCGAGCGCTTCGGCCTGACGCACGTAGAAGCAATCGACATGGCTCGGCTTGATGCTGCGCACGAGTTCGAGCAGCTTGGCCTTGCCGCGCGCTTCGAGTTCGGCCTCGATCTCATAGGATTTGTCGAAGTGATCCTCGATGGCACGCTTGCTGCGGCCCGTCACGAAGATCATTTCGGTAATGCCGGCCGCCATCGCTTCCTCGACCGCATATTGAATCAGCGGCTTGTCAACGACAGGCAGCATTTCCTTCGGGCTGGCCTTGGTCGCGGGAAGAAACCGCGTGCCCAGACCCGCGACGGGGAATACCGCTTTGGTAACTTTTAGCATGTGATAACCCTGATCCTCTTAAAAACACTTGAACGTCGAGATAACTGAAGGGGCCCGAAATCCAGATCCCGAATCAAACAGCCATCCGCAATAATTGGGCCTGAAGCTTCGCAACCGTGGCTTCGTATTCTGCCAGCCTTTTCCGCTCCTGTTCCACGACAGCCGCCGGCGCTTTTGAAACAAAGCTTTCATTCCCCAGCTTCGCGTTACATTTGACGATTTCGGCGCTCAGACGGTCCACTTCCTTGCCGAGACGCTCGCGCTCGGCGGCGACATCGATCTCCACCTTCAGCACCAGCTTGCTGCCGCCGACGATCGCCACCGGCGCGCCGTGCGCCTCGCGGTCGAGCGCGGCTTCGTCGTCGATGATCTTCACCTCCGACAGACGCGCCAGCGCCGCGACATACGGCGCAAACGCAGCCAAGCGCGCCGCGTCGCCGTGCGCGAGCAGCGGCACCTTGGTGGCCGGCGACAGATTCATCTCGCCACGCAGATTACGACACGCATCGATGACACTCTTCAGTTCGGCTGCCCACTGTTCAGACGATTCATCGATCTTTTTCTGCTCGGCGCGCGGATAGGGCTGGGTCATGATCGACACTTCGCCTTCCTGCGCGTTTGCCGGGAAGGCGTCCGTCAGCGGTGCCACCTTCTGCCACAGTGCCTCCGTGATGAACGGAATGACCGGATGCGCGAGGCGCAGCACCGTCTCCAGCACGCGCAGCAAGGTGCGCCGCGTGGCCGTCTGCTGTTCTGGCGTGCCGGTCTGGATCTGCACCTTCGCCAGTTCCAGATACCAGTCGCAGTATTCGTCCCATACGAACTTGTAAATCGCGCTGGCGACGTTGTCGAAACGGTAATCCGCGAAACCCTTCTCGACTTCGGCCTCGGTGCGCTGCAGGAGCGAGACGATCCAGCGGTCCGCCTGCGAGTAATCCGTGTAGCCGCCGGGGCCGCAATCGCCCGGCTTGCACGCGCCAGGGTTCGCGAAGCCGCAGTCGTGGCCTTCGCAGTTCATCAGCACGAAACGCGTGGCGTTCCACAGCTTGTTGCAGAAATTGCGATAGCCCTCGCAGCGCGCGAGGTCGAAGTTGACGTTGCGGCCAAGCGTGGCCATCGACGCCATCGTGAAGCGCAGCGCGTCCGTGCCGAATGGCGCAATGCCTTCCGGGAATTCCTTGCGGGTCTTCTTCTCGATCTGCGCGGCGGCCTTCGGATTCATGAGGCCCGTGGTGCGCTTGGCGACCAGCTCCTCGAGACCGATGCCGTCGACGATATCGATCGGGTCGAGCGTGTTGCCCTTGCTCTTCGACATCTTCTGGCCTTCGGCGTCGCGCACCAGGCCATGCACATAGACGGTGTCGAAAGGCACCTTCCCGGTGAAGTGCGTGGTCATCATCACCATTCTGGCGACCCAGAAGAAGATGATGTCGAAGCCCGTCACGAGCACGGAGGAGGGCAGGAACGCCTTCAGTTCGGGCGTTTCGTTCGGCCAGCCGAGCGACGAGAACGGCACCAGCGCCGACGAGAACCACGTGTCGAGCACGTCCTCGTCGCGGCGCAGCGCGCCTGTGTAGCCTTGCGCGTCGGCTTCGGCGCGGGCTTCGTCTTCCGTCTTCGCAACGAAGATCTCGCCGTTCTCGCCGTACCACGCCGGAATCTGGTGGCCCCACCACAACTGCCGCGAGATGCACCAGTCCTGGATGTTCTCGAGCCACTGGTAATACGTGGTGGTCCAGTTCTCCGGAACGAACTTGATCTGGCCGCTGCGCACGACATCGAGCGAGGTCTCGGTGATGGACTTGCCCGGATTGAACGTGCCTTCCGGCGCGGCCTTGCTCATCGCGACGAACCACTGGTCGGTCAGCATCGGCTCGATCACCACGCCGGTGCGGTCGCCGCGCGGCACCATCAGCTTGTGCGGCTTGACGGATTCCAGCAGGCCGAGCGCTTCGAGATCCTTCACCACTTCCTTGCGGGCGTCGAAGCGGTCCATGCCGCGATACTTCGCGGGCGCGTTGTCGTTGATCTTCGCGTCGAGCGTGAGGATCTCGATCATCGGCAGCGTGTGGCGCTGGCCCACGGCGTAGTCGTTGAAATCGTGCGCGGGCGTGACCTTCACCACGCCGGTGCCGAATTCGCGATCCACATATTCGTCGGCGATGACCGGAATCTCGCGGTCGCATAGCGGCAGCACCACCGTCTTGCCGATCAGATGCTGATAGCGCTCGTCATCCGGATGCACCATCACGGCGGTGTCGCCGAGCATGGTCTCAGGCCGCGTGGTGGCGACCGTCAGATGACCCGAGCCGTCCGGCAGCGGATAGGAAATGTGCCAGAGGTTGCCGTTTTCTTCCTCGCTGACCACTTCGAGGTCCGAGACAGCGGTGCCGAGCACCGGATCCCAGTTCACCAGGCGCTTGCCGCGATAGATGAGGCCCTGCTTGTAGAGCGTCACGAAGACATCGCGCACGGCGGCCGACATCTTGTCGTCCATCGTGAAGTATTCGCGCGACCAGTCGATCGACGCGCCCAGGCGCCGCACCTGGTTCGTGATGGTCGAGCCCGACTGCTGCTTCCACGCCCACACGCGCTTGAGAAACGCCTCGCGGCCGAGGTCGTGACGCGAGATGCCCTGGGCGTCGAGCTGGCGCTCGACCACGATCTGCGTGGCGATGCCCGCGTGATCGGT
Organism: Caballeronia sp. LZ033; assembly: GCF_031451265.1. Classification (NCBI taxonomy): domain Bacteria; kingdom Pseudomonadati; phylum Pseudomonadota; class Betaproteobacteria; order Burkholderiales; family Burkholderiaceae; genus Caballeronia; species Caballeronia sp. LZ033. The sequence continues at coordinate 2,153,386 of NZ_JARUXQ010000001.1, read as the reverse complement.
GCCCGGCACCCACAGCGTGTTTTCGCCGAGCATGCGGTGATAGCGCGTCAGGCCATCCATGATGGTCTGGTTGAACGCGTGCCCCATGTGCAGCGTGCCGGTGACGTTCGGCGGCGGCAACTGGATGGAGAAGTTCTTCGCGCCCTCCTTGAACGTGGGGGCGGCGTACCCGCGTCGTTCCCATTCCGGGCCCCATTGGGATTCGATCTGCTGAGGCTCGAAGCTCTTGGCAAGCGTGCTGTCGCTCATGGTGGAATCTGCCGAAAAATGCGTGAAAAGATGCGGAGAATCGCCAATTATAAGGTTCGGCACGGGCCATCGGACGAATTCGGCCGAGCGCGCCGCCCGTGCCCCCGAACGTCGCCGGCAGCGCGGTCTTATAATGACCGGCTTGCCTCGACCCCTCCGCGCCGCCTTTTTCCATGCCCGAACTGCTCGCCAACCTGAATCCCGAACAGCACGCCGCCGTGACGCTGCCCGACGAGTCCGCGCTCATTCTCGCGGGCGCCGGCAGCGGCAAGACGCGCGTCCTCATCACCCGCATCGCGTGGCTGATCCAGCAGGGCTATGCGTCGCCGCCCACGGTGCTGGCCGTCACCTTCACGAACAAGGCCGCGAAAGAAATGATGGCGCGGCTCTCGGCGCTGCTGCCCATCGACACGCGCGGCATGTGGATCGGCACGTTCCACGGGCTGTGCAACCGCATGCTGCGCGCGCATTTCCGCGATGCGGGCCTGCCGCAGGCCTTCCAGATCCTCGACACCGCTGATCAGCTGTCCGCCATCAAGCGGCTGATGAAGGGCCTGAATATCGACGACGAGAAGTATCCGGCCAAGAATCTTCAGTACTTCATCAACAATGCGAAGGAACAGGGGCTGCGGCCGAAGGACGTCGATGCCACCGACGACTTCAACCGCAAGTTCGTCGAGCTCTATCAGGCCTACGAGCAGCAATGCCAGCGCGAGGGCGTGGTCGACTTCCCGGAACTGCTGCTGCGCTGTTTCGAGCTGCTGGCGCACAATCCGCCGCTGCGCGCGCATTACCAGGCGCGCTTCCGCAATATCCTCGTCGACGAGTTCCAGGACACGAACAAGCTCCAGTACGCGTGGCTCAAGATGCTGGCGGGCGAGCACAACGCGATCTTCGCGGTCGGCGACGACGACCAGTCCATCTACGCATTCCGCGGCGCGAATGTCGGCAACATGCACGACTTCGAGCGCGAGTTCCGCGTGCGCAACCTGATCAAGCTGGAGCAGAACTACCGCTCGCACGGGCATATTCTCGACGCGGCCAACTATCTGATCGCCAACAACGCCAACCGGCTCGGCAAGAACCTGCGGACCGACGCGGGACACGGCGAGCAGGTGCGCGTCTACGAGGCGGCCACGGATTCGCAGGAAGCGGGCTGGATCGTCGAGGAAATCAAGGCGTTGATCCATGCGGGCGCGGCGCGCGGCGAGATCGCAGTGCTGTATCGGAGCAATGCGCAGTCGCGGACCATCGAGCACACGCTGGTGAACGCGGGCATTCCGTATCGCGTGTATGGCGGCCTGCGCTTCTTCGAGCGCCAGGAAGTGAAGCACGCGCTCGCGTATCTGCGCCTCATCGACAACCCGAACGACGACACCGCGTTTGCGCGCGTCGTCAATTTCCCGACGCGCGGTATCGGTGCGCGTTCCATCGAGCAGGTCGCCGACGCGGCGCGTCTCTATAACTGTTCGATGGCCGCCGCCGTGCCCTACGTCACCGGCAAGGCGGGTTCGAGCCTCGGCGCGTTCGCGACGCTGGTCGCGAAGATGCGCGCGGAGACGCAGCAGATGAGCCTGCCGGAAACGGTCGAGTACGTGGTGCGCGCGAGCGGTCTCGCGGCGTTCTACGAGACCGAGCGCGAAGGTCAGGACCGGCTGGAAAACTTGCAGGAACTCGTGAACGCGGCGGCGGCGTTCGTGAGCGAGGAAGGCTACGGTCTCGACACCCCGGCGCGTTCCATTCCGCTGCGCCCGGGCGCGACGGCGGCGCCGGAGATCGCGGCGGTGAGCGAAGACGGCGAGATCGAAGTGCTCGACGCGCCCGGCATCGCCGACCCCGCGCAGAATCCCGACACGATGACGCCGCTCGCGGGCTTCCTGTCGCATGCCTCGCTCGAAGCCGGCGACAACCAGGCGCAGGCCGGCCAGGACGCGGTCCAGCTGATGACCGTGCACGCGGCCAAGGGCCTCGAATTCATGGCGGTGTTCATCACCGGGCTGGAAGAAGGGCTGTTTCCGCACGAGAACAGCGCGCAGGAATCGGACGGACTGGAGGAAGAGCGGCGCCTCATGTACGTGGCGATCACGCGCGCCAAGGAGCGGCTGTATCTGTCCTTCGCGCAGAGCCGCATGTTGCATGGCCAGACCCGCTACAACATCCGCTCGCGCTTCTTCGACGAACTGCCCGAAGGCACGCTCAAGTGGCTCACGCCGAAGGTCGAGGCGGGCGCGCGCTGGGGCGGCCGCTCCGACAACGCCGGCTGGGGCCGCGACTGGTTCGCGCGGCCCGGCCAGGAGCGCGGCGGTTCGTCGTATGCGCGCGACCAGCAGGCCTCGGGCGCGGCGCTGCCGTCGTTCGCCAACGAGCAGCGCGCCGCCGACGCCGGCTTCAAGGTCGGTCAGGCCGTATTCCACACGAAGTTCGGCGAAGGCACCGTGACCGCGCTGGAAGGCGCCGGCGGCGATGCCCGCGCGCAAGTGCGCTTCAAGCGCCACGGCGAGAAATGGCTCGCGCTGGCGGTCGCGAAGCTGCAGGCCGTCGAATGAAGCGGCTCGGCATCATGGCCGCGCTGCCGCAGGAACTGGGCGACCTGATCGCGCGGATGCAGGCGGCCGGCGATTTCCGCACGGTGACGCTCGGGCGGCGCGAGTATCACATTGGCCAAGCGCATGGCGTGCCGGTCGTCGTGACGCTGGCGCGCATCGGCAAGGTGGCGGCGGCCGCGACGGCCAGCGCGCTGATCCACGTCTTCGAGGTCGATGCCATCGTCTTCACGGGCGTCGCGGGCGGCGTGCGGGGCGATGTCAACGTGGGCGACATCGTCGTCGCGGATGCGCTGCTGCAACACGATCTCGACGCCTCGCCGCTGTTTCCGCGCTATGAAGTGCCGCTGCTCGAACGCGCGCGTTTCGAGCCCGATGCCGCGTTGGGCAACGCGCTTGCCGTCGCGGCCGCGTCGTTCGTGGCCGAACAGGGCGCCGCGCTCGCGGACCGCTTCGGCATCGCTGTGCCGCGCGTGTATCGCGGGCTGATCATCAGCGGCGATCGCTTCATCGCCAGCCATGACGCGCTGCTTGCCTTGCGCGACGCGTTGCCGGATGCGCTCGCCGTCGAAATGGAAGGCGCGGCGCTCGCGCAGGTCTGCTTCGAGCACGACGTGCCGTGCGCCGTCGTGCGCACCATCTCCGATACCGCCGACGCCGCCGCGCCCACCTCCTTCGTCGAGTTCCTGAGGGCGATCGCCGCGACCTGGTCGTCGGGTATCGTTGCGCGCTTTCTGCCCGCCAGCCGCTGAACGTTGCCCTGCTCTGGACGGGCAGGGCTTTCCCGCATTTCTCCCGGATTGGCCAAATCCCGCTTGTAGTTGAGAATGATTCTCAATACAATGACTTCCCAGAACCTGAGGTAACAAAACGGGAGGTCTCGAGACCATGACCAACGATTTCACCGCCATCGGTGCGGCGGGCGCGGCCAGCCCCGCCTGCGCGACGGACGAGCGGGAAACACGCAGTGACGCATGCGCCGTATCGGTGAATGCCGAGCGCGTGCTCGACACGACGCGCCGCGCGTGGAGCGAAGCCGCCGCAAACCCGGCGCAAGCCCATTCCGAGCGCCGCCCGAAACGCGCCGCGCAATCGAAACGACGCGTAGTGCCGCGGCTTTCGCGCTGGCCGAGCCTGATCGCCGCATTGAACTACTGGAGTCCGAAACCGCTGTGAATGCCGCCGATGCCGTGACGAGATCCGTCGAAATTCCGTCGCTCGTGCTCGACGAGCGTTTCTTCGACACCAGCCGTTTTCCGTTCGTGCGGCTGCGGCCGCGCGCTGTGCGGACCGGCTATGCGTTCGCGTGGAGCGCGCAGATGAGCCGCCTGCTGGCGCTCGCGACGCCGTTCGTGCTGGCCGTCGAGCACGACGAGCGCGAGTCCGCCGACGACGCCCGCCTGCGCGCCGCGTGGATGCGCACCCATCGCGCGGTGCTCGCCACCTTCTGCCGTGGGCTGATCGTCGTGGAGCCGCGCATCGAGGCGCGCGCGACGACCCGCGAAAAGCAGCGCGCGCTGACCGAAGGCTGCGGCGTGCGCACGGTCGTCGTGTCGAGCCTGCGGGTGGCGGGCGAACTCGCGCCCGTGCTGCTCAAGCATTCCGCGCCCGCGGCGGCGCCGTTCCCCGCGACGCGCGCGCGCAGCAAGGCGCTCTGAAGCGCGCCGCGCCCGGAACCGATCAGGGCGCGCCCTGTCTAGCAGGGGTTTTACGGCTGCTCTATCCTGAGGAGCCAAAAAGCCGCCTTGCAGAGGACGACGCGCATGCCGAGTTACCGAGAAGCGTATCGCCGGTCGATCGAGCAACCTGAAGACTTCTGGGCCGAACAGGCCCGCCGCATCCACTGGCAGACGCCGTTCGAGCAGGTGCTCGACCGGAGCCGTCCGCCGTTCGCGCGCTGGTTCGTCGGCGGCCGGACCAATCTCTGTCATAACGCCGTCGACCGCCATCTGGCCTCGCGCGCGGAGCAGGACGCGCTGGTGTACGTATCGACGGAAACGGGCATCGAGCGCCGCTATACCTACGCCGAGTTGCATGCCGAAGTGAATCGCATGGCGGCCGTCATGCGTTCCCTGCACGTGAAGAAGGGCGATCGCGTGCTGATCTATCTGCCGATGATCCCCGAAGCGCTTTTCGCGATGCTCGCCTGCGCGCGTCTCGGCGCGATTCATTCGGTCGTGTTCGGCGGCTTCGCGGCGCCGAACCTGGCCGCGCGCATCGACGATGCCGAGCCCGCGCTCATCGTCACGGCGGATGCCGGCGCGCGCGGCGGCCGGGTGATCGACTACACGCCGCTCGTCGACGAGGCGCTCTCGCGCGCGCAGTTCAAGGTGCCGCAGGTGCTGCTGATCGACCGGCAACTGGCGCCGGAGCGTCTGCAAGCGAGCTATCTGGTCGCCTACGAACCGTTGCGCGAGCGTTACTTCGACGCCCACGTGCCGTGCGAATGGCTCGAATCCAACGAGCCGTCCTACGTGCTGTACACCTCCGGCACGACCGGCCGGCCAAAAGGCGTGCAGCGTGACGTCGGCGGCTATGCGGTGGCGCTCGCCGCGTCGATGGAGCACATCTTCGAAGGTCAGCCCGGCGACACGATGTTCACCGCCTCCGACATCGGCTGGGTGGTGGGACACAGCTACATCATCTATGCGCCGCTGATCGCCGGCTGTACGACCGTCATGTACGAAGGCACGCCCATCCGTCCCGACGGCGGCATCTGGTGGCGGCTCGTGCAGCAGTACGGCATCAATCTGATGTTCACCGCGCCCACCGCGATCCGCGTGCTCAAGAAGCAGGACCCGGCGCTGATGGAGCGTTACGACCTGTCGAGCCTGCGCACGCTGTTCCTCGCCGGCGAGCCGCTCGACGAACCCACCGCGCACTGGATCCAGGACGCGCTGCACAAGCCCGTCATCGACAACTACTGGCAGACCGAAACCGGCTGGCCGATGATCGCGATCCCGCGCGGCATCGAGGCCTTGCCGTCGAAGCTCGGTTCGCCGGGCGTGCCGTCGCTGGGTTTCGGGCTCAAGCTGCGCAACGAAACCAGCGGCGACGAATGCGCGCCGGGCGAAAAGGGCGTGGTCACGCTGGACTATCCGCTGCCGCCGGGCTGCATGCAGACCGTGTGGGGCGACGACCAGCGTTTCGTCGATACCTACTGGAACAGCGTGCCGAATCACCTCGTCTACTCGACCTTCGACTGGGGCGTGCAGGACGAAGACGGCTATGTGTCGATCCTCGGACGCACTGACGACGTGATCAATGTCGCGGGCCATCGGCTGGGAACGCGGGAGATCGAGGAAGCGCTGTCGGCGCACGCGGCGGTCGCGGAGGTGGCGGTGGTCGGCATCGCCGATGCGGTCAAGGGACAGGCGGCGGCGGCTTTCGTCGTGCTGCGCGACGCGGCGTGCATCGAGGCGCCGGGCGCGCGCGACGGGATGGAAGCCGAGTTGTGCCGCGCGGTGGATAGGCAACTGGGCGCGATCGCGCGTCCGGCGCGTGTGCACTTCGTGACGATGCTGCCGAAGACGCGCTCGGGCAAGCTGCTGCGCCGCGCGATTGCGGCGCTGGCGGAAGGGCGTGATCCGGGCGAACTGCCGACCATCGAAGATCCGGGCGCGCTGGCGCAGGTGCGGGAGGCGCTGGGCTCCTGAGACGCCAATGCAAACGGCGGGCGCAAGCGCCCGCCGTCATCAGCACGCATCAACCGCGTCAATCAAGCCTTCGCATGCTCGTCATGCGTCTTCGGGAGCAGCACCGTCAGCACGCCGATCAGCGGCAGGAACGCGCAGACCTTGTAGACGAACTCGATGCTCGTCGCATCGGCCAGCTGGCCGAGCACGGCGGCGCCCACGCCGCCCATGCCGAACGCAAAGCCGAAGAACAGGCCCGCGACCATGCCGACCTTGCCGGGAATCAGCTCGGTCGCATACACCAGGATGGCCGAGAACGCCGACGCCAGCACCAGCCCGATGATCACCGACAGCACGCTGGTCCAGAACAGGTTCGCATAGGGCATCAGCAGCGTGAACGGCGCGACGCCGAGAATCGACACCCAGATCACCGCCTTGCGTCCGACCTTGTCGCCGATCGGCCCGCCAACCACCGTGCCCGCCGCGACCGCCGCGAGGAACACGAACAGATGGATCTGCGCCGACTGCACCGACAGCCCGAACTTGTTGATCAGATAGAAGGTGAAGTAGCTGTTGATGCTCGCGAGGTAGAAGTACTTCGAGAACACGAGCAGCACGAGCACGCTCATTGCCATGATGACGGTCTTGCGCGGCAGCGTGGCGTGCTGCACCTGCGCGCGGCCTTTCTTCGTGGCGGGATGACGCTTGTACCAGCGGCCGATGTTGGCCAGCACGAACATCGCGACCAGCGCCGCCGCCGAGAACCACGCAATGCTGCGCTGGCCGTGCGGAATGATGATGAGCGCGGCAAGCAGCGGTCCGAGCGACGAACCCGCATTGCCGCCCACCTGGAACAGCGACTGCGCGAGGCCGTGCTTGCCGCCCGAGGCCATGCGCGCCACCCGCGACGATTCCGGATGGAACACCGACGAGCCGCAGCCGACCAGCGCCGCCGCCACCAGCAGCATGCCGAAGCTGCCCGCCACTGACATCAGCAGCAGCCCCGCCAGCGTGAAGCCCATGCCCACCGGCAGCGAGTAAGGCTTGGGATGCTTGTCGGTATAAAGCCCGACGAGCGGCTGCAGCAGCGACGCGGTGATCTGGTAGGTCAGCGTGATGAGGCCGATCTGCCCGAACGAGAGCGCGAACTCGCTCTTGAACATCGGGTAGATGGCCAGGATCAGCGACTGGATCATGTCGTTCAGCAGATGCGAGAAGCTGATTGCGCCGAGTACCGAATAGACGGTGCGCTGCGCGGCGGCCACGGGCTTGGCCGTCTGGGTATCGGAAGTGCCGGCCGTCGCGCCGGCGGGCGACAACGCGCCCTTGTCGATGCTGGTTTGCATGGTGAATGGCTGAGGTAAGCGGAATCGTCTCTGTTTTTGTTGTTTCAAGTCGGCCATTTATGCGCTGACTGAATTTCTGACAAGTGTAGGCTGTCCCCGACGCGTTGTCCTGCCAAGCTTTGTCGCGAATCAGACAGCTTGATGCACCGCAATCGATCATTCTGCTGACAAAAAGCATTTTTGGCACGCTATAACCGTATGAAGCGGCAGCGAACGCCTGTTCGCTATCCGTAGAAGCTCGGCTCAAGAAAGCCGGCCAACTGCCGTACTACCGGCGGGACCAGAACCGGACGCGCCACACGACGGCACCGTCCGCAGACCATCAGCGGGGATTCAATCGATGAAACTGTTTTCGCTACGCGGCGCACGGACCGCGGGCTTTCCGGCGGGCGCCCAGCGCGCATCCTCCACGGCCACGGCCCAGCCACGCGGATTGTCCGTCAAGGCGTCGCTCAGGCTGGCGTTCGGCGTGGTTCTCGCGGGCACGCTCGTCATCGGCGCACTGGCGCTGACCCAGATCAGCCGCCTCAACGGCTCGACCGAATCGATCTACACGCAGGGCTATGTCGCGAGCCGCGCCGCCGAGGAAACGCGTGGCTATCTGCTGCGCGCGAGCCGCTCGCAGAAGATGCTGCTCACTGCCAGCACCGCGAAGGAGCGCGACGACCTCGGCGCGGAAATCGAGCAGGCGCTTGCGGGCATCGGCCGGGAACAGGCGCAACTGGCGCAGTATGTCGATCACGGCGACCACGACGCACTCGCGCAGCAGAAGGCCTTCGCCGGCGCCGTCGGCACCTGGAGCAACAACCTGCGCACCTTCGTCAAGCTCGTGAAGGAACAGCCGCTCGATCTGTCGCAGATGAACTGGCAGGTCGGCACGCAGGACGTGTCGCTGCTGGTCGAGACCGGCAAGCTCGAAAAGCGCGTCGACGAACTCGTCGCGCGTCGGGGCGCCGCTGCGCGCGCCACCATCGATGCCGCCGCGTTCATCTTCCATTCGTCGTTCGTGATGGTGTCCGTGCTGACGCTCGCGCTGTGCGCGCTCGCGATCTGCGTCTCCGAATGGGTCGTGCGGCGGCTCGCCGGACAGCTCGGCGGCGAACCTGCTTACGCGAAGGACATCGCGCGGCGCATCGCGGCGGGCGACCTGGCCCACGAAATCAGGCTCCGGCGCCGCGACGACGACAGCATGCTGCACGCGCTCGCCGACATGCGGGCCGGCCTCTCGGCGACCGTCGGCGACATCGCAGCCAGCGCGGAGGCGATCGCTTCGGCATCGAGTGAGATCTCGACCGGCAACGTCGACCTGTCGCGCCGCACGGAAGAACAGGCGGTCGCGCTGGAAAAGACCGCGACCAGCATGGAGCAGCTCACCTCGACCGTGCGTCAGAACGCCGACAACGCCATGCAGGCGAGCACGCTGGCGCAGAGCGCGTCGGAGATCGCGGAGAAGGGCGGCGCGGTGGTGAACCGCGTCGTCGAGACGATGCAGCGGATCGATGCGAGCGCGAAGAGCATCGGCGACATCATCGGCGTGATCGAGGGCATCGCGTTCCAGACCAACATCCTCGCGCTGAACGCAGCCGTCGAGGCGGCGCGCGCGGGCGAACAGGGACGCGGCTTCGCGGTCGTCGCGGGCGAGGTGCGCAGCCTGGCGCAGCGTTCGTCGTCGGCGGCGAAGGAGATCAAGGGCTTGATCGACACGTCGGTGTCGCGCGTGTCCGACGGCTCCACTTACGCGCAGCAAGCCGGCACGACAATGGAAGAGGTCGTGCGCGCGGTGCGCCGCGTCACCGACATCATGGGCGAGATTTCGGCGGCGTCGGCCGAGCAGAAGACGGGCATCGAGTCGATCGGCGACGCGGTCTCGAAGATGGACGCCGGCACCCAGCAGAACGCGGCGCTGGTGGAGCAGGCGGCGGCCGCCGCGCAATCGCTCGACGACCAGGCGCGCGCGCTCAAGGCGCTGGTCGGCAAATTCCAGCTGGCCTGACGCGGCCGGTGGAACAAAAAGCACGATAGAATCGCGGACGGGCGCGGCAGGGCGCCCGTTCTCGCGAAAGTCCTACGCACCTGACCACGACGTACCGTCACCCTGGATCGAACCGCAACGTCGAACCTTTTCAGCCGCAGCGAGAACGGCGCCATAAAGGAACAACGTCATGTGGTCTACATCCTGTCCCATCGCTGCCCCCGCATCCCATGGCAATTACCTGCGCGAACACGCGCGACGCCTGCTGCGCCTCGCCCGCGACGGCGACACGAGCGCGTCCATGCCGGTGCTGCGCCGCCTGCTCGCGGCGCGCATCCTGCCGGCCGGCGGCCTCGCTCAGCTCCACGCGCGGCGCGCGGACCTGCAACTGAAACACCTGCTTGCGTTGATTGCCGCCGAACTGGGCTACGCGAACTGGGACGCGTGCAAGGCCGCGATCGACACGCAGCCGGATGCGGTCATCGACCGCTACCGGCTCGACGCCGGCGCGTTCAACGACTTCGAGAAGAACTGGTTTGCGAACGAGGCGGAAGCGCTCGACTGGCAGCGCGCCCACGGCGGCTATGTCGTGCGATACGGCGAGCAGGCCGTGGCGATCCTGAAAAGGGAATAACGCGCGTCCGGAGAGAGAAGCCGCTTCAGATCAGCTCGACTTCCTTCCAGTTGGCGCCGAGGAAGAAGCGGCTCAGTTCCTTCGTGAGGCCGTTCAGCGCGCTCATTTCAGGCGGCGAGATCTTGCGCACGTGCTGCGGATGCGTCCAGTCGCCATAGATGAGCGCGATGGTGGAATCGTTCGACTTCACCGGCAGCAGCACGAACGCCTGCGCTTCGCCGAGCGTGTCCTTGTACCAGCGCGGCAGGCGCGCGTCGATGCGGGCGTCGTGCGCGTTCTCGATGAAGATGCCCACCGGATTGCTGATGGCGAGATGGAATACGTCGGGCCGGAAGTCGGCGGAGAAGCGCAGTGCCGGCAACATCGGCTCGACGCCGCTGCCGAGCCCGAGCCGCGCATGGAATTCGTTGTTGGCCTGGCGCACGAAGACCACGGTGCGCGACAGATGCAGGCTCGCCATGATCGATTCGGAGACCAGCGCGAGCGCCGGCCCCAGCGCATTCCGGGTCGGCAGCGCGCGTAAATCCTCAATGCTCGCGCCGATGCGCGCCTCCGCCGAAATCTTCGCGCGCGCCATGGCGTCGGCGTTGGCCTGCAGTTCGGAGATCTCGCGGATCACGCCGTCGCTGGCTTCCTCGCTGGCGAGCGCGAGGCTCATCGAGGTGAGGAGTTCGGCGTCGGTGTTGAGCGCGCCGGCGTAGCGGCTGGAGATGTCGAAGACCACCGACTCGCGCCCTTCCGACGCCACGTTCTGCGCGGTGAGGGCGTCGGCGACTTCAGTGGAATAGTTCGAGATGGCGCGCAGCCAGCGCACGTGCTTCGGCACGGTTTCATCGACGGGCGCGTTCGGGTCGGTGGCGCGCATGCCTTCGCGGATGGTCTCCGGCAGGCGCCAGCGGTCGGCGGCCTCGAGGCCGATTTCATCGAAGGTCACGCCCAGCAGCGCCGCGCACGCCGCGCTGTCCGGGATGTTTTCCGACGCGGCCTTGCGGCGCAGCTGATCCCACTCGTGTTCCAGGTAGAACGCCACCAGCAGCTTGCCGATCTGCCGCATCAGCGTGCAGACCACGGCTTCCTCGGCGGAGCGCAAATCCTTGTGTTCGGTGAGCTGGCGCGCGACCGCGCCGGACAGCAGGGTGCGGTTGAGTTCCAGCTTGGCGTCGATACGGCGCGGCGCGCTCTGATGAAAGTGGTCGACGATCTTCAGTCCCACCACGAGATGACCGACGGCGTCCATGCCGAGGACCATCAGCGCGCGCGTGACGGTGGTGATGTTGCCGCCGAACGCGACGTACATCGCGGAATTGGCGAGGCGCAGCACCTTCTGCGTGAGGCCGACGTCCGACAGCACGACTTGCACGAGGGACGTGAAGTCGAGGTCGTCATCGCTCATGGCGGACACGGTCGAGCGCAGCGCCTGCGAGAGCATGGGGAAATCCCCGCGCTCGCTCATGCGCGACCACAACTTGTCCAATAGTTCGGCCTTGGTGCGTGCCATTGCTAAAAATAAGAACCCTGCGTTACGCGACGGCTATCCCGAGGCGGTCCAGCACCTACAATCCCAGCACCCGATAACGAAATTTACACGTTATTAGGGGGTTACGGCGCGTTCCTCAATCGGAACGCGAACAAAGGGGCGCGCTTCATGCCTCGTACAACACCAGCGAGTTCGACTGGAAAGAGCGGGCCAGTTCGTCCGACGGCAGCGCATGGCTGATCAGCCAGCCCTGGATGTGATCGCATCCGAGCTCGGCCAGCAGATCGCGCTGCGCTTCCGTCTCGACCCCTTCGGCGACCAGTTCGAGCCCGAGCGATTGCGCGAGCCCGACCACGGCGCCGACGATCGCACGGTTGTTGCGCGAGGTAACAATGTTCTCGACAAAGCTGCGGTCGATCTTGAGCTTGGAAAGCGGAAAACGCTGCAAATAGGCGAGGCTCGAATAGCCGGTGCCGAAGTCGTCGACGGCGAAGCGGATACCGACCGCGGTCAGCGCCTCCAGCAGGCCCGTCGCTTCTTCCGGATCGTGCATCAGCAGGCTCTCGGTGATTTCGAACACGAGCCGCCGGGCGTCGATGCCGGTGAGCGCCAGCGCCTCCTGCACGGCCGCCGTGAAGCGTTTGTCGCGGAACTGCTGCGGCGACACGTTCACCGAGACATAGTCGAGCCGGATGCCGATCGCGTCCCACTGCACGATCTGCATGCAGGCGGCCTTCAGGACCCAGTTGCCCAGATAGTTGATCAGGCCGATCGATTCCGCGAGCGGAATGAAGGTCGAGGGCGGCACCAGTCCGTGCACCGGATGATTCCAGCGCATCAGCGCCTCCACGCCCACCACCGCGCCGGTCAGGATCTTCGTGATCGGCTGGAAGTAGAGCGAGAACTCGCCGTTGCGCACGGCTTCGTACAGGTCGGCTTCCAGCTTAAGGCGTTCGGCGTCGGCGGGGTTGTCGTCGAGCGTGTGGAACACGAGCGCGTTGCCGCCCGCTTCCTTGGCTTGCGCGAGCGCGTGATCGGCCATGCGCAGCAGGCTCGTCTGCACGTTGCTGCGCGCGTTCTTGCCCGTCTGGTCCGGATACAGCGCGACGCCCACGCTCGCCGACAAGTGCGTATGCTGCCCGCGATGCCGGTACGGCTGCGCGATCGCGGTAAGAAGACGGCGCCCGAGCGCTTCGGCGAGTTCGGGCGTGGTGCCGGGCGGCAGCAGCACGGCGAATTCGTCGCCGGCCACGCGCGCGACGCGCTCGCCGTGGCTCGCCGTGTGCTGGACGCGGCGAGCCGTTTCGCGCAGGAGTTCGTCGCCGGCGTCGTAGCCGAGGGCGCGGTTGATGCGCTGATAGTCGTCGATGTCCAGCAACACCAGACCCGCGTGCGTGCGCATCGCCTCGGCTTCGGCCTGCGCCGCGCCGATCGCGGTCTTCAGCGCGGTCAGGTTCTCGAGTCCGGTCAGCGGGTCGTGATGCAGCCGATGGTTGAGCTCGGCCTCGCGTTCGCGCCAGTGGGACACGTCGAAGGCGGCCAGCGCGAAGCCCGGCGTGCCGCGCCCGGCCGTCGAGATGAGCCGCAGCTCGACGCAGATCGGATAGGTCAGCGACTTGACCACCGTCAGCACCGCCGACTCGAGCCGGCCGCTCGCGCGCGCCCGGGCGACGAGCGCATGCAGTTCGTCGGCCTCCTCGGAGGCGACGAGATCGTGCAGGGTCAGCATGCTCAGGTAGTCGCGGTGATAACCGATGAACTCGATGCTCGCGTCCGACACATATTGGAAGCGCAACGCGTCGTCGAGCTGGGCGAGGAAATCGACGGCGCCGAGCATGGCTTCGGGCGCCGGTGAAACGGGCGCGGCGTGGGGCACTTCTACGGTGGCTGATGCGGTGGCAGGTACGGCGGCACGTGCGTCGGTGTTCATGGCCGCAGGGGCCAGCGGCGCTTCGGCCGGCGCGGCGTGTTCCTGGCGCTCGCGCGCGGCACTTCCCCAGGCGCGTGACAGCGCATCGAGCGCGATGCGCCACGGTGCGCGGCGGGAGGCGGTGATCCGGTTCGCTTGCATGATTTCAATGGGGTTCGGGCGGCGGCGCGCGTGTCCGGCAAGGACGGCGCGCTCACGCAGGGCTCGCGTCTGCCGCCGGGGGTGTGCCGGAACGGGCGCGGCACGCTTTATCAGGCGAGTTATCGGCCCAGGTGGCTGTTTCTTTAACAAGTCATCCAAATGCCACACATCATGCTGGCCCTAAAGAGTTGTCCAGCGATTGTCGATATCAAGTTTCATATTATGTATGTCCGCGTTATCGGTTACAGTGGCGCGGTTTCTGCAGCAAACGGTTACTCCGCCCACGGCCAGCCATCGCCGCGTTGTGAATTCCCAGCTTCCGTTCGCCTCATGATCGACTTCCTTTCGCTGCCGGTTCGGGCTCGAGCCCGGATCGTCAGACCGGCCTTCACGCATCCATCAGACACGCCTGCGGCAAGGTTCGCGCTCCGGCACGCTCAAGCGCGGTTCCCGACATGCCTGATTCGTTCCTGAGGCGCTCGATACTGGGCCGGCGAGGCCAGAGCGTCTACGTGGGCCGCCAGCCCATTCTCGATGGCGACGGCGCGCTGGTCGCCTACGAACTGCTGTTCCGCGACAGTCCCGACAACCGCGCGCGCGTCCACGACGACGTGCAGGCCACCGCCCACGTGGTCGCCCGTACGGTGGGGGAAATCGGCGTGCCGGCGGTGCTCGGGCCGTATCCGGGCTATGTGAACATGAGCCGCGAACTGCTGTTCGACGACATCGTGCACATCATGCAGCCGCAGCGCTTCGTGCTGGAGCTGCTCGAAAACATCACCTTCGACGACGTGCTGTTCAAGCGCTGCGCGCAGCTGCGCAAGGCGGGCTTCCGCTTTGCGCTCGACGACGTCGTGCGGCTGGACGAGCAACTGCTCGAGGCGTTGCCCTCGGTCGACATCGTCAAGGTCGATTTCCTCGCCGCCGATCGCGCGCATCTGCCGGAACTGGCGGCGGCGGTGAAACTGCAGGGCAAGCAGCTGGTGGCCGAGAAGGTCGAGACACACGAGGACTTCTCGCAGGCCAGGAAGCTCGGCTTCGATCTGTTCCAGGGGTATTTCTTCGCGCGGCCACAGGTGCTGTCGGCGCGGCGCGCCAGCCCGGCGCGCGGCGCGCTGCTCCGGCTGATGACCGTGCTCGCCGGCGAACCCGGCATGCGCGAACTCGAAACCGAACTCAAGCGCAACCCGGATATCGTCGTGCAGCTGATGCGCCTCGCCAATTCGAGCGCGCAGACGCGCGGGCGGCGCGTGTCGTCGCTGCGCGAGGCGATCGCGGCGGTCGGCACCCGCCAGCTGATGCGCTGGGCGCAGTTGCTGCTCTATGCGGACGGCAGCGGGCTGCCGTGGCGCTCGGACCCGCTGCTGCAACTCGTGGGCACCCGCGCGCGCTTCCTGGAACTCGCGGCCGGCGTGGTGCGCCCCGGCGACGAAGCGCTCGCCGACGCCGCCTACATGACCGGCATCTTTTCGCTGGTGCACGTCGTGCTCGACATGCAGCCGGCGGAGATTCTCGATAAGCTCCATCTGGCGGCCGAGATCCGCACCGCGATCCTCGCGGGCGTGGGTCCGCTCGGCACGCTGCTCGGCGTCGCGCGGGCGGCGGAGCGGGGCGATGCGCCCGCCATCGACGCGAGCCGCCTGGCGCAACCCGGCCTCAATGCGCTCACGCCTGCCATGCTGGCGAAGCTGCAGGTGGAGGCGGCGGCCTGGTTCGCCGAGCATCGTCTGGACGAGGACACCGGCGACGCGTGACGGGCGCGCGCGGCGCACCCATTTCATCGACATTCACCGCAAGGAGCGCGCATGAACAGCAAGTCTCTCAACCGGACGGCGCGCAGCGCCCGCATGTGGGCGGCGGCCATCGCCTGCGCGGCCGCGCTCCAGCCGCTCACCGCGTCCGCGACGCTCAAGCCCGGCGATGCCGCGCCCAACTTCACCGCGCAGGCCTCGCTCGGCGGCAACGTGTACGACTACTCGCTCGCTGACGCGCTGAAGAAAGGCCCGGTGGTGCTGTACTTCTATCCGGCCGCGTTCACCAAGGGCTGCACGATCGAGGCGCACGAGTTCGCCGAAGCGGTCGATCAATACAAGGCAGAAGGCGCGACGGTCATCGGC
The DNA here is from genome assembly GCF_031451265.1 of Caballeronia sp. LZ033. Taxonomy (NCBI): domain Bacteria; kingdom Pseudomonadati; phylum Pseudomonadota; class Betaproteobacteria; order Burkholderiales; family Burkholderiaceae; genus Caballeronia; species Caballeronia sp. LZ033. Next base: position 2,137,342 of record NZ_JARUXQ010000001.1, on the reverse strand, counting down.
GTGTCGCACGACAACATCGACACGCTCAAGCAGTTCTCCGTCAGCGAATGCCGCAGCAAGTTTCCCGTGGCCGCCGACGCCGATTCGAAGATCATCCGCTCGTACGACGCCTCGATGCCCATGAAGAGCACGATGGCCAATCGCGTCTCGTACGTGATCGCGCCGGACGGCAAGGTCATCTACGAGTACACGAGCCTGTCGCCGGACCAGCACGTCAGCAACACGCTGCAGGCGCTGCGCGACTGGAACGCGAAGCACAAGGCGCAGTGAAGCACTGCGGTTTTCTGATCTGAACGCACCGGAGCCGCCATGCCTATCGTCGTCGGACTGATCGTTGTCGGCCTGCTGATCTACGGCGCGATCTGGTCATTCGATGCCATTCACGCCCACTTCGGCCTCGGTGCGGCCATCGGCGCGGCGGTGGTCGTGCTGGCGCTCATCGCGGCGGGGCTGATGCGCTGGCGCGCGAGCCGTCGGGAGATTGCGCCGAACCTGAGCCGCGGCGAGCACGGCGACTGGACCCACGAACTCAAGGCCGAGTGGGGCGGCGTGCGGCTGGCGGCGGGCAAGCGCCTGTGCGACGTGCGCGTGGGCGAGGCGCGCGGCAGCTACATCTTCGCGGACCTGCGCGGCGCGCGCATGCTGGAGCCGGCGGGCGGCGGCGCCTGGCAGGTCGCGCTCGACGTGCGCGACGCGCAGCACGGCGAGTGGACCTTGCCGATGCGCGATCGCGCGCAGGCGCACCAGTGGGCGCGGCTGCTTACGCTGGCGACCCAGCAGAAGCTCTGATCATTCGGCGTGGTAGCCCATGTCGCCACGCACCTTGCCGCGAAACACCCAGTAGGACCAGACCACGTAGATGATCAGCACCGGCAGCAGGAACATCGTGCCGATCAGCAGGAACTGCTGCGAGAGCGGCGCCGTCGAGGCATCCCACAAGGTCACCGACGGCGGCGCGATGAATGGCCACAGGCTGATCACGAGGCCGGTGAAGGCGAGAAAGAACAGCCCCATCGAACACAGGAACGGCGTGACTTCGCGGCCCCTCGCGAGACTCGTCCACAGCGTCCACGCGAGCAGCACGGTCAGCACCGGCACCGGCGCGAACACGAAGCTGTAGGGAAAATCGAACCAGCGCGCCGCGATGCGCGCATCCTTGAGCGGCGTCCACAGGCTGATGAGCAGGATGAACGCAATCACGCCGATCAGCGCATAGCGCGCCATGCGCCGTCCCCACTCCTGCAATTCCCCCTCGGTCTTGAGCACGAGCCAGGTCGTGCCTTGCAGCGCATAGCCGAAGATCATGCCGACGCCGGTCAGGAGCGGAAACGGCGCGATCCAGTTCCAGCTGGTGCCGGCGTAGACCCGGCCTTCGATCGGAAAGCCCTGGATGAACATGCCGAGCACGATGCCCTGCGAGAACGTGGCGACCAGCGAACCGACGCCGAACGCGCCATCCCACAGCCGCTTGCGCGCGCCGATCACCTCGCGGAACTCGAACGCGACGCCGCGGAAGATCAGGCCCAGCAGCATGAACAGAATGGGGAAATAGACGGCCGGCACGATGATCGCGAAAGCCAGCGGAAACACCGCGAAGAGTCCACCGCCGCCGAGGATCAGCCAGGTTTCGTTGAAGTCCCAGACCGGCGCGACGGAGTTGATCATCAGGTTGCGCGACTCGCCGTCGCGGCGCAGCAGGAACATGATGCCGACGCCCAGATCGAAGCCGTCGAGCAGCACGTACATGAATACCGCCAGCGCGAGAATGGCGGCCCACAGGGGCACGAGATCGAGCATCGGGTTCTCCGGTTCGGTTCTTGATGATGCGTCCGGCGGCGCTTCAGGAGCGGCCGCGGCCCGGCGGGACGATATCGTCCTCACGCACCGGACGCGTCGCGCTGCTCCCACCCGCCGACACCGCCGAGAGCGGCCGTGCGGCGCGCGTCTTCGTGTCGAGCTCGTCCTTCTCGTGCGCATGCGCCACTTCCGCCGGTCCGACCCGCACCAGCCGGCGCAGCAGGAAGAAGCCCGCGCCGAAGATCACCAGATACGCCAGCACGTAAAGCAGCCACGAAAGGCCGACATCGGCGGCGGTCAGGGACGGCGTCACCGAATCTTTGGTGCGCAGCAGGCCGTACACGGTCCACGGCTGGCGGCCCGCTTCGGTGGTGGTCCAGCCGGCGATCACCGCGATGAAACCCGCCGGCATCGACCAGGTTGCGCAGCGCAGCCAGCGCGTGCTCGTCTCCACCTTGCCGCGCGCGAACAGCACGATGCCCCACAGCACGAGCGCGAACATCAGCAGCGCGATGCCCACCATGATGTGAAACGCGAAGAACACCACCGCGACGGGCGGCCGGTCCTCGCGCGGGAAATCCTTCAGGCCGCGCACGTAGCCGTTTGGATCGTGCGTCAGATAGAGACTGCCCAGGACCGGAATCGAGATCTCGAAGTGATTGCGCTCCTCATCCTGATCGGGGATCGAGAAGATATTGGCCGGGATGCGCGTGCCGGATTCCCACAGGCCTTCCATCGCGGCGAGCTTGGCGGGCTGGTGCTTCAGCGTGTTGAGGCCGTGCGAGTCGCCGAGCACCATCTGGATCGGCACCATGATGATCAGGAAGATCAGCGACATCTTCACCATCACGCGGCTTTCCTCGAGCGCGCGCCGCTGCCGCAGGTACATCGCGCCGACGCCGAGAATCACGAAGCCGGTCGTCACGAGGAACGCGCTCACGGTATGGCTCAGCCGGTACGGAAACGAGGGCGAGAAGATGACGTCGAAGAAGCTGACCACCTCGAACCGGCCGTCGGGCGTGATGCGATGGCCTTGCGGCGTCTGCATCCAGCTGTTCACGGCGAGAATCCAGAACGACGAAATCACCGTGCCCGCCGCGACGAACACCGCCGACATGACGTGCGCCCATTGCGGCACCAGCTTGCGGCCGAACAGCAGGACGCCGAGAAACGCCGATTCGAGGAAGAACGCCGTCAGCACCTCGTAGCCCATCAGCGGGCCGACCACATTGGCGGTGGCGTCGGAGAAACGGCTCCAGTTGGTGCCGAACTGGAACGGCATGACGAGGCCCGACACGACGCCCATCCCGAACGACACGGCGAAGATCTTGAGCCAGAACGCCGACAGGCGGCGGTAGACGTCGCGCTTCGTCACCCACCAGTTGAATTCGAGCGTGGCGATGAAGCAGGACAGGCCAACCGTGAACGCCGGCAGCAGAATGTGGAACGCGACGACCCAGGCGAACTGGAAACGGGACAGCAGGACCGAATCGACATGCATGAACGCTCCTTTTGAGGCATTCCTGAGACGGGTGGCGCGACCCGACGCCGCGCGCGGGCGCCGGCAGGTTGTTCCTGGCTTCCGTGATTAATACACGTTTTTGATGACGGAGGTCGGGCGCGGCGTCAACCGGACGGGCGATCTGGCGCGGTCGCCGGCGAGCCATGCACCACTTTGGTAAAATCCGGGCTTCGTTTCAAGGCCGGGCGGACGACCGCCTGCGCATCGTTTCCACCGGGGACGGCCCCGCTTTCAAGGGAGTCACCCCATGTCCTGGATTCTGCTGTTCATCGCCGGCCTGCTCGAAGTCGCCTGGGCCGCCGGCCTCAAGACCTCCGAAGGCTTCACCCGGCTGTGGCCGTCCGTCTTCACCCTCGTCACCGCCACCGGCAGCTTCGTGCTGCTCGCCATGGCCATGCGGCAACTTCCCCTCGGCACGGCCTACGCGGTCTGGACGGGTATCGGCGCCGTCGGCGCTTTCGTGTTCGGCATCGTGTTCATGGGCGAGGCGCTCACGGCGGCGCGCGTGCTGAGCGCCGTGCTGATCGTCGCGGGGCTGATCGGCCTCAAGCTCTCGTCAGGGCATTGAAAATACGGCCGGCGCGGCCGTGCGCCGGCGCACCGGGAACGCCGATCGCTTGGGTTGTTGCTGCACCGCGTGGTTTTGCGTGGATATAATGGTCTGAGGTCAACCGGTTTTCGTCCGATTCCTGTCTTCTGTGCGCCGCCCGATGCGCCATTGCGCTATCGCATGATCGGGCCGCACGGCTTCAATCCGGCAGGCGGCGTTTTTTTCATCATCCCCGGAAAGACCGCAATTTTCAGCCGGTCAATCGCCCGCCAGCGGCGAACCTCGGCAGGCAGCATCAAGGGAGGCGGCAATGCTTGAGTCACTTTCGCTCGCGGCGGGCCTGTCATGGGCGAGCGGGCTGCGCCTGTACCTGACGGTCTTCATCGCCGGGATGTTCCAGCGCATGGGCCTCGTCCACCTGCCGGATTCCCTCGCCATTCTCAGTTCCCCGTGGGTCATCGGCGTCGCGGCGGTGCTTACCGTCGTCGAATTTCTCGCTGACAAGATTCCCGCCGTCGATTCCCTGTGGGACGCGGTCCACACCTTCATTCGCATTCCGGCGGGCGCGGTGCTTGCGGCCGGCGCGCTCGGTCACGCCGATCCCGCCATGCTGACCATCGCGGCACTGGCTGGCGGCACGCTCGCCGGCGCATCGCATTTCGCCAAGGCGGGCACCCGCGCGCTCATCAATCTCTCGCCGGAACCGGTGTCGAACTGGGCCGCCTCGACCACCGAGGATGTCGGCGCGCTCGCGGGCATCACGCTCGCGCTGTTCGTGCCGCTGCTGTTCCTCATCCTTGTGCTGGTGTTCCTCGTGCTCGCGGGCTGGGCCTTGCCGAGGCTCGCGCGTGGTGTGCACGGCGGCGTGTCGCGCATGGCCAAGCACATGCTGCCCGGCACCTATGCGCGTATCGACCGGTTGCGGAGCAAGCACGATTGAGCTCCGCAGCGAAACCCGGTTCCAACTCTTCCCACGTCACACCCAAGGCCGGCGCGGCGCACGCTCCCGTGCGGCTCGGCCTCGTGCCGCTGATGCGCCAGGCATGGCGCATGACCGCACGCGACTGGCGCGCGGGCGAGCTGACCATGCTGCTGCTTGCGCTGGTGCTGGCGGTTGCCGCGCTGTCGAGCGTCGGCTTTCTCGCCGATCGCATGCGCCAGGGGCTGGCCCGCGACGGCCGCCAGATGATCGCCGCCGATTTCGTCGTGCGCGCCGATCATCCCGTCGATGCGAAATTTGCCAGTGAAGCGCAGTCGCTCGGACTGGAGACGGCGGGCACCACGATTTTCCCCAGCATGATCAGCTCGACAGCGGCGCAGCCTGCCTCGCGGCTCGCGGCGATCAAGGGCGTGACCGACGGCTATCCGTTGCGCGGGGCGCTGCGCATCGCGCCCGCCGTCGATGCGCCCGACGCCCCCGCGCACGGCATTCCCGCGCCGGGCACGGTCTGGGCCGATCCCGCGCTGCTCGATGCCCTCAAGACGAAGGTCGGCGGCACGCTCAAGGTCGGCACGCGCACCTTCACGGTGGCGGGCGTCATCACGCGTGAGCTGGATCGCGGCTTCTCGTTCGTGAACTTCTCGCCGCGCCTGATGATGCGTGCCGACGAAATCGCGGGCACCGGCCTGAACGGCTATGGCAGCCGGGTCACGTATCGCCTGCTGGTGGCGGGGCCGGACGACGAGGTCGAACGGTTCGCGAAATTCGCGCGCGACCAGGTGGACGGCGGCAAGCTGCGCGGCGTCGGCCTGGAATCGCTGTCGGACGGGCAGCCGCAGGTGCGCCAGACGATTGACCGCGCGAGCCACTTCCTCACGCTCGTGTCGCTGCTGACCGCGCTGCTCGCGGCGGTCGCCATCGCGATGGCCGCGCATCGTTTCGCGCGCCGCCATCTCGACGGCTGCGCCGCGATGCGCTGTCTCGGCGTCAGCCAGCGCACGCTGCGTTTGCTGTTCCTGAACGAATTCCTGGCGATCGGCGTGATCGGCAGCGTGACGGGCGTCGTGCTCGGTTTCGGCGGGCATCTCGTGCTGCTGAACTGGCTCGGCTCGCTCGTCGATGTCGAATTGCCGCAGGCCAGCGCATGGCCCGCGCTGCAAGGCATCGCGATGGGGCTCGTGCTGCTGCTCGGCTTCGCGCTGCCGCCACTGCTGCCGATCACGCGCGTGCCGCCGGTCCACGTGATCCGCCGCGAACTCGGCGATGCGCAGCGGGTCGCGCATGCGGCCTACGGCGTCGGCGTGCTGCTGTTTGCGGCGCTGCTGATCGTCGCGGCGGGCGAGTGGAAGCTCGGCGGCATCGTCGCGGGCGGCTTCGCGGCGGGCTTGCTCGTGTTCGGCGCGATCGCGCGCGCGGCGCTCTGGGCCGCGGCGCGCTTCGTGCGGCGCGAGCGCAGCCGGGCGGGCGTGGGCTGGCGCTACGCGCTGGCGTCGCTGGAACGGCGCAGCGGCTCGAGCGCACTGCAGATCACCGCGCTCGGCATCGGGCTGATGTGCCTGTTGCTGATCGGCATGACGCGCAACGATCTCATCAAGGGCTGGCGCGACGCCACACCGCCCGACGCGCCCAACCAGTTCCTCATCGATATCCAGCCGGACCAGCGCGCCGGCGTGCTCGACTACCTGCACACGCACGGCCAGCGGGCCGCCGTGCTGTCGCCGATGGTGCGCGCGCGGCTCGTGTCGATCAACGGCAAGCCGGTGAATCCCGACAACTACGACAAGGCCGATGCGAAGCGCCTGGTCGATCGCGAATTCAACCTGTCCTATACCACCCAGCTGCCCGACGACAACCGCGTGACGCAGGGCACGTGGTTCGGCACGGATGCGAAGCCGCAGGTGTCGATCGAAGAGGGCATCGCGAAGACGATTCGCGTGAAAGAGGGCGACATGCTGCGTTTCGACGTCGCCGGGCTGCCGGTGGAAGCGCCGGTGACGAGCTTGCGCAAGGTCGACTGGAATTCGTTCAAGGTCAACTTCTTCGTGCTGATGCCGCCCGAAGCGCTCGCGGATCTGCCCGCCACCTTCATCACGAGCTTTCATCTGCCCGAGAGCGGACAGCGGATGATCGACGGGCTGGTCGCGCGCTATCCGAACGTCACGGCCATCGATGTCGCGCCGATCCTCGCGCAGATTCATCGCACGCTCGCGCAGGTGATCGGCGCTGTGCAGTTCCTGTTCATCTTCACGCTCGCGGCGGGTGTGCTCGTGCTGTATGCCGCGCTCGCCGGCACGCGCGACGAACGCGTGCGCGAGTCGGCGCTGCTGCGCGCGCTCGGTGCGTCGCACGGCCAAGTGCGCGCGGTGCAGATTGCGGAGTTCGTCGCCGTGGGCGCGTTGTCGGGCCTGATGGCGGCGCTCGGCGCGCAGGGCATCGGCTATGTGCTGGCCGCGCGCGTGTTCGAATTTCACATCGATTTCAATCCGTGGCTCGTGCCGGCGGGCGTGGTCGCGGGCGTCGCCTGCGCGGGCCTGAGCGGCTGGCTGAGCCTGCGGCGGGTGCTCGCGCGTCCCGCGTTGCAGTCGCTGCGCGATGCCTAGCGTTTCACCGGTTCCCAAGCAATGACCGAAGTCAATTCCTCCTCTTCACCTTCTCCCGAAGACGAAGTCCAGCAGCCGACCGCGTTCGAGCTGATCGGCGGCGAAGAGCGCCTGCGTGCGCTCGTCGACCGCTTCTATGACCTGATGGACCTCGAACCCGAGTTCGCGGGCATCCGCGCGCTGCATCCGCCGACGCTCGACAATTCGCGCAACAAGACCTTCTGGTTCCTGTGCGGCTGGATGGGCGGACCGGATCACTACATCAGCCGTTTCGGCCATCCGCGACTGCGGGCGCGGCATCTGCCGTTTGCCATCGCGTCGAGCGAGCGCGATCAATGGCTGCGCTGCATGGCCTGGGCGATGGAAGACATCGGCCTCGACGAAGGCTTGCGCGAGCGGCTGCTCACGTCGTTCTTCGACACGGCCGACTGGATGCGCAACCGTCCCGGTTGAATCGCTGGCTTTTGTATCGGTTCGATTGCGCCGGGTGTGCTGCATCATGTCCGCTCGCAGGCGCTCAGGCGTCTCATCCCCGAATACAGCAAGGAAGCACGATCATGGGCACACGCGCGCTATTCCGCGAGGACGCATATCTGACGCACTGCGAGGCGAGGATCACCGCCATCGACGGGCAGGGCATCCAGCTCGATCAAACTGTGTTCTATCCGCTCGGCGGCGGTCAGGCGGGCGATGCGGGCACGCTGACACTTGCGGACGGCACGACGATCGTCGTCGCCGATACCCGCAAGGCGAAGTTCGAAGGCGCCACGCCCGATGACGCCGTCCACGTCCCGGCGCCCGATCAGGAAGCGGCGCTCGCCGGCCTGAAGGTCGGCGACACGGTGACGGCGGAAATCGACTGGGCGCAGCGCTACCGGCGCATGCGCCTGCATACGGCGAGTCATCTGATCTGCGCGGTACTGCCGTATCCGGTGGACGGCTGCAGCATCACGACCGACTACGCGCGCCTCGATCTCGCGACCGTCGAGCCGATCGAGCGGGAAGCGGTCGAAGCGAAGCTGAATGCGTTGATCGGCGGCGCGCATGATGTGCGCACCGAATGGATCACCGACGACGAAATGTCCGCGCGCCCCGAGCTCGTGCGCACGATGAGCGTGAAGCCGCCGATGGGCCTCGGCCGCGTGCGGCTGCTGCGCATCGACGAGGTGGACTTGCAGCCGTGCGGCGGCACGCATGTGCGCAACACGAACGAGATCGGCGCATTGCGTATCGCGAGGCTGGAGAAGAAGAGCGCGCGCACGCGGCGACTCGTGCTGGACCTCGCCTGAACGTGGCGGACGAAATCGATCCGCGCGCGCAGTCGGTGCTCGACATGTGGTTCGGCGCGCCGGGTTCGGCCGAGTTCGGCACCGATCGCAAGCTGTGGTGGAAAAAAAAGCGCGCGTTCGACGCGCAACTCACCGAGCGCTTCGGCGCACTGCTGGCGAGTGCGCATGAAGAAGGCCTGCGTGAATGGGAGCGCGCGCCGCTTTCGATGCTCGCGCTGATCGTGCTGCTCGACCAGTTCTCGCGCAACTGCTTTCGCAACACGCCGCGCGCGTTCGCCGGCGATGCCCGCGCGCTGTCACTGGCGCGGACTTTGGTGGCAAACGGCGACGACATGCGGCTGCCGAGCGCCTGGCACCGCGCGTTCGCCTACATGCCTTTCGAGCACGACGAATCGATGCCGAGCCAGCACGAAGCGCTGCGCCTCTTCAAGCAGCTGATGGACGAGACCGGCATCTCGTCCTTTCATGAAGCGGCGCAACGGCATGCGGACGTGATCGCGCGCTTCGGGCGCTTTCCGCATCGCAACCGCATTCTCGGACGCGCGACGCTGCCCGAGGAAGAAGCCTGGCTCGCCGCGCACGGCGGCTTCTGAACGCCGCGGCTTAGCGGCCGCCGGTGACATCGAGAATCGCGCCGGTCACGTACGACGACTCGTCCGACAGCAGCCAGACAATCGATTCACCCACTTCCTCCGCCGTGCCCGCGCGTCCGATCGGCGTCTGCACGCCCAGCACGTGCGCACGATCCGGCTTGCCGCCGCTCGCGTGGATCTCGGTGTCGATGAGACCGGGGCGGATCGCGTTCACGCGCACGCCTTCGCGGCCAAGTTCCTTCGCGAGCCCGAGCGTCAGGGTATCGATGGCGCCTTTGGAGCCCGCGTAATCGACATACTCGTTCGGTCCGCCGAGCCTTGCCGCCGCCGACGACACATTCACCAGCGAGCCGCCCCGGCCGCCGCGCGAGGTGGACAGGCGCCGCGCCGCTTCGCGCGCGCACAGGTACGCGCCGAGCACGTTGATGTCGAAGATGCGCTTCATGCGCGCCACGTCCATGTCGGCGAGCGCGGAGCCGGGCGCGACGATGCCCGCGTTGTTCACCACGCCGTCGAGCGGGCCGAAGGCTTGCTCGGTGGCGTCGAACATGGCGATGACGGAGGCTTCGTCGCTGACATCGCCCGCAATCGCGAGCGCCTTGCCGCCCGCCGCGATGACCGCCGCGACGGTCTCTTCGGCAGCAGCGGCGTTGGACGCATAGTTCACGCCGACGGACCAGCCGCGCCGGCCGGCGAGCACCGCCGCCGCGCGGCCGATGCCGCGGCTGCCGCCGGTAATCAGGATGACTTTGGACATCGGACGGCTTCCCCTTGAGTTGGAACGTTCAGACGGCGTCGCGCTTCTGGGCCCACTTGTCGTGCACGGGCGGCGTGTAGGCCGCGAGCTTCGCGATCATTTCGTCCGGCCCGGCCGCGACCTGGATGATGTCGAGATAGGGCGCGCGCATGAAGCCTTCCTCGACGGTATGACGCAGCATCGCCATCAGCGGATCGTAGTAGCCGTTCACGTCGAGCAGGCCGACCGGCTTCTGGTGATAACCGAGTTGCGCCCACGTATAGACCTCGAAGAACTCCTCGAAGGTGCCGACGCCACCGGGCATCGCGACGAACGCGTCCGAGAGATCCGCCATCATCTTCTTGCGCTCGTGCATGTCGGGCACGACGTGCAGTTCCGTCAGGTCGGTGTGGCCCACTTCCTTCGCGAGCAGCAGTTCGGGAATCACGCCGACCGCACGGCCGCCGGCGGCGAGCACTTCATCCGCGATCAGGCCCATCAGGCCGACGCGTCCGCCGCCATAGACGAGCGCGAGATCGTTCTTCACGAGTGCCCGGCCGAAGGCCTTGGCTGCTTCGGCATAGACGGGGCGGGCGCCGCTCGCGGAGCCGCAATAGACACATACTGCTTTCATTGCCTGGAATCCTTGGTTTCGTTCTTCGCCGCAGGGAGCGGCGCGGGTGTTTCGTCGCGCGGCGCGCGGAAGTCGGCGAACTCGCGCTTCGGCAGCTTGCCCGAAACGAGGTCGTCGAACAGCTGGCGCGAGCGGCCGCGCAGATACGGCGCCATGATCGAGATGATGTGCTGGCTCGCCTGATGCAGCTCCGCGCGGATCGCTTCCTGGTCGTTGTACTTGCGCGGGTTCATCACGTACTGGTACGACAGCCAGTAGGTGGCGATGACGCCCATGTTGGTCGCGATCACCTGGATTTCCTCGGGCGTCGCGACCATTTCCTGATCGGCGACCAGCGCTTCGCACAGACGGCTCGCGAAGCGCACCTTGTGCGTGATGATCTGCTTGAAGTGCGTTTCGAGCGTGCGGTTGCGCGCCAGCAGGTCGTTGAGATCGCGATACAGGAAACGGTACGTCCAGAGGAAGTCCGCCATGTATTGCAGATACGACCACATCTCGTCGATGGTCGGACGATGGTCGTCCGGAAAGCGCAGCCGCTTTTGAATCTGCTGCTCGAACTGCGCGAAGATGCTGTTGATGATGTCGTCTTTGTTGCGGAAATGGTAGTACAGGTTGCCCGGACTGATTTCCATCTCCTCGGCGATCGTCGTCGTGGTGACGTTCGGCTCGCCGATATCGTTGAACAGTTTCAGCGACAGCTCGAGTATCCGTTCGCGCGTGCGGCGGGGTGGTTTGGCTTCCATGTCGTCCGACCTTGGCAGCGGGCCTGCGGCTCGGAATGAGCATTCGCGCGCGGCTTCCGTTGCTGTTACTGAGAATGTCGGACGATTATAAACCGGCCGTTCGGCCACACCGGACGTACGCCGCGCGGCAGTCCCTCCGTTACACGATACGCGCGAACCACGCGGATGCAAGCGGCCAGAGAATCAGTCCCCACGTGATCAGGCAAGTGCCGAGCGCGACCATCACGGCCGCGCTGCCGAGATCCTTCGCGCGCTTCGAGAGTTCGTGACGTTCGAGCGAGATGCGGTCGATGGCCGCCTCGACGCTCGAATTGAGCAGCTCGACGATCAGCACGAGCAGCACCGAAGCGATCAGCGCCGCGCGTTCCACCGGCGCGACCGGCACGAACAGGCTGCACGGCAGCAGGATCGCGGCGAGCGTCAGTTCCTGGCGAAACGCGCTTTCCTCGCGAATCGCGACCTGGAAACCGTACAGCGAGTTCTTCATCGCGTGCCACGCGCGCGTCACGCCGCGATTGCCCTTGTACGGATTGAAGGGCAGGTCGTCGGGGCTCAGGGGTTCGCGGGTCGGTGGACTTGCGCCATTTGCGCCGTTCGCGCCGTTGAGCGGGTTCGACGTGTCGTCCCGGTCGTCGTCGATTTCGTCGTCGAACGGATCGCGTACGGACGCGTTCGCTTCGGCGTGTTCCCGCGGCGCCGCGCGTCGCGTCATGCGGCCGCCTGCTCGGAGGTCGCGCGCGGTCCGAAATGACGCAGATGCGAGGCGAACTGTTCCGACGCCGCGCGCCACGAGAAGCGCTCGGCCCATGCGCGTGCATCGCTGCGCTCGATCTTCAGCGCCTGCAAGCAGGCTTCGCGCAGGTCGTCGTTCAGCGCGCCCGGACCTTCGGTGCCGAGCACGTCGATCGGACCCGTCACCGGATAGGCCGCGACCGGCGTGCCGCAGGCCATCGCTTCGAGCAGCACGAGGCCGAAGGTGTCAGTGCGGCTCGGGAACACGAAGACGTCGGCGGCGGCGTAGACCTTCGCCAGTTCCGGCTGCGACAGCACGCCGAGGTAGTTCACGTTGGTGTATTTCGACTTCAGCTCCGCGAGCGCCGGACCTTCGCCCGCCACCCACTTCGAACCGGGCAGGTCGAGCTTGAGGAACGCCTCGACGTTCTTCTCCACCGCCACGCGTCCTACATACAGGAAGATCGGCCGCGCGGTGTTGAGGACCTTCGAGTCCATCGGCTGGAAGATCTCGAGATCGACGCCGCGCGTCCACAGCACGACGTTCGTGAAGCCGTAGCGTTCGAGGTCGCTGCGCACCACCGGCGTGGGCGCCATGACCGCCTGCGACGGCTTGTGGAACCAGTGCAGGAAGCGATACGTCAGCGCCAGCGGAATGCCGAAGCGCGCCTTCACGTATTCGGGGAATCGCGTGTGATAGGCCGTCGTGAAAGGCAGCTTGTGACGCTTCGCATAAGCGCGTGCGGCGAGACCGAGCGGGCCTTCCGTTGCGATGTGCAGCGCATCCGGCTCGAACGCGTCGATGCGCTCCGCGACGCGGCGGCCCGGCATCAGCGAGAGGCGGATTTCAGGGTACGTGGGGCAGGGAATCGTCCGGAATTCGAGCGGCGTGAGCAACTCCACGCGATGTCCGAGCGCGGTGAGTTCCTTCGTCGTCTGCGTGAGCGTGCGCACGACGCCGTTGACCTGCGGCTGCCATGCGTCGGTAACGATCATGATTTTCATCGGTTCGGCCCTGAGTTGGTGTCGCTTGAAGGTTTCGGCGCGGAGTTCAGACCGTCGCGCGCGCCCGCGTGGCGCGCTGCGAAGGCGAGCGCATGACGGTCCAGTAGACGATCTTCAGTTCACCGTCGTAAGTCTCGACGAGCGCCGACAGGCTCTCGACCCAGTCGCCGTCGTTGCAGTAGAGAACGCCGTCGATGTCGCGGATCTCGGCCTTGTGGATGTGTCCGCAGACGACGCCGTCGCAGCCGCGGCGACGCGCTTCGTCGGTCATCACCTTCTCGAACTGGGAGATGAAGTTGACGGCGTTCTTCACCTGGTGCTTCAGGTATTGCGACAGCGACCAGTAATTGAAGCCGAACTTCGTGCGCACGCGATTGAACCAGCGGTTCAGCAGCAGGATCATCGTGTAGGCGGTGTCGCCGAGATAGGCGAGCCACTTTGCATGCTGGATTACGCCGTCGAAGAGATCGCCGTGCACGATCCACAGGCGCTTGCCGGCGAGCGTCGTGTGGAACGCTTCGCCGCGCACGTGGATGTCGCCGAACGCGAGGTCGCAGAACTGGCGCGCGGCTTCGTCGTGATTGCCGGGAATGTAGATGACCTGGGTGCCCTTGCGCGCCTTGCGCAGGATCTTCTGCACGACATCGTTGTGCGCCTGCGGCCAGAACCAGCCCTTGCGCAACTGCCAGCCGTCGATGATGTCGCCGACCAGGTACAGGTACTCGGACTCGTGATGGCGCAGGAAGTCGAGCAGATAAGGCGCCTGGCAGCCGCCGGAGCCGAGATGGATGTCCGACAGCCAGATGGTGCGATAGCGCTGGGGCGCGTCGGTGGAGTCGTCGCTATCGTCCTCGTGGCGGGACGATGCGAGACGCGGATCGACATGGCCCGACGACGCGCCGGCCGAGGCGGAGGGCGGTGAGTCGGTGGATTCGGAACGCAGGGTGGGTCCGGCGCGAAACTCGCCGTTGCCGAAGCGAAGAGGGAACGACGTCAGTTCAACAGGCGGCTCGATTGCCGGGCGGACAGACGAGTGGTAGGCCATTGGCTCGCGCATCGGGTTTCGGTATGCGCATTGCGCCATGCGGCCATTACCGAGCCGTGACAGTCACGAGAAGTTCTTATTACTTGACAACAGCCTGGGCTGTGACGATGCGCGTGCCGGCGAGCCGGTCATGCAGGAACTGCCGCGCCGGATCGAGGCGCACGGCGGCGGCCCACAGGACGATCCACGCGGCGAAGACCGCGAGCGTCTGGGGCACGGCGAGGGAGAAGAGCGGATGCAGCGCGAGCGGCGGCAGGAACCAGAGCCAAGCGAGCACGTAGCGCGCGAAGGCACGGCCGGGCCGAAGGGGCTGACCGCGCGTATCGACGAGCTTGAGGCGCCAGGTTTTCATCGGCAGGGTCTGGCCGCCGTGAGTCCAGAAGTACACGAAATACGCGGCGAGCACGATGCCGATCCACGCCATCAGCCAGTTGTGATGCGTGAGGCCGTTGCGTTGCTGCGTGAGCGTGCTGAACAGATAACCGGCGATGAACACCACGCCGAACAGGATGACGCTCTCGTAGAGCATCGTGGCGAGCCGCCGGCGCAGCGTGGGCGCGCGCAGCGGGTCGGCGGCGGGGCTTACGGGCGGGGCGCTCACGAGCCGCTCACGAGCCGTTGTACATCGAAGGCGCCTGTTGCGGCGACACGGGAATGGGCGTGGCCGGCGCGATGCTCGCGGCATTCGGAATGGCCGGCTGGGCGAGTGCGCCAGACGCGGCCGCCGCGGTGCCTGACGCCGCCGGACCGCCTTCCGGATGAGCGCCGGCGTGACCCTGTTCGCGCGCGGTGACGATCCGGTTGATGTCCTTCACTTCGGTCTTGCCGGTGGGCGGCGCGGAAACGACATTGCCGCGGCGCGTGCGCTCGCTCGCCGCCAGCTTCTTCTTCTGCTCCTCGGACAACTTCTGGTAGGCGTCCCAGGCCTTCTCGCGCTTTTCCAGCGGCACCGATTTCGACACCTGGTAGTTTTCGCGTGCGACCTTGCGCTGGTCGGGCGTGAGGCGCACCCATTCTTCCATGCGCTGATGCAGATGCTTCTGCGCCTCCGGCGACATGCGATGAAACCGCGAGGCGATCTTGAGCCACTTCTGCTTGCGTTCGTCGGAGAAGGAGTCCCACTGCGTGGCGAACGGCGCGAGCGCGACGCGTTGCGCGTCGGTGAGATGATTCCAGGAAAGCGGGCTGGTGGAGGCGGGCGCCGCGGCGCTGCCGTCCGGCGACGTGGCCGAACCGCCTACCGGCGTGGCGGCGGCCGAGGGCGCGGCGGGAGTAGCGGAGTAGAAGCGCGGATAGGTTGCGGCGAACGCGACCAGTCCCGCAATCGCGCAACCAAAGACAATCGCGAGACCGCGCTTGTAACTCACCCGAAAATTCCCCCGCTTGGTTCAGTGCTGCTGGTTCAGTGCTTAGTGATTGCGCGTCAGGTATGCGTTGAAGCCGTGGTCCAGATAGGCGTCGATGGGCAGGCTGTCGCTCATCATGGCGGCGTCGATCTCGGCCAGTTCCGCGCGCCGCTGCTGGTCTTCCCAGTACGCGATGCCGGCCATGCCGATGATCAGGGCCGCCAGCGGCCACGCAAGACCCAGGCCGCCCAGCCGCGCGAACAGGCCGCGCGTGCGGCGTTCCTCGCCGGAGCCGCCGCTGGTCAGCGTGGCGCCCGCGCCGGCCAAGGCCGGCGTGAACGCGGGTGCGCTGATGGCCACGGCCACTTTCTCGGGCTTCTTGCGGGCGATCGCCGCGCGGCGGGCGTCCCGCAGCCGGTCGACGGTGGCAGTGGGAAGACCGGCGGTGTTTTCATCGAGTGCGCGGGCGATCTTCAGCGCAAACTCGTTTTCCTTCGTTTCAAGTGCGGAACTCATAGCGTGATCCCTTTGGCTTTCAGGGCTTGAGCGAGAGCGTGCGTAGCGCGGGAGCAATGTGTCTTCACGCTGCCCTCGGAGCAACCCATCGCGGCGGCCGTCTCGGCGACATCCATGTCCTCCCAGTAACGCATGAGAAAAGCTTCTCGTTGACGCGCGGGCAGTTTCTGGATCTCGGCGTCGATCAGATTGAGGACCTGCTCGCGCTCCAGCTGGTTCTCGCTGCTTTCGCTGCCGACCGCGCCGTCTCCGGATTCGAAGGTTTCGAGCGGGTCGAATTCGTCGTCGTCGGCGTTGCCGAAGGACGAAAACAGGCTGATCCAGGTGTTGCGCACCTTCTGGCGACGAAAATGATCGTGCGTCGCATTCTGGAGAATACGCTGGAATAAAAGCGGAAGCTCGGAGGGTGGCCGGTCGCCGTACTTTTCGGCCAGCTTGATCATCGCCTCCTGGACGACGTCCAGCGCCGCGTCGTCATCGCGAACGGTGTACACGGTCTGCTTGAACGCGCGTCTTTCGACGCCCGCCAGGAAGTCGGCGAGTTCCTTGTCTGAGGCCATCCGTTGGGACCCGGGGCAACGAATCTGCGTCTGCAGTTGCGTCCGGGTTGCGTCGGTGAGGGATCGTGGAGTTCTGGGAAAACCTGCGAATGCTAGCAAATTTTCGTGGAATCCGGAGCTTTGGGGATGTTTTGTTGCGGTTCCTGACGCTCGACCGGTGGTTTGCGCGTGCGGCCGGAACAATCGTGTGCGATGACCGCTGCATGCAGCGGCTTGAAAGATTTTCGCAAGCGCGCGGCCGAAGCGGAAACTTTTTACTTGACCCGCCCGTTGCGCCGCTGTTACATTTTCTGACTCGCATCATCCAGTGAAATGTCTGCTTTGAGGCGAGCCCAAGAAGCACGCCTGTCAAACCTAGACGCGCCGCTTGAACCCGAGCCACAAGCCCGGTAGAGAGCACCCGATCAATTTTTTGCCGAAAATTCGAAAGGTGATGAATGAACATGCCCAGCGCGGAATTCTCCACGTCGGATACGACCCCCTCCACAGAAGCTGACTCCATCGGCGGCACCGTGCTCATGCGCGCCCTGGCCGATGAAAACGTCGAATTCATCTGGGGCTATCCCGGCGGCTCGGTACTCTACATCTACGACGAGCTGTACAAGCAGGACCAGATCCAGCACATCCTCGTGCGCCACGAGCAGGCCGCCGTCCATGCCGCCGACGCGTATTCGCGTTCCACCGGCAAAGTCGGCGTGTGCCTCGTGACCTCCGGCCCGGGCGTCACCAATGCCGTCACCGGCATCGCCACGGCCTACATGGATTCCATTCCGCTCGTCGTCATCAGCGGCCAGGTGCCCACCGCGGCCATCGGCCTCGACGCTTTCCAGGAATGCGACACCGTCGGCATCACGCGTCCGTGCGTGAAGCACAACTTCCTCGTGAAGGACGTGCGCGACCTGGCCGAAACCGTCAAGAAAGCGTTCTACATCGCCCGTACCGGCCGTCCCGGCCCGGTGCTGATCGACATTCCGAAGGACGTGTCGAAGGCGCCGTGCAAGTACGAGCCGGTCAAGAGCGTCTCGCTGCGTTCGTACAATCCGGTCACCAAGGGCCATTCGGGCCAGATTCGCAAGGCAGTGCAATTGCTGCTGTCGGCGAAGCGCCCGTACATCTACACCGGCGGCGGCATCATCCTGGCCGACGCGTCGCGCGAACTGAACCAGTTCGCCGACCTGCTCGGCTATCCCGTCACCAACACGCTGATGGGCCTCGGCGGCTATCGTGCGTCGGACAAGAAGTTCCTCGGCATGCTCGGCATGCACGGCACGTACGAAGCCAACATGGCGATGCAGAACTGCGACGTGCTGATCGCCATCGGCGCGCGTTTCGACGACCGCGTGATCGGCGACCCGAAGCATTTCGCGTCTTCGCCGCGCAAGATCATCCATATCGACGTCGATCCGTCATCCATTTCCAAGCGCGTGAAGGTGGACATTCCCATCGTCGGCGACGTGAAGGAAGTGCTGAAGGATCTCATCGAGCAGCTGCAGCACGCCGAGCACGGCCCGGACACGGCGGCGCTCAAGACGTGGTGGGACGAGATTGAAGGCTGGCGCGCGAAGGACTGCCTCGCCTACGACCGCAAGAGCGACATCATCAAGCCGCAGTACGTGGTCGAGAAGCTCTGGGAACTCACCGACGGCAATGCCTTCGTGTGCTCGGACGTCGGCCAGCATCAGATGTGGGCCGCGCAGTTCTACCCGTTCAACAAGCCGCGCCGCTGGATCAACTCGGGCGGCTTGGGCACCATGGGCTTCGGCCTGCCGGCGGCGATGGGCGTGAAGATGGCCTATCCGGACGACGAAGTGGTCTGCATCACCGGCGAAGGCTCCATCCAGATGTGCATCCAGGAGCTCTCGACGTGCAAGCAGTACAACACGCCCGTCAAGATCATCTCGCTGAACAACCGCTATCTCGGCATGGTGCGCCAGTGGCAGCAGATCGAATACAAGAAGCGCTACTCCAGTTCGTACATGGACGCGCTGCCTGACTTCGTGAAGCTGGCCGAAGCGTTCGGCCACGTCGGCATCCGTGTCGAAAAGACGGCGGACGTCGAGCCGGCGCTGAAGGAAGCGCTGCGTCTCAAGGATCGCACCGTATTTCTCGACTTCCAGACCGATCCCACCGAAAACGTATTTCCGATGGTGCAAGCCGGCAAAGGCATCACGGAAATGCTGCTCGGGTCTGAGGATCTTTAACGCGGGTTTGCCTCGCGAGGCTCGTGCGCGCCTGTCTTCACGAAGGACATGCGCCGCGCGCGGGTTTTTCGGGCAGGCGCCATTCTGGAAACACATCGGGAAACACGAACATGAAACACATCATCTCCGTTTTGCTGGAAAACGAACCGGGCGCGTTATCGCGCGTCGTGGGACTGTTTTCGGCACGCGGCTATAACATCGAAACGCTGACGGTGGCGCCGACCGAAGACAGCTCGCTGTCGCGGCTGACCATCGTCTCGATTGGCTCGGACGACGTGATCGAACAAATCACGAAGCACCTGAACCGCCTGATCGAGGTGGTGAAAGTGGTCGACCTGACAGAGGGCGCCCACATCGAGCGCGAGCTGATGCTCATCAAGGTCAGGGCGGTCGGCAAGGAACGCGAAGAGATGAAGCGCATGGCGGACATTTTCCGCGGCCGCATCATCGACGTGACCGAAAAGACCTACACGATGGAACTGACCGGCGCGTCCGACAAGCTCGACGCGTTCATCCAGGCGCTCGACGCCACGGCGATCCTCGAAACGGTTCGCACGGGCAGCTCCGGCATCGGCCGGGGCGAGCGCATCCTCAAGGTGTAACGGCGGGTATAACGGCGCGGCTCATCTCTTCAGCAGCACACGTAGCGCAACCTATTTCAACGCATCATCAGGACTCAAGGAACCACCATGAAAGTTTTCTACGACAAGGACGCCGACCTCTCCCTCATCAAGGGCAAGCAAGTCACCATCATCGGTTATGGCTCGCAAGGCCATGCACACGCGCTGAACCTGAAGGAAAGCGGCGTGAACGTGACGGTCGGCCTGCGCAAGGGCGGCGCATCGTGGAGCAAGGCCGAGAACGCCGGCCTCAAGGTGAAGGAAGTGGGCGAAGCCGTGAAGGGCGCGGACGTCGTCATGATGCTCCTGCCCGACGAGCAGATCGCCGAGGTGTACAAGAACGAAGTGCACGCCAACGCCAAGGAAGGCGCGGCGCTGGCCTTCGCGCACGGCTTCAACGTGCATTACGGCCAGGTGATCCCGCGCGCGGACCTCGACGTCATCATGATCGCGCCGAAGGCCCCGGGCCACACCGTGCGCGGCACGTACCAGCAAGGCGGCGGCGTGCCGCACCTGATCGCCGTGGCGCAGGACAAGTCGGGTTCGGCACGCGATGTCGCGCTGTCGTACGCGGCGGCCAACGGCGGCGGCCGTGCCGGCATCATCGAAACGAACTTCCGTGAAGAAACCGAAACCGACCTGTTCGGCGAGCAGGCGGTGCTGTGCGGCGGTACGGTCGACCTGATCAAGGCCGGTTTCGAAACGCTGGTGGAAGCGGGCTACGCGCCGGAAATGGCGTACTTCGAGTGCCTGCACGAGCTGAAGCTGATCGTCGACCTGATCTACGAAGGCGGCATCGCGAACATGAACTACTCGATCTCGAACAACGCCGAATATGGCGAGTACGTGACGGGTCCGCGCATCATCACCGAAGACACGAAGAAGGTGATGAAGGAAGTCCTGAAGGACATCCAGACCGGCGAGTACGCGAAGAGCTTTATCATCGAGAACCGCGCCGGCGCGCCGACGCTGCAATCGCGCCGCCGCATCACGGCCGAGCACCAGATCGAACAGGTTGGCGCCAAGCTGCGCGCGATGATGCCGTGGATCGCCAAGAACAAGCTGGTCGACCAGTCGAAGAACTAAGGTCTTTCGCCAGTCACGCTTCTTGCTGCCTCAAAAGCCGTCCGGACGCCCTTGGCGCCGGGCGGCTTTTGTTATCCTACGGTTTTCAAAAATACAGAACCCGTTCATGAACTATCCTCATCCGATCATCGCCCGCGAAGGCTGGCCGTTCATCGCCATTGCGGCTGTCGTCGCCATCCTCGTGCAGGCGATGGGCGGCTTGGGCTTCGCCTGGATCTTCTGGCTGATCGTGATTTTCGTCGTCCAGTTCTTCCGCGATCCGGCGCGTCCCATTCCCTCGCAGGCCAACGCCGTGCTGTGTCCGGCCGACGGCCGCATCGTCGCCGTGGAAACCACGCATGATCCGTATGCTGGCCGCGAGGCGCTCAAGATCAGTGTGTTCATGAACGTGTTCAACGTGCATTCGCAACGCTCGCCGGTGGACGGCGCAATCACCAAGGTGCAGTACTTCCCGGGCGCATATCTGAACGCGGCCGTCGACAAGGCTTCCACCGAGAACGAGCGCAATGCCGTCGTGCTGCAGACGGCTGCCGGTCATACGGTGACGTCGGTGCAGATCGCCGGTCTGATCGCGCGACGCATCCTGTGCTACGTGCATGTCGGCGAACCGCTCACGCGCGGTCAGCGCTACGGTTTCATCCGCTTCGGCTCGCGGGTCGATGTCTATCTGCCGGTGGGAAGCCGTCCGCGCGTGTCGATCGGCGAGAAGGTTTCGGCCTCGTCGACGATCCTCGCCGAGTTCGCGGAATAACGCGGAGGTTCCATGGCGGCATTCAAACCGCGCCGTAACCGCGTGAACGGCGCTTCGCCGCGCGCGTTCCGCCGCAACAAGGCCGTGCAGGACGTGGGCGTCGTCGAGACGCGCCGCGCCAAGCGGCAGCAGTTCCTCAAGAAGCGCGGCATTTATCTGCTGCCGAACGCGTTCACCACGGCCGCGCTGTTCTGCGGCTTCTTCGCCGTCGTGCAGGCGATGAACGTGCGCTTCGAGATTGCGGCCATCGCCATTTTCGTCGCGATGGTGCTCGACGGCATGGACGGCCGCGTCGCCCGCATGACGCACACGCAGAGTGCGTTCGGCGAGCAGTTCGACAGTCTTTCCGATATGGTGTCGTTCGGCGTCGCGCCGGCGCTCGTGATGTACGAGTGGGTGCTGAAGGATCTCGGCCGCTGGGGCTGGCTTGCGGCATTCGTGTATTGCTCGGGCGCGGCGCTGCGGCTCGCGCGCTTCAATACGAATGTCGGCGTGGTCGACAAGCGCTACTTCCAGGGTTTGCCTTCGCCGGCGGCGGCGGCGCTGATCGCCGGCTTCGTGTGGCTCGCCACCGATAACCGCGTGCCGCTCAAACTCGTGTGGCTGCCGTGGGTGGCGTTCGCGCTCACCATCTATGCAGGCGTCACGATGGTGTCGAATGCGCCGTTCTACAGCGGCAAGGCGCTCGACGTGCGCTATCGCGTGCCGTTTGCAGGCGTGCTGCTGGTGGTGGTGGCGTTCGTGCTGGTGTCGTCGGATCCGCCGGTGATGCTGTTCTGCCTGTTCGTGCTGTATGGCTTTTCGGGCTATATCTGGTGGGGCTATCTCGCGATGCGCGGGCGGCAGAATCCGGCGCGCAGTTCGCAGCGGGATCATTAGAACCTTCTGCGTCTTCATGCGAAAAGGCGGCAACCGTGAGGTGTGCCGCCTTTTTGCATTTCCGGTGCTGGCTCGGTCAATTCACTGCGGTCAACCTGCGACCAGCGTGCCGTTCTCGACTCGCACGCGCTGACCCTGGCCAAACGGCGGCGCGTTCTTATAGGTGAAATAGCGCGTGTGGCCGTTCTCCATGCGCACGCGGACCGAATAATCGGTTTCGCTGCGAACGTGCTTCTCGACCGAGTTGCCGGCCAGACCGCCGCCGAGCGCGCCGAGCAGGGTCATCGCAGTGCGGCCGCCGCCGCGCCCGAACTGGTTGCCGACGACACCGCCCGCCACCGCGCCGCCGACCGCGCCAATCCCCGTGCCATGGCCTTCGCGCTTGACGGCGGAGATGGCTTCGACGGTGCCACACGTCGAGCAATAGGCCGGGTGTTGCGGCGGTTGCTGTGCGTAGGACGGTTGAGCTGGCTGCGGTTGTTGCTGGGCGGCTTGTTGAGCGGCTCGCTGCTGCGCTGCTTGTTGTGCGGCTTGTTGCTGCGCGGCCTGTTGCTCGGCAGCCTGTTGCTGCGCCGCGGCCGATTGCTGCGTCGGGCTAGGCGCTGCCGAGTCGACCACAGGCTGCTGAGCGACCGCAGCCGATTGCGTCTGCGGATTCTGCGCCGAGTTGCTGGTTGCCTTCGGGAAGAGTCCGGTCATGGCCGCCGTGGCCACGAGGCTGGCGACGATCACCGCGCCCGCCGCTGTCGCGATGAGCGGATGCAGACGCCGCTGCGGCGGCTGCGCGCCGCTCGAAGCGGGCGAGGTGCTGAATTTATTGGTCCCGTTATCCATCTTTTGAACCTCCTCTCGAGGCAATGTGTTGCGGCAGGGCCGACTGTCACGGTCATTGTCGGGCAAACCCGGATTCTTCGCTTTTTCGGGTTGTAACAATTTCGCGGAATCGCACGGCAGAAGGAAAAGCACAACGGATGCCAGCCTGAAAGGCCTCCAGGAAAGGGACGGCTTTGGAGGACGGCTTGAAACTTTTACCCGCAGTAACAGAAAAAGCGTTCAGACGAAAAAAAAGCGCGCCCGGACGGGGCGCGCTTCGAGGCCGCAAAAAGCAAGAAGAATCAGTCTTCGCGACGCAGATGCGGGAACAGGATGACGTCACGAATGCTGGGGCTGTCGGTGAGCAGCATGACCAGACGATCGATGCCGATCCCGCAGCCGCCTGTCGGCGGCATGCCGTATTCGAGCGCGCGGATGTAGTCGGCGTCGAAATACATGGCTTCCTCGTCGCCGGCGTCCTTCTGGTCGACCTGCTTCTGGAAGCGCGCGGCCTGGTCTTCCGGATCGTTCAGCTCCGAGAAGCCATTGGCGATTTCACGGCCCGTGATGAACAGCTCGAAACGCTCGGTGATGCCCGCAACCGAATCCGACGCGCGCGCGAGCGGCGACACTTCGATCGGGTAATCGACGATATAGGTCGGCTCCCACAACTGCGATTCCGCCGTCTCTTCGAACAGCGCCAGTTGCAGCGAACCGACTCCGGCATTCAAAAAGGCCGGCTGCGAAGTATCGACGCCGAACTTCTTCAGTTCCGTGCGCAGGAATGCGCCGTCCGTCAGTTGCGCGTCGGTGTACTGCGGCGCGTACTTCTGGATGGCCTGATTGATCGTCAGCCGATGGAACGGCTTCGCCAGATCCAGTTCGCGCCCTTGATACGTGATGGTCGCGGTGCCGAGCGCATCGATGGCTGCCTGGCGGATCAGCTGTTCGGTAAAGTCCATCAGCCAGCGGTAATCCGTGAAGGCCGCGTAAAACTCCATCATCGTGAATTCCGGGTTGTGACGCGGCGACACGCCTTCGTTCCGGAAGTTACGGTTGATCTCGAACACGCGCTCGAAGCCGCCGACGATCAGCCGCTTCAGATACAGCTCCGGCGCGATGCGCAGGAACATTTGCATGTCGAGCGCATTGTGATGCGTGACGAAGGGCTTGGCCGCCGCGCCGCCCGGAATCGGGTGCAGCATCGGCGTTTCGACTTCCATGAAGTTGGCCTGCGCCATGAAGTTGCGGATCGACGTGACGGCCTTGGTGCGCGCCATGAAGGTCTGGCGCGATTCCGGCGTGACGATCAGATCCACATAACGCTGGCGATAGCGCGTTTCCTGGTCGGCGAGGCCATGGAACTTGTCCGGCAGCGGACGCAGCGCTTTCGACAGCAAGCGCAACTCCGTGCAGCGCACCGACAATTCGCCCTTGTTGGTACGGAACAGCACGCCCTGCGCGGCGATGATGTCGCCCAGGTCCCACTTCTTGAAGGCGTCGTAGGTTTCGGCGCCGACATCGGCGGGCGTGATGAAGAACTGGATCTGGCCGCTGCCGTCCTGAACCGTGGCGAAGCTCGCCTTGCCCATCACGCGCTTGAGCATCATCCGTCCGGCCAGCGCGACGGGCAGGGGATTCGCCTCGAGCGCGTCCTTGTCGGTGTCGGCATAGCCGGCTTGCAGCGCGGCGGCCTGGTGCGTCGGACGGAAGTCGTTCGGATAGGCGACGCCCTGCTCGCGTAGCGCGCGCAGTTTCTCGCGCCGCTCGGCCATGATCTGGTTTTCTTCCAGTTCGGGAGCGGCGCCCGGTTGAGTCGGTTCGGTCATGATGGTGTGGCTTGAATATGAGGCAAAGGCGCAGCGAAACGAACGCGGCGCGGCCGCAAAGCCGCGCCGCTTGGGGCAGGTCAGACGCCCTGTTTCAGGCTCGCGCTGATGAAGTCGTCGAGGTCGCCGTCGAGCACGGCGCGCGTGTTGCTCATTTCGACGCTCGTGCGCAGGTCCTTCACGCGGCTCTGGTCGAGCACGTAGGAGCGGATCTGATGGCCCCAGCCCACGTCGGTCTTGCTCGATTCGAGCTTGTCCTGTTCGGCCTGGCGCTTGCGCATCTCGAATTCATAGAGACGCGCCTTCAGCATCTGCATGGCTTCCGCGCGGTTGCGGTGCTGCGAGCGGTCGTTCTGGCACTGCACGACGATGCCGGTCGGCGCATGCGTGAGACGCACGGCGGAGTCGGTCTTGTTGATGTGCTGGCCGCCCGCGCCCGACGCGCGATACGTGTCCGTGCGGATGTCGGCGGGATTGATCTCGATCTCGATGGAATCGTCGATTTCCGGATACACGAACACCGACGAGAACGACGTATGCCGTCCGCCCGACGAATCGAACGGCGACTTGCGCACCAGCCGGTGAATGCCGGTTTCCGTGCGCAGATAGCCGTAGGCGTACTCGCCCTCGACCTTGATGGTCGCGCTCTTGATGCCGGCGACGTCGCCTTCGGATTCTTCCAGCACTTCGGTCTTGAAGCCCTTGCGCTCGCAGTAGCGCAGGTACTGGCGCAGCAGCATGGACGCCCAGTCGCAGGCCTCGGTGCCGCCGGCGCCGGCCTGGATGTCGATGAAGCAGTTGTTCGGGTCGGCCGGGTTGGAGAACATCCGGCGGAATTCCATGTCCTCGACGCGCACCCGCAGGGCGTCGGCATCGGCTTCGGACGCGACCAGCGTGTCCTCGTCCTCTTCCTCGCGCGCCATCTCGAAGAGTTCGTTGGCGTCGCTCAGATCGCTGTCGAGCGCGGTGAGCGTCGAGACGACGCCGTCGAGCAGCTTCTTTTCACGACCGAGCGCCTGGGCGTTCTTCGAGTCGTTCCAGACGTTCGGATCTTCGAGTTCCTTGTTGACTTCGGCTAGACGCGCGGACTTGGCGTCGTAGTCAAAGATACCCCCGTAGCTCGCCCGCGCGACGGCGCAGGTCGGCCAGAAGGCTTTCGATCGCGTTGAGACGTTCCGCTTCCATTGTCGATCTTCGGCTTTGTAAAAAGAGCAAATTATAGCCGATCGACCGCGTTTTCCCGTGCGGGACCGGCCGTGGAGGCCGTTTTCAGCCCGCGTGCTCGACAATCAATTGCACCCGCGCGACGCCATTCCACGAATCGCTGACGAGCCGGTACGCGACGGTCGCGCGCGGCGGCAGCGGATCGACGTGGTTGAACCAGATCGCGTTGAAACGCTGGCGGCCGCGCAGCAGCGAGAGCTTCAGGTGCTTGTCCTTCACGAGCGCCTGCGAGGCGACTTCGAATTCGCCGGAGAAAGTGGGCGCCGGAAAGCCCTGGCCCCACACGGCGGCGTCGAGCATTTCGACGAACTGCGGCGTGAAGTAAGCGTCCTCCAGTTCGCCGTCGGTTTCGACGGTGCGCGCGAGCGCGTCCGCGGTCAGCCATTCACGGCCGACTGCTTCGAACGCGGCGGTGAAGCGCGGGATGTCGGCGGTGGCGAGCGTGAGGCCCGCGGCCATCGCGTGGCCGCCGAACTTGTGGATCAGGCCAGGCTCGCGCTTGCTGATGAGATCCACGGCATCGCGCAGATGAAACCCCGGGATCGAACGGCCGGAGCCCTTGCAGAGCACGCCGCTGTCGTCGGCGTGGGCGAACGTGAACGACGGCCGGTGAAAGCGTTCCTTCAGCCGCCCCGCGACGATCCCGATCACGCCCTGATGCCAGCTCGCGTCGTAGAGCGTGAGCGTCGCGCGCTCGCCGCAATCGAGGGTCTGCAGTTCGGCCAGCGCCTGCTGCTGCATGCCGGCTTCGATTTCCCGGCGTTCGCGGTTCATGCCGTCGAGTTGCTGCGCGAGTTCCCAGGCGCGGCCGATGTCGTCGGTGGTCAGGCATTCGATGCCGAGCGACATGTCCGACAACCGGCCCGCCGCATTCAGGCGCGGCCCGAGCGCGAAGCCGAGATCGAAGCCCGAGGCGGTGCGCGCGTCGCGGGCGGCGGCGCGGAACAGCGCCGCGATGCCCGGCTGCATGCGCCCCGAGCGGATCCGCTTGAGGCCTTGCGCGACCAGGATGCGATTGTTGCAGTCGAGCTTCACGACATCGGCGACGGTGCCGAGCGCGACCAGATCGAGCAGGCCGTCGAGGCGCGGTTCGGGCACATCCTGATTCTGATACGTACCGCGGCGGCGCAGTTCGGCGCGCAACGCAAGCAGCACGTAGAACATCACGCCGACGCCCGCCAGGCACTTGCTCGGAAACACGCAGCCCGGCTGGTTCGGATTGACGATCGCGCGCGCGGCGGGAAGTTCGTCGCCGGGCAGGTGATGATCGGTCACGAGCACGTCGATGCCGAGCGCGTTCGCGGCCGCGACGCCGTCCACGCTGGCAATGCCGTTGTCGACCGTGATCAGCAGTTCGGGCAGGCCGGACGCCGAGCGCGCCGCCAGGTCGACGATTTCCGGCGTCAGCCCGTAGCCATACTCGAAGCGGTTCGGCACCAGATAGTCGACGTTCGCGCCGAACATGCGCAGGCCGCGCACGGCCACGGCGCAGGCGGTGGCGCCGTCGCAGTCGTAGTCGGCGACGACCAGCATGCGCTTGCCCGCTTCGAGCGCGTCGGCGAGCACGACGGCCGCGTCGTCGCAACCCTTGAGGCCGGCGGGCGGATGCAGGCGCTTGAACTCGGTTTCCACTTCGTCGGGCGTGCGCACGCCGCGCGCCGCGTACAGCCGGGCGATGACGGGATGCAGCCCGTGGCGCGCGAGCGCTTCGGCATCGGCGGGGGAGGCGGCACGGGTAACGATTCGCGTCATTCGGAAAAGCCTTATTCGATGAGCAGCGCCGCGACCGGCCGGCGCCGCCAGAATTTGCGCAGGTCGCCGCGCGTGACGCCGAGCGTGACCGAACCCGTGTCGCCGCACAGCGTCAGTTCGAAGCGGCCGAGCGAGCCGTCGGTGAGCGCCTGCAGCGCCGGCGCGAACCACGTCTCTTCGAGCGTCCTGAGTGCGGCATTCCAGCGCGCCCAGTCCTGTTCGATGAAGGGCGCCGAGAACGGATCGAGTTCGACGAGCGTCGTGCCGGACTTGCCGGACGTATCCGCCGGCAGCGCCGCGAACGACTCCGGCGGCCGCGACGGCTCGATGCCCGCCGCCAGCGCCAGTCCGCGCGTGGCCGCGGCCTCCGACAGCACGCGCGCGAACGGGCTCGTCACCGGACGCAGCGCGCCTTGCGCGTGCAGCCAGATCGAGTTGATGGCAGGCAGGCCGCGCGACTCGCGTTCGAGATTCAGCGGCTGTTCGAACCATGCCATCTGCACTTCGTTCTGCAGCTTCATCCAGGCGCGCGAACGCTCGCCGGTGCGGGCTTCGTGCGGCAGCCAGATTTCGATGTTGCGGCCCGTCGCGCGCAGCGGCGCCGCGCCGGCGAGCGTGCCCAGCGCCGCGCCCGACACGTACCAGCGCAAGGGCGTCGGCGCCTGCAACGTCAGGCCCTGATCCTCGATCAGCGGGCGCGCGAGTTCGAGCAGCACGCGGGCTTCCTCGGTATGCACGCCGAGCGTATCCGGATCGATCAGCACCAGATGATCGTGGGCGATCCGCACATGCACCGGTTCGATGCAGGCCCACGAGGCATCGCCGGGCGTGCCGCCGTCGGCGAGCAGCATGAAGGGGGCGAGCGGGGCATCGTCGGCATGGCGCTGGTCGGCGGGCGTGACCGCGCCGAAGCGTCGCGCAACCCAGCGTTCGTGCGGCAGCGTGCGCTGAAAGTCTTCGCCGATCACGCGTTCTTCGAGCGTGGCGCGGGCCAGCAGTTTGTCGAGCGCCGCGCCCTCCAGGCCATGCAGGGCGGTGGCGGCATCGGCGGCCGAGGGCAGCGCGAAGGGCAGCAGGAGATGAAGTGCAGGGAGTGCGTGAGCGGGCATGATGCCCGGCATTGTAGGGCAAAGCGCTTTTGCCGATGCCGCGCGCGGCGTGATTTCGACTCGCCCGCAGGACTCGCCCGCAACGCAGGTTCGTGCGTGGCTTTCTTCATATATGGCAAACTTTCGCAAATTTCACGCGCGGGGGCGGCGGCATCGGGGTCTTGCAGGCCGGAGACGCGCTGGCCGTCATGCATTCACCACGGCCGCCCGGGCGTATTCACACGGTGTCATCGGGGCGCCGCAACGCTTGACCAGCAGCAAAAAAGGACTCGCTTGAAACTTCCGTACGAATGGCAGATCGGCTGGCGCTACACGCGCGCCAGCAAACGCACCACAGGCAACGGCTTCATCTCGTTCATCGCGCTCGTTTCGATGGCGGGCATCGCGCTCGGCGTCGCCGCGCTGATCGTCGTGCTCTCCGTGATGAACGGCTTCCAGAAGGAAGTGCGCGACCGCATGCTGTCCGTGCTCGCGCACGTCGAGATCTTCTCGCCGACCGGTTCCATGCCCAACTGGCAACTCACCGCGCAGGAAGCGCGCCGCAATCCGGAAGTGATCGGCGCGGCGCCTTATGTCGAAGCGCAGGCGCTGCTCACGCGCCAGGGCGCGGTCAGCGGCGTCGCGCTGCGCGGCGTGGAGCCTTCGCTGGAGCCGGAAGTCTCGGACATCGGCAAGGAGATGCGCGCGGGCAAGCTGACGGATCTCGTGCCGGGCGGCTTCGGCATCGTGCTGGGCAAGGATCTCGCGATGAACCTGGGCGTGATGACCGGCGACAAGATCACGCTGGTCGCACCCGAAGGCACCATCACGCCCGCCGGGATGATGCCGCGCCTCAAGCAGTTCACGGTGGTGGGCATCTTCGAGTCCGGCCACTACGAGTACGACTCCACGCTGGCGCTGATCGAGATCAAGGACGCGGAAGCGCTGTTCCGCCTGCCAGCGCCCACCGGCGTGCGGCTGCGTCTGAAGGACATGCAGCGCGCGCCGCAGGTGGCGCGCGAGCTGGCGAAGACGCTGTCCGGCGATCTCTACATTCGCGACTGGACGCAGCAGAACAAGACCTGGTTCTCGGCCGTGCAGATCGAGAAGCGCATGATGTTCATCATCCTTACGCTGATCATCGCGGTGGCGGCGTTCAACCTGGTGTCGTCGCTGGTGATGACCGTCACCGACAAGCAGGCCGACATCGCCATCCTGCGCACGCTCGGCGCGCAGCCGGGCTCGATCATGAAGATCTTCGTCGTGCAGGGTGTGACGATTGGCTTCATCGGCACGGCGCTCGGCGTGACCTTCGGCTGCCTGATCGCGTGGAGCATTCCGTGGCTGGTGCCCATGATCGAGCATCTGTTCAACGTGCAGTTCCTGCCGTCCTCGGTGTATTTCATCAGCGAGCTGCCGTCCGAGCTCGTGCCCGGCGATGTCGCGAAGATCGGCGTCATCGCGTTCCTGTTGTCGTCGCTCGCGACGCTCTATCCGAGCTGGCGCGGCGCGAAGATTCGTCCGGCGGAGGCGCTGCGCTATGAGTGATCTGATTCCCGCCGACAATGTGGTGCTGAACGCCTCGGCCATTTCGAAGGCCTTCGTGCAGGGCGGCTTCAACGTGCCCGTGCTCAACAACGCCCAGTTGCAGGTGATGAAGGGCGAGAAGCTGGCGATCGTCGGTGCGTCCGGTTCGGGCAAGAGCACGCTGCTGCACGTGCTCGGCGGCCTCGACGAACCGAGCGCCGGCAAGGTGTCGCTGCTCGGCAAGCCGTTCACCGAGCTGAAGGAGAAGGAGCGCAACGAGCTGCGCAATCGCGCGCTCGGCTTCGTCTATCAGTTTCATCATCTGTTGCCGGAATTCACCGCGCTCGACAACGTCGCGATGCCGCTGCGCATCCGCCGCATGACCGAGGAAGCGTCGCGCAAGCAGGCGCAGGAGATGCTGGAACGGGTGGGCGTGGGGCATCGGGCGAAGCATCGGCCGGGCGAGCTGTCGGGCGGCGAGCGGCAGCGCGTGGCGATTGCCCGCGCGCTCGTCACGCGGCCCGCCTGCGTGCTCGCCGACGAGCCCACCGGCAACCTCGACAGCGGCACCGCGGACACCGTGTTCAACCTGATGCTGGAGTTGTCGCAGACGCTGGAGACGAGCTTCGTGATCGTCACGCACGACACGGATCTGGCCGCGCGCTGCGACCGCATCATGCGCCTGCGCGACGGCGTGCTGCACGAAGAGCCGGTGGTGCCGGTCTGATCCTGGGTCTGCGCGGAGGGCGTCATGTGGATCGATACGCACTGTCATCTCGATGCCGGCGAATTCGACGCCGATCGTGACGCCGTCGCCGGGGCCGCGCACGCGGCAAAGGTCGCGCGCATCGTGATTCCGGGCGTGGGGCGCTTCAACTTCGACGCGGTGCGCGAGCTGGCGCATCGGATCGCGGGCGGGGCGTATGCGCTCGGCATTCATCCGCTGTACACGCCCGGCGCCACCGACGACGACCTGCGCGTGCTGCGCGAACAAATCGCGGCGAGCATGGACGATCCGCGCTTCGTGGGTATCGGCGAAATCGGGCTCGACTACTTCGTGCCGACGCTCGACGATGCCCGCCAGCAGTTCTTCTTCCACGCCCAACTGAAGCTGGCGCACGAGTTCGGCCTGCCGGTGATCTGCCACGTGCGCAAGTCGCAGGACAAGGTGCTGAAAGGCCTGCGCGTGCACGACATTCATCAGGGCATCGCGCATGCGTTCAACGGCAGTTTCCAGCAGGCGGAGGCGTTCATCGCGCAGGGCATGCGGCTCGGTTTCGGCGGCAACCTGACGTTCGAGCGCGCGCTGCAGATCCGGCGGCTCGCCACCGATCTGCCGCTCGACGCGATCGTGCTCGAAACCGACGCGCCCGACATCGCGCCCGCATGGCGCTACAAGCAGCGCAACACGCCGGATCAGGTGGCGCGCATCGCGCAGGTGCTGGCGCAGCTGCGCGGCATCGATGAAACCACGCTTTCCCTAGGCACAACGGCCAGCGCACACGCGGCGCTGCCACGGCTCGCGCTCGCTTCCTCATAATCGTTTCGTCGGATGCAAGGTGGTTTGCGTTCGCGACGGCAATGAGGACGAGGAAGCGGTGCGGGCGATTCTGCTGGGATATGCGTTGGGCATCGGATGGCTTCAGCAGCAGGCGCACTTGCCGGGCGGCTTCGGGTGGCTCGTTTGCTGTGCCGGCTTCTTGGTGGCAATCGGACTGGGCATCGCGAAGCCGCGGCTGCGCGTGGCGAGCTTCACGATTGCTGCTTGCATCGCGGGCTTTGCGTTTGCGGCATGGCGGGCCGAAGTGCGCTTGCAGCGGCAGTTGCCGCTTGCTTACGAGCAAAGGGATATCGAACTGAGCGGCTTCGTGCGCGGCATGCCCGACCCACGCGCCGACGGCACGCGTTTGCTCTTCGAAATCGAATCGAATGGCGCGCGGCTCGAGGACTTTCCACGCGTCGTGCGCTTGCTGTGGATGCCGAAGGAGGGCGCGCTGCTGCCAACCTTGTACGCGGGTGAGCGCTGGCGCCTGACCGTGCGCCTGAAGCGTCCGCACACTGAGGCGAACTTCGCGCTTCGGGATGGCGAAGCGAGCTTGCTGGAACGCAATATCCGCGCGACGGGCGTCATCTCTGCCACGCCCGCGCCGCAGCGTTTGAAGCCGGACGCCAGCGGGCCGCTGCTTGCGCTCGACCGCTTGCGTACACGGTTGCGTGAGCGCATCGACAGCGTGCTTGACGATGCGCCGCATCGCGGCATCGTCGTCGCGCTGGCGGTCGGCGCACAGAACGCCGTCAGCGAGGAGGACTGGCGCGTGATGCGCGCCACCGGCACGAGTCATCTAGTCGCGATCTCCGGCTTGCACATCGGCTTCGTTGCGGGACTGGCGGGTCTGCTGTGCGGCTTCGTCTGGAAGCGCGTGAGGCTGCGCGGCGTCCCGGCGCCGTTGATCGCAGCGGCTCCGAAGGCGGCAATGCTTGGCGCAGTCGCGTGCGCCGCGTTTTATGCCGCGCTGGCCGGCTTCAACGTGCCCGCGCAACGCGCGCTGTGGATGCTGCTGATCGCCGCCTGTGCGCTGTTCAGCGGGCGGCGGCCGGCGTCGTCACTGGTGCTGCTTTGGGCGCTCGCATGCGTGCTGACCGCCGATCCTTGGGCGGTGACGTCGCCGGGGTTCTGGCTGTCGTTCGGGGCCGTGGGCGCGATACTGTTCGCGCTCGCTTCGGCGGGCCGCGCCGCCTCCCGGCGGATGACGCCGGATGACGACGACATCGACCAATGGGACCGCGTCGATCCGAGCGAAGTGGGCCAGCGGCCCGCGCCGTCTCCCGGCGCGCGGCGCACCGTCGCACGCGTGCTCCACTTCATGCGCCGCTGCGCGCGCCGCGTGCGGGAGCGGATGGCGGCCGGCGTGCGCGTTCAGTACGCGGTGACACTCGCGCTCGCGCCGCTCACCGTCTGGTGGTTCTCACAGATCCCCTTGCTTGGACCGCTCGCGAACATCTTCGCCATCCCATGGATCAGCGTGCTCGTCACGCCCGCGACGCTCGCCGGCCTGCTGCTGCCCGCGCCCTTCGACGCGCCCTTGCTGCATATGGCACACGCCGCGCTCACCGTGCTGTGCGACCTGCTGGCGCGCCTCGCCGCCGCAGCGCCCGCGTCGCTCTGGCAGTTGCCCCGGCCGGAGCCGTTCGCGCTGGCGGCGGCGTGCATCGGCGTTCTATGGGCATTGGCGCCGCAGGGCTGGCCGCTGCGCTGGGCCGCACCGCTGACCTGGCTGCCGCTGCTCGCGCCCGCGCCGCATCCGGCGCCGCCGGGCGCGTTCCGCGTGACCGCGCTGGATATCGGCCAAGGCTCGGCGCTCGTCATCGAAACCGCGCATCATGCGCTGCTGTTCGACGCCGGCCCCGGTCCGGAATCGACCCATGCGGGCGAGCGCATCGTCGCGCCGTATTTGCTCGCCACCGGCGTAACTACGCTCGATGCGCTCGTCATCAGTCATTCCGATTCGGATCACGCGGGCGGCGCGCCCGCCGTGCTGCGGACGGTCGCCGTGCGGCAACTGCTCGCCTCGCTGCCCGCGCAGGACGCGCTCTGGGCATCCGCCCGCGCGCGCGGCATCGAGACGCTGCGCTGCGCGGCGGGCCAGCGCTGGCAATGGGACGGCGTCGGATTCCGCGTGCTGTGGCCGGAGCCCGCGCCGCTCACGGGCAAGCCGAACCGGCAATCGTGCGTGCTCAAGGTGACGAGCGCGGCGGGGCGGGCGGCGCTCTTCACGGCGGACATCGAGGCCGACGTCGAACGCGAGCTGCTCTCGCGCGCCCGCGACGTCCTGCGCGCCGACCTGCTGATCGCACCGCATCACGGCAGCCGCACGTCGTCGACCGAGCCTTTCCTCGATGCCGTCGAGCCGCGCGCCGCGCTATTTCAGGTAGGCTATCGCAACCGTTTTCATCACCCGAATGCCAGCGTGTTCGCGCGCTACGGCCTGCGCGCCATGCCGCTGTCACGCAGCGACGAAGACGGCGCGGCGCGCGTCGAGATCGGCGCGGATCTCGTGCTCGAACGCTTCAGACAGACGCACGCCCGCTACTGGATGGGGCGCTGATCAGAACAAGAGCAGACAGAAGAAGATCAACAGAACAAGCGCAACGGCAACGGAGGCGTGCACGCGTGAAAGACATCATCCAGTTTTCGCATGCGAACGGCTTTCCCGCATCGACCTATCGCACGATGTTCGCCGAACTGGCCGACGAATTCGAGATTCGCGGCATCGAATGCATTGGTCACGATCCGCGCTTTCCGGTCACGCAGGACTGGCCGCATCTGGCGGAGCAGCTCATCGACGACATGAACCGCCAGCGCGGCAGCACCGACGGCGAACCCGCGAAGGTCTGGCTCGTCGGGCATTCGCTGGGCGGCTATCTCTCGCTGCTGGCGGCGCTGAAGCGGCCGAACTGGGTGAAGGGCGTCGTGATGCTCGATTCGCCGGTGATCGCGGGCTGGAAGAGCGGTTTGTTGCGCATCACGCAGTGGACCGGACTGGACGAGCGGCTGTCGCCCGCCGCCGCCACGCGCAAGCGGCGCACGCACTGGGCAAGCCGCGACGAGGCATGGCGGCATTTCCACGCCAAGCCCGCCTTCGCGCGCTGGGACGAGCGCATGCTGGCCGACTACATCGACCGCGGCATGCGTGAAGCGCACCCTGAAGGCGGACGCACGCTGGCGTTCGACCGGCAGGTCGAATATCTGATCTATCGCACCTTGCCGCACACGCTCGGCGCGCGGCTCGCGCACGGCGCGCCGGTGCCGGCGGGCTTCATCGCGGGGACGCGTTCGCGCGAGGTGCGCCACGTGGGGCTCGGCATGACGCGGCGGATCGTCGGCGAGCGGCTCGAATGGCTGGACGGCAGCCATCTGTTTCCGATGGAACGCCCGATCGATACCGCGCGCGCCGTGCAGCGCATGATCACGGCGATGCGCGCCGGCGTCTGACGCGACGCCCGACAGGGCATGAAAAAGGGCACGAGGCGCACGTGCCGCGCGGCGAAATGATCCCGGGTCAGGCCGGTGAAAACGCGCGCATTCTGAGCCCCTCCAGCGTCCAGGCACGCTTCGTGGGGCGCGGCCTTTACGGTATAATCCGTTTTTCCCGCGAGCATCTAGCGATGACCAAATATGTATTCGTCACCGGCGGCGTAGTGTCTTCCCTCGGCAAGGGTATTGCCGCCGCCTCCCTCGCCGCGATCCTCGAATCGCGCGGTCTGAAAGTCACCCTCCTCAAGCTCGATCCCTACATCAACGTCGACCCCGGCACGATGTCCCCGTTTCAGCACGGCGAAGTGTTCGTGACGGAAGACGGCGCGGAAACCGATCTCGACCTCGGCCACTACGAGCGCTTCATCAGCACGAAGATGCGCAAGGCCAACAATTTCACCACCGGCCAGATCTACGAATCGGTGATCCGCAAGGAACGCCGCGGCGAGTACCTCGGCAAGACGGTGCAGGTCATTCCGCACATCACCAACGAAATCCAGGCGTTCGTCGAGCGCGGCGCGGCGGCGGCCACCTGCGGCCAGCCGGATGTCGCGATCGTCGAGATCGGCGGCACGGTGGGCGACATCGAATCGCTGCCGTTCCTCGAAGCCGCGCGCCAGATGAGCCTGCGCATGGGCCGCAACAGCGCGTGCTTCGTGCACCTGACGCTCGTGCCGTTCATCGCCACCGCGGGCGAACTGAAGACCAAGCCCACGCAGCACAGCGTGCAGAAGCTGCGCGAGATCGGTATCTATCCGAACGTGCTGCTGTGCCGCGCCGACCGCCCGATTCCCGACGACGAGCGCTCGAAGATCTCGATGTTCTCGAACGTGCCGGAAGACGCGGTGATCTCCGTATGGGACGCGGACAGCATCTACAAGATTCCGCAGATGCTCAACGACCAGCATCTCGACGACATCATCTGCGAGGAGCTCAAGCTCGCGCCGCCGCCGGCGGATCTCGCGATGTGGGCGGACCTCGTGCAGAAGCTCGAGCATCCGAAGAGCGAAGTGACCATCGGCATGGTCGGCAAGTATGTCGAGCTCACGGAGTCGTACAAGTCGCTGATCGAGGCGCTGCGCCACGCGGCCATCCATACGTCGACCAAGGTCAACATCGAATACATCGATTCCGAGCAGATCGACGCCGAAGGCACGGACGCCCTCAAGCATCTCGACGCCGTGCTGGTGCCGGGCGGCTTCGGCCGGCGCGGTACGGAAGGCAAGATCAAGGCCATCCGCTACGCACGCGAATCGAAGACGCCGTATCTCGGCATCTGTCTCGGCATGCAGCTCGCGGTCATCGAGTTCGCGCGCGACGTCGCCGGTCTCGCGGACGCGAACTCCACCGAGTTCGATCAGGACACGAAGAACCCGGTCGTCGCGCTCATCACCGAGTGGTACGACCGCGCGGGCCGCGTCGAGAAGCGCAGCGAGGAATCGGATCTGGGCGGCACCATGCGCCTCGGTTCGCAGAAGTGCCCGATCAAGCCGGGCACCATGGCCGAGCGCATCTACGGCACGGATGTGAACGAGCGTCATCGTCACCGTTATGAAGTCAATAACCGTTTCGTGCCCCAGCTCGAAGCAGGCGGGCTTATCATCAGCGCCCGTACCCCGAGCGAAGACCTGCCCGAAATGATGGAACTGCCGCAAGCGCTGCATCCGTGGTTTGTCGGCGTGCAGTTCCACCCCGAGTTCACCTCGACGCCGCGCGACGGGCATCCGCTCTTCAAGGCGTTCGTCGACGCCGCGCGCGCGCATGCGCAAGGCGCGGGCGCGACGTCGCAGGCCAAGGCCACCGCTGGAGCGCAAGCATGAAGCTGTGTCACTTCGAAGCCGGTCTCGACCAGCCGTTCTTCCTGATCGCGGGAACCTGCGTGGTCGAGTCGGAGCAGATGACCATCGACGTCGCCGGACGGCTGAAGGAAATCACCGCGAAGCTCGGCATCCCGTTCATCTACAAGTCGTCGTTCGACAAGGCGAACCGCAGCTCGGGCAAGTCGTATCGCGGTCCGGGCATGGACGAAGGCCTGCGCATCCTGGGCGAAGTGAAGAAGCAACTGGGCGTGCCCGTCTTGACCGACGTGCATGCCGAAGAGGAAATCGAAGCCGTGGCGTCGGTCGTGGACGTACTGCAGACGCCCGCGTTCCTGTGCCGCCAGACGGACTTCATCCACGCGTGCGCGCGTTCGGGCAAGCCGGTCAACATCAAGAAAGGCCAGTTTCTCGCACCGCACGACATGAAGAACGTGATCGACAAGGCACGTGACGCCGCGCGTGAAGCGGGCTTGTCGGAAGACCGCTTCATGGCGTGCGAGCGCGGCGTGTCGTTCGGCTATAACAACCTCGTCTCCGACATGCGCTCGCTCGCGATCATGCGCGAGACGAATGCACCGGTCGTGTTCGACGCCACCCACTCGGTGCAGTTGCCGGGCGGGCAGGGCACCAGTTCCGGCGGCCAGCGCGAGTTCGTGCCGGTGCTGGCGCGCGCGGCCATCGCCACGGGTGTCGCGGGCGTGTTCATGGAGACGCATCCGGACCCGGCCTGCGCGAAGTCGGACGGTCCGAACGCGGTGCCGCTGCATCGCATGGAAGCGCTGCTGGAAACGCTCATCACGATCGATCGCGCCGTCAAGAGCGGCCCGTTCCTCGAAAGTGATTTCAACTGAAACTGAGCGGCAACCGCCATTGCAGTTTCGCGGTGAAGAAGTACGATAGCGGGCGCCCGTGTCGGCGCCCGCATGCAGAGCAGCGGTCACGTGACGTGGCCGTGCAGGAGGAGCGGGCCGTGCCTGATGTGTTCGAAGGCATGGCCGTCATGACGAACCTGAAGCCGAACTTGAAGCCGAACTTGCAGCATTCAGCGGTCACGCAGGCAGTATCGTGACCGCATGTGCCGGTCCCGCATCAGCCTGACGGATTCAGTTCACCGCAGCGTCGGCCGCGCTTGTGACGAGCTTGTTACGCGTCGCGCAACGCTGCCGCGCCACTGAATCAGGGGTCGTGCATAAAGGGTCCGGGCGAAGCGCAGCAGGCGCGAGCGCCACGGCCAGTCCGGCCGCGCCGCGTCGTAACGCCTGACAGAATTCATCGTCATTTCTTGAGGAAACCATGAGTGCTATCGTAGATATCATCGGCCGCGAGATTCTCGATTCGCGAGGCAATCCGACCGTCGAATGCGACGTGTTGCTCGAATCGGGCACGATGGGCCGCGCCGCGGTGCCGTCGGGTGCGTCCACCGGTTCGCGCGAAGCCATCGAACTGCGCGACGACGAAGCCGGCCGCTACAACGGCAAGGGCGTGCTGAAAGCCGTCGAACACATCAACACCGAGATTTCCGAAGCCATCATGGGCCTCGACGCCTCGGAACAAGCCTTCCTCGACAAGACCCTGCTCGAACTCGACGGCACGGACAACAAGTCGCGTCTCGGCGCGAACGCGATGCTGGCCGTGTCGATGGCCGTCGCAAAGGCCGCCGCTGAAGAAGCCGGCCTGCCGCTGTACCGCTATTTCGGTGGCTCGGGCGCCATGCAGCTGCCGGTGCCGATGATGAACATCGTCAACGGCGGCGCGCACGCCAACAACAGCCTGGACATCCAGGAATTCATGATCGTGCCGGTGAGCCAGCCGACCTTCCGCGAAGCGCTGCGCTGCGGCGCCGAAGTGTTCCACGCGCTGAAGAAGATCCTGGCCGAGCGCGGCATGAGCACCGCCGTGGGCGACGAAGGCGGCTTCGCGCCGAACTTCGGCAGCAATGACGAGTGCCTCTCGACGATCCTGCAAGCCATCGAGAAGGCGGGTTATCGCGCCGGTGAAGACGTGCTGCTCGCGCTCGACTGCGCGGCGAGCGAGTTCTATCACGACGGCAAGTACCAGCTCGCGGGCGAAGGCCTGCAACTGTCGTCGAGCGAGTTCGCCGACTACCTCGCCACGCTGGCCGACAAGTTCCCGATCGTCTCGATCGAGGACGGCATGCACGAAGGCGACTGGGAAGGCTGGCGGATCCTGACGGAAAAGCTCGGCAAGAAGATCCAGCTGGTCGGCGACGATCTCTTCGTGACCAACACGCGCATCCTGAAGGAAGGCATCGAGAAGGGCATCGCCAACTCGATCCTCATCAAGATCAACCAGATTGGCACGCTGACGGAAACCTTCGCGGCCATCGAAATGGCCAAGCGCGCGGGCTACACGGCCGTCATTTCGCATCGTTCGGGCGAGACGGAAGATTCGACCATCGCGGACATCGCGGTGGGCCTGAACGCCGGCCAGATCAAGACCGGCTCGCTGTCGCGCAGCGACCGCATCTCGAAGTACAACCAGCTGCTGCGCATCGAGGAAGATCTCGGCGATATCGCGAGCTACCCGGGCAAGTCGGCGTTCTACAACCTGCGCTAAAGCTTTCGCCGCTTTAGTCGATAAGGGTTCGTCAGTCTTATTTCCAGCCCGTCGCCCTCGGCCTTTCGTCTTTTGCCGCCGGGCGACGCTTCTTTCGGCTACTTGAATGCGGCTCGTCACTGTCGTTCTGATTCTGTTGCTGGCGCTGATCCAGTACCCGCTTTGGTGGGGCCACGGCGGCTGGCTGCGCGTGCATGAACTGCAGCAGCAGCTTGGGCAGCAGACGGACAAGAACGCCAATCTGCGCCTGCGCAACGAGCGGGTGCAGGGCGAGGTTCAGGATCTGCAGAACGGCACGTCGGCGGTCGAGGAACGTGCGCGCTACGAGATGGGCATGGTGAAGGACAGCGAGGTCTTCGTGCAGTTCGTCTCGCCGAACTCTACCGCGCCCGTCAACTCGGCCAACGTGCCGGGCATGAGCGGGTCGACGCGTGGTCAGGTGTCGTCGGCGCCGTTGCGCGTCGTGCCGAATCCGGTGTCGCGCTCGAAGCAGGAGCTGCGCGATCTCGACCGCAAGGCGCAGAAGGACAAGGCGGCTGAAGCGAAGAAGAAGGGCGGCGCGCAGTAGCACTGCGGCGCGGTTCAGACAGGCGAAAAAAATGGCGCGGTCACTTCGAGTGACCGCGCCATTTTTGTTTTCAGGAGCCGTGGGTTGCCGCGCTCACCACCAGGTGCCGATACCCACGCCCGTGCCCCAGTACGGTCCGCCCCAGCCGCCGCTCGAATAGCCGCCGTACACCGAAACTGGCGCGGGCGCCGGTGCGTAGAACTGCGACATCGTCCGCGCGGCTTCGCTGGCCGTGGCGGCCTGCTGCGATTCGTTGAGCGCCTGTTTGTCGATGGCGTTGTAGCGCGCCATCTGCTGCTGCGGCGTCAGCGCCTGTTGCGGCGCGGGCGCGGTATCGGGCAGACGGCTATAGATGGGTGACGGGCCGGGCGGTTCCATCGCGCAGCCCGCGACGAGCGCGAACCCCGCGACAAGTGCGAACGACCCCGTCAGCCGTTTACAGTCGGGCAGTGCGGTTTTCATCTTGCGACCTCCAGCGGGCCGGACATCTGAACGGAAAATCAAACTGAAGCTGCGGCGGGCTTTCCGTGAACCGCACCGCAAGCGACGCTCTCAAGCCTTGTTGCGCCGACGCTCAATGACGCCGGTCCGACGCCGGGCTCACGCCTTGTGAGAGCTCTTTAGCGACGAAAAGTTGCGCGACGTCCACCGGGTCGAAGTCATAGCGCTGGTTGCAGAACTCGCAGTGCACCTCGACGCCGCCGCGCTCTTCAATGACGCTGTCCACTTCCTCACGGCCCAGCATCTTCAGCATGCCGCCCACTTTCTCGCGCGAGCAGCTGCACTGGAAGCGCGCCGGCGCGGGATCGAAATGCTGGACGTTCTCCTGCCAGAAAAGCCGCTTGAACACGGTGTCCGGCTCTTCCTTCAGCAGTTCCTCGTTGGACAGCGTGCTGCCGAGATGGCAGACGCGCTGCCACGTATCGGCGTCGTGCTCGCCCGGATGCGGAACGATGCCGCCGTCGCCGGGCAGCTTCTGCAGCAGCATGCCGACCGCGCGATCGGTATCGGCGGCGAGCCACAGGCGCGTGTCGAGCTGCTCGGAGTGGTGCATGTAGTGTTCGAGCACCTCGGCCATCGACGCCAGCGGGCCATGCTCGCCCGACAGCGGCACGATGCCCTGGTACGGCTGCTGGCCCGGCTTCTTGTCGGACGGATCGAGCGTAATCACGCAGCGGCCGCGGCCATGCTGGTTCAGCAGCTCGCTGAGCGACATCTCGTCCTTCAGCTCGCTTTCCGCGCCGTCGGCCAGCTTGGCGGTGGCGCGCAGCGACAGGTTCGAATGGCACTGCACGACCAGCATCTTCACGGGGCCGTCGCCGTAGATCTGCATGACGAGCGTGCCGTCGAACTTGAGATTGGCCGACAGCAGCGCGCACGCCGCCATCATCTCGCCGAGCACGTTGCGCACGGCCACCGGATACTGGCGGCGCGCGAGCACTTCCTGCCACGTATGGCGCAGCGAGACGATCTCGCCGCGCACGGGCGCCGCGTTGAACATGAATTTCTGCAACTGGTCGTTCACAACTCTTCCTTGGGTGTTGAGACTGGCCCGGATGTCCGGGTCTCAGCCGATGCGCACGAGCTGCGCCTTGTAATATTCGCGCCGGTCGGCATAGCTTGCCGTGGCCCCGCGCATGCGGGCGATGTCCGCTTCGCCGATCTCCCGGATGGCCTTCGCCGGCGCGCCGAGAATCAGCATGTTGTCCGGAAAGACCTTGCCTTCGGTGACCACGGCGCCCGCGCCAACCAGACAGTTGCGGCCGATCACCGCGCCATTCAAGACCACCGCCTGAATCCCGATCAGCGAGCCTTCCTTGACCGTGCAACCATGCAGCATCGCCTGATGGCCGACGGTGACGTCGTTTTCAATCGTCAGCGGAAAACCTGGGTCCGCGTGCAGCACCGCGCCTTCCTGCACGTTGCTGCCGCGCCCGACGACGATCGGCTCGTTGTCGCCGCGCAGGGCGGCGCCGGGCCACACGCTGGCGTTTTCCGCGAGCGTCACGCGACCGATGATGGTCGCGGTGTCCGCGAGAAACACGCTTTCGTGGATGGTGGGGGCGTCGTCGCCGAGTTTGTAGATGGCCACATTGTCTCCTGAGGCGTGGATTCGTATGAATGGATGCGAACGGGGCGTGGCCGGGGGCGGGACCGGCGGCGGCGCTACAATGCGCGCCTGCCGGCACGGCGGCCGACGTCGTTGCGCGATGCGCGGGCGTGCGCCGGGATGTCCATTTTAGCCGTTTGCACTGGATGCCCGCCGATCGGGAATTTTCCGGCATCCTCTCTCCAGACCGCCACCATGCACGAGACCGCCACGCCCTCCGACACCGATGTCCGCCTGCTCGCGCTCGAGATCCTGCGCGAGCACGATCCCGCCGTGAAGGCGTCGCGCACGCGCGCGTTGTGGGACGCGGTGCGCGCGCAGGCCGCGCGGATCGATCCGGCGGGCGCTCCCGCCGATCCCGGCGATCTTCCCGGCCGTCCGGCGCGGCCCGCGCTGGTCGAGCCGTCGGCGCTGAAGCGGCGCGGCATGCAGTCGGAGGCGGGGCGCGCCGTGTTGCTGCACGCGCTGGCGCACATCGAGTTCAACGCGATCAACCTGGCCCTCGACGCCGTCTGGCGTTTCCCGGCCATGCCCGAAGATTTCTATCTCGACTGGCTCAAGGTAGCCGCCGAGGAGGCCCATCATTTCTCGCTGCTGAGCGCGCGGCTGGCCGAATTCGGCCATGCCTACGGCGATTTCCCGGCGCACGACGGCCTGTGGGACATGGCGCAGCGCACGCGCGGCGATGTGCTCGGCCGCATGGCGCTGGTGCCGCGCACGCTGGAGGCGCGCGGGCTGGACGCATCGCCGCCCATCCGCAAGCGGCTCGCGCAGGCGGGCGATCACGCGTCGGCAGCGATCCTGGACATCATCCTGCGCGATGAAATCGGCCATGTGCTGATCGGCAACCGCTGGTTCCGCTTTCTCTGCGACGCCCGGCAACTCGATCCCCACGCGACCTACGAAAGCCTCGCCGCCCGCTATCACGCGCCGCGGCTGCGCGGACCGTTCAACTTCGAGGCGCGCCGCGAAGCGGGTTTCGACGAAGCCGAACTGCGTGCGCTCTCAGGTCTCGACGACGGCCCGCCGCCGGTATAATCGAACGATCATCCTTTTTTTATCTTGAGAAGGCGGGAACATGAAGGAATCGCGCTCCGAATTCGTCGATGCGTGCGGCGTGCGTCTGCATGTGCGCCGCTGGGGTCCGCCCGACGCACCGATGCTTTTCATGCTGCACGGCTGGATGGATATCGGCGCATCGTTCCAGTTCGTCGTCGACGCGCTCCCGGGCGACTGGCAGGTGCTCGCGCCGGATGCGCGCGGCTTCGGGCTGTCGGACTGGCCCGTGGCCCGCAGCGGCGGCGGTCACTACTATTTTCCGGACTATCTCGCCGATCTCGAACGGCTGCTCGACCACTACACGCCCGACGCGCCGGCGAATCTCGTCGGTCACAGCATGGGCGCGAATCTCGCGCTGCTGTATGCGGGCGTGCGGCCGGAGCGCGTGCGGCGCGTCGTCGATCTGGAGGGCTTCGGTTTGCCGGCGGCGCGCGCGTCGCAGGCGCCCGGCCGTCTGGCGCAATGGCTCGACGACCAGCGCGCGCCGCCCACGCTGCGCAGCTACGCGAGCCTCGACGAAGTGGCCGAGCGCCTGATCCGCACCAATCCGCGCCTCGCGCCGGCTCGCGCGCGCCATCTGGCGCAGTACTGGTCGCGCGAGGAAGCGGACGGGCGGTTTCACCTGCTCGCCGATCCGGCACACAAGATGCGCGGACCGACCCTATACCGTCTGGACGAGGTCAGCGCAACGTGGGCGCGCGTGACGGCGCCGGTGCTGCACGTCGAAGCGAAGGATTCGCAGACCCTCGCGGGCTTTGCCGGCCAGACGCCCGTCGCCGAGTTCAAGCAGCGCTTCGAGGCGTTTGCCGACTGGCGCGAAGAGGTCATCGACGACGCCGGCCACATGGTCCATCACGACCAGCCGGAGCGGGTCGCGGCGCTGATCGCGGCGTTCTGTGCGTGAGGCCGCCCGCGCGTGACGAAGGGACAGCATGCCCGGGCTGTCATGCCATTAAACTAGAATGTCAGTGAACCGCGAGAACCGATGATGAACGCCGATCTGCATTGCCACTCCACCGTGTCCGACGGCCAGTTCGCGCCCGCCGAGGTCGCGGCGCGGGCGCATGCGAACGGCGTGACGCTGTGGTCGCTGACGGATCACGATCAACTGGGCGGGCAGCGGGAAGCACGCGCGGCGGCCGAGGCGCTCGGCATGGGCTATCTGGCGGGCGTCGAGATCTCGGTGACGTGG
The DNA here is from genome assembly GCF_031451265.1 of Caballeronia sp. LZ033. Lineage (NCBI taxonomy): Bacteria > Pseudomonadati > Pseudomonadota > Betaproteobacteria > Burkholderiales > Burkholderiaceae > Caballeronia > Caballeronia sp. LZ033. The sequence continues at coordinate 2,092,603 of NZ_JARUXQ010000001.1, read as the reverse complement.
GCGGCGCGGACGGTGCATATCGTCGGCATGAATGTCGATGCCGAAAACGAGGCGCTGCAACGCGGCCTCGAATGCACGCGCAACGGCCGGGCGGCGCGCGGCGAAGCGATCGGCGAGGCGCTGGCGGCCATCGGCATTCCGGACTGCCTGAAAGGCGCGCTGCGCTATACCGACGACCCGGACATGATCTCGCGCACGCACTTCGCGCGCTATCTGGTCGATGCCGGCTACGCGCAATCCACGTCCGAAGTGTTTTCGCGCTATCTCGGCGACGGCAAGCCGGGCTTCGTCGAGCATCGCTGGGCGAAGCTGGCCGACGCCGTGAAGTGGATCCGGGAAGCGGGCGGCGAGCCGGTCATCGCGCATCCCGGCCGCTACGATTTCACGCCAGTGGAATTCGCCGCGCTGTTCGACGAGTTCATCCAGCTGGGCGGCCGCGCCATCGAAGTCGTGACTGGCAGTCACACGCCGGATCAATATCGCGAGTACGCTGACGTCGCGCGGCGCTATGGCTTCGAGGCATCGCGCGGGTCCGACTTTCACGGCGCGGGCGAAGGCCGTGTCGATCTCGGCCGGCTGCCGCCGCTGCCCGACGACCTCACGCCTGTCTGGGAGCGCTGGCTGTAACGCTCCTTCGCGCGCTGCTCCTGTTCCGCGCGCATGGTCCTTGCATTGATTGACTTGTTCCCGCACGCAGTCCGCGTATCGGCTCGCCCAGGCGCGAGCTGCACCTGCGCCGCTGCCGTGCGCGCCCAGGCCACGCGCCAGCGCAAACGCATACGCATACGCAAACGATCGAAACAACAAGGCGTCGTCATGTCCCAATTCTTTCGCATTCATCCGGACAATCCGCAGCCGCGGCTCATCAACCAGGCCGTGCAGATCATCAAGGACGGCGGGCTCGTCGCCTTGCCGACGGATTCGAGCTACGCGCTCGCCTGCCATCTCGACGACAAGGACGCCGTCGAGCGCCTGCGACGGATTCGCGGCATCGACGACAAGCAACTGCTGTCGCTGCTCGTGCGCGACCTGTCCGAGCTGTCCAATTTCGCCCAGGTCGACAACCGGCAATACCGTCTTATCAAGTCGGTGACGCCGGGGCCCTATGTGTTCGTTCTGCAGGCCACCAAGGAAGTGCCGCGCCGGCTGTCGCATCCGTCGCGCAAGACCATCGGCCTGCGGGTGCCGGATCACACGATCACGCTCGATCTGCTCGAAGCGCTCGGCGAGCCGCTGCTCGCCTCCACGCTGATCCTGCCGCCCGACACCGAACCGCTCAACGATCCCGAGGAGATCCGCGAGCGTCTGGAAAAGCAGATCGAGCTGGTGATCGACGCGGGCGCGTGTCCGGCGGAGCCTTCCACGGTGATCGACCTGTCCGGGGGGGAGCCGGTGCTCGTGCGCGCGGGGAGAGGCGCCCTCGAACCGTTCGGGCTCACGGCCTAGCGCCGTGCAGTGACGCACACGAGCACAAGTCCCGCATAAGTCCCGATTAAGTCTCATGCTTCACGATGTGGCCAAGAGCGTGCGCGCGCGGCCACACAGCGCGCGCCGGAACCTGCCTGCCTGCTTGATACAATACCGCCCTATGGATTCTTCCCTGATACAGACCATCGCGGTCTACGCGCTCCCGGTGATCTTCGCGATCACGCTGCACGAGGCCGCGCACGGTTACGCCGCGCGCCTGCTCGGCGACAACACGGCCTACGTGCTCGGCCGCGTTTCCATGAATCCGATGCGCCATATCGATCCCATCGGCACGATCGTGATCCCCATCGTGCTGTATTTCGTGACGAGCGGCGCGTTCATGTTCGGCTATGCCAAACCGGTGCCGGTCGCGTTCGGCAATCTGCGCAATCCGCGCTGGGGCAGCCTCTGGGTAGCCGCCGCCGGTCCCGGCAGCAATTTCGTGCAGGCGCTCGTGTGGGGCGTGATCGCGGTGCTGCTCATGGTCTTTCACGTCGACGAACCGTTCTTCACGCGCATGGCGGCAGCCGGCGTCGGCGTGAATCTCGTGCTCGGCGTGCTCAACCTCTTTCCGCTCCCGCCGCTCGATGGCGGACGCGTGCTGATGGCGCTCCTGCCGGTGCGCGCGTCCATCGCGTTCTCGAAGCTCGAACCTTACGGTTTCTTCATCGTGATGGCGCTCGTCGTCACCGGCGTGCTGACGCGCTTCTGGCTCGGGCCGCTCGTGAGCGTCGGCTACGCGGCGGTATCGGCCATCCTGAATCCCCTCGCTTCACTCTTTCCATAACATCATGTTCCCTGACCGTATTTTCTCCGGCATGCGCCCCACTGGGTCGCTGCATCTCGGCCACTATCACGGCGTGCTGAAAAACTGGGTGCGGTTGCAGTCCGAATACCCGTGCTTCTTCGCGGTCGTGGACTGGCATGCGCTCACCACGCACTACGAGACGCCCGAGGTCATCGAGAAAAACGTCTGGGAGGTGCTGATCGACTGGCTGGCGTCAGGCATCGATCCGGCGCAGGCCACGCTGTTCATCCAGAGCCGCGTGCCCGAGCACGCCGAGCTGTCGCTGCTGCTCGGCATGGGCACGCCGCTCGGCTGGCTCGAACGCGTGCCGACCTACAAGGAGCAGATCGAGAAGCTGAAGGAAAAGGATCTCGATACCTACGGCTTCCTCGGCTATCCGGTGCTGATGGCGGCGGACATCCTGCTGTATCGCGCGTCGCTCGTGCCGGTGGGCGAGGACCAGGTGCCGCACGTCGAGATGACGCGTGAAATCGCGCGCCGCTTCAACTATCTCTACGGCCGCGAACCCGGCTTCGAAGAGAAGGCGCTGGAAGCCGCGAAGAAGCTCGGCGGCAAGCGTTCGAAGCTGTATCACGAGTTGCGCGTCGCATATCAGCAGGAAGGCGACGACGAAGCGCTCGAACAAGCGCGCGCGATGCTGCAGGAATCGCAGAGTCTTTCGATGAGCGACCGCGAGCGCCTGTTCGGCTATCTCGAAGGCTCGCGCAAGATCATCCTGGTCGAGCCGCAGGTGCTGCTGACGGAGGCGTCGCGCATGCCGGGCCTCGACGGCCAGAAGATGTCGAAGTCGTATGGCAATACCATCGGCTTGCGCGAGGACGCGGCGACCATCGAACAGAAGGTGCGCCGCATGCCGACCGACCCGGCGCGCGTGCGCCGCACCGATCCGGGCGATCCGGACAAGTGTCCGGTCTGGAAGCTGCACGAGGTCTACACCGACGAGACGGTCCACGCGTGGGTGCAGAAGGGCTGCCGCAGTGCGGGCATCGGTTGCCTGGAGTGCAAGCAGCCGGTCATCGAAGGCATCCTGCGCGAACAGCAGCCGATGCTCGAACGCGCGCAGAAATACATGGACGATCCGTCGCTGCTGCGCGCGATCGTCGCGGACGGCTGCGACAAGGCCCGCAAGTTCGCCACCGAGACGATGCGCGACGTACGCGAGGCCATGGGCCTGTCCTACAACTGATGGAGAGCGTGGCGAGCGCCTGGGTCACGCGCTGGGCGCATCTGCTCGCGGCCGGCGGCACGGTGCTCGATGTCGCCTCGGGCAGCGGGCGCCATGCGCGCTGGCTGGCGGCGCGTGGGCATCGCGTGCTGGCGGTCGATCGCGATGCGCAGGCGCTCGAGTCGATGGCGTCGGAGCGCGGCATCGAGACGTTAAGCGCCGATCTCGAGGACGGCTCGCCGTGGCCGCTTTCCGGCCGAACGTTCGATGCAGTCGTCGTCACGAACTATCTGCACCGGCCGTTGTTCGGCGCGCTGGTGGCGTCGCTTGCGCCGGGCGGCGTGCTGCTTTACGAAACGTTCGCAGCGGGCAATGCGAGCGTGGGCAAGCCGTCCAATCCGGCATTCCTGCTCGCGCCCGGTGAACTGCTCGAGGCCGTGCGCGGAAAGTTGCGCGTCATCGGTTACGAGGACGGCTTTCTCGACCAACCGCGGCCAGCGTATGTGCAGCGGATTTGCGCGGTACGCGAGGCAGATTGGCTCACGATTGGTAACACACCCCCGGGTCCGCCGCGTTACGCGTTGCACGGCTAATCCGCTACAATCGCGAGAGATCGCGTTTCGCGGCTAAATTCACGATTAAATTCATAGAGTTTCATGACAAACGGCACAAGCGGCACAAGCGGCACCAACCAGGGCGGCCTTCAGATCCGCGGCAGCATTCCTGCCATCGTTACCCCGATGCACGAGGACGGTAGTCTCGACCTGCCGGCGTTCCGAAAACTGGTGGACTGGCATGTCGAACAAGGTTCGAACGGTCTCGTCGTGGTGGGCACGAGCGGCGAATCCGCCACGCTGTCGGTCGAGGAACACATCCTGATGATCCAGACGGCCGTCGAGCATGCGGCCAAGCGGTTTCCGATCATCGCGGGCGCGGGCGGCAACTCCACCGCCGAAGCCATCGAACTCTCGAAGCACGCGAAGAAGGTCGGCGCCGACGCCACGCTGCAAGTCGTCCCGTATTACAACAAGCCGACGCAGGAAGGCATCTATCGCCATTTCAAGGCGATCGCGGAAGCCGTCGACCTGCCCGTGATCCTCTACAACGTCCCCGGCCGCACGGTCGCGGACATGAGCAACGAAACCATCCTGCGCGCGGCGCAAGTGCCGGGCATCATCGGCGTGAAGGAAGCGACGGGCAACATCGACCGCGCCGCGCAGCTGATCAAGCACGCGCCGGCGCACTTCGGCATCTACAGCGGCGACGACCCCACAGCCATCGCGCTGATGCTGCTGGGCGGCCACGGCAACATCTCGGTGACGGCCAACGTTGCGCCGAAGGCCATGAGCCAGCTGTGCCGCGCGGCGCTCGAAGGCGACGCGGTCACTGCGCGCCGCATCCACATGCAGTTGCTGTCGCTGCACAAGCAGCTCTTCTGCGAATCGAATCCGATTCCGGCCAAGTGGGCGCTCGCCGAACTGGGTCACATGCAGCATGGCATCCGTCTGCCGCTCACGCCGCTCGATGCGCGCTTCCACGACGTCGTGCGCGACGCGCTGCGCGACTCCGGGCTGCTCGGCTGATCGCAATGCGGCGGCGCGCCAGGGTCACACTCACGTGATCGCCACGCCGCCGCAGTCGATCGACATGAAGCACTGCCTCCGTCATCAACCCACGCTCCTTGGCCTCATCGGCCGGTCCCGATGAACCGCTCGGCCCGAGCGGGATCGGCGCCAGGACCCAAGCGTCATCAGCAGCAACGAAGGACCTCATGAAACGTTCCGCTCTTCTTGTTCATGCCAAACGCCTGAGCGTGCTGTCGCTTGGCGCCAGCGCCGTGTTTGCCCTCGCCGGTTGCGATACGCTCAACGACTGGCTCGCGCCGGATCGCGTCAACTACAAGGCTGCTGAAACCGCGCCGTCGCTCAACGTGCCCTCGGACCTGACCACGGCCAACATCAGCCAGCGCTATGCCGCGCCGCCGAAGATCAACGCGCTGGGCGGCGCCGCCGAGCGTTCGGTCACGCCGGCCGGCAACGCGACGCTCGGCGTGCCGAACACGCAGGATCCGTACGGCATGCACGTCGAGAAGGACGGCGATCGCCGCTGGCTCGTCGTCGACGGCCGCTCGCCCGACCAGATCTGGGACCCGCTCAAGGAGTTCTGGCAGGAGAACGGCTTCACGCTCAAGACCGACGCGCCCGCCACCGGCATCATGGCCACCGACTGGGCCGAGAATCGCGCCAACATTCCGAACGACTGGTTCAGGAACAGCGTGGGCAAGCTGATCGACTTCGCGTATTCGTCGGGCACGCGCGACATGTTCCGCACCCAGGTGGACCGCGCGCAGGACGGCTCCACGGACATCTCCATCACGCACAGTGCGATGGAAGAAGTCCTGACGGGCCAGGACAAGACCGGCTCGCGCTGGGAAACGCGTCCGCGCAATCCGGCGCTCGAAGCGGCGGTCCTCACGAAGCTGATGCAGAAGTTCGGTCTCACCGAAGACCAGTCGAAGCAGCTGATTGCCGATGCACGGCCGGCCGGCGCGAAGGTGGCCGTGGATCCGGGCGCGGGCGGCACGTCGCTCGATCTCGCCGAGCCCTTCGATCGCGCGTGGCTGCGCGTGGGCCTGGCACTCGATCGCACGAACTTCACGGTCGACAATCGCGATCGCGAAAAGGGCATCTACTACGTGCATTACTCGGACTCGATGGCCGAGCTCAAGAAAGACGGCCTGTTCGGCAAGTTCTTCTCGAGCAACACGCCGAAGCCGACGCGCCAGTTCCTCGTCAACGTGAAGCCGAAGGCGGACGCGGTCACGCAGATTGGCGTCGTCGATGCGAACGGGCAGCCGGACACATCGTCCGATGCGCAGCGCATCGTCTCGCTGCTTCACGCACAGTTGAACTAGCCATACGTGCAGGACTTCAGTTGATCAAGGTTGCATCGTGAGATTCGCCAGTCTGGGCAGCGGCAGCGAAGGCAATGCATTGCTTGTCGAGGCGTCGTGCGGCACCACGACGACGCGCGTGCTGCTCGACTGCGGCTTCTCCGCGAAGGAGATCGAGCGGCGTCTCGCGCGGCTCGATTGCCGCGCCGAAGATCTCGATGCCATCGTCATCACGCACGAGCATACGGATCACATCGGCAGCGCGATGACGCTGGCGCGCAAGTTCTCCATTCCGTTGCACATGAGCTGGGGCACGGCGCGCGCGATCGGCGCCGATGAAGGCAAGGTCGAGCTGAACGTGCTGTGGGGCGACGAGCGGGTGACCATCGGCGATCTGAGCGTGTTGCCGTACACCGTGCCGCACGATGCCCGCGAGCCGCTGCAATACGTATTCTCCGATGGCGCCAGCCGCCTGGGCGTGCTCACCGACGTGGGCGTTTCAACGCCGCATATCACGAACATGCTGAGCGGGTGCGACGCACTCGTGCTCGAATCCAATCACGATCTCGCGATGCTCGCGGCGAGCCGTTATCCGCCTTCGCTGAAGGCGCGCATCGGCGGAACGCACGGACACCTGAATAACGACGCGGCCGCGGCCATTCTCGCTTCGCTGGATCGATCGAAGCTGCGTCATCTCGTGGCTGCTCATTTGAGTCAGCAGAACAATCAGCCGCATCTGGCGCAGGCGGCGCTTGCCGCGGTGCTGGGAGCGTCGGCGCTCGAGGTGGTGGTGGCCACGCAGACGGAAGGCTTTGACTGGTTGACGTTATAGGTCGCGTCGAGATTGGCAATACATACGCATGAAGCAAGCATAAAAAAACCGGCTCGAAAGCCGGTTTTTTCGTTTGCAGGCCGCATCGAGCGACCTGCGGGGGCATAGCGCCTGAAGCCTTACTGGCTTGCGCCCGATGCCGGAGCAGCCGACGAAGCCGCAGCGTCCGAAGCAGCGCCAGCAGCCGAAGCTGCGTCGCTTGCAGCGGCCGAAGCGCTCGATGCTGCAGCGTTTGCGTCCGAAGCGGCAGCAGCCGGTGCCGAAGCAGCCGACGTATCGCTTGCAGCGCTCGGAGCAGCCGAATCGCTAGACTTGTTGCATGCAGCAAGAGCAACAGCAGCCAACAGGGATGCTACGAGGAGGGATTTCTTCATGATCACGTCCTTTTATGGTTAAAGGTAAGCAACAGCGCAAAGTACCGGTAATGTGTGCTCCAACACCGACCTGGGCCGCTGTGGAGACTCACAATTCTTTTTTGGTGTGAGACTTCCTACGGCTTGGCCGGAAATTATAGGCACTTTCGCAACGACCGTCGATAAATCGGGGGCCGATACGTTGTCTTTCTCATACAAACTTTCATATTGCGGAACGCCGTATTCTAGCATTCGCAGCGTGTTTCACAGCGTGTTTGGAAGCCTCGTCGAGCCAAGCCTGTCAAGCCCAAGCGCCTAGTTGAATCCAGCCCGCACGATACCATTCGTGCAGCAACGCTGTCATTGTCGAATCGTCTGTAAGTGTTACAAAGCGTTTCGCCTCCAGATGCCTCGAATCAGCCAATTCAGGGAGCCACTTTTTCAGCTTCGACGATAACGATGCCGCCTCGCCATTTACGAAATATGACTTCTGGTCATAGAGCAAAATGGCCTTTCTATCCAGCTTTACGCCCGTCTTTTTTGCGCGTTCAACAAAGCGTTCTTCATTCAACGCGCGTTCCGGCGAATCGAACACGACATTCGCCTTCGGCTCGCTCAAATAAGTGCCCAGAAACGCAGCGATGTCCTTTTCATTCCAGTCGATGTTCGCAAGGATCGCGCCTACACGCTCCTTCAACAGTCCAGGCAGCGCGGCCGGGTTCGCCACGGGCTCTTGAGCAGGGTCGCGATAACGTGCGCTCGCGCGGGCGCCTTCGGCTGCTTCGCCTGCACGTTCAGCCAAGTGATAGAGGAACTGCGCCGTGAGCTCATGCTCCGAAGGCGCGCGAAAGCCGATGGACGCCGTCATGCATTCGCCTTCCGCAATGCCATCGTGCGCGACGTGCGGCGGCAGATAGAGCATGTCGCCGGGCTCCAGCAGCCATTCCTCCTCAGGCTCGAAGTGCTGTAAAACTTTCAACGGCAGTCCGGGTTTTAGCGAAAGATCGCGCTGTTTGCCGATGCGCCAGCGGCGCTTGCCATGCACTTGCAACAGGAACACATCGTAGGAGTCGAAGTGAGGACCGACACCGCCGCCATCGGTGGCGTAAGAGATCATCAGATCATCCAGACGCGCGTCCGGAATGAAACGGAACTGATTCATCAGGGCATGGGCGCGGTCGTCGTGCAGGTTCGCGCCTTGCACGAGCAGCGTCCATTCACGCTTTTTCACCGATGGCAGTTCGTCAGGCGCGAACGGCCCATGCTCCATGTCCCATTTGTCGCGAAAATGGGTGATGAGACGTGACTCGACGTCGTCGAGATCGGCGAGGGCGAACAGTTCGCCGCGCGGCAGCGGAGCGGCAAGACCGGGGAACGCCTGGCGGATCAGCAGCGGCTTTTTCTGCCAGTAGCGACGCATGAACTGCCGCGGCGTGCGGTTGCCCAACAGGGGTGTGAGCTCGTCCGGCAAGGGCGCACGGGTGTGCCCGGGCGGGGTGGAACGGGGGGATGGACTGGCGTGGTGGGGCCGCTTGGGCATCGTATAATCGAGTCTTGTATCTTGGAGGATCCAATGAAAATTGCGAAAGACAAAGTCGTTTCGGTCGCGTACAAGCTATCGGATGCGCAAGGCAATCTGATCGAGGAAAGCGACGAGCCGATGGTCTATCTGCACGGCGGCTATGATGGCACGTTCCCCAAGATCGAGGAAGCGCTGGCCGGGCATGAAGCCGGCTTCGAAACGCTCATCCAGCTCGAGCCGCAGGATGCATTCGGAGAGTACGATCCCGAGCTCGTGAAGATCGAGGAGCGCAGCCGCTTTCCCGAGCCGCTGGAAGTGGGCATGCAGTTCGAAGGCACGCCGGAGGATGCAGACGACGAACTGGACTCGCTGATCTATACCGTCACCGACGTCGCCGAAGACAAGGTCGTGCTGGACGGCAATCATCCGCTCGCGGGCATGGCCTTGCGTTTTGCACTGTCGGTGCAGGAAGTGCGCGACGCCACGGATGACGAGATCGAGCATCAGCACGCGCATGGCGCGGATGGACTGCAAGTCGTCGATGAAGACGACGAAGAAGACGATAACGAACCGCGCAAGGACGCGGGCCCGACGCTGCATTGAGCGCGCCGCGCCAGACCACTCATTGATGAAGAAAGCGCAGCTTCGGCTGCGCTTTTTTTATTTGTTCGGCGTTGGCGAGGTCGGCGCCGTGCCGTTCTGGACGTTCGAAGCCGGCATCGGATAGATGGGCGGCAGCGACTGCGGCGACGTCAGGATGGGTGGAAGATCGGAAGCGGGCAAGGGCATGGTCGGCGGCGCGGGCAGGGCTTCGGGCAAGTCGTCGCGCGGCAGCGCGGGCAGCGTCGGTTGTGGTTGTAGTTGCGATGGCGGCGCTGGATACGCCAGATCCGACGGGCCCGATGGCGCACCGGTCTCCGCGTTGGCCGCACCGTTCACGGTACGCATGCGCAGACGGAACGGCGGATGCCATTGCGCATCGGTCTGCACGTCGAGCCATTGCGATTGCGGCCTGGCGAACGCAATGGCCACGCGCGTCAGATTCGTGACGATCAGCCCTTTGTCGTTGCGCAGCGGCTGGTCGATATGAAAGCCGGTAGGCTCGGACGCATCCTTAGTGTGGATCACGATGACCGGCCCGCGAAACGTTTCGGCGGCCTTGACGAGACTGCGCTTGAGTTCGAGGAAGCCGTCGCGCGGCTGGTTCGCACGCGAAAAGCGCAGCCATGCAAAACGTTCACGCCGTTCATAGCGCGAGAAATCCGGATCGCCCTGCAGCAGGATGACGAGCGCACGCATGTCCGTGCGCCGGGCGGTCTCCGCCGCGTGTTCGAGCCAGAAGCTGGTGGCGACGGCGCGGTCTTCGAACTCGCCGTTGCGTCCGCCCGCGGTCAGATAGTGATTGTTCGGACTCGGCACATTCAGGCCGATGAACGCGACGCCCTGCGACTGCCAGCGCACGATCTCCCGGAAGGTGCGAAAGCGCGCGACATCGCTTTGGCGCGACAGCGTGAGCGGTGTCTGGCCGAGCGCGTTGGCATCGGCGAAGAACAGCTGGCGCACGAAGTCCAGCCGTTCGACGGGGTCATAGCCGCCCGCGTGAGCCTGACCGCAATCGGCCCAGTCGTGCTGGCCCAGCAGGACGATCACCGGCGTGTGCGACGCATCCAGCAGATCATGGCGCGACTGGTAGATGCTGTCGCGGCACGCTTCGGCGCTGCCCTTGAAGTTGCCGTCGTAGACGATGAACGCGATGTTGCTGTCGCGCCCGATGACATCGAGCATGCGGCGCACCGGGGCTTCGTCGGCGGGGCGCGAGAGGGCGTCGGCGAGCACCGCGAAACCGAGCGGCCCACTGGCCTGCGCATGCCCGCCGACGCTCCACATGAGCGCGGCCAGCAGCACGGCCGCGCCGGTCAGACGAGGCGCGTGAGAGAGGCGCGAGAATCCGGCACGCTCAACGCGCGTCATCCGGCGGCGCATTCGCCAGCTCGTGCAGTTCGTAGAGCAGATCGAGCGCGTCGCGCGGACGCAGGTCGTTCGGATCGAATCCGCGCAGCTTCGCGATCACCGGATGCTCGGGGGCTTCGACGGGTTCCGGCGGCGCGTCTGCTTCGTCTTCATACGGCGCATAGGGCTGGCTCGCGAAGAGATCGAACTGTGGGGTGGGCTGGTTGATGGACTGCTGTTCGAGCAGCACCAGATGCTTGCGCGCCGCGCGGATCACCGCCGACGGTACGCCCGCGAGTTGCGCCACCTGCAGGCCGTAACTCTGGTTGGCCGGTCCTTCGCTGACGGCATGCAGGAACACGATGCCGTGGTCGTGCTCGACCGCCGAGAGATGGACGTTCGCCGCCTGCGCGAATTCGCTCGGCAGTTGCGTGAGTTCGAAGTAGTGCGTGGCGAACAGCGTGTAGCAGGCGTTGTGCGTGAGCAGATGCCGCGCGATGGCCCACGCCAGCGCGAGACCGTCGAAGGTCGAGGTGCCGCGGCCGATCTCGTCCATCAGCACGAGACTCGATGCGCTGGCATCGTTGAGGATCGCGGCGGCTTCGGTCATCTCGACCATGAAGGTGGAGCGGCCGCCGGCGAGGTCGTCGGCGGCGCCGATGCGCGTGAAGATGCGGTCCAGCGCGCCGAAGCGCGCGCGTTTCGCGGGCACGTAGCTGCCTACATAGGCCATCAGCGCGATCAGCGCGGTCTGGCGCATGAACGTGGACTTGCCGCCCATGTTCGGCCCGGTGATCAGCAGGAGCTTGCGATCCTGGCTCAGGCAGCAATCATTGGCAATGAACTGCTCGACCTGCGCCTCGACCACCGGGTGCCGTCCCTGTTCGATATCGATGCCCGCTTCCGCTGAAAACTGCGGCGCGACCCAGTCGAGCGCACGGGCGCGTTCGGCAAACGCACACAGCAGGTCCAGCTCGGCGAGCGCGCCGGCCACGCGCTGGCAGTCCGCGATGAAGGGCAGGAGGTTCTGCAGCAACGCATCGTATAACGCGCGTTCGCGGGCGAGCGCGCGTTCCTGCGCGGACAGCGCCTTGTCCTCGAAGGTCTTCAGCTCGGGCGTGATATAGCGCTCGGCGTTCTTCAACGTCTGGCGGCGGCGATAGTCGTCCGGCACCTTGTCCGTCTGGCCGCGCGTCACTTCGATATAGAAGCCATGCACCTTGTTGTATTCGACCCGCAGATTGGCAATGCCGGTGCGCTCGCGCTCGCGTGCTTCCAGATCAATCAGGAACTGGTCGCAGTTCTCCGAGATGTCGCGCAGTTCGTCGAGATCGGGGTCGTAGCCGCGCGCGATGACGCCGCCGTCGCGGATCAGCGCGGCCGGTTCGGGCGCGATGGCGCTGGTCAGCAGGTCGAGACATTCGTGCGGCGGTTCGAGCGCGGCGGAGACGCGTTCCAGCGCGCTCGCATGCGCCGATACGCCCGCCACCTGCGCGCGCAGTTCCGGCAGCGCGGCGAAGGTGTCGCGCAGGCTCGACAGGTCTCGCGGTCGTGCCGAGAGCAGCGCGAGGCGCCCGGTAATACGTTCGATGTCCGACACCCGGCGCAGCGCCGTGCGCAACGTGTCCAGGCTGCTGGCGGCGGGCGCTTCGAGGAGTGCGCCGATGGCCTGCTGGCGTGCCTGCGCGATGGCGGCATCGCGCGGCGGATGATGCAGCCAGTGGCGCAGCAGACGGCTGCCCATGGTCGTGCAGCAGGTGTCGAGCAGGGAGAACAGGGTGGGCGATTCGGTGCCGCGCAGCGTCTCGGTCAGTTCGAGATTGCGCCGCGTGGCCGGATCCAGCCCGATGTATTCCGACTCGTATTCCACCTTCAGGCTGCGCACGTGGCGCAACTGCTGGCCCTGGGTCGCGGCCGCATAGAGCAGCAACGCGCCCGCCGCCCCGCACGCGCAGGTGAGGGTCTGCGCGCCGAAGCCGTCGAGGCTCGCGACATCCAGTTGCTCGCGCAGGCGTTGCGTGCCCGAGCCGACATCGAAATGCCAGGCTGGCACCCGGGTGATGGCGACGTGATTCGCGCCGAGATTCGTCACGCCGAGCGAGCTTTGCAGGTCCGTGATCGAATCCGCGACCAGCGTTTCCGCGGGGCGGATGCGTTCCAGCGCCGCGCCCACTTGAGCGGGGGCGACTTCCGCGAGGCGCAGCGCGCCGCTCGCCAGATTGAGCCACGCGAGCCCGACGCTCGTGACCACGCCGCGCCGGTTATGGATGGGGCAGAGCGCGAGCAGGTAGACGTCGCTTTTGTCGGAGAGCAGGGCGGCGTCGGTCAGCGTGCCCGGCGTGACCACGCGCATGACCTTGCGTTCGACGGGCCCTTTCGAGGTAGCCGGATCGCCGATCTGTTCGCAGATCGCCACCGACTCGCCGAGCTTCACGAGCTTGGCGAGATACTGCTCGCACGCGTGATGCGGCACGCCCGCCATGCGAATGGGGTTGCCGCCGGACGCGCCGCGCTGGGTGAGCGTGAGATCGAGCAGGCGCGCGGCCTTCTCGGCGTCCTCGAAGAACAGCTCGTAGAAGTCGCCCATGCGGTAGAACACCAGCGTGCCGGGATGCTGCGCCTTGATGCGCAGATACTGCTGCATCATGGGAGTGTGCTTAGACAACTCCTCTGTAACGTCCATGTTAAGGCTCATTGTCTTTTTAAATCAATTACTTGCACCGTGTTCCCTTGATTTGGCGCTGCGCTAGGGAGTGAGTTTATCTGGCAAATTTGCTGGAAAATTTCCAGTTTCCAGTATCATTGCTGGAAAATCTCTGGAAATTTTCCGGCAAAGGTCTGCGAATGTCAAAGACAGTTAAACCCACGTTTCGGACTGAGTCCGATATCACTCGATTGCCCGTACCGACTGAGAAGCCGACCGTCGAGTATTGGCATGAAACACAGAAGGGGTTCGGAGTCCGTGTCGCAAAAGCGCATTTTCGCACGGGCGCAGTGAAGCGAACGTACATCGTCCGACTTCCCGAGGGTTCTGAGAAAGACAAGGACAATCTGGGGCTCGTCGGCGAACTGGCGTTCGACGAAGCGTGGGACCAAGTACGCGAAAAGCGTGCAGAAGCGAAGCGCGATGGACCTGGTACAAAGCGCAAGCCGACCGTGCAGGAAGCTTTCGACGACTATATGAAGGCGCGAGCGACCAGGCACTCGCCGATGACGAAGCTTGATTACAAAAACAAGATGAAGAGGCTGGCGTCTTTAACACACGGTCCGAGAGACATCTCAGTTGCTGACTTGCGCGTAGATGAACTCGACTCTGAGTTTTGGGAGCAAATACACATACGCATCCGGGAGGGCTATGGCCCGGTGATGGCAAATCGAGTCTGCGTCATCATCAAGTTTGTCTATGCGAGACTTGTGGACAACGGGGTGTTGACACGTAATCCGGTCGTTGCGCTGAACAAACTCGGCATCTCAAAGCGTCCGAAGCCAAAGATGACCGCTATCCTGCCGAGCGACCTCCCGGAGGTTTGGCAGTGGATGCACACACGAGCGCACACGGCGGTGCGCGACTTCATGTTGGTCGAGTTGTTTATGGGCCTGCGCGATAGCGTGGTGCAGCGCCTGCGCTGGGACAACGTGGACCTTGTGCATGCAACTTTGTTTCTGCCTGACGACGAACCGGGAAATAAAGCCAAAACAGACTTGGTTGTGCCGATTCCGGACTACCTGATGGAACACGTTTTCCGCCCTCGTTGGGCTGCACGTGCGGACGATTCGCCATGGGTCATCCCGAGCACGAAGCGCGAAGGTGAGCCGCTGCGTAGCGTCAAGGGGAGTCTGTTGACGATGGCTGCACACACAGGCATTCAGACTTCGCCGCACGATTATCGGCGAACGTTTGGTACGGCAGCTGAAGCAGCATGCGGCAGCGTTTTGCGTGTTGCTCGACTTCTTGCACATAACACTGCGGCAGCTGTTGAAGATTTCGCAGTAACCTCGGGGTACATCAGCACGACCGACGAGCAGCTCCGCGAGGACATGAATCGGACCGCTGCTGTCATCCTTAAGCACGCTACGCAGCCTGTGGACAGACCGTCGGCCGACCGACCGCTTTCCCGTCACGAGCGGGAAAAAGAGAAGCGCAAGGCGGAAGCTGTCGCGTATCGCAAGCAGCGTGTGGCCCGTAACACGGAGTTGCTCAAAATCCGAGAGTCGAAGGCTGTCGACGAAGTCAGTTGAAGAGTAAAAGACAAACCCCGCCGGGCGGCGGGGCTGTTCGGTATGTGAAGGACTCGGCTTACACGTGCTCTTCGATGAGCGTGTCGCTGATGCCGCCGGGCAAGCGACGCGACGTGAAGTTGCCCGCGTCACTTCCGAGCGCTTTGTCGACCGCGGCTTTGTCCGCCGGCGTCATCCGTTTTTGAAACTTCGCGAAGTCAGCATCTGCGTCGAAAAAGGTGCGAAGCACTTCTTCAATCAGTTCATTGCGGTCCACCGGCGTCTCATAGTTTTGGCTGTAGAAGACGCGGTACTGTTCAACAGCAGTGAGCGTCGACAAGCGGAGCGGCAGGTTCAGGCGTTCTTTGGGGTCGACAACAGTGAATTTCTTGAGAGCAGGCATCGAGGCCTCCGTGAGAGTGTTTTGGTTGTCACCCTCACGACGTTCGTTGTTCGCTTCGGGTGTACAACGTATAAGCACCTCGAAAAAACTGCCCCCGGCGGTTTGAGCGGAATCGAGCCTTTTCAGTGCTCTTTAGAGGGATGGCTCTAAATCAAATTCTGCGCGCTCGTCGTTCAGGGTCCACATAGACTTTGCTCTCGACCTGCACACGCTCCACGCATTTCATTGCATCCCATCGTCTAGGGCAGGTTCGAGCTGTTTCACAGCTTGGGGCGCGAGCGCGCGGCTAGCGCGGGAGTGCCGGGTTTCCATCTGTTATCATGGGCGGCCCACCGGCCGCGTTCATCTGGCAGCTTTTGACCGAGGCATGCCAGCGCGTTTCAAGACAACAAACTTGCATGCAATGAGCAGCCACTTAGCCTGCGTCTCCACGCTCTCGCAAGACTCTTGACTGCGCACTAGACGTGCGCCGCATCTGTTCACAGCGAAGCGCTTTAGGCGCGAAGCAACAGAGTCCTCCGTGCGCAGGCAAGGCTCAGCCCCAGGTCTTGATATCAATAAGTTTGTGAGCAAGGAGAAGTAAGTCCCGCGTGCGCAGGCGAGAGTTTTGCCAACCTTTTGATTGCAAGAATGGTGAACACCTGAGGGAGTGCCGGGGCTCAAGCGGGGGTGCTCGACGAAAGCCTGCGCGTCAGAGACTTTCGCAAGGTGTTGGGTCGGTTTTGAACGGAAGCCTGCGCGTCAAAGGCTCTTGACTTGTGCCCGCATCCCGGCGGGATACGTCGCGACGGGGTACGTAAAACGAGTTTTCGGGGACTCGTGGGCTATCCGAATGGCGAGCGGCGGTTTGCGGCGTCGCCGCGCACTCCGCCTGCGCATATCCACCCGCCGCAATCCACAGCGAGCCCTGCTCGCTGCAAACAAAAACCCGCTCGAAGAGCGGGCCATGTTCAAAGCGCGTGAGCGCGTTAGTGTGTAACTTGTTTCTCGGCGTCCAGTGCTTGTGCTGCGCGTTCGAGGTCGGCCGCAATCTGGCGAGCGCCGTCTGGCGTGAGCGGCATGTACACCTTGTCGCCCTTGACTTGCCCTTCGAGGTACACACCGGCGCGTTTGCCGACTTTGACTGTTAGCAGGTCGATGTAGGTCGGTTTCGTGTTCATTGTGAGAGAGTCCTGTTGTGGGTTTTGTTAGGCGCGGAGACCTGAAGCGAGTTGTCGCTCGAGGTGCATGCGAACGCGCTGTGAG
This sequence comes from Caballeronia sp. LZ033, assembly GCF_031451265.1. Classification (NCBI taxonomy): domain Bacteria; kingdom Pseudomonadati; phylum Pseudomonadota; class Betaproteobacteria; order Burkholderiales; family Burkholderiaceae; genus Caballeronia; species Caballeronia sp. LZ033. Next base: position 2,075,747 of record NZ_JARUXQ010000001.1, on the reverse strand, counting down.
CGTGAGTAACCCGGCACAGGCTCAACAGCTTTGACAGCAGCGTTCAAGTGCTTGCGAAAGACTTTGCGGGAGCCGAACTGCGTCACAAGAGTGACAAGCAGTGAGCGCGGGATAGACACAGAAGTCTTGTGTCCTTCTTTTGTAACAACAGGAAGTCGCACTTGCGTGTTGAGCTGTGCGGATTCGGTGACATTCAAGGGCGTCATGGTGTGTCTCGGTCGGTGTAACGTCATGCGGGCAATTGGGCGCAGCAGCGGATGCTTGGGCCGCTGATAACTCGTATAGCGCCGACGTTTCAACTGCCTCGGCGGATGCGGTTTAGGCCTCGTGTAGAGAGGTCGTGCTATATCCTTCGTCGTGCGAAGAACTCCGGTTTAGCCTGACGTCGCGAAGCGCGGGCAGAAGCCTATGAAACCGAAGCTGAGCAAGGTCGAGAAGGCAAGGGCCCGTACAGAAAAGGACCAAACGACGCGCGCCGAGGGAGACGTACCGGGGTGCAGGAAAGCGGCGATTAGTGAAGAGGACCAAACGACGCGGGCTGTTTGTAGGAGAGCGCTATACGCGTTATTCCATAGAGCTTGCGGAGACCGCGAATGTCCCTCGACACAAATCAAAAGAAACCCCTCGACGGACGGCTACTTGCTGTCGAGAATGAAGAAGCCGTTCTTATCGCTGTGTACCAGTTCAGCTGGTTGGCGACGCGACAGCTAGCCGCGCTCGTCTGGCCTGATGCAGCCTCGCCGCGTGTCGCGCAGCGTACGCTCAGCCGCCTTCGCGACGCCGGGGAGGTGTTGTGGAAGAAGGGAGCGGATGGTGCCACCGTCTATGCACTGTCTGCCGCTGGCGCTCGTAGGGTCGAGCGCGTTTACGGCGAAACCGCTCTAATCAGCCGCGAGCCGCTCCGCTACATTGAGCGTCAGTATCAGCATCGATGCCTCGCGAACGACATTGCGATTTGGTGGCTCACACAGCAACGGCATCGGGGTGGCTTTGTCGATACCGAGCATGAAATCCAGAGGCGAAAAGCGACCATAAATTCCAAGGACGCACATTTTGCGAGCGCCAGCGGCAAGATTCCAGATGCGCTATTGCACGTGCCAGTTCCTGCCGGCGTGCCCGATTCCGACTACTGGTCGGTGTGGGTAGAAGCTGAATGCGGTCATAAGAATCTCGGCAAGCAGGAGCACATGGTAGCGGAGCTGGCTTATATTCTTGGGCGGTATGGTACTCAAATGACCGAGCGCCGGAGAGGGCGAGACGGCATCGTGCGGACCTACACTGTCGTCGAAGCATTCGTCGTCTGTCCGACAGTTGGGCACGAGGAGCGCTTGGCTCGGACCCTTCTTGCTTTTCTGCGAAAACCCTCAGTCATGAACGACTACGACACTGCATATATCCGGAAGCATGTCGTCGTCTGGCGACCCGACGGCACCGTGGAAGCTATCGAGGACCTCGTCACACGAATGCCGGGACTCGTGGCCTACGACAGGCAACTGGTCAAGCGAGCATAAGAAGAGGCCCCGGGAGACCGGGGCTTTTCTTTAGCTGGCACTCACGCTGGCAGGCAGCGTGGGCAGTGAAAAATGGACGTACTCGACGAACGAGCGCCAGTCTCCGGCCCATTCGAGCCCAAGTGATTTGCCGATTGCGACGGCCTTTTTGAAATCCGCGTTGCTGGCATTCCAGATGCATTGCCCCGCAGCGTCGAGCGGCACGAAGTCAAATGCGGTCGACGCTGGCTTGCCGTTGAGCGTCGTGTTGTGGCGGCTCTGACCTGCTTTTGCGTTGGTCACGATGTGTTCCGAGGCAGCGCGTCCTTGAGCGCAGAGCGCGTTCTGCTCAGCGCCCGAGCGGTACGTGCAGGTCAGAATGACGTCGAGGCCGGCGGCCTTGCATTGAGCAAGGAACTGTGTGGCGAGCGGTTGAAGAGCTGGATGACAGTCCGAGATTTGACGGCTGGGCATATGCGCTCCGTAGGGTGTCCTATGTCCAGCCATCGAATGCCGCGTCAGGTGGTCGATGCCGGTCGCACCCACGCGAACGAGTAGAACGCAGAGCCTCCAGTCGGCGATACGACCTGCTAGCTGACTTGAATCACCAGTCGCCCGGCGGGTAGCGTATCGGTAATCGAGAAGCTGCCACTGGTTGCGTTGTAGGTCGTCGGAAGCGACTTGAGCGTTCCCGGATTTGTGTGCGTTTCTCCGCGTGAAAAGACCAAACGCCGCGCTTCCGGGGGGGCAGCGAAAACTGACCCGGGGCACGAGGCAGCTGACGCAGCCCGACGAGGCTGCGCTGCTGACAACAGCCGGGGCTCCCGCCCCGGCCCGGGAGCGCATCGCGCTCCCTGCCTACCCTTCCCCTAGGCAAGTGCTTTTGATGAACACCCTCTTCCAGGAGCGCTATGCGCTCCCCTGCTGCAGGGACCGCGGAGCGGTCTGAACTCTCCAGGTGCTACGCAAAGGGCTTATTTGATGAACTGGAGAAGAACGTCTTTGGTGAAAGGGGAGAGATGGCAGCGCGTAGCGCTGCTTGAGCGCGGGGGATGCCCCGCGCAGCTATAAGCTACTAGGTACTAGATATGGGGTTCGGCAAAGCCTTGCTGGGTAAGGCTCACAGCGATTTGGGCGGGACCAAATGACGCGGAGTTCGGCGCGAGTTCAGCGCAACTGTGGCGCTGTTGGCGGACCAACGGACGCGATGTATTTCGCCCGAAAGGACCAAACGACGCGTGCGGGAAAATGCCCGCGCGAGACGGGCTACAGGTTCAAGAGGACCGAACGAGGCTTTTTATACAGCGGCGACAGCGCGATGCACGGTCTTGCTGTCGACCTTGCGGCGTGGCTTGACCTTCCGGTCGATGACATAGCACAGCGTGTCGAGTCGACGGTGCGACTGCTCGAAACGCCAGCCTTTGATAGCGCCCTTGGCCTTCAGCTCGTCATGAGCGAAGTCGAGCAAGTCCCGGAACTTGCTGTCCTGCGCCATGCTCGAGCCGATGTACTCGCGCAGCTCCGCCAGTTTCAAGGGCCAGCAGTTGACGTGCGAGCCGTACAGCAGATACAGACGCCGCGCGGTGTCGCTTTTGAGCGAGTAGTACATCCCCTCGTCAAACCAGCTGCTCAGCTTTTTGCCGAAGAGCGTTCGAATCTTCCGGGGCACTTCGATAGTCCAAGTCGAGCCGTTGGTCGTGCTAGCGCCCAGCAACTGAACGCGGATTTCGACAAAACCAGTCTTCTTGGCCTTCTTGACCGACGGGTCATCCGGGAACAATTCAGCCATCTGAGCAATGAAGTCAGCGTCAGCGGCGCGGATGTGCAGCATCGCGGCCTGTAAGCGGGTTACTTCCTCGCGCAGCTTGTCATACGCGGTGCCGCCTGTGCCGCGGCCTTGCAGGCTCGTGAGAAGCTCGCGCTTGGCGATATGCACGTCGGTACCGAGGGGGTGGTGCACAGCTGCAATCAACAGCTTGGACCAAGTCTCGATGTCGCCAGGGTGCAGCTCTTCGCCTGAGTAGGAAATGACGACCTCGCCTGCTTTGTAGCCAGACACTCTGCCGATGACTTTCGGTTGCTGCTCATTCCAACGCTGACGTGCCTTGTTCTTCGTACCAATTTTCACGATACCGCTGCCGACAATCATATTGGGCAGATGCATGAAGCCGGGGCGGATAGACGGCAGGTACAGGTCGCGCTCTACGCCTTCAACTTGTGCGCTCAGGTGTTCGTCGCCTTCATCCACCAGTTCATCGGTGTCGAGGTCAAAGTCTTCCTCTGAGAATTCTTCCCACTGCGCTGCCGCTACGGGCTGACGCACGGTCGGTGCTTCGCCTACTTCTACGACCTCGGCCGCAGCCTGTTTCGCACGGATGGCGTCAATTTTTGTCTGGGCAGCCGTTACCATCTTCGCGATTTTCTCAGCGCGTGCTGCGCGAGCGGCTTCCTCGTCGACGTAGCCTTCCTCATTGTCGTCAATCACCTTCCGGTAGCGGCGAGCGCCATCCGCAATTCGAGCCATACGAGTGAACCACTCGGCATCGGTCATCGGGCGCACGAAGCCCGAGAACGTATACAGCCTTGCACTGTCGGCTTCATCCGCGGCCGTGGAGAACATCTCGGCAAGCAAATCGGCAGTGGCATTTCGCTCGAAGCCGAGGTCGCGTACGTCTTCTGGCGTCCACGCGAAGGCAAATTCGGGGTCGAGGTCCAGCACTTCGCGCAACTCCCGCGTGGCGAGACAAGTGAATTCGGACTTGTGGACGAGAATCGGGCGATTCGTGTTCATTGCAGGTGCTTTCGTGAGAGTGTGGGACGTGTAGCGCGGCGAGCTATATCGGTTATCGCTTGCTTCGCGGACTGTGTCGATAACGCGTGTAGCACCCTCGAAAAAATCACCCTCAGGTCTAAAAGCCGGCAGCTACTCGAACCATAGTGCCGCCGTGTTAGCCTTTTGTCGAAGTATCATCTGTAGATAATCTCGACAAGGTCCGGGTCATGTGGGTAACTTATGTCTTGGGCGACTGCCCCGGCTGCAAAAAAGCACAGTGCTTCGGCAATGTGGACGTTTACGGCACCCATGTGTTGCGCGGATGCAAGCACTGCAAGTACTCGGAACGTGTTTATCTGCCGCCGATTAGCAAGAAGGTCATCTACCTCGACCAATTCTTCTTTTCAGGCGCTTTCCGCGGTGGAGACGACCGTTTCGTTCAGGCGGCCGAGCGCATCAAGCAACTGGCCGCTGACCAGCTCCTAGTTGCGCCGTTTTCATCGATTCACGAAGACGAGACGCACCTATGGCCGCGTTTCGCGGAGTTGTACCCATTTATCAAGTCCGCAAGTCGCGGCGCCGAATTCGCACAGGCCTCGGAAGTCGACCGCATGCAAATCCTGCGCGCGTTCGGCAAATGGCAAGCCGGCGAACCCGCAGACCATGTGCTTGAGGCACGAGATGCGCTAAAGACCGAGTACATCGACCGCTGGGATGGATATTTTCGAATCGAGGTCGGTCGCTACCTCGGCGACCCGAAGCTGATTGCTTATCTCAAGGCATTGTCCGTAGAGGGCCTGGTGGACCTGTTTCCGGACTGGCGGAAGTCGACCAACAGCTTTGAGCAGGATGTCGCTGCCGAATACAACGCCGCAGGACACGGATACATGAAATCGTACCTCGAGTACATGGTGCGCATTGGGCAAGGCGACATGGACGCACTGCTCGACTCACCTGTAATGTCAATGGTCGTGCAAAGCATGCTCAGCATGCTTCCCGAGGACATGCCGCCGGACGAGCAACTGCGGCAGTGCGCCCATTTTCTTGGCTCAGACCACTTCAAAGAGGCGCCACACCAGTGGCTTCAGGCACATATGTACGCGACACTCAAGGCCCTGGTGAAGGCCGGTGCATACCAGAACAAGGAAAGGGCGCTCGGGAAGCTGTCGGGCGTGTTTTACGATATTTCACATATATCGACGTATGCCCCGTACGTCGATGCGTTCATTCTGGACAGGCCGATGCACGAGTTGGTCTCGCATCCCGGCGTCGACCTCGAGCGCCGCTTTGGTATCAAGGTCTTCAGCCTGTCGAACTGGGACGAACTGATGACATGGTTCGACGAGTTAGAAGGAACTATGTCTGCAGACCATCGGCAGGGACTTGCGAACGCATATTGCGGCACTAGAGCGGGCTGGGAAAAATAGCCGATAGAGGCGGGACTGTTTGGTCCGGCCCGCGTCACGCGACGCGTCAATAGGGCCCCTTTGGCGACAGCCGTTTTCGGTTACCAAAACGCGTGCACGGTCCCGCTGTCAGCAGGGTAGCTTCCCATGTTTATGATAGTGGTCTCGAAATGCATTATGCGCGTAGTTATCGCACAATCGTTTCTGCGACGCGGTCACTTGGCCACCAAAAACCCCTGAGCGTGAAAGCGTGCGACTTTGTCAACCTGTGGTTGCGCCCCTGCAGGAATATTCATATCGGCCTCTACGAAAGGAACGGAGCCACCATAATAAAGAAAAGCCTACTGCGGTGGGCTTTGGAAACAGCTTAGTTTGTCAGCGCGCAACCCGCCGGCAGTCGCATCTTCCTGCCGATTTCCGCAAGAAAACGAGTTTTTGACACCAACTCGAACACGCTCTCGATGCCGCCGTCAGATACCGCTCGAAGGTAAGCGTGCTCTTCATCTGTCCAATCTTTCGTGAAGAGACGATAGTGGTCGGGATACTCGCGCAGGTAGCCTACGTTTGAAAGCAAGCCGCTCAGATACTTCAGGCCTTCTTGATAGCTGTCGAGTGGGGCGCTCCGATTGATTCGAAAGCCATAGCGTGCAAAGTGAGCCTCCATTGCCGTCCAGTCATCGTCCGAGGCTACGTAAAAGCCGTGCTCATCGACGCTCCAGGCTTCAGGCATGAAATCGAGGGAGGACTCTTCGCGAGCTAGGGCATCGACGCTGCTATGCAGCGGTGCGGATTTGCGCTTGAATTCCAGTACAGATGACATCAATGACTCTTCAATGCAATGTGAAAGGGTCCAGCTTTTCGGTTAACGTCAGTCGTCAGAATATCTTTAGGGCCGCTGCCAAAGAAAAACGCCCTCGATGAGGGCGTTGAAATCAAGAATTCAGGGGTTACAGGTTGGCCAGACTCTTACGTGCTGCATCCAGGCGCTGCTTCGCTCGAGCATATGCTTTCAGACCTTTGCGCAAGCCCGCAAACACGATGAGGACGTTTGCAGTTGAAATCACGGTAGCAAGTGCGATGACTTCGCCGCCGACAAAGTAGCCCGCAACGGCTCCGCCCAACAAGACTGCTACGGTGGGAACTGCTCGCAGGTAACCCTCGCGATGCAGCCGGAGCGTGTGCTCAGTTGCGTTGCGCACAATGAAGATGACAGCAAGCAGCAGAGCGACTTGGACGGCAGGATAAAGTGCAGCAATTGCAGCAGTGAGGGGTTCCAGATTCAGCATGTTTTTCACTCTCGAGAATGTCTTGGCGACTTTCCACCTTCGGGCTGTGACCGAGAGCGGAGGCCACAGGGTGAGTTACGTGTCGTCACACGATGAGGCTAGGTTGTTGCCTCATACAGCGTTTAGAGAGGGCAATTAAGCAGGGTGGCTGTCAATGACCCTATTGCGAGCAATCAGCCTCGACTGCTTAAATTTATCTTTCATTAGCGTGCACGCTGCTAGCACTGGCGAAAGATGGACGACAAAAAGCCTCGCCGAAGGCGAGGCCTTGTGCGCAGCTTTTGGGCTGCTGCGGGGTTCTATGCTTGCTCGTGGCCGTTGCCGAAAGTCTCCGGGAACACAAGAGAAAGGAGGCCGACGATGAAAGCGAAGGTGAGGGCGAAAGTCATGGCCATAAGTATACGAGGCTGGTTTGACGTTTACAAGCACTTCATATAGCAGCCTCACTTTATCCTGCCGCCGATGCGCAGGTCGCGAGCTACCTGCAAAGACCAATACCCGCGCGCACAACACAAAGCCGGCAACAAACAGAGCCGAGTGTGCATTCAGTGATAGGGGGCCGGCGTCGTCGGGCGGAAAAAAGATGTCTTGCATGAGCACCTCCGTTTCCGACGTGTAGAGCATTGAGAGACGGCCGCCGCATCGGCGGTCGAATCAAGCGCCTTGGACTTCCTCGAAAGAAGGAGTTTTCGGGAGTGCAGTCCGAGTACCATATCGCCATCTTCGAGAAACCGCCCGCGTCATGAAAACGCTGACAACCTATATCGAGCAACTAGACCGTGCCGCCGAGGAGCTGCGCGGGGGTACCGATGTGGGCAACCGGCTCGCACTGATTCTTGTCGACAACGTCGTCGAGCTAATGCTGCATCGCTGGTGCGAAAGTCGTTTCAAGAGCGCGAATGCGTTTTCGCTCAATCAAAAAGACCCGCGGTACAACGGCTTGGCAAAGGCGCGCGTGCTTGGCACTCGCTTTGATGAAAAGTTGAAGTTTGTGAAGGCTGAGGACCAACTGTCGGAAGTGGAAGCGAACTTCATCGGTCTTTGTCACAAATACCGGAATGAAGCGTACCACCTCGGTCTTTCACGAGAGAACGTGCTTCTTCCGGTTTCGTGGCTCTATCACCAACTCACATGTGAGCTGTTTTTGCGGCTTGACACCAAGATGCGGGCCCACGATGCAGAAATCATTGTCCCGGAGAGAGTCGCGAAACATGCACCGCCATCGTGGAGCGAAGGGAAGCGCCATATCGACTTGTTCGACACGGCGCCAATTGCCGCATCGTTGAATGCAGCCCGGCCCGAACTGTCAAGGCTGCCCGGAGAAAGTTACGCCGACGCGCTTGATGAGTGGATTGCGCACCTCGAGAGGGTCACCAACTACACGGTCAGCGGCTTCGGTAAGCCTGTCGAGCGAGTTTTGGCCGAGGCGCAGTGGTGGAAAGACCTCTTCACTAACATTCCGCCGCATATCGAACACGGCGAGCCGCTGTCCCAGCATCTGAGCGAAAAGCATTCGAAAATGTCCGCGGAGTGGCGGCCGAAATACGATGCAATCCCTATCCCGGGGTGGCGGAAACGTACGCAACGCATGCGACAAGAGAAAGACGGCCGCAAAGCCCTCGGCTCGTACGACCGCCTCTACGATGAAATTGCTTTCTACGACTCTTTCATGATGGACGCAGCCGGGGTTATCGACCAGCAGGTGGAAGAAGCAGTCGAACGCTCCAAGGAGGAGCGCAATACCAGCCGTCAGATGAGTGCCCACCTGAGATAGGCAGAAATTTTTGACTGGCCGATGCCTAAATCATCGACCGAAGCTTTACCAACGCGTTCCATGCCGCTCCGCTGTCGATAATTCGCGACTGCTCATAGACGGCTTCAAGTGTCTTGAAAATCGTTGTCCTGGCTGCCCTCCAAGCCACCGCCACCTCAACAAACAGGTCCGTTACATCGCTAAACGCTTGGGCGACATCGTCACTACGGCTGATAGTCATGCATGTCACCAGCAATTCGTTGAGCCTAATTGCTCGTTCGTCTTCCTTGTCTAAGTTGATGGGCGTCTCCTTTGTTTTGTAACGGTCATTAAGTGCCCCAGCAAGTTGTAGCAGTTGCTCGCGGAAAGACTTTTGATTATCGGCGTCACCAAAAAGCCTCACGCAACCCGCAATGCAGCGCCAGGCCATAATTACCTCTGTCCCAATACCCACAAGTGAAGTGATGCGTGCCTTCGACACAATCTCGGTGAAGCGTTGATGATTGGCCGCACTCAGGCCCATCCGAGCTAATGTGTGAAGGTGAACCCACAACATCGGATTATCTGGGTCGACCTCAAATGCTTGAATTAACTCAATTTCGAAGTCGTTCGAAAGGGTGAGGGGCAGGGAGATAGGTCCTGGTTCGAGAGCTGAATCGACACGCAGAAATGAATCAAGGCAATTCGGAGCCAGTTCCCGTGATGCAAAGAGCCATGGATTGACTTGATTATTGACCTTGGTGAGGGCTGTGACTTGGTCTTGTTGCGCCGCGGAAAGCAAGGACTTGCCTTCTGGACCTCGAAGCGCGTATGTCATGCCGCTGTACAGCAGCACTACACCTACAAAATTGCTCGGGGCCGCACAATCCATGGAGCGTGTTAGTCCGCCGAATCCTGCGTCCGCTGGCGTGACGCCGCGCGCTTTCGCAAAATGCTCGCGAATTTGAGTTTCCATGCCTAGATTGCGGTTGAGGGTGCACATCAGGCGCGAAGCGTGGTACCAGTTTGTAACCAACTGTTCTTCAAACGTATTATCTCGCCAATTCTCCAACTCGTGAGCGTGAGAATCAGACCACATCATCAACGTGCCCAGTGAGTCGGCAAGCCCGTTCCACCGCGATAACACGTCGTCCGTCATACGCATGCCAAGCTCTCTAATGTACGACGGCAGCTTCTCGGATTTCACTAGCGAGAGTGCATGAAGAAAGTGTAGGGGCGAGCGCGCTCCAAGTTCTGCAAATCGCGCGTAAAGCGTTCGCTGGACTTCTGGTGGACTTGCGAGAAATTGGTCTACAAAAACCCGCGGCAGCGGTACGGGAAGTCCGCCCAAACGAAGGAACGTTTCACTTAAGTCATACTCCGTCAACAACGCCTCTGCTGCACGGTCCCATCTTTCAGAAAATGGACTGCTCCCAGCGTCGAGCCGCAGGTGTCTGAAAACTTGCTCTGGCGTGGCGGGGGTGCACTGTTCAAGCGGCACGCTATGTTTCGAATCAAGTTGATTCTCGATGTCCTGAAATCGGAAGGGAAGGGTTTGCCGTCTGACTTCGTCAACCGCCTCGTACCGTTCAGTTTCCGATTTGAGCGCAACAATCGATTCTATGCAGGATTCTCGTTCGGTCTGGCTGCAGTCGAACCATTCGGCCTGGTCGTTTAAGAACTGACGCGACTCACCTTCTGTTTCACATTCAAAGAGCAAGAAGGCACGGTCGTGGATTTGAGCGGATTTTCCCTTGTGCTTGATTTCAATTGACCCAGCGGGCGCAATACGCCGGAACGAGACGGTAGCAATTGAATCGCGTGCATTGACACGTGATGTTCCACGTTGAATGGCGCGTGAAATTGCGGGGATAAAACGGTCTCGGGGTAGCTGGATTCCCCCTATTTCGATAACCTGGATGACCCTATTCACCAAGCTCAGCCGCAACTTGGAGTCTTGAAAAAGTCGTTCACGCAGGTCTGCAGGAACGAGGTCGAGAGCTTCGACCAAATAAGCGGCAACGATATCATTGGAGTATTGCTCGTCGCGTCGAGGCGCTTCAGGAGCAACAACGCCATCCAGAAGCATGGCGAACTGTGCTACGAGATGTTCTGCCAGCAGGTGGTCGGCGTGGAATCTGTTTTTTATTACTCGGTCGCCAAGCCATTTGGCGTAAGCATCCCTTCGCGCGTCTGAATGTCCGACAGCAAGATTTACGATTATGCTCAACGCGGCACTGAAGGTAACTGCAGTGAAAGTCGCCAGAGAATCATGGTCTCTTTTGATTGAGGGGTGTTCGCCCATCGGACGCTCCATCCGCAGCTGCGACCAAATCCAAGTAGCCCAAGCGACGCTTTGCTCCTCGCTGTGCGACTTTGACGACCACACCTTCGTGAGACATTCGTCCGTGAGGCGCCGCGTCGAGATAAAAACATTGATTTCGTCTGGACGGTCGCTTTTGATTGCCGGGAATTCACCAACCTTCAGGCGCCGCTCTTGGAGCCCAACGCGAGCAAGGTAACGTCGTAGGACTGCCAAAGCTTGCGTCTCGACTACCTCTTCTTCGACGATAGGCGCGCGCTTGAGATGAAAAAGAACTTCGTCCGCTTCAACCGGCAGGAACATCACGTTGGCGCTTCGAAGTTGAAGCAATTTCTCGAAGTAGCCTTCATCTGACAGCGCATGCGAGATTCTTAGAGCGCGTAGCAGTTCGTATATTCCGACCACAGGGGCGCTGCCGAAGCTCGGGTACCCAGTAACAAATCTGTCATCGCAAGCGAACACTCCATTGCTTACAGGTTCACTTTGCAGAAACTCAAACAACCCCCGAAGCTGGATTGGGTTGATGTCGGATGATGTTTTGTCCCGCTTGGCCCGCCGTGCGTGGACTTCCACTCCTTTGTATTTTGCACTCAGAAGCTGCTTCGCAATGTGTGCTCGAAGGTCGTTGACTACTTTTTTTGCCCCATTGCGTTCCTTGGCGGCTCGGACGTTTTCGACCACAATGGTCGCGAAATCGCTGTCAATGAGCACGTCAAAGGTCTTTAGGACCTTCGACAATGGGCACTTGAAGGCGATGGCGCAAATGGTGCCAGCGCTAAAGTGCAATCGGGCACCAACTGTCGGTATAGGTAGGTCAGCATCGACGGGACCTGCGTCAGCAATCGCATTCTCGAAGTAAGCGGCTCGTCTCGACCGTTGTAGGGGGTGACCTCAGTACGCAGCACAATGATGTCCATCACTTTCGATTGATGGACACCACTTTGTCAGAGTTCT
>NZ_JARUXQ010000001.1:1973180-2063683 GCF_031451265.1 Caballeronia sp. LZ033 | reverse complement strand
CAGCGAGTTCACCACATCAAGATATCTAGCCGCTCCACCTGAGGCAATCCTGCGCCCAGGCGCGGACGCCTCTACACACGGCCTAGGCGAGCCGCTTACTTCTCGAACTCCGCTGCGTCAATTTGGCCTGTGCGACGGAGCCCTTCAAATACGCTGCTTAGAGTTGCCCGATGAGTACCCTCCGGCGTGGACTCCGAGTCGTCCGCAACAACCGTCCATGTCGCGGGGCTGGGACCATCGCCTACAGTTAAAAGCTTGATGCCAGACTTCTGCGATGACGTCCAAACCCCAATAGTCCGCGATTCCAGCGCTTCGACGATAGCAGCCTCAATGTTGAGTTGTTTCGGCTGAGCATGGGACAAGGAGTCAGCAAAGGCTATAAGTTGGTCTTGAATACATTGCGGAACTATCACCGCCTTTACAGCGGATTCAATTTTCTCAAGGACCCCGAGTTGCGTGGCCAGCAGCATTGTCGAGACGTCCAAGTGCAGGTGCCAGTCCGCCAGTGCAATGCCAGTGTCGAAATCGAGAGCTCGGGCGCCGTGCCGAATCATAAGCGGCAGGTAATCAACGGTGTCCTGTGATGTCCCCGAACCCAAGTAAAAATGCCCACCGAAGTCAATGCCAGCGGGTTGCGTGGCGACATGGAACGGCACCGCCCCGTCCAGATAGAGGTTCCGAAGATTGATTTGAGCCCGAGCGCGAGCGGTAAGGAACTCTCGAACCTCCTCGAGGGTCATCATCTTAAATAGGCCATCATTCGGCTTTGCCATCAGTGTTGCAATGGCTGATTCGAAAACGACGGCCTCTTTGTCCATGCCTAGCCGAAGTGCCTGGCTGTGCGCTTCGAGGGCCATTTCCTCCGGTAGACCTTTTGCGCCTGCGTGCTTCAGCAAATCACGAGCTAACTCTCTATCCTCGAGGGCGACGACACGAGCCCAGCGAAGCGCATCAGCGGCAGCTAACTCATTTTTGGATATTTCATCGCGGATGACGGGAAGAGCACCGCGAATATCACCTGCTCTAAGACGAACATCCGCTCGCAGCATGCGCTCGCGGACTCCGTCAAACTGCAAAGACAGCTTGTCTGCGGCCCTGAGGGCTTGGGGATGATGGCCGAGGTCTGCGAGCGAATGCGCTTCGATAGTTGCTAGGTTTCGAGGAAGCTCTCCGCGCGGGAAAGCCAACCGATTCGCTTGCAATAGTGTCAGAGCTAAGGCCGCGTTATGCGTGTTGAACGCAGCATGTACGGCCAGCTCCACCGCCGACGCCGTCTCAAACTTGATGAGCAGTTGGACGTACCTCGCAAGGAACTGCCAACGACCTGCGGCAGCAAGGCGCGACGCGGCCGCCAGCAATGCAACGGAGCGAGCATCTCGAGTAGCCAGTTTAGAGAAAAGAGACTCGAGTTCGTCCCACTCCAAACCTTGAGAAACATCGCCGACGATAGCGAAAATCCGACGCTCAATTTCCGAACTTCCTCGGGCTGACGAAGTGATGGATTGTCCTGGCGGTGGTTCGAGAAATCCGACGCGTGCCTCATATGCAGCTCGTTGCGCTTCATTTGTGAAGAGCTCATTGTTTGCCAGCAGTACCGCCTTCGCGTCAGTGTCGTTAGAATCGAGCGTAAGAAGCCAGCTATAAGCCAGAACATGAGCCGCGTCTTTGTCAGGTCCGTGTGCCACGACGCGCAAGGCTTCACGACTGCGGTCATGCTGAAATTTTAAGCCGCGCGTGAGAGCCCAACTTATTACTTCGGGGCTAGCCGGCTCGGCGTCCAGCAGTCGGTCACAACGAATTTGTGCGGCACCGAGGCCGTCGACAAGATTGCATTCGCACGCCAGCGCCCAAAGCTCATCGAAGGAGCCTGCGGGCGACTTTCTAGACTCAGCTGCGAGACTAGCAAACGTAGCCAACGCTTCGCTGAGGAGAGCCTGGCTGGCGTCATCTTGGCGAATCAGTTCGGCCGCGATAGGCGAAGGATTGGTGAAGTGTTCCTCGCCGACGACTTTTGATAAGGCATTTGCGTAACGAATGACCGCGCCAGCACGCCTGACGATGAACCACCGAGGCGCGCGCATTTCTGTTCGACGTATCTCGGCTAGAGCCGCGGCGCGCTTGCCACGGAGCAGATGTAGGAAGGCACGTAGCCTCGACACTTCGATACTTGCAATGCCTTCGACGAGCGGCAATTCATCAAGGATGCGCTCGGCGTCGTCGAGATGACCCGCCTGGAGGAGCAACGCTGCTTTAATCTCAAGCGCGTTAGGCTCGGATGCGCTTTCGAGAAGGGTAAGCGCTCCGTCTTGGTCACCTTGGTGAGCTGCCAAAAGTGCTTTGAAGGTCAGAGCACCTTCGACGGAGATAGCGTCGGCTTCATTCGCAAACGCCGTCGCTGCGCTGATATCCCCCTCCTGAAGCTTCGCAGATGCTAGATACCGTAAGCATTTACCTTTGACGTTCGATGTGATTCGCGACCAAGCTTCGCCACTCCTTGTCCTTTCCAGCTCTACAACGATAGCGCTCGGGTTTTCTTCGCGCAGCCGGGCCTTTAACGCATCAAGTTTTTTGTCGATTTCCGTGCTTAAAGCGGCGGCAAGTGGTGCCACCGTTGTCGTCAACATCTCGAGGACTACGCTCTGTTCCGAAGTAACCGCGCTCGCGCCCGTTGGAACGTCGCCGCAGATGACGTTGGCCCAATAGTTACTCATGTACTGCGTGACGATGGCTCGTTGAAATCTTAGCTTTTCTTGAAATTGGCGCGGGCCCCAAACCTCGTACTCCATTCCATGCTCGGAGAAGAGTTTCTTTTGCTCGAATATGGCGTCCGAGGTCGTGCGCATGTGAACCGGAGCTGCGACGGCAAGGATGAACCGGCGAACATTCCGTTGCTTCCAAAAGGAGTCGTGATGCTTTAGGAAATCGTGAGACCAGTCTCTAATTTCACTCGGAATGACGTGCTTGTAGCACTTAGATGAAGCGACGACTATCGCCGGTTCACCTCGGAGTTCGCCATAGGAGTCTGCACCGAACTGTTCTACGCCATCTTCGTGAAACAGGTCTGCGGTTTTGACATCTGGTTCATGCGCCAGGATAGCGCAGGTCAGCTCCTCGAACTGCTTTGGCTCCATTTGCGAGAAGTCAGGCGGGTCTCCGCGATTCGTGGACGGGGCGATTTCAGGGCGCGTTGAATCTTCGGTCATGCTGGCGGTCACGGTGCACGGGTTATCTTCCGACCAATATTAAACGAATCACCGCCAATTTTCGTCCTGTGACAGCAAACGCTGAAATGTGTTTATTGACGCTGCGGGCGTGTCTCAGCTCGAAGTCGGCGAAAGTTCCCCGGCCCGGACGCGACTCTTGAACTGCCCAAATTTCGTAGATTCCGGGTTGCCTGAGTCTCAGGGCATATCGCCTGGAAATGTCGTCTGCGCAGTCTCTTGCTAGTTTCTAGATGTACGAACCGCGAGCCAGAACGAGAGAGGGGACAGACTTGACACCGCAAGAACGGTCCACTCGACGGCGGGATAGCCGTGCGAGGCACCCCAGATAGTCGCTGCCGCTATTGGAGCGATGCCCTTGGCGATGTTTGATGGAAAGGAAAGCATGCCGCTGATAGCACCGTAGCCTTCTGTCCACAACAGCTCTTGAATGATGGTCCCACGGAGAATGGTCATCATCCCGTTGGCTGCTCCATAGCAAAGCGCGAACAACCAAAGCGAGTAGGCTGAATGCCCAGCGCAAATCAGGATGACCGTCGACACTGGAAACAAGGTTACAACGACAAATCCTACGGTCGAAATGTTGACGTGCCGGTCGAATGCAAACCAGACTGCGCGGGCGACGACTTGGGCTGGGCCAATTAGTGCCATTGTGGTGACGAGTACAGCGTTGGACACGGCTCGCTCTTGCATCAACGGTACAAGGTGGAAAGTCAGCGCGGCAAACGTGGAGTAGTACGCGGTGAGGCAGATAGCAAGGAACCAGAACGTCGGTGAGCGCAGTGCACGGCGGCTCGCAAGCGCATCCGCGACTTTTCGTTCTTGGTGAGTCTCGTGAGTCGTCGGGTCGAGCCGGGACGAGCGGATGGCGAACAGGTGGATAGGCAGACAGACGAGCAGATTGCCAGCGGCGAGCGCAACCAGCGCAGACCGCCATCCAGCAGCGCCGACGAGAAATTGCGTCAGCGGGATAAAGACCGTGCTCGCAAATCCTGCAACGAGCGTCACGAGCGTGATTTTGCTTTTGTAGCTCGCCGGATATCGATGCGTCAGCACCGCGAACAGCGGGTCGTAAAACGTCGCCGCCATTGACAGACCAAGGCCGACCCAGGCAACGAACACCACGATGAGGGACGAGGTTGTTGCCCACAAAACCAGCATCGCTGCGGCAACGACTGACCCGACTGCCATCACTCGTCGGCCGAGCCCGTGGTCAATCCATTTCCCGATGGGATAGGCTGCGAAGCCAGAGACGAGTAGACCGAGCGAGAGTGCTGCGTTGGTCGCTGTGCGGCTCCAGCCCACCGTTTGTTCCATCGGAACGACGAGGAGCGAGAATGAATAGTAGACGGAGCCCCACGAGACCAACTGCGCAATCGCTAGTGCCCAAGTCGCCCACGCCTGCGAGGGCTTCGCGTCGTTACTCGACTTCGCCCTGGTCTGTGTCAGAGTTTTCCCTATCTCGCTCATGGTTCATCGCGGCGTCGGTGAGAGCGGCGATTGCCGCCGGAGCCCTTTCTTTTCTTTCGCTGTAGCGGTCGCTCAGGTAGTCGGAGCGGTCGCGGACGAGGAGCGTAAATTTGTACAGCTCCTCCATAACGTCAACCACTCGGTCGTAATATCCCGAGGGCCTCATTCGACCGTTCTCGTCGAACTCCTGAAACGCCTTCGCGACCGAACTCTGATTCGGGATGGTCACCATGCGCATCCATCGGCCGAGCACACGTAGTGCGTTGACCGCGTTAAACGATTGGCTTCCACCAGACACCTGCATCACAGCAAGTGTGCGACCCTGCGTCGGGCGGATGCTCCCCGTCTCTAGAGGCAACCAGTCAATCTGGTTCTTGAATACGCCCGTAAGTGCTCCATGGCGCTCAGGGCTGCACCAGACCTGGCCTTCCGACCAGAATGAGAGTTCGCGAAGCTCCGCAACCTTCGGGTGGTCAGCAGGAACGCTATCAGCCAGCGGCAAGCACGCTGGGTCGAACACCCGTGTCTCTGCGCCAAAGCTTTGAAGGATGCGCTCGGCTTCGAGCGTGAGCAGCTTGCTGTACGAGGTGGGCCGCAGCGAGCCATAAAGCAACAGGATGCGTGGCGGGTGCGCCGATATCTTGTGCGGTTCGAGCTTCTTCAGGTCGGGCGTGTCGAGGACCGATGCAACGATGTTCGGGAGCGTCGCAATCATCAGCGCACCCTCTGGCCCGATGCATCGACGATTTTTTGACCGTCTTCCTTCGTGAACTCGCCGCGTTGCTCAGAGGGGAGGATGTCCAACACAGTTTCCGACGGCCGACAGAGCCGAACGCCAAGCGGCGATAGGACGAAGGGGCGGTTTATGAGGATGGGATGCGCCATCATGGCATCGAGCAACTGCTCCTCAGTCAGCGCCTCGTTCTCGAGTCCAAGTTCGGCGTACGGCGTGCCTTTTTCACGGAGCGCCGCGCGAACCGACATACCGGCAGACGCAATCATCGATTTCAGCTGTTCTCGGGTAGGAGGATGTTCAAGATACTCAATGACTTCCGGCTCGATTCCCGCGTTCCGAATCATGGCCAGCACATTCCTCGACGTGCCGCACGCCGGATTGTGATAGATGGTGACGTTCATTGTTTACTCTTAAAACGTTCGTGTTTCGTACCAGCGCTGCGAGCGGGTCACTACCGCGACAACTAGCAGCATGACCGGCACCTCAATCAGCACGCCTACCACCGTTGCGAGCGCTGCGCCGGACTGAAATCCGAAGAGGCTGATTGCAGTGGCCACGGCCAGCTCGAAAAAGTTGCTCGCCCCAATCAGACTAGACGGGCCGGCCACGCAGTGCGCGACGCCGAGTCGACGGTTCAGCAGGTAAGCGAGGGCAGAGTTCAGGAAGACCTGGATGAGAATCGGCACTGCCAGCATCGCAATGACCAACGGCTCGCTGACGATTGCTTGGCCCTGGAAGGCGAAGAGCAGCACCAGAGTCAGGAGCAGCGCGCAGATGGAGTATGGGCCGAGCCTTCCGACAACCTGCTTGAAGTGGGCTTCACCTCGAGCGAGCAGTTGTCGACGCAAGACCTGAGCGATAACGACCGGAATGACAATGTACAGACCGACCGAGGTAAAGAGGGTGTCCCATGGGACCGTGATTGCCGACAGCCCGAGCAGCAGTGCCACAAGTGGAGCGAAGGCGACAATCATGATGGCGTCGTTCAACGCCACTTGCGACAGCGTGAAGTACGGGTCGCCTTTGCAGAGCTGTGACCATACGAAGACCATCGCCGTGCATGGAGCCGCTGCAAGCAGAATCAGGCCAGCAACGTAACTATCAAGTTGATTGGATGGCAGATAAGGCGCGAAGAGGTGGCGAACGAAAATCCACCCTAGGATTGCCATCGAGAACGGCTTTACGAGCCAGTTCACGACAAGCGTCACGCCGATGCCACGCCAGTGCTCTCGAACTTGAGACATGGCACCGAAGTCGATTTTCAGCAGCATCGGCACAATCATGACCCAGATGAGCACGCCGACCGGAATATTGACGTGCGCGACTTCCATGCACCCGATAGCTTCGAACATTGCTGGCAACCAATGACCCAGCGCAATGCCCGCAACAATACAGAGTGCGACCCAGACGGTCAGATAGCGCTCGAAGAATCCGATGACCGAAGCCGCGCTGCTGTTGGCTGAACGTCCTAGGCTGCTCAAGCTCGGCTCCTAAATGAGAATGTCGACGGAGCAGGCGGGCAGCACGCGGGCGACTTAGGCTGAACGTCATGACGTGACTGGCCGTAGGTCGGTGCCGCTTCTAGGGTACGGAACGTTTCCCATGCCACACCCTGCGGGTCGACTGTCCACGACTTATCCGACTTCGCGTAGCAGCAGGTCGTAGCAGTTTGGTCCATTGCCGGCAGCTCGGCCGAAGCGAAGCGCGCCCGCATTTCGGCAAGCTCCTCATCCGTTTCGACCTGCAAACCCAGATGGTCGATGCCGGGCCTTACGCCTCGCTTCGAAATTGCAAAATTCACGCTTGGGTCATCGAGCTCCCATTTCCGATAGTCGTCTTTCTCGACCAGCGGGCCGACGCCGAACATTGCCGAGTAGAACTGGGTGCTCACGTAGAGGTCATCGACTGCGATGTGGATATGCATGCGCTTCATTTTTCGTCTCCGCAGCATTGCAGCGTAGGGGCGATGCTGCATGCATCGCCTGCGCAGCAGTTTACGGTCAGATAACCGATGAGCCCATTCATGGACTCGAAATTCGCTGAATAGAAGATGAATCGACCTTCCTGCCTTGGGCGGACCAAGTCTGCGTGCGTCAGGTCTTTCAAGTGAAAGCTGAGGCCCGACGGCGAGACGCCCACCTGCTGAGCGATTTCTCCCGCAGGCATACCGTTCGGTCCTGCAACGACGAGCGCTCGGAAGATTGCGAGGCGGGAGTCATGAGCTAGTGCGCCCAGGGCGCGTACGACGAGGTTCGTTTCCATGCGAAAGGATGTTACGCTGATAATTTCCATATTTCAATAAATATTGAAATATGGAACTGGCACGTGGATTAAGCGAGCCGTTTTGTCGGTAGCTGAACAAGCGGAACATTTCAGTAGAGTTCAAGGCCTACGACGCAGGGCTCCATTACCGTTGGCACGAAAACGTGAGGGAGGCTTGTTGGACGGGCCTGAGCGGCCCTTCGACGAGCTGCAGGGGTTTTCTGCTGTCAACCGGCTATGCGTCAACTGAGAATACGAGAATGCTGGGTTTTTATACAGTACTATGTGGGCATGGACGTTATCCTCGAATCCATTGATTGCAGTGATGCCGACGAGTTCTTGCTCGAGCGAATGGCTATCATGGAGTACGACGGCGGTCTGAAGCGGTACGACGCCGAGATGCATGCGGTGGCCGCGACATTACGGTACTGCGAGCGGACTGGTGCGACTGAGCCGCAAGATGGGCGCTATCGCGTGTACCTGCAACTGTTCGCTCGTCACGGCATGCCAGTGCTGCCGGAGGTGCCTGCTGTGATGACAGTCGCAGAGGTCGCGGACAGGCTCGACGTCTCCCTGTATTACCTGCATCGCAGCGTCATCGACGCAGGAAAACTTGCAGTGAAAGAGGGTGCTGAGGGGGAGTTGGTCGTCGACCGACGAGTGGCAGAGCGCTACATTGCCGCCCAAAACTGAGGCGTTTTTGATGAGGCGCATTGCATTTTTCAACGTTGAAAAATCGCGCTCACCGCTCGTACTTGACCACCTTGCTGCCGACCTGAATTTTGCGCGTGATGCGTCGCTTGCCTGTGTCAACGGCTCCGTCCACGGGGACCTGCGTTGTTTTGCCTGCATTGTAGTCACGCGCGAGGCGCCCTGGCGTTATCGCAATGCCAAGTCTGCGAAAAGTCTCAGCAGCGATTGTCTCAAAGGGTGCCGCCGGCGCCAGCTTGCCCGTGAATTTGTTGATGCGCGTCTTTGCATAGACTCCGATGCTCACGCGCACCAGTCGGCCGTCGGCGACAAGTTTTGCGAGCACCCGTGTGACCTGCGTAGCACTTCCCAGATGTGCCACGTCTGAGCGGAGTATGACAACGCCGCCGCGCTTCTCAATCGCGCTCTCTACGCGCTCAGTCAGTGGCATCTTCAGCAGACTGAGTCTCGAATGTCGTTACGACCAGCGTCGCGTACGGTACTTTCAAGCAGGTTTCGAGCAGGCTACCTGCAAACACAAATCCGGACGAAAACCCCAAATCTGCTGCGTCTGGCTCTGAAATTTCAGCGTGCAGGCGGCCCATATAAAGTAAGAAAAGCGTGTGGCTTATATCCGAGCACTTGCGCTCGCTCAGCGCCGCAACGGCTTTCATAAACAACGTCTCCGAGACACTCGCGCTGTTAATAGCAACTTTCGACTCACCTAATTTCAGGCGCGGACCCGCACCAGTGTTCAGCTCGAATCTCACACAAAAAGTCGTCGAACTTCGATACATCATTTCACCTCGCGAGCCGTTCGAACCAATGTCTAAAAAGGATGTGAATATTTCAAACTTAGTTGCATGACACAACAAAGGGTGGGAAAACCATGAATTTTGAGAAGAAAGTTGCGCATATGCTAGCATGATGAAGTGCAATTAACGTCACAGACCGGAAAACGGACGGAGCGCGGATGAGTTTCTTTACCGAAGCTGAAGCTGCAGAAGTCTTGCATTTGAGTGAGTCTCAGGTTTATCAGCTGCTCGCGGCTGGTGAGCTGACGCTGGACCGAGATAGCGTGCTTTCATACAGAAAAAAGCTGCGAGTAGGGCGACCGCTTCAACCCGGGGAAACAGAACTCTCATACAAAGTCGACGGGCTGCTGCAGACAAATGTCACCGTGACTCTCGGTGATGGCTCCGGCGACTCGATGCAGATAGTCTGCGAAGGGACGAAGCTGTCCCTCGGCGAGCCCCGATGGCCCGCAGCACGTAGCGCGCTAAGCAAACCCGAGCCTCGTGGACCTTTCCCGGTCGCGAGTGCCTTCACGATTTTTGTATCTGAGGTGCGCCTTGAGGGGCCGGCCGAGTCACAAGTGCGCGCGTCGCTGCGTGTTGCGGTTCAGTGCAAAGATGGCTTTGCTTACGCGAGCGTACATAGCACGCAGCACCGCATCGACCTTCCGCCTGTGCCGTTTGTTATTGGGGATGACGTCGTCACTATCGCCCGAACAATTCTTGAGGCGGCATCATGCTGAGCGATGTCCCCGACGATTTTCCGCGAGACGTCACCCCGGCGTCGCTCTCTGGTGCGCAGATGAAACTCGCCGGCCGGCTGATTGACGGCAAATTTGTCGTCGGCCAAACGCCGGAAGAGCGCTTCGAGCGTTGGGATTTGTGCGAAGACCTCGCGCAGCAGCTTGTCCACAAAGCTTTAGCTGACGCGGCAAAGTACCCGGAGAACAGCAGTGACGTGACGCTGCAACGGATGCGCAATGCGCTGCAGAAAAAAGGCTGGGTCACGGTCGTAGAGATGGATTGGCTCATTGAGCGTCTACGTGCGCTTCTCGGCTGGTAACAAGCGCCAGCGGAGCAGGGCACGTGCGGTCAGCTGTAGAACCACTTCCCGTCTTCAGCGACCCCATTCTTGATGCGAAGGATGCCTTGGGCAATTTCGTCTTCGAGCGCCGTGCCGTTCGACTTCGCGCAAAGTTCGATTTTCTGGCTCAAGTAGTAATAGCCATTGCCGGTCGGTGCCTGGGCATGGCACTACGCACAGTGGTACGAGAACTGCAGAACGTAGAACTGCACCCAGCCGGTGGAGCCGAATACGCCATGAATGCGATGCTCTCCGACAATGTTGTATCAAAGGTCTTTCTCGCTGATGTCGGCAAGCCTGCAGATTCTGTCGAATCCAATAACGCTGCGAATCAGCCGGTCTTTGCGCCGCTCATTGAATCGCGGAAAGACGAAGCTAGCTGCTACTAGCGCTCCGAAGATGTAAAGCGCGTAGGTCATAGTTTTACGAAAGCCGGTCCATCGCTTTGTTATAGGCGCGTGCAAGCAGCCATGCGAGATGTGTGCCGAGAAACAAGACTATGAAGACGCCGAGCGCGAGCCATGCCCATTCGCCTGATGGACCGGCTGGATTGCAGTCGGGCTCTGGCTTGGCGCCGTATTGATTCTCCGCGTGCAATGTGAGCAACGCTCGGTCCGACATCTGTTGCAGCGTCATCGCGCCGCTGTTCAATCGAGCGATTTCTGCATGGTCTTCGGTCCACGCTGTGTGTCGCGCCCAGCAACCTGAGTAGCTGCTCACAGCGGGTACAAATCCGGCAGCAAGCGCAACCGCTGCGCTTACGATTGTGATGATTTTTGTGCCTCGTCTCACCGCAGCCCCATCCTACTATTCTGTTTCTTCGAGCACATAATATAAGACGAAACGGCCGAGTTAGGGCCGTCGCACGTGCAGCCGGGAGTTTCATGCCCCAATTTTTTGCTCTCAAGAATTTGTTAAAGCGTGTCGTTAACTCGCGTGCTGAAAAACACAATTTGATTGGGGTGACGTACTGAATATGTTGACACTGCTCTTTTACAAAAACACGTCCGGCGCGTATGTTGGCGATTTGTATAAAGGCGAACAGCGCCTTCTCGCAACTACTCATCCAGCGACCATTGCCGCCGCTGTATTCGCCCTTGACGAGTACAGTCTCGAAATCAAGACGGATAAGGGCGCTCACACGATGCAGTTCCCCTGCGAAGACGACGACTTGATGCCGCTGACGCTTCTCTGTGTCGAGCCGTCGATGGTGCATTTCATCACTGGCTTGGCGACATTCTCGGCCACGAACTTCTCAGCGCCGCCGGGCTTTGACAAGCAGGCTGACATTCATTTCCGTACAGCGGTGCATCACTTGCCCGATGAACTGGTGAAAAACGCTCCAAAAGGCCCCGTCCCAAAGACTTTCAAAGCCGCGCTTCGTGAGCGCAACCAATTCATTTACTACCCTTGGGAGTAAGTGAGCCAAGGCCGCCCTATGGGGCGGCTTTTTTCTTTGCGCACGACACTGCGGGACTTGCGAGGCATTCGGCTTCAGAAGTTCAGTTCGTCGAGTTCAGCTTTGCTCAAGCTGCGCACGCGAGTTCTTCGTTCACGAGCAGCTTGCGCGAGTAGGGCGGGGTCTTTCTGCGCGTACAGATGTTCTAGCGTCGTCCCTGGCGCGACGGCTTCGAGGTAGCGCAAAATCTGGCCTACCGCGAGCCCGGGGTCTCCATGCTCTAGCCGGTAAATAGTGTTGCGCGACAATCCAGCTCGCGCAGCTGCTTCAGTCTGCTTGACACCGCGCGCGATGCGCAGCCGGCTCAACAACTCACCGAGCTGTCGGCTCTGCTCATGAAGATATTTCGGAAGTGCAGCTGCTTGGTCAACTTTCATGTTCGTTAAATCAATCACAATAAGCATTACGCTCGATTTAACGAGCAATCTAGCATGAGTAGACGTCTCAATAGCGTCGAGTTGTCATGCTGGCACTCGATTCGCCTCTCAAGCACAGTCATGCCGACGTTCTATGTTCGTCAAATCAATCGCAAGAGTCGTTACGCTCGATTTCACGAGCATTTAACCATGATTGGATGCTGATGCGCGCTCCGAAAGGTCCGCTCCACGGAGCAGCCTTTTCATTTGCGCGCGCCGTACACTGTCGCCGACAACAATCACATGGGGTGCGGCATGGCAGATGGCGGTGTAACGGTTGTGGCAGCGGTTATTGCAGCAGGGGCGGCAGTCACAGTGGCTTATGCGAGCAACTTCGTAGCTGAGCAGTACCGCCGACACCTTGATAGCACAGGGTGGGCAAGTGCTATCGCAGGTGAACTCAGGTCGCACGCTGAAGCGTTCCCCCTGCTTAAGGCGCTGTTCGCCGATTTGCTCCAGCGCGCTGAGAAGAAGGAGCCGCTGCCCCTGTACCCAATCCCGATGCCCACGGACCCGGTATTCGACAGCGACCCGGGCAAAGTCGGGCTGCTCGGCGCGCAGTTTGCCGGCGAGGTCGCCTTTGCGTACGAAAGCCTGCGTGCTTTTCGCGGCGCGTTCTTCGTTGTCATAGAACATCACAAGGGGATGGACCCAGAGCAACTCACGGGGAGGCTGCGGCGGCTCTCAGGCATGATTCACGACAACGAGGCGCGTCTATGGTCGTTGATTAACGGACTTAACGCTTATTCTGACTTGGGGTTCAGCAAATCACGATTCGTCGACTCGTGGATGCACAGACTGCATTTCAGGCAACGCGTTCGCTCACGTCGCGAGCAGTGACTTACACAGTTTGAGTCACAGACACTGAGAAGACGTCAGGGTATGTGGTGAGCATCGGCTTCCTACCAGGCCGTCTTTTATATCTCAAACCGGAAAATCTCTGGAAAATGACGAAATTTTCGGCTTAAACGTGTACTGTAACTTGTTGATTTTTATAACGTTTTATAGTTATTGAGTGTGTGGACACTGATACTGCTGCATCATCGGCGTGTGTTGCGACAGGTCCGCAGCCGTGGCGGTTTCGCTGGAGGAGTCGGGAGTTGCCGTGTGATTGCCCATCATGCGTGCTGTGAAAGCCGGAACGTGCCGACGGCCGGACGCAACGTGCGCCCGCCGCGGACGGCGGATAACGGCGATGGTGACCAGTGAAGACCGGTTACCAGCGACAGGGCATGAGTTTAACCTGTTGGGAAGAACGGGCGGAGTCGGCCGGATGGCCTAGCGATGTTTGCAGCCGGAAGGCGAAGGCATGCCTGGATGGAACGCGGAAGGAACGCGAGCAGGTCGCAGCAAGCAAGGAGAGGCAGGGACGAAGCGCATCGTCCCCGCGGCCATCAACGAGGTGCGGACTGCATTACGCACGCGCGGCCAGGAATCCCACCAGCAGCGCGAGTCCCGCCACTGCCCCCAGCGTGTGCCAAGGCTTGTCATGCACGAATTCATCGGCATAGCCGGCTGCGTCGCCGAGCTTGCCCGAGAACACGTTGCTCGCGCCATTCATCTGCGAGCGCGCGGACTTCAGCTTGGCTTGCAGGTCGCGCCGCAGCTTGTCGGCGTCGATGTCCTTCGCGCCGTGAATCGAGCTTTCCAGATCATCGAGCAGGCTGCGCAACTGGCTGCTGGCCGTATCGACCGCGTCGCTTGCACCGCGCACCGCGCGCTCGCCGACGTTGGCTGCGCCATTGATTTTGCTGTCGAGCGTCGAACGTGTGAACAATCCCATTTCCTTGCTCCTTTATTGACGTTGCCGAATAAGATTAGCGCCGGATTCGCCGCCTGCCACGATTTATCTCAACAGCCTGACGACCGTTCGTTTGCTACCCCGCGCAGGCTTGTCAACCGGTTGCGCGCGGGGCCGGCGAATCCAGATTCATCGAAGCAGCAAGGATCATTCCTCGACCATCGCGCCCAGATCCACTTCGCGATCGTTGCGGGCGTGGCGGCGCATCGCGAGCGCCATCATCAGGCAGACGAACAGGCCAAAGACGACGATGATCCACTGCACCGGCACCTGGATGGTCAGCAGCAGCGCGTAGGCGCCGAGCATCGCCAGGACGGCGAGATTCTGGTTGAAGTTCTGCACCGCGATGGAATGTCCCGCCGACAGCAGGGTGGCGCCGCGATGTTGCAGGATCGCGTTCATCGGCACGATGAAGAAGCCCGACAGGCCGCCCAGCGCGATCATCAGCGGATAGGCCATCAGGATGTAGGCGGGCGCGAACCACGGCCCGATATGCACGCCCGCGCCGGCCGGAAACAGGTCCTTGTTGTAGAAGGCCATCGCCACCGATACCGCACCGATCAGCACGCCCACCGGCAGCACTTTCAGCGACTGGCGCAGCACGATCCACGCGGATGCCGCCGCCGCCCCGAGCGCGATGCCCACGCCCGTGATGCCCTGCAGCACGGCCGCCTTCGACAGCGACAGGCCGAGGTTCGCGTCGGCCCACTTGAGCACCAGCAGTTGCAGCGTGACGGCGGCGCCCCACAGCAGCGTCGTGACCCACAGCGCGATCTGTGCGAGCCGGTCTTTCCACAGCACCTTGAAGCAGTGCGAGAAGTCATGCACGAGACGGGTCGGCTGGTTCAGCAGGTTCGGATAGCGCGCGCCGGTATCGGGAATGAACGCGTTGATCGCCGCCGCCGACGCATAGATCAGCATCACGGTGAACAGCGCGGCGTGCGCCGCGGTGCGCACGAAGGGCAGGTGCGCCTGCGCCACCCAGTGCGTGACCACCTGGCTCACGAGCGCGCCGCCGATCACGGTGCCGAGGATCGTCGAGCCGACCGTCGCCGATTCGAGCCACGCATTGGCCGCGATCAGTTTCTGCGGCGGCAGGAGTTCGGTGAGGATGCCGTATTTCGCGGGCGAATAAGCCGCCGCGCCGAGACCCACGACGCCGTACGCGATCATCGGATGCACGCCCGCGATCATCAGCGCGCAGCCGGCCGCCTTCAGCGCGTTCGAGATGAACATGACGTGGCGCTTCTGGAGGGCGTCCGCGAAGGCGCCGACGAAGGGGGCGAGCACCACGTAGGAAACGGTGAAGAAGATCTGCAGCAGCGGCGTGACCCAGGGCGCCGACTGCACGACGGCGAGCATGGCGATGGCGGCGATCAGGAGCGCATTGTCGGCGAGCGACGAGACGAACTGCGCGGCGATGATCGTGTAGAAGCCTTTTTTCATGACGGGCTCGATGGCAGGCTCGGCGCGCGGTCCCGAAGCCCGGCGCGGACGGGACGCGCATCGAGAGAGGCGGCCGGGGCAAAAGAGTGCATCGTAACGGAGCCCCGCGATCGATGCAGACCCGGCGCGCGTGCGCAAACGTGCGCAAACGTGCGGGAAAAGCGGGGCGCGCCCTGCGTACGGCTTATTCGCCGGTCAGGCGCGTGCGCGAGTACATGTCGAGGATCTTGATCATCTGCGCGTAGACCTTCGGGTTCGCCGCGACGATCTCGTTCTTGAACAGGAAGTCCGATTCGCCCGTGTAATTGCCGACCAGGCCGCCCGCTTCGGTTACGATCAGGCTGCCCGCCGCGACGTCCCACGGATGGATGCCCTGCTCGAAGAAACCGTCGAGCCGGCCCGCCGCGACGTTCGCGAGGTCCAGCGCCGCCGCGCCCGGACGGCGCAGGCCCGCGCACGACAGCGTCATTTCGCTGAACATGCGCATGTAGGCGTTGAGGCCCTGGCCGTCGCGGAACGGGAAGCCCGTGCCGACCAGCGCGTCCGACAGCCGGTCCAGCTTGCCGACGCGAATCCGGCGCTCGTTCAGATACGCGCCGCGGCCGCGCGAGGCGGTGAACAGGTCGTTGCGGGTCGGATCGTAGACGACCGCCTGCTGCACCACGCCCTTGTGCGCGAGCGCAATCGATACGCAGTAATACTGGAAGCCGTGGATGAAGTTGGTGGTGCCGTCGAGCGGGTCGATGATCCACTGGAACTCGGATTCGCGCTCGGTTTCGCCGGATTCTTCGGCGAGGATGGAGTGATCGGGATAGGCGGTGGTCAGCGTCTCGATGATCGCGGCTTCGGACGCCTTGTCGACTTCCGTCACGAAGTCGTTGTGCTGTTTCTTGCTGATCTGGATGCGGTCCAGGTCCAGCGACGCGCGGTTGATGATCTGTCCGGCGCGGCGCGCGGCCTTGACAGCGATATTGAGCATCGGATGCATGAGCGAAATCCTCTGGCCGCCGGCGCGTTCGAACCCACGCGCAGGCGAAAAAGTTGGCGACAACGACTGTCGACGAAAGACGAATTGAATAAGAGCGAGGCGGCCGCAAGACAGTCCGGAGTGAATCCGGCCGCCATTCACGACGCGCGAGGGCGCCATTTTACCTGAAACCCGGCGACGGGCCGCGTGCCGGTTGCGTCATGAGGCGCGCGGGGCGGTCGGCCGTCAAATCCGCGTTAACATAGCGGGCTCGAACGCTCCAATTCCAGCTTTTCCTCAGCTTACTCAGCACGAACCGCGCCTTGGACACCAACGATCTACTCCCGCCCGCCGGAGGCTTCACCTCCACCCGCTTCGTCCTCGTCGAACCGAGTCATCCGGGCAATGTCGGCGCGGCCGCGCGCGCGCTCAAGACCATGGGTTTCGCGCGCCTCGTGCTCGTCGCACCGCGCGTCGCGGACGTGAAGAACACGCCGGAAGCCATCGCAATGGCCTCCGGCGCCGATGACGTGCTCGCCTCCGCGCACGTCGTCGACACGCTCGCCGATGCGCTCACGGGCGTCCGCTGGTCGGCCGCGCTGACGGCGCGCACTCGCGAATACGGTCCGCCGCAGATGCCGCCGCGCGCGCTGGCCGAGCGCGTTCACGAATTCGTGCGGCACGGCGACATCGCGCTCGTGTTCGGCAACGAGCGCACCGGGCTCTCGAATGCCGACGTCGAACGCTGCAGCGCGCTCGCCCACATCCCGGCCAATCCGGCCTACAGCTCGCTCAATCTCGCGCAGGCCGTGCAGGTGCTGGCGTACGAACTGCGTCTCGCGTTCCAGGCGCCTGCCAGCCCGCTCGCGCTCGTCGAAACGGCGGGGCAGGGCGCGTCGAGCGAAGAAATCGAGGGAATGTATGCGCATCTCGAAGAAGCGCTCGTCGCGCTGGCGTTTCTCGATCCGGCCAACCCGAAGAAGCTGATGTCGCGCGTGCGGCGGATGTTCGCGCGCTCCGGGCTGGAGCACGAGGAAGTCAACATCCTGCGCGGCATCGCCAAGCACGTGCTGCTGCAGGCGGGGAAGGATCGCAAGGGGTGAGCGAGCGACGGGGGCCGACCGCATTCGCATCGTGGGCATCGCGGCAGACTCGGCGCGCTCGTCCTACAATCGCCGGAAAACGGCCCGAGCCGATATAAGCTTTGCGCGTTCCGTGCTATGCAGGCAACCGCCGCACGGAACGGCGCTGGCTCCGTCCTTGCCCCTGTCCCTCAATCGAGACCTCGCCATGTTCGACCGACTTCGCGAAGACATCGCCGCCATCCGCGAGCGCGATCCCGCCGCCCGCAGCGCATGGGAAGTCGTGACTTGCTATCCCGGGTTGCACGCCATCGTGCTGCATCGGTTCGCGCACGCGTGCTGGCGCGGCCAATGGCGCTGGCTCGCGCGCTTCGTGTCGCAGGTCGCGCGCTTTCTTACCGGCATCGAAATCCATCCAGGCGCGACGCTCGGCCGGCGCGTGTTCATCGATCACGGCATGGGCGTCGTGATCGGCGAAACCGCCGAAATCGGCGACGACTGCACCATCTACCAGGGCGTGACGCTCGGCGGCACCTCGCTCACACGCGGCGCGAAGCGTCATCCGACACTCGAACGCGGCGTGATCGTCGGGGCTGGGGCGAAGGTGCTCGGCGGCTTTACGGTGGGTGCGGAGGCGAAGATCGGCTCGAATGCCGTGGTGGTGAAGCCGGTGCCGGCAGGCGGCACGGCGGTCGGCAATCCGGCGCGCATCGTGATGCCGGCGGTCGGCAAAAAACCGGCCGAAGCGCCGGCGCGCAGCGGCTTCTGCGCCTACGGCATCACACCGAACGCCGACGATCCCATGTCCCTCGCCATCCACGGCCTGATCGATCACGCCTCGACGCAGACCCAGCGCATCGACGAGATGGTCGCGGCGCTGGAGCGGCTCGGCGCGCGCATGGAAGCGCTGAATCCGGCGGACGGCGCGGCGCTCATCGATCTCAAGCGCCTGTGCACGTCGATGGACGGCAAGACCAGCGCCGCCGCGCAAACGGCGGACACCGCCCGCTGACCCGTTACAGCGGCAGCGCGCGCAGGCCCTGTTCGTCCAGACGCAGATAGCCGCCGCGCGGCGCCGCGACATCGAGCTCCCAGTCGGGCAGCACCCAGCGCACGCCCTCGACCTCGCGATGCATCGCCGGGCGGTGCGTGTGCCCGTGAATCAGCGTATGCGTGTGGCTCCCGATGAACAGCTCGGAGACGGCCTTCTTCGTGACGTCGTATTTGGGCGCGGCGCCCGCCATGCGGCCGCCTTCGCGCTGCGTGCTCTTCGTGCGCATGCGCTGGCCGATGCCCATGCGCGTCTCCAGCGGCAACGCGAGAAACAGGCGTTGCGCGATACGGTTGCGCGCGAGCGCGCGGAAGGCCTGGTAGCCGCGATCGGCGGTGCAGAGTCCATCGCCATGCGCGAGCACGATGCGCTTGCCGAAGCCCGTAATGACGAACGGCTCGGGCAGCAGCATCGCGCCGGCGTCCTTCATGAAACGCGGACCGAGCAGGAAGTCGCGGTTGCCGTGCATCACATACAGCCCGATGCCGCGTTCCGACAGCGTATGCATCAGCCGCGTCATGCGGCGCGCGAAGGCCGCGCGCGGGTGGGACGAGGGCGCATCGAGGATGTCGTCGCCGATCCAGAATTCGAACAGGTCGCCAAGAATGAAGACGGAATCCGCCTCGTTCGCGGTGACCTCGACGAAATGCTCGAACGCCGTGACCGTGTTCGGCAGCGCCTCGCTCAAGTGCAGGTCGGAAATGAAAAACAGCGGGCGCGGCTGTTTCGCCGCACCCGGCGCGTTGCGATCGAATGACGCGTTCGTAGCGATCATGCAGTGACCGCGATCAGACCACCACGGCCTTCTCGATCACCACGTCGTCCGCCGGCACGTCCTGATGGAAACCCTTCGAGCCGGTCTTCACCTTCTTGATCTTGTCGACCACGTCCATGCCCTCGACCACGCGGCCGAACACGGTGTAGCCCCAGCCTTGCGGCGTCGGCGACGAGTGGTTCAGGAAGTCGTTGTCCTTCACGTTGATGAAGAACTGCGCGGTGGCCGAGTGCGGGTCGTTCGTGCGGGCCATCGCGACCGTGTAGTTGTCGTTCGAGAGGCCGTTGTTGGCTTCGTTGGTGATCGGCGCGTCGGTCGGCTTCTGCTTCATGCCCGGCTCGAAGCCGCCGCCCTGAATCATGAAGCCGTCGATCACGCGGTGGAACACGGTGTTGTCGTAGTGTCCCTTCTTCACGTAGTTGAGGAAGTTTTCCACCGACTTCGGCGCCTTCTCGGCGTCCAGTTCGATCTTGATGACGCCGTGGTTCGTATGCAGTTCGACCATGATTGTGTTCTCCAGTGTTCCAGTGTGTTGATTGGGGCCGTGGCGCGGCTTGAATCATGACGGCGCCACGGACGCGAAGGGCGTTGCGGATTACTGCGAGACCACGCTCGCCGATTCGATGACGGTCGGCTTCTGCGGCACGTCCTGCATCGGACCGCGCGTGGTGGTCGGGCTTCCTTCGATCTTCTTCACGACATCCATCCCGGCCACGACCTTGCCGAACACGGCATAGCCGTTGCCATCCGGGCTCGGGTAGTCGAGACCCGCATTATCGACCGTATTGATGAAGAACTGGGCCGTGGCCGAATTCGGGTCGCTGGTGCGCGCCATCGCGATGGTGCCCGTCAGGTTCTTCAGGCCGTTCTTGCTTTCGAGCGGGATCGGCGCGCGCGTCGGCTTCTCAGCAAAACTCGTGCTGAAGCCGCCGCCCTGGATCATGAAGCCCGGAATCACGCGATGAAAGATCGTGCCGCTGTATTGACCGGACTTCACGTAGCTCAGAAAGTTCGCGACGGTCTTCGGCGCCTTTTCCGGATACAGCTCGACCTTGATGTCGCCTTGCGTGGTCTTGAGGAGCACGGTGGGGTGCGCTGCCTGTGCGTTGGGCTGGGCGAACGACGGCGCGCTCGCGATCAGGGCAGCGCTCGAAAGCGCCAGCATCAGGAATTTCATGAAGGATCGATCCTCGTGTGGTGAATGCAATGCGTCAGCCGCGACAGCCGGATTGCGAAGCGAGCGCGCCGGAAGCTTGCCGGAACCGCGCCGCGAGGCGACAGCTTACCGCGCGCCGCGCCGGATGCCGAACCGGCGCGTGACCGGCTTCGTCTGCTCAGTGTCGTGGCTCAGTGCCGTGGCTCAGTGTCGTGGCTCAGTGCCGTGCGCTCAAGGCCGCGTGCTCGGCGCGATGTAGGGCGTGCTCGGCAGCGGGCTGCTCGGGCCGCCGAAGGGCGAGTAATCGTCGGGCGAGGGCACCGTCGACGTCGGGCTGCTTCCCGAGGTTGTCCCTGAAGCGGGCGCCCATTCGTCCGCGCCGCGCGCCGCTGCCGCGCCCGAAGCGCCCGATGCCGCCGCGGCCTCTGCCCCGCGCTTGCGCGCCGGCGGCGTATAGATGTTCTGGATGGCCGCGATGCGCCGGGCCGTGAGCGGGCTCTTCGAGCCGAGCGTCTGCGCGCGCTTGTACGACTCGCTCGCGAGCCGCAAATACAGATCGCCGAGATTGTCGTAGGCGAGCGCATAGCCGGGGTTGGCCTTCACCGCGGTTTCGAGCGCCACGCGCGCGTCGTCATAGCGGCCTTTCTTCGCATAGAGCGCGGCCAGGTTGTTGTACGGCTCCGGCAATTCGGGATAAGCCTGCGTGAGTTCGGTGAATGCGGCGATGGCGTCGTCGTCGCGGTTCAGGCGGGCGAGCACGGTGGCGCGCTTGAACTTCGCCTGGACGTCGCGCGGATGGCTCGCGATGCGCGCATCGAGTTGCGTGAGCGCCGCGCTCCAGTCCTTGTTTGCAATGGCCGAGTCGATTTGCGGCGTATCGTCGCGCGTGGCGGGTGAGGTCTGCGCGAACGCGGCGCCCGAGGCGCCGATGCAGAGCGCGAGCACGGCGAGCGAGCGCGCCGCGAATGCGCTGAGGGTCCCGGGCAGGCGCCGGCGGGAAAGTGGCGAAGACATGCGCGCTGAGCGATGAGTCACTTGGGATCGATTCAATGATTGATGCTGCGAAGGATGCCGGAAAGCGGCGAAAGCGTGCAACGAAAAAACCGGCGGCAGCTTCGGCGCACGGACCGTGACGGAGCCTGAAACAATCCCTTCGGCGGATGCTTCGAACGGGCTTTGCGCCCGGCCCGGAACGCGCCTTGCAAGGCCCGCTGTCCGGCCGCCTGGGGTTTTCATAGGCTCAAGTCCCGGTGTTATACTCCGACCCATTCTAACAAAAGGTCTGCACGTCCCGCGCACGCGTCTTGCCTCTTGTCTCCGGGTTCGTTCCCGCGAGCAGTGCATGCGGCGCCGAGTCCAGACTTTCCTTTGCCACTCGTGGCCGTGTCCGTCCAGGTCGCATGACCGTCGTGTTCGCGCTCGCGTGTGGGTCTCGTCGCTCCCCGAACACGCCGCATCCGTGCACGCCGCTTTTACCCGGCACACGGTGGTTTCCGTTCTACGTTTTGCCATCTATGAACTCGCTGCGCATCTACAACACGCTCGCCCGTGACAAGCAAACCTTCACGCCGCTTCGCGCCGGCGAGGTGCGCATGTATGTCTGCGGAATGACGGTGTATGACTACTGTCACATCGGACACGCGCGCGTGATGGTGGTGTTCGACATCGTGCAGCGCTGGCTGCGCGCGCTCGGCTACAAGGTCACGTACGTGCAGAACATCACGGACATCGACGACAAGATCATTCGGCGCGCCGTGGAGAACAACGAGCCCATCAAGGCGCTCACGCATCGTTTCATCGAGGCCATGCATGAAGACGCGGCGGCGCTCGGCGTCGCGCGTCCGGACCTCGAGCCGCGTGCGACCGACTACATTCCGCAGATGCTCGGCATGATCGATGCATTGCAGTCGAACGGCTATGCGTACCAGGCGAAGGACGGCGACGTGAACTTCGCGGTGCGCAAGTTCGCCGACTACGGCAAGCTGTCCGGCAAGTCGATCGAAGACCTGCGCGCCGGCGAGCGCGTCGCCGCGAACGATGCGAAGGAAGACCCGCTCGACTTCGTGCTGTGGAAGCAGGCGAAGGCGGACGAACCCGCCGATTCCGGCTGGGACTCGCGCTGGGGCCGCGGCCGTCCGGGCTGGCACATCGAATGTTCGGCGATGGGCTGCACGCTGCTCGGCGACCAGTTCGACATCCACGGCGGCGGTCAGGACCTGCAGTTCCCGCATCACGAGAACGAGATTGCGCAGAGCGAAGGCGCGACGGGCAAGACCTTCGTGAACTACTGGATGCACAACGGCTACGTGCAGATCGACAACGAGAAGATGTCGAAGTCGCTCGGCAACTTCTTCACGATCCGCGAAGTGCTGAAGAAATTCGACGCCGAAGTGGTGCGCTTCTTTATTGCACGGGCACACTATCGTTCGCCGCTGAACTACAGCGACGTGCACATCGACGACGCCCGCAACGGACTCACGAGGCTGTATACGGCGTTGAAGGATGTCGAGCCGGACGATCAGCCCCTTGACTGGAACGAGCCGAACGCGCAGCGTTTCCAGTCAGCAATGAACGATGACTTCAACACGCCGCTGGCGGTATCCGTGCTGTTCGATCTCGCGAGCCAGGTGAACCGCTCGCGCGATGCGGCGTCCGCGCGTCAGCTGAAGGGTCTCGCCGGCGTGCTCGGCCTGCTCGTGCGCGAGCCGCGGGTGTTCCTGCAGCAGGCCGCGGGGACCGGCGAGGCGCCGGGACTGACGCCGCAGGAGATCGAAGCGAAGATCGCCGGGCGCGTCGCCGCCAAGCAGGCGAAGAACTATGCCGAAGCAGACCGGATTCGCGCTGAATTGCTCGAAGCCGGTATTGCCCTTGAAGACAAACCGGGTGGGTCGACCGAATGGCGCCGCGTCTGAACGCGGACCTTCGAACCCTCTGATCGACTCACCAGGCAGGAGGCACGATGGCAACGGCCAGGAAGACGCCGGTCAAACGACCCGCGTCTGTTAGCGACACGCCGCGCGCAATGAAGCGCACGCGCGTCGCGCGAACGGAAACACACGTGGAAGGTCAGGCTGCAGCGGACACGCGAAAGATCGACGGCGCGGGCGCGGTGAACGGCCGCAAGAGCGCCCTCAAGCGCGCGGACGGCGGCAAGCCAACTATCGATGTGACGCGCGCCGCGAAGACCGCACGCCCGAATGGCGCCTCAGCTAACGCGCGCGCTGCGAAGACCAACGGCCGCGCCGCGGACGATGCGCACGCGCAGGCGCTCGTGCCGGATGCGCGCGAGGGCGAGATCGTCCGCAAGTCGCACGTCGTCACCGCCGACGCGGTGAAACCGGTGCAGATCGGCGGTCTCACGCGCGAAGCCGTGCGTCCCGACTACTGGGATCGCGCGTGTGCGGATCTGATGAAGCGCGACCGCATTCTCAAGAAACTGATCCCGAAGTTCGGCGAGATTCATCTCGTGAATCTGGGCGATCCGTTCTCGACGCTCGCCCGTTCCGTCGCGGGCCAGCAGATCTCGACGAAAGCCGCGCAGGCCATCTGGGAACGCGTGAAGACCGCGTGTCCGGAGATTCATCCCGCGCGCTTCATCCGGCTCGGCCATGACAAGTTGCAGGCGTGCGGCCTGTCGCGGCGCAAGGCCGAATACATTCTCGATCTCGCGCAGCATTTCGAGAACGGCGCGCTGCACGTCGACGCATGGACCTCGATGGACGACGAAGCCGTGATCGCCGAGCTCACGCAGATTCGCGGCATCGGCCGCTGGACGGCGGAGATGTTCCTGATCTTCAACCTGTCGCGCCCGGACGTGCTGCCGCTCGACGACCTCGGCCTGATCCAGGCGATCAGCGTCAACTATTTCAGCGGCGAACCGGTCACGCGCAGCGAGGCGCGCGAAGTGGCGGCCAACTGGGAGCCGTGGCGCACGGTCGCGACCTGGTACATGTGGCGCAGCCTCAATCCGATTCCGGCCGATCACTAGACCCGACGCAAGCTACGACTCAAGGACGCGCGCAGGGGCGTGCGTGGCAGGCGCGCAAGGGCGGACTATCGTTGCTTTATAATCGATAGTTCCCGCGCGAATTTTAGAGGGACGGACGCGGTTAGAATACGCGCTGCCCGATGTTTCCCAGGACTCGAACACATGAAGACCACGTTTCTGGATTTCGAGCAGCCGATCGCTGAACTCGAAGCGAAGATCGAAGAACTCCGCTTCGTTCAGGACGATTCCGCTGTCGATATTTCGGAAGAAATCGAGCGGCTGTCGAAGAAGAGCCAGCAGCTCACGAAGGATCTCTACCAGAACCTGTCGCCCTGGCAGGTGTCGCAAATCGCGCGTCATCCGCAGCGTCCGTACACGCTGGACTATGTCAGCGAGCTGTTCACCGACTTCCACGAACTGCATGGCGACCGCGCTTTCGCGGACGATCTCGCGATCGTCGGCGGCTTCGCGCGTTTCAATGGCCAGCCGTGCATGGTGATCGGCCATCAGAAGGGCCGCGACACGAAGGAGCGCGCGCTGCGCAACTTCGGCATGCCGCGTCCGGAAGGCTATCGCAAGGCCGAGCGCCTGATGCGCACGGCCGAGAAGTTCAATCTGCCCATCTTCACCTTCGTCGATACGCCGGGCGCGTATCCGGGCATCGGCGCGGAAGAGCGTGGCCAGTCGGAAGCCATCGGCCGCAATCTGTATGTGATGGCCGAACTCAAGACGCCGATCATCACCACGATTATCGGCGAGGGCGGTTCGGGCGGCGCGCTGGCCGTGGCCGTCGCGGACGTCGTCATGATGCTGCAGTTCTCCACCTATTCGGTGATCTCGCCGGAAGGCTGCGCGTCGATCCTCTGGAAGAGCGCGGCCAAGGCGCCGGAAGCGGCCGAGGCGCTCGGTCTCACCGCGCATCGCCTGAAGGCGCTCGGTCTGATCGACAAGATCATCAACGAACCGCTCGGCGGCGCGCATCGCGATCCGAAGGGCATGGCCGCGCTGCTGCGCCGCGGACTCGCCGATTCCCTGCGCCAGTTCCAGGGCATGAGCGCGAGCGAACTGCGTGAACGCCGCTTCGACAAGCTGATGGCCTACGGCAAGTTCAAGGAAACGATCCCGGGCGCGTAAACGGCCCGAGGCATCCTTCCACCGCGCTGTTCATCTCTCACTCACGAATCCATCGTGACTTCCGACCGTGACACACCCGCCGGCCGCCTCGTCATCGAGGCGGTGCGCGCGGCGGTCGCGGACGCAGCGCTTCCCGAGCATTCCCTCCTTGCCGTCGCGCTCAGCGGCGGGCTCGATTCCACCGTGCTTCTCGATGCCGCCGTGCGCTGCTTCGGCGCGGCGCGCATGGTCGCGTTCCATGTGCATCACGGGCTGAGCCTGAATGCCGATGCATGGGACACGCATTGCGAGCGCTTCGCGGCGTCACTCGGCGTGACCTATGCGGCGCGCCGCGTCGAGGTCGCGCGCGCGGGCGGCGAAAGCCTGGAGGCAGCCGCGCGCGATGCCCGTTATCGCGCGCTGGACGCCCTGTGCGACGAACACGGCGCGGCTGCGCTGCTGATCGCCCATCATGCCGACGACCAGGCCGAAACGGTGCTGCTGCAATTGTTGCGCGGTGCGGGCGTCGCGGGTCTCGCGGCGATGGCGCCGCACGCGGATGGCGCCGTCGCGCGTCTGCGGCCGCTGCTGCGGCTGTTGCGCGCGCAACTCGAACAGTACGCACACGAGCGCGACCTGAGCTGGATCGACGACGAATCCAACGCCGACACGCGCTACGCTCGCAACGCGCTGCGGCACGACGTGCTGCCGGTGCTCGCGGTGCATTTTCCGGGCTTTCGCGATGCGCTCGCGCGCACGGCGTCGCATGCGGCGTCCGCGCAGCGCTTGCTGGATCAACTGGCGCGCATCGATCTCGCACAGGCCCAGCATGACGGCGAGCCGGATGCGCTCAGGCTCGACGCCTTGCTCGCGCTCGAACCCGAGCGCGCGATCAACCTGATGCGGCACTGGATCCGCGCGTGCGGGTTGCAGGCGGCATCGACGGCGCGCCTCGCCGACATGCTGCGCCAGCTGCGCGATACCGCCGCCGCGCGCGACGGTCATGCGCTGCGGATCGATCACGCGGGTCACTGCCTGCGGGCGTATCGGAATGCGCTGTTCTGGGAAGCGGGCGACAGCGCCGATGCCCCCGATCTCGACGCCGGCGCCGGCGCACCGAAAACCGCTGTGGAATGGCAATGGCAGGGCGAGGAAGTCTGGCGCCTGCCGCAATGGCGCGGTTCGTTCGTGTTCGAGCCGGCCGCTACTTCCGACGGCGACACGGTGGGCGAGGGCGTGCTGCGCGCCGCGCCGCTCGTCGCGCGCTCGCGGGCAGGCGGCGAGCGCATGCGCGTGGCGGTCGAAGCGCCGAGCCGCACGCTCAAGAACCTGTTCCAGGAGCGCGGCGTGCCGGCCTGGAAGCGCGATGTGCCGCTGCTGTTCATCGGCGAGGCGCTGCTGTATGTGCCGCACCTCGGCGTGAATCGCGAGGCGGCGCCGGCCGCGGCGCACGGGCCGCTGCGGCGCATCGTCTGGCGGCCGGATCTGCTGCTGGCTTGAGGAAGCCGCGCCGAAACCGGTAAAAGCGTCCGCGCCGCCGCTTCGGCTTGTAATTTCAGCCTCGATCGGGTACGGTAACTCGTTTTCGCCCAGCGTGTTTTTGCGCGGCAACGCCGTTCAAAAGACCCGAATTCGTCCGCAACCACGCACCCGTGCGCGCCGCAACCTGATCGCAACCTGATCCAGACGAGTCGGCGGGCAGGCGGCAGCGCCCCCCGCATCGAGCCGGCTTCACCACCCTCCGAAGTCTCGCGAAGCACCGTGGCGCGCGTATCGAGCGCTCTCGCGTTGGCGCGTGAAGCGCGGTTTTCCCTTCAGTTCAAGAACGACAATGGCACTCATCGTACACAAATACGGCGGCACTTCGATGGGCTCGGTCGAGCGCATCAAGAACGTCGCCAAGCGCGTCGCCAAATGGCATCGGGCCGGCCACAAGATGGTCGTCGTGCCCTCGGCGATGTCCGGCGAAACCAATCGCCTGCTCGGTCTCGCGCGGGACATCAAGGCGGACCCGGACCCGCGCGAACTCGACATGATTGCCTCCACCGGCGAACAGGTGAGCGTCGGGCTGCTCGCCATCGCGCTGCATGCCGAAGGCCTCGAAGCCGTGAGTTATGCCGGCTGGCAAGTGCCGATCAGGACCGACAGCGCGTTCACGAAAGCGCGCATCAGCGAAATCGACGGTGAGCGCGTGCTCAAGGATCTCGATGCCGGCAAGGTCGTCGTCATCACGGGCTTCCAGGGTGTGGATCCCGAAGGCCATATCGCGACGCTGGGCCGCGGCGGTTCGGATACGTCGGCGGTGGCGATCGCGGCGGCCATGAAAGCCGACGAGTGCCTGATCTATACCGACGTCGACGGCGTCTATACAACCGACCCGCGCGTGGTCGAAGAGGCGCGCCGGCTCGACCGCGTGACCTTCGAGGAAATGCTGGAAATGGCGAGCCTCGGCTCGAAGGTGCTGCAGATCCGCTCGGTGGAGTTCGCCGGCAAGTATCAGGTGAAGACGCGCGTGCTCTCCAGCCTGACCGATCCGCTGATGCCGCTCGACACCGAGATGCACTCCGGCACCCTGATCACTTTTGAAGAAGACGAGAACATGGAAAAAGCAGTCATCTCCGGCATCGCGTTCCAGCGCGACGAAGCGCGCATCGCGGTCATGGGCGTGCCCGACAAGCCGGGCGTCGCGTATCAGATCCTGGGACCGGTCGCCGATGCGAACATCGACATCGACATGATCATCCAGAACCAGAGCGTGAACGGCAAGACCGACTTCACGTTCACGGTCGGCCGCGGCGACTATGCGCGTGCGCTCGAGATCCTGAACGGCCAGGTCAAGGGTCACGTGCAGGCGGAAACCGTGCTGGGCGACCCGAAGGTGTCGAAGGTGTCGGTGGTCGGCGTCGGCATGCGTTCGCATGTGGGCATCGCGAGCACGATGTTCCGCACGCTGTCGGAAGAGGGCATCAACATCCAGATGATCTCGACCTCGGAAATCAAGATCTCGGTGCTGATCGACGAGAAATACACCGAACTTGCCGTGCGCGCGCTGCACAAGGCGTTCGAGCTGGATCGGGCGTAAGTGCGAGGATGACAGGCGTGTGAAGGCTCGCGGGCTTGTCTGGTGCAGCACCGGGTCATGCATGGCGATTTAAAAAAATCATCATGCGAATTTGACCGGCGTGAGCAGACACGCTATTATCTCGATCTCGTTGCGCTGCACTCCCGGCGTAACGGAAAGTTTGGGAGACGTGGCCGAGAGGTCGAAGGCACTCCCCTGCTAAGGGAGCATCTGGGCCAAAACCTGGATCGAGGGTTCGAATCCCTCCGTCTCCGCCAGTGATGGCGGAAAAAAGCCCCGCAAGGTTAAAAGCTTGCGGGGCTTTTTGTTTGGGTCTTCGGGCAAGAGCGGGTGTTGATCAAGATTCCGAAGTGATCGCCGATGGCATCGCATCGGCTCCGCCCGATCTTACTTCCCCGATGCCAGCCGCTCCTGAATATGCTTCGCCCGCGCCGGCGAAGAAGGATGCGAAGCAAGCAGGCTCGACTTGCCGCCGTCGATCGACGCCAGCTTCTGGAACGCCGTCACCAGTCCCGCCGGGCTGTAACCCTTGTTCTTCTGCGTATCGAACGAGTAATCATCGGCGGCGCTTTCCTGCGACTGCGAGAACTGCGCGTTGACGAACTTCTCGGTCAGATCGCCGAGTTGCGATCCGGAAATACTGGCGATCATCCCCGACCCCGACGACGCCACCGAGCGCGCCGCCGACGTCGCGAACGCCACCTGCATCGCGCGCTTCGTGTGGCCCAGCGCGACATGTCCCATTTCGTGGCCGACCACGCCGCGTACTTCGTCGTCGTTCATCAGGTCCATGAGGCCGCTGTAGACGCGCACGCAGCCGTTCGCCATGGCCCAGGCATTGACGTCCTTCGTCATGTAGACCTTGTAGTTCACCGGCACGCCATTGATGTTGTTGCCAAGCTGCGTAGCGATCTTGTTGAGGCGCTGCGTGTACGGACTGTTTGCCGGCGCAATCTGGTTTTCCTTGTCCATCTGCGCGCAGGACTTGTCCGACAGCGTGCGCACGTCGCTGTCGTTCAGCATCAGTGCCTGCGATGCGAGCTGCCCCGACTGGGCGAGGGAGTTCGGATCGAAACTGCTCATCCCGCTGCACGAAGCGAGCAGAACGGTAGCGGACGCGGCGGACGCTACAGCGCCCAGGCGAAAGAACGTCATCGTGGTATTCTCTCAGGTTTCGGATGGCAGATTGCGGTTCGTCCGGGTCGCAGCAAGCGAATCGATCAAATGGACGAGATGGAATGCTCGAGGGAGATCGACTCGTCGATCCGTCGAAAATTCCAAAACTTTTACAAAACCTGACGATTTGAAGACAGGGGCGTGTCAGTCCTGTTGCTGACGGCACGCGGCGCGGACGCGCGCGGCGGCGCTGGAGACCGATCCCGCCTCCATCGCGATCGATGCCGCGTCGGGCAGCGCGTCGGCCGCGAGCGACGTGAGCGTGCGGCCCGGCGGCATTTCGACGAACACGCTCATGCCGAGTTCGGACAGCGCGACGGTCGAGTCGTGCCAGCGCACCGGATAGCGCAGATTGGTGGCGAGGTCATCGCGGATCGCATCGGCGCTGCGCAGCACACGCGCGCCGCGATTGCCGACATAGGGAATGCGCGGTGCATCGAAGCGCACCGTGCGCGCCGCTTCGATGAGGCGAATGGATGCGTCCTCCATCAGCACGCAATGCGACGGCACGCTGACCGCGAGCCGTTCCGCCTTGCGCGCGCCGCGCGACAGCACGAGGTCGCGGATCGTCGCGAGCGCATCGTCGCTGCCTGACAGCACGATCTGGCGCGGCGCGTTCAGATTGCCGATCCACACCGCCGCGCCGCTTTCGGCGATCGCGCGCGTCATCTCGCGCTCGTTCAGGCCGAGCACCGCGAGCATGCCGTAACCGTGCGGACAGGCGTTCTCCATCAGTTGCGCGCGCAGTTGCACGAGCCTGAGCGCGGCGGCGAACTCGACTGCGCCCGCCACGACCGCCGCGCCGTATGCGCCGACCGAAAGGCCCGCTACCGCGTGCGGCGCGATGCCTTCGTCAGCGAGCGCGCGTGCCGCCGCCACGCCCGCGATCACGAGCGTCACCTGTACCGCGACGGTGGAGGCGAGCGAGGTTGCAGTGTCGAGCGTGAGCACATCGACGCCAAGTGCTTCGGACGCTTCATCGAGCGTCTTGTGAATGGCCGGATGCGGATCCGCGCCGCCGAGCCGGTGCAGGAAGTCCGGCGTCTGCGCGCCTTGTCCGGGAAACAGATACGCGATCATGACGCGGCCCAAGGATCGTCGACGAGACGCGGGCCTGCGGCGTGACGCAACATCACACGCAGTTGCGGGCGCGCGTATTCGGCGAGCGAGAACGCGGCTTCAGGCGTTTCGATCTGCACGTCGATGCGCGTGCCGCTCTGCTGCGCTGCCTGCGAAAGCGCATCGAAGAGCGCGGACGCGTCGTCGCGCGGCAGCGGCGTATCGGCGCGCAGGATGAGATCGAGATCGCTCGCCGGCGTGATGGCCGGCACACCGCTCGCGAGTTCGAAACCCGCGCTGCCGGCCGGTCCCCAGCGCAGCGCGCGATCATCGAGCATGCCGGCGATGCCGCGCATCAGCGTGAACGCAGGAAGCGCGCGCCGCGCGGGTTCGGGTTCGCACGTCCGCAAGTCTTCAGGTGTGAACTTCGCCTCGATCCAGCCAACGTCCAGCCACGTGCCAAAGCGCTCTCCGCGCACGCTGCCGCGCACGCCCACCGCCAGCTTTCCCCCGAGCGGAGGCGCGCGCCGCACCACGACGAACGGCGCGCGCGCAAGCGCCGCCGCGACCCAGCCGGGCGCGCCTTCAAACGGCGGCGCGTCCGGCGTGAGCCGCAGCAAGTCGTGCGGACGCGGCGCGTGCTTCATCACGCGTGCCACTGCTCGCGCATGCGGCGACGCACCTCGATGGACGCCGCGCGCGTGCGCTGCGCATCGGCGGAGGCGAGCCGGTTCGACAGGTCGCGCGGTCCATCCCGCGCATCCCGCACCGCCGCCGCGAGCGACGCCTGCACGCGCGCGATGTCGGCGGAAGAGGGCGCATCGGCATCGATGCCTTCGAGCAATTCGTGCAGCAAGCCGAGCCTGGCGTAGGCACTCATCTTGTAGGACATCGGCAACACGGTGTCGCCTAGCGCGTCGAGGCTCTCGACGCTGCGCCGGGTGACGCGCGCCGCCGCTTCCTTGCCCATCGCATGCACGGCGGTGCCGGGCGCGTCGAGCGCGACGATGCGGTTGGCCTGATAGCCGTGCGCGAGATATGCGCCCGACATCGCCGGACCGACGATCAGCGCAATCACCGGATGTCCGGCGAGCCGCGCGCTCGCGTAGGCATCGGCGGCGGCCGCGCAGGCGAGATGGATGCCCAGCAGTTCCTCGCGGCGTCCGTAGGCCTGGCTCTTGACATCGACCACGGCGACGATCGGGCGCTTCACGGGCGCGTCGCGATCGGCATGGATGAGCGCGCGCACCGCACGCGCGAGCAGCCAGCCCTGTTCGAGGCCGACGACGTTGTCGGTTGCGCGCGGGAAGCGGTTCTGCGGATCGGGCACGACCGCGATGAAGGTGGCGCGCGCATCGTCGAGACGGCCTTCGCGGACGCGCACCGGACCGCTTTGGTCAGGCGCTGCGGATTCGGCGAGCGCGTCGAGCCAGCGCGCGCCGCGTGAGCGGATGTCGGTCATGATGTGCCCCACAGTTGACGCAAGGTATCGGGATCGATGGCGTCCGGATTCACTTCGGCCAGCCGCGCGAGATAGCCGTCGACGGCCTCGCTGCGATGCTGTTGCGGCACGCCGCGTTCGAACGCCGCGAGCACAGCCGCGCGCACTTCGCCGGCGTCGTCCTCGACCAGCGTATCCGCGAGTCCCGCCGCCACGCGTTGCTCGCCGCCGATCATCGACCAGATGAGGCGGCGGTCACTCGAATCGAGTTCCTCGATGCCCGCTTCCTGCTCGATGACTTCCGGCCCGTTCATGCCGAGCCGCGCCTGCCGCGTCATCACGAGTTCGGTACAGAGCGCGGCCGCGAGCGACATGCCGCCGAAGCAGCCCACCATGCCGCCGATCACGCCGACCACCGGCACATGACGCCTGAGCGCGACGATCGCCGCATGAATCTCGGCGATGACCGCGAGCCCGAGGTTTGCTTCCTGCAAGCGCACGCCGCCGGTCTCGAACAGCA
Source organism: Caballeronia sp. LZ033 (assembly GCF_031451265.1). NCBI lineage: Bacteria > Pseudomonadati > Pseudomonadota > Betaproteobacteria > Burkholderiales > Burkholderiaceae > Caballeronia > Caballeronia sp. LZ033. The sequence continues at coordinate 2,030,894 of NZ_JARUXQ010000001.1, read as the reverse complement.
CGACCGGGCGCACCGGCCGTCCCGCTTCGAATTCGCTCGCCGCCATTTCGAGCGCGGCCGCGATCTTCGCGCCCGACACTTCGCCGATGCTGCCGCCCTGGAACGCGGGTTCGATCGCGGCGATCACGGCCGGTTCGCCGCCGAGCAAGCCGCGGGCGATCACCACACCGTCATCGGCCTGACAGACGATGTCCTGCATCGCGAGCCAAGGTGATTCGAGCCGGTCGAACGGACCGAGCAGTTCGCGGAAGCTGCCCGGGTCGAGCAGCGCGCGGGCGCGGTCGCGCGCGCCCATTTCGATGAAGCTGTGGCGCGCCAGGAAGGTGTCGTGGGCATTCATGGCGCGTCTCCTTCGCTCGCTTCCACCGCTTCGTTGAGGCGCAGCATCACGACGCCGGGCGTCGCGCCGAAGTCGTTCAGTTCGATCTTCGCCGCGCCGTCGTATCGCTGGAAGAAGCGGTCGAGCACGCTCTTCCACACATGTCCGTAACCATCGACGCTCGTGCGGATCAAGACTTCCGCCTGCATCGAGTCTGAAGGCGACAACAGCACTTCCAGATCGCCCGAGCCGACCACGCCCACGTGCGCGCGGCGCGCGACGGGCCGTGTGGCGGGATATTCGTATCGCATGTTTTCCATCGTTCGTTCCTCTTTACGCTTCGATGCGCGTCAATCGAGACGCCTGAGACTGTCGAGAAAGAGTGTCGCCGCGAGCAGGTCGGCGGCGCCGCCGGGCGATGCGTTCAGCGCCACCAGCGCGTCGTCGAGTTGCGCGAGCGCGGCGCGGCCTTCATCGGTGCCGGCGCCGCCGCGTGCGATCACGATGCGCGCGCCGTCCTGCGCCGCCGTGAGCGCGCGCCGGCCGCCGCGATGCAGCAGGCAGGTGTCGTCGAGCGACGCGATGATCGCGATCAGCGCATCGAGTTGCGCGTCGGTCTCGCAGCAACCGCGTGCGCGCGCGGCATCGAGCGCCGGCAGGCCGATCAGCCGTGCATGCGGAAAGCCGTCGCAGGCTTCGCCGCGCGCGCCGGCCACCTGATACCGCGAACTCGCGCGCGCGCCGTGACTCGCCGACGCCGACGGCGGCGCATAGCGGTCCTCGTGACACGCGATGTCCGCCGCGGCTGCGCAGATCGCCGCGCTGTCGTGCGGTGCATGCAAGGCCGCGCCCGCGCACAGCAAGCCGACGATCCAGATCGCGCCGCGATGCGCGTTGCTGCCGCCGGTGGCATTCATCATCGCGATTTCACCTTCGCGGCCGATGCGCGCCAGTTGCTCGCGCAGCGCCTGCGACGGCCGCGCCCGCGATGCCGCGCGTGCAATCGCGAGAAAGGTCGGGTGCAGTGCAGCGGCGGAACGCAGCATCGTGTCCAGATCGAGATCGCGATGTGCGCCGCTGCCGCGTTGATCGACGAGTGCGGGCTTAGGCGTCAGTCGCGCCTCGGCGATCAGCGCAGCGCGCGCGTGAGCGGCGATGACCGCCGGTTCGAGTGCAAGCTCGCGCGCTTCTTCATGCAGCAAGGGCAGGGCGTTCATCGCGCTCACCAGCTGCGAAAGCGCGCGGGCGGCGCATACAGACCGCCCGACCACGCGACGAGATCGTCGATGCTGCGCGCCGCCAGCAGCGAGCGCTTCGCTTCGCCGCGCCGCACGCCGAGATCCTCCGGATACGCGACGATGCCGCGCCGTCTCAGTTCTGCCGTCTTCGCGGGATCGGCGCGCATGCCGATGGGCGTCACGCCCGCGACCGCCGCAAGCGCCGCGCGTCGTTCATCGAAACCTTCGGCTGCGTGCAGATACGCGATGCCTTCCTCGGTGACGACGTGCGTGACATCGTCGCCGTAGATCATCACGGGCGCGATGGGCATGCCGCTCTTCGCCCCGACCGCGATGGCATCCAGCGACTCGACGATGGTCGGCTCGCCGCCTTTCTTGTAAGTCTCGGCGGTCTGCACGACGAGCTTGTGGCCGCGCGCGATCTGTGGATTCGGGCCGTCGTTCTTCAGCAGCTTGAGCCAGGCTTCGCTCGAATGGCGCCGGCCGCGCGGATCGTGTCCCATGTTCGGCGCGCCGCCGAAGCCCGCCAGGCGGCCGAGCGTGACGGTGGAGGAATTGGCGTCGGCGTCCATCTGCAAGGTCGAGCCGATGAACAGGTCCACGCCATACTGGCCCGCGAGCTGGCAGAACACGCGGTTTGAGCGCAGGCTGCCGTCGCGGCCGGTGAAGAATACGTCCGGGCGCGCCGCGATGTAATCCTCCATGCCCACTTCGCTGCCGAAGCAATGCACGCTCTGCACCCAGCCGGATTCGATCGCGGGGATCAGCGTCGGATGCGGGTTGAGCGCCCAGTGCGTGCAGATCTTGCCCTTCAGGCCGAGCGCTTCCCCATAAGTGGGCAGCAGCAGTTCGATCGCCGCGGTATCGAAGCCGATGCCGTGATTGAGCGCCGTCACGCCGTAGCGGTCGTAGATGCCGCGGATCGACATCATCGCCATCAGGATCTGCAATTCGCCGATATGACGCGGATCGCGCGTGAAGAGCGGCTCCACGGCAAAGGGCCGGTCCGCCTGCACGACGACATCCACCCACGAACCGGGAATATCGACGCGCGGCAGTTCATCGACGATTTCGTTCACCTGCGCCACCACGATGCCGTGCCGGAACGCGGCGGCCTCGACGATGGTCGGGGTGTCCTCGGTGTTCGCGCCCGTGTAGAGATTGCCGTGGCGGTCGGCCTGCACCGCGCACACCAGCGCGACCTGCGGCGTGAGGTCGATGAACATGCGCGCGTACAGCTCGATGTACGTATAGATCGCGCCGATCTCCAGCATGCCGTCCTCGAGCAATTGCGCCACGCGCAGGCTTTGCGGTCCGGCGAAGGCGAAGTCCACCTTGTGCGCGATGCCTTGCTCGAACAGCGCGAGATGTTCCGGACGGCTGATGCTCGAAATCAGGAGATGGATGTCGTGCACGCGCGCCGGGTCCAGTTTTGCAAAGGCGCGCGACAGGAAATCCGCCTGCTTCTGGTTGTTGCCTTCCAGCGCCACGCGGTCGCCGGTCACGATCAGCGCGCCCAGCGCATCGACGATATGCGCCGGATCGAGCACCGCGCCGTCCAGCCAGGGCTCGATCAGTTTCAGGCGACGCGCCTTTTCCCGCGCGCGCGTGTTCCAGTTGCGGCTGTCGCGGGGAGCGTCAGCGGGGAGGGACGAATTCATCGGTCGGCCTTCGGAGTGAGCGTTCGGGAAGAGGCGCGGCGCTTTTTCTTCTTGTGGCTCAAGTGAGCGAGCGCTTGCGCATCGGCGAGAAAGCGGTAGATCAGGTCGCCCGTCGCGAGCAGATGGCGCGCGACCAGCGTCTGCGCCTGTTCGGTATCGCGGGCGGCGAGCGCGGCGAAGATCGCGCGATGTTCGGCATCCGACGCGTCCTTGTGGATCGGCAAGCCGAGCTTCAGGCGCAAGTAGCGTTCGCCGCGCCGGTGCATCTGCCCGATCAGCTCCATCAGGCGCGGCCGGTTGGCGGGCGCGTACAGGCTCATGTGGAACTGCTCGTTGCGCACCACGTAGAGCGCCGGGTCGGGCTCGCGTTCGGCGGCCTCCAGCAGACGCTGCGCTTCGGCCAGCGTCTCGGGCGTGTGATGTTCGATGGCAATGCCGATCGCCAGACTCTCCAGCGACGCCCGGATCTCATAGATCTCGCGCGCCTCGTCGGCGGATTGCAGGCTGACGGCCGCGCCGCGATTCGGCTCGATGGTCACCCAGCCCTCGCTTTCGAGCTGGCGGAACGCTTCGCGCACGGGAATTGCACTGACCGAGAACTGCCGCGCGATGGCGTCCTGACGCAGCGGTTCGCCCGGCAGCAACGCACCCTCGACGATGGCCGAACGCAGCGCATCCGCAATGTAGCGCGACGTGCTCTGGCGCGGTTCGAACTGCGCATCGCGGAACGACGCGGCAGGCTGGGAGCTTCCGGAAGCAGCGAGGTCGTTGGGCATGGCTAGGTGAAAGTGCGGACTTGTCGGAGGTCGATGTTCAAATATTATATATAAAAACGCGCACCGGTCTTCGGTGCTTTCCCTAGACGCCATAACAAGATTGCAAGATTGCGAAAGCGCGCGTCGTTCATCCTCGCTTGAGTTTCATCGGAGAGACATGGCCATGCCGACTACGCTGGATCGTGAGATAGGCGCCACGCGCGCCGCGAAGACACCGCTCAACCGTTCGCAGATCACGGGCTTCTGGGGCGCCTGGGCCGGCTGGACGCTCGACGGCATGGACTCGTTCATCTATGCGCTCGTGCTCGCGCCCGCGCTCACCGAACTGCTGCCGCGCTCGGGCTATGCCGCGACGCCGGCGAACGTCGGTCTCGCAGGCTCGATCCTGTTCGCGCTGTTCCTGGTGGGATGGGGACTGTCGTTCATCTGGGGGCCGCTCGCGGATCGCTTCGGACGCACCAAGGTGCTTGCCGCGACCATCTTCACGTTCGCGATCTTCACCGGGCTCGCCGCGACCGCGCACAACGTGTGGGAACTCGGCATCTATCGCTTCTTCGCGGGCGTGGGGATCGGCGGGGAGTGGGCGCTTGCCGGCACGTATGTCGCCGAGGCCTGGCCGGAAGATCGCCGCAAGATGGGCGCGGGCTATCTGCAAACCGGCTATTACGCGGGCTTCTTCCTCGCGGCGGCGCTGAACTATACGATCGGCGCGGCGTTCGGCTGGCGCGCGATGTTCCTGGTCGGCCTGTTCCCGGTGGTGATCTCGATCCTCGTGTTGCTGCGCGTGAAGGAAACCGACAAGTGGCAACACGCCGAAACGGCCCAGCCGCATGTGAAGCACGAGAGTTCGTTGAAGGCGATCTTCAACGCGCAGTACCGCAAGCGCACGATCGTCGCGGCGGTGCTGCTCACGGTGGCGATCATCGGCTTGTGGGCGGGCGCGGTGTATGAGCCGTCGGCGGTCATCCAGCTGGCGACGAAGGCCGGCATGGACAAACATGACGCGGCGCGCATGGCATCGATCGCGACGGGGCTGCTCTCCATCGGCACTATCGTCGGCTGTCTCGCGCTGCCGCCGATGGCCGAGAAGATCGGCCGCCGCAAGACGCTCGCGGTATATTTCATCGGCATGGCGGCATCGATTGCGCTGGCCTTCGGCTGGGCCTTCTATCTGCCGAACGGACTGGTGCCGTTCATTGCGCTGCTGGTCGTGCTGGGCTTCTTCGGCGGCAATTTCGCGCTGTTTTCGCTGTGGCTGCCGGAGCAGTTCGAAACCCGCGTGCGGGCGACCGCCTTTGCGTTCTGCACATCGGTCGGACGCTTCATCGGCGCGATCGTCAACTTCGGCATTGGTGCGATGGTGCTCAACATGAAGACGCTCGGCGTGCCGATCGCGCTGACCGGGATCGTCTTCCTTGTCGGACTCGCCGTCATTCCGTTCGCGCCGGAAACAAAAGGGCAGGAACTGCCGAACTGAGAGAGCCGCGCTTCTGTGTCGAACGGCGGCCTGCCGATGCAGGGCCGCCGTTTTTTTCATCCCGCGCGCGTTTTGCTTTCGTAAGGTTTTCGGCGGTAATAGGAGGTTACCAAGTCGAACACTTGCGTCGGCATCCGTCCGATATAGTCCGGTCAACACTACAAACAACCCGTCGAGGTGGGCTTCACATGAACAAGGTTTTGAAGGCTTCCGCGCTGGCCGGCGCCGTGTTGATCGGTGGCGTGACGTTTTCCGGCGCAGCCATGGCAGGGGTGTCCGTGGGCGTGAACATCGGGGTGCCCGCGCCTGTCTATGTCGCACCCGCGCCGGTCTATGCGCCGCCGCCGCCGCCGGTGGTCTACGCGCCGCCTCCGCCGCCCGTGTATGCGCAGCCGGCCATCGTGATCGGCTGGCATGGCGACCGTTACTGGGATGGCCGCCGCTACTGGAATCGAGACGATTACTACCGCAACCACGGGCATGGATATGGCCACGGCTATGACCATGGCCATCACGGCTGGCACTGACCGGCTGGCGGGTCCCCGAGGAAGCCACCCCGCGCGGGTGGCTTTTTCATTTCTGTCAATGCCCGAAAGGGGGAAACGCTGTCAGTTGTTTGTTTGAAAGCAATTTTCACCCACGTGCAATGTAACAAAAGGTAAGCTTTCTCCTGACATTACGCCGGGACGCGCAACAACTTACAAAGCTGAAATATTGCATTGAAAGCCTTCCGTTATATTTCCCGGCAAGCGAACAAGCACAACAGCGAGGTCCGTTTGCACATGAAGATCAATTCGAAAACATTCTGGACGGGCGTGATGGCCGTCGCGGCCGTCGGCCTGATGAGCACGCATGCCGCGCGCGCGGATGTGCATGTCGGCGTGAACGTCGGCATTCCGGCGCCGGTGTATGTCGCGCCCACGCCGGTGTACGCGCCGCCGCCGCCTCCGGTCGTGTATCGGCCCGCTCCCGTGTATGCGCCGCCCGTGGTGATCGGCTGGCACGGCAGCCGCTACTGGGACGGCCGTCGCTACTGGAGCCGCAACGATTACTACCGCCATCATGGGCATGGCCGCGGGCCGCATCGTGGTCCGCCGCCGGGACATGGCTACGGACATGGGCACGGACATGGCGGGCCGCACGGACGGCATTAACATTAAGGCAGGTCGGACAGGCCAGGGCCGTCCAAACAAAAAGCGCCGCCCGAATCTCCGGGCGGCGCTTTCGTTTGTACGGCACGCGTTGCGAGGGGAGCGCGTTACTCCGCGTCGGCGCCCATGCCGCCTACTACCGCATGGAAGCCCGCATCGACGTGCACGACTTCCGCGCTCACGCCCGCCGACAAATCCGACAGCAGGAATGCCGCGACATTGCCCACTTGCTCGGTCGTGACATTGCGCTTGAGCGGCGCATTTTCCTCGACGAAGTTCAGGATCTTGCCGAAGCCCTTGATGCCGCTTGCGGCGAGTGTCTTGATCGGGCCGGCCGAGATGGCGTTCACACGCACGCCCTTGCCGCCGAGCGACGGCGACGCCGCCATGTAGCGCACGCTCGCTTCGAGCGAGGCCTTGGCGAGACCCATCGTGTTGTAGTTCGGCAGCGCGCGCTCGGCGCCGAGGTACGACAGCGTGAGCAGCGACGAGCCGTCTTTCAGCAGCGGCAGCGCGGCCTTGGCGAGCGCCGGGAAGCTGTACGCGGAGATGTCGTGCGCGACGCGGAAGTTCTCGCGCGTGATGCCGTCGAGGAAGTCGCCGGCGATGGCCTCGCGCGGTGCAAAGCCGATGGAGTGCACGAGACCGTCGAGCGAGTCCCAGCGTTCCTTGAGCGCGCCGAACAGCGCGTCGATTTGCGCGTCGTCGCCGACGTCGCACGGGTAGATCATGTCGCTGCCGAACTCGGCGGCGAATTCAGTGATGCGCTCCTTGAAGCGCTCGCCGACGTAGGTGAACGCGAGTTCGGCGCCTTCGCGCTTGCAGGCCTCGGCGATGCCGTAGGCAATCGACCGGTTCGACAGCAGGCCTGTGAGCAGAATCCGTTTTCCAGCGAGAAAGCCCATGAATGCTCCTTCTATGAAGTCAGTGTCGCGCGGGCGGGCAGGCAGGGCCGCGCGCAGTCGCCGGCGGGCAGCCTTCGGGAGGACCCGATAAGGCAAGCCGGACGGCGCGTGATTTTGGGTAGAATTCTCTCACATCGCAACGCCCCGCCGAGGATTCCTGCGCCTGCGCGGAGTCGTCGGGCAGAGCGTTCAACTCCATCATCCATCGCGCCCAGAGACAACCCAGGCACATGACGACTCGCCCGACGATCCGCTCATCCAGCGTCTCACGCCTGGTTCTATCCGGGTGGCTGGCCGGATCGATTGCACTGGCGGCGAGTCCGGCCTTCGCGGTGCATGCCATCGCGCAATATGGCGAGCCCAAATATCCGGCGGGCTTCACGCATTTCGACTACGTCAACCCCGACGCCCCGCGCGACGGCACGCTGGTGCTCGCCAATCCGAACCGCCTGACGAGCTTCGACAAGTTCAATCCGTTCACGCTGCGCGGCAATCCCGCGCCGGGTCTGTCGCTGATGTTCGAAAGCCTGACAACAGGCAGTTCCGATGAAGTCGCGACCGCCTACGGCCTGCTCGCCGACGACATCTCGGTGGCGCCGGACGGCATGTCGACCACCTTCCACATCAATCCGAAGGCGCGCTTCTCGAACGGCGATCCGGTCACCGCCGAAGACGTCAAGTTCTCGTTCGAGACGCTGAAGAGCCCACTGGCCGCGCCGCAGTTCGCGGTGTATTTCGGACAGATCGCGCGCGCGGTGATCGTCGATCCGCTGACCATCCGCTTCGAGTTCAAGGCCGCGACGCGCGAAATGCCGCTGCTCGCGGGCGGCATTCCGGTGTTCTCGCGCAAGTGGGCGATGAAGCCCGACGGCACGCGCGTTCCGTTCGACCAGATCGCGTTCCAGAAGCCGATCGGCAGCGGCCCGTATCTGATCGACCATTACGACAACGGCCGCACCATCTCGTACCGGCGCAATCCGGACTACTGGGGCGCGGCGCTGCCGGTGCGGGTCGGCACGAACAACTTCGCGCACATCGACTACAAGCTCTACGGCGATCCCACCGCGCGCCTCGAAGCCTTCAAGGCCGGCGAGTACGACGTGCTGGTCGAGTACATCGCGCGCAGCTGGGTGCGGCGCGACATCGGCAAGCGCTTCGACAACGGCGAACTGATCAAGCGCGAATTCCCGCAGCACAACGGCACCGGCATGCAAGGCTTCTTCATGAACACGCGCCGGCCGCTGTTCAAGGACGTGCGCGTGCGTCAGGCGCTGGATCTCGCGCTCGACTTCGAATGGCTCAACCGGCAGCTGTTCTTCAACCAGTACCGGCGCATCGACAGCTTCTTCGTCAACACGGACCTGCAGGCGAAGGGCCTGCCGAGCGAAGGCGAGCTCGCCATCCTGAATCCGTTGAAGGCGCAACTGGACCCGTCGGTGTTCGGCCCGATGCCGCGCCAGCCGGACACCGATCCGCCCGGTTCGCTGCGCGCCAATCTGATCAAGGCGCGCGAGCTGCTGGCGCAGGCGGGCTGGACCTATCGCGACGGCGCGCTGCGCAACGCGAAAGGCGAGCCCTTCGTCTTCGAGATCCTCGACGATACCGGCGGCGGCGCGTCGATGGAGCCGGTCGCGGCCGCGTTCGGGCGCAATCTGCAGAAGCTCGGCATCACGATGAACTTCCGCACCGTGGATTACGCGCTGATCCAGAAGCGCCTCGATGCCTTTGACTTCGACATGACGAGCGTGCGCATGCCCGACGTGCAGGTGCCGGGCACGGAACAGGTGTCGCGCTTCGGCAGCCAGTCGGCGAACGAGCAGGGTTCGGACAATCTGGCGGGCGTGAAGTCGCCGGCCGTCGATGCCATCCTGCAGAAGGTGGTGTCCGCGCAGACGCGCGAGCAGCTGGTCGACGCCACCCACGCGCTCGATCGCGTGCTGATGAACGGCTACTATGTGGTGCCGCACTGGTACTCGGCGACGCATCGCGTGGCGTATCGCAACACGCTGGCGTATCCGTCGACCTTGCCGCTGTACTACAGCGCCGAGGAATGGATCATCTCGACGTGGTGGGCGCAGCACGCGCCCGCGGCGCCAACCCAATAGCCGATTAAGCCGAATAGGGCGCGCCATGTGGAGCTACATCCTTAAACGCATTCTGTTGATGATCCCGACGCTGCTTGGCGTGCTGACGCTGACCTTCGTCGTGATCCAGTTCGTGCCGGGCGGTCCGGTCGAGCAGGCAGTGCACGACCTGCGGCGCGGACAGTTCGAAGGGGGCGGCGGTGGTTTCGGATTGCGCACGCACACCGGCGTCGATGCGCAGCAGGTCGAGCAACTGAAGAAGCTCTACGGCTTCGACAAGCCGCCGCTGCAGCGCTATGTGCTGATGCTCGGCAAGTTCGCGCGCTTCGATCTCGGCGACAGTTATTTCAGGCATCAGAGCGTGTGGTCGCTGATCGTGTCGAAGCTGCCGGTGTCGATCAGCATCGGCCTGTGGACCTTCTTCATCACCTATCTGATATCGGTGCCGCTCGGCATCGCGAAGGCGGTCAGGAACGGCTCGAAGTTCGATGTCGCGACGAGCCTGATCGTGCTGATCGGCTTTGCGATTCCAGGCTTCGTGCTCGGCGTGCTGCTGCTCGTGCTGTTCGGCGGAGGCACCTTCTGGCAACTGTTCCCGCTGCGCAATCTCACCTCCGACAACTGGGCCACGCTGTCGCTCGGCGGCAAGATTCTCGATTATCTGTGGCACATCACGCTGCCGGTGACGGCCTCGGTGGTGGGCAGCTTCGCCATCGTCACGATGCTCACCAAGAACGCCTTCCTCGACGAGATCCGCAAGCAATACGTGCTGACCGCGCGCGCGAAGGGCCTCTCCGAGCGCCGCGTGCTGTGGAAGCACGTGTTCCGCAATGCGCTGCTGCCGTTGATCGTCGGCTTTCCAGCGGCGTTCATCGGCGCGTTCTTCACCGGCAGCCTGCTGATCGAGACGCTGTTCTCGCTCGACGGGCTCGGCCTGCTGTCCTATGAATCCGTGGTGCGGCGCGACTATCCGGTGGTGCTCGGCACGCTCTATCTCTTCACGCTGATCGGCCTCGCCACGAAGCTCATCTCGGACCTGTGCTACGTCTGGGTCGATCCACGCATTCAATTCGAACAACTGGAGCGCTGATTTGAATCGAGCCGCTTCATCCCGCTCCTCACGGCGCGACGCACACGGCAGCGACGCCCGGCCGCTCAGCTTCGAAAAATCCATTCCGCCCGGACGGCGCGTGTGGCAGCGCTTCAAGCGCAACCGGCTGGGCTACTGGAGCCTCGTCGTGTTCGTCGTGGCGTTCGTCATCAGCCTCGCCGGGCCGCTGTGGTCAAACGACAAGCCGCTCGTCGTGCGCTATCAGGGGCATCTGTACTTTCCGCTCGTGATGACCTATGCGGAGACCACGTTCGGCGGCGACTTCCCCACGCCCGCCGATTATCTCGATCCCTACGTGCGCGACCGTTTCAGCGCGCCGGGCAACTTCGCGATCTATCCGCCGAATCACTACTACTACGACACGCTCAACTACTTCTCGAAGGGCTCGAATCCGGCGCCGCCGTCGCGCGAGAACTGGCTCGGCACCGACGACCGCGGCCGCGACGTGTTCGCGCGGCTCGTGTACGGCTTTCGCGTGTCGGTGCTGTTCGCGCTCGTGCTGACGGCGATCGGCACGCTGCTGGGCGTCGTCGCGGGCGCGGTGCAGGGGTATTTCGGCGGGCGGATCGACATCACGGGGCAGCGGCTCATCGAAGTCTGGAGCGCGTTGCCCGAGCTATACCTGCTCATCATCTTTGCGTCGATCTTCGAGCCGAGCCTGATCCTTTTGATCATCCTCTTGTCGCTGTTCGGCTGGATCGGTTTGTCGGACTACGTGCGCGCCGAGTTCCTGCGCAACCGCACGCAGGATTACGTGCGCGCCGCCCGCGCGATGGGCCTCTCGAACTGGCAGATCATCTGGCGCCACGTCTTGCCCAACAGTCTCACGCCGGTCATCACGTTCCTGCCGTTCCGCATGAGCGGCGCCATTCTCGCGCTGACGAGCCTCGACTTTCTCGGGCTGGGCGTGCCGTCGCCGACGCCATCGCTCGGTGAGTTGCTCGCGCAAGGCAAGGCCAATCTCGATGCCTGGTGGATCTCACTGTCCACCTTCGGCGTGCTGGTCGCGACGCTGCTCCTGCTGACCTTCATGGGCGATGCGCTGCGCAACGCGCTCGACACGCGTATCGCCGATGCCGTGAAAGCCGGAGGCGGGCAGTGAACGAACCGCTGTTGTCCATCAAAGACCTGCGCGTGCGTTTCGGCGACACGCTGGCCGTCGACGGCGTCAATCTCGAGATCCACGCGGGCGAACGCGTGGCGCTGGTCGGCGAATCGGGTTCGGGCAAGAGCGTCACGGCGCTGTCCATCCTGCGGCTGCTGCGCGAAGCCGAACTGTCCGGCTCGATCCGCTTCGCCGGCGAAGAGCTGCTCGACAAGAGCGAGCGCGCGATGCGCGGCCTGCGCGGCTCCGACATCGCGATGATCTTCCAGGAGCCGATGACGGCGCTCAATCCGCTCTACACGGTGGGCGACCAGATCGGCGAGACGATCCAGCTGCACGACGGCACCACGCCGCGCGAGGCGCGCCGCCGCGCGATCGCACTGCTCGCGCGCACCGGCATCACGGAGCCCGAGCGGCGCGTGGACAGCTATCCGCATCAGTTGTCGGGCGGCCAGCGCCAGCGGGTGATGATCGCGATGGCGCTCGCGTGCCGTCCACGCCTCCTGCTCGCCGACGAACCCACGACGGCCCTCGACGTGACGATTCGCGCGCAGATCGTCGAACTGCTGCTCGAACTGCAACGCGACGAAGCCCAGCAGCGCGGCATGGCGGTGCTGCTGATCACGCACGACCTGAATCTCGTCAGGCGCTTCGCGGAGCGTGTCGCGGTGATGGAGAAGGGCGTGCTGGTGGAGAGCGGCACGGTGGAAAGCATCTTCGCGTCGCCGCAGCATCCGTACACCCAGCGGCTGCTGGCCAGCAAGCCGAAGCGCAGCGTGCTGCCGGTGCTGCCGATCGCGCCCGTCCTGCTCGACGCGAAAAACGTCTCCGTCGCTTACCCGACGCGCCTGCCGGGCTTGCAAGGCTGGTTCCGGCGCGGCCGCTTCAAGGCCGTCGACGACGTCACGCTGACGGTGCGGCAGGGCGAGACGCTCGGGATCGTCGGGGAATCGGGCTCCGGCAAGTCCACCCTGGCGATGGCGCTGCTCGGCCTGCAACGCATCTCGCACGGCGCGGTGCAGTTCCAGGGCCGCGCGCTCAGCGAGTTCCAGGGGCGCGAGCAAACCGCGCTGCGCTCCAATCTGCAAGTGGTGTTTCAGGATCCGTTCAGCTCGCTGTCGCCGCGGCAGACCGTCGAGCGGATCGTCGGCGAGGGGCTGGCGCTGCATCGCCCGGAACTGGATGCCGCCGCGCGCCAGGCACGGGTGGTGGCGGTGTTGCGGGAAGTCGGAATGGAACGCTCGGCGCTCACGCGCTATCCGCACGAGTTCTCGGGTGGCCAGCGGCAGCGCATCGCGATCGCCCGCGCGCTGGTGCTCGAACCGAGCATCCTGATCCTCGACGAACCCACCAGCGCGCTCGACGTGTCGATCCAGACTCAAGTCCTGGCGCTGCTCGCCGACATTCAGAAGAAGCACAACCTGGGCTACGTCTTTATTAGCCACGACTTACAGGTGATCGGCGCGATGGCACATCGCGTCGCGGTGATGCGAAATGGTTTTATCGTGGAGTCGGGCGAGGTAGAGAAGATTTTTTCAAACCCCTCCGACGAATACACGCGAAAGCTTCTGAGCGCGGCCCTCGAATCCTAAAATCTTTCTTTTTCACCAATTGGGTGCCCGTCTCAATTGTATTTTTCTATTTCTTTTGACAGGTAAATACTTTGTGGCTAGTATCCTTCCAAACTTTCTGCTATCTCCCTGATTTAACAGCTTTTAATTGTAAAACCTACCGACCGATGCAGCCACTATCGTTGACTCAGACATGCGCGCGCGCCGCCGCGGGCATGTTGATCGGCCTCCTGATGACAGCAACTTCCGGCGCGTTCGCCGACGAAGTCAGCAGTAGCAGCCAGAATGCCGGCAACGGCCTTTTCTCCTCCAGATCCATCGATACCGCAAACACCGACGCCGCCAGCAGCCAGGGCGGCGCAAAGTCGTTTCTGTCGGGCATGGCGAGCAAGGCGGGCGACGTCGTCGTAGGCGCGCTCAACATGATCGGCGTGCGTTATCGCTGGGGCGGCAATTCGCCGGATTCCGGTCTCGATTGCAGCGGCTTCGTCCGCTACGTGTTTCAGGACACGCTCGGCATGACGCTGCCGCGCCGCGCCGAGGAAATGAGCCGCGTCGGCGAGAAGGTCCGCGTGTCGGATCTGAAACCCGGCGATCTCGTGTTCTTCAACACGATGCGCCGCTCGTTCTCGCACGTGGGCATCTACATCGGTGACAACAAGTTCGTGCACTCGCCGTCCACCGGCAGCACGATCCGCGTCGACGACATGGAAGACGGCTACTGGGAGAAGCGTTTCCAGGGCGCGCGCCGGATCGACAACGCGCAAATCGGCGACGGTTCCGAATTGCGCCAGCGCGTGAGCGCGAGCATCGGCGGATATTGATTGCCGCTGTGAAGGAAAATCGAAAGCCTGCCTCCTGACCGGACGCAGGCTTTTTGTTTCTGGCGGCCTTGAGATTCAGCGAACGGAACGCCTGATTGCACGCGCTTCGGAAAGCCGTTATAGTTTTTGAATGCGTTTTTTCCTGTTCCCCTTCCTGTCGGTCCAAGCTGGTGCGTCGCTACGCGCACTATCGCTACTAGCGCGCCTACCGCGCTGATCTTTCTCGCCTCCCATCTGCTCGTCCTGTCAGGTTTTCGACGCCAGCGGTGGCGCGAACACCCGAATTCCCTTTTGCATTTCCGCGCGTCATTTCCAACACTTGAACACTCTCCCCACTGGAGCCCAACATGGCAGCAGACAAGTTGATCATCTTCGACACCACCTTGCGTGATGGCGAGCAGTCCCCCGGCGCGTCGATGACGAAGGAAGAGAAGATCCGCATCGCGAAGCAGCTGGAGCGCATGAAGGTGGACATCATCGAGGCGGGCTTCGCGGCCAGCTCGAACGGCGATTTCGACGCCATCCACACCATCGCCTCGCTCGTGAAGGACAGCACGGTCTGCTCGCTGGCCCGGGCCAACGACAAGGACATCCAGCGCGCCGCCGACGCCCTCAAGCCCGCCGGCCAGTTCCGCATTCACACGTTCATTGCCACGTCGGCGCTGCACATGGAGAAGAAGCTGCGCATGACGCCGGAGCAGGTCTACGACCAGGCGCGTCTCGCCGTGCGCTTCGCCCGCAAGTTCACCGACGACGTCGAGTTCTCGCCGGAAGACGGCAGCCGCTCGGACATCGACTATCTTTGCCGCGTCCTTGAAGCGGTCATCGATGAAGGCGCGCGCACCATCAACATCGCGGACACGGTCGGTTACGGCGTGCCCGAGCTCTACGGCAATCTCGTGAAGACGCTGCGCGAGCGCGTGCCCAATTCCGACAAGGCGGTCTGGTCGGTGCACTGCCACGACGACCTCGGCATGGCCGTCGCCAATTCGCTGGCCGGCGTGCAGATCGGCGGCGCGCGTCAGGTGGAATGCACGATAAACGGTCTCGGCGAGCGCGCGGGCAATACGTCGCTGGAAGAGATCGTGATGTCGGTCAAGACGCGCAAGGATTACTTCGGTCTGGATCTCGGCATCGACACGTCGCAGATCGTGCCGACCTCGAAGCTCGTTTCCCAGATCACCGGCTTCGTCGTGCAGCCGAACAAGGCGGTGGTCGGCGCGAACGCGTTCGCGCACGCGTCGGGCATTCACCAGGACGGCGTGCTGAAGGCGCGCGACACCTACGAAATCATGCGCGCGGAAGACGTGGGCTGGGCCGCGAACAAGATCGTGCTCGGCAAGCTCTCGGGCCGCAACGCGTTCAAGCAGCGTCTCGAAGAACTGGGCGTGCAGCTGGAGTCCGAAGGCGAAGTGAACGCCGCGTTCGCGCGCTTCAAGGAACTCGCGGACCGCAAGGCCGAGATCTTCGACGAAGACATCATGCAGATCGTCTCCGAGGAATCCGCCGAGGCGCAGGCCAAGGAGCATTTCCGCTTCGTGTCGCTGAAGCAGCATTCCGAGACGGGCGAGCAGCCGCAGGCAAAGGTCGTGTTCGCGGTGGAAGGCGCCGAGGTCACGGGCGAAGCGCGCGGCAACGGTCCGGTGGACGCGACACTGCACGCGATCGAATCGAAGGTGGACAGCGGCGCGGAACTCGTCCTGTATTCGGTCAACGCCATCACCACCGGCACGCAGGCGCAGGGTGAAGTGACGGTGCGTCTGTCGAAGAGCGGGCGCATCGTGAACGGCGTGGGCACGGATCCGGATATCGTCGCGGCGTCGGCGAAGGCTTATCTGGCTGCGTTGAACAAGCTGCACTCGAAGGTCGAGAAGCTCAACCCGCAGCTGTGATTCCGGCACGTCTTGCAGACATGAAAAAGCCCTCGCGAGAGGGCTTTTTTCGTTGCTCGTGCGCAAACGGCAGGCGCTCAGAACATGTTGCGCCGGTCCGGATCATGCAGCGGATCAGGCGTTTTCTGTGTCATGCGCAGGATGCCCTGATCGTCGAAATAGAAGTTGTACATCAGGTACCAGATGTTCGCCTCCATGTAGCGATAAGTCCAGACCTGGCGTTTCATCAACGGGAAGTACGAGGTTTCGACCGGCCGGCCGAAATTCAGCAGCACATCCGCCTTCGTCCAGGTGCCGATCTGCGCCTTGTAGAACTCGTTCTCGTCGAGCACCTGGCGCACGCTGACGATTTTCCCCGAACTGTCGATGTCGGCAGCCGTCGTGAACTCGCCGAGCGGCTGCGTCGGCCACATCAGGCGCTTGCCGCCGCTGGGCAGGTCGTAGACTTCGCGCGGCGGGCCGAGGCGCGCGGTGATCGTGGATGCATCCGCGCCCGCCTGATAGTTCTGCCACGGCTGGGCGCAGGCGGACAGCAGGAGCGCGGCGCCCGCGCCCGCCAACAGGGCGCGCAGGCGAAAGAGGGGATACGACATGGCAAGCCTCCGGCATGTGGAGATCCTCTCGATGGCGAGGATCGTTCATTCGATCTTTTCCGTGATTCTGACATGCGCGGACGCCGAATCACGCTCCGCGACGCTGCGGCATCCGGGCCGATCTGTCGGCAATGGCGCACCCGCGGCGCACTTGCGCGGCGCGGGCGCGGGGGCCTATGATCCGCGCTTTCAGCGAATGGGCGGCAGGCATGAAGAATCGAATCGGCGCGCGCGGGGCGCGATGGCTGTGCGTGGCGGCGTGGGTGATCGGGGCTCAGGCGGCAAGCGCCGCCGGCCCCGCGCCGATCAAGCTCGCGATGATCGAGGGCATGTCCGGGCCGTTCGCCAACGCCGGGGCGATGGTCGAGCGCAACCTGCAGTTCGGCGTCGAGCGGGTGAACGCGCAGGGCGGCGTCCAGCTCGCCGACGGCCGGCATCCGCTGCAACTGGTCGTGCTCGACGGCAAGGGCGGCAGCGAGGCGAGCCTGGTACAACTGCGCGCGGCGATCGACGACGGCATCGGTTTCGTGATGCAGGGCAACAGTTCGGCGGTGGCGGCGGCGCTGGTGGCGGCGATCGACCGGCAAAACGCGCGCGATCCGCAACATCGCGTGCTGTTCCTCAACTACTCCGCCGACGACCCCGCGCTCACCAACGACGCCTGCAGTTTCTGGCACTTCCGCTTCGACGCCCATGCGGGCATGCGCATGGACGCGCTCGCGGACGCGCTGAAGGACGATCGCGCGCTCAGGAAGGTGTATGTGCTGAACCAGGACTACAGCTTCGGTCATGACGTGAGCCGCGAGGCGCAGCGCGCCTTGAGGGAGCGCCGGCCGGATATCGCAATCGCGGGCGACGAGTTTCATCCGATCGGCCGCGTCAAGGATTTCGCGCCCTACATCGCGAAAATCCGCGCGAGCGGGGCGGACGCGGTCATCACCGGCAACTGGGGCAACGATCTCACGCTGCTCGTCAAGGCCGCGCGCGAACAAGGCCTCGACACCAAGTTCTACACTTTCTACGGCAACAGCCTGGGCGCGCCGGCCGCGCTCGGCGACGCCGGCGTGAAGCGTGTGATTGCGGTGGCGGACTGGCATCCGAACGTGGGCGGCGCGGCATCGGATGCGTACTACCGCGCGTTCCGCACGCGCTATCCCGCGGCCGCCGACGACTATCTGGTCGCCCGCATGCCGCTGATGGTGGAAATGCTGGCCGTCGCGATGAGACGCGCGGGCAGCGCCGATCCGCTGGCGGTGGCGCGTGCGCTGGAAGGCATGCAGTTCGACGGCGAGGGCTTCCATCCGTCGACGATGCGCGCCGCCGATCACCAGCTGATCCAGCCCCTGTATGTCATGGAGATGGACCGCGCCGGCACGGCGGGTGTGAAGCTGGACAACGAGGGCTCGGGCTATGGCTTCCGGACGCTGCTCGCCATCCCGGCTGACAAGACCGCCCAGCCGACCACCTGCCGTATGACACGCCCTGACCGGTGAGGGTCGTGGGCGGCGCGCGCCTGTGCTATACTCCGCGCTTCGCCTTCAGTCGGCCTTCCCTTATCAGCAGGCCAACACGAAGACGAAGCGAAACATGAAACCCGTAACCCCACGGCACGGCCTTTCTTCCGTGACCGCCTGTCTGTATCAAAGGAAAAGCAAATGTCCGTAGCAGAAATCAAGAAATCCGACATCGTCGCCGAATACGCGCGCGGCGCCAACGACACCGGCTCCCCCGAAGTGCAAGTCGCACTGCTCACGAGCCGCATCAACGAACTCACTTCCCACTTCAAGTCGCACTCGAAGGATCACCACAGCCGCCGCGGTCTGCTGCGCATGGTGAGCCGTCGCCGCAAGCTGCTCGACTACCTGAAGGGCAAGGACGCGGACCGCTACCGCTCGCTGATCGAGAAGCTGGGTCTGCGCAAGTAATTGGCGCATATGTGGCTTCATAGCCGCCTTTGAAACAGAGTGCCTGTGTCAGTCCGCTGATACAGGCACTTTGTTTTTGTACGGTCTGGCGATGAAGTGGTGTTCGATCGCTTAACCGCGCGCGACACATCCAGGATGATTTCGGCAGTACACATGCTTTACCCGGATGCTCCATCCGGTTCGACACCCGGTCCGGCCTCGCGGCAGAGCTTTGTGTCATTCCAGCGCGGCACGCCGCGCGATCGAGGCGCGACGTACCGCGCTGGAATGGCATAACACACCTCTTACGCGCGGCTTGGGATCGTCCCGCCAGCGTCAAGGGACGCTGGCGCAACGTATAAGGAGTGGAAATGTTCAATAAGATCGTCAAGGAATTCAAGTGGGGCCAGCATAACGTCCGTCTCGAAACGGGCGAGATCGCCCGTCAGGCGAGCGGCGCCGTGATCGTCGACGTGGAAGACACCGTGGTGCTGGCCACCGTCGTCGGCGCGAAGAGCGCCAAGCCGGGTCAGGACTTCTTTCCGCTGACCGTCGATTACCTCGAGAAGACCTACGCTGCCGGCAAGATCCCGGGCGGCTTCTTCCGCCGCGAAGGCCGTCCGTCGGAAGGCGAAACGCTGATTTCGCGCCTGATCGACCGTCCGCTGCGCCCGCTCTTCCCGGAAGGTTTCTATAACGAAGTGCAGGTCGTGATCCACGTCCTGTCGCTGAACCCGGAAATCCCCGCCGACATCCCCGCGCTGATCGGCGCCTCCGCCGCGCTCGCCGTGTCGGGCCTGCCGTTCAACGGTCCGGTCGGCGCCGCGCGCGTCGCCTACATCAACAACGAGTACGTGCTGAACCCGACGCGCCCGCAGATGAAGGAATCGGCGCTGGACCTGGTGGTCGCGGGCACGGAACGCGCGGTGCTGATGGTCGAATCCGAAGCCCAGCAGCTGTCCGAAGAAGTCATGCTCGGCGCGGTGGTGTTCGGCCACGAGCAGATGCAGACGGCCATCGACGCCATTCACGAACTCGTGCGCGAAGGCGGCAAGCCGGAGTGGGACTGGGCGCCGGCGCCGAAGAACGAAGCGCTGATCGCGCGCGTCACCGAAATCGCGAAGCCGGAACTCGAAGCCGCTTATCAGCTGCGCGACAAGTCGGCGCGCTCGGCCAAGCTGAAGGAAGTGTACGCAGCGGCCTCGGCGAAACTGGAACAGGATGCCGCTGCAAGCGGCACGGTGGCGGCCGACAAGGCCACCGTCGGCAACGTGCTGTTCGACATCGAAGCGAAGATCGTCCGCACGCAGATCCTGAATGGCGAGCCGCGCATCGACGGCCGCGACACGCGCACCGTCCGTCCGATCGAAATCCGCACGGGCGTCCTGCCGCGCACGCACGGCTCGGCGCTGTTCACGCGCGGCGAGACGCAGGCGCTGGTCGTGGCGACGCTCGGCACGAAGGGCGACGAGCAGAACATCGACGCGCTCGAAGGCGAATACCGCGAGCGCTTCATGCTCCACTACAACATGCCGCCGTTCGCGACGGGCGAAACGGGCCGCGTCGGCTCGCCGAAGCGTCGTGAAATCGGCCACGGCCGTCTGGCCAAGCGCGCGCTGGTCGCGTGCCTGCCGGGGCCGGACGAGTTCGGCTATTCCATTCGCGTGGTGTCGGAAATCACGGAATCGAACGGTTCGTCGTCGATGGCTTCGGTGTGCGGCGGCTGCCTCGCGCTGATGGACGCCGGCGTGCCGATGAAGGCACACGTCGCGGGCATCGCGATGGGCCTGATCCTCGAGGACAACAAGTTCGCCGTGCTGACCGACATCCTCGGCGACGAAGATCACCTCGGCGACATGGACTTCAAGGTGGCCGGCACGGCGCAAGGCGTGACCGCGCTGCAGATGGACATCAAGATCCAGGGCATCACGAAGGAAATCATGCAGGTCGCGCTTGCGCAGGCGAAGGAAGGCCGCATGCACATCCTCGGCAAGATGACCGCGGCGGTGCCGAGCACGAACACGGAACTGTCGGACTACGCGCCGCGCATGATCACCATCAAGATCAATCCGGAGAAGATCCGCGACGTGATCGGCAAGGGCGGCTCGGTGATCCGCGCGCTGACGGAAGAAACCGGCACGACCATCGACATCTCCGACGACGGCGTCGTGACCATCGCGAGCACGTCGAGCGAAGGCATGGCCGAGGCGAAGAAGCGCATCGAGAACATCACGGCCGAAGTGGAAGTCGGCCAGATCTACGAAGGTCCGGTGCTCAAGCTGCTCGACTTCGGCGCGATCGTGAACATCCTGCCGGGCAAGGACGGTCTGCTGCACATCTCGGAGATCGTCAACGAGCGCGTGAAGGACATCAACGACTATCTGAAGGAAGGCCAGGTCGTGAAGGTCAAGGTCATCCAGACAGACGAGAAGGGCCGCGTGCGCCTGTCGGCGAAGGCTTTGCTGAACGAAGCCGCGCAACCCGCCCAACCCGCGGAACCGACGCAGCCGCAGCAGTAATGCGGTAATGTGTTGACGGCCGGCCGCATGCGCGAGCCGGCCGTTTTCTTGTCTGACGCGTGTCCGTGGCATGAGAGCGGATGCGCCGCCGGACTGGATCACAGTGTGACGTGCGAGTGCGGGAGTATCGATTGCTTCCGCGCGCACAGTGTCATCCGGTTCGAATCATTCCGAGCGCGATCACGGGTTCCAGGGGAGAGGTCATGAAAGCCATCGAAATCACCGAGTTTGGCGCGCCCGAAGTCTTGAAACTGGGCGAGCGGCCGCAGCCCGCGCCCGGCAAGAAGGAAGTGCTCATCAAGGTGTCGGCGTCGGGCGTGAACCGCCCGGATGTCCTGCAGCGCAAGGGCGCATATGCACCGCCGCCGGGCGCGTCGGACCTGCCGGGACTGGAAGTGGCGGGGGAGATCGTCGATGGCGACTTCGATCCGAAGCACAATCCGTTCGGTCTGAAGAAGGGTGATCGCGTGTGTGCGCTGCTCGCGGGCGGCGGTTATGCCGAATACGCGGTCGCGCCGCTCGAACAATGTCTGCCGGTGCCGGCGGGCTTGTCCGACATCGAGGCTGCGTCGCTGCCGGAAACCTTCTTCACCGTGTGGAGCAACGTGTTCGAGCGTGCGCATCTCGGCGCGGGCGAGAACGGCGAGGAAGAGACGCTGCTGGTGCAGGGCGGGTCAAGCGGGATCGGCGTAACGGCTATCCAGATCGCGAAGGCGCTCGGGTTTCGCGTATTCGCGACGGCCGGCACCGATGAAAAATGCCGCGCGTGCGAAGCGCTCGGCGCGGAGCGGGCGATCAACTACAAGACGGAAGATTTCGTCGAAGTGGTGAAGTCGCTGACCAACGACCGTGGCGTCGACGTGATTCTCGACATGGTGGCCGGCGACTATCTGCCGCGCGAACTCAAGGCGCTCGCCGACGGCGGCCGTGTCTGCGTAATCGCGCTGCTCGGCGGCTCGAAGGCGGAAATCAATCTGAATGACATCTTGCGGCGCCGGCTGGTCATCACCGGTTCGACGCTGCGGCCGCGTCCGGTCGCATTCAAGGCGAAGCTCGCGGCGAAGTTGAAGGAACGCGTGTGGCCGGAGATCGAGGCGGGACGCATCAAGCCGGTCATCCATCAGGTGTTTCCGGCCGCTGAAGCCGCGGCCGCGCACGCGCTGATGGAAAGCAGCACGCATGTCGGCAAGATCATGCTCGACTGGCGCGACGCTTCCTGACGTGAGGTTCCGCAACGTGCCGAGGATGCAAGGCACTTTTGCCGGTTTGACCGGTTTCGTCGGATCACAGTAAAATCGCCTGTTTTATAAATGGTTTTCCATTTATAAAAGCTTTCTTCCAATTACAGACAGGGCGGCTGCTCCGCATCAAGCAGCAAGCCGCCGATCGACGAGACTTATGTCCACACAACGAGCGAAACTGGTGGTTGGCAACTGGAAGATGCACGGTCGCATCAGCGAGAACGCGGCCCTGCTGACCGAAGTCGCCGCCGGAGCATCGGCTTTGCAGAAGGACGTGCGCGTGGGCGTGTGCGTACCGTGCCCTTATCTCGCGCAATCGCAGGCGCTGCTGGGCGGATCCGTGGTGAAGTGGGGCGTGCAGGATGTGTCGGCGCATGCCGGCGGCGCCTACACCGGCGAAGTCGCTGCGGAAATGGCCGTGGATTTCGGCGTCACGTATGCAATCGTGGGTCATTCGGAGCGTCGCGCGTATCATCGCGAAAGCCCGGAACTCGTCGGCGCGAAAACGCTGCGCGCGCTCGAAGCGGGTCTCACGCCTATCGTCTGTGTCGGCGAAACGCTGGAAGAGCGCGAGTCGGGCGCGACCGAGCAGGTCATCGGTACGCAGCTGGACGCCGTTCTGGCGCTGCTGAGCGAAGAGCAGGCGGCGGGCATCGTGGTCGCTTATGAGCCGGTCTGGGCCATCGGCACCGGCAAGACCGCGCAGCCGGAACAGGCGCAGGCGGTTCATGCGTTCCTGCGTCGCAAGCTGCAGGAGAAGGGCGCAGCAGTGGCCAACGCGTTGCTGCTGTACGGCGGCAGCGTCAAGCCGGACAATGCGCGGGAATTGTTTGCACAAGGCGACATCGACGGCGGCCTGATCGGCGGCGCATCGTTGAAGTCGAAGGATTTTCTGGCGATCTGCCAGGCCGCGCAAACCGCCTTGCAATAAGGTGTTCGCAAGCGGTCAGCACGCAGGGCAGATCAGGGAAGCACATTGAGACACGCAAGTGTCACTGAAACATCAGGAATCGGGTGAGTTGAAATGCTGTATTTGAAGACATTGATTATCGTCGTCCAGTTATTGTCGGCGCTGGGCGTTATCGGACTGGTGCTGCTGCAGCACGGCAAGGGCGCCGACATGGGCGCGGCATTCGGCAGCGGTTCGTCGGGCAGCCTGTTCGGCGCAACCGGATCAGCGAATTTCCTTTCGCGTACGACGGCCGTCCTCGCCGCCGTGTTCTTCGTGACGACGCTGGCGCTGACCTATCTCGGCAGTTACAAGCCGCAGGCGTCCGCGGGTCTGCTGGGTGACGCGCCGGTGGCCGCTTCGGCTGCGGTTCCGGCCTCGGGCGCGGCTTCCACGTCGTCTGCTTCGGGTGTTGCACCTGCTGCCGCTTCGTCCGCGCCAGCCAACGACGTACCGAAATAATCGGCTCGAACGCCAAAACAAATTTCTCGCGAAATCTGCATTTTGTGCGTTGAACAATTCCGAAGGGCCAGTTATAATTCAAGTCTTGAAGCGATTCGCGGCAATTAAGAAGTAGTTTTCCCGGATTGCAGTACAGTGCCGACGTGGTGAAATTGGTAGACACGCTATCTTGAGGGGGTAGTGGCGAAAGCTGTGCGAGTTCGAGTCTCGCCGTCGGCACCAAAGTTATCCAATGCCAGCCGCATGCATCGCTTCGGCTGGCATTGTCACTTCTGGAGTACCCTTACGGTTCTGAAGCGGTGCTGCTCGCCGTGAGGCGACTGTCACAGTGTGCTGATATCGTGAGCGGTCCCACGTGAATCCCCTGCCGGGTGGTTTGTCCCGGCTGAGGCGCTCAATCAATAACAGACCATCTCTACCGAACAGAGGATAGCCTTGAACCTCGCACCCTATTACCCCGTCTTCTTGTTTCTTCTGGTGGGCCTTGGTTTAGGTATAGCGTTGGTCAGCATTGGCAAGGTCCTCGGTCCCAACAAGCCCGACACCGAAAAAAACGCGCCTTACGAGTGCGGCTTCGAAGCGTTCGAAGACGCGCGGATGAAGTTCGATGTGCGTTACTATCTCGTCGCAATTCTTTTCATCATTTTCGACCTTGAGACTGCGTTCCTGTTTCCGTGGGGTGTGTCCCTGCGCGAGATCGGCTGGCCGGGCTTCATCGCGATGATGATTTTCCTGCTCGAATTTTTGCTCGGCTTCGCCTACATCTGGAGAAAGGGCGGGCTCGACTGGGAATGACGGTTAGATCACCGGATTCATGGGCGGCTTTGGCTGGCAGCTCATCTGGAGTGGACAAGAAATGAGTATCGAAGGGGTCTTGAAGGAAGGCTTTGTCACCACCACGGCTGACAAGCTGATCAACTGGACGCGCACCGGCTCGCTGTGGCCGATGACGTTCGGCCTCGCCTGCTGCGCGGTCGAGATGATGCACGCGGGTGCGGCCCGCTATGACCTGGACCGCTTCGGCGTCGTGTTCCGCCCGAGTCCGCGTCAGTCCGACGTCATGATCGTCGCCGGGACGCTGTGCAACAAGATGGCGCCCGCGCTGCGCAAGGTGTACGACCAGATGGCCGAGCCGCGCTGGGTCATCTCCATGGGCTCGTGCGCGAACGGCGGCGGCTACTACCACTATTCGTATTCCGTCGTGCGCGGTTGCGACCGGATCGTGCCGGTGGATGTCTACGTCCCCGGCTGTCCTCCGACCGCCGAAGCGCTGGTCTACGGCGTGATCCAGTTGCAGGCGAAGATTCGCCGCACCAACACCATCGCCCGTAGTTAAGGGCCTGAGTCTCCCCAACTATGGCAAGCAAACTCGAGACCCTCAAAGCGAACCTCGAGACGGCGTTTGGCGGCCGTCTCCAGAGCATTACGGAGTCGCTCGGGCAAGTGACGATCGTCGTCAAGGCGCCGAACTATCTGGAAGTCTGCAAGCAGCTGCGCGATGATCCGTCGCTGCGCTTCGAGCAGCTCATGGACCTCTCCGGCGTGGACTATTCCACCTACGGCGACGGCGCCTACGACGGCCCGCGCTTCGCCGCCGTCAGCCATCTGCTTTCCGTTTCGAACAACTGGCGCGTGCGTGTGCGCGTGTTCGCCCCGGACGACGAAGTGCCCATCGTGCCTTCGGTGGTCGACATCTGGACCTCGGCGAACTGGTACGAGCGCGAAGCGTTCGACCTCTACGGCATCGTGTTCGAAGGCCACCCCGACCTGCGCCGCATCCTGACGGACTATGGCTTCATCGGTCATCCGTTCCGCAAGGACTTCCCGGTGTCCGGCTACGTGGAAATGCGCTACGACCCGGAAGAGAAGCGCGTGGTGTATCAGCCTGTGACGATCGAACCGCGCGAAATCACGCCGCGCGTGATTCGCGAAGATCGCTATGGCGGTCTGAAACATTAAGAGAACGCCATGGCAGAGATCAAGAACTACACGCTGAATTTCGGCCCGCAGCACCCGGCAGCGCACGGCGTGCTGCGCCTCGTGCTCGAACTCGACGGCGAAGTGATCCAGCGCGCGGACCCGCACATCGGTCTGCTGCATCGCGCGACCGAGAAGCTCGCCGAAACCAAGACCTTCATCCAGTCCGTGCCGTACATGGACCGTCTCGACTACGTGTCGATGATGGTCAACGAGCATGGCTATGTGATGGCGATCGAGAAGCTGCTGGGCATCGACGTCCCGGTGCGCGCCAAGTACATCCGCGTGCTGTTCGACGAAATCACGCGCGTGCTGAACCACCTGATGTGGATCGGCTCGCACGCGCTCGACGTCGGTGCGATGGCGGTGTTCCTGTACGCGTTCCGCGAGCGCGAAGACCTGATGGACGTCTACGAGGCGGTGTCCGGCGCGCGCATGCACGCGGCGTACTATCGCCCGGGCGGGGTCTATCGCGACCTGCCGGACGCGATGCCGCAATACAAGGCATCGAAGATCCGCAACGAGAAGGCCCTCGACAGGATGAACGAGAACCGCCAGGGCTCGTTGCTCGACTTCATCGAAGACTTCTTCAACCGTTTCCCGGGTTGCGTCGACGAGTACGAAACGCTCCTCACCGACAACCGCATCTGGAAGCAGCGTCTCGTGGGCATCGGCGTGGTGAGCCCGGAGCGCGCGCTGCAGATGGGCCTGTCCGGCGCGATGCTGCGCGGTTCGGGCATCGAGTGGGATCTGCGCAAGAAGCAGCCGTACGAAGTGTATGACCAGCTGGACTTCGACATTCCCGTCGGCGTGAACGGCGATTGCTACGACCGCTATCTGGTGCGCGTGGAAGAAATGCGCCAGTCGGTCCGCATCGCCAAACAGTGCATTGCGTGGCTGCGCAAGAATCCCGGCCCTGTGATGGTCGATAATCACAAGGTTGCGCCGCCGTCGCGCGTCGGCATGAAGAGCAACATGGAAGAGCTGATTCACCACTTCAAGCTCTTCACCGAAGGTTTCCACGTGCCGGAAGGCGAGACGTACGCGGCCGTGGAGCACCCGAAGGGCGAGTTCGGCATCTATCTGATCTCGGACGGCGCCAACAAGCCGTATCGTCTCAAGATTCGCGCGCCGGGCTATGCGCATCTCGCATCGCTCGACGAAATGGCGCGCGGCCACATGATCGCCGACGCCGTGACGATCATCGGTACGCAGGACATCGTGTTCGGCGAGATCGATCGCTGATCTCCCTTGCCGCGTGAGCGGCGCGCTCATCGAGCCGCCGCGCATGAAAACGCGAGTGCAATAACAGGAATCCGCGGGAACGCCAGGTCTGCCGCAACGTGAAGGGCGCGGCGGGTTTTCGTTCGGTAGGAATTGAAAGAGTCGTGTCTGAAAATGATCTCAGCTGAAGGCCTGAAAGAAATCGATCGCGCAGTCGCGAAATATCCCGCCGAGCAAAAGCAGTCGGCGGTGATGGCGGCGCTCGCGGTCGCCCAGGAAGAGCATGGTTGGCTCTCGCCCGAACTCATGCAGTTCGTGGCGGACTACCTGAGCATGCCGCCTGTCGCCGTGCAGGAAGTCGCGACGTTCTACACGATGTACGAGCTCAGGCCGGTCGGCAAGCACAAGGTCACGCTCTGCACGAACCTGCCTTGCCAGCTCGGGCCGGACGGCGGTTCCGACAGCGCGGCCGAGTATCTGAAGCAGAAGCTGGGAATCGATTTCGGCGAAACCACGGCCGACGGCAAGTTCACGCTGAAGGAAGGCGAGTGCTTCGGCGCGTGCGGCGACGCACCGGTGATGCTCGTGAACAACCATCGCATGTGCAGCTTCATGAGCCGCGAGAAGATCGACCAGTTGCTCGAGGAACTTTCGAAATGACGTCACTCCACGATCGGCACATCAAGCCGCTGATCCTCGCCGGCCTCAATGGCGAGAACTGGCATCTCGAAGACTACGTCGCGCGCGGCGGCTACAAGCAGCTGCGCCGCATCCTGGAAGAGAAGATCCCGCCGGAGCAGGTGATCGCCGACGTCAAGGCGTCGGGTCTGCGCGGCCGCGGCGGCGCGGGCTTCCCGACCGGCCTGAAGTGGAGCTTCATGCCGCGTCAGTTCCCGGGGCAGAAGTATCTCGTCTGCAATTCGGACGAAGGCGAGCCGGGCACGTTCAAGGACCGCGACATCCTGCGCTGGAACCCGCATTCGCTGATCGAAGGCATGGCCATCGGCGCGTACGCGATGGGCATCACGGTCGGCTACAACTACATTCACGGCGAGATCTTCGAGGTCTACCGCGTGTTCGAGGCCGCGCTGGAAGAAGCGCGCCAGGCCGGCTATCTCGGCGCGAACATCCTGGGCTCGGGCTTCTCGTTTGAACTGTATGCGCATCATGGCTATGGCGCGTACATCTGCGGCGAAGAAACCGCGCTGCTCGAATCGCTGGAAGGCAAGAAGGGCCAGCCGCGCTTCAAGCCGCCGTTCCCGGCGAGCTTCGGCGTGTATGGCAAGCCGACCACGATCAACAACACCGAGACCTTCGCGGCCGTGCCGTTCCTGCTGGAAATCGGCCCGCAGAATTACCTCGAGCTCGGCAAGCCGAACAATGGCGGCACGAAGATCTTCTCCGTCTCGGGCGACGTGAATCGTCCGGGCAACTACGAGATTCCGCTCGGCACGCCGTTCTCGAAGCTGATGGAACTGGCTGGCGGCGTGCGCGGCGAGAAGATCAAGGCGGTGATTCCGGGCGGATCGTCGGCGCCGGTGGTGCCGGGCGACATGATGCTCGCCACCGACATGGACTACGATTCCATCGCCAAGGCCGGCTCCATGCTGGGCTCGGGCGCGGTGATCGTGATGAACGAAACGCGCTGCATGGTGCGCTCGCTGCTGCGTCTGTCGTACTTCTACTATGAAGAGTCGTGCGGCCAGTGCACGCCGTGCCGCGAAGGCACCGGCTGGCTGTATCGCGTGGTGCATCGCATCGAGCACGGGCTGGGCCGCAAGGAAGATCTGGATCTGCTGAACTCGGTCGCCGAGAACATCATGGGCCGCACCATCTGCGCGCTGGGCGACGCAGCGGCGATGCCCGTGCGCGGCATGCTCAAGCACTTCTGGGATGAATTCGAATATCACGTCGAGCACAAGCACTGTGTTGTCGGCGGACATGCGCACGCGCCGTCCGAAGCGCTGACCGCGTAATCAGGCGCGCAGTCAGATGCGCGAGACAAGAGGTTGAGGACCATTCCCCATCATGGTTGAACTAGAAATTGACGGCAAGACGGTCGAGGTGCCCGAAGGCAGCATGGTGATCCAGGCTGCGCACAAGGTCGACACGTACATTCCTCACTTCTGCTATCACAAGAAGCTCTCGATCGCGGCGAACTGCCGTATGTGCCTGGTCGAGATCGAAAAGATGCCGAAGGCCGTGCCGGCCTGCGCGACGCCCGTGTCGAACGGCATGGTCGTGCGCACGACCTCCGACAAGGCCGTGAAGGCCCAGCAGTCGGTGATGGAATTCCTGCTGATCAACCACCCGCTCGACTGCCCGATCTGCGATCAGGGCGGCGAATGCCAGCTGCAGGATCTGGCCGTCGGTTACGGCAAGTCGCAGTCGCGCTACAGCGAAGAAAAGCGCGTGGTGTTCCACAAGAACGTCGGTCCGCTCATCTCGATGGAAGAGATGTCGCGCTGCATCCACTGCACGCGCTGCGTGCGCTTTGGCCAGGAAGTGGCCGGCGTGATGGAGCTCGGCATGCTGGGCCGCGGCGAGCATTCGGAAATCACGTCCTTCGTCGGCAAGACGGTTGACTCGGAACTGTCGGGCAACATGATCGACCTGTGCCCGGTCGGCGCGCTCACCAGCAAGCCGTTCCGCTACAGCGCGCGGACGTGGGAACTGTCGCGCCGCAAGTCGGTGAGCCCGCATGATTCCGTCGGCGCGAACCTGGTGGTGCAGGTGAAGAACAACCGCGTGATGCGCGTTCTGCCGATGGAAAACGAAGCCATCAACGAATGCTGGATCTCGGACAAGGACCGCTTCTCATACGAAGGCCTGAACAGCGAAGAACGTCTCACCACGCCGATGCTCAAGCAAGGCGGCAAGTGGATCGAAACCGACTGGCAGACCGCGCTCGAATACGTGGCGAAGGGCCTGAAGGGCATCCAGGCGGACCATGGCGCGAACGCCATCGCCGCACTGGCCACGCCGCACAGCACGGTCGAGGAACTGCACCTGCTGAAGGCGCTGGCTGAAGGCGTCGGTACGCCGAACGTGGACTTCCGTCTGCGTCAGCATGATTTCTCGGCGCCGGTCGGCGTCGGCGCACCGTGGCTCGGCACGAAGATCGCCGATCTGTCGTTGATCGACACGGCTTTCGTGATCGGCTCGTTCCTGCGCCGCGATCATCCGCTGTTCGCCGCGCGCCTGCGTCAGGCCGCGAAGAGCGGCGCGAAGATCACCTTCCTCAACGCCAGCAACGACGACTCGCTGATCCCGACCGCGCATCGCCTGGTCGCGGCGCCGTCGGCGTGGCTCGATCAACTTGCGGGCATCGCGGCAGCCGTGGCGGAAGCGCGCGGCGTCGCACTGCCGGACGCGTTCGCGGGCCGTGAAGTATCGGCGGCGGCGAAGGACGTGGCGGCATCGCTGTCGGCGGGCGAACAGCGCGTCCTGCTGCTCGGCAACGTCGCGGTCCAGCATCCGGACTTCGCACAGATCCAGGCGGCTGCGCAGTGGATCGCCGACAACACCGGCGCCACGCTCGGCTTCCTCACGGAAGGCGCGAACTCGGTCGGCGCGTATCTCGTCGATGCGGTGCCGGGCGAGGGCGGTCTCAATGCCCGCGAAGTGTTTGAACAGCCGCGCAAGGGCTACGTGCTGCTGCACGCCGAGCCGGAATTCGACACGGCCAATCCGGCGCAGGCCATTGCCGCGCTGAAGGCTGCGGAAATGGTTGTCGTGATGTCGCCGTTCAAGCACGGCATGGACTACGCAGACGTGCTGCTGCCGGTCGCGCCGCACACGGAAACCTCGGGCACCTTCGTCAACGCGGAAGGTACGGCCCAGTCGTTCAACGGCGTCGTGCGCGCGCTGGGCGACACGCGTCCGGGCTGGAAGGTTCTGCGCGTGCTGGGCACGATCCTGGGCCTGTCGGGCTTCGAATTCGATACGGCTGAAGAAGTGCGCGTCGCGGCGCTCGGTACGGGCGACCTGACCGCGCGTCTGTCGAACAAGACCTCGGTGGCGGCAACGCGTGCTGCGTCGAACGTCGCGCTGAACGGCAGCGGCCTGCAGCGTCTCGCCGATGTGCCGATCTATCACGCCGACGCACTCGTGCGCCGCGCCCCGTCGCTGCATCTGACGGCGGCTGCGCGTGACGCGAACGTCGCGGGCCTGCCGACCGCGCTGTTCGACAAGCTCGGCCTCAAGGACGGCGAAGCGGTGCGCATCAAGCAGGGCAACCTGTCGGTGACGCTGCCCGCGGTCCGCGATGCGAACCTGGCGG
Organism: Caballeronia sp. LZ033; assembly: GCF_031451265.1. Classification (NCBI taxonomy): domain Bacteria; kingdom Pseudomonadati; phylum Pseudomonadota; class Betaproteobacteria; order Burkholderiales; family Burkholderiaceae; genus Caballeronia; species Caballeronia sp. LZ033. The sequence goes on along the minus strand of NZ_JARUXQ010000001.1, from coordinate 1,999,629 downwards.
AATCGGTGGTCCGCGTGTCGGCGGGCACGACGGCTGGCGCCGCGCTCGGCGGCCTGTTCGGTGAACTGGTAGTGGAGAAGGCGTAAATGGGCTTGTTCGATACGATCAACGCAGGCGGCACGCAGCTTCTCGGCGTCGCATGGCCGACGGTGTGGGCGGTGGTCCGCATCCTGGTGGTTTCGGTGGTCATCCTGCTGTGCGTGGCGTACCTGATTCTCTGGGAACGCAAGCTCATCGGCTGGATGCACGTGCGTCTTGGCCCGAACCGTGTCGGTCCCGCCGGTCTGCTGCAGCCGATCGCGGACGTGCTGAAGCTTCTGCTGAAGGAAGTGATTCAGCCGACCGCCGCCAGCAAGTGGATCTACATGATCGCGCCGATCATGACCGTGGTGCCTGCGTTCGCGGTATGGGCGGTGATCCCGTTCCAGGCGAAGGCGGTGCTGGGCGACATCAACGCGGGTCTGCTGTACGTGATGGCGATCTCGTCGATCGGCGTGTACGGCGTGATCCTGGCGGGCTGGGCGTCGAACTCGAAGTACGCGTTCCTCGGCGCGATGCGCGCGGCGGCGCAGATGGTGTCCTACGAAATCTCGATGGGCTTCGCGCTCGTCGTGGTGCTGATGGTGGCCGGCACGCTGAACATGTCGGACATCGTGCACTCGCAGCAGCGCGGCATGTTCGCGGGCTGGGGCGTCAACTTCCTGTCGTGGAACTGGCTGCCGCTCCTGCCGATGTTCGTCGTGTACTTCATCTCGGGCATTGCTGAAACGAACCGTCACCCCTTCGACGTGGTGGAAGGCGAATCGGAAATCGTCGCGGGCCACATGATCGATTACTCCGGCATGGCGTTCGCGCTGTTCTTCCTGGCCGAGTACATCAACATGATCGTGATCTCGGCCATCGCGACGACGCTGTTCCTCGGCGGCTGGGATGCGCCGTTCGGCTTCCTGTCGTTCATTCCGGGCGTATTCTGGTTCGCCTTCAAGGTTTTCCTGCTGCTGTCGGTGTTCATCTGGGCGCGCGCGACGTTTCCGCGTTACCGCTACGACCAGATCATGCGTCTGGGCTGGAAGGTGTTCCTGCCGGTGTCGGTGATCTGGGTGGTCGTGGTCGGTTTCTGGATCATGTCGCCGCTCAACATCTGGAAGTAGTCGGACGAAGCCAGCAAAAGAGCGCAGGACAAGAGCGGACCAAATCATCATGAACGCAATTCAGAACTTCTTCAAAACCTTCTTCCTGACCGAGCTGCTGAAGGGTCTGGCGCTGACGGGCCGTTACACGTTCCAGCGCAAGATCACGGTGCAGTTCCCGGAAGAAAAGACCCCGATCTCGCCGCGTTTCCGCGGCCTGCACGCGCTGCGCCGTTATGAGAACGGCGAAGAGCGCTGCATCGCCTGCAAGCTGTGCGAAGCGGTCTGCCCGGCCATGGCGATCACGATCGAATCGGAAACGCGCGCGGACAATACGCGCCGCACGACGCGCTATGACATCGACCTGACCAAGTGCATCTTCTGCGGTTTCTGCGAAGAGAGCTGCCCGGTCGATTCAATCGTCGAGACGCACATCCTCGAGTATCACGGCGAGAAGCGCGGCGACCTGTACTTCACGAAGGACATGCTGCTCGCGGTCGGCGACCGTTACGAGAACGAGATTGCCGCGTCGAAGGCGGCGGACGCGCCGTATCGTTGATCAATTTGTTGCAAACGCAGTGGCTCGCAGTTGCTGTTCGGCACATGCGGCGTGCGCGCGGGGCGGACCGTCCCGGCGCCGACACACCATGCCTGATGATGGCCTAACGATGAACCGGTAATCATGGAATTCACAACCGTACTGTTCTATATCTTCGCGCTGCTGCTGGTCGTCTCCGCGCTGAAGGTGATCACCTCGCGCAACCCGGTGTCGTCCGCGCTGTTCCTCGTGCTCGCGTTCTTCAACGCGGCCGCGATCTGGATGCTGCTGCAGGCGGAATTCCTCGCGATCCTGCTGGTGCTCGTGTACGTGGGCGCGGTGATGGTGCTGTTCCTGTTCGTGGTGATGATGCTCGACATCAACATCGATGTCCTGCGCCGCGACTTCAAGCGCTTCGTGCCGCTCGCGAGCATCGTCGGCGCGATCATCGTGGTGGAAACCGCGCTGATCCTGTGGCACGGCTTCGGCGCGACCACCACGCCGCTGCGCGACGCATCCGCCGGCGCGGGCGTGTCGGGCGCCGCGGTGATGTCGAACACGCAGCTGATCGGCAAGGTCATCTACACCGACTACATCTTCGCCTTCGAAGTGGCGGGCCTCGTGCTGCTGGTCGCGATCATCGCGGCCATCTCGCTGACGATCCGCGACAAGAAGGACAAGAAGACGCAAACCGTCAGCCAGCAGGTCAAGGTGCGCGCGCAGGATCGCGTGCGCATCGTGAAGATGAAGTCCGAAACGGAGGCGCCCGATGCCGCCACGGAACCCGCGGTGACCGGCAACATTGGCGCGGGCGCGGTCGACAACAAGGGCTGAGCGGAAGGAGATAACCAGAAAATGTTGAGTCTTGCCCATTACCTCGTGCTCGGTGCGATCCTGTTTGCGATCAGCATCGTCGGCATCTTCCTGAACCGCCGCAACGTCATCATCATCCTGATGGCGATCGAACTGATGCTGCTCGCGGTGAACACCAATTTCGTCGCGTTCTCGCACTATCTCGGCGACGTGCACGGCCAGATCTTCGTGTTCTTCGTGCTGACCGTCGCCGCCGCCGAAGCTGCAATCGGCCTGGCGATTCTCGTGACCCTGTTCCGTAGCCTCGACACGATCAACGTCGAGGACCTCGATCAGCTCAAAGGTTAATTTCAGGCAAGGCTGTTATGTCCACGACACTCAATGAAAACCTCCTGCTCGCGGTTCCGCTGGCGCCGCTTGCCGGCTCGCTGATCGCAGGGCTGTTCGGGAAAGCGGTGGGGCGCAAGGGCGCGCACAGCGTAACCATTCTCGGCGTCTTCATTTCCCTCGTTCTGTCGGTGCTCGTCTTCAACGACGTGATGCACGGCGCGAGCTTCAACGCCACCATCTACGAGTGGATGAACGTCGGCCCGCTGAAGATGGAAGTCGGCTTCCTGGTCGATTCGCTGACGGCCATGATGATGGTCATCGTGACCTTCGTCTCGCTGATGGTGCACATCTACACGATCGGCTACATGGCGGACGAGGAAGTGGGCTACGAGCGCTTCTTCTCGTACATCTCGCTGTTCACGTTCTCGATGCTGATGCTCGTGATGAGCAACAACTTCCTGCAGCTGTTCTTCGGCTGGGAAGCGGTGGGCCTGGTGTCGTACCTGCTGATCGGCTTCTACTTCACGCGTGAGAGCGCGATCTACGCCAACATGAAGGCGTTCATCGTGAACCGCGTGGGCGACTTCGGCTTCCTGCTGGGCATCGGCCTGCTGCTCGCGTTCTCGGGTTCGCTCAACTACGGCGAGGTCTTCGCGCAGAGCGACAAGCTCGCCACCCTGGCCTTCCCGGGCACGCACTGGGGCCTGCTGACGGTCGCCTGCATCTGCCTGTTCATCGGCGCGATGGGCAAGTCCGCGCAGTTCCCGCTGCACGTGTGGCTGCCGGATTCGATGGAAGGCCCGACGCCGATCTCCGCGCTGATTCACGCGGCAACCATGGTGACGGCCGGCATCTTCATGGTGACGCGCATGTCGCCGCTGTTCGAGCATTCGGACGCCGCGCTGTCGTTCGTCACGGTCATCGGCGCGATCACTGCGCTGTTCATGGGCTTCCTCGGCGTCGTGCAGAACGACATCAAGCGCGTGGTCGCGTATTCCACGCTGTCGCAACTGGGCTACATGACGGTCGCGCTGGGCGTCTCGGCGTATCCGGTCGCGGTGTTCCACCTCGGCACGCACGCGTTCTTCAAGGCGCTGCTGTTCCTCGGCGCGGGTTCGGTCATCATCGGCATGCACCACGACCAGGACATGCGCAACATGGGCGGCCTCGCCAAGTACATGCCGGTCACGTGGATCACGTCGCTGATCGGGTCGCTGGCGCTGATCGGCACGCCGTTCTTCTCGGGCTTCTACTCGAAGGATTCGATCATCGAAGCCGTGAAGTACTCGCATCTGGCGGGCTCGGGCTTCGCGTACTTCGCGGTGGTGGCCAGCGTGTTCGTCACGTCGCTGTACTCGTTCCGCATGTATTTCATGGTGTTCCATGGTCCGGAGCGCTTCCGCGGTCCGAAGCATCCCGACTCGCCGATGGGCCAGGCCGAGGCGCATGGGCATGGTCATGACGATCATGGCCACGACGATCACGGCCATGGCCACGGTCCGCACATCCCGCACGAAAGCCCGTGGGTGGTGACGCTGCCGCTCATCCTGCTGGCGATCCCGTCGATCATCATCGGCGCGATCATGATCGGCCCGATGATCTACGGCGACTTCTTCTCGCACGGCGTGGTGTTCGACAAGGTGATCTTCATCGGCGAGAACCATGAAGGCCTGAAGGAAATGGCTGAGGAGTTCCACGGCTGGGTCGCGATGGCGATTCACGGCATCGTGACGCCGGGCCCGGTGTGGCTCGCGGCGCTGGGCGTGATCGTCGCGTGGTTCTTCTACATGAAGCGCCCGGACCTGCCGGCAGTCGTTGCGCGCACGTTCCGTCCGATCTACGTGCTGCTCGACAACAAGTATTACTGCGACAAGATCAACGAGGTCGTGTTCGCGAAGGGCGCGGTGGCACTGGGCCGCGGCCTGTGGAAAGAGGGCGATGTGGTCGTCATCGACGGCATCGTCAACGGCAGCGCGCGGTTCATGGGCTGGTTCGCCGGCGTGATCCGCTTCCTCCAATCCGGCTACATCTACCACTACGCGTTCGCCATGATTATCGGCATGTTGGGGCTCTTGACCCTGTTTGTGACGCTCGGCGGCAAATAAGGCGAGGGACTCCATGCACTCTTTTCCGATTCTCAGTGTCGCGATCTGGCTGCCGATCATCTTCGGTCTGCTGGTGCTCGCGGTAGGCAACGACCAGAACCCGGCGCCCGCGCGCTGGGTGGCGCTGATCGGCGCGGTGCTCGGGCTGATCGTCACGATCCCGCTCATCACCGGCTTCGACAATTCGACCGCCGCGCTTCAGTTCGTCGAGCAGGCGAACTGGATCGAACGTTTCAACATCACGTATCACCTGGGCGTGGACGGCATCTCGATGTGGTTCGTCGTCTTGACGGCGCTCATCACGGTGATCGTCGTGATCGCCGGCTGGGAAGTGATCACCGAGCGCGTGTCGCAGTACATGGCCGCGTTCCTGATTCTCTCGGGCATCATGATCGGCGTGTTCTCGACGGCGGACGGTCTGCTGTTCTACGTGTTCTTCGAGGCCACGCTGATTCCGATGTACATCATCATCGGCGTGTGGGGCGGCCCGAACCGCGTCTATGCGGCGTTCAAGTTCTTCCTGTACACGCTGGCCGGTTCGCTGCTGATGCTGGTCGCGCTGCTGTACCTGTACACGAAGACCGGCACGTTCGACCTCGCCACGTGGCACGCGGTGAAGCTCGACATGACGCCACAGGTGCTGTTGTTCATCGCGTTCTTCCTGGCTTTTGCCGTGAAGGTGCCGATGTTCCCGGTCCACACCTGGCTGCCGGACGCCCACGTGGAAGCGCCGACGGGCGGCTCGGTCGTGCTGGCGGCGATCATGCTGAAGCTGGGCGCCTACGGTTTCCTGCGCTTCTCGCTGCCGATCGCACCGGATGCCAGCCACTTCCTTGCGCCGGTGGTGATCACGCTGTCGCTGATCGCGGTGATCTACATCGGCCTGGTCGCGATGGTGCAGGCCGACATGAAGAAGCTGGTCGCGTATTCGTCGATCGCGCACATGGGCTTCGTCACGCTCGGGTTCTTCATGTTCGGTCCGTCGAGCCAGCTCGGCGTGGAAGGCGCGATCATCCAGATGATCTCGCACGGCTTCGTGTCGGGCGCGATGTTCCTGTCCATCGGCGTGCTGTATGACCGCGTACACTCGCGCCAGATCGCGGATTACGGCGGCGTCGTCAACACGATGCCGAAGTTCGCGGCGTTCGTGATGCTGTTCGCGATGGCCAACTGCGGCCTGCCGGGCACCTCGGGTTTCGTCGGCGAGTTCATGGTGATTCTGGCGGCGGTGAAGTACAACTTCTGGATCGCCTTCCTGGCCACCTTCACGCTGATCCTGGGCGCGGCCTACACGCTGTGGATGTACAAGCGCGTGTATTTCGGCGCGGTTGCGAACGACCACGTCGCCAAGCTCAAGGACATCAACAAGCGCGAATTCCTGATGCTGACCGTGCTCGCGGTGTTCACGCTTTACATGGGCCTGCATCCGAAGCCCTTCACCGACGTGATGCACGCGTCGGTGGCAAACCTGCTCTCCCACGTCGCGCAGTCCAAGCTGCCGCTGGCCCAGTAACGGCGTGCGGAGGAACTAAAAGATCATGCAAAACGCCCCTATGAGCATTCTCTGGCCCGACGCGCTCCTGATGGCCGCGGTCGTCGTGGCCTGGCTGAACGATACGATCTTCGGACCGAAGAGCCGCGGCACCACGTATCTGATCGCGCTCGTCTCGACGATCGTGATCGGCGTGTGGTTCGCCTTCACGGCGCTCGACCCGACGCCGCATTACTTCTTCACGCGCATGTACATCGTCGATCCGTTCGCGAGCGCGATGAAGGCAGTGGTGTGCCTGGGCTACGCCGTATCGATCATCTATTCGAAGAAGTACCTCGAAGATCGCGACCTGTTCCGCGGCGACTTCTTCCTGCTCGGCCTGTTTTCGCTGCTGGGCCAGTGCGTGATGATCTCGGGCAACAACTTCCTGACGCTGTATCTCGGCCTTGAACTGATGTCGCTGTCGCTGTATGCGGTCATCGCGTTGCGCAAGGATGCGCCGCAGTCGAACGAGTCGGCCATGAAGTACTACGTGCTCGGCGCGCTCGCTTCCGGCTTCCTGCTCTACGGCATCTCGATGCTGTACGGCGCGACCGGTTCGCTCGAACTGAACGAAGTGCTGAAGGCAGTGGCGTCGGGTCATATCAACGACGCGGTCCTGCTGTTCGGCGTGATCTTCATCGTGGCGGGCGTGGCCTTCAAGATGGGCGCGGTGCCGTTCCACATGTGGGTGCCTGACGTCTACCAGGGCGCGCCGACGGCCATGACCATGCTCACCGGCGGCGGCCCGAAGGTCGCGGCGTTCGCGTGGGGCTTGCGCTTCCTTGTAATGGCGCTGCTGCCGCTCGCCGTGGACTGGCAGGAAATGCTGGTGATTCTCGCGGCGCTTTCGCTGATCGTGGGCAACATCACCGGTATCGTGCAGAAGAACATCAAGCGGATGCTGGCGTATTCGGCCATCTCGAACATGGGCTTCGTGCTGCTCGGCCTGCTTTCGGGGGTCGTCGACGGCAAGCTCACGGGCGCGGCCGGCGCGTACAGCTCGGCGATGTTCTACAGCATCATCTATCTGATCACGACGCTCGGTTCGTTCGGCGTGGTCATGCTGCTGGCGCGTCGCGACTTCGAAGCCGAGATGCTCGACGACTTCAAGGGTCTCAACCAGCGTAGCCCGGTCTTCGCGTTCGTCATGATGATCATGATGTTCTCGCTGGCGGGCATTCCGCCGACGGTCGGCTTCTATGCGAAGCTCGCCGTGCTCGAAGCCACGATGAACGCCGGCCTGACCTGGCTCGCCGTGCTGGCCGTGCTGACGTCCCTGGTGGGTGCGTTCTACTACCTGCGCGTCGTGAAGCTGATGTACTTCGATGCACCGCAAGACCACGCGCCCATCGTCTCGGGCGGCCTCAACCGTTCGCTGCTGACGTTGAACGGCCTCGCCGTGCTGGTGCTCGGCCTGGTGCCGGGTCCGCTGATGTCGGCTTGCCTGACGGCCATTTCGCATACGCTGTCGCTGTAATGTCGGCTGCGGGCTGGTTCATCGTGTTGTTGGCGTTCGTGTGCGCCAACCTGCCGTTCCTGAATCAGCGCCTCTTCGCCGTGGTGCCGCTGCCGCTCCCCGCAGCGGCGGCGCACAAGGCGGCGAAGAAGAGCGCGTGGATCCGGATCGGCGAGCTTGTGATTCTCTACTTCGTCGTCGGCGCGCTCGGCTTCATGCTCGAAGCGCGCGCCGGCAACCGTTTCGATCAGGGATGGCAGTTCTATGCCATCACCTTCAGTCTGTTCGTGGTGTTCGCTTTTCCGGGCTTCACGTACCAGTACCTCGTCAAACGCCGCTGACGGCTTCATGCCGTTAGCGGCCTGTTCGCTTCCAACGCACAGGTTTCCAGATGGCAGATCAACGTTCCTTTCCCGCCGGCGATGAAGGCCTTGTCGAGAAGAAGGTCGACAGCGTCACGCTCCACGAAGGCAAGTTCCTCACGCTCAAGCGCGATACCGTCGAATTGCCCGACGGCAAGCATGCGACGCGCGAGTTCGTCGAGCATCCCGGCGCGGTGATGATCCTGCCGGTCTTCGAGGACGGTCGCGTGCTGCTGGAACGGCAGTTTCGTTATCCGGTGGGACGCGTGCTGCTGGAGTTCCCGGCAGGCAAGCTCGATCCGAACGAAAGCGAGCTGAACTGCGCCAAGCGCGAACTTCAGGAAGAGACGGGTTATACGGCGCGCGAGTGGACCTTCCTGACGCGCATCCATCCGGTGATTTCGTACTCGACCGAGTTCATCGACATCTATCTGGCGCGCGGTCTCGTCGAGGGCGATGCCCGGCTCGACGAAGGCGAGTTCCTCGAAACCTTCATCGCCGATGAAGCGCAGCTGATGAACTGGGTGAAGGACGGCAGCATCAGCGACGTGAAGACGATCATCGGCGTGTTCTGGCTTGAGAAGATCCGCTCGGGTGAGTGGCAGCCGCGAGAACCGGCGCAGGACTAAGTCTCGCATTCAACAGACACAGGCGGCCCGCAGGCCGCCTGTGTCGTTTCCGGCCGTGCAAGGCAGCGCGCTGGCCGACCGGATAGAATGAACGACCGGCCCGATCCGGATATGATTTTTCGATTCCACTGCGTTTTAGTACGCTCGTTCATAAAGTCCGTGAACTGAGCTACACTCCATGAAGCCCGAATAGCATGAAGGTCCTCGATTTAAAGTGCGCGCACGATCACCGGTTTGAAGGCTGGTTCGCCTCCACGGAGGAGTTCGAGTCGCAACTGGCGCGCAAGCTGGTCGCCTGCCCGGTGTGTTCGGCGACCGAAGTCAGCCGTATGCCGTCTGCGCCGCGTCTGAATCTGTCGTCGGCGCGGAGTGAGGCAACGCAGAAGGCAGCAAACGCGCCCGTTGCAACTGACGTACAAGCCCGCGCGCTGCAGTTCATGCGCGAGCTGATGTCGAAGACCGAGAACGTGGGCGAGCGGTTTGCCGAGGAAGCGCGGCGCATTCATTACAACGAGGCGCCGGCGCGCAACATTCGCGGCGTCACGACGCCTGAAGATGCGCACGCGTTGCTCGAAGAAGGAATTGACGTATTGCCGTTGCCTGTTCCGGACGCACTGAAGGAGCCGCTGCAGTAAGCATCGCGCGCGGTGTTCTCCATCATGGCCCGGATGCGGGTCATGAACTTTGCAGCGGACCGGAGATGCGCGGAAGCGCCCACTCCGGCCGGGTTCTGCACAGGACCGGAGACAAGCGCGCATGGACCTCAGCTACTCGCCTTCCGACGACGCCTTTCGCGTCGACATCCGCACCTGGCTCGACGCCAACCTCCCGCGCACGCTGCGCGACAAGGTCCTCCATCACAAGCGCCTGACGCGCGATGACTACCTCAGCTGGCACAAGCTGCTTGGTGCGCGCGGCTGGTCGGCTGTCGCGTGGCCCACGGAATATGGCGGCCCCGGCTGGAGCGTGACCCAGCGCCATATCTGGGACGAAGAGTGCGCCCGGGCGGGCGCGCCTTCGGTGCTGCCGTTCGGCGTGTCGATGGTCGCGCCGGTGCTGATGAAGTTCGGGAGCGTCGAGCAGCGGTCTTACTATCTGCCGCGCATTCTCGACGGCACCGACTGGTGGTGCCAGGGCTATTCGGAACCCGGCGCGGGCTCGGACCTCGCTTCGCTGCGCACGCGCGCGGAACGGCGCGGCGATCACTACATCGTCAACGGCCAGAAGACCTGGACCACGCTCGCCCAGCACGCCGACATGATGTTCTGCCTCGTGCGCACCGACCCCGACGCGAAGAAGCAGGAAGGCATCTCGTTCCTGCTGATCGACATGCAGACGCCGGGCGTGACGGTGCGCCCGATCATCACCCTCGACGAAGATCACGAAGTCAACGAGGTCTTTTTCGAGGACGTGCAGGTGCCGGTGACGAACCGCGTCGGCGAAGAAAACCGCGGCTGGACCTATGCGAAGTATCTGCTCGGTCACGAGCGGACGGGCATCGCGCGAGTGGGGCAGTCGAAACGTGAATTGCAGTTCCTGAAGCGGCTGGCGCTCGATCGCACCCAAGGCGGGAAGCCGCTGCTGCATGATCCGTTGTTCGCCGCCAAGGTGGCCGCGCTCGAAATCGAGCTGATGGCGCTCGAAGTGACGGTGCAGCGCGTGGTGGCGAGCGAGGCGGGCGGGCAGGGGCCGGGGCCCGAGGCGTCGATGCTGAAGATCAAGGGCACGGAAGTGCAGCAGGCGCTGACGGAACTGATGGTCGAGGCCATCGGCCCGCAGGCAGCGGCCTTCGATCCCGCGTTTCTCGAAGGCGAACGCACCCACAGCCAAACCGGCGACGACGATGCCGCGCCGCTCGCCGCGTACTACTTCAACTTCCGCAAGACGTCGATCTACGGCGGTTCGAACGAGATTCAAAAGAACATCATCGCGCAGATGATCCTGGGACTCTGAGGAGCGGCGCATGGACTTCACTTTCAGCGACGAACAGCAGCAATTCCGCGATGCGCTGCGCCGCTATCTCGAGCGCGAATATCCGTTCGATGCGCGTCAGAAGGTCGTGGCATCGGCGGCGGGTGTCGATGACAAACACTGGCGCGCGTTCGCCGAACTGGGTGTGCTCGCATTGCCGGTGCCCGAAGCGCAGGGCGGTTTCGATGGCAATCCTGTGGACATGCTCGTGGTCATGCAGGAGCTGGGACGTGCGCAGGTGGTCGAGCCTTACTGGGCCACGGCGGTGGGCATCGAGGCCTTGCGACTCGCCGCACGCGAAGACGATGCGACAGCGGCGGCGTTGCTCGAACGCGCGGGTCGCGGCGAGATCAAGCTGGCGGTCGCGTTCAGCGAGCCGCATGCGCGCTATGACCTCTTCGACCTGCGCACGGAAGCCACGGCAGACGGCGACGCGTTCACGCTCGCCGGCACCAAGTCGATGGTGCAGCACGGCGCGCAGGCCGATCACTGGATCGTGCCGGCGCGGCTGGAGGGCGAAGTGGCGCTGTTCATCGTCGGGAAGGACGCGGCGAACGTGCGTGTGACCGAATACCGGACCATCGACGGCCAGCGCGCCGCGACTCTCGTCTTCGACCGGACGCCCGCCACGCGCCTCGGCAAGCGCGACACCGGCGCGGCAACGCTGCAGCGGATCGCCGATCACGCGTGCTTCCTGCTCTGTGCCGAAGCGCTTGGCGCGCTCGATGCGCTGCATCTCGCCACCGTCGCCTACAGCCGCGAGCGTCAGCAGTTCGGCATGCCGATCGGGCGCTTCCAGGCGTTGCAGCATCGCATGGTGGACATGCTGATCCATATCGAGCAGGCGCGCTCCATCACCTACCTCGCGGCGGCGCATCTGCAAGACGACGATGCCGAGCGCCGCGCCCGGACCATCAGCGCCGCGAAGGCGCGCATCGGGCAGGCCGCGCGTTTCGTCGGCCAGCAGGCGGTGCAGTTGCACGGCGGCATGGGCGTGACCCACGAACTGCCGGCGGCGCACTGGTTCAAGCGGCTCTCGATCATCGAGACGACGCTCGGCGATGTCGATCATCATCTCGCGCGCTTCGTTTCATTGCGCGCGTTCTCCATGACCGAAGACTGACGTGCAGCGAGGAGACACGCATGACATACGCTTATGAAGATTTCGAGACCGGCAGCGCGGTGGTCCTGAGCGCGCATACCTTCACGCGCGAGGAGATTATTGGCTTTGCGGAGCGCTACGATCCGCAGCCGTTCCATCTGTCGGAAGAAGCGGGCGAGGCCTCGCACTTCGGCGGACTGGTCGCGAGCGGCTGGAACACCTGCGCTGCGATGATGGGCATCCTGGTGCGCGACATGGTCGGCGATTCGACCTCGATGGGCTCGCCCGGGCTCGACAACATTCGCTGGCTCAAGCCGGTGCGCGTCGGCGACACGGTGCGGCTGACGGTGCGCGTGCTCGACAAGCGCGTGTCGAAGAGCAAGCCGGACCGCGGCATCGTGCAGACGCGCTGGGAGGCGCACAACCAGCACGGCGAGCTCGTACTGACGGTCGATTCCGCCGCGCTCTTCGGCCTGCGCCAGCCGGCAGCCGAAGCATGAGCGTCGCCTCGTTGAAGAGCGCGGCGGACGTGTTCGCCGCAGCGGGCAACGCGCGCTACGTGAGCGAATGGACGATGATCGATCAGGCGCGCGTGAACGGCTTCGCCGACGCCACCGACGATCATCAATGGATCCACGTCGACGTGGAGCGCGCCGCGCGTGAGTCGCCGTTCGGCGGCACGATCGCGCACGGCTTCCTGACGGTCAGCGTCAACTACGGGCTGAACCGCGTGCGTTTCATGTCGCCGGTGCGCGTGGGTTCCCGGCTGCGTGCGAGCTTCGAGGTAGAGCAGGCGAGCGCAGTCGAACCGGGCAGCGTGCAGGTGACGTGGCGCGTGACAGTGGAGTGCGAAGGCGCCGATAAACCCGCATGCGTCGCGGAATTCATCACGCGCCACGCGTTCTGACTACACGTACTTGCCGAACTCCAGCTTGGCGATGGCGTTGCGATGCACTTCGTCAGGACCGTCGGCGAGCCGCAAGGTGCGCGCCGACGCATACGCGTAGGCGAGCGGAAAGTCGTCGCTGACGCCGCCCGCGCCATGCGCCTGGATGGCCCAGTCGATGACCTGACACGCCAGGTTCGGCGCGACCACCTTGATCATCGCAATCTCGCCGCGCGCGCCCTTGTTGCCGACCGTGTCCATCATGAAGGCGGCCTTGAGCGTCAGCAGTCGCGCCTGCTCGATCATGATGCGCGCCTCGGCGATGCGCTCCTGCGTCACGCCATGCTGCGCGATCGGCTTGCCGAAGGCCACGCGTTCGAGCGTGCGCTTCGTCATCAGTTCGAGCGCGCGTTCCGCCAGGCCGATCAGGCGCATGCAGTGATGAATGCGTCCGGGTCCGAGCCGTCCCTGCGCGATCTCGAAGCCGCGGCCTTCGCCCAGCAGCAGATTGGCGGCGGGCACGCGCACGCTTTGCAGCGTGATGTCCATGTGGCCGTGGGGCGCGTCGTCGTAGCCGAACACGTGCAGCGGCCGATGCACGGTCACGCCTTGCGAATCGGCGGGCACGAGGATCATCGACTGCTGCGCGTGTTTCGGCGCATCGGGATCGGTCTTGCCCATCACGATGTAGATCTTGCAGCGCGGATCGCCCGCGCCCGACGACCACCACTTGTGACCGTCGATCACATAGCTGTCGCCGTCGCGCACGATGCTGCACCGGATGTTCGTCGCATCCGACGAAGCCACTTCCGGCTCGGTCATCAGGAACGCCGAGCGCATCTCGCCGCGCAACAGCGGTTCCAGCCATTGGGCCTTCTGCGCGTCGGAACCGTAGCGCTCGATGGTTTCCATGTTGCCGGTATCGGGCGCGCTGCAATTGAACACTTCGGGCGCCCACGGCACGCGGCCCATGATCTCGCACAGCGGCGCGTATTCGAGATTCGTGAGACCGGCGCCGCGTCCGGACGACGGCAGGAACAGATTCCACAGACCCTCGGCGCGCGCGTGTTCCTTGAGGGATTCGATGACACGCGTCGGCACCCATGCATTGCCCGCCGCGCGATTCGCCGCGACTTCGTCGGCATAGGCGCGTTCGTTCGGATGGATGTGCGCGTCGAAGAAGGCCAGCAACTTTTCGCGCAACGCTTGCACTTTGGGCGTGTAGTCGAAGTTCATCGATGGTGTCTCCCTTTAGTTCAGCGGCCGACTTTTTGCGCGTACTGCCAGGCGAGCTCCGCCATCGGCCGGGCGCGCTGACCTGCGTCGATGGCCTGCGCGCTCGCGGCGGTACCGTCGACGACGCGCTTCATGATGCCCTGCAGGATCGCGGCAATGCGGAACATGTTGTACGCGAGGTAGAAGTTCCAGTCGCCCTCTATCGCGAAACCCGTCCGCTGGCGGTAGCGCTGCACATAAGCGTCTTCGTCGGGAATGCCGAGCGCGGCCCAGTCGAGTCCCGCGATGCCGCGAAACTTCGACGGGTCCACGTGCCACGCCATGCAGTGATAGGAGAGATCGGCGAGCGGATCGCCGAGCGTCGAGAGTTCCCAGTCGAGCACCGCGAGCACGCGCGGTTCGGTCGGGTGAAAGATCAGGTTGTCGAGCCGGAAGTCGCCGTGCACGACACTCACACGTTGTTCTCCACCGTGCGGCACGTGCTGCGGCAGCCAGTCGATCAAACGGTTCATCGCGTCGATCTCGCCGGTCTGCGAAGCGAGATACTGCTTGCTCCAGCGGCCGATCTGCCGTTCGAAGTAGTTGCCCGGCTTGCCATAACCCGACAGTCCGGCGGCGTCGATATTCACCGTATGCAGCGCGGCGATCACGCGATTCATCTCGTTGTAGATCGCGGCGCGCGCCTCGCGCGACATACCGGGCAGCGACGGGTCCCACAACACGCGGCCTTCGACATGGGCCATCACATAGAACGCGCGTCCCATCACGCTTTCGTCCTCGCACAGCGCGAGCATGCGCGCGACGGGCACGTCGGTCGCGGCGAGGGCGTCCATCACGCGGTATTCGCGCTCAATCGCATGCGCCGACGGCAGCAGCTTCGCCGCCGGCCCGGGTTTCGCGCGCATCACGTAGCTGCGCGCGGGCGTGACGAGCTTGAAGGTGGGGTTGGACTGTCCACCGGCGAACTGCTCGACCGTCAGCGGGCCGTCGAAGCCCTCGACGTGCGCTGCGAGCCACGCGGCCAGCGTGCCGGTATCGAAGCGCTGCTGTTCCTGCACGGGACGCGTTCCCTCGAACGCGGAGTAATCGGATTGCTGGTGAGGTGCTTCGCCCTGCATCGTCTCCTCCGTGTTGCGCGGCGCCGTCAGTTCATGTCGCCGGCCTTGTAGCGGATGAATTGGGCGTAGAGCAGTTCCATCGTCGTGTTGCGCACGTCGGCGTGCAGCGGCGATGGCGGCGCGTGATTGATCGCGTGCACGACCCAGTCGCCGGCTTTCTCGCCGACATCGAGCGCGTTGATGCAGCCGGTCGCCTGCGACAGATGCCCGAAGAACGCGCGCCCGCCCGCCGTGATCGCGTGCGACAACAGCGCGCGATTGACGCCGCCGTGCAAGACGAGCAGCACTGTGTCCCACGTCGTGTCCGCGCGCAGCCGGGCGACGGCGGGCAGCGCCCGATCCAGCAACTGGCCGATGGTCTCGCCGCCGAGAAACTGCGTGTCTTCAGCCACGATGCCATCGAACACCGAGAGAAACGCACGCTCGATATCGGCGGTGGTCAGGTCCTTCAGTTTGCCGCCGCGAATCTCCTGCCAGTCGGGCCAGGTTTCGATATCGATCTGCTGGCCCGTTTCCGCGAGCACGCGTTGCGCCGTCTCGACCGTGCGCGGCAGCCCGCTCACGATCACCCGGTCGAAACGCACCTGCTGCGCGGCGAAGGCGCGGCCCGCCGCACGCGCTTCCTCGCGTCCGCGTTCGTTGAGCGGCACGCTCTCCGGATCGATCGCGCGGCCGCTGTCGTCGAAATAGGTGACGTCGCCGTGGCGCATCAGGAAGATGCGGCGCCGTCGAGGCAGCTCATAGTGGGCCATGGTTCAGCGATAGTTCGGCTGGCGCTTGTCGAGGAACGCGGTGATGCCTTCGAGCGCGTCGCCGTGATGGAGCGCGTCGACGAAACTGTCGCGCTCCATGTCGAGATGCGCGGGCAGCCCCTGCGTCTCGGCAGCGCCGATCAGCGCCTTGATGCGCGCCAGCGCTTTCGGCGACACGCTGCCGAGATCGTCGGCCCAGGCGATGGCGGCATCGAGCGCAATGCCTTTCTTCGTCAGCCGGTTGACCACGCCCACTTCATGCAGCCGCACCGCGCCGATCGGCTTCGCTTCGAGCAGCACTTCGCTTGCGAGCGTGCGCGGCAACGCGCGCGCCAGGAACCACGATGCGCCGCCGTCCGGCGTCAGGCCGACGCGTGCATAGGACATGACGAAGCGCGCGTCGTCGGCGGCGACGATCAAGTCGCACGCGAGCGCCAGCGAAAAGCCCGCGCCGGCCGCCGCGCCTTCGACGGCCGCGATCACCGGCTTGGTCGAGGCGCGCAGCGCGCTGATCCATTCGGCCAGCAAGTCGATGCTTTCTGCCTGCACCGACGGATCCTGCGCGCGGTTTTCGAGCAGGCGGTTCAGATTGCCGCCCGCACAGAAGAAGTTGTCCGCGCCGGTCAGCACGATGGCGCGCACGCTTGCATCGCGCTCGGCTGCATTCAACGCTTCGATGCCCGCAGCGTACATGTCCGGATGCAGCGCGTTGCGCGCGCCCGGATTGGAGAGCTTCAGCACCAGCGTGGTGTCGCTGCCGGCCGGCCGGGATGTCAGTAGTTCGGCGCTCATCCGAGCTCCTCGATATGGGTAAGCGGAAGTCCAAGCTGGGCGCGCCGCGTGAGCCACGGAGAAGGGCGGTAACGCGGATCGCCCAGCACGCTGTGAATGTTGCGCAGGATCGTGAGCACGGTATGCGCGCCGAGCGTGTCGCCGAGTGCGAGCGGGCCGTGCGGATAGCCGAGGCCCAGCGTCACGGCGAGGTCGATGTCCTCGGGCGTCGCGATGCCCTGTTGCGCGATATCGCAACCGATGTTCACGATGGTCGCGACGACGCGTTGCGCGACGAAACCGGTCGAGTCGCGGATCACGCTGACCGGCACGCCGTCGACGGCGAACAGCGCGTGGGCGGCGTCGCGCATCGCGGGCGTGGTGGCGGGCGTCGTCATGACGGTGCGGCGCGCGACGGTGTCGAGCGGGAACAGCGTATCGACGGCGACGACGCGCGTGGCGTCGAGATGTTCATTGATGGCGGTGGTGGTGGCATCGACGCCGAGCGGCGTG
Source organism: Caballeronia sp. LZ033 (assembly GCF_031451265.1). Lineage (NCBI taxonomy): Bacteria > Pseudomonadati > Pseudomonadota > Betaproteobacteria > Burkholderiales > Burkholderiaceae > Caballeronia > Caballeronia sp. LZ033. The sequence goes on along the minus strand of NZ_JARUXQ010000001.1, from coordinate 1,982,383 downwards.
ACGACGATCAGCGAATCCGGCGCGGGCGTGTGGCCGGTGTCGAGATGCACCGAGCAATCGCAGCGGGCGATCAGCTTCAGCACCTGCTCGCGTCCGGCGGGCCACGCGCGGCTGATCCACACGCGGGTGGGCAGGCGCGTGGGCGCGGCGGCTTCGGGCGGCACGTCGGGCTTGCCATCGACATAACGGTAGAAGCCTTCGCCCGTCTTGCGTCCGACCAGGCCGCCGGCGAGCCGCGTGGCCGTGATCGGCGACGGCCGGAAGCGCGGCTCCTCGTAGAACTGGTGATAGATCGACTCCATCACCGGATGCGATACGTCGAGCGCGGTGAGGTCGAGCAGCTCGAACGGCCCGAGCCGGAAGCCGGCCTGCTCGCGCATGATGCGGTCGATGGTCGCGAAGCTCGCGACGCCTTCGCTCGCCACGCGCAGGCCTTCCGTGTTCATGCCGCGCCCGGCGTGATTGACGATGAAGCCCGGCATGTCCTTCGCGCGCACCGGCGTGTGGCCCATGCGGCGCGCGAGCGCCATCAGTGCATCGCCGGCCTGGGCGTCGCCGCGCAAGCCGTCGATCACTTCGACGACGCGCATCAGCGGGACCGGATTGAAGAAATGGAAGCCCGCGACGCGTTGTGGATGCGCGCAGCCCGCGGCGATCGCGGTAATGGACAGCGACGACGTGTTGGACGCCAGAATGCAGCGCTCGCCGACGACGGCTTCGAGGTCGCGGAACAGCCCGCGCTTGATGTCGAGATTCTCGACGATCGCCTCGATGACGGCGTCGCAGCCCGACAGTTCACTCGTGTCGTGGGCCTCGCGGATGCGGGCGAGCGCGGCGTGCGCATCGGCTTCCTTGAGCTTGCCCTTGGCGCTGAGGCGCGTGAAGGTATCGGACAGATAGGCGCGCGCGGCGGCGAGCGCCTGCGGATTCGTATCGTGCAGCAGCACGTTCAGGCCGCCGAGCGCGGCGATCTGCGCGATGCCGCGTCCCATCGCGCCGCTGCCGACGATGCCGAGCGTCTCGATGCGGTATTCGGATTGACTCATGATGCGGTTCGGCTCCTTCGGAAGTGGACCACACAGGCTCGCACGGCGCGGCGCCGGGCGAGCCGTTCAGCGGCGCGCGGCGGAGCGCGCGCTTTTTTTAGAGCCTGGCGAGCCGTTCGAGCGCGAGGGCGAGCGTTTCTTCCTTCTTGGCGAAGCAGAAGCGCACGACGCCCGACTCATGGCTCTCGTGATAGAACGCCGACACCGGAATCGCGGCCACGCCGATCTCGCTCGTGAGCCATTGCGCGAACTCGGCTTCGGGCAGGTCGCTGATCTTCGAATAATCGACGCACTGGAAATAGGTGCCGTCGCAAGGCAGCAGCGAGAAGCGCGAGTTCGCCAGACCCGCGCGGAAGAAGTCGCGCTTCTTCTGATAGAACGCGGGCAGTTCGAGGTACGGCTTCGGATCTTCGAGATAAGACGCGAGACCGATCTGCATCGGCGTGTTGACCGTGAACACGTTGAACTGATGCACCTTGCGGAATTCGGCGGTCAGTGCGGCGGGCGCCGCCACGTAGCCGATCTTCCAGCCCGTCACGTGAAAGGTCTTGCCGAAACTCGACACGACGAAGCTGCGCTTTGCCAGCTCCGGATAGCGCGAGACGCTTTCGTGCGGTGCGCCGTCGTAGACCATGTGCTCGTAGACCTCGTCGGACACGATCAGCACGCCGGTGCCGCGCACGATGTCTTCCAGCTTGCGCATGTCCTCGGCGCGCCAGACGCGGCCGGTCGGATTGTGCGGCGTGTTGATCATGAGCAGGCGCGTCTTCGGCGTGATCGCGGCGGCGATCTTGTCGAACGGCAGCGCGTAGTCCGGCGCCTCCAGCGACACGAATACCGGCTTGCCGCCCGCGAGTTCGATCGACGGCACGTAGCTGTCGTACATCGGCTCGATCACGACCACTTCATCGCCGGGATGCACGCAGCACAGCACCGCTGTGAGCAGCGCCTGCGTCGCGCCCGCGGTCACCGTGATCTCGCGATCTGCGTCGTAGGCGCGGCCATAGAGCGCTTCGATCTTGCGGGCGATCGCCTGGCGCAGCGGCGCGGCGCCTGCCATCGGCGGGTATTGATTGTGACCCTGGCGCATCGCGTCGGCCACGGCATCGACGATGCGTGCGTCGCAATCGAAATCGGGGAAACCCTGACCGAGGTTCACCGCGCCTTTCTGCGTCGCAAGCGCGCTCATCACGGTGAAGATGGTCGTGCCCACGTTGGGCAGGCGCGACGGGAAGGCATCGGGTGAAGCGGGCGGCAGTTCGTGCGTGGCGTTCATGGTCATGTCGGCGGGTAGGTCGCGATATGGAATGCAGATGCGAGAAGCACGGTGAAGCGCGTGTGCACGCTATTTTAGTGCAGCGTCAGTCTGTGTCAGCCGATGGCCGCGGCTGCTTCGAGTTCGTGGACGAACGGCTTCGGCTCCGCGATGCGAAAACCGAAATCGCGGGCGACGCGGCGCGCGAGCTTCAGCACCGCCCGATCCTTCGAGACGAGCCAGTGCGCACCGGACGCATGCGCGAGCTCGAGGAACTTCTGGTCGTCGCGATCCTTGCACTTGGGCAGCGGGGGCGCGTCTTCGGCCAGGTTCGTTTCGACGAGGGTCGTCAGGCGCGCGACCGTCGCGAGCGCTGCCGTTGCGTCCACGTTCATGCGCACGAACTGCGGATAATCCAGCACGTGCGTGAGTTCCCTGAGACAGCGCCGGTCGATCAGCGCTTCGAGCGTGCGGGCTTCGAGAGCCGCGTGGATCGGGCGCGTGGCGGGGTCGTCGAAAACGAGGAGGTCGATCCATACGTTCGAATCGAGCACGACGCGCAGCGGCGACGGCTGCAATGACGGTGACGGCGGCGTTGACTGCGACGGCTGCGGCAGCGGCGCGGCGGAATGGTCCATTCGATACAATCTGGGGTTTATGCCTATGATCGCCGGCGGCGTGCCGGCGAGCCTCCATGATAATCGTTCTCTCGCCTGCCAAATCGCTCGACTACGAGACGCCGCCTCACGTCCGCAAACACACGCTGCCGCAATTCGTCGATGACGCCGCCGAACTGATTCACGGCCTGCGCAAGCTGTCGCCGCAGGAAATCGGCGGCATGATGAGCATCTCGGACCCGCTCGCCGCTTTGAATTTCCAGCGTTTCGCGGAGTGGTCGACCACCTTCGACACGCACAATTCGAAGCAGGCCGTGCTCGCCTTCAATGGCGATGTGTACGAAGGTTTTGCCGCCAAAAGCCTGTCGTCGAGCGACCTCGACTTCGCACAGAATCACGTGCGCGTGCTGTCGGGTCTCTACGGGCTCTTGCGGCCGCTCGACCTGCTGCAGCCGTACCGGCTCGAAATGGGTACGAAGTTTCCCAACGCACGTGGCAAGGATCTCTACGCGTTCTGGGGCGAACGCATCACGGCAGCGCTCAACGAGCAGCTGCACAAGCAGCGCGGCGCGCGCGTGCTGGTGAATTGCGCATCGGGCGAGTATTTCAGGTCGGTCAAGCCGAAGCAACTCGTGGCGCCCGTGGTCTCGCCCGTGTTCGAGGACTGGAAGGGCGGCCGCTACAAGATCATCAGCTTTCATGCGAAGCGCGCGCGCGGCCTGATGGCGCGTTATGCGGTGGAGAACCGTATCGACGAGCCGGAAGCGCTCAAGGATTTCGACAGCGAAGGCTACGCGTTCGACGCGAAGGCATCGAACGATTCGACTTATGTGTTTCGCCGGCGCATCGCGGACTGAGCCCGACGCCCGCGATGACGCGAACACGACAGCCAAAGGACACCAAAAGGACACCAAAAGGACACCACCATGAGCATCTCCATTTCGAGCAACTTCGACGCAGGCGCAATCGACGTCCTGAACGCCGATGACCCCGCCGACATTCGTCTGCGCATCCGTCCGGATACGCAGGCGGACTTCGCGCAGTGGTTCTACTTCCGGGTGTCGGGCGCGCGCGGCGAGCGTCTCGTGATGACCTTCGAGAACGCGGCGCAGTGCGCGTTTCCGGAAGGCTGGCGCGACTACGAAGCGGTCGCGAGCTATGACCGCGTGAACTGGTTCCGCGTGTCGACGGAGTACGACGGAAAGGTGATGACGATCGATCACACGCCCGACTTCGACCGCATCTACTACGCGTATTTCGAGCCGTACAGCGAGGAGCGCCATTCCGAATTCTTGGGCGCGGTCCAGCAGATGCCGCTTGCGACGCTGACGGAGATCGGCAGCTCGGTGCAGGGCCGGCCGATGTCGATACTCTCGCTCGGCATCCCCGATTTCGGCGATGCGCCGCCGAAGAAGAACATCTGGATCATCGCGCGCCAGCATCCGGGCGAGACCATGGCCGAATGGTTCGTCGAAGGACTCGTCAAGCGGCTGGCGGGTTTCGGCGACTGGTCGGGCGATCCGGTGGCGCGCGCGCTGTTCGGGCGGGCCATCTTCCATATCGTGCCGAACATGAATCCCGACGGCAGCGTGCTCGGCAACCTGCGCACCAACGCGGCGGGCGCGAATCTGAATCGCGAATGGATGGAGCCGAGCGCCGAACGCAGTCCCGAAGTGCTGGCCGTGCGCGAGGCGATCGCGGAGATGGGTTGCGACATGTTCTTCGACATCCATGGCGACGAGGCCATTCCGTATGTGTTCGTCGCCGGGTCCGAGATGCTGCCGGGCTTCACCGAACGGCAGGCAGCGGAGCAGAAGGCCTTCGTGCAGTTCTTCAAGCAGGCGAGCCCGGATTTCCAGGACGTCCATGGCTATGAGGCCAGCAAGTATCAGACGGATGCGCTCAAGCTGGCGTCGAAGTACATCGGCAACGAGTACGGGTGTCTTTCACTGACGCTCGAGATGCCGTTCAAGGACAACGCCAATCTGCCGGACGAGAGTGTGGGCTGGAGTGGCGCGCGCAGCGCGGCGCTGGGCGCCTCGATGTTGCAGGCCATCCTGTGGCATGTGCAGGCGTTTGCGGGATAAGGTGTGTCTTTGGGTTCATGCGCAACAGGGCGTGGTCACATCGAGTGACCACGCCCTGTTCGTTTGACCTGGCTTCGCCTGCTGGCCGTGCAGCCTAGTGCTTCTTGCTGCTCTTTTTGGTCGACTTCGTCTTCGACGTGCTCTTCTTGCCCGATGACTTGGTCTTGGCGCCGTGCTTGGACTTGGTGCTGCGCGTGGCGTGCGATTGTGGACGCAGCGGCGGCACGGGATCGTTCCAGCCGAACGCCAGCAACTGGCTGCCGACGTACCCGCAGCGGAACTTCAATGGCGTAGGGTTGCGCTCGTCGCTCTTCGGCATGCCCTGACCTTCGACCGTCACGACGTTGTCCACCTTGATGCGCTGCTTCTTCTCGTCGAACGAATCGTTCCACGGCTCGATGCCGGAGTGTGATGAATCGAACGACTCGGGAGGAAACTCGACGTGGTCGAACGCAGTGGACGTGCTGGCGATGAAGTTGCCGTGCGCGGCGCAATCCGCCACCAGCGGATTGGCGTTGAAGTCGATGACGAAGTGGTGAATCAACTCGTTGCGTTCGTCGAGCGTATCGGCAAAGGCGGACACCCCGCATGCCAACGACACGCATACCGTCAACCGGCCGACGAGCCGCAGCAGCCGGCGCGGTGCGTAGTTACTATCCATCAGGTCAGGCGCTAAGAAGACACGGCCAAGTAAGATGCGCCGTGTGGGGAAGGAGTTCAATCTTATCGTACTTTGCGCGCGTTCCCATCGTGAGCGATCTGAAATGGAGCGAACCAGATCGTACGCAAGTGACCGCCAGGATGCCGCCGACAAGCTTCAGACGCGCTTCAGACGCGTGGACCGCGATCCAGCCGATAACGGCGCACGTCATACGTGGTGATCCAGGCGGGCTTGTAGACCGTGATGAGGATGGTGAGCAGGCCGGTGAAGAGAGCCTCGCCCGCACCGAGCAGGAAGGAGCCGCGCATGAACGCGGCCGGTACGACAAAAGGGCCGGTAGCCAGCGCCATCTCGAGCAGCACGGTGGCGCCGCACGCGGCGGCGACCGCAGCGCCCGACGTGATGAAGCCGTGACCTGCAATGAACGTGAAGAGATTGCGCGGCAGCCATGCATTGCTCAGCCGATGAAGCAGCGTGGAGACGCCCACCGGCAACGCGCCGAACAGCAGATACGTGGTCGCGACATTGAGCCATGACGCGTCGAGCACGACTGCGGCGAGTCCGGTGGTTGCCGCCGTGCCGATCAGCGCGAGCCGCCAGTCAAACAACGTGACCATGAGGGTTGCGCCGAGCAGATGGATCACGGGACCGTCATCGAACCACGCGTTGCAGGCCCATAGCACCGTGACGGCGACGATGGTGCCGAGCCAGACGTGCTGTAGCGTGGCGTCCTGCAGACGCGTGAACGGACGTTGCAGGACGGCAAGCGCGAGCAGGCCAGCGGCGGCGACCCAGCTGCCAACCGTCAGCCACAGCGGTAGCGGTGTGTAGAAGAACCCCATGTCCTGCATATTACTCGTTGCGCGTGAAACGTGTGCGCAAAGGACGGACCCGTTTGCACGCTTTTTTCCTAGAACGGCGATCGCGGCTCCGCGGCCATGGGTAGTGAAGCCGGGTCGAGATCGGTCAGCGAAGGATAACGTTTGCGCGAGCGCCGCAACGGAATGATGCCGGGCTCACCGGTCACGACGGGCAGGGGCTGCTCGTCGAGGTCACGCAGAATGGCGAGATGCGGATTCAGCACGCCGTTGTAAATGGCGACGGCCGCAGCGCGATTGCTTGCGCCCAGTTGCTGGAAGATGCTTGCAAGGTGGATCTTCACAGTGCCTTCGCTGATGCCCAGCGTCTTGGCGATCATCTTGTTGGTGCTTCCCATATGGACGCAGCGCATGATCTGCTGTTGCCGCGGCGACAGGGTGGGATGGTGCCGGACCTTGAGCAGCTGCTTCTCGACCACTTGCGCGCGCCGCGCCGCGATCTCGCGCGTGAGATCGGGATCGACGATATCGGCCGGGATGTAGTGACCGCCCACCAGCACCATCTCGAGCGCGCGCAGGATCAGCGCGGGGTCGAGCGCCCGCGGCACGATGCCCATGGCGCCGGCGTTCATCAGCGAGTACACGAGCCCTGCGCTGCAACGGTCGATCATCACGGCAGCGGGTACGCGCGGGACTTCGTCCAGGATGGACTGCAAGTCGTAGGCGCGCAGATCCGATGTCCAGTCGATCATGATCATGTCAGGGCTGGTGCGCAGCAGTAACGAACGAGCTTGTCTCCAGTCCTTCGCCTCATTGAACTGCGCTTGACGAGCGATACGGCGCAGCAAGGTTTTGAGGCCCGCGCGGCGTTCTGCGTCGGAACCGATGATATTGATATTCATGCTTGACCTCGTGTCAAAAGTGCCCCGCACGCGCCTCCGCGCCGGGATTGTTATCGCCCATATGGCAGGCGTTCCGGCAATATTGACAAATTCCGGGCCGTTCCGCGCCCTAGCCGAATGGCATAGGCGTAAATACAGAAAACCCCGCACAGGGCGGGGTTTGTTGAGTTCTGGCAGTGGCTTCGCGCGTTAGTGGAAGTGCGGCTGCGCGGGTTCGGCGTCCTCGGGCATCTCGGCGTGAACGATCTCGCCGAGCGGGTCTGCGTAGAGCGGCACGCCGCAGTCGTCGCAGAACTCGGGCTCGAAGCGCCCGGCATGACGGCGCACGTCCGTCACGCCTGCCTTCTTCAGCAACTCGACGATCTCCTCGACCGGGCCGTTCGCGCCTTCGAGTTCGGCGGTATCGTCTTCCATGCCGAGTTCGCCGTTCTCGCGGCCATACAGCGGCCAGACCACGCCGTAGATCACGTCATTGCTGCCGCGGCGGGTGAAGCCGATGCGGTACTCGTCGATACGTCGCTCGCCGAACCCGGCGATGACCGCGCGCAGATCCTGCGGCGCCGTCCCGAGTGTGTCGAACAGATAGCGGACTGCGGTCCGTACAGTATGCGGGCGAACTTGCTCGTCGGCATCGCGGCAGGCGGAATAGTAGGCATCCGGCAGCAAGCACTCGAATTCGCAGCCTGGAAGAATGGCGGCGAAGCTCGGACCGCCTTGCGTCGTCCACTGTTCGAGGCATTGCCCCCGTTCGACGCGACTACCGTTTTCATCTTCCTGCCAGCGAAAGAACGCGGCGCCCGACGGCACCACGAGCAACGCGAGCAGGAAGCGCGGATCGGCCAGGATCGGAGAAGTTTCGGGAAGATCGGCGAGATTCAGCCGGATCGTTGCACCGCCCGTGGCGCCTTGCAGCAGTTGTTGCGCGAGCCGGGCCGTGTCGACGTGATGACGCGGCAACTGGTCGATGCTGTACAGATAGGGCGCCACGGCGACGCGCACGTCCGCGGCGAGGATATGCGCCTGCATTTGCGTGCGCAGGGCGTCGACGGCATCGCTCTTGAGCGCGCCCGACGGGATGGCATAACGCGTCCAGGCGAGCACCGGGGCGGCGATAAGGAGCGCTTCGTGAGGCGTGCCGTCGATGTCGATGGAGAACGACTCGCTGTGCGTCTCCGCCATGTCGGCGAGTGCGCCGTATGCGTCGGGATGGTTCTGCTGAAGGTGATCAAGCGCAGCATCGAGCGTGGTCTGATTGCCGTTGCGCACGAGCTTGGCGATGAGCGTGTCGAGGCGGGCTTCCCAGAAGCGATCCTCGACGCGGCTGCCGGACGCGAAGAGCGCGAGGGAGAGGCTGACGAGCTTGTCGGCGTCTGGGGGAATACGTTTGGCGATTCGCGAGCGCATATCGGTACTGGAATGAGTTAGTGCGGTGAACCTTTGATTGTAGTCGCTCAGCCGTGGCTTTTACCGCTGGCCGTTTGGGCAACGCGGGGGCAGGGGCGAAGTGCCTGGCGGGAGATGCACGATTTTTTTCAATGCTGCCCTTGCGCTTCCCGATCCGGGTCACTAGAATTCCGTTCCTTCGCGATTCGATGAACGCGAAGGGAGCGGGAAAGACGGGTTGGGGCGGGCGTTATGGGGCGAGTAGTTGAAGGCTTCAAACGCGCTCAGCGAGAAAGGAAGTTTGAATTTCTTGTTGACAGACTTCAAAACGTTGTTCATAATCTCGTTTCTCTGCTGCTGATGCAGCGACGCAAGACGGAAGTGCAGTGGTTCTGTTCTGCGATGTGCTCTTTAAAAACTAACAGCCGATAAGT
>NZ_JARUXQ010000001.1:1794364-1967914 GCF_031451265.1 Caballeronia sp. LZ033 | reverse complement strand
AACAACAAGTCATGCCTGATGACCATAGCGAGTCGGTACCACCCCTTCCCATCCCGAACAGGACCGTGAAACGACTCCACGCCGATGATAGTGCGGATCCCCGTGTGAAAGTAGGTAATCGTCAGGCTCCTCATGCTCCAAACAAAAACCCCACCCCACAAAGGTGGGGTTTTTGCGTTTCAGGGCGCACATTTGACCCGCCCGCACCTCAGCGCTGCCCACCCTCATCCCCACTTTTTCCTCCCCTCAGCGCGCTTTCCGCACGCCTCTTGCCGTTTACCTTTCCGCAACAAATACTGTATAAATATACAGTAAAACCACAGGCCATCGGATGCTCAAGCCTTGGGCAGATCCGAGCATTTGCGGACGGGGAAAGCTCATGGGTGCCGCACTTTCATTGCTCGATATCGGGCTGACATCGCATCTGCAGCGTCAGCTCTGGCAGGGCAGTCCGATCAACGATCCCGAATCGAACGTCGTTTCGAGCGGCTATCGGATGCTCGATCTGCTCTTGCCCGGCACCGGCTGGATGCCGGGCATGGTCACCGAACTGCTGATCGAAGAGAGTGGCGTCGGGGAAATCAGGCTGCTTGCGCGCACGCTCCGCGAGTTGACGGTCGGCAAAGGCCGGTCGGTCATCTTCGTCGCGCCTCCCTGGACGCCCAACTTCGCTGCCCTCAAGGCAATGAACATCGCCGTGAACAAGCTCGTCTGGGTCAAGGCGCCGGAAGAGCACACGCTGTGGGCCGCGGAGCAATCGTTGAAGCAGGAAGGCATTGGCGCCGTGTTGGTCTGGCTGCCGCAAGTGCGTCCCGAGGCGCTGCGGCGCTTGCAGGTCGCCGCTCAGGAAGCGCAGTCGCTGGCGTTTCTGTTCCGGCCGCTCAAGGCAGCCCGGCAATCGTCGGCGGCGCCGTTGCGCATGGTCTGCAAGCCGCGCCTTCCCGCGCACGCTCAGACCATGAACCGCCGCGAGTGGATGCAGGCCGTCATGCTGGAAATCGACATCATCAAGCGGCGAGGTCCGTTACTGGGCAAACCGTTGCAATTGAGCTTGCCACTGCAGTTGCCCGCGCTGCCCGAACACATTCGCCGCGCGCATCTCAGCAGGAAAGCACGAGAGGTCAAACATGTTGTGGATAGCGGTGACATTGCCGCTTTTATCGCTCGAAGCAGTCAGGCCGCCATCGATGCCCTCAGCATTGGCCAGCCCGATCTCGCCTGGAGCGGCATCGGCGAATGATGCCGGCAGTCTCGACGATCCCGAGCAGTCCTGCTTCGCGCTCGCCGATCACGCCCGCATCCTGATGCCCGATCTCGTCGCGTTCCGGCTCGGCGTGCGTCCCGGCAGCACGCGCTCGCACGCGTTCGCACTCGCGCCGCGCCTGACGCTGCTCGCCGTCGATCTCAACGCCGAGCAGCGCGCCCTCGAAGCCGTGGCGCTGGCGCTGCTCGCGTTCACGCCCAAGGTCGTGCTGGCGCACGCGAACACCGTCTTGCTGGAAGTCGGCGCGAGCATGCGTCTCTTCGGCGGATTGCGCGCCTTGCTTTCGAAGGCCGCGGCGACGATCAAGGGCTGCGGCTTCACCTCGCGCATGGGCTGCGCGCCGACTGCCTGGGGCGCGTGGCTGCTCGCGCACGCCCGCACGCGGCGGGTGGCGCGGCGCGTGCGCATCGTGAAGGAAACGACGCTCGTGCAGGTGCTCGACACCTTGCCCGTATCGCTGGTGCCGTCGGCGCATTCACATGGCGACGTGTTCGAGCAGATCGGCTGCGCGACACTCGCCGATTTGCGCCAGTTGCCGCGCAAGGGCGTCGCGCGCCGCTTCGGGCCGGGCATCCTGCAATGGCTCGCGCAGGCATACGGGCAGGCGCCCGATCCACGCGAGGCGTTCTGCGCGCCGGCATCGTTCGAGGCGCGGCTCGAGTTGCAGGCGCGCGTGGAAAGCGCCGATGCCTTGCTGTTCGCGGCGCGTCGTCTCGTGCTGCAACTGGCCGGCTGGCTGAGCGCGCATCACGCGGCGGTCAGCGAGTTTTCGTTGCTGCTCGAACATGAACTGGCCGCGCGTCATGCGCCGAAGACATCCACCTTCAAGGTGGCGTGGGCCGTGCCGACACGCGATGCCGAACACATCCTCTGGTTGCTGCGCGAAAAGCTCAATCAGACGACGCTGGCCGCGCCGGTGATCGAAATGAAGCTGCTGGCCGACAAGGTCAGCGAGCATGCGCCGCCGCCCGACACGCTGTTCCCGCTGCCCGGTTCCGAGAGCGATTCGCTGGCGCAGCTGCTCGAGCGTCTGAGCGCGCGGCTGGGCGCGGAGAACGTGGTGCAGCTGGTCGAACATGACGATCATCGTCCGGAGGCGGCGATGACGGTCGAGGCGTACAAGCCGGCGAGTGAAGCGAAGCCGAAGCGCAAGAAGAAGCAAACTGAAAAGACCGCGCCGGTCGAGAAAGAAGCCGACACAGAAGCCGAAACCCCCATCGACGCCGCTCTCGAACTGCCGGATCGCGCGGTGCCGTCGCAGCCGCGTCCGGCGTGGATCCTCGACACCCCGCAAAAGCTGATGTTGCGCAACGAGCGGCCGTTTTACCGGCGGCCGCTGAAGCTGATCAGCCGAACGGAGCGTATCGAGGCGGGCTGGTGGGACGGCAACGGTGTGCAGCGCGATTACTACGTCGCCGGGGACGATCAAGGCCGCATGTTCTGGGTGTATCGCGAGCGCCTGACGGGCTTCTGGTTCCTGCACGGTTTTTTCGGATGATGCCGGGATGGACGACGATCTGAACGACATCATCGGCCTGGAGGAAGGCGACAAGGGCGACGAAGGCGAGGGCGCAGGCAACGAAAAGCGCACCTTCCTCGGTTCGATGTCCGCTTCCGCGTTGTTGCCCGACTATGCGGAGCTGCATTGCCTGAGCAACTTTTCGTTTCTGCGCGGCGCATCGCATCCGCAGGAACTGGCTGCCGCCGCGCTCGAACATGGCTACACCGCGCTCGCGATCACCGACGAATGCTCGCTCGCGGGCGTCGTGCGCGCGCATGCGGCGATCAAGGACATCGAAACGCAAGCGGAGGCGGCCGCGAAAGCCGCCAGCGAGGCCGGCGAGCCGCCGCCGAAAAGGCAGCACCTGAAGCTGATCATCGGCAGTGAACTGCATCTGACGGATGCCGATGGCAGTCCTTTCTGCACCCTGATTGCACTGGCGACGAATCGGGCCGGTTACGGCAACCTGTCCGAACTGATAGCGCTGGCGCGCTCGCGATCGCCGAAGGGGCGCTATCGACTCGGCCCGGAGGATTTCACGAATCCGGCGGCATCGTCGAGTGCGCTCGACGCCACCGACTTGCGCGGCGACATCGCCCATCTGAAGCATCTGCACGACTGCCTGCTGATCTTGGTGCCGCAGCGTTCGGCGACGCTCGCCGAAACGCTCGATCGCGCGCACTGGCTGGCCGGTTTCGCCGCCGGGCGCGCGTGGCTTGCCCTGGAGCTCTGGCAGGACGGCAGCGATGACGAACGTCTCGCCGCGTCGCGCGTGATTGCCGAAGCGAGCGGCTTGCCGCTCGTCGCGGCCAGCGGCGCGCTGATGCACGCGCGCTCGCGCAAGCCCTTGCAGGACACGCTGACCGCCATCCGCCTCGGCCGTCCGCTCGCGCAATGCGGCTATGCGCTCGAAGCGAACGCGGAACGGCACCTGCGCACGCGGCTGCGCATCGGGGCGCTGTATCCGGCGGCGGCGATCCGGGAAACGCTCAGGCTGGCCGCGCGCTGTACTTTCAGTCTCGACGAACTGCAATACGAATATCCCGAAGAACTCGTGCCGCGCGACGAAACGCCCGCCAGCTATCTGCGCAAGCGCGTGATGGAAGGCGCGCGCGTGCGCTGGCCAGACGGACTGGATGCCGACACCATCGGACTGATCGACAAGGAACTCGCGCTTGTCGCGGCGCTGAAGTACGAAAAGTATTTCCTGACGGTCTATGACATCGTCTCGTTCGCGCGCAGCCAGAAGATCCTGTGCCAGGGACGCGGCTCGGCGGCGAATTCGATCATCTGTTTTTGCCTGTTCATCACCGAGCTCGATCCGGTCCGCATGGGGCTGCTGATCGAACGTTTCATTTCGCAGGCGCGCAACGAGCCGCCGGACATCGACGTCGATTTCGAGCATCAGCGCCGCGAGGAAGTGATCCAGTACATCTACCGGAAGTACGGGCGGCATCGCGCGTCGCTGGCAGCGTCGGTCATCACGTATCACACGCGCAGCGCGCTCAAGGACGTCGGCCGGGCGCTCGGGCTGGATGCGTCGCTGATCGAGCGGATCGGCAAGTCGCAGCAGTGGTGGGACGGACCGTCGGCGGTGGCGGGCTATCTGCGCGAGGCCGGCTTCAGCGACGACTCCCATGTGACCAAGCATCTGATCCGGCTCACGCGCGAGTTGCGCGGCTTTCCGCGGCATTTGTCGCAGCACGTCGGCGGCTTCGTGATTGCGCGGGAACGCTTGTCGCGGCTCGTGCCGATCGAAAACGCCGCGATGAAGGACCGTTGCGTGATCCAGTGGGACAAGGACGACATCGACCAGCTGAAACTCCTGAAAGTCGACGTGCTCGCGCTCGGCATGCTGTCGGCGATCCGTCGCGCGCTGGAATTCGTCGCATTGCGCCGGGGCATTCCGGATTTTGGCGTCCACCACATTCGCCGCGAGGACAAGGCGGTCTACGAGATGTGCTGCCGGGCGGATACCGTCGGCGTGTTCCAGATCGAATCGCGCGCCCAGCAGAGCATGTTGCCGCGCCTGCGGCCGAACAAATACTACGACCTCGTGATCGAGGTGGCGATCGTGCGGCCCGGACCCATCCAGGGCGGCATGGTGCATCCGTATCTGCGTCGCAAGCAGGGACTCGAAGAAGAGGAATATCCGAAAGAGGAGTTGCGGCCGGTTCTTGGACGCACGCTCGGCGTGCCGATTTTCCAGGAGCAGGTGATGAAGCTCGCGATGGTCGCTGCCGGCTACACCGCCGAACAAGCCGATCAGTTGCGGCGCGCCATGGCAGCCTGGCGGCGCGGCAGTCATCTCGAGAAATATCAGGCTGATCTGATGACGAAAATGCTGGCGCGCGGCTATGAGCACGATTTCGCTGCGCGCGTGTGCAAGCAGATCGAGGGCTTTGGCGAATATGGCTTTCCGGAAAGCCATTCGGCGAGTTTCGCGCTGCTCGTCTACCTGAGCGCATGGATCAAGCGTTACGAGCCCGCGGCGTTCCTGGCGGGTTTGCTGAACAGTCAGCCGCTTGGTTTCTATTCGCCGTCGCAGCTCGTGCAGGATGCGCAGCGTCACGGCGTGAACGTGTTCCCGCCCGATGTCTCGCTGAGTGACTGGGAGTCGGTGCTGGAGGCGCGTTCGGGCAACGGCGAGCGTCTCGTCTTCGATGCCGGCAAGGAGCAGCGCCGCCAGCAGTTCTATGGAGCGGCATCGTCGGATCAGATCTTTCGCAAGACGATGCGGCGCGGAGCGCGCCGGCTGGCCGCGCGCGTTAAGCTGCCGTCACGGCAGTACGGCGCGACGGGGCCGGGCGTGCGGATCGGCTTGCAGCAGATCAAGGGCATGTCGCAGGCGGCGGCCGAACGGATCATGGCCGCGCGGGCGCAGGCGCCGTTCGCCGATGTCGACGACCTCACGCGCCGCGCGGCGCTCTCCCGCCGCGAGCTCGAAGCGCTGGCGGCCGGCAATGCGCTGGCGAGCATCGCGGGGCATCGGCGTCAGGCGTGGTGGGCGGTCACCGCGCAGCAGCGCGCGCCGGAACTGCTGCGCGACGCGCCGATGAGCGAAATGCCGCTCGCGTTGCCGGAAGCGTCGGAGGGGCGCGAGATCGTCGACGATTACGCGAGTCTCGGGCTGACGCTCAATCGTCATCCGCTGGCGCTGCTGCGCGACAGGCTCGCGCGCATGCGCTTCAAGAGCGCAGCCGAGCTGGAGAAGACCGCCAACGGGCGCTTCGTGCGGGCGTGCGGCATCGTGACCGTGCGGCAACGGCCGGGCACGGCGAACGGCACGATCTTCGTGTCGATCGAGGATGAAAGCGGCTCGATCAACGTGATCGTGTGGCCGGGGCTCGTCGAGAAGCAGCGCAAGGTGCTGCTGGGCGCGTCCTTGCTTGGCGTGCACGGCGTCTGGCAAAAGGACGGCGACGTGCGGCACCTGGTGGCGCAGCGGCTCGAAGACCATAGCGCGCTGCTCGGCCGCCTTGCCGCGCCGAGCCGCGATTTTCACTGATCTGGAAGGTCCGGATAGTTGGCAAGCAGGCCGGCGATCGCATGATTGAACGGCGTGCGCCTGCCGATACCCAACTCTTCCAGCCGGGCGGACTCGAGATGGCAGTCGCGCGGACGCGGCGTCGCGTCGGTCGGGGCGTGCTGCGCGATGAGCCGCGCGTCCAGCTTCAAGGTCCGCGCAATGTGTCCGGCGATGTCGAACTTCGTCATGGGCTCGTCGCCGGACCAGTGCGTGATGCCGGAAATCGTCCCGCCGCGCGCATGATGTTCGAGCATGCCGCGGATCACCACGGCGACGTCGGGCGTGAAGGTCGGATAGCGCGTCGCCCAGGCGTCCATCGGCGCGCCGGGGTGCGCGGCATCGGCCGATGCGACGATAGCGGGCGTCAGGCTCGTCACCGCGGATTCGTTCCAGTCGGTGCAGGGCCCGTAAAGCAGCGGCAGGCGCAGCACGCAGGACGCCGGATCGCATTCGAGCAGCGCGCGCTCGCCATCCAGCTTGCTGTGCCCGTAGGCGTTGAGTGGCGCGGGAGCGTCGTCGGGACGATAGGGCGGCGAGGTGCCGTCGAACACGTAATCGGTCGAGATCGACAGTACCCATGCGCCGGTCGCGCGCGCCTCGCGGGCGATCTCGCGCAATGCGTCCACGTTCAGGGCGCGGGCCAGCGCGGGATCGTTTTCGCACACGTCCGGCCGCCGCTCGGCTGCCGCGACGACGATCGCATCCGGCTTCAGGTCTTTCAGGAAAGCGCGGACGGCGTCGTGGTCGAGCAGATCGAGCCGGACATCATGCACACCGGCGCGGCTGCGCGCAGTGGGGACGACGCGCCATGTTCTGGCACTGTCCGCGCGCGCCAGTTCGGCGGCGACTGCTCGTCCGAGCAAGCCTGACGCGCCGATCAGCGCGACGGTGAAAGCCTGGTCGCCGCTCATGCCGAAGCGACGCTGACCACCGTATAGCCGGCCTCATCGATGGCGTCTTTCAGCGCATCGGCCGATTGCTCCGATTCGACCGCGACGCGGCCACGTTCCAGATCCACGCGCACTTGTGCTTGCGGATCGATTTCCTTGATGGAGCGCGTCACAGCGCCCACGCAGTGCTGGCAGCTCATGCCTTGAACTTCGAATTCGGTCATTGCGGTTTTCCTCGTCAAAGAGCTCGATGAAGTACATCGTATACCTTGCCATCGTGGGAAGGTGTAGAGTCAAAGTGACTTTTTTCCAGGGAGCACTCGATGAACATCGGCGAAGCGGCCCGCGCCTCAGGCGTGACAGCCAAGATGATCCGCTACTACGAGAGCGTCGGATTGCTTAATCCGGTGGGGCGGACGTCGTCGGGGTATCGCGTCTACGGCGCGCAGGAAGTGCATGCGTTGCGCTTCGTGCGGCAGGCGCGCCGGCTGGGATTTCTGGTCGAGGACATTCGCAGGCTGCTGGCCTTGTGGCACGACCGGACGCGCGCGAGCGCGGAAGTGAAATCGATTGCGATGGAGCATGTCGCGGAACTCGACCGGCGCATTGCCGAGCTGACCGAGATGCGCGAAACGCTGGCTCACCTTGCCAACCACTGTCACGGCGATGAACGGCCGGATTGCCCGATTTTGGACAAGCTGGCGCAGTAATGCACCATAATTGTGCCTTCATAACGGCCGGTGGATGGCTGAAAGCTGGAATCTTCATAAAAAACAGCAGTTTGAAGGCCATCCAACTCCGCACCATTCCGAAACAGAATGCACAGTATTCAAGCATTTCCTAACACAGCGCCACAAAACTTCCTTATAATCCGGGTATTCCCTAACGGGTAATCCCTGACCCAGCCGCCAGGGATCGTCTAGATACCTTGGAGCACATCATGGTTGCGTACATCATCGAAAAATTGAGCATCTGGTTTGAAGCCGCTGAGCAGCGTCGTCGCGAAGCGTATCTGTCGGAATCGACGGATATCGTCCAGCTCGAACAGCGTATCCGCTCGCTGGAATCCAACGGCTACAACGCGTAAGCGTCAGTCGTGAAAGCAAAAAGCCCCGCATCGCGGGGCTTTTGTTTTTGGCCGGCGCGGACGCAAGTCGCCGGGTGACGCAAGTCCAGGCCGTACACGCGTTACTGCTTGCGCGGATGCTGCTCCAGCCATTGCTTCATGAACGCAATCTCCTTGTCCTGCGCGGCAATGATGTCCTTCGCCAGCTTGCGCAGCTTCGCGTCCTTGCCGTATTTCAGCTCCACCTTCGCCATCTCCACCGCGCCCAAGTGATGCGGAATCATGTGCGCGACGAAATCGCGGTCCGGATCGCCCGTGTACTCGATGCCCGACATCCCCGACATCATCTTCTGGTCCGCGGCCTGATAGGCGGCGGTGGACGAGACGTCGGTCGGTTTCGGCGTGTGCTGCTCCATGTTCATGCCGGGCATGGCGTCGCTCGCGGCCGGCGCATCCTGAGCCATTGCGCCTGCGCTCAGGCAGGCGCTGAGAACGGCAAGCGCGATTTTTGTTGATTTCATCGTTTCTCCTGGAGAAGGGCCATTCGGGTGCTGTTTCGGGCAACGGCGCCTAGCCTAAAGCTTGCCACCGCGGTAATGTAAAGCGATTTCGTCTACATAAAGAGCGAGCGATGCGCCATTCCATGACGACCCCGCGTCCGGCATTCCTTCTGATGCGCACGGTGCGCGCTTGTGCCGCACTGGCCGCCCCCGCCGCGTTCGCTGCGGGCTTGTGCTGGTTCAGCCCGGTGCAAGCAAAGGCCGGAGGCGAACCGCTAGTGCTCGATACGCAAACCGGGATTCACAGCGGCGCGAGCGGCACGGTGCTGCAAAGCGGGGCGCTCGGCGGTCCCGGCATGGTGCCGATGCAGACCTTGCAGGGGCCGCCGCAGGAGGCCCAGCCGCCGATCGTCGTTTCGCCTTATGTCGAGTATCCGGGCGCCGGCCAGAGCAGCGTGCCCACTCAACCAGGACGCGGAGGACGCAGCCGCGCGCCAGTTGCGCCTCATCCATAAGGACTTGCACGCAGACGGCGTCAATCGCCGCGATGTTCAAGCTTGAACGAAGCGCCACTGTCTTCGCCAAGCAGCTCGACCAGGCGAGGCAATGCTTCCTTCAGGTCGCGTGCGAGCGTGTACGGCGGGTTCAACACGAACATGCCGCTGCCGAACAGGCCCAGCCCGTCCGCAGGCGGCTTTCTGACGGTGAGGCTGGCGTGCAGCCAGCCATTCGGCCGAATGGCCTTCAGCTGGTCCGCGAACCGTTGTGATTCCACGCGCGTCACGAGCGGATACCAGACTGCATAGGTTCCCGTTGCGAACCGTTTCAGACCTTCCTGAAGACATTCCAGCGTACGTGCGTAGTCGCGCTTGTCCTCGTACGACGGATCGATCAGCACGAGTGCACGCCGCGGCGGTGGCGGAAGGAGCGCCTTGATGCCGTCGAAGCCGTCGCCGGCATAGATCATTGCGCGCCGGCCTGCGTCGCGGAAATTGTGGCGCAGCACGTCGATCTCCGTGCTGTGCAGCTCGAACAGACGCATGCGGTCCTGCTCGCGCATGGTGCGCCAGGCGAGATAGGGCGAGCCGGGATAGAAACGCATCGCGCCGTCGGGATTCAGCGCCTTGACCTCCGCGACATAGTCGGCCAGCAACGGCGGCAGATCATCCCGCTCCCACAGCTTGCCGATACCCGTCTCGAACTCGGCGTTCTTCGCGGCGAAGCCCTCGGTGAGGGCGTAGACGCCGGCGCCTGCATGCGTGTCGATGTACCAGTACGATTTGTCCTTCTGCCCAAGGTACTGAAGCATCTGGATGACGATGGCGTGTTTCAGGACATCGGCGTGATTGCCCGCGTGGAAGGCGTGACGGTAACTGAGCATGACGAAAGGCCCGCGAAGGCATGAAAGGCAACAATGAAACGGAGCCCGAAAAAGGGCGTTCATTCTAGCCGAGACCACCGGCCGCGCCGGAGCCCGGGTTGCGTCAGTGCGTCACGGCCTTCATGCACAATAACCCGGCGTGCCGCGTCGTGACAGTCGGCCGAATGGGCAGGGTCGCGAACCTGCACGAATTGTCCTAGGCCGATCGGCCAGCTTGATGGCGGCGCCGATGAATGGTGTCATTGCTTCGATGTCGTTCACTCACGCGCGCCGTACAACCAGCGTGCGTCATGACGGTTCCATGCAACGAGGAGGCGTACGCGGAATGTCGGAAATCGAAAATCAGAATGCAGTGTCACGGGGAAATGTCAGGCAGCAGGCTGCGGAAAGCGCGGCGCCGGCCATCGCCTTGCCGCCCTACGAGACGGTCGCGCTGATGCTGCAGGGCGGAGGCGCGCTCGGCGCCTATCAGGCCGGCGTCTACCAGGGCCTGCACGAAACAGGGATTCATCCGAACTGGATCGCCGGCATTTCAATCGGTGCGCTGAACACGGCGATCATCGCCGGAAACGCGCCGGAACAGCGCGTGACTCGGCTGCTCGAGTTCTGGGAAACCATCTGCCAGCCGGCGTTCGGCTTCCCGCTGCCGGGTCTCGTCGAAAGGGCGCTGTTCGACTCCGCCGACGAAATCCGCAAGGCGTTTACCGCCTGGCAGGCGTTCGGCGCGCTCGTGGAAGGGCAGAAGGGCTTCTTCATTCCACGCTTTCCGCCGCCGTCGCCCATTGCCTCCGGTTCGCCGCAAACCGCCAGCTATTACGACACCACACCGCTCAAGGCCACCCTGGAGCGCCTGTGCGACTTCGACCGCATCAATTCAGGCGAGACGCGCGTGTCGGTCGGCGCGGTGAACGTCGCGACCGGCAACTTCGCCTATTTCGACAACACGCAGATCCGCCTGCGCGCCGAGCATTTCATCGCGTCCGGGGCCTTGCCGCCGGGCTTCGCTGCCGTCGAGATCGACGGGCAGTTTTACTGGGACGGCGGACTCATGTCGAACACGCCGCTCTACGAAGTGGCCATGGCCACGCCGCGCCGTGACACGCTCGCTTTCCAGGTCGATCTATGGAGCGCGCGCGGTCCGGTGCCGGACAGTATCGTCGACGTGATGGGGCGCGTGAAGGACGTGCAGTATTCCAGCCGCACGCGTCTCGTGACCGACCAGATGCAGCGCTCCCAGCGCGCCCGCAACGTGTTGCAGCACGTGCTCGACCTGGTGCCCGAGGAGATTCGCAAGAACGACGAATGGTGCCGGCGCGCGGAGGAACTCGCGTGCTCGAAGCGCTACAACATCATCCACCTCATCTACCGCCAGAAGGAGTACGAGGGCCACTTCAAGGACTATCAGTTCGGGCTGTCGACGATGCAGGAACATTGGGAAAGCGGCCTGTCCGACATCCGCCGCACGCTCGCCCACCGCGACTGGCTCGAGATGCCGAACGGAGAAGCGCGTTTCGCCACCCACGATATCCATCGCGACGAGCCTTGAACGGGTCACGCGCAGCCCGGGAGGCCGTCCTGAGCGGAAAATTCTCCCTCTTTGTATAATCCGGAGCGCTTCGGGCGGCGTCCTGCTGACACCACCGCCATCACGTTTCCTCGACTCCGAATGACTCCGATCTCGGTCTGCTTCGTCTGTCTCGGCAATATCTGCCGCTCGCCCAGTGCGGAAGGGGTGATGCGGCATCTCGTCGAGCGCGCGAACCTGGCCGGCCATATCGTGATCGATTCGGCCGGAACCGGTGACTGGCAGATCGGCGACGCCCCGGATTCGCGCGCCCAGAAGGCCGCGAAGAAGCGCGGCTACGACCTCTCGATGCTGCGCGGGCGGCAGATCGGCGCCGCGGATTTCGCGCGCTTCGACCTGCTCGTCGCCATGGACGACGCCAACGTCGCCGCACTCATGGCCATCTGTCCGCCCGAGCATCGCGACAAGATTCGCCTGCTGATGGACTTCGGCACGCGCAAGGACAGTCGTGTCGTGGTCGATCCTTATTTCGGCGGCGAGGCGGGTTTCGAGACCGTGCTCGATCAATGCGAGGACGCCTGCGAGGGCTTGCTGAGAGCACTGCAGGCCCAACTTTCCGCGTAACTTTCGGCAGCAATCCATCAATCGGAACGGGAATTAAAAAACTACTTATCTCGCCCGGGATACTTGACTAAAACTGTGGGATATTTATACTTGACGAAAATCATCGAGTATTAGCGTTAGCTCCCCATTATGAGACTCACCACGAAAGGCCGTTTCGCCGTTACGGCGATGATCGACCTGGCGTTGCGCCAGGAGCAGGGCCCGGTGACGCTGGCAGGCATCAGTCAGCGCCAGCGCATCTCGCTTTCCTATCTCGAGCAGCTCTTCGGCAAGCTGCGGCGCCATGAGATCGTCGAATCGGTCCGCGGGCCGGGCGGCGGCTACAACCTTGCGCGCCGCGCGGAAAACGTCACGGTGGCGGACATCATCATCGCCGTCGACGAGCCCATCGACGCCACTCAATGCGGCGGCAAGGGCGCGTGCGAAGGCACCAAGCAGCACGATGGCCATTGCATGACGCACGAGCTGTGGGCAACGCTGAATCAGAAGATGGTCGAGTATCTGGATTCCGTTTCGTTGAAGGATCTGGTCGACCAGCAGCGTGCGCGTGAGGGTTCGGCGTCGGTGCTGCGCGATCGCCGCACGGATTCGTCCGGCGTCGAGGCCACGCGGGTGGTGCCCAAGGGTCCGAATTCCATTTTCAATCTGGCCGGATGACCTGCGCCGCCGCGCGGCACGAGCCGTGCGCGTGATGATGCAAGGCGCGTCCCAGCCGGAGCTTTGACCGATTTTCCCGGAGCGACTGATGAACAACGATATTCCCCACCTGCCCATCTACATGGATTACAGCGCGACGACCCCCGTCGACCCGCGCGTGGTGGACAAGATGATCCCGTATCTTCGCGAGCAGTTCGGCAATCCGGCCTCGCGCAGCCACCAGTACGGCTGGGATGCGGAGCGTGCAGTCGAGGAAGCGCGCGAGAACGTCGCGGCGCTCGTCAACTGCGATCCGCGCGAGATCATCTGGACCTCGGGTGCGACGGAATCGGACAACCTCGCCATCAAGGGCGCGGCGCATTTCTACAAGAGCAAGGGCAAGCACCTCATCACCGTGAAGACCGAGCACAAGGCCGTGCTGGACACCACGCGTGAGCTGGAGCGCGAAGGCTACGAAGTCACGTACCTGGACGTGAAGGACGACGGTCTCATCGACCTCGAAAAGTTCAAGGCGGCCATTCGCCCGGACACGATCCTCGTTTCCGTGATGAACGTGAACAACGAGATCGGCGTGATCCAGGATATCGCGGCGATCGGCGAGATCACGCGCGAGAAGGGCATCATTTTTCACGTCGACGCGGCGCAGGCCACCGGCAAGATCGAAATCGACCTGCAGAAGCTGAAGGTCGACCTGATGTCGTTCTCGGCGCACAAGACCTATGGTCCGAAGGGCATCGGCGCCCTGTATGTGCGTCGCAAGCCGCGCGTGCGCATCGAAGCGCAGATGCACGGCGGCGGTCACGAGCGCGGCATGCGCTCGGGCACGCTCGCGACGCATCAGATCGTCGGCATGGGCGAGGCGTTCCGCATCGCGCGTGAAGAGATGGCCACGGAAAACGAGCGCATCCGCATGCTGCGCGACCGTCTGCTGAAAGGCCTGCAGGACATGGAAGAAGTGTATGTGAACGGCGACATGGAACAGCGTGTGCCGCACAACCTCAACATCAGCTTCAACTTCGTCGAAGGCGAGTCGCTGATCATGGCAGTGAAGGACGTCGCGGTGTCGTCGGGTTCGGCGTGCACGTCGGCGTCGCTGGAGCCTTCGTATGTGCTGCGCGCGCTCGGCCGCAACGACGAACTCGCACACAGCTCCATCCGTTTCACGGTGGGCCGTTTCACCACCGAGCAGGACGTCGACTACGTCATCAACCTGCTGAAGAACAAGATTGCCAAACTGCGCGACCTGTCGCCGCTCTGGGAAATGCACAAGGACGGCATCGACATCTCGAGCATCCAGTGGGCCGCTCATTGAGCATGCACTGAGCGCACGCGACACCGAATACAGGAGAGATTGAAAATGGCTTATAGCGACAAGGTCCTTGACCACTACGAAAATCCGCGCAACGTCGGTTCGTTCTCGAAGGACGACGACACGGTCGGCACCGGCATGGTCGGCGCGCCGGCCTGCGGCGACGTGATGAAGCTGCAGATCCGCGTCGGCGCGGACGGCGTGATCGAGGACGCGAAGTTCAAGACCTACGGCTGCGGCTCGGCGATTGCATCGAGCTCGCTCGTCACCGAATGGGTGAAGGGCAAGACGCTCGACGAAGCGATGAGCATCAAGAACACGCAGATCGCCGAAGAACTGGCGCTGCCGCCGGTGAAGATTCACTGCTCGATTCTCGCTGAAGACGCGATCAAGGCGGCCGTGGCGGATTACAAGCAGCGTCACGGCAGCGCGGCTCCGGCAGCGGAAGCTGGCGAGGCGAAGCAGCACGCGGCGTAAGGTTCGACGCGGGCGCCATGCATGAGCATGACGTCCGTTTGAACGACGAAGGTCGGTTAAAGCGACGAGAAGCGAAAGATCATGGCAATCACGTTGACGGACAAGGCGGTACAACACGTGCAGAAGTACCTGACGCGGCGCGGCAAGGGCGTCGGCCTGCGTCTGGGCGTGCGCACCACGGGCTGTTCCGGTCTGGCGTACAAGCTCGAATACGTCGATGAACTCGCGCCGGAAGACACCGTGTTCGAAACGGCGGGCGTCAAGATCGTGATCGACCCGAAGAGCCTGCCGTATCTCGACGGCACCGAACTGGACTTTGCGCGCGAAGGGCTGAACGAAGGCTTCCGCTTCAACAACCCGAACGCGAAGGACGAGTGCGGCTGCGGCGAATCGTTCCGCGTGTGACACGCAGGGCGCCGGCAGCAACGGCAAAAGAGGCGGCGCGGGCCGCCTTTTTCATTCGCGCAACCTGAAACCTCATCATCGTCATGGCTTCGCTCAACGACACCCACTTCGCGCTTTTCGACCTGCCGCAGACCTTCGCCATCGAGCAGCAGACCCTCGACGACGCCTATCGCACCGTCCAGGCGCAGGTGCATCCCGACCGCTTCGCCGCGGCCGGCGACGCCCAGCGACGCCTCGCGATGCAATGGGCCACGCGCGCGAACGAGGCGTACCAGACGCTGCGCGATCCGCTGAAGCGCGCGCGCTACATGCTGTCGCTGCGCGGCATCGACGTCGGCGCGGAGAACAACACGGCCATGGAGCCCGCGTTCCTGATGCAGCAGATGGAATGGCGCGAAAATATCGAGGATGCGGCCGGCGCGAAGAACGTCGGCGCGCTCGAAGCGCTGCTCGACGAACTGCGCGACGAGGAACGCGTGCGCTTCACGAAGCTCGCCGCGCTGCTCGACAGCCAGTCCGACCAGGCCGCGAGCGAGGCTGTGCGGCAACTGATGTTCATCGAGCGCGTGGCGCAGGAAATCGGCACGCAAATCGAACGGCTGGAGCACGCGTAAAGACGCGCTCGCCGTCACCACCCCATAAGACCAACGATGGCTTTACTGCAAATCTCAGAACCCGGCATGGCGCCGGCGCCGCATCAGCGGCGCGTGGCGGTCGGCATCGATCTCGGCACGACGAATTCGCTCGTCGCGGCCGTGCGCAACAGTGTCCCCGAAGCGCTTCCCGACGAGGACGGCCATGTGCTGCTGCCGTCGGTCGTGCGTTATCTGGAGAAGGGCGGACGGCGCATCGGCCGTATCGCGAAGGAAGAAGCCGTTCTCGATCCGCGCAACACGATCGTCTCGGTCAAGCGCTTCATGGGGCGCGGCAAGAGCGAGGTGGAAGGCGCGGAGAACGCGCCGTACGACTTCATCGACGCGCCGGGCATGGTGCAGATCCGCACCATCGACGGCGTGAAGAGCCCGGTGGAAGTGTCGGCGGAGATTCTCGCCACGCTGCGTTACCGCGCGGAAGATTCGCTCGGCGAGGATCTCGTCGGCGCGGTCATCACGGTGCCCGCCTATTTCGACGAAGCGCAGCGCCAGGCCACCAAGGACGCCGCGAAGCTCGCGGGCCTGAATGTGCTGCGGCTCCTCAACGAACCGACGGCGGCGGCGATCGCCTACGGTCTCGACAACGGCGCCGAAGGGCTTTACGCGGTCTATGACCTGGGCGGCGGCACCTTCGATCTGTCCATCCTGAAGCTGACGAAGGGCGTCTTCGAAGTGCTCGCGGCAGGCGGCGATTCCGCGCTCGGCGGCGACGACTTCGATCACGTGCTGTATCGCCACGTGCTGGCGCAGGCGGGCGTGTCGCTGGACGCGCCTGAAGACGTGCGCTTGCTGCTCGACCGCGTGCGCGCGGCGAAGGAAGCGCTGTCGGATGTGGCCGAGACGCGTGTGCAGGCCACGCTTTCGACTGGCGGCAAAATCGATGTCGCCGTGAGCGAGGCGCAGTTCGCCGAGCTGACGCAGGCGCTCGTTGCGCGCACGCTCACGCCGACGAAGAAAGCGCTGCGCGACGCCAAGGTGACGGCGCAGGACATCAAGGGCGTGGTGCTGGTTGGCGGCGCGACGCGCATGCCGGTGATCCGGCGCGCGGTCGAGACCTTCTTCGGCCAGCCGCCGCTCATCAATCTCGATCCGGATCAGGTCGTCGCGCTCGGCGCCGCGATCCAGGCCGATCTGCTCGCCGGCAATCGGCGCGGCGAAGGCGACGACTGGCTGCTGCTCGACGTGATCCCGCTGTCGCTCGGCGTCGAGACGATGGGCGGCCTCACCGAGAAGATCATCCCGCGCAATTCCACCATCCCGACCGCGCGCGCGCAGGACTTCACGACCTTCAAGGACGGCCAGACCGCGATGGCGATTCACATCGTGCAGGGCGAGCGCGAGCTGGTGTCCGACTGCCGCTCGCTCGCGCGTTTCGAGCTGCGCGGCATCCCGCCGATGGCCGCCGGCGCGGCGCGCATCCGCGTGACCTATCAGGTCGACGCCGACGGTCTCCTGTCCGTGTTCGCGCGTGAGCAGACCTCGGGCGTGGAGGCATCGGTGATCGTGAAGCCTTCGTATGGCCTCGCTGACGACGACGTCGCGCGCATGCTCGAGGAAAGCTTCAAGACCGCCGACATCGATATGCGCGCGCGTGCGCTGCGCGAGGCGCAGGTGGAAGCGCAGCGCATGATCGAAGCGACGCACGCGGCGCTCGCATCCGACGGCGAACTGCTCGATGAGCAGGAGCGCGCGGAGATCGACACGCTTACCGCGGCGCTGGAACAGGTTGCGCAGGGCGAGTCGCCGGAAGTGATCGAGGAGGCGACGAAGACGCTTGCCACGGCCACCGACGAATTCGCCGCGCGCCGCATGAACAAGAGCATTCGTCGCGCGCTCGCGGGTCGCAAGCTCGACGACGTCTGATCATCCCCATTCGAGAACTTACGAAAAATGCCTCAAATCGTTGTACTGCCTCACGTCGAGCTGTGTCCGGACGGCGCGGTGATCGACGCCGATACGGCCAAGAGCATCTGCGACAACCTGCTGGATCACGGCATCGAGATCGAGCATGCGTGCGAGAAGTCGTGCGCGTGCACGACCTGTCACGTCATCATCCGGGAAGGCTTCAACGCGCTCGAACCGTCCGAGGAACTCGAGGACGATCTGCTCGATAAAGCGTGGGGGCTGGAACCTACATCGCGGTTATCATGTCAGGCAATGGTGCCGGCCGACGAGGATCTGGTGGTCGAGATCCCGCGCTACACCATCAATCACGCCAAGGAAAATCACTGACAGGAGGCTCGCCCATGAAGTGGACAGATACTCAGGAGATCGCGATGGCTCTCACCGACGCGCATCAGGATATCGATCCTCAATATGTGCGTTTCACTGACCTGCACCGCTGGATTACCGAGCTCGATGGCTTCGACGACGATCCCGACAAGTCCAACGAGAAGATCCTGGAATCGATCCAGGCAGCGTGGATCGAGGACGCGGATTACTGATCCCTCACGCTGATCCGGCTTGAAATAAGAACGGCGGCTTCGCACAGGAAGCCGCCGTTTTTTTGCGCCCGTTGCGTTTAGATGTTCCGATGTTCAGACGCGCACGCCCTTGTCCTGCAACTGGCGTTGCAGCGTCGGCCACATCTTCGCCACCGCTTCTTCACCCGCGAGAATCGACACGTTGCGCTGGCTGAAGTCGCTGCTGCTCATCGCGTTGAGATTCGGGCGGATCACCGCGTTGGCGTACTTGTCGAGCTCGTAGGCCTTGATGGTCTGGCCCATGATCGTGAAAGTCTGCATGAGCACGTCGAACGAACTCGTCGTGAGACCGCTTTCGGGGCGCGCCGAGATGTCGACGGCGATCACGAAGTCCGCGCCCATCTTGTGCGCGAACGCGGCCGGCACCGGGCTCACGAGGCCGCCGTCCACATACTCGCGATCGCCGATCTTCACCGGCTCGAAGATCGACGGCACGCTGCACGACGCACGCACCGCAATGCCCGTATTGCCGCGCTGGAAGAGGATCGGCTGGCCGTTCCTGAGATCCGTGGCGACGATGCCGAGCGGCCGCGCCATCTTCTCGATCGGCCGGTTGTCGAGGGTCTTGTTGAGGTAGTTCTGCAGCGCGACGCCCTGCAGGATGCCGCGCGTGCGGAAGGGCATGGCCCAGTCGCTGATCGAGGCTTCGTCCATGGTCAGCGCGAGCTTGTTGATGGCGATGCCGTTCATGCCCGATGCATACAGCGCCGCGATCACCGAACCCGCGCTCGTGCCGGCGACGAGATCCACGTGCAGGTTGCGCGCTTCGAGCGCCTTGATCACGCCGATATGCGCGAAGCCGCGCGCCGCGCCGCCGCCCAGCGCCAGGCCGATGCGCACCGGCCGCTGCGGTTCCTGCCGGGGTGGCGGCGCGGATGCGGTCTCGCCCGACACGCCGCTGCTGGTCGTGGTGCAGGCGGCAAGAACGGACGAGGCGGCCGCGAGCGAGAACGCGCGGCGTGAAAGACGGGGTGACGATGAACTCAAGGCGTGCTCCGGATGCAGCGGGTCCCGGACGAATGGCGCGAGGCGTCGGGGAGGTTTCGTGGACAGGTGACGATCAGGCGCGCACATCATAAAGCAAAGGCTCGCGGGCCGACACGATGCGGCCGGCGAGTATAATTTCGGCTCATTTTGGGCGGGCTCGCGTGCGGGTGTTTCGTGCGCCACGCCGTGCGCTGGCCGTCTCCGACGGCCGTCGCGCACGCGGCCCGCCAGATCGCATTCCGGCCTCGGCCGTGCGCCGCCCGCTCCGGGTTGGCCGCGCGGCGGCGGCGCCCTCATCGAGTACACAGCAATGACCACCCCAGTCCGCACACGCTTCGCTCCGAGCCCGACCGGCTTCATCCATCTCGGCAACATCCGTTCCGCGCTGTATCCGTGGGCGTTCGCGCGCAAGATGAAGGGCACCTTCGTGCTGCGCATCGAGGACACCGATCTCGAGCGTTCCACCGACGCCTCGGTCGACGCAATTCTCGAAGGCATGGACTGGCTCGGACTCGATTTCGACGAAGGCCCGTTCTATCAGATGCAGCGCATGGACCGTTATCGCGAGGTCGTCGCGCAGATGCTCGAGAAGGGGCTGGCGTACCACTGCTACATGTCTACGGAAGAGCTCGACGCCCTGCGCGAGCGCCAGCGCGCCGCCGGCGAAAAGCCGCGTTATGACGGCACCTGGCGTCCCGAGCCGGGCAAGGTGCTGCCGCCGGTGCCCGAAGGCGTGGAGCCGGTGGTGCGCTTCCGCAATCCGCTGACGGGCGCCGTCGCGTGGGACGACGCGGTGAAAGGCCACATCGAGATCTCGAACGAGGAACTCGACGACCTCGTGATCGCGCGTCCCGACGGCACGCCGACCTATAACTTCTGCGTGGTCGTCGACGATCTCGACATGAAGATCACGCACGTCATCCGCGGCGACGATCACGTCAACAACACGCCGCGCCAGATCAACATCCTGCGCGCGCTCGGCGGCGACACGCCGGTGTACGCGCATCTGCCGACCGTGCTGAACGAGCAGGGCGAGAAGATGAGCAAGCGTCACGGCGCGATGAGCGTGACGGGCTATCGCGACAACGGCTATCTGCCGGAAGCGGTGGTGAACTATCTCGCGCGCCTCGGCTGGTCGCATGGCGACGCGGAGATTTTCTCGCGTGAGCAGTTCGTCGAGTGGTTCGATCTCGAGCATCTCGGCAAGTCGCCCGCGCAGTACGACCACGACAAGCTCAACTGGCTCAATGCTCATTACATCAAGGAAGCCGACAACGCGCGCCTGGCGGAGTTGACCCGGCCGTTCCTGCTCGCCGGCGGCATCGATGCCGCCGCGCTCGCTGCCGGCGCGCCGCTCGATCAGGTGATCGGGCTGCTGAAGGACCGTGCATCGACGGTGAAGGAGATCGCCGATAACGCCGCGATGTTCTATCGCGAGCCGGTGATCGAACCGGACGCGTATGCGCAACACGTGACGGATGCGGTGCGTCCGGCCATCGCCGATCTGTGCACGGCGCTCGCCGAAGTGGAATGGAACAAGGAAGCGATTGCGGCGGCGCTCAAGGCCACGCTCGGCGCACACAAGCTCAAGATGCCGCAGCTCGCAATGCCGGTGCGACTGCTGGTGGCAGGCACGACGCACACGCCGTCCATCGATGCCGTGCTGATGCTGTTCGGTCGCGATGTTGTCGTGAATCGCTTGGGAAAGGCGGCGAGTTGATGTTTCCGCGGGCCCGGCGCGCGTGGGAAAGCGCCGGGCTCCATCGATTGCGTGCAACTGCACGAGATGAGCCAAATAATTTGCGATTTGTTCGTCAGAGGGTATTTACAACTACGAAAACGCCCTATACAATCTCGTTTCTGTTCTGCAAGGGGGTATAGCTCAGCTGGGAGAGCGCTTGCATGGCATGCAAGAGGTCAGCGGTTCGATCCCGCTTACCTCCACCAAGAACAGTCAAGCAAGGTGAAGTAGGGCGAAGTTGTTCTCCAGAAACTTGGAAGTCGCAAAAAATACTTCACAAACAGCACGAAGTTGTATAGAATTTCGGTCTTCGCTGACCGGCAGAAAGTAAGTTGGCGAGACAGTAGTAAGACAGAGTCAACAAGTTTCTGTCCCCTTCGTCTAGAGGCCTAGGACATCACCCTTTCACGGTGAGTACAGGGGTTCGAATCCCCTAGGGGACGCCAGATTATCGGCGGCTGCTAGAGAGCGCTGCAGCGTTCGTCGGTGACACGGCGGATCGATAGCAAGAAAGTGGAGCGGTAGTTCAGTTGGTTAGAATACCGGCCTGTCACGCCGGGGGTCGCGGGTTCGAGCCCCGTCCGCTCCGCCAACACCTGGTTTGAATACTGCGAGCAAAAACACTCCGGCTATTGAGAGCCGGTTTTTTTTCGCCGCAGTTTGCAAGAAGTTGAAGTCCCCTTCGTCTAGAGGCCTAGGACATCACCCTTTCACGGTGAGTACAGGGGTTCGAATCCCCTAGGGGACGCCAGATTGATCGGCGGCTGCCAGAAGCGCTGCAAGGTTCGTCGATGACACGGCGGATCGGTGCGCCGATTACAAGAAAGTGGAGCGGTAGTTCAGTTGGTTAGAATACCGGCCTGTCACGCCGGGGGTCGCGGGTTCGAGTCCCGTCCGCTCCGCCAGCAGTAAAGAGAAATCCAGCCTCCGGGCTGGATTTTTTTTGCCTGCTGGATTCTGTTCATGGCCGCCTTCCGTTTCGTACTCGGCCGAATGGACGATCGCCCGTAGTAATGGCCATTGCCAGCCTGCCCGCGCTGACTTAGTGTTGAGGCACTTGTTCTCGTGCCCGCACCCGCGATGCTGGATCCCACCGAAGACCTCTCGCTGTATCAATTACGCCAGGCGACCATGGCAGACTTCGCATTCGCCGAAGCGCTCATGCACGACAACATGGCCGGCTACTATCGACGCCACAATCTCGTCTGGCGTGGCGATCTCTTTCTTTCCAGCTGGCGCGAATCCGAAAATTTCATCCTGCAGGCAGATGGCACGCCCATCGGCGTCATGCGCGTGACCGAAGAAGGTGACTCGCTGCATATTCGTGACGTGCAGATCGCACAAGGGTATCGCGGGCGCGGCGCGGGTACGTTCCTGCTCAACACGGCGCATCGCTGGGCGCGGGCGCGTGGGCTGGCCGAATGCCAGTTGCGCGTGTTCGTCGACAACCCCGCAGCACGGCTTTACCTGCGCATGGGCTATCGGCTGGCGGGGCCGCGTCTCGCGCAACTCGGCGCGATCCGTCATATGGTGCGACGCGTCTGACCAGACTTCACGCGCCGTCCGGATCGCGCGTGCTGCGATCTTCAGGGCTGTCACCGTTGTCGCGCGCGAAGAACGCACGCGGACTTTCGCCGAATGCGCGACGGAACATCGCCGAGAAGGCACTCTGGCTCTGATAGCCGAGTTCGCGCGCCACCTGCGCGAGCGGACGCCCCTGGCTCAGCAACGGAATGGCGCGTGCAAGCACGGCCTGCTGGCGCCACTGCGAAAAGCTGACGCCGAGCTCCCGCCTGAACAGCCGCGCGATGGTGCGCGGACTTGCGCCCGCCTCGGACGACCAGCGCTCCAGATCGGAATGAGACGGTTCGGCGAGCACGGCGTTGCACAGCGCGCGCAGGCGCTTTTCGTTGGGCATCGGCACCGAGAGGGGCAGGGGTTCCGAGCGGATGATCTCGTCCAGCGCGAGCGTGCCGAGCAGCCGTTCTCGCTCCGGGGAGATGGAAGCGTCATCGAGGGCGGCGATCACCTCGCGAAGCAGCGCCGACACCTCCACCACGCGGCACGCACCGAGGCCTGCCGGCACCACGCTCGCATCGACATACAGGGTGCGCAGATAGGCATCCTCGACGATCACCACTTCGTGCGTGACATTCGGCGGCACCCAGATGGCGCGGGAAGGCGGCACCATCCAGGTCGAATCGACGGTCGCGACGCGCAACACGCCACGCGACGTGTAGGCGACCTGCGCCCACGGATGCGTGTGCAGGGCGATACGTACGCCATAGGGCACGGGTCTGGAGCGTACGCGAATCGGATGGGCGAGCGTGGGCGCATGCTCGGGCGGGATGTCGAGATGCTCGACTTCCTCGTCCGACGATGCCGCTTCGACCAGGTTGATCATGTGTGCCTGATGAGTGGAGATGCAGGTTGGCCGCGCGCCGACACGCCGCCATCAGCCGACGATGTTAGCCGAAAGCAGCCTTGTTTGGCCCGGCTCGCAGGCGCACGTGGCGGGCGCATAATTCGCCATCGATGAATTCAACGACAGGAGCGGCATTCCCGATGCAATACGTTTTCGTGTACGGCACGCTGCGCGCGGGCGAGGCGAACGATATCAACCAGGCGGCCGAACGGCATGGCATTGCGGCTCCCCAATGTCTGGGCCGGGCGCACGTTCATGGGGAGCTTTTCGATTTTGGCGCCTACCCGGGCCTCGTGATCGATGACGAGGGACAACCGGTTCACGGCGATGTGTATCGCATCGAAGATGCGCTCGTGCCGGTGCTGGATGAGATCGAGGAAGTCTATCCGGGCGTGGAAGGACTGTTCCGGGCGCACCGGCTGAATGTAGAGGTGGAACTGGATGGTCGTCGAGACCGGCTCGACTGCATGATCTATCCCGTCACGGCGCAGGCGGTAGCGGGTCTGTCGCGCATTGAGAGCGGCGACTGGGTCACCCATCGCGCCAGCCGGGTCAAGTAAGCGCTATGCCAAATGCAGGAAGCGCTGCTGCATGAGTCCGCGCCGCCTTTGACGCGACATCGCATCAAAGGCGGCGTGAATGGCCCCGAAGCAAAAAGGGCGGTTCGATCGTTACTGGCTCGAGCCGCTCATCGGCTTGCTGTGTGACTTCTTGTGATGCATCGACTTGTGTGACGACGATTGCGAATGCATGTTTTGCATGTTGTCCTGCTGCGACTGCAGGTTTTGCGCACGCGTTTCGATGTCGGAAATCTTGGCGGGATCGGTGCTCATGGTCACGCCTTGATCGCTCTGCGCATAAGCGCCTGTCGCGATTGCACTGAGGGACAACAGAACAGCCAGGGACACTTTCTTCATTGTTACCTCCTAGTAGGTGTTGAACCCGGGAATCGCCTGTCCGATCCGGTGGAAAAACGCTTTGGGTGTGAGCAATAAACGCTCCCGCGCCGGCAACCGACCTTCTTGAAGCCGAGTGTCCGCGATCCGGACCTTCCTATGATAGGCGCGGAACAGGACAGACGTGTCGGGCAATGTCCGGCGCCAATCCAGCGCCTTGCCAGTTTTGACCGTTGAAAATCATATCGGCGGATTGTTTCAGTTGCTAGTACTGATCAATCGATACGGCCGATCATCCGCGCTTTTCAGACGATTCGTCCGATTTCGCGACGTCGGTTCAATACAGGTGCAGCCACCGATACACCCCGAAGCGCGCCAGCCCGACGAGTTCGTGCAGCGCGATCTCGCTCGTCTCGAAGCTTCCGAGACGCGGCAGGAGCGTGACGTGGCCGTGCCGGGCACTGGACACGTAGGGCTGGGGATCGAAGCCGAATGCCTGAAACGCGCGGAGCGAACGCCGCATGTGATAGGCGGAGGTTACGATGATCAAACGATTGTCATGTGCGCGGCCCACAATGGCAGCGACATTGCGGGCGTTCTGCCAGGTATTGAGACTTTGGTTCTCACGCACCAGATCATCGGGCTGGACGCCTTGGGCGAGCACATAGGGCGCGTAGTTGTCGGCTTCGGCCTGGCCGTGATGTTCGGGATCCCCGCCGCTCACAATCACCTTGCACGATCGCGCCGCTTCCCGGCATTCACGGTACAGCGCGGCTGTCGCCGCAATGCGCTGCATCGAGTCGGGCTTGGGCACGAGCCCCGTGTCGCTGCGATCGGTTCCGCCGCCCATCAGCACGATGATCGTGTCCGGAGCGAAGTCAGGCGCGGCCGTGCGGGTGTAGCCGCGCTGCGCCACCGCGAGCAGCGGCGCGGCGAACCAGCCCGCTCCGATGCCCCACGCCAGCGCCGCCGTGACGATTGCGATCTGCACGCGACGGCGTCGCCATAGCGCGAATGATGCAAAAAAAAGCAGGAATAAAGTGAATAGAACCAATTTGATTGGGGTAACGTATTGGTTTTAAGACAAATCGTTTCGTCATCGCGCACAACCGGGCGCATCGGCGGGTTGGCAGCAAAGCGTGTGATCAGCGCGCTCTCATCGGGGGCTTGTAATAGAAAGCAGCACCTAACGCAAGCGGCGGCCAAACATTCGGCTGCGAGTCGACTTGCTCGCAAACGAGATTCGGCGCGCCGCGTTTAGTCGACGTCGCGGACCGTCTTGCGACCGTCACGAGCGTCGTCATGGCTGCATAGGAAGAAAGAACGAGATGACCACGTATTCCAACGAAGCCGTACTCGAAGCACTTCGCCGAGCGCAGTATCGTCAGGTTCCCTGGGCGAAACGCCCCAATGTCTTCGATCTCCTGCGCGCGCTCGGCCTGCTGGAATTGACCCGTCAGCGCACCGTCGCGCCCGCGCCAGGCTTTCATGCCCCGGTCGACATCGCTGTCGTGACCGAGCGGGGAAAAAACGAATTCTCGAGACTTTCGCGCAATGAGCGCTCCACCGACTGGGACCTGCGCCGCACGGAACGCTACACGTTCGGCGGGCAGGAAACGCTGGCGGAGGCGAAGGTCTAGTCCGCAGGACAGCGCTTTCGTCGTCCTGCTTCGGGCGGCAAGCGATCGGCGAAGGCCGAGGGAGAGGCTTCGCCTGTTCGCCTGTACGGGCCGGACGAACCCGCTGGAGCGCGGCGCTTCCGCCGGAGCCGCAGCCAAAAAAAACCCGTATCACGAGGATACGGGCATTCCGGATCTCACTGTTGCCACGCTACGTGCACGGCAAAACCTGTGACTGTCGCTGACGAGCGGGATTCCTTCTCGTCGTCTCTTCGCGCGAACGCAGCCGCGTCGCGCGCGCACCTGATGAAGTCTGGAGCTCAGTGATGCTGCGGCCGTCCGTCGCGCTCGGCATCGGGGCGTGCGCGCACGTTGCTGGCGATATCGCCGCGCAGGTCGCCACGGGGCGCCGGAGGCGTTACGCCGCGTGTGCGCGGACCGCCCTGCGGTGCTTCCATGGCTGCCTTGGTGCTGACATGAAAATCGGACGCGGCAGGCGGCGGCTGAGCCTGGCTCATCGCCGTCGTGCTCATCAGCGCAACCAGCGCGCCGTGGACGAGCAGAGTCGATGCTTTCATGGCGAAATCCCTCCAAGCCCGCGTGGGGCTGGTTCGATCATTCACCAAGTTAAGCGTCGGACCGCTTCCGCGCTGTAAGGAATAGTAAAGAGTTGTTTCGCTCCACGTGCGCGCCGACGACGTCTGCTAGCGTACAGAGCCGCACGGATAACCGATGGAGAGAACAGACAGGGCGCAAGGCAAGCTTGCGCAGCAGGACGATGATGCATCGAGGCCGTCTGACGACGGCCTCGGCAAGGCGCGATGGTCAGGCCATCTTTGCTGGCGCGCGCCACGATTCCGGGTTGGTCCAGAACGCGCCGCGCAGGCGGTCGCGGCTCGGCGGCGTAGGCGGCTTGGCGGCGCTCGAACCGATGCGGCCACGCAGCGACACTTCGCGGCCATTGCCCGCAAGGCGCTTGACGATCTCGGCCAGCGTGCCGTCTGCTTGCCACTCGTCGAAGCGTCGACGGCAGGTCGGCGGGGAAGGGTACCGGCCGGGCAGTTTCGACCAGCCTTCGCCTGTCGAAAGCACCCACAACACGGCATTGACCACCGCACGCGCTTCGACGCGCGGACGGCCGCGCCGCTCGCTACGCGCCGGTTCGGCACAGAACAACGCCTCAACCAGCGCCCACTCGTTATCTCTCAAATCGTCGAACAGCACCATATCTCACCTCAGCGAAGCTAACCCCGGTGCGCTGCCCCGCGCCGCGCACTCTGGTCGGAATCCGATGAACGAATACCCAGGAAAGGCCGGAGCGGATGACGGTGAACAACCATTTCGTTCTTCCGTGTAACGACTCCGACCTCTGTGCGCAATGAAATGCGAGAACCGTGCCATGCGTGTCGCGAAATCCGGGAAACCCGCATGGCAGTAGGCTGACGCGATGTCAGCATGGCCCGTATCAGACCCGAAATGAACCAATTAAGAAATCGGGACAATCACCAATCCAGTGCAATAGGCCCATCCGGCGTGCGTTTCCAGAATATGCTGCACCGCAGCGAAACGTACGTTCGCGCAAGCATTCAGCCTGCTCAGACCTATAATCCGACTCAAACGACAATATTGATGAGCGATCGGAATGAACGCGCCCTTGAACGTGACGCTGCGACAGCTGCGTGTCTTCATCGAGGTCTCGCGGCTGCGCAGCTTCAGTCGCGCGGGCGATGAAATCGGCCTCACGCAGTCGGCCGTCAGCCGCTGTGTGCGGGAACTGGAAGGCGAGATCGGTTTCAAGCTGATCGACCGCACGACCCGCGAAGTGCAGTTGACCGATGTCGGCCTGAACCTCGTCGGTACAGTGTCGCGGCTGCTCGCGGATCTGGACGAGGCGCTGCGCGAAGTCCGCGACCTGGGGCAACAGCGCCGCGGGCGGGTGATCGTCGCGGCGAGTCCGACGATCGCGTGCCGGCTGATGCCGCGCGTCGTCGCCTCGTGCCTGACGCAGTTCCCGCTGATCTCGCTCGGCCTGCGCGACGACGTCCAGTCCGACGTCCTGCGCAAGGTCAAATCGGGCGAGGTGGATTTCGGCGTCGTGATCGGCCCGTTTGCGTCGGATGACCTGTACGGCGAACCCGTCATGACCGATTCGTTCTGTCTTGTGGCGCGGCGCGATCATCCGCTCGGCCGCCAGGACGCCGTGCCATGGGAAAAGCTCGCCGGCGAGCGCCTCGTGATGCTCGATTACGCCTCCGGCAGCCGGCCGCTCATCGATGCCGTCATGCGCGAGCACGGCGTCGACGCGCAGGTCGTGCAGGAGCTGGGGCATTCGGCGACGGTGTTCGGGCTCGTCGAGGCGGGCGTCGGCGTGAGCGTGCTGCCGTGGCTCGCGCTGCCGTTGCCGGCGGAGTCGTCGCTGGTGGCGTTGCCGCTCGAACCGCGCGCGGAGCGCACAGTGGAACTGGTGCGCAGGCGCGATCGTTCGCTGTCGCCGGCGGCTGAATCGGTCTGGTCGCTGATCGCTTCGCTGCCGCGGCGCGCGGAAGATCTGATTTGAACGGGCTTGAACCGGTGCGCGCCGCTAAACCGGCAGGCGCGCGTTAGACTTGATTTCCTGAATTGACAATGCAACGGGGCGGGTAATGAGTGAATCGGAAGGAGCAGTGATCAGCGAACTGAGTCAACTCGGCGGCGCGCACGGGTTCGGTGCGCCGAATGCCCGCGATGCCGTGCGGGCGCTGCGCCCGTCGCAGATCCGTGAAGTGGCGAACGCGGGATTCGGCGTCGCGAACGTGCTGCCGTTCTGGTTTGGCGAATCCGACCGCGTGACGCCGCCCTTCATTCGCGACGCCGCCAGCCGCGCGCTCGCCGACGGCGACACCTTCTATACGCACAATCTCGGCATCGCGCCGCTGCGCGAGGCGCTCGCTGCTTACGTGAGCGGACTGCACGGCGCAACCTCGGTGGATCACGTCGCCGTGACGAGCGCCGGCGTGAACGCGCTGATGCTCGCGGCCCAGCTGGTGGTCGGCGCGGGCGATCGCGTGGTTGCGGTGACGCCGCTGTGGCCGAATCTCGTCGAGATTCCGAAAATTCTGGGCGCGAGCGTCGAAACGGTGTCGCTGAGCTACGGCGCACATGGCTGGACGCTCGATCTCGACCGCTTGCTGGCTGCGCTCACGCCGGACACGCGCATGCTGATGATCAACTCGCCCAACAACCCCACCGGCTGGACCATGAGCCGCGACGACCAGCGCGCCGTCCTGGCACATTGCCGGCGCCATGGCATCTGGATCGTCGCGGACGAGGTCTACGAGCGTCTCTATTACGGCGATGACGGCGGCGCCGCGCCTTCCTTCCTCGATCTCGCTGCGCGCGACGAGCGCGTGATCGCGGTGAATTCCTTTTCGAAGGCGTGGCTCATGACCGGCTGGCGCCTGGGCTGGCTCGTCGCGCCCACTCAACTGATGGACGATCTCGGCAAGCTGGTGGAATACAACACGTCGTGCGCGCCGTCGTTTGTGCAGAGAGCGGGCGTGGTCGCCGTCGCGGAGGGCGAGAGCTTCACGCAGTCGCTCGTCGCCGATCTGCGCGCGAGCCGTGATCACCTCGTGAGCGCGTTGCAGGGCATCGAAGGCGTCGACGTGCGCGCGCCCGACGGCGCGATGTACCTGTTCTTCTCGCTCCCGGGCGCGGCGCACAGCCTCGACCTGTGCAAGTCGCTGGTGCGCGACGCCGGACTCGGTCTCGCGCCGGGCAGTGCGTTCGGCGCAGAGGGCGAAGGTTTCGTGCGCTGGTGCTACGCCTGCGATCCGGCGCGCCTCGATGAGGGCGTCGAGCGTCTGCGGCGCTTCCTGGCGGCGCGCGGCGCGGCGTAGGCGCCTTCGAGTGAGTTTCGGTCGCGATGCTGCTTCACCTTTACGCCCCGGTTCTTTTTGCGTAATATGGCGCTCAGTCACGCGCTTTCGTCTTGGAAAGCGCCACCTCGACCGGCTGGACTGGCCCGGCGCTCGCTCACCGAACGCCCAATGCTGCCTCTCCCCGGTGCGTGCTCCCAATCAATATGACCGGTTCCGATCGGGCGAGAAATCGGGCGAGCGCGTCTTGAAATTCCGCGTACAGCTTTATCGTTCGCACCGCTCCGGTGGCGTTCGAATCTGCTCAAGCTCGCTTTGAATCGAATCATTGACCATACAGGGTTGACCCAAGCTGCATGAATACCCAAGAGGCGAAGATCGTCCTCGAGACTGCCCTGATTTGCGCGCAGGAACCGCTGAGGCTGCATGATTTGCGCAAGCTGTTCGCCGACGACATCTCGGCGGACACCGTGCGCACCTTGCTCGAAGCGCTTCAGGCCGACTGGTCGGGCCGTGGCGTGGAACTCGTGGCGCTTGCTTCGGGCTGGCGTTTTCAGAGCAAGCCGGCGATGCGGAGTTATCTCGACCGCCTGCATCCTGAAAAGCCGCCCAAGTATTCCCGCGCGGTTCTCGAAACGCTCGCGATCATTGCCTATCGGCAGCCGGTGACGCGGGGCGATATCGAAGAGATTCGGGGCGTGACGGTGAACACGCAGGTCGTAAAGCAACTGGAAGATCGCAGCTGGATCGAAGTCATTGGTCATCGGGATGTGCCGGGACGTCCGGCGCTGTATGCCACGACCAAGCAGTTTCTCGACGACCTCGGCCTGAGCGCGCTCGACGAACTGCCGGCACTGGATAATCCATCGGCGCAATTCGAAGCGTCGCTGCTCGCGCAGCATTCGATCGAATTCCCCGAAAGCGTGGCCGTGGATGCGCCCGCTGCCGCGGAACATCAACCTGAGGCGCCGGTCAACGCCGATAAGCCGCTCGACGCGGCAAGCGGGTCCGCCGCGCCGGAAGAGGAATCGCAGGGGCCCGGCGCGGTCGTCGATGGACGACAGGGCGAGCAAGACGAAGGACACGCGGCACACGATGAACCCGTCGGGCAGGGTACGGAACCTGCGCAGGCCGCAGCGGAGGACATCGACCCGACCCGGGCGGTCCCCGCCGAGCTTCACCCGCAGCAATTGAATACCGCGCAGGACGCGCACACCGCGCCGGCTCTGACTCCGGCGCCGCGCGACGACGCGCAAGACACGGGTCCAGTGTTCGAAGACGAACTGGACGACGACTCCGAAGAACCGAAGGCGCGCCGCGCCTGACGCAAAGACGCATGGCCCCTGTTCCGGAACCCGGCTCTCCATAAAGAACATTTCGAGACGACCAGCCGGACCGATCAGCGGATTTTTTGTCGCGCCCGCGATGGGCGCGCAATTCGACATTTGAGGTTGTTTTGACACACTCCCACGACAGCGATTCGCCTGAATCCGCACGCCGCGTGCATGACGCGGATGCACCCGAGTCGGCCGATGCCGGCGAACGCACGCGCAGCGACGAGAATGGCGAGGGCGACGATCGTCCGCGCCGCGGTCTGCGCCGCGGGCCGCGCAGCCTGATCGCGCGGCGTCGCGCTGTCGCGAAGACGAAGGGCGGCGAAGCGTCGCCGGACGCGCCGGCCGCCGTGACCGAGACGCCGCCGGACGGCGTCGTGGCAGCCCAGGTGCGTACGCCGCGCAAGGATCCGAACGCCAAGGGCCCGCGCAAGGAAGGCGCAAAGCCGCGCGGTCGCAAGAACCCGCGTGCAGAAGCGGGCGAGGCCAGCGGCGAAGCGCCGGTCGAGGCCGCGAACACCGCCGGCCAGGCCGCCGCGCCGGCCCAGCCCGCCCGCGAAGGCGCGCGCCGCAAGCAGGCCCAGCCGCAGCAGAAGCGCGGCAAGCGCAATGACGGCGGCCCCGCGACGGTGGAAAGCGCCGCGGCCGCAGCGGTCGACGATGTCTTCGCCTACGTGACCTCGCCGGCCTTCGACGCCGACAACACCGGCGGCGTCCGCGCACCGATGCTGCGTCGCGGCCGCGCGGTCCAGCAGCAGAAGCGCGTGCTGGAGCCGGACGACGACGCGCCGAAGCTGCACAAGGTGCTCGCCGACGCGGGCATGGGTTCGCGTCGCGACATGGAAGAGCTGATCATCGCGGGGCGCGTGTCGGTGAACGGCGAGCCGGCGCACATCGGCCAGCGCATCATGCCGACCGATCAGGTGCGCATCAACGGCAAGCCGGTCCGCCGCAAGCTCGCCAGCAAGCCGCCGCGCATCCTGCTGTACCACAAGCCGACCGGCGAGATCGTCAGCCATGCGGACCCGGAAGGCCGTCCGTCCGTCTTCGACAAGCTGCCGTCGATGAAGACGGCCAAGTGGCTCGCTGTCGGCCGTCTCGACTTCAATACCGAGGGCCTGCTGCTGCTCACGACCTCCGGCGATCTGGCGAACCGCTTCATGCATCCGCGCTATAGCGTCGAACGCGAATACGCGGTGCGGGTGGTCGGGCAGCTGTCGGAAGGGATGAAGCAGAAGCTCCTCAAGGGCGTCGAACTCGACGATGGCCCCGCCAACTTCCTGCGCATCCAGGACGGCGGCGGCGAGGGCACGAATCACTGGTACCACGTTGCGCTGGCGGAAGGTCGCAATCGCGAAGTGCGCCGCATGTTCGAGGCCGCAGGCCTGATGGTCAGCCGCCTGATCCGCACGCGTCACGGCCCGATCGCACTGCCGCGCGGTCTCAAGCGCGGCCGCTGGGAAGAGCTCGAGGACAATCAGGTGCGCACCCTGATGGCGTCGGTCGGACTGAAGCTGCCGACGGAGGACAAGGGCGGACGCCAGTCCGCGCCGCGCGTGCAGCCCGACCCGATGCAGACGTCGATGGGCTTCATCACGCGCGAACCGGTGCTGAGCTCGCATTCGCGGATGACGCAGCAGACCACGCCGGGTCGTGGCGGCCGCCGCGGACAGCCGGGCGGCATGGCCAGCAGCTTCGGCCTCGGCGGCATGGGCGGACTCGGCGGCAATACGGGCAACGCGGGCAACATGGGCAATGGCGGCGGCGCAGGCCGTCGTGGCGGCCGGGAGCCGAACGGCAATCGCATCGGCCAGGAGCCGAACGGCAATCGCACCAATGGC
The DNA here is from genome assembly GCF_031451265.1 of Caballeronia sp. LZ033. Taxonomy (NCBI): domain Bacteria; kingdom Pseudomonadati; phylum Pseudomonadota; class Betaproteobacteria; order Burkholderiales; family Burkholderiaceae; genus Caballeronia; species Caballeronia sp. LZ033. The sequence goes on along the minus strand of NZ_JARUXQ010000001.1, from coordinate 1,934,950 downwards.
GGCGGCCGGCCGGGGCAGCGCGGCGCGCGTCCGCAAGGCAATACGCAGGGTGTGGCCGGCGCCGGCAAGCGTCCGGGCAACAACGCACCGCGCGGCAATCGCTCGGGTGGCGGTGGTCAGCCGGCCGGCGGGCAGGGCAAGCCAGGTAGCGCGAATCGCGGTGCGCGCAATCGCTCGCGCGGGCGTTAAGACGCGGAGCGAGGGCGGGAGCGAGCAAGCGCCAGCCCGCCTTCGTTCTCGCGCGCAGCGACGGCAAGCGGCCTTGCAGCACCGGGATCAGACGCGTTGAAAGCGGCATCAACAGGGCTTCAACGGGCCTGAAAGCGTGCTATACGTTTGCGTTCGTCGCGAAAAACGGCTAAAATTACGAAGTCGCTGGGCACGTAGTTTTTCTGCTGCCCGGGTGCGACCTGGTTGAAAAAGATGGGCATTGGCCCATTTTTTTTTGGCTTTTCGGTTCGGCATCTCGGGAGCAGGGGTGCGCGCCCGCATGTAGGCGCTGCCCGCGGGTGTTTCGGCGTGGAGCGCGCGAACACCTTGGAGTTACTGTGCAACTGACGGAATTGATAGAAACCACGGTCTCGGGCCTCGGCTACGAGCTTGTCGATCTCGATCGGTCGGGAGGCGGGTTGCTGTGTGTGTATATCGACCAGCCGGCCGGTATCGCCATCGAAGACTGTGAGAAGGTCACGCGCCAGCTCCAATATTTGTTCGAAGTCGAGAACATCGACTACGGCCGGCTCGAAGTCTCGTCGCCGGGCCTCGATCGGCCGCTCAAGAAGCTGGCCGATTTCGAGCGCTTCGCGGGAAGCGAAGTCGCCATCACGTTGAAAAAACCGCTGGACGGGCGCAAGTCGTTCCGTGGCATCTTGCACGCCCCCGAAGGCGAAACGATCGGATTGGAATTTGAAGGGAAGGACGGCGCCGCGATGCTGGATTTCACGCTCGCGGACCTCGATCGCGCACGTCTCGTCCCCAAGGTTGACTTTAGGAGCCGCAAACAATGAGTCGCGAAGTATTGATGCTGGCGGATGCGCTGGCACGCGAAAAGAACGTCAACAAGGACGTCGTGTACGCAGCGCTGGAAGCTGCGCTTGCTTCTGCTACGAAAAAGCTCTTCGAAGAAGACGTGGACATCCGCGTCGCGATCGACCGCGAAAGCGGCGAGCACGAAACCTTCCGCCGCTGGCGCGTGGTGCCGGACGAAGCCGGTCTGCAGGAGCCGGATCAGGAAATCCTGCTGTTCGAAGCGAAGGAACAGAAGGCCGACGCGGAAGTCGACGACTTCATCGAAGAGCCGATTCCCTCCATCGAATTCGGCCGCATCGGTGCGCAGGCCGCCAAGCAGGTCATCCTGCAGAAGGTGCGCGACGCCGAACGCGAGCAGATCCTGAACGACTTCCTCGAGCGCGGCGAAAAGATCATGACCGGCTCGGTGAAGCGCCTGGACAAGGGCAACTTCATCGTCGAATCGGGCCGTGTCGAGGCGCTGCTGCGCCGCGACCAGCTCATCCCAAAGGAAAACCTGCGCGTGGGCGACCGCGTGCGCGCCTATATCGCGAAGGTCGACCGCACCGCGCGCGGCCCGCAGATCGAACTCTCGCGCACCGCGCCCGAGTTCCTGATGAAGCTGTTCGAACTCGAAGTGCCGGAAATCGAACAAGGCCTGCTGGAAATCAAGGCGGCTGCGCGCGATCCCGGCGTGCGTGCGAAAATCGGCGTGATCGCCTATGACAAGCGCATCGATCCCATCGGTACCTGCGTCGGCATCCGCGGTTCGCGCGTGCAGGCCGTGCGCAATGAGCTCGGTGGCGAGAACGTCGACATCGTGCTATGGTCGGAAGATCCCGCGCAGTTCGTGATCGGCGCTCTCGCGCCGGCAGCCGTCCAGTCCATCGTCGTCGATGAAGAAAAGCACTCTATGGACGTCGTCGTGGACGAGAACGAGCTCGCCGTCGCCATCGGCCGCGCAGGCCAGAACGTGAGACTCGCAAGCGAACTCACCGGCTGGCAGATCAACATCATGACGCCGGACGAATCGGCGTTGAAGCAGAACGAAGAGCGTGGCAAGTTGCGCGACCTGTTCATGGCGCGTCTGGATGTGGACGAGGAAGTCGCCGACATCCTGATCGACGAAGGCTTCACGAGCCTTGAAGAAATCGCGTACGTGCCGCTCAACGAAATGCTCGAAATCGAAGCCTTCGACGAAGACACCGTGCACGAGCTGCGCAACCGCTCGCGCGATGCGCTGCTGACCATGGCCATCGCCAATGAAGAGAAGGTGGAAGGCGTCGCGCTCGATCTGAAGAGTCTCGAAGGCATGGACAACGAGCTGCTCGCGAAACTCGCCGAGCATCAGGTTCAGACCCGCGACGACCTCGCGGAACTGGCAGTCGACGAACTGGTTGAAATGACCGGTATGGAAGAGGATGCCGCTAAGGCGTTGATCATGAAAGCACGTGAACACTGGTTCCAGTGAGAAATGACCATGGCGCACTGATATTTGGCGGCCTGTCTGGCCGCGTGACCCCGATCTAACCGCAAGGATCTGTCCTTGCATCAAGAGGAATGAATGGCGAGTAACAACGTAGCCCAATTTGCCGCGGAACTAAAAATGCCTGCAGGCGTACTGCTGGAACAACTGCAGGCGGCTGGCGTACAGAAAGCGAGCGCGAACGACGATCTCTCCGAGACGGACAAGGCGCGCCTGCTCGATCATTTGCGCAAGTCGCACGGTTCCGCCGATGCCGACAAACGCAAGATCACTCTGACCCGCCGGCATACGTCGGAGATCAAGCAATCCGACGCAACGGGTAAGGCTCGCACCATTCAGGTCGAGGTGCGCAAGAAGCGTGTGTTCGTGAAGCGCGATGAGCCCGGCATGGAGCAGGGCGAAGCGGCGTCGAATCACGTCGAGGAACCCGAGGTCGACGAAGCCGAACTGCAGCGGCGCGAGGAAGAAGCGCGCCACGCCGCCGAGCAGCTCGAGCGCGAAGAGCGCGAGCTGAAGGAGCGTCAGGCGAAGCTCGAGCAGGAAGAGTCCGAGCGCCGTGCCCGCGAGGAAGCGGCGGAAGCCGAACGTCGCAAGCAGGAAGAGGAAGCGGAGCGCCGTGCGGCGGCCGCAGCCCAGGCGGCGGAAATCTCCCGTGCAGCGCAGACCGCGCGTCAGGAAGCCCGCGAGGAAGCGCGTGAAGAAGCGCGCGCCCAGGCAACGGCCGAGGCCAAGCAGAACGAAGACGCGCAGCGCGAAGCCGCGGAAAAGGCTGCCGAAGAAAAGGCCGCCAGCGAACGCGCCGCGCAACGCGAAGCCGCCAAGAAGGCGGAAGAAGACGCACGCGCTGCGTCGGAAAAGGCGCGTCTCGAGCAGGAAGCCATCGCGAAGCGTCGTGCGGCGGCCGAAGCCGAAGCGCGCGCCATCCGCGAAATGATGAACACGCCGCGCAAGGCGCAGGTGAAGGCGCCGGAACCGGCGCCCGCCGCGAAGCCGGCCGAAGCGGCGAAGGCCGCCGAGGCCAAGGGCACGCTGCACAAGCCGGCCAAGCCGGAAGGTGCGCAAGCGGCCCGTCCGGCAGTGGCGAAGCGCCCGGCGCCCGGCGCCACGGCGGCGCCCGCATCCACGGCGCCCGCAGGCGCCGGCGACAAGAAGAAGGCCGGCGGCAAGGGCGGCTGGCAGGACGACGCATCGAAGCGCCGCGGCATCAAGACACGCGGCGACAGCAGCGGCGGTGTCGATCGCGGCTGGCGCGGCGGTCCGAAGGGTCGCGGCAAGCATCAGGACCAGAACACGTCGTTCCAGGCGCCGACCGAACCCATCGTGCGTGAAGTGCACGTGCCGGAAACCATCTCGGTGGCGGATCTCGCGCACAAGATGTCGGTGAAGGCTTCGGAAGTCATCAAGGTGATGATGAAGCTCGGCCAGATGGTCACGATCAATCAGGTGCTGGACCAGGAAACGGCGATGATCGTCGTCGAGGAACTGGGCCATCGCGCGGTCGCGGCGAAGCTGGACGACCCGGAAGCGCTGCTGATCGAAGGCGAAGCCACGGAAGACACGGCCGAGAAGGTGCCGCGTCCGCCGGTCGTCACGGTCATGGGTCACGTCGATCACGGCAAGACCTCGCTGCTGGACTACATTCGTCGCGCGAAAGTGGCGGCGGGCGAAGCGGGCGGCATCACGCAGCATATCGGCGCCTATCACGTCGACACGCCGCGTGGCGTCATCACCTTCCTCGACACGCCGGGTCACGAGGCCTTCACGGCCATGCGTGCGCGCGGTGCGAAGGCAACCGACATCGTCATCCTGGTGGTTGCCGCCGACGACGGCGTGATGCCGCAGACGAAGGAAGCCATCGCTCACGCGAAGGCGGGCGGCGTGCCGATCGTCGTCGCAATCAACAAGATCGACAAGCCGGATGCCAACCCGGACCGCGTGAAGCAGGAACTCGTCGCGGAAGGCGTGGTGCCGGAAGAGTACGGTGGCGATTCGCCGTTCCTCGAAGTGTCGGCGAAGACCGGCAAGGGCATCGACGATCTGCTGGAAAACGTCTCGCTGCAAGCCGAAGTGATGGAACTCACCGCGCCGGTGGAAGCCGCCGCCAAGGGTCTCGTCATCGAAGCGAAGCTGGACAAGGGCAAGGGCGCGGTCGCGACCATCCTCGTGCAGTCGGGCACGCTGAACCGCGGCGACGTGGTGCTGGCCGGCAGTGCATACGGCCGCGTGCGCGCCATGCTGGACGAAACCGGCAAGCCCACGAAGTCGGCGGGTCCGTCGATCCCGGTGGAAATCCAGGGTCTGTCGGAAGTGCCGGCGGCGGGCGAGGAAGTCATCGTGTTGCCGGACGAGCGCAAGGCGCGCGAAATCGCGCTGTTCCGTCAAGGCAAGTTCCGCGACGTCAAGCTGGCCAAGCAGCAGGCCGCCAAGCTCGAGAACATGCTCGAGCAAATGGGCGAAGGCGAAGTGCAGAACCTGCCGCTCATCGTCAAGGCGGACGTGCAGGGCTCGCAGGAAGCGCTGGTGCAGTCGCTGCTCAAGCTCTCGACCAGCGAAGTGCGCGTGCAGATCGTGCACAGCGCCGTCGGCGCGATCAGCGAGTCGGACGTCAACCTGGCCACGGCTTCGAAGGCGGTCATCATCGGCTTCAACACGCGTGCAGATGCTCAGGCGCGCAAGGTGGCCGAGGCGAACGGCATCGACATCCGCTACTACAACATCATCTATGACGCAGTGGATGAGGTGAAGGCGGCAATGTCCGGCATGCTCGCGCCGGAGAAGCGCGAGACGGTGACGGGCATGGTCGAGGTGCGCCAGGTGATCCGCGTGCCGAAGGTCGGCCTGATCGCGGGTTGTATGGTCACGGACGGCGTGGTCAAGCGTTCCTCGTCGGTGCGCGTGATCCGCAACAACGTCGTGATCCATACCGGCGAGCTGGATTCGCTCAAGCGCTTCAAGGACGACGTCAAGGAAGTGCGTCAGGGCTTCGAGTGCGGTATGTCGATCAAGAACTTCAGCGATATCGTCGAAGGCGATCAGTTCGAAGTCTTCGAAGTGACCGAAGTGGCACGTACGCTGTAATGCGCTGAGCCGCTGGATAGAGGGCGGGGTGGGCCTGAAGGCTCGCTCCGCCTTTTTCATTTGCAGCGGCGCGAAAGAGATACGGAAACAACATCATGGCTAAACGAAAGACCTCCGCGAACCGCAATGTGCAGATTGCGGACCAGATTCAACGCGACCTGTCGGAGCTGATGCGCGAAGTGAAGGATCCGCGCATCGGGCTCGTGACGATCCAGAGCGTCGAGCTCACGCCCGACTACGCGCATGCGAAAGTCTATTTCACGACGCTCACCGGCGATCCGCAACAGACCCAGGAAGGGCTGAATCACGCGGCCGGGCATCTGCATAACCTGCTGTTCAAGCGCCTGCACATCCACACGGTGCCGACGCTGCATTTCCATTACGACAAGACGATCGAGAAGGCGGTGGAGATGTCGCGCCTGATCGACGAAGCGAACGCGACGCGCGCGAAAGACGCCGACGACGGTCAGGAAGGCGCGTAAGTCATGAGCGGTTCGGAGAAACAGTCGCGGCCGAAGCTTCCGCGCCGCGCGCTGGATGGCGTGCTGCTGCTGGACAAGCCGCTCGGGCTCTCGAGCAACGACGCGCTGATCAAGGCGAAGCGCATCTACCTCGCGAAGAAGGCCGGCCATACGGGCACGCTTGATCCGCTCGCAACGGGTTTGCTGCCCTTGTGTTTCGGCGAGGCGACGAAGTTTTCGCAGGATCTGCTGGAAGCCGACAAGACCTACGAGGCGACCATGCGTCTGGGCGTGCGCACGACCACCGGCGACGCCGAAGGCGAGGCGGTGCAGACGCGCGACGTGACTTGCGACGCAGCGGCCGTGGTCGACGCGATGCAACGGTTTCTCGGCGACATCGTGCAGATTCCGCCGATGTACTCGGCACTGAAGCGCGACGGCAAGCCACTCTATGAATACGCGCGCGCGGGTCAGACCGTGGAGCGCGAGGGACGTCCGGTGACGATCCACGCGTTGCAGATGCTGGCGTGCGCGTTGCCGCTCGTGACGTTTCGCGTGACGTGCAGCAAGGGAACGTACGTGCGCACGCTTGCCGAGGACATCGGCGAGACGCTGGAGTGCGGCGCGCATCTGACGGCGTTGCGGCGCACGGGCGTCGGCGCGCTGACGCTCGAACATGCGGTCACGCTCGATGCGCTCGCCAGCCTGAGCGAAGCGCAACGCGACGAACGGCTGCAGCCGGTGGACGCGCTGCTGTCCACGTTCCCCGAGATTCGCCTCGACAGCGACGCGGCGAAGCGCTTCCTGCACGGCCAGCGTTTGCGGCTTGCGGACCTTGTCTCCATGCCGTTCGAGGACGGACGCGTGCGGGTCTACACGCAGGAAGACGGCCGGCTATTGGGCGTGGCGCGCGCGGGCGAGGGCGTGCTGGCGCCGGAACGGTTGATCGTCACGGCCCAATAAAGACAAAAGCCTGGATTTTCATCCAGGCTTTTTTCATTGCAGCACCCAAAGCATCCGCAACCCGCTCAATGCGCAGCCGATGCCGCCGCCGCCGAATCCCCGCCGCCCGAGCGTTCGGGCCGCGTGATCCAGATCAGCACGATCAGCGCGATGAAGATCCCCGCCGAGATGTAGAACATGTCGTTCACCCCGAGCTGCGCGGCCTGCTGGGTCGCCATGCTGTTGAACAGGCCGTAGGTCTGTTCCTGCGAGAGCCCCATGCCGTGCAGCTGCTGCATGGAATTCGCGAAGTTCGGATTGTAGGCGTTGGCCTGTTCCGTCAGTTGCACGTGATGGACGATGGTCCGGTGCTCCCACGCCGTCGAGAAAATCGACGTGCCGATGCCGCCGCACATGATTCGCACGAAGTTCGACAGACCCGACGCCGCCGGAATGCGATGCCCCGGCAGCCCCGACAGTGTGATGGACACGAGCGGAATGAAGAAGCCCGCCATCGCGATGCCCTGGATCAGCGTGGGCAAGGTCAGCGACCAGGTATCGACGCCCGTGGTGTAGCGCGAACGCATCCAGAAACACAGCGCGAACACGATGAACGCGGCCGTCGCGATGCGCCGCGGATCGGTGCGCGGCAGGAACTTGCCGGTGATCGGCGAGAGCAGCACCGCGAACACTCCGACCGGCGCCATCACGAGCCCCGCGTCGGTCGCGGTGTAGCCGATGACCGTCTGCAACCAGAGCGGCAAGAGCACCAGATTGCCGAAGTACAGCCCGTAGCCCACCGACAGCGCGATTGTCCCGCCCGAGAAGTTGCGCAGCGCGAACAGCGACAGGTCGACCACCGGATGCTCGGCCGTCAGCTCCCACACGATGAAGAACGCAAACGCGATCACCGCGACCAGCGCGAGCACGACGATCGTCGTGGAGTTGAACCAGTCGAGGTCCTTGCCCTTGTCGAGCATGACCTGCAGCGAGCCCACCCAGATCACGAGCAGCGCCAGGCCGACCGAATCGATCGGCGCCTTGCGGATCGCCGAGTCGCGGTCGCGGAAGATCGCGAAGGTCGCGCCCGCCGCGATGATCCCCACCGGGATGTTCACGTAGAAGATCCACGGCCAGGAGATGTTGTCGGAGATCCAGCCGCCGAGAATCGGCCCGGCGACCGGCGCGATGAGCGTGGTCATCGACCACATCGACAGCGCGACCGGCGCTTTCTCGCGTGGATAGCTCGCGAGCAGGAGCGTCTGCGACAGCGGGATCATCGGTCCGGCCACGGCGCCCTGCAGCACGCGTGCGGCGAGCAGGAAGGGCAGCGTCGGCGCGAGGCCGCACAGCCAGGACGCGATCACGAACAGGATGATCGAGCCGAGGAACAGCCGCACCTGGCCGATGCGCTGCGTGAGCCAGCCGGTGAGCGGCACCGAGATCGCGTTGGCGACGGCGAACGACGTGATGACCCACGTGCCCTGGTCCGACGACACGCCGAGGTCGCCCGAGATCGACGGAATCGAGACGTTCGCGATCGACGTGTCGAGCACGTTCATGAAGACCGCGAGCGACACGGCGATCGTGCCGATGACGAGCTTCGCGCCCGACAGCGGCGGATGGACGACGTTTTGCGTAGACATGACGCGCGTCCGCTTACATCAGCTTGGTGGCCGAGGCGGACTGGGTCGCCTTGCCGCGCGGCTTGCTCGACGAGGTCGACGCTGCCGCCCCTTGCGAACCCGTGCCGGTGCCCGCGTTCTGCTGGATGATGCGCGCGATTTCCTGGTCCGCTTCCGCGCCGTACTTGTCGAACACGTTGGTCTGATAGACCGTGTTCTGCGCATTGCCGAGCTGGCCGCCCTGGTCGTTCTTGATGGTCACGTCAACGTCCATCGACAGGCCGATGCGCAGCGGATGCTGCTCCAGTTCCTTCGGATCGAGTTCGATCCGCACCGGCAGGCGCTGCACGACCTTGATCCAGTTACCCGTCGCGTTCTGCGCGGGCAGCAGCGAGAACGCCGAACCCGTGCCGGCCGAGAAGCCGACCACCTTGCCATGGAACACGACGCCCGAGCCGTACAGGTCGGCCGTGAGCTCGACCGGCTGGCCGATGCGCATGTGCTTCAACTGCACTTCCTTGAAGTTCGCATCGACCCACACGGCGTTCAGCGGCACGATGGCCATCAGCGGATTGCCCGGCGAGACGCGCTGGCCGACCTGCACCGAACGCTTCGCCACATAGCCCGTCACCGGCGCCGGCAGCGTGTTGCGCGCGAAGTTGATGTACGCGTCGCGCACCTTGGCGGCGGACGCCAGCACGTTCGGATGATCGGCGATGGTCGTGTTCGCGGTCAGCGAGCGGTTCGACGCCAGTTCCTGCTGGGCCGCATCGAGCGATGCCTGCGCGCCGCGCACGGCGTCGCGCGCATGGGAGATCTCTTCCTGCGACACGGCGCCGGTCTGCGCGACCATCATGCGGCGCTTCAGGTCGTCCTGTGCGCGCTGGAGGTCCGAGCGGCGCAGCGCGATCTGCGCTTCGTACTGGTTGTTGTTGACGAAGAAGGTGCGGACCTGGCGCACGGTCTGCGCGAGGTTCGCTTCGGCCTGATCGAGCGCGACCTTCGAATCCGCCGGATCGAGCGTGACCAGCGGATCGCCGACCTTCACGGTCTGCGTGTCGTCGGCGTTCACGGAGATGACCGTGCCCACGACCTGCGGCGTGATCTGCACGACGTTGCCGTTCACGTAGGCGTCGTCGGTGCTCTCGTGGAAGCGCGCGACGAGGAAGTAGTACAGCCCGTACGCGACGGCCGCGAGGATGATGACGAGCACGATCAGCGTCATCAGCCGGCGGCGTTTGCCGTTGCCCGCTTTCTGCGCGGGCGCGGCCGCGGCGTTTTGTTGAGGGTCGCTCATGAAATGACTCCGAGTATTCCTGTTATGTCCTGATGCGTATTCTGTTTGTGCGCTTTATTGCGCCGGCGCCGTGGCCTGATTCGCTGCCTGCTGCTGCCCGCTGCCGTCGATCGCGAGATTGCTGCTGGTGGCGTCGAAGCCGCCGCCGAGCGCCTTGATCAGCGCGATCTGCAAGTCGGTGCGCTTCAGGCGCAGGTTGGTCAACGTCTGCTCGTTGGCGAGCCGGTTCGAATCGGCGTTCAGCACCTGCAACTGCGGCGAGAGTCCCGCCTTGTAGCGGATCACGGCGAGCTGATAGGCGCTCTCCGCGGCTGCGAGCGCGCGCTGGGCATCGGCGGTCTGCTTGTTGAGCGAGCGGATGGCCGAGATGTTGGTGGCGACATCGTTCATCGCGTTGATCAGCGTCTGGTTGTAGTTCGCGACATCGCCCTCGAAGTCGGCGTACCGGCCCTTCAATTGGGCGCGCAGGGCGCCGGCGTCGAAGATCGGCAGATGCACCGCCGGCCCCGCCTGGATCTGGCGGCTGCTCGATTGCAGGAAGCGGCCCCAGCCGAACGCATCGAAGCCGAAGCCGGCCGCAAGATTGATGTCCGGGAAGAACTCGGCTTTCGCTTCCTTGATGTTGTGCGTCGCGGCTTCCACCTGCCAGCGCGCGGCGACGATATCCGGGCGGCGCGCGACGAGATCGGCGGGCACGTTGTCGGGCAGGGTCACGTCCACTTTCTGATCGAGCGCGGGTTTCGCGATCTGCAGGCCGCGGTCCGGACCCTTGCCGAGCAGCGCGGCGATCTGATAGCGCACCGTCTCGATCTGGCCGTCCAGTTCCGAGAGATTCGTCTGGCTGGTCGCGACATTGCCTTCCGCGGTGCGCCGTTCGACGTTCGTATCGATGCCGGCCGCAACGCGTCCGTCGGTAATGCGACCGACATCCTGGCGGTTGGCGATCTCGCGCGCGGCGACATCGCGCAGCGCGTAGAGCAGCGCGAGCTGGTTATAGGTCCGCGCCACCGATGCCGCGAGCGTCACGCGCGCCTGCTGCATGTCGGCTTCGGCGGCCTTCTGCTGCGAGACCGCCTGATTCAGCCGTGCGCGGTTCTTGCCCCACAGGTCGAGGTCCCACGACGCGCTCGCCAGCACGTTGTTTTCGCTGAACCAGGTGCCGCCGTAGGGCGGCGGGAAGAGTGCATTGCCCGAATAGAGTTCGCGGGTCCACGAATAGGAGCCGTTGACCTTCGGATACAGCGCCGAGCGCGAGGTTTCGATGTACGAAGACGCTTTGGCAATACGCGACTGCGCCTGCGCGATGGTCGGGCTGTCGGCGAGCGCTTCGTCGATCAGCTGCGGCAGTTGCGGATCGCCGAACTGTCGGGCCCAGTCGAGCGTCGGCCACTGGCCGCCCTGGCCGGGCACGCTTTCGGTGGCCGCGAAATGGTCGGGCGTGGCGATGGTCTTGTCGCTGGAAATGCCGGCGTAGTTCGCGCAACCCGCCACCATGAAGGCGGCCGCCGCAGCCACGGCGGCGCTTCTGGCGCGGCTGAGCGGCCGGGCTCCGGAGCGAAGCGCGGACAAGGAGAGGTGTTTCATTTCCCGTCTCTCGAGATGAACATCAATAATGGACATTGCAATCATTTTGCAAGCTGACGATCGGCGATTTGCTTGTCATCGCAAGGAACTGGCAGCGCGGTCGGTGGCGCAGGCCAGGCCGGCCACCGACGGGTCGCACGAGTTCGCGAGGATGCGCCGGAGCATGCTTTTCAGGAAGCCCGCTTCCTCGGGTGTGAAGCCGGTAAGCAGGTGATCGAGCACGCGTGTAAAGATGGCCGGCACCCGCTCGGCGGTGGCGTGGCCTTCGTCGGTCAGCGCGAGCCGCACGACGCGCCGGTCCTCCTCGCTGCGTACCCGCGACAGCAGTCCGCGCTTCTCCAGCCGGTCGATCAGACGCGTGACCGCGCTGGCGTCGATGCCGTACTCGCGGGCGATATCGGCGGCCGTCACGCACTTGCCGACCGCCAGCATGAAGAGAATGCTGGCCTGCGTGCCGGTGATGTTGAGTTCGGAAGTGGTGTGCTGCGTGACCATGTTCCACATGGTCGAGCGCACGCGGCCGATCAGATACCCGACGCTCTCGTTGAGCACGTATTCGCTGATCGCGGTGGATTTCGGGGCGTCGCTCATGAGAAAACTTGGTGCGCTTGCAATAGTTGACTAGGCAGGATTATAAGTAAGCGTCTCCCGGGCTGCAAGAATGTTTTCGGAAAAGGCTTAACAGTCGTGGGGACTTCAGGTGGCGGGGCAGCCATGCGGGCGCGGCAGGCAAACGGGCCCGGGTTGCGTCCCGGGTTGCGTCCCGGGTTGCGTCCCGGGTTGCGTCCCGGGTTGCGTCCCGGGTTGCGTCCCGGGTTGCGTCCCATTGCGAGGAAACGACATTTGTGCGTGCTATAATTTACGGTTCTCACCGCGCCGAGCCCGCGAAGTCATGCTTGCATGACGGTTCTTGAGGGGCTGCCGGGCACAGAAGTCTCGCCTATCCCTTGAACGGGATTCGGGATTCGCTCGACGGCGCACAACCAAGATACCTCTATATGACTCGCGCCCTCCGCAATATTGCCATCATTGCCCACGTCGACCACGGCAAGACCACGCTCGTCGACCAGTTGCTCCGCCAGTCGGGCACGTTCCGGGAAAACCAGCAGGTCGCCGAGCGGGTCATGGACTCGAACGACATCGAAAAGGAACGCGGCATCACGATTCTGGCCAAGAATTGCGCCGTCGAATACGAAGGCACGCACATCAATATCGTCGACACGCCGGGACACGCGGACTTCGGCGGTGAAGTGGAGCGCGTGCTGTCGATGGTCGATTCCGTGCTGCTGCTGGTCGACGCCGTCGAAGGCCCGATGCCCCAGACGCGTTTCGTCACGAAGAAGGCGCTCGCGCTCGGCCTGAAGCCGATCGTCGTGATCAACAAGGTGGACCGTCCGGGCGCGCGTATCGACTGGGTGATCAACCAGACCTTCGACCTGTTCGACAAGCTTGGCGCCACCGAAGAACAGCTCGACTTCCCGGTCGTCTACGCGTCGGGCCTGAACGGCTACGCCGGCCTGGATCCGGAAGTGCGCGAAGGCACGATGCGCCCGCTGTTCGAAGCCATTCTTCAGCACGTTCCCGTCCGTCCGGCCGATCCGGACGGCCCGCTGCAACTCCAGATCACCTCGCTTGACTACAACTCGTATGTGGGCCGCATCGGCGTGGGCCGCGTGGCGCGCGGCCGCATCCGCCCCGGCATGCAGGTAGCAGTGCGTTCGGGTCCGGACGGCGCGATCCTCAACCGCAAGATCAACCAGGTGCTGTCGTTCCACGGCCTCGAGCGCGTGCAGGTCGAGGAAGCGCAGGCCGGCGACATCGTGCTGATCAACGGCATCGAGGAAATCGGCATTGGCGTGACCATCTGCTCGCCGGAACAGCCCGACGCGCTGCCGATGATCACCGTCGACGAACCCACGCTGACGATGAACTTCCTCGTGAACTCGTCGCCGCTCGCGGGCAAGGAAGGCAAGTTCGTGACGAGCCGCCAGATTCGCGACCGTCTGACGAAGGAACTGAATCACAACGTCGCGCTGCGCGTGAAGGACACCGGCGACGAAACCACGTTCGAAGTGTCGGGCCGCGGCGAACTGCACTTGACCATTCTGGTCGAGAACATGCGCCGTGAAGGCTATGAGCTCGCGGTGTCGCGTCCGCGCGTGGTGCTGCAGGAGATCGACGGCGTGAAGTGCGAGCCGTATGAAAACCTGACGGTGGATATCGAAGACCAGCATCAGGGCGGCGTGATGGAAGAGCTGGGCCGTCGCAAGGGCGAAATGCTCGACATGACGTCGGACGGCCGCGGCCGCACGCGTCTCGAGTACAAGATTTCGGCGCGCGGCCTGATCGGCTTCCAGAGCGAGTTCCTGACGCTCACGCGCGGCACGGGCCTGATGAGCCACACGTTCGATTCGTATGCGCCCGTGAAGGAAGGCTCGGTGGGCGAGCGCCGCAACGGCGTGCTGATCTCGCAGGACGACGGCGCGGCTGTCGCCTATGCACTGTGGAAGCTGCAGGATCGCGGCCGCATGTTCGTGTCGCCGGGCGATGCGCTGTATGAAGGCATGATCATCGGCATCCACAGCCGCGACAACGACCTCGTCGTGAACCCGATCAAGGGCAAGCAGCTGACCAACGTGCGCGCCTCGGGCACCGACGAAGCCGTGCGCCTCGTGCCGCCCATCTCGATGTCGCTGGAGTACGCGGTCGAATTCATCGACGATGACGAGCTGGTCGAAGTGACGCCGCAGAACATCCGTCTGCGCAAGCGTCACTTGAAGGAACACGAGCGTCGCCGCGCCAGCCGCGAAGCCAACGCTGAGTAACAGGACGCGCGTCGCGGTTTGCGGCGCGTAGCGAGTCATGAAAAACCCGGCGGTGCGTCATGCACCGCCGGGTTTTTTTGTCTCAGGCGCGAAGCCTGGGCAATCGCTTCTTGCCTGAGCTATCGCACGGCGGGTTATTTCACCAGATCAGCAAGACCGGCAAGGGGCTGAAGAGCAGTTTGCAGGACGTGTTGTCCGAAGTTCGCCACATCATGGAGCGCTGCCGTCAGCGGTCCCTGGGTTTGCTGCTCGGCGGGAGCCTGAGCCTGCGTGTCCTGCGGCTGGACGATCTGCGGTTGAACGATCTGCGGTTGAACAATCTGCGGCTGCACGATCTGCGGTGCGACCTGCTGCGCACCCTGTGCCGCGAGAATCTGCCCCGCCCGGTCCACCGCTGCGTCCCGCATCTGGGCCACCACATTCGGGTCGTTCATCATCGACGAGAACTCGTCCGTGTTGGAGTCCGAGCCGTAGAAAGCGGTCGGCGTCAATGGATAAGGAGTCGGCGGCGCGCTGACCGACGAGGAGGACGAGGTCGAGTAGTTGCTGCCGGTGTCGGAAGACGACTGCGTGGTACCCGATCGGGTGGTGACGACCCGCGGCGCGAGAGGCGCGCCCGACATGCCCTGATAAGACTGGGACGAAGCGTTTGAAAAATTGAAGCTGGATAGCATATTCACTCCTGAAGCACATTGCGTGCGTTGGGTTGCGATCCGAAAGCGCCACGGTTCGGAATGTCCGATCCTTGCCGCGTTCCGACCCGTCGCGACGTAGTTCGCTCGGGTAATGCAGTGTGCAAAGCGTGAGGTCGGTCGCGGTGTCAATCGGATACCGCGCCGCGCGCTTCAGCGTGCGTCGAAACCCGCGGCGCGCGACGGCAAAGTGCCGCTTGCAATCCCGGTCGTCGGCATGGGACAAGCGTTTGCGGGCTTCCTGAACTTCAGAGCAATGGTGTTCTGTGCTATGCTTCTCAGATTAGCTAGTGCTATTAGGTCCTTCCAAGCAGACTTGATTCGCGCAATCCGCTAAACGGTCAGGCCGTGGCGCGGAAGGTTTTGTAACCCGCACTTCCTCGAGAAACTCGAAGAAAGGTGAGCGTAAAATGATGAAGCAATTCCAGTCGAACTCTTATCTGTTCGGCGGTAATGCTCCGTACGTCGAAGAGTTGTACGAGCAATATCTCGATAATCCTGCGTCAGTGCCCGAGACCTGGCGCGCCTATTTCGACGCGTTGCAGAACGTGCCCGCCTCCGACGGCACGGCGCACAACGACGTGGCTCACGGCCCCATCGTCGAATCCTTCGCCCAGCGCGCGAAGGCCAATGCCTTCCTGCCGCGCGAAAGCGCCAGCACCGGCGACCTCACCACTGCGCGCAAGCAGGTCTACGTCCAGTCGCTGATCGGCGCCTATCGCTTCCTCGGTTCTCAGTGGGCCAATCTCGACCCGCTCAAGCGCCGCGAGCGTCCCGCCATTCCCGAACTCGAACCCGGTTTCTACGACTTCACCGAAGCCGACATGGACCAGGTGTTCAACGCGACCAACCTGTACTTCGGTTTCGAGCAGGCTTCGCTGCGCGACATCGTCAAGGCGTTGCGCGACACGTACTGCGGCACGATCGGCGCCGAGTACATGTACATCAGCGACCCGGAACAGAAGCGCTGGTGGAAGGAAAAGCTGGAATCCATCCGCTCCACGCCCAACTTCTCGAACGACAAGAAGAAGCACATCCTGAACCGCCTGACGGCCGCCGAAGGCCTCGAGCGCTTCCTGCACACCAAGTACGTTGGCCAGAAGCGCTTCTCGCTGGAAGGCGGCGAGAGCTTCATCGCGTCGATGGACGAAGTCGTGCGTCACGGCGGCAAGAGCGGCGTGCAGGAAATCGTCATCGCCATGGCTCACCGCGGCCGTCTGAACGTGCTGGTCAACACGCTCGGCAAGATGCCGGCGGACCTGTTCGCCGAATTCGAAGGCAAGCACGTCGATGACTTGCCGGCCGGCGACGTGAAGTACCACAAGGGCTTCTCGTCGGACGTCTCCACCGAAGGCGGCCCGGTCCACCTGTCGCTCGCATTCAACCCGTCGCACCTGGAAATCGTGAACCCGGTGGTCGAAGGTTCGGCGAAGGCCCGTATGGACCGCCGCGGCGACGACGAAGGCCTGCAGGTGCTGCCGGTGCAAGTGCACGGCGACGCCGCATTCGCCGGCCAGGGCGTCGTGATGGAAACGCTGAACCTCGCGCAGACGCGCGGCTATGGCACGCACGGCACGCTGCATATCGTCATCAACAACCAGATCGGCTTCACGACGTCGGACCCGCGCGATGCGCGCTCCACGCTGTATTGCTCGGACGTGGTCAAGATGATCGAAGCGCCGGTGCTGCACGTGAACGGCGACGACCCGGAAGCGGTCGTGCTGGCTACGCAGCTGGCCATCGACTTCCGCATGAAGTTCCACAAGGACGTGGTCGTCGACATCATCTGCTTCCGCAAGCTGGGTCACAACGAGCAGGACACGCCGGCGGTCACGCAGCCGCTGATGTACAAGACCATCGCGAAGCATCCGGGCACGCGCGCGGTCTACGCCGAGAAGCTGGTGCAGCAAGGCGTCATCACGGCAGCGGACGCGGACAACTTCGTCAAGGAATACCGCCAGGCGATGGACGAAGGCCATCACACGGTGGATCCGGTGCTCTCGAACTACAAGAGCAAGTACGCGGTGGACTGGGTGCCGTTCCTGAACCGCAAGTGGACCGACGCGGCCGACACCGCCGTGCCGCTCGCTGAACTCAAGCGTCTGGCCGAGCGCATCACGACGATTCCGGAAAACTTCAAGGTTCACCCGCTGGTCGAGCGTGTCATCAACGACCGCCGTGCCATGGGGCTCGGCGAAGCCAAGCTCGACTGGGGCATGGGCGAGCATCTCGCGTTCGCGTCGCTGGTGGCATCGGGTTACGCCGTGCGTCTGACCGGCCAGGACTCGGGCCGCGGCACCTTCACGCACCGTCACGCGGTGCTGCACGACCAGAACCGCGAGCGCTGGAACGACGGCACGTACATTCCGCTGCAGAACATCGCGGAAGGCCAGGCCAAGTTCACGGTGATCGACTCCGTGCTGTCCGAAGAAGCCGTGCTCGGCTTCGAGTATGGCTATTCGACCGCCGAGCCGAACACGTTCGTCGCGTGGGAAGCGCAGTTCGGCGACTTCGTGAACGGCGCGCAGGTCGTGATCGACCAGTTCATCTCGTCGGGCGAAGTGAAGTGGGGCCGTGTCTCGGGCCTCACGATGCTGCTGCCGCACGGCTATGAAGGCCAGGGTCCGGAGCACTCGTCGGCGCGTATCGAGCGCTTCCTGCAACTGTGCGCGGACCACAACATGCAAGTGGTCCAGCCCACGACGCCGGCACAGATCTTCCACTTGCTGCGCCGTCAGATGATCCGCCTGTTCCGCAAGCCGCTGATCATCGCCACGCCGAAGTCGCTGCTGCGTCACAAGGAAGCGGTGTCGGACCTGTCGGAACTGGCGAAGGGTTCGTTCCAGCCGGTCATCGGCGAAGTGGACGAGAGCATCGAGCCGAAGAAGGTCAAGCGCGTGGTCTGCTGCTCGGGCCGCGTGTATTACGACATCGTCGCGCATCGCCGTGAAGCGAAGGCGAACGACGTCGCGATCGTCCGGATCGAACAGCTGTATCCGTTCGCGCACAAGCAGTTCGACGCGGAACTCAAGAAGTACGAGAACGCGACGGAAGTCGTGTGGGTGCAGGACGAGCCGCAGAACCAGGGCGCCTGGTTCTACATCGAGCACCATCTGCGCGAAGGCATGCGCGAAGGCATGAAGCTCGCCTACAGCGGCCGTCCGGCTTCGGCCTCGCCCGCGGTCGGCTACTACGCGAAGCACTACGAGCAGCAGAAGGCGCTCGTGGAAGGCGCGTTCGGCCGCCTGAAGGGCGCGCAGGTCATCGCGAAGTAAGCATCGCTTGAAGGAACCGGCTGAGCGCACGCTCGCCGGTTCTTCGCTCGAACACACACGAACACGCATCAGGACAATACAGAAATGGCTATCGTAGAAGTCAAGGTTCCCCAGCTTTCCGAGTCGGTCTCGGAAGCCACCATGCTGCAGTGGAAGAAGAAGCCGGGCGAGGCTGTCGCCCAGGACGAAATCCTCATCGAAATCGAGACCGACAAGGTCGTGCTCGAAGTGCCCGCGCCGTCGGCCGGCGTGCTCGCGCAAGTGATCAAGCATGACGGCGACATCGTCACCGCCGACGAAATCATCGCGAAGATCGACACCGAAGCGAAGGCCGGCGAAGCACCCGCCGCCGCCGCTGCCGGCGACGCCGAAGTGAAGCCCGCGCCGCAAGCCGAACCGGCTGCCGCCACGGCATCGGCTCCGGCTGCTGCCGCCGGCGCATCGACGGGCGGCGCCGCATCGCCGGCTGCGACCAAGATCCTGGCCGAGAAGGGCGTGTCGGCGGATCAGGTGTCGGGCTCGGGCCGCGACGGCCGCATCACGAAGGGCGACGCACTCGCCGCACAAGCGGGCGCACCCGCTGCGAAGGCTGCCGCTCCGGCTCCCGCTGCGGCGCCTGCAAAGGCCGCGAAGCCGGCTCTGCCGCAAGTCAGCGCACCCGGTTCGGCCGACCAGTGGCTCAAGGACCGTCCGGAACAACGCGTGCCGATGTCGCGTCTGCGCGCGCGTATCGCCGAGCGTCTGCTCGAGTCGCAGCAGACCAACGCCATCCTGACGACGTTCAACGAAGTCAACATGGCGCCGGTCATGGAGCTGCGCAACAAGTACAAGGACCGCTTCGAAAAGGAACACGGCGTGAAGCTCGGCTTCATGTCGTTCTTCGTGAAGGCTGCCGTGCACGCGCTGAAGAAGTTCCCGCTCGTGAACGCGTCGATCGACGGTAACGACATCGTCTATCACGGCTACTTCGACATCGGTATCGCGGTCGGTTCGCCGCGCGGCCTCGTGGTGCCCATCCTGCGCAATGCAGACCAGATGAGCCTCGCCGACATCGAGAAGAAGATCGCCGAATTCGGCCAGAAGGCCAAGGACGGCAAGCTGTCCATCGAGGAAATGACGGGCGGCACGTTCTCCATCTCGAACGGCGGCGTGTTCGGCTCCATGCTCTCGACACCGATCATCAACCCGCCGCAGTCGGCCATTCTCGGCGTGCACGCGACGAAGGAACGCGCGGTCGTGGAGAACGGCCAGATCGTCATCCGTCCGATGAACTATCTCGCCATGTCGTACGACCACCGCATCATCGACGGCCGCGAAGCCGTGCTGTCGCTGGTCGCGATGAAGGACGCGCTGGAAGATCCGGCCCGTCTGCTGCTGGACCTGTAAGAACCCAGTGCCTTCGGGCGCGCGCGATAGGCTCGCGCGCGCCTTCGGAAAGGCGTCTCCGCAAGAGCGGAGTCACGATCAAGGAAAGTCATGTCCAAGGAATTTGATGTCGTCGTGATCGGCGCGGGCCCGGGCGGCTATATCGCGGCGATTCGCGCAGCGCAACTCGGCAAGACGGTTGCGTGTATCGAGAAGTGGAAGAACCCGGCGGGCGCATTGAAGCTCGGTGGCACCTGCCTCAACGTGGGCTGCATTCCGTCGAAGGCGCTGCTGGCGTCGTCGGAGGAGTTCGAAAACACGTCGAAGCATCTGGCCGATCACGGCATCACCGTGTCGGACGTGAAGCTCGATGTTTCGAAGATGCTCGCCCGCAAGGACGGCATCGTCGAGAAGATGACCAAGGGCATCGAATTCCTGTTCCGCAAGAACAAGATCACCTGGCTCAAGGGCCATGGCAAGTTCACCGGCAAGAACGACGCCGGCGTGCAGATCGAAGTGTCGGGCGAAGGCGAGACGGAAGTCGTCACGGCAAAGAACGTGATCATCGCGACGGGTTCGAAGGCGCGTCATCTGCCGAACATTCCGGTCGACAACAAGATCGTCGCCGACAACGAAGGCGCGCTGTCGTTCGACGCCGTGCCGAAGAAGCTCGCCGTGATCGGCGCGGGCGTGATCGGTCTGGAACTCGGTTCGGTGTGGCGCCGCCTGGGCGCGGACGTGACGGTGCTCGAAGCACTGCCGCAATTCCTTGGCGCAGCAGACGAAGCGCTGGCGAAGGAAGCCGCCAAGCAGTTCAAGAAGCAGGGTCTGGACATTCACCTCGGCGTGAAGATCGGCGAAGTGAAGACGTCGGACGCGGGCGTGTCGATCGCCTACACGGACAACGCGGGCAATGCGAAAGAGCTGGAAGCGGATCGCCTGATCGTGTCGATCGGCCGCGTGCCGAATACCGACAACCTCGGTCTGGAAGCCATCGGCCTGAAGGCCAACGAGCGCGGCTTCATCGACGTGGACGATCACTGCGCGACCAGCGTGCCGGGCGTCTACGCGATCGGCGACGTGGTGCGCGGCCCGATGCTCGCGCACAAGGCGGAAGACGAAGGCGTGGCGGTGGCGGAGATCATCGACGGTCAGAAGCCGCATATCGACTACAACTGCGTGCCGTGGGTCATCTACACGGAACCGGAAATTGCGTGGGTCGGCAAGACGGAACAGCAGCTCAAGGCCGAAGGCCGCGAGATCAAGACCGGCCAGTTCCCGATGATGGCCAACGGCCGCGCGCTGGGTATTGGCCGTGCGGAAGGCTTCGTCAAGATGATCGCGGACGCGAAGACCGACGAGATCCTCGGCGTGCACGTGATTGCGGCGGACGCGTCGGACCTGATCGCGGAAGCGGTCGTGGCGATGGAGTTCAAGGCAGCCTCGGAAGACATCGGCCGGATCTGCCATCCGCATCCGTCGCTGTCGGAAGTGATGCGTGAAGCGGCGCTCGCCGTCGACAAGCGCGCGCTGAACATGTAAGCAGCTCGGCTTCGGGCAATACGCAAGGCATCGCAACGAAGGCGAGCGGATCAAACCGCTCGCCTTCGTCATTTTCAACGTCATCGACGCACAGACGCGGCATCATGAACGTCACCGAATACTACGAAAACGAACTGCGCACGCGGGGTTATCAATCGGACGAGGCCCAGCTCGCGGCGGTCGCGCGCCTGCAACGCTGCTATGACGAATGGGTCGCCTACAAGGCGCGCCGCTCGAACGCGCTGAAGAAGTTCCTGGTGCGCCCGGAGTTGCCGCGCGGCGCGTATCTGTGGGGTGGCGTCGGGCGCGGCAAGAGCTTCCTGATGGACAGCTTCTATGCGGTCGTGCCGGTGCAGCGCAAGACGCGCCTGCATTTTCACGAGTTCATGCGCGAGGTGCATCGCCAGCTGGAAGAGCTGAAAGGCCAGGCCGATCCGCTCGACGAAGTCGCGAAACGCATTGCGAAGCGCTATCGGCTGATCTGCTTCGACGAGTTCCACGTGTCCGACATCGCCGACGCGATGATCCTTTATCGCCTGCTGGACCGCCTCTTCAAGGCGGGCGTGCAGTTCGTGATGACGTCCAACTACGAGCCGGACACCCTGTACCCGGAAGGGCTGCATCGCGACCGCCTGCTGCCGGCCATCGAGTTGCTCAAGGAGCATCTCGACGTGCTCAACGTCGATGCCGGCACCGACTACCGCAAGCGCACGCTGTCGCAGGTGAAGGCGTATCACACGCCGCTCGGCGCGGCGGCGAGCGAGGCGCTGCGCGCCGACTTCGCGAAGCTCGCGGCGGTGCCCGACGAAAGTCCGATCCTGCACATCGAGAAGCGCGAGATCAAGGCGCTGCGTCGCGCGGATGGTGTCGTCTGGTTCGACTTCGCGACGCTGTGCGGCGGTCCGCGCTCGCAGAACGACTACCTCGAACTGGCGAACCGGTTCCACGCGGTGATCCTGTCCGACGTTCCGCAAATGAGTCCGCGCATGGCCTCGGAAGCGCGCCGCTTCACCTGGCTCATCGACGTGTTCTATGACCACAAGGTCAAGCTGCTGATGTCCGCCGCGGTGCCTGCGGAGGAGCTTTACGTCGAAGGACCGATGGCGAACGAATTCACGCGCACTGTTTCGCGGATCGTCGAAATGCAGTCGAAGGAATACCTCGAAGCGCCACGCCGGGTCGCGGATATTACATTCAATTAATAAGAGAACAGGCGAAGGACGACCGTCCAAACGGCGTAAGGCTAGAGGGCATTTTCAAGATTCGGATCACTCTGATGTGCGGGCTGGCAGGGACTCGGTATTGTCGATCCCGGTTATCAGTCAGCGATTGGAGAGATGAACGTGAAGCCCTACCGCGATATGTCCGACGATGAATGGCAGATGGTGGCGCCGCTGCTCCCCGAACTACGGCCGCGCTCGGAGTTGCGTGGCCGGCCGCTCGCCAATACGCGCGCGGTGCTCAATGGCGTGTTGTGGGTGATGTACAGCGGCGCGTCGTGGTCCACGTTGCCGCGCAAGTACCCGTCGTATCAGACGTGTCATCGGCGTTTCAAGGCCTGGTATGAATCAGGTGTGCTGTTGCGCGTGATGACGCAGTTGTTCGGGCCATCGGGTGAGTCGCTGTACACGCTGATGATGTCGCGCATGCGCGTGCCCGCGGAATTCGAACACACGGCTTCGTGTGTGCTCGAAGAGGTGCAGGCCGAAGTGGCGGAACGGCAGGCGGCTTGAGCCCGCCGCCCGTCGGCTTTACTGCTGCCGCAGCCAGGTCTGTGAACGACCCAGCAGCGACACGCCGATGAACCCGCGCACCACCAGTTTCTGGCCGTTGTCGTCGAGCTTCATCTTGCACTTGTACAGCTTGCCGTTCTCGGGATCGAGGATATGGCCGCCGTCCCACGTGTCGCCGTCCTGACGCATGCCCGTGATGATCGTCATGCCCTTGATCAGCTGATCGCGGCGCTCGTCGGTGCAGGCGGTGCAGCGCTTGTCCGGTTGATCGAATTCGCCGATGCCGCGCACTACCTTGCCGGACAGCTGGCCGTTGCCTTCGTCGACAATCTGGATGATCGCCTTCGGCTTGCCGCTTTGATCGTCGATGGTTTGCCAGGTGCCGACCGGCGTGGCGTTCTGCGCAAACGCGCTGGCGGCCAGCATCGCGCACAGCATGCCGAGCAGGGGACGCACGCCGCGCGGACTGATGAAACGGCTCATGTTGCCTCCTTGTTCTGATTTTGATTGTGGCCGGCCGGGCACGCGCATGCCGCCGCCGGACCGGCTCAGCATACGGGAAAGCGACTCGCGGATTCGAGAGGGAAGCTTCTAGTCGCCCTCGCGCGGGTGCGCCTTAGCCCTTGCACGCCAGTCCCGCCTGAAGCGTGGCGAAGGTGCGCTCGTCAGTGCGATCGAAGTGCAGCGGCGTCACCGCGACACGCCCGGAACCCACTACCGCGGTCTCGCTGTCGGGCGAATTCGGACGCGGGCCGCGCTGGAAGCGCAGCCAGTGATAGTCGATGCCACGCGGATCCACCTCGGCGACCACGTCGATGCCCTCGACCAGACCCACGCCCTGGCGCGTGACCGTGAGCGGTCCGGCGGCGGAGGCATCGCAGTCGGGGAAGTTGACGTTCAGGCAGGTGGGCGCGTCGTGCGAGATCGCCAGCAACTGCCGGATCACGCCGGGCGCGAGCATGCGCGCCGTGTCCCAGCGGACGTTGTCGCGATCGCGAAAGGTCTGGCTGAGCGCAATGGAAGGCAAGCCGAGCAGCAAGCCCGTCATCGCGGCGCCCACGGTGCCCGAGAACATCGTCTCCACACCGAGGTTCGCGCCGCGATTGATGCCGGACAGCACGAGCGTGGGCGGCGCGTCCTTCATGAGGTGGCGCGCGGCCATCACGACACAGTCGCCGGGCGTGCCCTGCACGCCGAAGCGCCGCTCGCTCCGGCGCGACACGCGCAGCGGCGAATGCAGGCTGATGGAATGCGAGGTGCCGCTCTGGTCGTGCTCCGGCGCGACCACCCAGACCTCGTGCCCGAGTTCGGACGCCACGGCCTCGAGGACGGCCAGTCCGGGGGCGTCGATGCCGTCGTCGTTGGTGATGAGCACGCGTTGCAAGATGGGCGAAGAGGCGGACATCGCGAATCACTCCTGGTCGATGGTGAAAGGGATCGACCGATTATTGCAGAGTTCGAATGACGGGGTCTTCGCGTCCCTGATACAACGGGCTTACTTGACGCCCAGGCCGCGCAGGACAGCGTTGCCGTTTTCGGTCAGGCGCACCTTGGGACCGCTCGCGTCCGGCGACACGATCTCGACATAGCCGTATTCCTGCAGCGAGGCGACATCGGGCGTGGCCGCCATGACATCGATGGGCGCGTGCAGCAGCAGGAGCAGCGTGGCGATTTCGTGATGGCTGAGGAGCCGCTTGATGGCTCGCACGGGAGCCGAAGCCGGACGGACGAAGTTCATTGTATTTCCTCAAGTGTGCATGACGATGTGCGGCGCCTTGGCCCTGGCGATACCGGGGTGTAGCGCGTGCTTTGATGTCGATGGAATGCGCGCAGGTTATCGGCCGACACTTAGGCGAGACTTAAAAATCGCGCTCCATGACCGCCGCAGTTGTTACAGTGAATGTCACGTCTCGCGCGAACATTGCGCCGCCTCGCAAGCGTCGCGCTCAGAAGCGATAGTCGGGGTTTTTCGGGTCGAACGTGAGGTCGTCGAACGTCATGGGCTCGACGCGCTCGAACACCACGCTTTCAAAAATTTCGCCGTCGTTGTCGAAGGATTCGAGCGAGCGGAAGAACGGGCGCTCGAGATCGAGGCCGAGCACTTCCTTTTTCGCATAGAACGCCGGCTGACCGGTCGGCGTTTCGTAGGTGAGCGCCACCACGCGCACGCCGCGCACGGTCTTCACTTCGATATCCGCCGGCTGCGTGATGCCCGCTTCCGCAAAGCGCTGTCCCTCGTCGATGAAACGCCGGGTGATCGCCTCGACGCCCAGTTCGCGGATCGAATGGTTCGACTGCGAACGCGCGAGCGCGCCGTTCACCGAAGTCCAGATCGGCAGCACGCCCAGGAAGCCGCCCAGATGGCCGTAGAGCTGGTCGGGACGTTTCGAGTCGTCATAGATGATTTCCTGGCCCGCGTGCGCGCCGTCGGGCAGCCAGCGCGCATAGATGCGCAACGGTTCGCGCGTCACCCGCACGAGCATGTGATCGGCGCGCTTCGGCCACACGCCCTTGATGCGCTCGCGCCGCACCATCGTGAACTCGTAGGACGCGAAGGCGCTCAAGCCTTGCTCCAGATAGCGCGGCAGCGCGCCCGGATCGAGCGCGCGGAACAACGCGACGAGCTGGGCATCGTCGAGCCTCGCGAGTGCGCCGGTCGATGCCGCCTGCGCGAGCCACTGTGCTTGCGCGGCTGCGTCGAGATTCGCGGGCAGCGCGGCGGACGCAACTGGCGGCGCCTCAGGCAGTTGGGCATAGGCAAGCGAGGGCACGGTTGCGCCCGCGAAAATCGCACACGCCTGAAGCGCGGCGCAGGCGTTTCGCAAGGTCGAAGCGCCACGGCGTCGCGTGTGCGGCATCAGGTTCTCTCCGATGATCAGTCCGGCGGGTTCGTCGGTGCGTTGCTTTCGCGCAATTCGCGCCGCAACACCTTGCCGATGGTCGTCTGCGGCAGCGCGTCGCGGAACTCGACGAAGGCGGGCACCTTGTAGCCGGTCAGGTGTAAACGGGCGAACTTCACCAGTTCTTCCATCGTCAGCGATGCATCGCGCTTCACGACGAACACCTTCACGCGTTCGCCGGTCACCGGGTCCGGCACGCCGACCGCCGCCACCGCGCGCACCTTCGGATGCGCGGCGAGCACGTCCTCGATCTCGTTCGGATACACGTTGAAGCCCGACACGATCATCATGTCCTTCTTGCGGTCGATGAGACGGATGAAGCCGCGCGCATCCATCACGCCGATATCGCCGGTGGCGAGCCAGCCGTCGGCGTCGATGACTTTCGCGGTGTCTTCCGGCCGGTTCCAGTAGCCTTTCATCACCTGCGGGCCGTGCACGCAGAGTTCACCCGCTTCATCGACTGCCGCCCACATGCCGTCCTCGCGGCGCAGACGCACGAGCGTGGAGGCCACCGGCAGCCCGATGGTGCCGTCGAATGCATGACTGCCGTGCGCATCGAGCGGCGTGGCGCAGACGAGCGGCGCGCATTCGGTCAGGCCATAGCCTTCGATGAGCGTCTGTCCCGTCAGTTCCTTGAAGCGCGTGGCTACGGTGCGCTGCGTCGCCATGCCGCCGGCCATCGCGAGCTTGAGCGAGGAGAAGTCACGGCGGCGAAACTCGTCGTTGTCGAGCAGCGCGCTGTAGAGCGTATTGAGCGCGGTAATGGCCGTGAAGTCTTCGTGCCGCAGCGCGCGCATCAGCGCATGCAGGTCGCGCGGATTGACGATCAGCACGTTGCGCGCGCCGATTGCGAGGAAGGTCAGCGCGTTCACCGTCAGCGAATAGATGTGATAGAGCGGCAAGGGCGTGACGACGATCTCGCGCCCGTCGACGAGCCGGCTGCGCGCCCAGCCGAGTGCCTGCAGCAGGTTGGCGATCACGTTGCGATGCGTGAGCATCGCGCCCTTCGCGGTGCCGGTGGTGCCGCCCGTGTACTGGATGAACGCGATGTCGCCGAGACCCACGCGCACGGGTTCGAAGCGGCGCCGCGTGCCGCGCGCGAGCGCCTGCGGCAGGCGCACGGCATCGGGCAGGACGTAGGCGGGCACCTGTTTCCTGACATGCCGGAGGATGAGATCGAGCACGCGGCCCTTGAGATTGAGGCCGCCGCCGAGCAGATCGCCGATGCCGGTCACGACGACATTGCGCACGCGCGTCCCCGGCTGCGCGTCCTGCACGGTCTTCGCGAAGTTCTCGAACACGACGACCGTTTGCGCGCCGCTGTCCTTCAGTTGATGACCGAGCTCGCGCACGGTATAGAGCGGATTGACGTTGACGACGATTGCGCCCGCGAGCAGCGTGCCGAAGAGCGTGACGGGATAGGCGAGGGTATTGGGCATCATCAGCGCGACGCGATCGCCGGGCTTCACGCCGATGCCTTGCAGATACGACGCGAACGAATGCGCGTGCGCGCCGAGGGTCGCGAAGCTCATCTCGGAGCCGAGGCTCACGAAGGCGATGTGATCGCGAAAGCGCGCGACGCAGTCGTCGAAGAAATGCGCGAGCGAGCGATAGCGTTCGGGATCGATCTCGCGCGCCACGTCCGGCGGATACGACGCGTACCAGATGCCGTCCGTCGCGTGCGGCTCGAACGCCGCGCGCGGCCCTGCGTGTCCCGGGCTCATGCGTGTCTCCGTTGGCGCGCCTGACCCGCCGCGCCTTTTATTTTTACTGCTGCTGGTGCTTCTGCTGCGTGCCGCTCAACGCTCCAGTATCGCCACGATGCCCTGGCCGCCCGCCGCGCAAATCGAGATCAGGCCGCGCAGCGGCTGGCCATCGGCACGCGGCGGCGCGTGGGCCAGCATCTTCGCGAGCGTGCCCACGATGCGTCCGCCCGTCGCCGCGAATGGATGGCCGGTCGCAAGCGAGCCGCCGTTCACGTTGAGACGCTCGCGCGGAAGCGCGCTTAGCGGGCCGTCCAGGCCCAGCGCGGTGCGGCAGTATTCGTCGTCTTCCCATGCGGCGAGCGTAGACAGCACTTGCGCGGCGAAGGCTTCGTGAATCTCGTAGAAGTCGAAGTCCTGCAGCGTGAGGCCGGCGCGCGCCAGCATCGTCGGCACTGCGTAGGCGGGCGCCATCAGCAGGCCTTCGCGCTGGTCGAAGAAATCGACGGCCGCCGTCGCCGAAAAGCTCAGGAACGCCTGCACCGGCAGCCCGCGCTCCGCGGCCCACTGCTCGGACGCGAGCAGCACCGCCGAGGCGCCGTCGGTGAGCGGCGTCGAATTGCCCGCGGTGAGCGTGCCGGCGTCGCGGTCGAAGACAGGCTTCAGTTGCGCGAGCCGGTCGGACGACAGGTCGGGCCGCAGCGTGTTGTCCTGCGTGAGTCCCTTGTAGGGCGTCATCAGGTCGTTGAAGAATCCGTGCGCATAGGCAGCGGCCAGCTTCATGTGGCTTTCCAGTGCGAGCGCGTCCTGGGCCTCACGCGAAATCTTCCAGCGCTTGGCCATCAGCTCGCAGTGCTCGCCCATCGAGAGTCCGGTGCGCGGCTCCGCGTTGCGCGGCAATTGCGGCTTGAAGAACATGCCGGGCCGAAGCTTCGCGAGTGCGCCGACGCGCTGTGCCGCCGAACGCCCGCGATGCGCTTCGAGCAGGATCCGCCGCATCCGTTCGTTCACGGCGATGGGCGCGTCGGAGGCCGTATCGACACCGCCCGCGATGCCCATCTCGATCTGCCCGAGGGCGATCTTGTTGGCGACCAGGATCGCCGTTTCGAGGCCGGTGCCGCAGGCCTGCTGCACGTCGTAGGCGGGCGTTTCCCGCGCGAGCGTGGTCGAGAGCGCTGCCTCGCGCGTCAGGTTGAAGTCGCGCGAATGCTTGACGACGGCACCCGCGGCTACTTCGCCTGCGCGCATGCCGTGCAGGTCGAAGCGATCGACGAGCCCTTGCAGCGCGAAGCTCAGCATGTCCTGATTCGACGCGTTCGCATATGCCGTGTTCGCGCGCGCAAACGGAATCCGGTTGCTGCCGATGATCGCGACACGGCGCACGGCATTCATGGCAGCTCCCATTCGAAGTGGCCGCGCAGGTGCGGAACGTCGCCTGCGATATCGCGCACTTCGAAATCGCGTGCGACGGACGAGGGCGCCGCGCTCCACAGCGTCGCTTCGCCGGGCAGGTACAGCGGCGTCTTGAAATCGCCGTGCGCGTGGCCGGCCGCCAGCGCCTTGACCGGATGCAACGCCGCGAGCGTGCGCGCCAGCGTCCACATGCCGTGCGCGATCGCGCGCGGAAAGCCGAACGCCTTCGCCGTCAGCATGTGCAGATGGATCGGATTGAAGTCGCCGGATGCTTTCGCGTAGTCGCGGCCCAGTTGCGGCGGCAGTTGCCAGCGCGCCTCGCGTGCAAGCAGCGGGCGGGCGACTGCCGCGACCGCATCCGGCGCATCAGGGGCGCTCGCGCTGCGCACGCCGCGCTTCAGGTAGACGCTGTCGCCATCCCAGACAGCTTCGCCGCGCCGGAAAATGCGTGTGTGCAGCGTGAAGGCCTGACCTTTCTGATGCGGCATCAGCGGCCCGCATTCGACTTCGATGCGCAGCGCCTGTCCCGCCATCAGCGGACGGCGCAGGTGCACGCGATTCGAGAGATGCACGACGCCGAGCGCGGACCACGGAAACGACGGATCGGTCAGCATCATCAGATGCAGCGGAAACGCCAGCACGTGCGGAAAGGTGAGCGGCACGCCCTGCTCGGGAATGAAGCCGCAGACGCGCGCATAACGGCCGATGGCCTCGGGGTCGAGCTTGACGTCGGGCCGCACCAGCCGGATGGCGGGCAGTTGCGGCGCGTGGCCGCGCCGGAACAATCCCGGCAGCGCGCGGCCGTAGAGCCGGGCGGGCGGCGGCAAGCTCTCGACGACGACGGTGCGGGCGCGCGGCAGGGTTGGTGCGTGCATGGCGGGCGGGCTCCTCACGCGCCGATCAGGCTCTGGCCGCACACGCGGACCACGTTGCCCGTGGTGCCCGCGCTGCCCGGGCTCGCGAGCCAGGCGACGGTCTCGGCGACATCGACGGGCAGGCCGCCTTGGCCCATCGAGTTGAGCCGCCGGCCCGCCTCGCGCACGCCGAACGGCATGCGCGCGGTCATGTGCGTTTCGATGAAGCCCGGCGCCACGGCGTTGATCGTGATGCCGCGCGCGCGAAGGTGCGGCGCCAGCGCATGCACGCGGCCGATCACGCCGGCTTTCGAGGTCGCGTAGTTGGTCTGGCCGCGATTGCCCGCGATGCCGCTGATCGACGACACCGCGACGATGCGTCCGCCATGCTGCAGGACGTTCCCGGCGAGCAGCGCCTCGTCGATGCGCGCCTGCGCCAGCAGGTTGATGTCGATCACGCTGTCCCACAGTTCCGCGCTCATGCGCGCAATGGTCTTGTCGCGCGTGATGCCCGCGTTGTGCACGACGATGTCGATGCCGCCCGCGGCTCGCAGCGCGGCGGCGATGGCCGCGGGCGCTTCGGGCGCGGCGATGTCCGCCATGAGCGCCGCATGGGCGCCGCCCGAGGGCGATGCGTCCTCGATCGACAGCATGGTCTGGTCGAGCGCGTCGCGGGCGGCCTCGACATCGAGCCCGGTGACGATCGCGCCATGTCCGGCCAGCACCGCGGCGATCGCCGCGCCGATGCCGCGCGCCGCGCCCGTCACCAGCGCGCGCCGGCCCGCAAGCGGTTGGCTCCAGTCGACAGGTGCGACGGAAGGGTTGGACGATGTCTCGAGCGTGACCACTTGCCCCGACACATAAGCAGAGCGCGGCGAGAGAAAGAAGCGCAGCGCGGCTTCGAGGTCCGCACCTTCGGCCACGCGCAGCAGGTTCGACGTGATGCCGTTGCGCGCCTCCTTGCCGAGCGAGCGCACCAGGCCTTCCAGCGCATGTTGCGCGGTGGCGGCGGCGACGTTCGCGCAGGTCCCGGGCGGCCGCCCCAGCACGACGATGCGTCCGCTTTTCGCAAGCGAGCGCAGCGCGTCGTGGAAGAAGGCATACGGCGCGTGAAGCTCGCTGCTGTCCCCGATGCCGGTCGCGTCGAAGATCAAGGCCTGCACGCGGTCATTGTCGTGCGCGCCGCTTGGGCGCGGCTCGAAGCGTCCGCTCATCGCGCCGTGGCGTGCGGCGACCGGCAGCCAGCCGGCCGCGCTAGCGTGCGCGACGCCCGTCATGCCGAGCGCGGCGAGCACGTTCATCAGGGCGTCGAAGAGAGCGGGCGACGGCCCCGCGCCAATTGCAGCGAGGCCGTGGAATTCGGGCTCACCGGGGCGGAGGCGGCGCAGCATGGAGGGACGCGGCAGCCCGAGCGAGCGGGCAATGCTCGTGCCGAAAGGCGAATTGACGAAGTCGAGGTAGCGGTCTTTCATCGATTGGCGTTCGGTCGTCGGGCGGCGCGGAGGAGGTCTCCAGGATCGACGGGCACGGGCCGCAGTTCAGGCGATCGTCTCGGGCGCCTGCTGTTCGAGCGCCTCGCGACGTTTCTGCAATGCTTCGAGGATACCGAAGTCTGCAGAAAAATCATCGACTTTCACGGCTTCGCGCGCATGGACGGCCCATTCGGCCAGCAGCCGCCGCTCGCCCGCATCGATGAGGCCGCGCGCCGCGGTGTTCCGCGCCCACTCCTCGACGGCGTCCGGGCTCTGCGGCAGCGGGGCAATCTGGCCGGCTTTCACGGCATCTCGCAGACGGGTTTCGAGGGCGGCGACAGCGGGCGTCAGCGCCAGCAGTTTCTCGCCGCGCGCGATCGGATCGTGCTCGTTCGGCGAAACGTGCGCACCCGCGACCAGCCGCTCGCGCGCCTCGCCCGGCGTTTGCAGCAGGCGCGCGACTTCGTTGCCGAGGGCATCGGCGCAGGGTCCGTGCGGCAGGCCGAACGGGAACGCCAGCGTACGCAGCAACACGGCAGCCGGGCGGTTGGGCGTGTTGGCGAGCAGGCCGTCGAACGCCATGCACGCCTGATGCAGCGCGTCCTCGACGCCCCAGCGCACCAGCGGCAGGTCGCTTTCCTGACGGCCCTCGTCCTCGAAACGCTTGAGCGTCGCGGAGACGAGATAGAGTTGCGACAGGATGTCGCCCAGCCGCGCGGACAGACGCTCGCGCCGCTTCAGTTCGCCGCCCAGCACGAGCATGGAGACATCGGCGCACAACGCGAAGGCGGTCGACAGCCGGGTCGCCGCGCGATAGTACGGCGCGAGACGCGCATCGGCACGCGCCGGCCGGCGGATCAGCGCGCCGCCGCCGCACGCGTACACCAGACTGCGCAGCGCGTTGGACGCGAGGAAGCTCGCGTGGCCGAAGAAGGCGTCGTCGAACGCGTGCAGCGCACGTGCGTGATCGGCCTCGCGCGCCGCGGCCATTTCCTTGAGCACGTAGGGATGGCAGCGGATCGCCCCCTGGCCGAAGATGATCAGGCAGCGCGTCAGGATGTTCGCGCCTTCGACGGTGATCGAGATCGGCATCTGCTGGTAGGCGCGCGCCAGGAAGTTGGACGGCCCCATGCAGATGCCCTTGCCCGCGACGACGTCCATGCCGTCGTTGATGACCTTGCGGGCGCGCTCGGTGATGTGGAATTTCGCGATCGCGGAGATGACCGACGGTTTTTCGCCGAGATCCACCGCCTGCGCCGACAGGCGGCGCGCGGCGTCCATGACGTAGAGATTGCCGCCCATGCGGCCGAGCGCTTCCTGGATGCCCTCGAAGCGTCCAACCGGCGTGCGGAACTGGCGCCGCGCCGCTGCGTACGCGCCGGTGCCGCGCACCGCGAGCTTGGCCATGCCGACATTCGACGACGGCAGCGAGATCGCCCGGCCCGCGGCCAGGCATTCCATCAACATGCGCCAGCCGCGGCCCACTTGCGCGCGGCCGCCGATGACCCAGTCGAGGGGGATGAAGACGTCGGTGCCCCAGTTCGGGCCGTTCTGGAAGACCGCGTTCAACGGCCAGTGGCGCCGGCCGATATGCACGCCCGGATGCCGCGTCGGGATCAGCGCGCAGGTGATGCCGGGCGCGTCGTCAGGGCCGAGCAGATGCTCCGGGTCGAGCGCGCGGAACGCGAGGCCGAGCACAGTGGCGATCGGGCCTAACGTGATGTAGCGCTTGTTCCAGGTGACGCGGAAACCGAGCGTCTCGCGTCCTTCGTGCAGCCCGCGGCACACGATGCCGACATCGGGAATCGCGGCTGCATCGGAGCCGGCGTAGGGGCTCGTCAGCGCGAAGCAGGGAATCTCTTCCCCGCGCGCGAGCCGCGGCAGATAGTGGTTCTTCTGTTCCTCGGTGCCGTAGTGCAGCAGCAGTTCGGCGGGACCGAGCGAGTTCGGGACCATCACGGAGACGGCGGCCGCCGATGAGTGCGTCGACAGCTTCATGATGACCTGCGAATGCGCATACGCCGAGAAGGCCTTTCCGCCGTAGCGCTTTGGAATGATCATGCCGAGGAAGCCTTGCTCCTTCACGTAGCGCCATGCCTGCGGCGACAGGTCCTGCCAGACCGCTGTGGTGTCCCAGTCGTTGGCGAGCTCGCACAGCCGCGCGCATTCGTTGTCGATGAAGCTGCGTTCCTCCGGCGTGAGCGTCGGCGCGCCGTGCGCGAGCAACGCATCCCAGTGCGGGCGTCCGGAGAACAGCTCGGCGTCCCACCAGACCGTGCCGGCTTCGATGGCGTCGCGCTCGGTCGAGGACATCTCCGGCAGGATGCGGCGGAACAGGGCGAACACGCGCCGGCTGAGCAACGCGCGGCGCAGCGGGCGGATCGCCAGCAGCACTGCGGGCAGCACGAAGACGATGGCCAGCAATGCCGCTGCCGCCATTCCCGTCACGCCGGTCAAGGGGCCCGCGCCGACCCAGAGTGCGAGTGCCGCGAGCCACGCAAGCGCGGGTGCCCGGCAGAACGCCAGCGCGCCGGCAAGCAGCAGGAAGATGACGACGTACGGAGCCAGCATCACGGCCTCCCAGACCCGAAGCCTCGAGCGCGAGGCTGTCCATGTCATTGACGCAGCACGTCATGTGCCGTACGTCTTGATGCGTGCCTCTAAACAGATGAACGGCCTGGAGGCCAGCGGTCAGGCAGAGGCTTGATCGGGAGCTATGCCGCTCCAGCTGCGATAACTCTGAAAAACTCAAAATGGGGAAATTTCGCGTTTCGAGTTGGGACCGGGCGAGCAAGAATGGGTGGGTTCGGTCCTGCGCATGGCCTGGAAGGCCGGTGTGCCACCGGTCGATATCGATCCCCGCGCGGAGCGGGGATCAAAAGGGCGCTGTGGGTTCATCTTGCCGGAGTTCACCACAGCCAGTCACAACTCGGAGTGCTTCTAGTTGCGACCACCTGCACGTGCACGTGGTTGGAGGAGCATAGTTGAACTCGAATAATCTGGATCACTTGGAGAGGCTAAACATAGGCGCTGTTCCGGTTGAAGCCACGTTTCCGGACTGGGCCTGCATGCAGGGCTACGTGCTCTATATTTTCTTCGGGATGAACGGTGCATGCCGCTACCTGCGCGTGCCGCTGGACGAATCGCTGATCGCGACAATCCAGGCCGCCGGCTGCGATAGCGGCTTCTCGTTGTATCGGGATCCTGGCGGACGCCTGACGTCCGTCGGGAGGTTCATCGGTCTAGTCTGTCTGGAGCAGGCCATCCCGCCGGCTGCGATCTGCCACGAACTCGGCGTGCCCGAGCGCATCCTGAATCGCCTGCGACGCGAGCGGGAGGCATGCGCCGGCCATCCGCCGGACGCCAGCGCGTTCGAGAGCCTGCGGATGCTCGCGCTCAAGGGCGAGATCAAGGCATAGCAGTGGTGGAAGGGCGGGCGCGGTGCGCGGATGCGGTCCGCGCGCCTTTACGGTCGCGCGTTGCGCACAGCGTCTAGCTGCCGGCGCCCGCGCTTTCCGCCGATCGCGTCATGTCGATACCCCTGCGTTCGCGGCTGAAGAAGATGAGCCCCGCGATCACCACCGCGACTACGCCCGCGACAATCGCCATGGCCATGCCGTAGTTGTTGCCGTGCGATGTCGCGATCTCAGCCTGCATCGTCGCATTGACGGCGGCCAGCAGGTTGCCGAGCTGGTAGACGAGTCCGGGGAAGGTCGCGCGAATCTCGTCGGGGGAGATTTCGTTCAAATGCACGGGAATCACGCCCCACGCGCCCTGCACGGAGATCTGCATGAGGAACGCGCCGATCGCCAGCATGACCGGTGTCGTCGAGAACGCCCAGAGGTACAGCACCGGCAACGCGATCAGCGCGGCGATGAAGATCGCCAGACGCCGCCCGATCTTCTCGGACAGCGACCCGAAGAACAGCCCGCCGACAATCGCGCCGATGTTGAGCACGATGGTGATGACCGACACGGTGTGCGGATCGAAATGATGCTGTTCGCGCAGGAAGGTCGGATAGAGATCCTGCGTGCCGTGCGAGAAGAAGTTGAACGCGGTCATCAGCACGATTGCGTAGAGCGACAATGTCCAGTTCCGCTTGAGCGTGGCAATGAGGCTCGGGCGCGGGCGCTTCTCCATCGCGCGCCACGCGGGGGACTCGGGAACATGCGCGCGGATGTAAAGCACGAGCAGGGCGGGAATCACGCCAACGAAGAACATGCCGCGCCAGCCGACAAACTGATACAGCACCCCGAAAACAATCGAGGCCAGCAGGTAGCCGCTGGGATAGCCCGCCTGCAGCAGGCCGGACACGAAGCCGCGCGCGGAAGGCGGCACGGTTTCCATCGTCAGCGCGGAACCGACGCCCCATTCGCCGCCCATCGCGATGCCGAACAGCGCGCGCAGGATCAGCAGCGTCATCAGGTTTGGGGAGAGGCCGGAGAGAAGCTCCAGCATCGAATAGATTGCGATATTGATCATCAGCGTTGGACGGCGGCCGAACTTGTCGGCGAGGCGTCCGAATATCAGCGCGCCGAGCGGGCGCATGGCCAGCGTCAACGTAATGGCGAATGCGACGTCGGGGATTTTCGTATTGAATTCGGCGGCGATGTCTTTCAATACGAAGACCATCAGGAAGAAATCGAATGCGTCGAGTGTCCAGCCCAGATAAGCGGCGATCGTTACGTTTCTCTGTTCGCGCGTCCAGTTCATTGCCACGTGCTCCGTTGGAATTGTTTGATTCGAATTGGCAGATCAACAGGGAGCGACGCAGCAATAAATGCGCCGCCCGCAGGCGCGACGGCTCAGCGGCCCCGCGCAACCGCGAGTCTACGGCGGCCGGCCAACTCATGCTTGATCAAACTGCTTTCGTTCGGAAAAGGCTGGCAGTGAATCTGAATCAATTAATACACGAGTCATTCAAATCTGTTAATCACGGTGAACATGTGAATCATTAATGAAAGAAGACATCTCGAGAGATTGCAAGGTTCTGAAGAGTCTCCAAATGTGACGCCGGTTTGCATACCGGCGGAATTCATTATTGATACAGAGACTGAGCGAATGCCGGGCTGGCCCAGCCGACGCTCCAGTTCCGTGCAGCGGGAGGCATTGCCTGGCCGCCGTAGATCACCGATCCGTCCGGGTTCTGGTACGTCATCCACGGAACGGCCCCGGTCTGATCGACGCCGGGCTGAGAGAAGTCGCAGACTCCGGCAGGGAATATCGCCTGCATCTGGGCCCACTGCTGATCGCTGAATGGAATCGGACCGTAATTGTCCGACCGGTTCAGCGGTTTGCGCTCGCACTTGTTGACATCCATCGCAACGGACTGCCCCGCCACGATGCGCGGCGTCTGATAGACCGGTATGACGGTGTTGCTGCACAGCCCGGGCTGAACGTTGCCGCTTGAATCGAAGCAACTGTCTACAGCGTTCGCGGGCTTGTCCGCCGACACTTTCTGCGCGAGCGATAGCGCACTGGCGTCGGCCTCGATGTTGTTCAGCCAGGTTTCCAGCGTCTTGAACGCTTTCAGAAAGCAGGTCGCGTCACCGGTAAGTAAAGTCGGACCACCGAATATCACATCATTGGCGTGATTCCCGAAGGCATGATCCAGCCGAGCTCGAAGCGCGAACGTGCGCGAGGTGTCGTGCCCAGCCGGGTTGGGGCCGAGGCAATCCACGATCGGCGTGGCGTCGAGGTGATTGGCTTCGTTGATCATGCCGGCCCGATAGACATTCTGGAGCGCAGGCTCGTCCGCCATCACGCGCGTCGCAGTGGGAACGCCATTGATGTCCAGGGCGCCGACGTTCTGGTTGAGATCGAGAAACTGCGCCAGCGATATCGCCCCGTTCTGAAGAGAGTTCAATCCGTATTGCACCCCGACGTTGTCGTACGGACGGCCCGCGAAACCGTGACCCAGCGCTTGTTCGGTTGCCGACCAGACGCCTTGCGCACGCAGGCCGAAGATGTTGACGGCCCAATCGGTGATGCCGCATCGAACGCCGCTGGGGTTGGTGTCCGCGTTAAAGATGATGGCAGGGTTTTTAATCCCCGGGCATGAACCGACGGCGGTTGGCGAAGCAGAGGCGCCATTTGGATAGACGGCAGAGAAAAACGCAAGATCCGTCAAGTAGATATTCTGATCGACGTTCGCAGGAATCAGGTTGCTTCCGATCAAGCCGAGCAGCGTAGAAGGGAGCGCTGTCGGCACACCGCTCAGTGCGGAGGCTGCCGCTGCGATGCCCTGCGCACCCCACGGGCTGCCGATATCCCCGTAGACGGCCTGCTGGGCCTGCGGGCTCCAGGCAATCCCGCCGGCGCTGACGCTGTTCTGGCCGAAGTAGCTCAGCAACAGATGGTTATCCGCCATTTGCGCGGCGGATCCCCAGGCATCAGGGAAGGCGGCGGATGCCAGCAACGCCTGATACACGCCGGGATAGGCATTTTGAACCCATTGCTCGGCCAGCGAGCCGCCAGACACGCCCATCCCGATGGTGTAGCGCAAGCGGCCATAGTTCTTGATGAAATATTCCTTGGCCATGATGAGAGATTCAGCCTGAATGGCGACATTGCAATCGACGGCGCTATTGGCCAGTGCGGTGCTCAGCACGGCGAATCCTTTCCCTAGCGCGTAAAGCACAGTGTCATTGGCGGCGGAAGAGCCGTCAGTGACGACCGACGGATTGGCAGACGCACCGAAGAAGATCCCGCACAGACTGCCGTGCGTGATATAGAGCTTGCGATTGAATTGCGGCTGGGGGCTGATCGCGGTCCACGCCAGCGCCGGTTGGTAAAGCGTCCCGATCTGATACTGGCTGCGGTCCTGATAGCCCGTTTCCACCCGGACGATGAACGGCACCGTCACGCCCTGCTCAGTCGTGACGGAGGCGATATCCTGGGGTGGCCGAACCGGGTTGTAGGGTTGCAGCCCTTGCAGTGACGGATTGGTCGACAGATATAGCCAGCTGTAGATGGGCGCCTGGTTGCACTGGGCGTCGGTCGCTCCCGGCTGGCAGGGCCAAGGCTGAATCTGGGGCCCGGAGAATATCGGCCCCCCCAGGGGGTGATCGATGAGGGTCTGTTGCGCGGTCGTCAAACCCGGTCCGGATACCGATAAGGTGTTTGACCCCGGCGACAGGCCGGTCACGAGCCCGATGTAGCTACCGGAAGCGTCATAGGCGAACGCCTTGCGCTCGTCGATGCCGTTCAGCGATACATAGATGTTCTGCGCGTTCGCGCCTTGCGGCAGATCCAGTTCAATCAGGGCGTTGCCGCCGCTCACCAGATCCGCGCGCCCGGACAGCACCTTGATGACGGGCGGAGGCGCACTGGGTGCGACTGCGGCGGGATTGTTTCCAGAGGTCCCGGTATCGGTCGAGGGGCTCGAAGACGAGCCGGTCGAGCCGGTCGAACCCGAACCGCCGCCGCACCCGGCCAGCAGCAATGACACCAATGCCAGCAGCCCGGTCTGGCGAAGGGATTGAATTCGACTTGCCATCGCGATTTCCCGATTGTTCAGAATTTGTAGGACACGGCGAGAAACGTGATCAGGGGATCCGCTTTCAGGTCGGACTTGGACACCGCGAGTGTCGTGCCGTCGGCGGCCTTGATCGTCACCGAAGAGGTGGTTTTCAACGGGATATAGGACAGCGATGCAAGCAATCCCCAGTGCTCCGTGATGTTGAACAGGAAGCCCGCGTTGAATACCGGCTGCCATGACGACGACGCATCGCCCGACACCTGCGTCGGACCGGGTTTTCCTGCGCCCGCCGCCAGAACCTGAC
The DNA here is from genome assembly GCF_031451265.1 of Caballeronia sp. LZ033. Taxonomy (NCBI): domain Bacteria; kingdom Pseudomonadati; phylum Pseudomonadota; class Betaproteobacteria; order Burkholderiales; family Burkholderiaceae; genus Caballeronia; species Caballeronia sp. LZ033. The sequence goes on along the minus strand of NZ_JARUXQ010000001.1, from coordinate 1,895,911 downwards.
CCAGCGTGTTACGCGTCTGCGCGATGAAGTTGTTGCCAAGCTGGACGTCGCTGAACCAGTTGTACGAGACGCCGACGCCGAGGAAGGGCCGGAATCGGGAAGTTGGCTGTCCGATGTAATACTGCAGGATGACAGCCGGGCTCCACAGCCGCGCGGACTTCACGACGGGATTGACCGCCCCGAGGCCGATGTTCTGGGTGCCCAGCGTGCCTGCCGGGCCGGGTGGGGTAATCGTGCCGCTTCCGTACACCTGGAACTTCGGCGGCACGCCGGCCAATGCGGTGACGGCAAACTGATCCGTCAGAAAGTGGGAGAAGGTGATGCCGAGCGTGTCGGCCTGCCCGACGCTCAGCCCGGTTCCCGGGGAATTGAACGACGGCGGCAGGCCCAGCGCGCCGTTCATGGGCGTGGGTGCGACATACGTGGTCAGCGAGCTGCTGCTGTCTTGCGGAAACGCATGCAGCCATCCCAGCGACACGACGTTGCTGCCCGCGCTTTGTGCCGACGCGATGCAGGGCAGCAGGAACGCCGCACACGCCATGGCATGAAAGATTCGTTTCATCGAAGGCTCCGGGTTCCCTTCACTGCACGAACGCGCCGATCAGGAAATAGGGCGACGCGGGGGTGGACATGTCGAGGAAGCCAAACACGCCTCCTGTGAAAAGAAACGTGCCGGTGGGCGTTGCGCTGGCCGCATCCGCGTGCGTGGTACTGATCGCGCCCGGCAGCGTCTGCGTGTAGTCGAGCGTCAGGACGGTCGCCAACGAGGCCTGGGACGCGTTGAACGGATCGAACAGCGTGGCCCGGGTGTCGGCGAGCGCGGTCGCGCGGTAGTCGAACCGGCTGTCGGCGCCGATGTACTCGCCGTTCTGGGATCCCGACGCAAGCTTCGTCTGCGGCGCCAGGATGGCAATGCCCGATTCGTCGTCGGCGGTCAGGGGCGGGACGCCGTTCGCGTCAGGCTGCGTGCCCGGGTTCGCCGCACCGGTGCGGATCATGATCGGCACCCGCTGGCCTCGCAATGTGCCGACGATCAGGTAGCCCTTCGCCTGCGCCACCGGCGCCAGCGTCGGCTGGATCTGCCCCTGGTAGTGATCCGTCTCGAACGCGCCGCTGCCGTTCGAGGAGGCCGTCAGGTTCGTGCCCGGCTGTCTGCATGTGCCGGCATAGAGGCCTGTCGTGTCGCAGCGCGACCAGCTGCCGTCCGGATTGATCGTCACGCTGGCGTTGATGGTCGTCGGCGCAAAGTTCTGCGAGGGCACCTGGGCGTAGCCGATCTGGTTGTACGTTCCGGTGATGTCGGCCAGATCCGTATCGAGCGTCGCAAACCCGATGAACGGGAAGTAGGGAAAGGTCGTGTCAGGGATGGCGCCCTGGCCGCCGTTGCCCGCGTACGCCAGCTCCTTGCCCGGAATGGTGCCGCCGATCACGCCGTCGCCGACGAACACGCGCGCCGGCCGTGCAGGGTCGAGGCTCGCGCCATTCAGCCGGTACGCGCAGCGGTTGAGGCTTTGCGTCGCGAGCTGCGTTTCCGGGGTGAGCGTGCCGCTATCGAGCGTGCCTGCGCGCGTCGGCACCACGGTGCCCGGCGTTTGCGGGATCGGCGACGCCACATAGGTGACCTGCCAGGTGAGCCGGGTGGTGTCGAGCTGGATCCTGACCAGTTCGCCGTCGCCGGCCCCGCCCGTGAAGACCGTCCCGTAGTCGAGCGACGACGGACACAGCGGCGCCTGGACCAGCGGCGCCGTGTTGTCGGTCGCCCCTCCGCACGCCGAGAGCAAAAGCGCGGCGCCCGCCATCGTCGTTCTGATGGTGTTCTTCATGGATCTCCTCCGCAGCGCTTCCGTTTGGAAGCGCCTGTCTTCTTATGGATTGCCAGGCTGGGCGGCCGCGCCGGAAAGCGCGCCTACGCTGAAGTAGGGCGAGGCCGCAGCCGGTGTGATGGCGGCGCCCATCCCGATTCCGGACGAGGTCGACGCGAGGCCGCCGTTCGCCGAGCCTTGAATCAAGGCCGCGTACAGGCCGCCAGCCGCAATCAAGTCGCCCTGGTACGGCGCATTGCCGCTCTCTGCGAGGTGAATGACGCCGGGCGTCGACTGCCCATAGTCGAGCGTGAATGCGGTTTCAGGCTGCTGGGATGTCGGGTCGATGAACGATCCGGTGGCGCCGTTGATGACCGTTCCCGTGTACTTGAAGTTGGAGTCGGCCCCAGCATAAGTGCCGTCGATCGCGCCGCTCTTCAGTGCGGTTGCGTGGCTCAGGACGGCGATGCCGGATTCGTCGTCGACCTGTGCGTTGGTGAAGTAAGGCGCGGTGCCGGGAATCATGAGGCCGGTTCGCACGATCACCGGAATGGTTGCGCCGTTCAACTGGCCCAGAACCATATGCGCCGATGCAATGAGGCCGGCCTTCGGCAGCGTCATCGCGGAGAGCAGGGGGATCGTGCCGCTGAGGGCCTGGGCCGTCTGCTGCAGGACAGGCACGATGGCCGGGTCCACGAGTCCCACAGTGCCGAGGAGGCCTTGATTGCTCAAGGCGCCGGCTATGCCGTTGATCGTCGCAACGACGGACTGGATCTGGGACGGGCTGAAAAGCGCACTGAATTGCGTGCCGATCTGAGGTGCCGCTGCGCTGTCGAAGTACCCCGCCGGGTTGATAGCCCAGTCGCCGCCGGTGGTCAGACAGCCGGTGGCACTGGACGTGTAATTCGGATTGGCGGCATTCGTGCTCGTGCAATGTCCGTCTTTGTCAAATGATTCGTGGGTGATTGTGCCGCTGGTTGCATAGCCACCCGACGGCACGACATGGTATAGCAGCCCGTTATACGTTCCCTGAACGTCTGCCGGATTCATCGAGACACTGGAGAAACCGACGAACGGATAAAAATCGACGTGCCGGTTCGGAACCGCACCAACCATGGAAGGAACTTTCAAGATGCTCAATAGCGGATTCAGACTTTGGGGATTCGTATTCAGGGTACTTTTAACCTCGGCCAAGGTTTGCTGTAAAGCCGGTGTTTGCAGCGCGATCAGGACCTGCTGCACCATGTTCAGTTGATCCGGAGTAATGCCAACCGCACCAAAGCCTCCTCGGATAAACGCCCAGCCGATTCCCGCGAAACTGAAGGGCGGCGCGATCACATTATTCAGAAACGCGCTGGCGGTTTGCAAATCATTCGCATTCGCCAAAATACTCAAAAACTGCTGTAAGCCGGGATTCTGCGCGACTGTCGCCATGGCCGAATATCCGTCGAATTCCATCGTCGCGCCGGGAATGCCGCCCCCCGCGATGCCGAAGCCCAGGAGAATCGTCGGTGGATTGGCTTGATTGAAATCATTCGACGTGGAATAGCCGGAGTCACTGCTGCCAGGCATCAGCACGAATGCGCAACGGGTTTGTTGAGCGGTCGGAAGCGTGCCCGCGGGCGGATGGGTCAGATTGCCGGAAATCGTCACGCCCTTCCGAGTGGGCGTCAGCGTACCCGCAGCCAGCGGCACCGACGACTCCAGCCACTTCAGCGTGTAGGTCATTGCTGTCGCGTCGAGATGGAGACTCACCACCTCGCCGCTTCCAGTCCCGCCCAAATAGGTGCTGCCGGATATGGCCTGATCCGCCGGGCAAAGCTGTGCGCTGCTCGTTGGTGCGGAAACGGGCTGTCCCTGCGCTCCGCACGCCGATCCCGAACACTGCGGCACGTTGATGGCGGCGGGTTGGCTGACATTCCCGTCGCTGCACGACGCCAAAGTGGCGAGAGCGGCAACGCAGGCGAACCGGTTTCTAAAATGGCGGAGCGCCATTCTACGTCTCCTGATTTTCATTTTTAATTGAGCGCGCCGTCGATTATCGGCTGACGCAGCTTTTATGTTTCAATATCGTTCGCCGAATGCGAACGTCGAATTCATTATTTCGAACGTCATGCAATAACACTCATGATTGAAATTCGTTCCATGCGTCCGCAGCATGGCGATTGACGGAAGATTTTTCGTAATGACTTATAACGGTCAGCATTCTGAAGCTGGATTCTGATAAAGGCGGTTTTCGGTGTCAATCGATGAAATCTTCTAAATCAGATGCTGTGGATAATCGGGTGAATTGAATTAAAAAACGGAACCGTTGCACCATTATTGTCACTAGGAAAATCGTGAATTAAATTCCGACTGAAACAGGGAAGAGGGGTAGCGCGCCACGGCTCGAATTCCAGCCAGCGCTGCGCATAGGGGCGGAGCATGCCTCGACGTGAGCGATCAACGCGAAGGAAGTCGCGCAGGTGGCGGAATGATTTGATGTGACGTGCTCAGATCCGAGCCGCGAAAAAAAACACGGCCGGAAACGAAAAACCCCACGTCAGTGCGTGGGGTTCTTGCGTGCGATGCGCTTCGATCAGCGTCTCGCGAAAGAGGACCTTGGTGCCCAGGAGAGGACTCGAACCTCCACGGTGTTGCCACCGCTAGGACCTGAACCTAGTGCGTCTACCAATTCCGCCACCTGGGCCAAGGGGTACAGCGAGCCCGCTATTGTAGCGGGAACCGAAACCGTGTCAACTGAAAAGTCTGACGACTGGAGATGTTCAAAAACCCACCTGAAGCACCCACCTGAAGCCGTCCGGAAACACGATCCCTGCATAAAATGAAAAAGCCACCCGAAGGTGGCTTTTTCAAACATCTGGTGCCCAAGAGAGGACTCGAACCTCCACGGTGTTGCCACCGCTAGGACCTGAACCTAGTGCGTCTACCAATTCCGCCACCTGGGCAAGGGTGTGCTCTGCTTCAATTTCTTCAATTCGTTGGTGCAGACCGTTTTTGGCGGGTTGCTCAACAGCAGAGAACGCAATTATATCGACCGTATCGAGTCTGTCAAGCGTTTCCACCGGAGACGTCCGCAGCCTTGCCGGGCGCCGTGGAGCGGGCGGTGAGGTCCGTGGCGTCCGAATGGCGGGTGTTAGAATCAATCCGAATCAAGCGCACGATGCCAGCGAACGAGGCAAACGCGGAAGCAGGTGCGAACGGCAACACACGACGGCCGACTTTCCAGCCCAACGAGAACAACACGATCAAGCCCTTGAGCAAATATCCGTATCCGATTCCCAGCCGCGAAGAGATTCTCGGCGTGCTGCGCACGAGCGAGACTCCGCATGCCGCGAACGACATCGCCGAGGCGCTGTCGATCAAACGCCAGGAGCGTGAAGGATTTTTCAAGCGCCTGGCGGCCATGGAACGAGACGGGCAAATCCGGCTCGACAAACGTGGCCACTATCAACTCACTCATCCATCGAACTTCGTTGCGGGCCGCGTGCAGGGCCATCGCGATGGCTTCGGCTTCCTGATTCGCGACGACGGCCAGGACGACCTCTTCCTGCCCAACGGCGAAATGCAGAAGGTCATGCACAACGACCGCGTGCTGGCGCGCATCGTCGGCTATGACCGTCGCGGGCGGCCGGAAGGGCATATCGTCGAGGTCACGGATCGGGCCAACAAGCGCATCATCGGGCGGCTCATCAACGAGAACGGCGCGCTGATTCTCGTGCCCGAAGACAAGCGTATCGGCCACGACATCCTCATCACGCAGAACCCGAAGAAGGCGAAGGTCGGGCAGGTCGTGTCCGTCGACCTGACGGATTTCCCGAGCCGGCATTCGCAGCCGCTGGGACGGGTGGTCGAGGTGATCGGCGATATCGACGATCCCGGCATGGAGATCGAGATTGCCGTGCGCAAGTATGGCGTGCCGCACGAGTTCAGCGACGCCGCGCTCGCGCTGGCGGCCAAGCTGCCGGACGAAGTGCGGCCGGTGGACATCCGCCATCGTGTGGATCTGCGCGACGTGCCGCTCGTCACGATCGACGGCGAAGACGCGCGCGACTTCGACGACGCCGTGTATTGCGAGCCGGTCACGGTCGGACGCGGGCAGGGTTTCCGCCTGCTGGTGGCCATCGCCGATGTCTCGCATTACGTGCGCCCGAACGAGGCGCTGGACGTCGATGCGCTCGACCGCAGCACGTCGGTGTATTTCCCGCGCCGCGTGATTCCGATGCTGCCGGAGAAGCTGTCGAACGGATTGTGTTCGCTGAATCCGCAGGTCGACCGCTGCGTGCTCGTGTGCGACATGGTCATCACCGCGCGCGGCGAGATCAAGGCCTATCAGTTCTATCCGGGCGTGATGCATTCGGCGGCGCGGCTCACCTATACCGAAGTCGCGGCGGTGCTCACCAACACCAAGGGACCGGAAGCCGCGAAGCGCGCCGACATCCTGCCGCAGCTGCAGAACCTGCATGGCGTCTACAAGTCGCTGCACGCGGCGCGGCAGAAACGCGGCGCAATCGACTTCGATACGACGGAGACGTATATCGTCGTGAACTCGCAGGGCAAGATCGAGCAGATCGTGCCGCGTCATCGCAATGACGCGCACCGGCTGATCGAGGAATGCATGCTGGCGGCGAACGTCTGCGCGGCGGATTTTCTGAAGCGCAACAAGCATCCGGGCCTGTATCGCGTGCACGCAGGGCCGACCGAAGAGAAGCTGGAGAACCTGCGCACCTTCCTGCGCGGCGTCGGATTGACGCTGACCGGCGGCGCCAAGCCGCACGCGAGCGACTACGCCGCGCTGATCGCGCAGATCCGCGACCGGCCCGACGCGCAGATGCTCCAGTCGATGGTGCTGCGTTCGATGCAGCAAGCCGTGTACAGCCCGGACAACATCGGTCACTTCGGTCTGGCGTACGAGGCGTATGCGCACTTCACGAGCCCGATTCGCCGTTATCCCGACCTGCTCACGCATCGCGCCATCTACGCCATCCTGCAGGGCAAGAAGTATCTGCCGGAGATCGGCCACGAGGTGTTCCTGAGCACGGGTCTCACGAAGGCCGCGCGCGAAATGCAGAAGGCCGACGACACGGCGCGCGGTCGTGCGCGCAACAGCGTCGCGATCTGGGAAGAGCTGGGGCTGCATTGCTCGTCGAATGAGCGCCGCGCCGACGAAGCCTCGCGCGACGTCGAAGCCTGGCTCAAGTGCTACTTCATGCGCGACAAGCTCGGCGAGGAATATGGCGGCATGGTGAACGGCGTGACGTCGTTCGGCATCTTCGTGCAGCTGGATTCGCTGTTCATCGAAGGGCTCGTGCATGTGACCGAGCTCGGCTCGGATTACTTCCAGTACGACGAGATCAAGAACGAGCTGCGCGGCGAGCGCACGGGCATTCGCTATCGGATGTCGGATCGTGTGCGCGTGCAGGTGAGCCGTGTCGATCTCGATGCACGCAAGATCGACTTCCGTCTCGTGCGCGACGTGCCGGTCAAGCCGCCGGCGCGTGTTGCAGCGGCGGTGAGCGACGCGGCGGGCGGTGGTGGCTCAAGTGCGCGCGTGCGGCCGTTGTCCGACTCGCTGGTCGACGACGATGCCGTGCCCGGCACGCGTACCCGTGGCGGCACGAACAAGGGTGCGACGCTGGCGGCCGGCGCGCGCGGCGGTGCGGCGAAGAAGCGTGGCGCGGCGTCGAAGTCGGCGTCGCAGGGGCGGCCGGCGCGCAAGAAGCGCTGAAGCGTTTATCGAGCGGCGTGCAGTCCGCGCCGCGAGCCATTACGCGCGGTCCGATGCTTCGTGCTTCGGGCCGCGTCGTGTTTTTATAGTTTTCAGCGAAGGTTCGAATCAGTCATGTCACGTCTCAAGGTTCTCTACGGATTTCACGCAGTCACCGCACGCTTGCGGGCGGATGCATCGTCGATCGAGGAGGTGCTGTACGACCCGTCGCGCAAGGATCGGCGCATGCAGGACTTTCTGCGGACCGCGAAGGAAGCTGGCGTGCGGCTGATCGCGGTGGACGAGTCGCGTCTTTGGGGGCTGGCGGGCAACATCCAGCATCAGGGCGTGGTGGCGCGCGCGAATGACCTGCCGCTCGCGCAGAATCTGGCCGAACTGCTCGACGGCATTTCGGGCACGCCGCTGCTGCTGGTGCTGGACGGCGTGACCGATCCGCACAATCTCGGCGCGTGCCTGCGCGTCGCGGATGCGGCGGGCGCGCATGCGGTGATCGCGCCGCGCGACCGGTCGGCGGGCTTGAACGCGACGGCGGCGAAGGTGGCGAGCGGCGCGGCCGAGAGCGTGCCGTACATCACGGTGACGAATCTGGCGCGGGCGCTGCGCGAACTGAAGGACGCGGGCGTGTGGGTGATCGGCACGGCGGGGGAGGCGACGGCGTCGCTGTACGAGACGAAGCTGGACGGCCCGGTGGCGATCGTGGTGGGCGCGGAAGGCGAGGGGATGCGCCGGCTCACGCGCGAAACCTGCGACGAGATCATGAATATCCCGATGGCGGGGACGGTTGAAAGTCTGAATGTGTCGGTGGCGAGCGGGGTGTGTTTGTTTGAGGCGGTGAGGCAGAGACAGGGGAAGAAGTAAGGTCGACTGTCCATGGCATTTGAACGTCTCGACGACCGCAGCGCGGTGCTCGCTGCGGTGGATGAATTCGATCGCCTCGGGCGGGCTGCTTTCCTTCAAAAATATGGTTTCAAGGAGGCCCGCGGGTACTTCCTCCAGATCGGCGGAAAGCTGTACGACTCGACGGCAATTGCAGGAGTCGCGTACGGAAAACAGTATCCAGCCCACGGCCCCCTCAAGGCTGCTGATTTCAGTGGTGGCGCGGCTACTGTTCGGCATAGGCTCGAAGCACTGGGATTCGAATTCGCGCGTTCGGACGACGCGCCGTCAGACCTTGAGGACCGCCGTGACACGCGTGTGTCCGAGCTCCTGACTATCGGTGGCGTCTATACGCGCGCTGCGTTAAAGCGAATTCTGGACACCAGCGACGCGACGATCAACACCGGTGTCTTTCGCCCAAAGGGCTCGAATTCCGTTCTGCTCTTTGTCACCGAATCGAAGACTGCAGACCGCGTGCAATATGTCGACAAGTTGGAAGGCGATGTCTTGCACTGGCAAGGGCAAAGCTCGGGACGTACCGATTCGCTCATCACTGAACATCGCTCACGCGGTCTGGAGCTGCTAGTTTTCTATCGGACTAAGAAAAGCGAACATTCAGGCGCGGCATTCAGATACGAAGGTCCGTTCGACTACGTAACGCATGCGGAATCGTCACCGACGAGTTTTCTACTGGCACGGAACATCGATGCTGCGGAGGGTCTCGACGTAGCAATTGAGGCGGAAGCCGAAGCACAAGTCGAAGCAAGTGGCGTCTTCAATCCCTCTAGTTTCGAGGACGCGCGGAAGAAGACGTTGACCGCCATTGTCATGCGCCAGGGTCAACCGGCCTTTCGCAATGCTCTTCTGGACGCCTATGAGCGCCGTTGCGCGTTGACACATTGCGATATCGAAGAGGTGCTAGAGGCCGCTCATATCACCCGGTATCTGGGCCCTAAGACGAACGACGTGCAAAACGGCCTGCTGCTGCGCGCAGACTTGCATACGCTTTATGACCGCTTGTTGATCGCTATCGATCCGATGACTCACGAAGTCTCGATCGCACCACAATTGAAACGCAGTGAGTACAGTGAGTTGGAAGGAAGGGTGCTTCGCTTGCCGGCGAATCCTTTACATCGTCCTAGCATCCACGCGCTTCATACGCACTGGATGCTCGTGCAGTCGGATAGGGAGCGAGACTCGTGAGACGCGCGATGAGCTGTGCAGCGCTGCTCCTGCCGTGCTGGTTTACCGCCTGCACCCCCACCCACCTCGACCGGGGCACCTACATCGCCGACCTGACCCACCCCGCAAAGAACGCCGACTCCCGCATCCGTTTCCTCGTGATGCACTACACCGAGATCGACGAAGCCGGCTCGCTCGCGGTGCTCACCGGCGATCAGGTGAGCGTCCATTACGTCGTGCCGGATGCGCCGCGCATCGAGCATGGCGAGCCGGTCGTCTACCAGCTGGTTCCGGAAGACAAGCGCGCCTGGCATGCGGGCGTCAGTTCATGGCAAGGCGCGACCGAACTGAACGCGTCCTCGATCGGCATCGAGAACGTGAACCTTGGTCCTATCGGTCCGACCGGTCCGCTCAGCGAAGGCAAGTGGCAACCCTATCCGCCCGCGCAGGTCGACGCTCTCATCCAACTCTCCCGCGACATCGTCGCGCGTTATCACATCCCGCCGACCCGTGTCGTCGGCCATAGCGACATCGCGCCGCAGCGCAAGATCGATCCGGGGCCGCTTTTTCCCTGGCGCACGCTGTACGATGCCGGCGTGGGCGCATGGCCCGATGCCGACGCCGTCGCCGCGCATCTCGCGGGCCGCGATCCGAAAGCGCCTTCCGACGTGCAGCCGCTGCAGGAGAAGCTGAAGCGCTACGGCTACGACGTCGCCACCGACGGCGTGCTCGACGACAGGACGCGCCGCGTCTTCAGCGCGTTCCAGATGCATTTCCGGCCGTCCGACTATGCGGGCAACGCGGATGCCGAAAGCGACGCCATCGCCCAGGCGCTGCTCGACAAGTACTTCAACCATTAACCCACTAACCCACTAACCGCCATGGGCGACACCTTCCTCACGCTGCGCACGCTCCACATGACCTGCGCAGGCCTCGCCATCGCCGGCTTCGTGCTGCGCTGGATCTGGATGCTCACCGGCTCACGCCTGCTCCACACGCGCCCGGCCAAAGTCCTGCCGCACATCGTCGACACGCTGCTGCTGCTGAGCGCAATCGGCCTGGTCGCGATCATCGGCTTCTCCGCGAACGCCGCCTGGCTCGGCGCGAAGATCGCGGGACTCGTCGTCTATGTCGTGCTCGGCACGCTGGCCCTGAAACGCGGCCGCACCAAAGGCGCGCGCGCCGTCTACGGGGTGCTGGCCATCGTGGTGTTCGCATACATCGCATCGGTGGCGCACAGCCACGATCCGCTCGGCTTCCTGCGCGCCTGGGCATGATCGGCGTGCGTCCCGCGCGCACTCCGATAAAATTCCAGTTTCTCCTCTCGCGCAGCACCCTCCCATGACTCAAGACGAACTCAAGCAACGGGTCGGCCAGGCCGCCGCCGACTACGTGAACGCGAACGTGCCGGAAGGCGCGATCATTGGTGTCGGCACCGGCTCCACGGCCAACTGCTTCATCGACGCGCTCGCCCGCTCGAAGGCGCGCTATCGCGGCGCCGTGTCGAGCTCGCTCGCCACCACCGCGCGGCTCGAAGGCCACGGCTTCAAGGTGTTCGACCTGAACGAGATCGAGTCGCTGCCGGTCTACGTGGACGGCGCCGATGAAATCGACGCCAGCGGCGCCATGATCAAGGGCGGCGGCGGGGCGCTCACGCGCGAGAAGATCGTCGCGTCGGTCGCGGACGTGTTCGTGTGCATCGCCGACGCGAGCAAGCGCGTGCCCGTCATGGGCACTTTCCCGCTGCCGGTCGAAGTCGTGCCGATGGCGCGCACCGCGATCGGCCGCCGGCTCGCGGCGCTCGGCGGCGTGCCCGTGCTGCGTGTGGCAAAGGACGGCGCGCCGTTCATCACTGATAACGGCAACGAGATCATCGACGTGAAAGGCCTCTCCATCGACGATCCCCGCGCCCTCGAAGCCAGCATCAACGCATGGCCGGGCGTCGTGACGGTCGGGCTGTTCGCGGCGCGCGGCGCGGATCTCTGCCTGCTCGGCGCCGAGTCGGGCGTCGAGCGCATCGACTACGCGTAACCTCCGCCACGCAGCAACGCAGCACAAAAACAAAGGCCCGGCGCTTCGCAGCGCCGGGCCTTCTTTCTTCTGGAGAGACCGGATCAGTAAGCGTTGCGTCCGATGAAGCCCTTGAACATCGTCATTGCGACGATCTTCACGTCGAACCAGAACGACCAGTTGTGGATGTAGAACAGGTCGAACTTCACCCGGCTCTGCATCTTCTCGACCTTCTCGGTCGCGCCGCGATAGCCGTTCACCTGCGCCCAGCCCGTAATGCCCGGCTTGATGCGATAGCGGAACATGTAGCCGTACACGAGATCCTTGTACAGGTCGTCATGTTCGAGCGCATGCGGACGCGGACCCACGACGGACATATGGCCGAACAGCACGTTGAGGAACTGCGGCAGCTCGTCGAGACTCGTGCGCCGCAGGAACGCGCCGACCTTGGTCACGCGCGGATCGTTGCGCGTCGCCTGCGTGACGTGTCCGGTGGTTTCCTTGTGCACCGCCATCGAGCGGAACTTGTAGATCGGGAAGGGCCGTCCGTCCGCGCCTTTACGCTTCTGCGTGAAGAACACCGGTCCCTTCGAGGTCGACTTCACCGCAATCGCGATCCCGATCAGCAGAGGCGAGAGCGCGAGCAGGGCGGTCGCCGCGAACAGCCTGTCGAACAGGAGCTTCGGCCACATGCGCAGCGTGCTGACCGGCGAGGTCGTCAGGTTGATGGTCGCCAGGCCCGCGACATCCGTCATCGAATGGTTGAACAGCGAGATGCTGCGCGTATCGGGAATCAGCCGCAGGTTCACGAAGTCATGCCGCAACGCGTGCACGAAGCGATAGATCGTATGTTCCTGCGAGAGCGGCAACGCGAGCCACACTTCGTTGATTTCCTCGGCGCGCACCTTGGCGACGAGTTCGTCGAAGTCGTTCAGCACCGGCAGGCGCGAACCGCCTGTGCCGATCGCACTCGTCGGCGCGTGCCTGACGCCGGTGGCGTGCAGTTCCTCGTCGCCGGTGGTGTCGAGCAGGCAGACCGGCGTGAAGCCCTGTTCCGGCGTGCTGCTCAGATGCGCGAGCAACGTGCGGGCGAAACCCTGCGCGCCGACAATGGCGACGCTGCGCTGATTCAGGCCGCGTCCGCGCATCGCACGCAGGCTGCTGTACACCGCGCACTTGATGCCGATGATCAATGCGCCGGTAATGACCGTCGAATAGGCGAACCAAAGCCGCGATACCGAATCCATCCGGTGCAGCGTGAAGGCCAGCAGCAGGCCCGCGGCCACCACGGCCATCCAGGCGAGCGTCACGCGCGCCAGCATGACCGGCAGGGGCTTGCCGCGCCAGGTGTCGTACACGCCGAACGCGGGGAACAGCAGCAGCGCGAGAACGCAGTTGAAAGCAGTCAGCAGCCGTTCGATGTCGCTGATGTCGAGGGTGGCGAAGCGCATCGAATGCGCGATCAGGCCGCCGGCCACGATCAGCGATACGTCCAGGCAGCGTGCCGACCACGCAAACATGTTTTGATTTTTAGCTTGCATCATTGAACCATTAAACGCTGGAGGCCGATGCTGCCTCGGTGGCACGGAGACGCGGCAGCAGCCGGTCGAATTCACGCTTCACGAGGCCGTAGCACTCGCAGGCGCGGGCTTCGAGGCCTTCGCGATCGACGACCTTGATGCAGCCGCGGCTGTGATGGATCAGGCCCGCGTCATGCAGTTTGCCGGCCGCTTCGGTCACGCCTTCGCGACGTACGCCGAGCATGTCGGCGATCAGTTGCTGCGTCACCTGGAGTTCGTTCGACGCGGTGCGGTCGATCTCGATCAGCAGCCAGCGGCACAGCTGCTTGTTGAGCGAGTGGTGACGGTTGCATGCAGCAGTCTGCGCGACCTGGGTCAGCAGCGCCTGCATGTAGAGCAGCATCAGGCGGCGCAGGAAGTCGGAACGGCCGAACTGCTCGCGCAGCGCTTGCGCGCTCATGCGATACGCGAAACCGGGGCACTGCACTTGAACGCGCGTCGGCATGGTTTCACCGCCCGTCAGCACCGGCACGCCCGTCATGCCCTCGCGGCCCACCGCGGCGATCTCGACCGAGCCACCGTCTTCCATCGTATGGAGCAGCGAGATGATCGCCGTGGTCGGGAAATAGACGTGGTGGATGCGTTGGCCAGAATCGCACAGCAGTTGTTCGGTGCGCAGCTGGACGAGTTCGAGATGCGGAGTCAGTGCCTGCCATTCGTGGGCCGGAAGTGCGCCAAGCAGGTGATTGCCGTGCAGGTCGGACTGGAGGGTCAGCATGATTGGTTCTCTCGTAACTTCGCGCGTTGCGCTTCACATTTTTATTTACTGGTGTGACCGTTCTCTGAATCGATCGCTCGTGCGGCCTTGATCGAAAACGCTTCATCCCAGCCCCGTAGCAATCCGTCGACGGCGTTCTGTTTTTGTTCTGGCCGCCTTTCGGACCGCGAGAGCTTTATAGCGAGGACTGTGCCAGTGTGGGCAATCGCAATGCTGGCGGGGCCTCGTTGCACGGGACAATTTCTTGATGCACCGCAGCGCACCGTTTTTGTTTCAGTATTGAACATGGGTGGTCTTAGGAATCCGTGTGCGCCCCGATTCGTTTCATCAGTCCAATCCCTTCCGAAGGAGGGAAAGACAGGCCAGAGGACCACGCAACAAGCATCGTCACTCGACAGAGCCTGAACATCACTCCTTCTTTCGTAGGGTCAAAGAAAAATGATTCATCCGTGTTCCATGGCTTGAGTGGGGCAGCGATCACGTTGTACGAAAGGCGCCTGTTGATTCCTGTGGAGTCGTTGATGGGTAAGGCTTTGCGCTCGCACCAGGAAAGCAGCCATGAAAATGCGCATCGCGCGGAAACGTTGCGTGCGTTGCACGTGATGAAAAGTGTCGGGAAGCAGAACTTGACCAGGGCATGCATTCGACGGTTCCGCAGTTGAATGACGGCCCACACGCCGCTTGCATGAAGGCACGACCGCAACACGGATTGCCTTGGCGATCGTAAAACGTTTGCTCTGCGATCGTCGGATCAAAGCCATGCGGCGAGCATGAACGCACATTGCTCCGATGCACCGAAATGTTTCATCGAGGACAATGCTGGCGCTGTGTCATTCGACAAGCGCAAAAGATGCTTGGCCGACATCACGGCGTCATGTTTTCACGCTTGAGCCGTATCAGGTAAGCGATTGAAAAAGCCCTTGAAACATAGGCTCAAACGTGTTTTAAAGCGAATGCTTCAAAACACGACTCATCTCGAGTCCGATTGCCTTGTCGAATGCGTTTTGAATGATCAACAGACGATATCGGCAAGTGGAGGAACGACTCGTGCGTAGGCCTCTTCGATGATGTCGAACGAAGCATCGCAAAGGTCCTCTCGGCCACGCGACAACGCACGTGCAAGACGGCATTGCAACACCATCGTCTCGCTGGCGATCTTGCGTGCGCCCGCATGCGCCGACAACGGAATGTCGAAGCCCTGCTCGCGCATCCATTGCAGGTAGTGCGCCAGCAATTCGAAGTTCGCGCCGAGCTGCTGCATCACGTTGAACGCATAGTGACGCGCATACGCTTCGCCGCGTTCGAGCATGGTTTCGACGTGTGCGGGAAACGCTTGGCGCCAGCGCGAGATCGGGTTATGCAGCGGGCGGCGCAGCAGATGCATGCACAGCAGGTCGGCCGAGGTCTCCGCGAGTGGTGTGCCCGTCAGTGCATCTCTCACATGTTTGACGAATTCGACATGGGGAAACAGCGCCGCGGATGTCGCGGCGGGGCGCAGGATGCCGTCATAGTCGGCGCCGTCGAGCAGGTGATAACCGGTGTGATGAAAGTAGCCCAGGCGGCGCGCACCGGGATCGATCACATCGACGCCGATGGTCGTGCGCGCATGTTCGCGATGATAGGCATCGGCACGGGTATCGGGCAGAAAGAAGGCATCCGTCTCGAGCAGGACGATGTTGGCGCGGCGTGTCTGCACGAGCGCGCGTTCTTCGAGCGAGTCGAATACCGCGAGTTCCTGCACCTGCAGGCCATAGAGCTTTTCGATATCGTCGGGAGGAAGTTTGCCGAGTGTGAACTGGTCGTCTTCGAAGTCCTGAGTGACGCTGAATGCGAGCGCCGCGCGCGGTTCGAAGCCGTTGCCGTGCAGCAGTTCGATCCACAGGTCCACGGGCGCCATGCCTTCACGCCAGATGCGCTCACCGCGATGCAGCGCATGCGCATGATGACGCCGTGCACGCAGGCGCAGAGGGTCGAGTGACACGACGCGGGAACGTCCCGCGTTCGATCCCGTCACACCGCTCGTATGGAACGCGCTCATGCCGTTACCTCGGACCGGGAAAACCGGCGTCCGATACCGCGGGCGCGCAAAGCGGGCGGGCTTGTGGTTGTGCGTCTTTGTCGCGTTCGATGGCGGTATGCATTTTGATTTTCCCATGAAGGTGCCGGATGACGCGAGTGCTATCGACGCATGCGCGCGCACGCGGCTGACCGATGAAGGACAGTCGCGTGAGGCCATGTTGGTCGAGCTGGCGTCTTTGTTTCCCCGGACGCCTCTTTTGCGTGTGGTCGGCCCTATTTGAAGCGGCGCGGCGTTTCGGGTCGGTGCGATGGCGCACTGTGCCACGAGGGGCCGGGACGTAAGGTTGAATCGTCGCAACGCCGGTTAATCCCGGTCTCGCCTGGAGATAATCAATGAACTGGAAAACGCTGGATTTCGAACAACTCACTGCGCGTGAGCTTTATTTGATTTTGCGCGCGCGCAGTGCGGTGTTCGTCGTCGAACAGTCGCATGTGCATCTTGATCCCGATGGACGCGATGAAACCGGCCTGCATGTGTTCGCGGCGGAAGACATGAGCCGCTCGATGCCGGTGCTCGCCTATGCGCGCATTCACGGAGGCGATGCGGAAGAACCTGAAGTCGTGGTCGACAAGATCCTGACGAGCCCGCTGCGCCGCGGCGACGGCACCGCGCATGCGCTGATCGAGCGCGTGCTGGCCGTGGCCGCCGAACGCTGGCCGGGCCGCGGCGTGCGCCTGACGGCGCCGGTGAGTCTGCGCGGCTTCTATGAAGCCTTCGGCTTTCGCAAGACCGAAGGACCGTTCCTCGAACACGGCATGCCGTTCATCGGTCTCACGCGCAAGAGCCGGCAGTCGCGCGAAACGGCGAGCCCGTCCCGCGTGCAGTTCGCGGGGCCCGTCGACTACACGAGCACGTTCGAATTGCTGTAGCAGTCCGCAAGGAAAGGTTCAGCAACATAGGTAAGTAAGGGCAGCGGCCGCCGGGCAAGCGCACGGCATGGCCGAAACACCGGCGGCATCACGGGCGAGAGCCTGTCGGGCATCGAGGCAAGAACAACCACACAGGGCGGCAAGCGCCGCTCCGAAACACGCCTCGACCACAATAAGAACAACGCCGCCGGCGCAAGCCGGCGCGCGTGCAAACGACACTTTCATGCGAATAGTCCATCTCGCCAACCATGCGCAGACGATAGGCAACGGCACCGTCAACATGATGGTCGACCTTGCCTGCGTGCAGGCGCGCATGGGCCAGGAGGTCGTGGTGGCATCGTCGGGAGGCGGATTCGAGCCGCTGTTGCGGCGCCACGGCATCACGCACATTCCCTTGCAGCAGTCGCGCCAGCCCTGGCGCGTGCCGTCGATGATCGCGGGCTTCAATCGCCTCATCGACCGCTTCGATCCGGACATCGTGCACGCGCACATGATGACCGGCGCGCTCATCTCGCGCTTCGGCAGCATGCGGCGGCGCTTCGCGCTCGTCACCACGGTGCATCACGAGTTGCAGAAGAGCGCAGCGCTGGTCCGTGCCGGCGATCGCATGGTCGCCGTCAGCCAGGCCGTGGCGGACGATCTCGAGGCGCGCGGCATCGGCGCCGGACGCCTGTCGATCGTCCTCAACGGCGCGGTCGGCGCGCCGCGCCTCGTCCTGCGGCCCGCCGCCCGGCCGGTGAGGTTGCGGCACCCGAACATCGTGTGCGTGGCCGGGATGTATCGGCGCAAGGGCATCGCGGATCTGCTGCAGGCATTTGCGCATGTGCATGAGCAGGCCGCCGGCCAGACCGAATTCCTGCCGGAGCCGCATCTCTACCTCGTCGGCGACGGTCCCGATCGCGGCTCCATGGAAGCGCTCGCGGCCGAGCTCGGCATCGCGGAAGCGGTGCATTTCACGGGCTTCGTCGCCGATGCGCGGCCGTATCTCGCCAGCGCCGACGTGTTCGCGCTGCTGTCGCATCAGGATCCGTCGCCGCTGGTGATCGCCGAGGCGCGCGAGGCCGGCTGCGCGATCGTCGCGACCCGCGTGGGCGGCATTCCGGAAATGCTGGACGGCGGCGCCGCGGGCGTGCTGGTGCCGCCGGGCGAGCCCGCACAGGCGGCGGCGAAGCTGCACTGGCTGCTGATCGACGGCCAGGCGCGCGGCCAGTACGCGGCGCGCGCGCGGCAAAACCTGCAGCAGCTTTCGGTGGAACGGGTGAGCGGCGAATACATGGCGATCTATCAGCACACGCTCGCTGAGCGCGAATCGCTGCGCCGCCGCCAGGGCGCGATGGACGCGCGCCGCGCTCGCGCACCCGATGGCGCCGTATGAGCGGAAACCCGGCGAATCGGCAAAAGCGGCACAAAACACCGGCTGAACATCCGCCTGGCGCAAGCGGCGGATCATACAAAAGACACATGCCAACAGAGGAGCGTTCGCGTTCGCACAGAAAGCCTACGAGATGCTTGCTCAAATGAGTGCATGAACGGTCCGACCGTCGTCCGGGCCGCCAGATCGACCGCTTGCGCCGCGCTGCGACGCCGCCATTCTTCAGTTTCCCTGACGAATGCCGGCGCGCGCGCGGCGCAAGCGCAGGACGGACACGTGCCACGGCGGCGTGAAGCGGTAAGAACGACACACCAACGTCGACGTCGAAGCCAAAGGGATTACCCTGTCAGGAATTTCCTAACTGGCATTCGAAGCAACGAAGACGCAACGTATCAAGCATGACGAATTGACTGAGGGTCGTTCGTCGTGCCTTTCGCAGTCCGGGGAAAGCGAAAGTGATGCGCCCACACACACGGCTACGGATCAGGCGAGAAGGGGAGAAGCGAGATGGATGAAAACAAAGAGCGATCGCTGGTGGCAAAGGTGATGGACGGACTCGTCTCCGGGATCGTCGAGCAGAAATACGGCGCGATATTGCCGCCGCAAGACATCCTCTCGAAAGAGTTCGACGTCAGCCGCACCGTCATGCGAGAGGCGCTCTCGATGCTGCTGGCGCGGCATATGCTGGATGTGCGGCCCAAGACGGGCACGCGCATCCGTCCAATGAGCGACTGGCGCCTGATCGATGAGGACGTGGTCAGCTGGCGCTTTCGCGCGAAGCCGGATCAAACCTTTCTGCGCGATGTAATCGAATTCCGGATGCTGATCGAGCCGCGCGCAGCGGCGCTGGCGGCGGCGCGCGCGACGCCCGACGAGATCGCGGGCATCCGCGATGCCTTCGATGCGCTGTCGGGCATGCAGGTCGGCGAGCCTGAGTACCAGGCGGCCGACGAGGTGCTGCACACGCGCATCGTGGCCGCGAGCGGCAACCAGTTCTTCCGCCAGATGACGGCCATCGTGCGCGGCGCGCTCGTGACGGTGAACCCGATCGTCGACGGTATCGAGTCCGTGCGCGAAGCGACGCTCGCCGCGCAGCGCAGCGTGGTCGAGGCGATCGAGGCGAAGGATCCGGGCGCCGCCGAGGCCGCGACGCGAGCGCTGGTGGACCTGGCGGCCGAGGAAGTGGGCCGTGCGTTCTCGCTGGAGCGCGTCAACAGCCAGCCCGCGCCCGCCACGCCGAACGTGAATGCGTCGGCCGGGGCGGCGTGAAGGGTCGATAGACAGCGCCTGAGCAAAGCGCTCGCCGAGCAGAGAGCCGGGACACGTCCCGGCTTTTTGTCGTCTGCGCCTTTCGTGAAATCGCCATGCCATGCAATCAGGCACACTGCGTCGCACGACGAACATCGCACAAGGAGGGAGTTTTGCCGGAGATCACTATCGACAGCGGCACGCGCGAGGTGCGCTGGGGCATCGTCGGCGCAGGACGCATTGCGCAGCGCTTCGCCGACAGTCTCGCGCACGTGCCGGGCGCGCGTCTCGCGGGCGTCTGGTCGCGCCGCGAGGAGCCGGCGCGTGCGCTCGCCGGCCGCTGCGGCGCACAGGCCCGCGAAAGCTTCGACGCGCTGCTCGACAACATCGACGCGCTCTACATCGCGACGCTGCAGGACAGCCATCCGCACTATGCGTTGCGCGCCTTCGCGGCGGGCAAGCCGGTGCTGTGCGAGAAGCCCGCTGCCGTGAATGCGCGCGCGCTGCAGCAGATGATCGACGCGGCCCGCGCCACGAAGCTGCTCTTCATGGAAGCGATGAAGCCGCCGTTCTATCCGCTCTATCAGCGCCTGCGCGCGCACTTGCAGGCGGACGGCATCGGCGAGATCGGGCTGGTGCGCGCGGGCTGCTCGATCGCCAACGTGCCGTCCGATCATCCGTCGTTCTCGCTCGAGGCAGGCGGCGGCGCGCTGCTGGATATCGGCGTCTACGAGGCATTTCTCGCGGTCGACTGGCTCGGCGAGGCACTCGACGTGCAGACCATCGGCCGGCTGGGGGAGACGGGCGTCGATGTCTTCGCGAGCCTGAACGTGCGCCACGAGCGCGGCATCGCGCAGCTGTTCTGCGGTCTGGATCTGCAAGGCCGCGGCGATGCGCTGATCGGCGGCACGCGCGGCACCGTGACCATCCATGAAAACTGGTGGAATCCGGTGCGCGCGACCATCGCCTACACGGATGGCCGCAAGGTCGAGCTGGACGAGCCCTTCAGCGGTGGCGGCCTCAACTACGAAACCGCCCATTTCTGCGAGCTGCTGCGCGCAGGCGCAACCGAAAGCCCGATCATGTCCCACGCGACCTCGATGCGCATGATCGCCATCATCGATGCCGCGCGGCGCGACCTGAACCTGCGCTTTCCCTTCGAAACCGACTGAAACCGGCGGCGTGCGCGTTCAATGACGCCCGGGCAGCGCGAGACGCCGCTCGAAGCGCCGCTGCACGAATTCCAGCACGCTGCACAGCACCCAGTAGACGAAGGCGGCCGCGAGATAGAGCGGCAGCGGCTGGTAGGTCGCCGCGATCACTTCCTGGGCGCTGCGCAGGAGTTCGGTCACGGTGATGACCGACACCAGCGACGTGTCCTTGATGAGGCTGATCAGGCTGTTCGACAGGCTCGGCACCGCGATGCGCAGCGCCTGCGGCCCGATCACGAAGCGCAGCGTCTGCGTGCGCGACAAGCCGAGGCTATAAGCAGCCAGCCACTGGCCGCTGTTGATCCCGAGGATCGCGCCGCGCATGCTTTCCGACAGATACGCGGCCACGTTCGCCGACAGCGCGATCACGCCGGCGGGCGTCGGCTCGAGCGAGATGCCGAGGCTCGGCAGGCCGTAATAGATCACGAAGATCTGCACGAGCAGCGGCGTGCCGCGCATGACGCTCACATAGCATCGCCCGAGCGCGACCAGCGTGCGGTTGGTGCTGATGCCCATCAACGCCAGCACGACGGCCGCGATGAGGCCGAAGAACATCGAGTAGAGCGCGAACTTGATCGTCAGTACCGCGCCTTGCGCCAGGACGGGCGCCGATTGGACGAGCAGGGAAGTCGTGGACATGAACGGGAATGCAGTGAGGAAAGGGTGCAACTGGCATCGCGTTCGAGCGCAACCGGCCTTGGCGGCGCGCACGAAGGGCCCATCTTAAACCGTCGCGGCAAAAGGCAAGGGCGGCACCGTCGCCGATGCCGCCCTCAAGCGCCCCTGCAAAATGCGGCTTACCTGGCCGGTTTCGTCACGTCGATGCCGAACCACTTGTCCGAGATCTTCGTGAAGGTGCCGTCGGCTTCGAGCTGGGTCATCGCGTCGTCGATCGCCTTGGCGAACTTCGGATTGCCCTTCTTGAACGGAATGCCCGACGGATTGCCCGGGCCCACATTCGCGCCGGTGCGCAGCGGCAACTGCGAGTTCTTCAGCAGGTAGGCGAGCATCAGGCGGTCGTTCAGCGCGGCGTCGAGGCGGCCGGCGGCGAGGTCGCGCAGATACTCGGGCGCGCCCGGATAGGTCTTCACGTCGATGCCCGGCACCGACTTCGCCATGTCCATGTAGTTCGTGCCGAGACCGACGCCGAGCTTCTTGCCCTTCAGTTCATCGAGCGACTTGAACTCGCGCTTGTCGTCGTTGCGCTGGATCAGCTGCGCGTTCGAATACGTGTAGGCCGGCGAGAAATCGAGCGTCTGCTTGCGCGCATCGGTGATGCCAACCTGGTTCACGATCACGTCGAACTTGCCCGCCTGCAGGCCGGCGATGATGCCGCTCCATTCGGTCGTGACGAATTCCGGCTTGACGCCGAGCTTGGCGGCGACGGCCTTGGCGATGTCGACGTCGTAACCGACCAGTTCGCCGTTGGTCGCCTTCGAGTTGAACGGCGGGAAGGTGCCTTCCAGGCCGATGCGCAGCGTGCCGCGCTGCTTGACCTGATCGAGCAGGTCTTCCGCGTGCGCGGCGCTGGTGACGGCGGTGAAGGCCGCGCCGATCAGGCTGGCGGCAACGAGTTTCCTGAGCGTGGACAGTTTCATTGTGTTGTTCTCCTCTGGTGGCCAGGGCGAGGGCGTCGAGCCCCTCCCTTCATGCAACGACAAGTGCGGCGATCATAGTGAAAATGCAATCGCCGTGTCAGATCGTTTGTTCATTTCTATATTCCTCACGCGAGGGCTTCGACGCATTCCTTGACGAGCGCCGGGCCGCGATAGATGAGCCCGGTATAGACCTGCACGAGCGACGCGCCCGCGGCGAGTTTGGCGCGTGCATCCGCGCCCGAGAAAATCCCGCCTACGCCGATGATCGGCACCTCCGTGCCGACTTCCGCACGCAGCTTGCGGATCACTTCGTTGGATGCGTCGAAAACCGGCCGTCCGGACAGGCCGCCGGCTTCTTCGCCGTTGGGCATGCCGGTGACGGCGGTGCGCGACAGCGTGGTGTTGGTGGCGATCACGCCGTCGATCCCGTGAGCCAGCAACGTGCCCGCGATCGACTGGATCTGTTCGTCGTCGAGATCGGGCGCGATCTTCAGCGCGAGCGGCACGAGCTTGCCGTGCAGGTCGGACAGGCGCTGCTGCTTGTCCTTGAGCGCGCCGAGCAGGGCATCGAGTTCGCCCGCGCCTTGCAGCTGACGCAGGTTCTTCGTGTTCGGCGAGGAGATGTTGATGGTCACGTAGCTCGCGAACGGATACACGCGTTCGAGGCAGTAGAGATAGTCGTCGGCGGCGCGCTCGATGGGCGTATCGGCGTTCTTGCCGATGTTGAGACCCAGCACGCCGCGATAGCGCGCGGCCTGCACGTTGGCGACGAACTGGTCGACGCCGCCGTTGTTGAAGCCCATCCGGTTGATGAGCGCACCGGCTTCCGGCAGGCGGAAGATGCGCGGACGCGGATTGCCGGGCTGCGCGCGCGGCGTCACGGTGCCCACTTCGATGAAGCCGAAGCCGAGCGCGGCGAGCCCGTCGATGCAGGCGCCGTCCTTGTCGAGGCCGGCCGCGAGCCCGACCGGATTGCGGAACGTGATGCCCATGACGGTGCGGGGCGAATCGGCGCCACGGGTGGCGAGTACGCTGGCGAGGCCGGTGCGGCCGGCCGCGCCCAGCATGCGCAGGGTCAGGTGATGTGCGTCTTCCGCGTCCATCTTGAACAGATGCGAACGCGCGAGCGGATAAAGGGAACTGAACACGAAAGGAACGCCGGCGAGGGCGAATTATTGTTTGAGGCCGCTATTTTAGCGGCTTCTTCCGGTGGTTTTTTTCAACGCCTAGCGGGGCTGCCCCGGAGCGTGGATGCGCCCGGGCATCGGCAAGGTGCCGGCGGACTGCGTGTTGAGCGGATCGAGCAGGCTCCAGGCGCCGTCGATCAGGCCTTCGAGCGGGCGGAAATTGGCCTTGTAGGCCATCTTCTCGCTTTCGCGGATCCAGTAGCCGAGATAGACGTGCGGCAGGTCGAGGCTGCGCGCCTGCTCGATCTGCCACAGGATGTTGAAGGTGCCGTAGCTGGTCTTCGGCTGGTCCGGCTCGAAGAAGGTGTACACGGACGAGAGCCCGTCGCCGAGGATGTCGATCATGCTGATCATGCGCAGCTCGCCGGGTTCGTCGGGATGGCCCGGATGCGCCGGCTCGCGGAATTCGACCAGGCGCGAATTGATCCGGCTTTGCAGCAGGAACTGCTCGTACTGGTCACGGCTGTCGCGGTCCATGCCGCCGCCGGCATGCCGCGCCGATTGATAGCGCATGTAGAGCGCGTAATGTTCCTCGTCGTAGTGCAGCGGCGCGACGCTCGCAATCAGGTTGCCGTGCAGCTTCCATACGCGTTTCTGCGCCCGGTTCGGCACGAAGCGCGCGACCGGCACGCGCACCGGCACGCAGGCGCGGCAGCCGTCGCAATAAGGACGATAGGTGAACACGCCGGAGCGCCGGAAGCCGGCCTTGACGAGTTCGGTGTAGACGTCGGAGTTGATGAGATGGCTCGGCGTGGCGACCTGCGAGCGTGCGACGCGCCCGTCCAGATAACTGCACGGGTAAGGCGCTGTTGCATAGAATTGCAGCGCGGAAAGCGGTGACAGCGGCAGCTCGTTCGGATGTGTCACGTTAGCGGCTCTCGCAGGCGTCGTCTCGTCTTGGCCAGCCGTTACGCGCGCTGCGGCGCGCGTGCGGTGACGGCGTTTCGGTGATTGCGTTTCGGTGATTGCTCAAGGAAAAACCCAGGCATGACCGGGTCATCACGCTGGAGGCATTCAGCGTGCCAGCACTTCGAGCAAGACGGATTTGTCGAAGCGCCAGCCGATGGCCGGTTCCGCCGCCGCGCGCCTCAGATGCGTGACGAACGCACGGCGGGCAATCTCACGGCCCCCGAGCGACGCCAGATGCGACGTGTTCTGCTGGCAGTCTATCATCACAATCTGGTGACGACGCAAGTGTCCGACGAGTGCCGCAAGCGCGATTTTCGAGGCATCGGTACGGTGCGCGAACATTGATTCGCCGAAGAACATGCGCCCGAACGACACCCCGTAAAGCCCGCCCACGCGCACGCCGTCGTGCCAGGTTTCGATGCTGTGCGCGCTGCCCGCGCGGTGCAGCGTCGTGTAGGCATCCACGATATCGCTGGTGATCCAGGTGCCGCGCTGGCCGTCGCGGGGCGTGTCGGCGCAGGCGCGCATCACCGCGGCGAAATCGTGGTCCACGCGCACTTCCCAGAGCGGATCGCGGAGCACGCGCTTGAGCGTCTTGCGCAGCGAATCCGACACCTTGAACTCCGCCGGATACAGCACCATGCGCGGATCGGGGCTCCACCACAGCACCGGCTGGCCATCCGAATACCACGGGAAGATACCGCGTCCATAGGCATCGATCAGCCGCGACGGCAGCAGGTCCGCGCTTGCGGCAAGCAAGCCGGGCGCGCCGCTCGACGCGCCGAGCGCACGTTCGACAGGCGGAAAGGGATCGTCGTCAACGAGCCAGGGAACCATGTTCTCGAAAGGAGGCGGCGGGCGGGAGCGAGGTCGCTATGAAGTGAAGATCAGCCGTCGCGCAGCGTGCGGAAGATGTCGCCGGTATGCAGCGTGAAATTGCCGGCGGCGCGGTCGGCGAAGAAGAAACGCAGCGTCTGGCCGACAGTCGGAAAAGCGATCTCGTCCCAGGGAATCTCGCTCTCCGCGAACAGTTTCACTTCCAGGCTTTCTTCGCCGGGGTCGAGGTCCAGGTCGAGCAGGCGCGCGAGATAGAACAGATGCACCTGATGCACGTGCGGCACGTTGAGCAGCGAGAACAGGCTCTGGATCTCGACGCGCGCGCCGGCTTCCTCCAGCGTTTCGCGCGACGCGCCTTCGCTCGTCGTCTCTTCCATCTCCATGAAGCCGGCCGGCAGCGTCCAGTAACCGTAGCGCGGTTCGATCGCGCGGCGGCACAGCAGCACCTTGTCGTCCCACACCGGCACCGTGCCCACGACGTTGCGCGGGTTCTGATAGTGAATCGTGCCGCAGTGCTCGCAGACGTAACGCTCGCGGTTGTCGCCGGGCGGAATGGCGAGGCCGACTTCGTGGCCGCAGACGGAGCAGAATTTCATGGAAATGGCGGTGGAAAGTGTGGTGCGAGTGTATCACCGCACCGGGGCGTTCAAGGCACGGGTCGCGGCGGCGCGCGAGTGCGGCATCGGCCCGGCAGGCTTGATGCGGAAGCGCTTGCGCCTGCCGGGTGGCCGGGCTTGTCGTTACAATAGTTGACCAGAATCAGTGCTTCCACTCATCCATTCATCCATGCGGGCGCCGGCCGCCCGACCTTCACGCGGGCGTCGCGC
Organism: Caballeronia sp. LZ033; assembly: GCF_031451265.1. Classification (NCBI taxonomy): domain Bacteria; kingdom Pseudomonadati; phylum Pseudomonadota; class Betaproteobacteria; order Burkholderiales; family Burkholderiaceae; genus Caballeronia; species Caballeronia sp. LZ033. The sequence goes on along the minus strand of NZ_JARUXQ010000001.1, from coordinate 1,869,877 downwards.
GCCCGGAGCGATCTCCATGTCATCCACGCCTGCCGCTTCATCCCGTCCTCCGATGCTCGCCACCGCCGCCGCACTCGGCCGCCTGCTCGATGCCGCGCGCCGCGTGGACGGCCATGAACGGATCGATACGCTCGACGCCGCCCATCGCGTGCTCGCGGCCGATGTGATCTCGCCGCTCGACGTCCCGCCGATGCACACCAGTTCGATGGACGGCTACGCGGTCCGCGCCGCCGACCTCGCCCGCGCGGCCGACGGCGCGCCCGTGACGCTCGAGGTCTCGCAGCGCCTTCCGGCGGGACAGGCCGCCGAGCCGCTCGCGGCGGGCACCGCGGCGCGCATTTTCACGGGCGCGACGGTGCCGCCCGGCGCGGACGCCATCGTGATGCAGGAGATGGTGCAGGCGACGCAGACCGGAACCGGCAGCCGCGCCACTTTCACGCAGACGCCGAAGGCGGGCGAATGGATCACGCGGCAGGGCGCCGATATCGAGCGCGGCTCGGTCATCCTGCGGGCGGGCACGCGCCTGACGCCGCAGGCGCTCGGTCTGGCTGCGTCGGTGGGCTGCGCGCAACTGGACGTGGTGCGGCCGGTGCGTGTCGCGATCTTCTTCACCGGCGACGAACTGCGCATGCCCGGCGAACCGCTCGAACCCGGCGCGATCTACAACTCGAATCGCTTCACGCTGCGCGCGCTGCTCGGCCGGCTGGGCTGCGAAGTGACCGATTTCGGCATCGTCGCGGACCAGCTCGACACCACGCGCGAGACGCTGCGGCGCGCGGCCGCCGGTCACGATCTCATCCTGACGTGCGGCGGCGTGTCGGTCGGCGAGGAGGATCATGTGAAACCCGCGGTCGAGGCTGAAGGCCATATCTCGATGTGGCAGATCGCCATGAAGCCGGGCAAGCCGCTCGCCTTCGGCGCGGTGCGGCGCGAAGGCGCCGCGGCGGAGCGCGGCGGCGAAGCGTTTTTTATCGGTTTGCCGGGCAATCCGGTGTCGAGTTTCTGCACCTTCCTGCTGTTCGTGCGTCCGTTCCTGCTGCGGCTCGCGGGGGTGACCGACGTCGCGCCGCGGGTCTATTCGATGCGCGCCGACTTCAGCCAGAAGAAGGGCGATCGCCGTAACGAATTTTTGCGCGCGCGCGTGAACGAAGCGGGCGGCCTCGATCTCTTTCCCAATCAGAGCTCGGCCGTGCTGACCTCGACCGTCTGGGGCGACGGCCTCATCGACAACCCGCCGGACCACGCCATCCGCGCCGGCGAGAGCGTGCGCTTCATCCCGTTTTCAGAACTCATGCGGTAAGGATCAGGCTGGACATGAAAGTCGAACTGAGATTTTTTGCGAGTGTGCGCGAGGCGCTGGGCGTCGCCAACGAAACGGTGACGGTGCCGGAATCCGTGGTCAATGTCGGCGACGTGCGCACCTGGCTGCGTTTGCGCGGCGGCGCGTGGGCGGACACGCTGGCCGAGGGCCGCGCGTTGCGCATGGCATGCAATCACGTGATGACGGATCCGTCGCAGCGCATCACCGAAGGCTGCGAGGTGGCGTTCTTTCCCCCGGTCACGGGCGGCTGACATGACGAGCACCTCTCGAATCCGCATACAGGAAGGCGATTTCGACATCAGCGCCGAAGTGGCCGCCCTGCGTGCCGACAATCCCAAGGTGGGCGCGGTCGCCTGCTTCGTCGGCACGGTGCGCGACCTGAACGAAGGCAGCGTCGTCGAAACCATGGAGCTCGAACACTATCCCGGCATGACGGAGAAGTCGCTGGAAGCCATCGCGGCCCAGGCGCGCGAGCGCTGGCAGGGTTCGGACGTGCTGATCGTGCACCGCGTGGGAAAGCTGAAGCCGCTCGATCAGATCGTGCTCGTCGCGACCACCGCGATGCATCGGGCGGACGCGTTCGAATCGTGCGCGTTCGTGATGGACTATCTGAAGACGCAAGCGCCGTTCTGGAAGAAGGAAAAGACTGAAGCCGGCGAGCGCTGGGTGGATGCACGCGAGTCCGACGATCGCGCGCTCACCCGCTGGCAGACCTGAGCGGACCGAGGGGCGTCAGGAGCGGTCCACGGGCTTGCCGACGAAGCGCGCCGGAAACGCCTCGGCGCCGGGACGCTCGGGGAAACGCGGCTCCGGTTGGTCGCCGCTGCGTCGCCGTTTGAGCGCCGCGAGCAAATCCTGCTGCTCGGCAGGAACCTGATAGTCCCAGCCGAACTTGCTCAATTGCAGGCTCTGCGCGATGCGCAGCGCCGGTTCCATGAACTGCACGGCGGCGCCGGGTTCGTAGCGCGCCTCGACCGTGTTCAGGAAGAGCGACAGCCAGCGCGCGAAATGACGCGGCTCGATGCCGTCGAGCGGCCGGTGCGCCTCCTGCACGTTGCCGCGATAGTCCTTCGTGCCGAGCACGAGGCTCGACCAGAAACTCGTCATCTTGCTGAGATGTTCGTCCCAGCGGCCTTCGAGCGCGTTCGAGAAGATCGGGCCGAGCAGTGGATCGTCGTCGACGCGGCGATAAAACGCCTCCACGAGGGCGCGCACATTGTCTGCACTGGGCTCGCGTTCGCGCGGGACGGTTTGTGCGGGAGTCGGGAAATCGGTCATTGGTGATGTGGGCAGCGGTTCCATCGTGGGATGGGTCGATTGGTTCGGTAAAGAGAATTTTCTGACGAACTATTTCAAGATGAAGCAGAATGACGCTTTCGTCTTGACGGTTTCGTGCATCCGAAAGTGTCCGAATTGCATGCCTGGTGTTTGTTTGGCGTGCTTTTGCGTCACTCTTGCCAGGCTCGGCCCATCTGGGCGCCGCGTGCCGATATTAAGGCCCAAAACCTTGCTGCAAGGCATCGCCCTTGTCCTCATGCGGACTTCCGGCCAAGCGTGGCCTCGAACAACCGACGCGCCCTTGGGCGCCACCCACTTCGCGCGAACATGCGACTGACCGATTACACCGATTATGCATTGCGAGTCCTGCTGTATCTGTCCGTCCGTCCCGCCGGTCTCTCGACGATCCAGGAAATCTCCGACGCCTACGGCATCTCTAAAAACCATCTGATGAAGATCGTCCAGCAACTGGGCGAACTGGGCTGGGTGGAAACGGTACGAGGCCGCAACGGCGGGCTGCGGCTGGCGGAACACTCGGGCGCGCTGACGGTGGGCGAGATCGTGCGCAAGACGGAGAATGACTTTGCGATCGTCGGCTGCTTCGGACCGGCGGACGAAGGCCAGACGGGTCATAAGGGCTGCGTGATCCAGTCGCACTGTCGTTTGCAGGGTGTATTCGCGGCCGCTCGCGACGCTTTCCTCGCCGAACTGGACAAGCACACGATCGGCGAACTCGCCCATCCGTCCAACGAACTCGCGCGGCTGCTGAACATTCCGAATCTGGCGCCCTTGCCGGCGGGTGAATTCATTCCGATTCGCGATTCTTCGCTGAATGAAACCTGAACGCCGCAGTCTTCTCTCATTGCGAGCGGGCCCGCCGTCGATCGTAGAAAACACAAAAAAACGCCGTCAACGAGCGAATTCGTGCTTGAAACCGGCCCGAAGCGCCTCATTTTGGAAGTATTCAGAATCGGAGCTTCAACCCAATGAGAATCGACAAACTCACCACCAAATTCCAGGAAGCGCTCTCGGACGCGCAAAGCCTGGCGGTCGGCCACGACAACCAGTACATCGAGCCGGTTCATCTGCTGTCGGCATTGCTCGCGCAGCAGGACGGTTCCGCGCGTTCGTTGCTGTCGCACGCGGGCGTGCAGGTGCAAGCGCTGCAGACCGCCCTCAATGACGCCATTACGCGCCTTCCGCAGGTGCAGGGCACCGACGGCAACGTGCAAGTGAGCCGCGACCTGGCCGGCCTGCTCAACACCGCCGACAAGGAAGCGCAGAAGCTCAACGACACGTATATCGCGAGCGAGATGTTCCTGATCGCCGTCGCGGACGACCGTGGCGAAGCGGGCCGCCTCGCGAAACAGCACGGCCTCACGCGCCGGGCGCTCGAAGCGGCGATCAACGCGGTGCGCGGCGGCGCGCAGGTCGACAGCCAGGACGCCGAAAGCCAGCGCGAGGCGCTCAAGAAATACACCGTCGACCTGACGGAACGCGCCCGTGCGGGCAAGCTGGATCCGGTCATCGGCCGCGACGACGAAATCCGCCGCTCCATCCAGATCCTCCAGCGCCGCACCAAGAACAACCCGGTGCTGATCGGCGAGCCGGGCGTCGGCAAGACGGCCATCGTGGAAGGGCTGGCGCAGCGCATCGTCAATGGCGAAGTGCCGGAGACGCTCAAGGGCAAGCGCGTGCTGTCGCTCGACATGGCGGCGCTGCTCGCCGGCGCGAAGTATCGCGGCGAGTTCGAGGAACGTCTCAAGTCCGTGCTCAACGACATCGCGAAAGACGAAGGCCAGACCATCGTCTTCATCGATGAAATCCACACCATGGTCGGCGCCGGCAAGGCCGAAGGCGCCATGGATGCGGGCAACATGCTGAAGCCGGCCTTGTCGCGCGGCGAACTGCATTGCATCGGCGCCACGACGCTCGACGAATACCGCAAGTACATCGAGAAGGACGCGGCGCTGGAGCGTCGTTTCCAGAAGGTGCTCGTCGACGAACCGTCGGTGGAGGCGACCATCGCCATCCTGCGCGGGCTGCAGGAGAAGTACGAACTGCATCACGGCGTGGAAATCACCGACCCGGCCATCGTCGCGGCGGCGGAGCTGTCGCATCGCTATATCACTGACCGCTTCCTGCCGGACAAGGCCATCGACCTGATCGACGAGGCCGCGTCCCGCATCAAGATGGAAATCGATTCGAAGCCCGAAGAGATGGACAAGCTGGACCGTCGTCTCATCCAGTTGAAGATCGAACGTGAAGCGGTGAAGAAGGAGAAGGACGAAGCGTCACAGAAGCGCCTGCAACTGATCGAGGAAGAAATCGAGCGGCTCAACCGCGAGTATTCGGACCTCGAGGAAATCTGGACGGCGGAAAAGGCCGCGGTGCAGGGCAGCGCGCAACTGAAGGAAGAGATCGAGAAGGTGCGCGCCGACATCACCCGTCTGCAGCGCGAAGGCAAGCTGGAGAAGGTCGCCGAGCTGCAATACGGCAAGCTGCCGGAACTCGAGGCGCGGCTCAAGCAGGTGACGCAAGCCGAGTCGCAGGAGCAGAACAATCCGACCCGGCCGCGCCTGCTGCGCACGCAGGTCGGCGCGGAGGAAATCGCGGAAGTCGTGTCGCGTTCCACCGGCATTCCGGTGGCGCGCATGATGCAGGGCGAACGCGAGAAGCTCTTGCAGATCGAGTCCAAGCTGCATGAACGCGTGATCGGCCAGGACGAGGCCATCGGCGCGGTGGCGGACGCCATTCGCCGCTCGCGCGCGGGGCTCTCGGATCCGAACCGGCCGTATGGGTCGTTCCTGTTCCTCGGGCCGACGGGCGTCGGCAAGACTGAACTGTGCAAGGCGCTCGCGTCGTTCCTGTTCGATTCGGAAGACCATCTGATCCGCATCGACATGAGCGAGTTCATGGAGAAGCACAGCGTCGCGCGGCTGATCGGCGCGCCGCCGGGATACGTCGGTTACGAGGAAGGCGGTTACCTGACCGAAGCCGTGCGTCGCAAGCCGTACAGCGTGATCCTGCTCGATGAAATCGAGAAGGCGCACCCGGACGTCTTCAACGTGCTGCTCCAGGTGCTCGACGATGGCCGCATGACCGACGGCCAGGGCCGCACCGTCGACTTCAAGAACACGGTGATCGTGATGACCTCGAACCTCGGTTCACAAGTCATCCAGGGCATGGTCGGCGAGCCGCAGGAGAAGGTGAAGGACGCCGTCTGGGAAGAAGTGAAGCTGCACTTCCGGCCGGAGTTCCTGAACCGGATCGACGACGTCGTCGTGTTCCATGCGCTCGATCGCAGCAACATCGAATCGATTGCGAAGATTCAGTTGCAGCGCTTGCAGGAGCGTCTTGCGAAGCTGGACATGCAGCTGGAAGTGTCCGATGTGGCGCTCGAGCAGATCGGCAAGGTGGGCTACGACCCGCTGTTCGGCGCACGGCCGTTGAAGCGCGCCATCCAGCAGGAGATCGAGAATCCGGTCGCCAAGCTTATCCTCGCCGGACGTTTCGGTCCAAAGGACGTCATTCCGGTGGATGTGCGCGAGGGCAAGTTCGTGTTCGACCGCGTGATTCACTGACGACAGGCGGGACCGTCTTGCGGGACGGTCCCTGCGAAACGAAGAAAAAAGGCAACGAAGCAGTTCGTTGCCTTTTTTATTTCGGCTTAAATCCATGTGATCGAAAGGATTTTCGTCATAGGGAATGCAAAAATCATGAAATCTCGTCGATCGACTGGATTTTCGAGAAGACCAGGCGTTTGCCAGTATAATCTCGTCGATCGAAAGGATTTTTATGAAGATCGAGATCCGAAATCCACATGACATCGGCGTGGCGGTGCGGTCGGCCCGCAAGGCCCAGCGGCTGCGTCAGGATGACGCTGCCGGCAGCATCGGCGTGAGCGAGAGCTTTCTCGGCAAGATCGAGAGCGGCGCCGAAAGCGTGCAATGGGGCAAGCTGTTCCAGGTGCTGGAAGGCCTGGGCGTGCGCCTGACGGTCGATATCCCCGACGAAGCCGGCGCGCTGTTTGCCGGCGAAGCGATCAAACGCCATGGACGTGAACAACGGCGGCGCGCGCGCGAGGACAACGATGAGTCCTGAAGCCGAAGCGCCGGATAACGCGCCGTCCGAAACCCGCCGCAGCCTGATCGCGAGCATCAATGACATGGAAGTCGGCCTGCTCAATGCCGACGACGACATCTGGTCGTTCACCTATCTGCCTTCATGGCGCGACCATGTGGGGAGTTATCCGTTGAGTCCGGCGCTGCCGTTGCAGGCCAAGACGCTGCGCGACGGCAGCACGCGCCGCGCGGTGCAGTGGTACTTTGACAATCTGCTGCCGGAGGAAGGTCAGCGTACGCTGCTGGCACGCGACGCCTCGATCCGCAACGAAGCCGACGCGTTCGCACTGCTTGCGCACTATGGCGCGGAATCGGCGGGGTCGGTCACGCTCATGCCTCCGGGCGCGCGCGAGACGAGCGAGGCAACGGCGCGCCCGCTGCCCGACGCAGCCCTTCAGGCCCGCATCGACGCCTTGCCGCGCGTGCCGCTTACGCATGGCGCCATCAAGCGCATGTCGCTCGCGGGTGCGCAGCACAAGCTGGCCGTCATGCTGCGCGACGGCGCGCTGCATGAACCCGCCGGAAGCACGCCGTCGACGCACATCCTGAAGCCGAATCATCAGGATGCCGATGATTATCCCCATTCGGTCATCAACGAATGGTTCGTGATGACGCTCGCCGACATGCTTCGGCTCGGCGTACCGAAGGTCCACCGGCGCTATGTGCCGTCGCCCGTGTATCTGATCGACCGCTTCGACCGCGAGTCACGCGCGGGCGCATGGCGCCGGCTGCATAGCATCGACGCATGCCAGTTGCTCGATCTCGCGCGCACCTTCAAGTACGAGCAGGGCAGCGTCGAGCAGCTCGCGACGCTCGCCGCGCGTTGCCGCAACCAGGCGGCGGCGCGGACCCGCTTGTTTTCATGGCTGGTGTTCAACGTGCTGGTCGGCAATTCGGACGCGCATTTGAAGAACCTGAGCTTCCTCGTGTCGAGCGAGGGCATCCAGCTTGCGCCGTTCTACGACTTGCTGAGCGTCGCAGCGTATGCCACGCCGTCCTATCAGAAGACCGACTGGCCGAAGCGCGCCACGTTTGCCTGGGACATACTCGGCGCGCGTCACTACGAGGATTTTGATCGCGCGCTGCTGTTGCGGGCGGGCGAGGTGTTGGGCATCGCGGGCAAGACCGCCCAGCGCTTGCTGGACGCGCTGACGAACGCCATAACCAGCGCCGCCGCTGGGCTGTACGCGCGCGTCGAGCAGGAAAACGCGGCGCTGCTGGCCGAACGGCCAGCGCTGGCCGCGACGCTCGGCGGAGAATTGACCTGTCTGCGCGTGATCCGCCATACGATCATCGCGGACATGACGCGCAGGCTGTCCGCGCGCTGAAGCCATGCGCGGACGGCGCGAAGCAGGCCCGCTTCAGCCTTGCTTCGGTTCTTCGCTCTTGCCGAACAGGCCTGCCAGCCCGCCGAGCGAGCCGAGCACGCCGGTCAGGTCCAGCTTGCCTTCGGGAGGCACTTCGCCGTTCGGCGTTGCGCGATCGACGACATGCGGCAGCACGGCCGCCAGCATGCCCGAGAGCTGATCGCCGGACACGCCGGCCTTCTGCGCCAGCGCGCCGACATTGTCGTGGCCCAGCACGTTGTTGAGCGTGTCGGGGCTGATCGGCTGATTTTCGCCGGTGCCGATCCACGACTGGACGATATCGCCCGCACCGTGCTCGTGGAAGCGCTGAATCAGCCCCATGATGCCGCCCGGCTGGCTGTTGACGAATTCGAGGGCCGCCGCGATCAGCGCGGCTTGTCCAGTCTGGCCGGGTTGGCCAGGTTGGCCGGGTTGACCGTTCGGTTGCGCTGAATTGCCGAGGGAGGAGGCGAGGATATCGAACAGGCTCATGACGGTCTCACTGAAGGGGTTGAGGGAGGGATTCGACCGTGCCGCCGTGTCCCGAAAGAAACGGGTCCGCGGCGGCGCGGGCGGCGGCCCCTGTCCTTCCGGGCCGCGCGACGACGATCACCCGGGCTACATGGACAGAGGCAGACTGCCTTCGCCAAGGTTCCCGGCACGACCTTACTCTTACTGACTGGCAGCCGCGGCGCTGGCGGCCTTGTCCTTCTTGCTGCGTTTCGCTTTGGCGGGTTTCGCTTCGCTGGCCGCCATGGCCGGACCCGATGCCGCCGCTGCCGCCGCTGCGCTGTCCTTCTTCGACTTCTTCGATGCCTTCGTGCCCGAAGCAGGCGCGGCGGCCGGCGTCTGCGCGGTGGTCGCGGCGGGCGAGGTTGCGGCGGTGGCCGCCGTCGAGGACTTCACCGTCGAGTTCGGCGCGGCGCTGCCGCCCTGGGTCGTGGTCGGCCTGGCAGTCTTGCCGGACGGCGGAAGCGAGGATCCGCCGATCGTCAGGCCATTCTGCTCGAGATTGGCCACCGACTTGGTGCCGAGCCCCTTGACGCGCGTCGCGAGATCGTCGGCGTCCTTGAAGGGACCGTTCTTGGTGCGTTCATCGACGATCGCCTTCGACTTCACCGGCCCGAGTCCTTTCACCGATTCCAGCGCGGCCTGATCGGCGGTATTGACGTCGACTGCGGCGAAGGCCGCTCCGATCGACAGCATGAACGCAAAGCACAACATCAGCAGCTTTTTCAGCATGACGGCACTCCAGGCTTGAGAGAAACAGATGACGAATCGATAGGTCCGGGCCGGAGAAGAGGATGCCGTTAAGAATAGGGCAAATCCGTCCCGAACGATGACGGCTCGCACGGCCCACGTCCTGCCGCACGTTCCCGCATGTGCCTTAACGCGGCGCGCTGCCCGACGGATGACGCGGCGGTTCCTGCGCCCGCGCGAACGCGCCGCGCACTTCGAAGGCGACCGTGTCGACCGGCTGTCCATGCCCATCCACGAGTTCCAGCACGTGCCGTCCGGGCCACGGCAGCCACGCCGCGCGCGCGCCCTGGCCATACGGCTTGCCGTCGAGACGCCACGCGAGCCGTGCGCTGCTCGCGCTCCGTTCGAACCAGACGCGCTGGCGCGCGGGCGGAATGTCCGGATCGAGCGCAAAAATGGTGCCGTTGGTCGGCGCGCCGATGCGTGCGGCCTGCGCATCCACGCCGCTACCCGTGCCTTGCCCGCTTTGCAGCGCACTAGCCGAGAGCGCGATGCTGCTCATCTGCGTGCCGCGCACGAACCATTCGCCACGCGTCGGTTCGACATCGTCCTGATAGCTGACCGTAGTCCGCACCACGCCCGCCGGAGCCTGTGGCGCACGGCTCGCGGAACGCCGGTTCAGATAATTGACGATCCCGTTCCAGATCGGCGCCGCGCCGGTCACGCCCGACACGTCCCACATCGGCTGGCCGTCGGCATTGCCGACCCACACGCCCACGGTGTAGCGCGATGTGAAGCCCACCGTCCAGTTGTCGCGCATGTCCTTGCTCGTGCCGGTCTTCACCGCGCTGAAGCTTCGTGTCGCGAGCACGCTGTCGAAGCCGAAGGTGCGGGTGCGCGCGTTGTTGTCGGCGAGGATGTCGGTGACGATGTAGCTTGCATCCGCGCTGAACACGCGCGTGCCGGCAGGCGCGGGCGCGTGGTCGGCGACATCGAAGAAAGGCTGCGCGACGCCGCCGTTCGCCAGCGTGCGATACGCGTTGACGAGCGAAGCCAGCGTCACGTCCGCGCTGCCGAGCGCGAGACTGAAGCCGTAGTAGTCGCCGGCCTGCGTGAGCGGCAGGCCGAGTGCGACCAGCGTCTTCGCGAACCGGTGCGGCGTCACCATCACGAGCGTGCGGACCGCCGGCACGTTCAGCGACGAACCGAGCGCCGTGCGCACGCTCACCCATCCCTTGAAGTCGTGATCGTAGTTCTGCGGGATATACAGGCCGCCGCCGGTGGCGAGATCGAGCGGGGCATCGTCGAGCAGCGTCGCGGCGGTGACCCGCTTCTCGTCGATCGCCTGCGCATAGAGAAACGGCTTCAGCGTGGAGCCGGCCTGACGCGCGGCCAGCGCCGCATCGACTTCGGGTGCGTTCGACAGCGCGCCCGCCGATCCGACCCACGCCAGCACGTCGCCCGACTGGTTGTCGATCACGACCGCCGCCGCGTCATGCACGTTGCGCGGACGCGCGCGCGCATTCAGCTCGGCGAGCGTGCGCTGAAGCGTGGCGCGGGTAAAGCGCTGCAGGCGCGCATCGAGCGTCGAGCGCACGCGCGCCCCTGCCGCCGGATGCGTTTCGCTCGCGATGCGCCGCGCGAGATGCGGCGCGAGGGCATCGTCGCCCTGTGCGAATGCGGGCGCGGAGGCCGTGCGGCTCAGCGCCAGCTGCACGTAGGCCGGGAGATTGATGCACGGATCGGCGGAAGCGGTTTTGCCTGCGCCGTGCAGCGCCTGCATGTCGCGCAGGATCACGCAGGCGCGCGCCGCGACCTTCACGTAGGACGCATTGGGCGCGCGGATCAGCGCGGCGGTGAGGGCGGACTCGCGCTCGTCGAGCCCCGAGGGCGCCTTGCCGAACAGCGTCTGCGACAGCGCCGCCAGGCCGACGATCTCGCCACGAAACGGCACGAGGTTGAGATAGGCCTCGAGAATCTGGTCCTTGCGCCAGCTGCGTTCGAGCCACAGCGCGCCGATGGTCTGCTCGGCCTTCTCGCCGATTGAGCGCCGTCCGGCCGGCTTGCCGTTGTCGTCGATGAGGCCGGTGAGTTGCATCGTCACCGTCGATGCGCCGCGCGTGCGCGTGTTCCAGAGATTGCCCCACGCCGCTGCCGCCGCGCCGCGCCAGTCGACGCCGGCGTGTTCGTAGAAGCGCTTGTCCTCCGATACCACGATCGCCTCGCGCAGGGCCGGCGACACATCCGCGAGCGCGACCCAGTCGCCGCGCCGCGCGCGCGTGTCGATCCGGGTGCGCTGCAGCGGCGTGCCGTCGCGGGCGAGCAGGACCCAGTCGGAACTGCGCCATGCCGCGCGCACTTCGTCGAAGCGCGGCGCCGCATGCGCCGCTGCGCTCAGCAGCGTGAAGAGGGCAAGGAGCGCGGCGCGTCTCATGCGTCTACTTCGCGGCGAGCGGCTCGACCACCATCGGCGCATTCGGCAGCGCGCCGAACGCCGAGGGCGCGTAGAGCGCTTCGACGCGCGTCGGCGGCACGCCGAAGGTGCCGGGATTGTTCAGCCGCATCGTGTATTCAACCTGGATCTTCCCCTTAGGCAGATAGTCGTAATACGCGCGATAGCCCTCGAAGCCGCGCTCGACGAACGTCGGCCACGCGCCGCCCGCCGTTTTCTCGCCCGAGGTCGCGGCAGCCGAATCGCGGCCGAGCCCGGAGCCGAGGATCGTCGCGCCGGCGGGCACCGGATCGTTGACGACGACCCAGGTCATGTCGCTTTGCGCGTCGATGTCGAGATGCACACGCACGATGTCCCCGCGCGAGAGCTTGCCTTTCACTGCGGGATCAACGGGCGTCAGCGTCTTCGAGATGCGGTAGCCCGCTGCGAACGGCGCTTTCAGCGCGACCGCCGCCAGGCTTTCGACGGTTGCCCAGGGTTTGCCGGTCCCGTCCTGCGTCAGCGCGAGCGAGCTGGTGGTCCACGGCAGCAGCACGCTGCGCGCCTTCTCGGGCTTGACCGGGCCGTTCCACCCGATGTCCTGCGCGGCCGTGCCCAGCTTGATCGACGTGTGTCCGGTGACGGGCGTGCTCTCGAACAACTGCGAGAACCGGCTCACGGCCAGCGTGCCCCACAGGTTCGACGTGGTGGTCTGCCACGCGCCGTTCTTCTGCAGCGCGAGCAGCCCCGCGACGATGCGCGGCATCTCCTCCTTCCAGCCCGGCGCGTCGGCGAAGAGCAGCGCCGTACGCGCGGCATTGGTTTCGGTGCCGGTCATGAGCCACCAGAGATCGTCGTCGCGCTCGGTCGAAAAGCCGACGCGCGTGCCCTGATACGTGAGCCGTGCGCGAGTGATCTGCTCGGCTTGAGCGCGTTTCGCGTCGCGCTCGGGGATGCCGTCGACGCGCGACAGGATCGCGTAGTAGTCGAGCACGGCGGAGGTTGGCCATTGATCCGGCGCGACCGTGATGGAGCCGAGCATGCGCGGCTGCGCCAGTCCGTAGCGCGAAAGCGCTTCGATGGCCGCGAGTCTCTCGTAGTCGAGATCGTTGCGCGGCGCCCAGAACGTGCGCGTGATCCTGCCTTCGACGAAATTCGCCAGGCCCGCGGCCATCTGTCCGCGCAGGTCGGCGGGCAGGGCGAAGCGGCTGTCCAGCCGCGCCGCTTCGTCCGATACGGCCAGCAGGTACGCGGTGAGCGCGGGACTGCCGGTGGGACGCTCGTCATCGGCGGGCGGGAAGTAGTTCGCGAGGCCGTCGCGGTCCAGATAGGTCGGCATCTTCGCGAGCACCGCCTGCCACTGCGCCGCGTCCATCAGACCGAGCGCGCGCGAGGTCTGCTGCTCCAGGCAGTTGTACGGATAGCGCTCGAACCAGCGGCGCACGCCCGGCAGGCCGTCGGCGAGCTTCGGCTGCAAGGACACCGCGATGCCGCCGCGTACCGCGCCGTCGCCCGAGAGGATGGCATCGGCGGGCGGCGCGACCGGCAGCGTGAGCGAGCCTTCCACTTGCGCGAGGGTCGCCTGCTGCACGGTGACAGGAACGGCCGGGACAACGCGCTGCGTGATCTTCACGGCGTCGCTTGCCTTGGGGCCGGCCTGTTCGGCCGCGCTGACCTCCCACGCGAGACTCGCGGATGGCGCGACACCCGGGATGTCGGGCATCGTGACGTCCCACGCCACGTCCTGCGACGCGTTCGCGGCGAGTTCCACGGTGCGCGCGTCGAGCGCCAGCGCTCCGGCGTGCGGCGTGACGACGACCCGCATCGCGCGCGGCGTGGTGTTGCGCAGCGTGAACTGCGCGCGGAACGCATCGCCGACGCGGATCAGCGGCGGCAATCCCGAGATGAGCTGCAGATCCTGCGTGCTCTGGATCGACGCGCTGCCGGTGCCGAAGCGCCCCGCGCCCACCGCCGCGACCGCGACGATGCGAAAGCGCGTCAGCGCATCGTTGAGCGGCACGTCGACCGTGGCTTCGCCTTGCGCATCGAGCGTGACGCGCGGGTTCCACAGCAGGAGCGTGTCGAACAGCTCGCGCGTGGCGGCATGACCGCCGCCGCCGCCCGCCGGCACCGCCTTGCGTCCGAAGTGACGCCGCCCGATGATTTCCATCTGCGCCGTCGCCGTTTCGACGCCGTATGCGCGTTGCTGGAGCATCGCGTCGAGCACGTCCCAGCTTTGATTCGGCATCAGTTCCAGCAGCGCTTCGTCCACGGCCGCGACGGCGATCTGCGTGCCCGCGGGCGCGGGCTTGCCGTCGGGCAGCGCCACCTTGACCTGCACGTGCGCCTTGCCGCGCACCGTGTAGGACTTTGCGTCCGGTGTCACGCTGACCGCGAGCCGGTGCGACGCCGTGCCGACCTTGATCGACGCGAGTCCGTAGCGGAACGCGGGCTTCGACAGATCGACGAGCGGCGTCGGCGCCTGATACTGGCGGCCTTCGTACCAGAACGCGCGGGCCCAGTCGAGCGGCGCTTTCCAGCCCCACGTGAAGAACGAGTACCACGGCACGTCGCGGATGCGTCCGCGAATCGCGAGCACCGACACGTACACGTTCGGCCCCCACGATTCCCCGACCTTCAGTTCGACCGTCGGGTCGCGGCCGTTCAGTTCGACCACCCGTGTCTCGACGATGCCCTCGCGCTCCACCGCGACGAGCGCCGTGGCCGAGCGGAACGGCATGCGCACCTGGAAGCGCGCCGTCTCGCCGGGCTCGTAGCTGGTTTTCTCGGGCAGGACGTCGATGCGGTCCGTGTTCTCGCCGCCGAACCACAGTTCGTCCGCGCGCGTGACCCACACGGAGGTGCTGGCGTTGGCCGCGCGGCCGTCGCTGTCTTTCGCGATGGCGATCAGATCGACATTGCCGGGCTCCTTGATGGCGACGTCGCACGAGACGATGCCGTGATCGTCGCTCTTGCCGTTGCACAGCGCGCCGAGATCCTTGATTTCGGTGTGGTTGTCATACGCATAGAAGCCGCCGACCATGCGCTTGCGCGAACTCGACATGATGCGCGCCACGGCCTTGATTTCCACGGCGACGCCCGCGCGCGGCTTGCCTTGCAGATCGAGCGCCAGCGCCTGCACCGGCAGCTTGCCGCCGACCGACACCCAATGGCCCGCCTTCACGCCGACCGCCACGGCGGCGGGCCACAGCGTCGTGCCGCCGCTGATGGTCTGGATCTCGCCGTTCGGATCGGCGAAGCTCGCTTCGAGCGCGAGGCGTTTTGGCGCTTCCACCGCGGGCAGCGGCTTGATGGTGAGCTTGCCGGCGCCGTCGCGATCGAGCGTCACGCGCAGCTTGTCGGCGATGAGCTTCGTTGTGGCGTCGGCTTGCTGCTCGCTGTCTCCGTCCTCGGCGGGCGCGCTCGCGCCGTCGCCGGACGGCTTGCGCCACGGCGCGAAGCTGTACGCGTCGTACTGCGCGGCGAACGGCGGCGCGACGTCGCGCACCAGCGCCGACACCTGCACCGGCAGATTCGATGCCGGTCCGCCCTGCACGTATTCCATCCGCACCGCGACCGGTGCGTCCTGCGCGGCGACCAGTCCGGGCGATGCGCCGTCGCCGGCGGTGATCGAGCCTTTGAAGACCGGCAGGCGGAATTCCTCCACCCGGAAACTGCCCGATTCATACGACTGCGTGACGCCGCTGTCGTCGGCGTCGTTGTCGTCTCCGTTCTTTTGTCCGGGCGCGGCGATGGCGCCGTTGTCCAGCGTCACCGTGTATTCGCCGAGCTTGGCCGCGACCGGCACGGTGAAGGCGGAATCGGCGCTGTGGTCCGCCGCCCATGTGAGCGGCATGTGCCAGGTCTGGCCGCTGCCGGTGTGCCGGATCGTCACGCGGCCCGGATTGTCGGGCGCAAACGCGAAGCCGTTGAGCGTCTCGACGCGCAGCAGATGCTTCATCGACACCGTCTCGCCGGCACGCAGCAGCGTGCGGTCGAACACGGTATGCGCGCGCACGCTGCGCGTGGTGCTCATGTCGGTCGGCACGTTGAAGCGCCATGACTCGATGCCGCGATTCCAGTCGGACAGCACGAACGCCATGTCCGGTCCCGTGACCGGGTCGTTCACGCGCGCCGAGACGAAAAAGCCGCTCCACGCGAGACTGTTCTCGTTGCATTCACGCGCGGCGGCCAGCGTCTTATCGACCTTAGCGATGCCTTGCGCGTCCGTCTTCGCGGTGGCGATTTCATCGCCGTTGCAGTCGGTCACGCGCACATCGGCGTTGGCGACGGGCTTGCCGTGATCCAGCGACGTCACCCACACCAGGCTGTTCTCGCGGCCCTGCTTGAAGTGCACGCCGAGATTGGTGACGAGCACCGAGGTGCGCACGTACATCGGCTGCGGCTTGCCGAGCAGCGACGCGCCCAATGCCGGCGAATGCAGTTCGACGACATAGAAGCCCGGTTTGGTGAGCGGAATGCCGACTACCTCGAAGGGCCGCAGCGCCTTGGGATCGGCGGCGGGCAGCGTCAAGGTCTCGACGCCCGCGCGGCCGGCAAGCATCGACAGCGAACGCACGTCGATCTGCGGATCCTTCGACACCGTGCCGTCGCTGTTCGGAATCACGACCGGACGGATGCCGTTGCGAAGCATCTCCGGCATGCGTTCCTCGATCATCGAACGCGGCATGGAGATGCCGTCGAACTGATCGACGGCGCGCATCCATTGGCGGATGTCGCGGTCGGCATCGAGCTTGAGCTTCGTGATCTGCGCGGTGCCGGAATTCAGGCCCTGCACATGCAGATCTGCTTCGACATGCCGCAGCGTGACGGGCAGCATCGCGGGCATGCCGGGCTCGGCAAAGCGCTCGATGATGCCGAACGCGCCCGACGAAAACTTGGCGAGCGGCGGCATCGGCGCGGTCGCGGTCTTGAGCGGGAACAGGTCGGCGTTGGCGAGCGCGCGGCCGCTGACGTCCTTGAGATTCGCGGGGGCGTCGATGGTGAGATCGGCGTGCTCGGGCAAAGGCGCCGTGAACTCGACGGCGCTCACTTCCGCGTCCTTGTCGGTGTCGTCGAAATGAGGCGCAGCCGTTTCCTTCGGCCCGCGCAGCACGAACTTCTGCGCGTCCGCCCGCGATATCGGCGCGCTGAAGTTCAGACGCAGCGGCCGCAGCGGGGTGCAGGGCGCCTGCGCGTTTTCCCGCTCGCACGAAAAGCTCGCGGTGAAGGGCTCGCGCACGGTGAAGTCGAAGCGCTTCTCGACTTCGTTGGCCATGCCGCTCGGACCGGTCACGCCCGCGCCGTAGACCAGTTGCATCTTGGCTGCCGAGGGCAGGGTTTGCTGGCAGGCGAGCGTCAGCACGTTGCCGGCTTCCTTCTCCAGCCGGAAATGCTTGAGCAGGGCGGTGCGGGTGGCATCGTCGAGCAGGCGCACTGGAATGCGGTTGCCGAGCGCACTGGATTCGCACCACACGTGTTCGCGTACCGAAGCCGGCGTGGCCGGGCCGTTCAGGCGCAGCACGAAAGCCTGGTTCTCTTCGATGTCGCCATATCCCGGCAAGACCCGCGTGACGAACGGACCACCGGTCTGGAAGGCGAAGTGGCGCGGGCCGGACAGCGCATTGCCCGCGACGGACTTGAGGGTGTCGGCGAGATCGAGCGTGCAGCGCACGCCCGGCGGCAGGTCGTTCTCGAAGTCGAAGGCCCAGGTGCGGGCGTCGATCCAGCGGCCCGAGCCGGCCGTGGCCGCGCCGCTGCATACCAGCTTGCCCGGTGCGGCGGCGGCTGCATTGCCGAAGGCGATCATCGGTTCATCGAACTTCGCGACGACCTGGCGCACCTGCGCGACCTTGCCCTGCGGCGACACGCTCGCGATGCGCGCGGCATCGGCCCGATGCATCGACGCGCCGAAACCGAGCGCGGCGATCAACCCGGTTGCAGCCAGAATCCACTTTTTTTGTGACGTTGTTATGCGGCTCATCCACTCGCTCCGAGATGCTCTCGACGCGAAATTCTACTGGACGCTTACGTCATTCTTTCTACCAATCGATCCCGGTTGTGTTTTATGACGCTCCGGCTGCGTCAGTCCGCATCGACTCGCGCGACGCGCCGCAGGCTGACGCGCCGCCAGTAGAGAAACAGGCCGATGCCCGCGACGCCCAGGCTCGCCGAGTTGGCGATCCAGAAGCCGCGCGCGCCCTGCAGCCACTCCGGCACGCCGCCGCCGATGTCGAAGCCGAGCAGGTAGCCGCCGCCCAGCCCGATGCCCCACAGCGCGACCGCATAGATCAGCGTCGGCACGAGCGTCACCTTGTAGGCACGCAGGACGAACGCGGTCGTGACCTGGAGCGCGTCGCACAGGTGATAGAAGAAGATGATCAGCACGAGCGGCATGGCGGCCGCGATGACGTGCGCATCCGGCGTGTAGGCGGCGATGATCAGCGGGCGCGCCGCGACCAGAATCACGCCATAGACCAGCGCCAGCACGCACGCCACGCCGATGCCGTGGCGCGAGATCGAGCGCGCGTCGTCATAGCGGCCGGCGCCGAGCGCCTGCGATACGAGCGTCGACGACGCAATGCCGATCGACAGCGGCGTCATGTACAGCACCGCGCCGAGATTGCCCGCGATCTGATGGCCGGCGAGCGTGGTCGTGCCGAAGCGTGAGATGAACAGCGCCATGAAGGTGTACGAGGTCACCTCGATGAGATAGGAGAGACCCATCGGAATGCCGAGGCGCAGCAGCGCGAGCTGACGCCGCCAGACCGGCCAGCAGAACTGCGAGAAGATGCCGAACGGGCGGAAGAACTCGAAGCGCACGAGCACCGTCATGCCGACGATCGCCAGCGCCCAGTTGATGAACGTGCTCGCGAGCGCGCAGCCGGGACCGCCGAGCGCCGGCACGCCCGCACCGCCGAAGATGAACCAGCTGTTGAGCGGAAACTTGAGCAGCAGCCCGCCAACTTGCAGGAACATCACGAGGCGCGGCTTGCCGACGGCATTGGTGAGCGAGCTGTAGACGCGAAACGCCAGGCTCGCGGGCAGGCCGAACGACAGGATGCGCAGATAGTCGACCGTGCGGTCGTGCAGCGCGGGCGGCGCTTTCGCGAGCGAGAGCAGCGGTTCGGGGTGATAGAGCAGCACGAAGCCGATCACGGCGAGCGCGGCGGCAAGCCACAGCGCCTGACGCGTCTCCTCGCCGATCTCACTCTCGCGGCCCGCGCCGAAGAGCTGGCCGGCGATCGGCTGCAAGGCCACCAGGATGCCCGTCAGGCCGATATACACGGAGATATAGATCGAGCCGCCGAGGCCGAGCGCGGCGAGATCGGTGGCGGAGAAGCGGCCGACCATCGCGGTGTCGATCACGCCGAACGCGATGATGGCCAGCTGGCCGATCAGCACCGGCCACGCCAGCGCGGCGATCCTGCGCACGTCGCTCAGCATGCCGGTCGTGCTGGCCGGGGGCGTCAGCAGGGGCATCGCGTCACTGCTTCCGGCGCAGGCTTCTCGGACGCAGCGGCTTTGGCGGCGGCGGCGTCGGACGCTCGATGCGCACGTACAGGCGGAAGCGCTCGTCCCGGTCGGCGACGCGCCGGCCTTCCCACACCAGCTTCCACTCGAATGCCGACAGCGACGACGGTTCGCCGTAATCCGCGCGGTCCTGGCGCAGGATCACGTCGCAATCCTCGTCGAACGCGAAATGCATGCCGCCGAAATAGGCGAAGGTCGCGATCTGCGCGTCGCCGAGACGCACCGGCGAGATACACGTGTAATCCGGCGGCAGATGATCCGCGATCTGCTCCGCGACATCGCGATACGTCCGACTGTAGTTGACCACGGGCAACCACAAAGTCATGAGCAATACCCACATCAGCGTGGTGCCTGCACTGGACAGCACGACACTGCGCCACAGCACCTTCGGATGCCGCGCGAGACGCCAGCGGGCGAGCAGGAACCAGCAGACCGTCACGGCCACGGCGCAGACGAAGGAAAGGAGCTTGAACTCGGGATGGAAGCCGGGCACGAGACGCGCGAGATTGCGGGCCATCGACGCCGGGAAGCCGAAAATGCCGGCCGTCCACACGAGCCAGACCAGCGTGCCGATGACGGTGAAGCTCAACATCGCGAACCAGTCGATGGCATTGATCGCGCCGCGCTTAAGCGTAGGCAGCGCGAAGGTCGCGAGCACCGAGAGCGGCGGCAGCAGCAGCATGAAGAGGCGGTTGGTTTCATGCGCCTGCAGCACGACCAGCACGAGCAACGGTCCGATGATCGAGAGCGGTACGCCCACGTGCGGCGAGCGCCGCATGCCGCCCCAGCTGACGAAGGCCCACAGCGCGAGCGGCCAGGCCGGCCAGGTGAAGAGCGGCAGGTTCTTGATCGCGTAGCCGAAGATGGAACCGGGCGTGCCGGAGAAGAAGGAGAAGCTGTTGCGCCACCACTGGCGCAGCCACCATTCGCCGTCGTCGGGGTAGAAGTGCAGAGCGGGGAGCACCCAGGCAGCGATCAGCAGCACCGCGACCGGCAGGCCGTAGACGATCAGCGGCCGGGCGCGCACCTGCTTGACGATGATCGTCATCGCGAGGGTGCAGAGCAGCAGCGCGAACACCAGTACCGGCGAACTCGACAGCGCCACCACGCCCAGCGCCGCGCCCCATACGAGGCCGCCTTGAACAGGCTTGTCGAGGCTGCGCACGAGGCCGTAGAGCAGCATCGCGGTGCCGGCGAACTGCGCGAGCTGTGCGGTGGTTTCGTGGCCGCGCTCGGCGAGACCGAAGCAGGCGAGCAGGATCAGGAGGGCGCCGTCGGCGAGCGTGCGGCCGTAGTCGCGCGGCTCGGGTTCGCCGCCGAACGCGTATTTGAACGGCTGGGCTTCGTCGCGGCGGCCGAGCAGATAGGCCGAGTACCACACGAAGGCGCAGGCGAGACAGAAGAGCAGGCCCGTGACCACGCGCGAGGCGTTGCTCGCATCGACCCACGGGCTCAGCAGGCGGATGGCGGACGCGCCGAGCCAGTACATCAGCGGGCCATCGGCGGTGGGCGCCTTGCCGACGAGATTCGGCAGCAGCCAGTCGCGGGCATCGCCGTTGGCCATGGTCCACATCACGCCGAAGCCGGCCGCGTCCTCGTTCTTCCACGGATCGCGCCCGAACAGCCCGAACGACGCATAGACGATGCAGATGGCAAGCAACAGCCAGCGCGGCAGGGCGCTGGTGGCGGAGGCAGTCAGACGAACGACGGATCGCATGCGATAGGCTGTATGGAAAACGGTCCCGGTGGCGGCGCTGGCTTCGGCCGCAGGTGCAGCGGGGCTCGAGCAACCGGCATTGTAGTCGCGCGGCGGCATTACCGGCGCGTCGATGGAATTTGCCGTAACGGGGTGATGCAATCGTGCTGTCCGAGCAAGGACGATGCCGCGCGCAGTGCCGATGCAGACCGGAACACAAAGCGTCCGGCGACAAAAAAGGGCAGCGAGAGCTGCCCTTTTTGCTGAGTCCGTGAAGCCCGACTTACTTCTTGGTGGAGAAGCGTGCGAACTTGTTGTTGAACTTTTCGACGCGGCCGGCCGTGTCCATGATCTTCTGCTGGCCGGTGTAAAACGGATGCGATTCCGACGACACTTCGATCTTCGCGAGCGGGTAGGTCTTGCCTTCGAATTCGGCGGTTTCGCGCGTCTGGATGGTCGAACGGGTCACAAACTTGAAGTCGTTCGACATGTCGATGAACAGGACTTCGCGGTAATTCGGGTGAATGCCTTCTTTCATGGTCTTTCCTGGTATCTGGCGGTAGCCAACCCGCTGCGCTTGTCTGAAAACGCCCTGAAGCGTCCGGCGCGAGTCACTTGCCTAGGGTCGAAAAACGGCGATTATGCCAGAAAATCAGTTGGTTGACACTTCTTCGCGAGGTTTTTCGTCAGGCGCGGGCGGAGTCAAGCGCGCCCGTGCCCGCCGGGTCCTGCCGGTAATAGCGCGCCAGCAGCCGGTAGAGCTCGGGATACTCCGCCTCGAAGGCCCGCGGCGTGACGAACAGCGCCTCGCTGCATACCGCGAAAAATTCGGACGGATGGTCCGCCGCGTAAGGGTCGATCAGCGATTCGCGCTCGAAGCGGCTCCAGCGCCGCTCCGGCACCGCGTCCACGCGCGCGCAGAACTGGTCGTAGGCGTTGTCGAAGATATCGGCGAAGGCGGCGGTGTCGAGCGGCGCATGCCAGCGGCGGAACAGCGGCGGATGGCCGTCGGCTTCGCCCGTCACCATGTCGAGCTTGTGCGCGAACTCGTGGATCACCACGTTGTAGGCGTCCGAGCCATCGGCCATCTGCGCGTCTTCCCATGACAGCACGACCGGACCGCCTTCCCAGGCCTCGCCGCTCGCATCGTGCTCGATCTCATGGACCACGCCGTCCTGATCCTCCACCGTCTTGCGGATGACGAACTCGCCCGGATACACGATCACGCCCACCCAGCCGCGATACAGGTCGAGATCGAGATTCAGCACCGGCAGGCAGGCCTGCGCGGCGATGGAGACGATCATCGCGTCGGTCAGTTCGAGATCGTGCGCGGTGGAGAATTCCTTCTGCGCGATGAACAGGCTCGCGGTTTCACGCAGGCGGCCGAGATCCGCGTCGTCCAGATGGCCGAAGCACGGATAGGTGTCGAGCGTGCGTTGCCACAGGGTGTCGTCGATCGCGTACTTGCGCAGCGCGCGCTCGCGGCGTTGCGCGCCGAACCAGCGGGAAAGGAGGTTGGCCATCGGATGAGCGGTTGGCTTCGACAGACCGGATTGTACGGAGTGTACGGAGGCCGGCCGGCGTCGGGCGTAAAAAAACCGCCTGGCGGGCAGGCGGTTTTCTCTGAAGTGCGCAGCGCGGTGGATCAACTGCCGCCGCGGCGCATCATGTCGAAGAACTCGGCGTTGTTCTTCGTCTGGCGAATCTTGTCGAGCAGGAATTCCATGGCTTCGACTTCGTCCATGTCGTGGATGAACTTGCGCAGCACCCAGACCTTCTGCAGCAGGTCCGGCTTGATGAGCAGTTCTTCGCGACGCGTGCCCGACTTGTTCAGGTTGATCGACGGATAGACGCGCTTTTCCGCGAGACGGCGCTCGAGGTGCACTTCCATGTTGCCGGTGCCCTTGAACTCTTCGTAGATGACGTCGTCCATGCGGCTGCCGGTCTCGATCAGCGCCGTGCCGATGATGGTCAGCGAACCGCCTTCCTCGATATTGCGCGCCGCACCGAAAAAGCGCTTCGGCCGTTGCAGCGCGTTGGCGTCGACACCGCCCGTCAGCACCTTGCCCGAAGCCGGCACGACGGTGTTGTAGGCGCGCGCGAGACGCGTGATGGAGTCGAGCAGGATCACGACGTCGTGCTTCATCTCGACCAGGCGCTTGGCTTTCTCGATGACCATTTCGGCGACCTGCACGTGACGCGCGGCGGGTTCGTCGAAGGTGGAGGCGATCACTTCGCCCTTCACCGAGCGCTGCATTTCCGTGACTTCTTCAGGACGTTCGTCGATGAGCAGCACGAACAGCACGATGTCCGGATGGTTCTGCTTGATGGCGTGCGCGATGTGCTGGAGCATCACGGTCTTGCCCGACTTCGGCGATGCGACCAGCAGGCCGCGCTGGCCCTTGCCGATCGGCGAGATCATGTCGATGATCCGGCCCGTGACGTTTTCCTCGCCGCGCATTTCGCGTTCGAGCGGCAGCGGCTTGTTCGGGTGCAGCGGCGTGAGGTTCTCGAACATGATCTTATGTTTCGAGGCCTCGGGCGGCTGCCCGTTGACTTTGTCGACCTTCACCAGCGCGAAATACCGCTCGCCGTCCTTCGGCGTGCGCACTTCCCCTTCGATCGTGTCGCCGGTGTGCAGATTGAAACGGCGGATTTGCGACGGGCTGATATAAATATCGTCCGTGCTCGCAAGATAAGAAGTCTCGGGCGAACGCAGGAAGCCGAAGCCGTCGGGCAGCACTTCGAGCGTGCCGTCGCCGAAAATCGTGTCGCCGCCCTTGGCGCGCTTTTTAAGAATTGCGAACATCAATTCCTGCTTGCGCAGGCGGTTCGCATTTTCGATCTCGAGGCCATTGGCCATCTCGATCAGTGCCGATACGTGCTGAGACTTGAGCTCGGATAAATGCATACGGATTTCCCGCCAGGGAGAAGAGGTGCGACGAAAGATTTGGGAGAAGAGGTGAGCGGAACCGCTCGAGACTTAATACTTCTTGAACTCTTGTGATTCTAGCATAGCACACGCCGCTTGAGCCTCGGGTGGGCGTTGGGCGGGGCTTTTCGGCCGATGTTGTCGTGCGACAACATCGGCTGTACCACGAACGCGCGCTGGTAAAGGCGCGGGTGGCATGGCGGGCGCTGTGTCAGACCGGGCCCGCCGATGGCGCTGTTACAGGTTGCTGTCGAGGAACGCGGTAAGTTGCGACTTCGACAATGCGCCGACCTTTTGCGCGGCGACTGCACCGTTCTTGAACAGGATCAGCGTGGGGATGCCACGCACGCCGAACTTGACCGGCGTCGACTGATGTTCGTCCACATTGATCTTCGCGATCTGCAGGCGATCGCCGTAATCCTTCGCGACTTCGTCGAGGATCGGGGCAATCATCTTGCACGGACCGCACCACTCGGCCCAGAAATCGAGCAGGACAGGTTTATCGGACTTGACGACATCCTGTTCGAAAGAAGCGTCGCTGATGTGCTTGATTGATTCGCTCATTGTCTGAATACCTCTATTGATTCGAGGCCCGCGTTTGAATGCTCGCCACGATAGATCAAAACTTAAGGAGACCACGTCGCCGCTGAGCGCGACTAAACCGGCTCGCCGTGCGCCGAAACCGAGGGCGAACGGCGGCAAATGTTCCATCAGAGGGCCGCGATGCACCAATGCGTGCCGCCTGTGGATGATTCACTCATCATCTTAGCCTACTTTGCTATCCGTTGCCGGGTGCCGATAGCGATGATCTGAGGGTGAAATCCCCAAGTACAAGAGGCGTTCTGAACATTGCGTCGGATGCATGCGTTTCGCGTCAAGCCTTCCGGGCGCTCGACGTTGCATGATACAATTCGATGTGACGGGCCTCCTCGCATGGTGGCGTGGTCAACCTGGTCAGGTCGGGAACGAAGCAGCCACAGCCGCTTTCCACCAGTGCCGAGGGTCAGGCTCGTCACCTTCCGCTTTATCTCCCCTCGTTTTCTCATCCCCTCGCGTTTTCAGGCTCTTGCTCGTGCGGCAACGAATGCGGCATTGTCGCGTCTGCGAGCGGCATGCTTGCGCCCGCGCGGGCCCTGTCGGAACGGGCGTTGCGCCAGGTCGTTGCTGATACAATTTCGCGCATGACCTATCAAGTTCTCGCACGCAAATGGCGGCCGAAATCGTTCGAGTCGCTCGTCGGCCAGGAGCACGTCGTCCGTGCGCTCACGCACGCGCTCGACGGCGGCCGCCTGCATCACGCCTATCTCTTCACGGGCACGCGCGGCGTCGGCAAGACGACGCTCTCGCGGATCTTCGCGAAGGCGCTCAACTGCGAAACCGGCGTGACCTCGAAGCCGTGCGGCGTATGCCGCGCGTGCCGGGAAATCGACGAAGGGCGCTTCGTCGATTATGTGGAAATGGATGCGGCGAGCAATCGCGGCGTCGATGAGATGGCGGCGCTGCTCGAACGCGCCGTGTACGCCCCCGTCGATGCCCGCTTCAAGGTCTACATGATCGACGAAGTGCACATGCTCACGAACCACGCCTTCAACGCCATGTTGAAGACGCTGGAAGAACCGCCTCCGCATGTCAAGTTCATCCTCGCCACCACCGATCCGCAGAAGATTCCGGTCACAGTGCTGTCGCGCTGTCTTCAGTTCAACCTGAAGCAGATGCCAGCCGGGCATATCGTCGGGCATCTGGAGAACATCCTCAAGGAAGAGGGCATCGCGTTCGAGCAGCAGGCGCTGCGGCTGTTGTCGCGCGCGGCGGACGGCAGCATGCGCGATGCACTCTCGCTGACCGATCAGGCCATCGCCTATTCGGCCAATCAGGTGACGGAAGAAGCCGTGCGCGGCATGCTCGGCGCACTGGATCAGAGCTATCTGATCCGTCTGCTCGACGCGCTCGCCGCCGGCGACGGCGCGCTCGTGCTCGACATCGCCGACGAAATGGCGCTGCGCAGCCTGTCGTTCTCCACCGCGCTGCAGGATCTGGCGAGCCTGCTGCATCGCGTGGCGTGGGCGCAGTTCGCGCCGTCGTCGGTGCTGGACGAATGGCCGGAAGCCGCCGACATCCGCCGCTTCGCCGAGATGCTGTCCGCCGAACAGGTGCAGCTCTTCTATCAGATCGCAACGGTAGGCCGCGGCGAACTCGGTCTCGCGCCGGACGAATACGCCGGCTTCACGATGACGCTGCTGCGCATGCTCGCGTTCGAGCCCGCCGGCGGTCCAGGCGGCGGCGGTGTCGCGGTGAGCGCGCCCGCGCCTGCCAGGCCGGTTCGCGGCGCGGCGCTGGCCGGCGCGATGGCCGAGCGCGCGGTCAGCCCGGCGCCGGTTCCGAAGCCTGCGGTGTCTGTCGAGACAAAGGCGGCGGCGCCGGTTGCCGAAGCCGAGGCGCCTGTTGTGGAGTCCCAGCAACCGGCGGTTGAACCGAAGGTAGCCGCGCCGGCCAAGGCGCCGACAGTACAGCCGGAAGCCGCTGAAGCACGCGAAGCGGTGCCGGTTGCGACTGAACCTGAACCCGAAGCGGTGCCCGTCGCCAACAAGCCCATGCCCGAAGCGGCGCGGCAAGCCATTGAGGAAGCGGCGCCTGCTGCCGCTCGCGCCTCGCGCGCCGAACCCGCCGCGCCGCGTGCGGCGGGCGGTGCGAGCGCGGCGCTCGAAGTGCTGCGCAGCGCGGGCATGCGCCTTTCATCGGATCGCGGTACGCGTGGGGCCGCTGCGGCGGAAAACACGCCGAAGCCTGCGCCGAAGGCCGCACCCAAGCCCGCCGTACCCGTGCCGGCTCCCGCCGCGCGCCGCGATGCCGTCGCAGCAACCGGGCAGCCCGCGCAGCCCGAAGCCAAGCCAGAAGCCGCCCCCGCCGGCAAGTCGAAAGTCGTCCCGCCGTGGGAAGACATGCCGTCCGACGACTACCCGCCGCCGGGCTCGGAAGACGAATACTTCATGGCGCCCGACGACGGCTTCGTGCCCGCGTTCGACAGCGGTCCCGACGACCTGCACTTCGGCGGCGAGCCGTCCGTGCGGTCGGCGCCGCAACCGAAGATTGACACGACGCCGCTGCCGCCCGCCGTCCCGCTCGATGCGCTCGGCCTGACGCTCGAGTGGGCCGCGCTCGCCGTCGATCTGCCGCTGAAGGGCGTGGCGTACCAGCTCGCGTTCAACAGCGAACTCACCGCCTGCGACGCCTCATCGCTCACGCTCGCGGTGCCGGTGCAGATGTACACCGACGCCGCGCACGTCGCGAAGCTCAAGGCCGCGCTCGCCGAGAAACTCGGCCGTGCGCTCGAAGTCAACGTCAACGTCGGGCCCGCACGCCGCACCGCCGCCGCGCTCGATGCCGCCGCGCGCGCCCGGCGCCAGCAGGAAGCCGAGCAGGAAATCACGCAGGATCCGTTCGTGCAGTCGCTGATCCGCGATTTTGGCGCGAGCATCGTGCAGGGATCGATCAAGCCGATCGCCGCGACGGGCGCGAATCCGTCTTGACGAAGCACGCCGTGCAGCCGCATTGAATACCGGGCGCCGTGATCGCGCGCGCACCCGTCCGCCACACGTTTTCCAGGAAGGAGCCGAACCATGATGAAGAATCAACTCGCCGGGCTGATGAAACAGGCCCAGCAGATGCAGGAAAACATGAAGAAGATGCAGGACCAGCTCGCGCTGATCGAGGTCGAGGGCCAGTCGGGCGCCGGTCTCGTCAAGGTGACGATGACCTGCAAGAACGACGTCAAGCGCGTCTCGATCGACCCGAGCCTGCTCGCCGACGACAAGGACATGCTCGAAGACCTGGTCGCCGCCGCGTTCAACGACGCCGTGCGCAAGGCCGAGGCCACCACGCAGGAAAAGATGAGCGGCATGACGGCCGGCATGCCCATGCCGCCCGGCTTCAAGCTGCCGTTCTGAACCCGCGCGCCGGACGTCTGGCCGGCGCGTCACGAGGACACATGAAACAACCTTCCGCCCTGGCGGCGCTGGTCGAGGCGCTGCGCGCGCTGCCCGGCGTCGGCCCGAAATCGGCGCAGCGCATGGCGTATCACCTGATGCAGCATGACCGCGCCGGCGCCGAGAAACTCGGCGCGTCGTTGCTGTTCGCGACCGAGCATCTCAAGCACTGCGCGAAGTGCAACACCTTCACCGAAGCCGAGATCTGCGAAGTCTGCAGCGACGAAGAGCGCGACTCCACGTTCCTGTGCGTGGTCGAAACGCCCGCCGACCAGATCATGCTCGAGCAGACCCTCACTTATAAGGGCCTGTATTTCGTGCTGATGGGACGGCTGAGTCCGCTCGACGGCATCGGACCGAAGGAAATCCACTTTGAACGTCTGATCGGCCGCGCGCTCGACGGCATCGTGCAGGAAGTCGTGCTCGCGACCAACTTCACGAACGAAGGCGAGGCCACCGCGCACTATCTCGCGCAGACGCTCAAGGCGCGCGGCCTGAAAGTGACGCGCCTCGCCCGCGGCGTGCCGGTGGGCGGCGAACTCGAATATGTCGATGCGGGCACCATCGCGCGTGCGATGCTCGATCGGCGCTCCGTATGAAGGACCTGATCCGATGACTGAAACCGAAGCCCTCGCGCTCGCCACCCATCGGCATTACAAGGGCGGGCTGTATCGCGTGATCGGCGTCGCGCGGCACTCGGAAACCGAGGAAGCGATGATCGTCTACGAGCATCTGTGGCCGCATGAACGCGGCCTGTGGGTGCGCCCCGCGGCGATGTTCAACGAAACCCTCGCCGACGGCGCCCCGCGCTTCAAGCCGCTCGACATGCCGCTCTGAGCCCGCACAAGAACAATCGAAGGAGACACGTCATGAGCACCACGTCCGGACCGCTTGCCGGCGTCAAAGTGCTGGAACTCGGCACGCTGATCGCCGGCCCGTTCGCCGCGCGCTTCATGGGCGAGTTCGGCGCCGAGGTCATCAAGATCGAAGACCCGAACGGCGGCGATCCCTTGCGCAAATGGCGCAAGCTCTATCCGGAAGTCGGCGGCACGTCGCTGTGGTGGGCGGTGCAGGCGCGCAACAAGAAATCCGTCACGGTGAATCTCAAGGCCGAAGAGGGCAAGGAGATCGTGCGGCGGCTCGCGAAGGAAGCCGACGTCGTCATCGAGAACTTCCGTCCCGGCCTGCTGGAAAAGCTCGGGCTCGGCTACGAGACGCTCTCGGCCGAGAACCCCGGGCTCGTGATGGTGCGGCTTTCGGGCTACGGCCAGACCGGCCCGTATCGCGACCGGCCGGGCTTCGGCGCGATCGCCGAATCCATGGGCGGCCTGCGCCACATCACCGGCTATCCGGATCTGCCGCCGCCGCGCATCGGCATTTCGATCGGCGATTCGATCGCGGCGCTGCACGGCGTGATCGGCGCGCTGATGGCGCTGCATCACAAGCAGGTGAACGGCGGCAAGGGGCAGGTCGTCGATGTCGCGCTGTACGAGGCCGTCTTCAACATGATGGAAAGCGTGGTGCCGGAATACGGCGTGTACGGCATGGTGCGCGAGCGCACCGGCGCGTCGCTGCCGGGCATCGTGCCGTCGAATACGTATCCGTGCCGCGACGGCAGCATCGTGATCGGCGGCAACAGCGACCCGATTTTCAAGCGCCTGATGAACGCCATCGAGCGCGCCGATCTCGCCGACGACCCGACGCTCGCCTCGAACGACGGCCGCGTGCCGCGCACGCAGGAAATCGACGCGGCGATTGCCGCATGGCTCTCGACGCGCAGCATCGACGAGGCGCTCGCCGTGCTCAACGCGGCCGAGGTGCCGGCGGGCCGCATCTACAGCGTCGCCGACATGTTCACCGATCCGCAGTACATTGCGCGCCAGATGCTGCAACGCTTTCCGTGGCAGGACGGCCGCGAGATCACGCTGCCGAACGTCACGCCGAAGCTCTCCGAGACGCCGGGCGAAACCCGCTGGCTCGGACCGCAGCTCGGCGAACATACGGATGAAGTCCTGCATACGCTCGGGTATCATGCCGACGATATTGCGCGGCTGCGCGCGGCCAAGGTGATCTGAACCCGGCCTCAACGCGTTCTCGCACGCGAGAGACAACAACAAAGTCCAGGAGACTAGAACGATGAAACGCAGAACCTTCCTCGCGAGCGGCGCGGTGCTCGCGGGTGGCGCACTCTCGAACATGCCGCTCGCCTTCGCCCAGGCCAAACCCGAACAGAGCAAGGTGTCGATCGCCGTCGGCGGCAAGAACCTGTTCTACTACCTGCCGCTCACCATCGCCGAGCGTCGCAACTACTTCAAGGACGAAGGGCTCGAAGTCGAAATCTCCGACTTCGCCGGCGGCGCGAAGGCATTGCAGGCGGCGGTCGGCGGCAGCGCGGACGTCGTGTCCGGCGCGTTCGAACACACGCTGTTGCTGCAGGCCAAGAACCAGTATTTCCGCGAATTCGTGCTGCAAGGACGCGCGCCGCAGATCGTGCTCGCCGTCTCGAAGAAGACGATGCCAAACTACAAGTCGGTCGCGGACCTGAAGGGCAAGAAGATCGGCGTGACGGCGCCGGGTTCGTCCACCTCGATCATGGCGAGCTTCGTGCTCGCGCAGGCCGGCCTCAAGGCCAGCGACGTCGCGTTCATCGGCGTCGGCGCGGGCGCGGGCGCGATCGCCGCGCTGGAGTCGGGGCAGATCGACGCCATCGCCAACCTCGATCCGGTCATGACCAAGCTCGAACGCGCGGGCGAGATCCGCATCGTCTCGGACACGCGCACGCTCGCGGACACGGTCAAGGTGTTCGGCGGCAACATGCCGGCCGGCTGCCTGTATGCGTCGCAGAGCTTCATCACGAAGAATCCGAACACCACGCAGGCCCTGACCAACGCGATGGTGCGCGCGCTCAAGTGGCTGCAGAGCGCATCGGGCAAGGACCTGATCGCGACGGTGCCGGAAAGCTATCTGCTCGGCGATCGTGCGCTCTATCTCGATTCGTGGCAGCACGTGAAGGAAGCGCTTTCGCCGGACGGGCTGATGCCCGCCGACGGCCCCGCGACCTCGCTCAAGACCCTGCAGGCCTTCGACGAAACCGTGAAGGGCAAGCCGATCGATCTCTCGAAGACCTGGACCAACGACTTCGTCAAGAAGGCGCTTGCCAACGTCAAGGCCTGACCGATGTCCTCGTCTTCCACACCCGCGCTCGAACTGGCCGACGTCACCTGCACGTTCGTGTCGCGCGCGAGCCGCAAGGACCGCTATACCGCGGTCCGCGATACCAGCCTCGCGATTGCGCCGGGCGAATTCGTTTCCGTCGTCGGGCCGACCGGCTGCGGCAAGTCGACCTTGCTGAACGTGTCTGCGGGACTGCTCGCGCCTTCGACGGGCGCCGTGAAGGTGTTCGGCGAGCCGCTCGACGGCATCAACCGGCGCGCGGGCTACATGTTCCAGGCCGACGGCCTGATGCCGTGGCGCTCCGCGCTCGACAACGTGACGGCGGGCCTCGTGTTCCGCGGCATGTCGAAGCGCGACGCCGACGCGCGCGGCGAGAAATGGCTCAAGCGCGTCGGCCTGGGCGGTTTCGGCGACCGTTATCCGCATCAGCTGTCGGGCGGCATGCGCAAGCGCGTCGCGATGGCGCAGACGCTGATCCTCGATCCCGACATCATCCTGATGGACGAGCCGTTCTCCGCGCTGGACATCCAGACGCGCCAGCTGATGGAGAACGAGTTGCTCGACCTGTGGGCCGCCAAGCGCAAGGCCGTGCTGTTCATCACGCACGATCTCGACGAAGCGATCTCGATGTCGGACCGCGTCGTCGTGCTGGCGGCGGGGCCGGGGACGCATCCGATCGGCGAGTTCAGGATCGACCTGCCGCGTCCGCGCGATGTCGCCGAGATCCGCTCGCATCCGCGCTTCGTCGAACTGCACGCGCAGATCTGGGGCGTGCTGCGGGAGGAAGTGTTGAAGGGCTACCAGCAGCAGCTGAAGCCCGCCGCCGCCGAATAAGACCAAACGACCATGTGGAACAAGCTGCGCCCGAATCGCGGGAATCTCATCGTGTGGCAATGGCTGTTGCTGCTTGCCTGCTTCGTGCTCTGGTACGTGCTGACGAGCCCGACGCTCCTGCCGCCTTTCTATTTCGACGACGCCTCCAAGGCCGCGTTCTTCTTCGGCGAGCCGCAGAAGGTGCTGGTGCGCATCTGGGAGTGGTTCACCAGCGGCGAAATCTACGTGCACCTGTGGGTGACGCTGATCGAGACCGTGCTGGCGTTCGTGATCGGCACGGTGTCCGGTCTCGGCGTCGGCTTGTGGCTCGCGCTCGCGCCGCTGACCAGTGCGCTCCTCGATCCCTACATCAAGGCCGCCAACTCGATGCCGCGCGTGATTCTCGCGCCCATCTTCGCGGTGTGGTTCGGCCTGGGCATCTGGTCGAAAGTGGCGCTCGGCGTCACGCTGGTGTTCTTCATCGTCTTCTTCAACGTCTATCAGGGCGTGAAGGAAGTGAGCCCGGTCGTGCTCGCCAACGCCCGCATGCTCGGCGCGAACCGCAAGCAGCTGTTGCGGCACGTCTATCTGCCGAGCGCGACGAGCTGGGTGTTCTCCAGCCTGCATACCTCGGTGGGGCTGGCGTTCGTCGGCTCGGTGGTCGGCGAGTATCTCGGCTCGGCGCGCGGCGTCGGCTATCTGATCCTGCAGGCTGAAGGCACCTTCGACATCAACACGGTGTTCGCCGGCATCCTCGTGCTGACGGCGTTCGCGCTCGTGCTCGACGGCCTCGTCGCGCTGGCCGAGCGGCGCCTCATGAAGTGGCAGCCCAAGAGCGGCGACACGGAAAAACTCTAGGCCGTGATGCCGCGTGTCACATTGGGATGGTCAGATAGCGGCCGCGATGTTGCCGCGGTCGCCCTATCTGCCGACGGGCGCGACAAAACATGTCAGTTTGCCTGGCGCAATTCGGTTATGGTCGTTGAGGGAGACTGAATCGGCGGCGAGGCTGCATACGTCCGGCGCATCGCTGCAAGGTTCGGCTCACTTACCGCGCCATGAAGCGACCCACGCCTGCCGCATTCCTGAGCGCAGCGTGTCATCCGCTGGCGCGGCGTTCACTCACGTGTTTGCGCCCGTCCAGCATGAGATTGCCAGCCGACATCACGGTTGCCGTGGCCTTGCCACAGCCGATCGGAGACAGCCTGATCGGGCTCGTTCTCGTCAATAATCTCGTCCGCAATGGCTATCGTCCGGTGGTGTTCGGCTGGGTCGCAGAGCAACTCGCGGACTGGCTGCCTCATGTAAAGGTCGGACGGGCAGGGACGCAGGCCGAGGCCTGTCCCGCTGTGCATCTCGGCGCATTCGATACGGTCATCGAGCTGCAGCCTACCAGCTACGGTTCCGCGTTGAGCCGCACCGGACGCACTCTGTGCCTGTCCGAGCTGCCCGAGTACGGCGGCTCGAAGCACATGGTGGACCGCGTCGTCGATATCGGCGTCAACGTGCTGCAGCTGCGCGACGTCACGCGCTCCAACGGGCTCGTCGTGCCGCCCGGCGTCGTGCGCGGACGGGTCGCGCATCGCGTGGTCATCCATCCCACCGGCAGTCATCCAGAAAAGATGTGGACGCGTCACAAATTCCTGGCGTTGTCACGCGCGCTCTCTCGCCGTCAGTTGCTGCCGAGCTTCTTGGTCGCGCCCGCCGAGCTGGCCGGCTGGGACGACCTTCCGCGCGAAGGCCACGAACTCAACGCGCTCACGCGCCTGGGCGATGTCGCCACGTGGATCGCCGAATCGGGCTGGTTCATCGGCAACGATTCCGGGCTCGGGCATCTTGCGTCGGCCATCGGCGTGCCGACGCTCACGTTGTTCATGCGGCGCGGCCTCGCGCGCTCCTGGCGGCCCGGCTGGGGACCGGGCGCGGTGGTGCTGCCGCCCTCGGTGGTGCCGTTCGCGGCCCTGAAGGAACGCTTGTGGAAACAGTTGCTGACGGTGCATCGCGTGATGTCGGCCTTCAGCGATCTGCAGGGCGCTCATCTGCGTCCCGCCGATTACCCGCTTTACATGCGGCGTGACGTCGACCGCGCCCACGCGCGCATCCTCCCGGACGCTTAGCGTCTTCGTTCCACCACGCTCACATCTCGATCACGATCTTCCCCGTCACGCGACGGTTCATCATGTCGTCGAGCGCCTGCGGCGTCTGGTCGAGCGTATAGCGCTTCGTGATGACCGGACGCAGCTTGCCGGTCTTGATCCACTCGATCAATGCGGCGAACTCTTGTTCGGCGAGTGCGTGCTCATGCTTCATGTGATGCCCCCAGAACACGCCGACCACGCTCGCGCCCTTCAGCAATGCAAGGTTGAGCGGCAGCTTCGGAATCTCGCCGTTGGCGAAGCCCACGACGAGATAACGCCCGCGCCAGCCGATGCTGCGAAACGCCGGTTCGGCATACGCGCCGCCGACGGGGTCGAAGATCACATCCGGACCGTTGCCGCCGGTGAGTGTCTTGATGCGTTCACGCAAGTCTTCGTGCGCATAGTCGATGACCTCGTCGGCGCCGTGCTCTCGGCAGAACGCGAGTTTCTCGGCGCTCGACGCCGCCGCGATCACCCGCGCGCCGACCAGCTTGCCGATCTGGATCGCCGCGAGCCCGACGCCGCCCGCCGCGCCGAGGACGAGCAGCGTGTCGCCGGGCTGCAATGCGCCGCGATCGACCAGCGCGTGATACGACGTGCCGTAGGCAAGCATGAACGCGGCGGCGGCGGAAAAATCGAGATTGTCGGGAAGCGCGATCACGTCCGCCGCGTTGACGCGCGCCTGTTCGGCGAACGCGCCATGCGCCGTGTAGGCGGCCACCCGCATGCCCGGCGCGAAGCCGGCGACACCGGCGCCCACTGCACGCACGACGCCCGCAAACTCGGCGCCCGGCGTAAAGGGCAGCGGCGGCTTGAACTGGTACTTGTTCTGGATGATGAGCACGTCGGGGAAGTTCACGCTGGCGGCTTTCACGTCGATGACGAGTTCGCCTGCTTCCGGATGCAGGTCAGGCAGCGTCTCGATGGCGAGCGTGGCGGGCAATCCGTGTTCGTTGCAGCGTACGGCGCGCATGGCATCTCCTCGTTGAAGAGGCTTCAGTGTAGG
This sequence comes from Caballeronia sp. LZ033, assembly GCF_031451265.1. Taxonomy (NCBI): domain Bacteria; kingdom Pseudomonadati; phylum Pseudomonadota; class Betaproteobacteria; order Burkholderiales; family Burkholderiaceae; genus Caballeronia; species Caballeronia sp. LZ033. The sequence continues at coordinate 1,834,902 of NZ_JARUXQ010000001.1, read as the reverse complement.
GCAGGGACGGCGCCCGGAGCGAGTCCGGAGGGCGTCGTCGCGCCAAGGTTCCTCGGTTACAATCGCCGGATGCGAATCCTACTCAGCAACGACGACGGTTATCTGGCGCGCGGCATCAACGTGCTGCACGACGTGTTGCAGCCGCTCGGCGAAGTCACCGTGATGGCGCCGGAGCAGAACTGCAGCGGCTCGTCCAACTCGCTGACGCTGTCGCGGCCCCTGAGCATCCATCAGGCGCCCAACGGTTTCAATTTCGTCAACGGCACGCCCACTGATTCGGTGCATATCGCGCTGACCGGCATGCTCGAGCAGCAGCCGGACCTGGTGGTGTCGGGCATCAACAACGGGCAGAACGTCGGCGAGGACACGCTGTATTCCGGCACGGTCGCCGCCGCCACCGAAGGCTTCATGTTCGGCATTCCGGCCATTGCGTTCTCGCTGGTCGGCCGCGACTGGCTGCATCTCGAAGACGCGGCGCGCGTGGCGGCGGAGATTGTCGCGCATTTTCTCGAGCATCCGATGCCCGGCCATCCGCTGCTCAACGTGAACATCCCGAGCCTGCCGTACGATCAGCTCGGCGAATGGAAGGTCACTCGGCTCGGCAAGCGCCATCCGTCGCAGCCGGTCATCCGCCAGGAAGATCCGCGCGGCAATCCGATCTACTGGATCGGTCCGTCGGGCGACGCGCTCGACGCCAGTGAAGGCACCGATTTCCACGCGGTGGCGAATGGCTTCGTGTCCATCACGCCGCTGCAACTCGATCTCACGCATACGAAACTCCTGGCCGAGACGCGCGAATGGGCGCGTGCCGGGAGCGGCCGCACATGAGCGACGAGCGCGCCAAGCGCTTTCCGCTGGCGCTCGCGGATCTGGTTCGCGAGCCGCGCAAGCCCGCGAACCGCGCCGCCGATGCGCGTGCGAAACCCGCCGCCACGCCCAAGCCGGCCACGCTCAAGCCCGCCGCACAGCCGAAGCCGGCGCCCGCGCGCACCGCGAACGCGACGATGAAAAACCCCGCGACGGCAGCAGCGTCCGCGAAGCCGGCCACGTCGGTGTTTCCCGCGCGTGGCGGTGCGCCGTCTGCAACGGGCGCGGGGCGCAGCGCGGCGAAGACGCATCCGGCGGCACACACGCACCACGCGGCCCACGCGGCACATGGAGCACACGCGCCGCGCGCATCCGGCCGCGACCTGAACGCCGCGTCGCCGGGCACGAAGAAAGGCGCGCCCAACGTCGCGCTGGCCAGCACGCAGACGCTCACGTCGGAACGGGTGCGGGCGCGCATGGTCGAACGGCTGCGCGCAAACGGCGTGACCGACCCGCGCGTGCTCAACGCGATGGCCGTGGTGCCGCGCCACATGTTCGTCGATCCCGGCCTTGCCGCGCAGGCGTATGAAGACGCCGCGCTGCCCATCGGTCATCACCAGACTATTTCGAAGCCGTCGGTCGTCGCGCGCATGATCGAACTCGTCGCGACCGGACGCAGCCTGAGCAAGGTGCTGGAAATCGGCACGGGCTGCGGCTATCAGGCGGCGGTGCTGTCGCAGGTGGCGGCGGAGGTGTATTCGATCGAGCGCGTGCGTCCGCTGTCCGAGCGTGCCAAGCTCAATCTGCGGCCGCTGCGCGTGCCGAACATCCGGCTGCATTACGGCGACGGCCGGCTGGGACTCGCCGCCGCCGCGCCGTTCGACGCCATCGTGATCGCCTGCGCGGGCCTCGATGTGCCCCAGGCCTTGCTCGATCAACTGGCGGTGGGCGGCAGGCTCGTCGCGCCGGTCGGATCGCAGGCCGCGCAGTCGCAGGTGCTGACGCTCGTCACCCGCGTCTCGGCCACACAATGGCGAGAAGAGCAGCTCGATCGCGTTTTCTTTGTACCCTTAAAATCCGGAGTGATTTGACACCGATGAGTATCTTGCGTGCTTTGCGAGAAGGAACGGCAGACCAACGCGTGAGCGCGGCGCAGCGCGGCGTATGCGTGCTGGCGTTGTCCGTGCTGGCGGCGTGTTCGACACGCATGGACATGGCGCCGGTCGTCGACAAAACGGGCGCGCCCCTCAGCACGACGGCGGCGCAGACGCCGGACAACGGTCCGCCGCCGCCGGGCTTCTACCGTGTGAAGCCGGGCGACACCCTATATCGGATCGCACTCGAAAACGGTCAGAATTATCACGACATCGCGACGTGGAACAACCTGACCAACCCGAACCAGATCGAAGTCGGCCAGCTGGTGCGCGTGGCGCCGCCGGGCGCGAATCTCGCCGCCGCGACGCCGGGTGTAGCGACCGCGCCGATCACCGGCGGCGGCGTGCAGGCGCAGCCGCTCAACGGCGCCAACAGCTATGCCACGACGCCCCAGCCGGGTGCCACGGCGCAGCCGCCGTACTACGGTCCGAATTCGGGCATGGGCGCGGCGCCGGGAACGGCAGCAGGTACGGTCGCGGGTGCGCTGGCAGGCTCGACGCCGGGCGTTCCGGGCGCCGATGCGGGCGCGACGGCGCCGGCGGGTCAGCCGGCCTTCATCTGGCCGGCGCGGGGCCCGATCCTCAACACGTTCAGCGAGGCGAGCAACAAGGGCTTGAACATCGGCGGCGCGGCGGGCGATCCGGTCAATGCGTCGGCGGATGGCCGGGTGGTGTATTCCGGAAATGGGCTGCGCGGCTACGGCAACCTCATTATCATCAAGCACGATGCAACTTTTCTCACCGCGTATGCACATAACCGCGCTTTGATGGTAAAAGAGGGAGACGCGGTCACTAAAGGGCAGAAAATCGCTGAGATGGGGAACAGTGATTCGGATCGCGTGATGTTGCATTTCGAAGTTCGCCGGCAGGGTAAACCTGTTGACCCACTGAAGTATTTGCCGCCGCAATAGAGCGAAATCATCATGCCAAAAACGAAGCGCCGCCTGCCGCAAGCCGAGACTGAGACGATCAGCCGACCTTTGCAAGTGTCGGTGGAAGACGGTGCTTCGAATACTGACGACGACGCCGACAATGTCGACGTCGAAGTCGACTCAGAATCCGATTCCGAGGAAGAAGGCTCGAGCCGCGGCAAGCGCGGCGAAGAAGCGGCCGAGGGCGCAAACGATTCCGCGCCCGACCCCGACGACTTCCGCTCGCTGATGCAGGCCGAACTCACGGCCGACACCATTCAGCATTATCTGAATCGCATCAGCGTGAAGCCGCTGCTCACCGTGGAAGAAGAGCAGCGCTATTCGCGTCTCGCCAAGGCCGGTGAATTCGACGCGCGGCAAGTCATGATCGAGCGCAACTTGCGGCTCGTCGTGAGTATTGCAAAGGGTTATCTGAATCGCGGCGTGCCGCTGCTCGATCTGATCGAGGAAGGCAATCTGGGTTTGATGCACGCCATCGAGAAATTCGACCCGACACGCGGTTTTCGCTTTTCGACCTATGCCACCTGGTGGATCCGCCAGAGTATCGAACGCGCGATCATGAATCAGGCGCGCACGGTGCGTCTGCCGGTGCACGTGATCCGCGAACTGAACCAGGTGCTGCGCGCGAAACGTCATCTGGAGAGGAATTCGGCCAATTCGAACGATGCGGTCGCGCCGGAACGCCGCGACGCGAGCATCGACGACATCGCCTACCTCACCGGCAAGACGCCCGAGGAAGTCACTGATATCCTCGCGCTCAACGAACACACCGCGTCGCTCGACGCACCGCTCGACCTCGATCCGGGCAGCAGCCTGCTGGACTTGCTGTCGGACGACCAGAGCCAGTCGCCGGATGCCGAAGTGCAGCACCGCGAACTCGAATCGCTGACGCGGCTGTGGCTGTCGCGGCTGTCCGACAAGCATCGTCATGTGATAGAAAGGCGCTTCGGGCTCAACCATATCGAGCCCGCGACGCTCGAAGAGCTCGCCGACGAAATGGGCCTGACGCGCGAACGCGTGCGCCAGATCCAGCAAGAGGCGCTCGTGCGGCTCAAGCGCTTTTTCGCTTCCAACGGCGTTCGCAAGGACGCCGTGCTTTAACGCTCAAGGCGGCGTCCAAGGGGCGCCGCGTTCCAGGATTCAATGACACCGATTCTCGTATTCGACATCGAGACGATCCCCGATGTCGACGGCATTCGCCGCCTCGAAGACCTGCCCGACGACCTGTCCGACCGCGAAGTCGCCGAACATGCGTTCGAAGCGCGTCGCGAGCGCGTCGGCAACGACTTCCTGCCGCATCATCTGCAGCGCGTGGCCGCCATCTCCTGCGTGTTTCGCGACGACCACGGCTTTCGCGTGCGCTCGCTCGGCACGACCGACGACGGCGAGGCCGCGCTGATCCAGTCGTTCTATCGCGTGATCGAGAAGTACACGCCGCAGCTCGTGTCGTGGAACGGCGGCGGTTTCGACCTGCCGGTGCTCCATTACCGGGCGCTGGTGCATGGCATCGCGGCGCCGCGTTATTGGGACCTGGGCCAGGACGACCGGGAATTCAAGTTCAACAACTACATCAGCCGCTATCACGCACGGCACACCGACCTGATGGACGTGCTCGCGATGTATCAGGCGCGCGCCAACGCGCCGCTCGACGCGCTCGCGAAGCTGTGTGGTTTCCCCGGCAAGCTCGGCATGGACGGCGGCAAGGTGTGGGATGCGTACTGTGACGGGCAGATCGAGGACATCCGCAACTACTGCGAGACCGACGTCGTCAATACCTACCTGATGTACTGCCGCTTCCAGCTGATGCGCGGCGGCCTGACGGCGGACGAGTATGCGGACGAAATCGGCCTCGTGAAAGCCGCGCTCGCGAAGGAGACGTCGCCGCACTGGCAGGAATATCTGGCGGCGTTTGCGAAGTGAGCGCGCGGCGTTCGTCTACAATCCCGCCTTTGCTCACTCGTTCAGTCAGGAAGTACGCAGGTGTCTGAAACCGCTCGAAAAACTTCGCATCGCCGCCGCGCCGCGCCGGCGAAATCCGTCACCCCCGATCCGAACTTCGTCGCGCCCGAGATCGAGATCGTTTCTCTCGACGCGGAAGCGCGCGGCGTCGGCCGCACCGTGACCGAGGACGGCGAGCCGGGCAAGGTGATCTTTGTCGAAGGCGCGCTGCCGGGCGAACGGGTGAGCTATTCGAGCTACCGCAAGAAGCCCAGCTTCGAGCAGGCGCAGGTGGTCAAGGTGTTGCGCGAAAGCGTGATCCGCACGCGGCCGAAATGCACGTTCTTCGGCATCTGCGGCGGCTGCTCGATGCAGCATCTCGATGTGCGCGCGCAGATCGCCGTCAAGCAGCGCGTCCTCGAGGACAATCTAGAACACCTGTCGAAACTGCGCGCGGAAACCATGTTCCGGCCGATCCACGGACCGTCGTGGGGTTATCGCTATCGCGCGCGCCTGACCGTGCGGCACGTCGAGAAGAAGGGCGGCGTGCTGGTCGGTTTCCATGAACGCAAGAGCAGCTATGTCGCCGACATGACGAGCTGCGAAGTGCTGCCGCCGCACGTCTCCGCGATGCTCGTGCCGCTGCGTCACCTGGTGGCGTCGCTGTCGATCCGCGATCGCATGCCGCAGATCGAGCTGGCGGTGGGCACGGATGTCACGGCGCTGGTGCTGCGCATTCTCGAGCCGCTGACCGAGGCCGACGAAGTGCTGCTGCGCACCTTCGCCGACGAGCACGGCGTCCAGTGGTGGCTCCAGCCCAAAGGCCCGGACACGGTGGTGCCGTTCTATCCGCTCGATCAGGAACTGGCGTACACGCTGCCGGAGTTCGCGATCCGCATGCCGTTCAAGCCGACCGACTTCACGCAGGTGAATCACCAGATCAATCGCGTGCTGGTGGCGCGGGCGCTGTCGCTGCTGGCGCCGGAGCGCTCGGACCGGGTGCTCGACCTGTTCTGCGGCATCGGCAATTTCACGCTGCCGCTGGCGCGGGTGTCGCGGGAAGTGGTGGGCATCGAAGGCAGCGAGGCGCTGACCACGCGCGCGCTCGAGAATGCGAAGGCGAATGGCGTCGACGGCCATACTTCGTTCGCGTGCCGCAACCTGTTCGAAGTCACCGCCGAGGACCTGCGCGCGCTCGGCCACTTCGACAAGTTCCTGATCGATCCGCCGCGTGAAGGTGCCCTGGCGGTGTCGAAGGCGCTCGCGGACATCGCGCAGAGCGGCGACGGGCCGTTGCCCAAGCGCATTGTTTATGTGTCGTGCAATCCGGCGACACTCGCGCGCGATGCCGGCCTGCTCGTGCACGAAGGCGGCTACCGGATGAAGGGCGCCGGGGTGGTGAACATGTTCCCGCATACGTCGCACGTCGAATCGATCGCGTTGTTCGAGCGGGACTGATTGAGCGATTCGCTCAGACGTAAAAAAACGGCCTGCGAATTTGAATCGCAGGCCGTTTTCTCTTGTATCGCCGCTAGCCGATCAGTTGCGGTTGCCGCCGAAGATGCCGAGCAGCGCCAGCAGGTTCGTGAACACGTTGTACAGATCGAGATAGATCGCGAGCGTGGCGCTGATGTAGTTGGTCTCGCCGCCGTTCACCACGCGCTGCACGTCGAACAGCATGTACGCCGAGAAGATCACGATGGCGAGCACCGAGATGGTCATCATCAGCGCGGGCAATTGCAGGAACACGTTCGCGAAGGCCGCCAGCAGGATGACGATCACGCCCATGAACAGGAATTTGCCGAGGCCCGAGAAGTCGCGCTTGCTGACCGTGGCGATGGTCGCCATGGCGGCGAAGATCACGCCGGTGCCGCCGAAGGCCATCATGATCAGCTGCGGGCCGTTCGAGAAACCGAGGATGAAGCTCAGCAGGCGCGAGAGCATCAGACCCATGAAGAACGTGAACCCGAGCAGCACCGCGACGCCCACGCCGCTGTTCTTCGTCTTCTCGATGGCGAACATGAAACCGAAGGCGATGGCCAGGAACGCGATGAAGCTCATGGCCGGGCTGGACGCCGCGAACAGCGAGAAGCCCGTTGCGACGCCGACCCAGGCGCCCAGCACGGTCGGCACCATGGAGAGCGCGAGCAGCCAGTACGTGTTGCGCAGCACCCGGTTGCGCGTCTCAACCGAAGTGATGCTGCCGTTGCGGCCGAAGCCGTAGGGGGATTCGTTCATGGTTTCTCCTTGCTCCAATTGTCTGTGATTCGGTTTCCCGCCACATCCGTCACACACCAATGATAAGGTGCGCGGACTTAAACCTGCATTAGGACGCGGCGCTGCGGGCGTGGGGCAGAGGTTGCCATGCCCCTGTTGCAATGCGGCGCTTCGCTCCAATATGGCCCCGCAGCGCAACGATTTCAATAGCCCGGATGGCCAAGGCGGGGCAATGCCGCCGTTCAGGCCGTCCGGGGTTTGATGCTTACGGCGCCGTAAGGTTTCAATCGCAATCATACCTTGCTTCGTGCTACAATTGTCGATTCGTTTTAATTCGTAAACCGTTCATTTTTTGGAGTTTTTCATGGCGATCGAGCGCACCCTGTCGATTATCAAGCCGGACGCAGTGGCAAAGAACGTTATCGGCCAGATCTACAGCCGTTTCGAAAACGCGGGCCTCAAGATCATTGCGTCGCGCATGGTTCATCTGTCGCGCGCCGACGCGGAAAAGTTCTACGCCGTGCACGCTGCACGTCCGTTCTTCAAGGATCTGGTCGAGTTCATGGTTTCGGGCCCGGTCATGATCCAGGCGCTCGAAGGCGAAAACGCCATCGCCAAGAACCGCGACCTGATGGGCGCAACGGACCCGAAGAAGGCCGACAAGGGCACGATCCGCGCTGACTTCGCCGACAGCATCGACGCGAACGCCGTGCACGGTTCGGACGCCGCTGAAACCGCGCGTCAGGAAATCGCCTTCTTCTTCCCGGAAGTGAACGTCTACTCGCGTTAATCGCTGCGTACGTCGCCGCGCCGGTCAAGGGGCGCGGCATCGCGCCGCGACGCACTGAAGTCGTAATACCGCAGGAACTGGCGCGAACGGTCCCGGGCCAAACTTCGAAGAAGCCGCCCGGGCTTCGCAATCTGAAATGGCATATCTCGACATGACGAGCAACACCGTCAACCTTCTCGATCTCGACGCCGCCGGACTCGTCGCCTACTGCGACAGCCTGGGCGAGAAGCCGTTTCGCGCCAAGCAATTGCAGCGCTGGATCCATCAATACGGTGCCGACGACTTCGACGGCATGACGGACCTGGCCAAATCGCTGCGCGAAAAACTCAAGGGCCGCGCCAACATGGCGATGCCCGACATCATTCAAGACCACGTTTCCGCCGACGGCACCCGCAAGTGGCTGATCGACGTCGGCAATGGCAACGCGGTCGAAACCGTGTTCATTCCCGAAGAAACGCGCGGCACGCTGTGCGTGTCGTCGCAGGCGGGCTGCGCGGTCAACTGCCGGTTCTGTTCCACCGGCAAGCAGGGCTTTTCCCGCAACCTCACCACCGGCGAAATCATCGGCCAGCTGCGCATGGCGGAATTCGCGCTGCGCAAGTCGCTCGGCCGTGACGTGGGCGGCCCGGGCAAGGGCGAGCGCGTCGTCACGAACGTCGTGATGATGGGTATGGGCGAGCCGATGCTGAACTACGACGCCGTCGTGCCGGCCATGCGCCTGATGCTCGACGACAACGCCTACGGCCTGTCGCGCCGTCGCGTGACGCTGTCCACCTCGGGCGTCGTGCCGATGATGGACCGGCTCGCGGCCGACCTGCCGGTGGCGCTCGCGGTGTCGCTGCATGCGCCGAACGATCCGCTGCGCGACATGCTGGTCCCGCTGAACAAGAAGTACCCGCTGCGCGAATTGATGGCCGCGTGCCAGCGTTATCTGAAGGTGGCGCCGCGCGATTTCATCACGTTCGAATACTGCATGCTCGACGGCGTCAACGACACCGAAGCGCATGCCCGTGAACTGCTCGCCGTCACGCGCGACGTGCCGTGCAAGTTCAACCTGATCCCCTTCAATCCATTCCCGGAGTCGGGTCTGACGCGTTCGAAGAACGAGCAGATCAAGCGCTTCGCGCAGGTCCTGATGGATGCCGGCGTGGTGACGACGGTGCGCAAGACGCGCGGCGACGACATCGACGCGGCATGCGGCCAGCTCGCGGGCGCGGTGCAGGACCGGACGCGGCTGGCGGAGCGCACGAGCCGGGCGCAGGGCAAGGTCATCGAGGTACGGGCTGTCTGATGTGTCCGATGCGGCGCGAAGCCGGCGCGCCGAAACCGGACGCCGGACCACGCGAAGCCGAACATTTTGTTATAAAGCGGTCTGCCATGACGCCCGGGTTGTATCGTTCACGTATTTCGAAACGCACATCACCGCGGCGCTATATAAAAGAATCGATGCGAGGAATTTGGCATGAGTGAGCCGCAACATCCGACGCCTTTCAGCAGCCATTCCGGCAGTTCGTCCGACGTGCAGCGCAATGATCCGCGCGACGGACAACCCGGAGCGGAAGGCGCGGCATCGAATGCGGGCCAGGCGGGGGCGCTGGACTCCATTCCGGCAGTCGGCGCGCGTCTCGCGCAGCTCAGGCAGGCGAAGGGCTGGTCGATCGATGACGTGTCCGCGCGCCTCAAGGTCTCGACACCGAAACTGCTCGCGCTCGAAGCCGGCGACATCAGCCATTTGCCCGACCGCACCTTCGCGGCGGGCATCGTGCGCAGCTACGCGAAAATCCTTGGCGCCGATCCCGCGCCGTTCACGCAGGCTTTCCGGCGCGACGCCGGCGTGGTCGGGCAAAATCTGAAAGTACCGGTCTCGGCGGGCGCGGACATGCCGCGCGGCCGCGTCTCGGTGCCCCTCGGCAATTCGACAGGCCGCAAGCGCTCGTGGATGTGGGGCATTCTGGCCGTCCTCGTCGTGCTCGCCGCGCTCGTCACCTGGCATACCGGCGGCGAGTCGAGCAACTGGCTCGCGCGCCTCAAGTCGGCCACGGGCGTCGGCGCCTCGGCGGGCGCGGATTCGGCGGACCATGCGGCATCGTCGTCGGCAGCCACGCCGGACGAAGCCGCCGCCGCCAACACGGGCGAAGCCTCGCTGCCGGAAGTCGCCGCCGCACCCGGCGAGCAGCCGATGCCGCGTCCGCTCGGCACGAACGCGTTGCCGGCGTCGTCGTCGGCGCTGTCAGCGGTGCAGGGCCAGGCCAATCAGGCTGCGTCGGCGCCGAAGACGGCAGCGCCCGCGGCGGCCGTGGCCAGTTCCGCACCGGCGGTGGCCGGCAGCGGCTCGGGCGCGGTCGAACTGAAGGTCAAGGAAGACAGCTGGTTCAGCGTGCGCGGCAAGGACGGGAAGGAGCTGTACTCCGGACTCGTGCGCGCCGGCAACACGCAGCGGGTGCAGGGCGAGCCGCCGTTCAAGGTGACCGTCGGCAACGTGAAGGGCGTGGAGTCGCTGTCGGTGGACGACGAGCCCGTCGACGCCAAGCGCTACAGCGCCGCACGCGGCAACGTCGCGCGTCTTTCATTGCCCTGAGCACGCACACGCAACAAAAGCAGGCAACAAGCGCAAGCAACAAACGAAACAGGGGTGTCGCGACGCAAGCCGCGCCGCCCGTTCAAGGTTCCACAGACGTAACCGGATGCCGCAACGGGCGGCAAGGTTTCCAAAGGGTCATGCGATGCAATCCGAAGCTCAATCCCTGATCAGCAGCAAGATCTGTTCGGCCGAACCCGTGTTCGGCGGTCCGTTGCGGCGCCGCGCGTCGCACGCGGTCGACGTGCGCTGGGGCGGCCAACTGGTCACCATCGGCGGCGATTCGCCGGTGCGCGTGCAGTCGATGACCAATACCGACACCGCCGACGCCATCGGCACCGCGATCCAGATCAAGGAACTCGCGCAGGCGGGTTCGGAGCTGGTCCGCATCACGGTCAATACGCCCGAAGCCGCCGCGGCCGTGCCCCACGTGCGCGACCAGCTGGACCGGATGGGCGTCAGCGTGCCGCTCGTCGGCGACTTTCATTACAACGGCCATCTGCTGCTGCGCGATCATCCCGCGTGCGCGGAAGCGTTGTCGAAATACCGGATCAATCCGGGCAACGTCGGCCAGGGCGCCAAGCGCGACACGCAGTTCGCACAGATGATCGAAGCCGCGATCCAGTACGACAAGCCGGTGCGCATCGGCGTGAACTGGGGCAGCCTCGACCAGGACCTGCTCGCGCGCATGATGGACGAGAACGCCGCGCGCACCACGCCCTGGGAACTCCAGAGCGTGATGTACGAAGCGCTGATCCAGTCGGCCATCGGCTCGGCGGAACGCGCCGTCGAACTGGGCCTCGGCCGCGACAAGATCATCCTGTCGTGCAAGGTGAGCGGCGTGCAGGACCTGATCGCCGTGTATCGTGAACTCGCGCAGCGCTGCAGCTTCGCGCTGCACCTCGGGCTGACCGAGGCGGGCATGGGCTCGAAGGGCATCGTCGCGTCGACGGCGGCGCTGTCGGTGCTGCTGCAGGAAGGCATCGGCGACACCATCCGCATTTCGCTGACGCCCGAGCCGGGCGGCGCGCGCACGGGCGAAGTCGTCGTCGGCCAGGAAATCCTCCAGACCATGGGCCTGCGTTCCTTCACGCCGATGGTCATCGCCTGCCCCGGCTGCGGACGCACCACCAGCACGCTGTTCCAGGAACTCGCGTCGCAGATCCAGAACTACCTGCGCCGCTCGATGCCCGACTGGCGCGAGAAATACGCCGGCGTCGAGAAGATGCACGTCGCGGTGATGGGCTGCATCGTCAACGGGCCGGGCGAATCGAAGCACGCGAACATCGGCATCAGCCTGCCGGGCTCGGGCGAGAATCCGGCGGCGCCCGTCTTCGTCGACGGCGTGAAGGTGAAGACGCTGCGCGGCGAGCGCATCGCCGAGGAATTCCAGCAAATCGTCAGCGACTACGTCGAGCGCACGTATGGCCAGAAGGCCGGCGCGCGCGAAGAGACGTCCACGGCATCACTCTAAAGACAGATGACTGAACAGAAGAAGCGGCTCGAGAAACTGACGGGCGTGAAGGGCATGAACGACATCCTCCCGCAGGATGCCGCGCTGTGGGATTTCTTCGAAACCACCGTCAAGTCGATGCTGCGCGCATACGGCTATCAGAACATCCGCACGCCGATCATCGAGCATACGCAGTTGTTCACGCGCGGTATCGGCGAGGTGACGGACATCGTCGAGAAGGAGATGTACAGCTTCACCGACGCCCTCAACGGCGAGCATCTGACGATGCGCCCGGAAAACACCGCCGCGGTCGTGCGCGCGTCCATCGAGCACAACCTGCTGTACGACGGCCCGAAGCGCCTGTGGTACATCGGCCCGATGTTCCGTCACGAGCGTCCGCAGCGCGGGCGTTATCGGCAGTTCCATCAGGTCGGCGTGGAAGCGCTCGGCTTCGCGGGTCCGGACACGGACGCCGAAATCATCATGATGTGCCAGCGCCTGTGGGACGACCTCGGGCTAACCGGCATCCGCCTCGAGCTCAACTCGCTCGGCCAGGCGGACGAGCGCGCGGCGCATCGCAAGGAACTGATCGCCTATCTCGAACAGCACGTCGACGTCCTCGACGAGGAGGCGAAGCGCCGTCTCTACACGAACCCGCTGCGCGTGCTCGACACGAAGAATCCGGCGTTGCAGGAGATCGCGCAGAACGCGCCGAAGCTCGTCGATTTCCTCGGCGAGGAATCGCGCAAGCATTTCGACGGCGTGCAGCGTTTGCTCAAGGCGAACAACATTCCGTTCACGGTCAATCCGCGTCTCGTGCGCGGTCTCGATTACTACAACCTGACCGTGTTCGAATGGGTCACCGACAAGCTCGGCGCACAGGGCACCGTCGCGGGCGGCGGCCGCTATGACCCGCTGATCGAGCAGCTCGGCGGCAAGCCGACGGCCGCGTGCGGCTGGGCAATGGGCGTCGAGCGCATCCTCGAATTGCTGAAGGAAGAGCAGCTCGTGCCGGAAGACGACGGCACGGACGTGTACGTCGTGCATCAGGGCGAACAGGCGGCGGAGCAGGCGTTCATCGTCGCCGAACGTCTGCGCGACACGGGCCTCGACGTGATCCTTCACTGCAGCCCGGACGGCGCGTCCGCGAGCTTCAAGTCGCAGATGAAGAAGGCCGACGCGAGCGGCGCGGCGTTTGCCGTGGTGCTCGGCGAGGACGAACTGGCGCAGGGTCTGATCGGTGTGAAGCCGCTGCGCCGCTCGGGCGCGGAGAGCGCCGACGGTCAAAAGAACGCGCAGGTCAACGTGCCGGCCGAAGACTTGACCGAATACCTAATCAATGCGATGGTTGCAACCGCCGATGACGACGCTGCCTAAATTTTAGGCAAAGTTTGGAGTCAGTCAGCCGTACGCATCCGCCGGGGCGCGCCGCGCCGGCATCGCGCGCGGCACTCGTTGCGGGTCATGAAACGCAGTAAGGATCAGCTGGACGATGAGCTATCACGACGAACAAGAATCGATTGAAAGCGTAAAAGCCTGGTGGGCCAAATGGGGTAACGCCACGACCTGGATCGTGCTTGCGGTGCTCATCGTGGCCGCCGGCTACAACGGCTGGAATTTCTGGCAGCGCCGCCAGGCAGCCGAGGCCTCCGTGCTATACGACCATCTGCAGCAGGCCGTGAACGGCCCCGACCAGGCGCTGGTCGCACGGATGGCGTCGGACATGGAAGACAAGTTCGGCGGCACGGCCTACGCGCAAATGGGCGCGCTCGCGGCGGCGAAGTCGCTGTACGCGGCGGGCAATGCGGCCGGCGCGAAGACCCAGCTGCAATGGGTCATCGACCACGCGAAGGACGACGAGTACAAGCAGATCGCGAAGCTGCGCCTGGCGCTCGTGCTGCTCGACGAGAAGAACTATAACGCCGGCCTGAAGCTGCTCGCGGATGCTCCGCTCGACGCGTTCAAGGGCGTCATCGCGGATCGCCGCGGCGACCTGCTGGCGGCCCAGGGCAAGCGCGACGATGCGCGCGCGTCCTACAAGGTCGCGCTCGACGCGCTGCCCGCGAACGACACGTCCGCGCGTCAGCTGGTCCAGTTCAAGCTCGATGCGCTGGGCGGCTAAGGTTCGCGCCGGTTCGTCCCTCAAGCATCGGCCGCGTGTGCAGGCCGCCGCGTCCGAACGCCGCACGCGCGGCGCGGCGCGCACACCGACCAACCCGTTCAACTTTCCACATTGCGTCCACTGATGACTCTTTTGAAACGCTACGCCGTACCGCTCGCCTGCGCGATGACTGTCTTGTTGACCGCTTGTTCGTCGACCAAGGATGAACGCCGCGAACCGGTGCCGCTCGCGGACTTCAAGCCGGTGCTGACCGTCAACCAGGCGTGGAAGGCGAGCGTCGGCAAGGCGGGCCGCTATCTGTTCTCGCCGGTCGCGGTGGGCGACTACGTGTACGCGGCGGGCGCCAACGGTTCGGTCGCGAAGATCGATGCGAAGACCGGTCAGGACGTCTGGCGCATCAAGCTCAAGGACGACCTGTCGGCGGGTGTGGGCAGCGACGGCAACCTGACGGCGGTCGGCGGCCTGAAAGGCCAGGTCGACGTGCTCGGTCCCGACGGCAAGCAGCTGTGGACCGCCACGGCGCCGGGCGAAATCGTGTCCCCGCCGCTGGTCGGCAATGATCTCGTGATCGTGCGCACGATCGACGGCAAGGTGATCGCCTTCAACGCGCAAACCGGCGAGCAGAAGTGGGTGTTCCAGTTGCGCGCCGTGCCGCTCAACCTGCGCGTCGCGGCCGGCATGACCTTCGCGGGCAACCAGGCGGTGCTGGCGGGCTTTCCGGGCGGCACCTTCGCGGCCATCAACCTGCAGACGGGCGACGCCTACTGGCAGGCGCCCGTGTCCTACCCGAAGGGCGTGACCGAAGTCGAGCGCATCAACGACGTGACCGGCGCGCCGGGACTGGTCGGTGCGCAAACCTGCGCGGTGACCTTCCAGGGCCGTATCGGCTGTTTCGATGCCAACTCGGGCCAGCCGGTGTGGGAGAAGAACTTCTCGAGCGACAGCGGCCTCGCGCAGAGCGAGCAGGTGGTCGCGGCGGGCGACGACTGGTCGGTGGTCAACGCCTTCCGCGCGTCGGACGGCTCGCAACTGTGGAAGTCCGACGTGCTGAAGAACCGCAGCGTCAGCGTGCCGTACATCCTGGGCCGCGCGGTCGTGGTGGGGGACTACAAGGGCTTCGTGCACTTCCTGAACACGGACGATGGCACGATGATCGGCCGCGCGTCGACCGACGGCAGCGCGATCACCGCGGCGCCCGTGCTGGCCGGCGAAACGCTCGTGGTGCAGACGCACGACGGCGACATCTACGGTTTCCGTCCGAGCAACTAAGCGCGAGACTTCGTTCCGGCCAACACGCTGTACGCGCGCCGCTCACGCGGCGCGGCAGGCCCGCCACGACGGGCCGCACGAGAAACAAGCGGTGCGCCATGCGCGCACCGCGATACAACCCGCACGCAAGAGCGGGACGACTGCAACGAGGCGCGCGCACCCGCCGCGCGTCCAGCAGCGACGGAGAAAGCCTCCCGGGAGGCGACCGGCATTTATGAACGCCGGAGTTCGGAACGGCCGGCGCGACGTGCGTGCGGCAAGCCGAAACCATGCTAATTTTCGACAGGCGCAGCCACTGCGCGGCGTAGCAACGCAGGGGCACAGAAGCACGCACGACATCTTTTTGCCGCGCGTACCGTGTCCGCCTAGCGTTCAACCTTGAACAACATCAGATGAAACCCGTGATTGCCCTCGTCGGGCGCCCCAATGTGGGGAAATCGACTCTCTTCAACCGGCTCACGCGCTCGCGCGACGCACTCGTCGCCGACCTGCCGGGCCTGACGCGCGACCGCCACTACGGCGAGGGCCGCGTGGGCGGCGAGCGCCCGTACCTCGTGGTCGATACCGGCGGCTTCGAGCCCGTCGCGAAGGACGGCATCCTGCACGAGATGGCGCGCCAGACGCGCCAGGCGGTCGAGGAAGCGGACATCGTGGTGTTCATCGTCGACGGGCGCAACGGGCTCGCGCCGCAGGACAAGGCCATCGCCGATTATCTGCGCAAGACCGGCCGGCCGCTCTTCCTGGTCGTGAACAAGGCCGAGGGCATGAAGTACTCGGCGGTCGCGGCTGATTTCTACGAACTGGGCCTCGGCGACCCGCGCGCGATTTCGGCGGCGCACGGCGACGGCGTGACCGAGATGATCAACGACGCGCTCGACATCGCCTATGCCGACCAGCCGGAAGAAACCGAAGCGGAGAAGGCGCAGCACGGCGTCAAGATTGCGATCGTCGGGCGTCCGAACGTCGGCAAGTCGACGCTCGTGAATACGCTGATTGGCGAGGAGCGCGTCATTGCCTTCGACATGCCCGGCACGACGCGCGATTCGATCTACGTCGATTTCGAGCGCCAGGGCCGCAAGTACACGCTGATCGACACGGCAGGCCTGCGCCGGCGCGGCAAGGTGTTCGAGGCCATCGAGAAGTTCTCGGTCGTGAAGACCTTGCAATCCATCTCGGATGCGAACGTCGTGATCCTGCTGCTCGATGCGCAGCAGGATATCTCCGAGCAGGACGCGCACATCGCGGGCTTCGTGGTGGAGCAGGGCCGCGCGCTGGTGGTGGGCGTGAACAAGTGGGACGGGCTGGATTCACATGTGCGCGAGCGCACCAAGGCCGACCTGACGCGCAAGCTCAAGTTTCTGGACTTTGCTAAATTCCATTACGTTTCGGCGCTGGAGAAGACCGGCATCGGCGGGCTGCTGAAATCGGTCGACGAAGCCTATGCCGCGGCAATGGCGAAGCTGCCGACACCGAAGCTCACGCGCGCCCTCATCGACGCAGTGGAATTCCAGCAACCGCGCCGGCGCGGCCCGGTCCGTCCCAAGCTGCGCTATGCGCATCAGGGCGGACAGAATCCGCCGATCATCGTCGTGCACGGCAACGCGCTCGACGCGATCACGGATACCTATAAACGTTATCTGGAAGGGCGCTTCCGGGAAACTTTCGGGCTGGTGGGCACTCCACTTCGCATAGAGTTTCGATCAAGTCGAAACCCTTACGCGGACAAGGAGTGAGAACCGCGTGAAAGTCCGGCGTTCCGGCGTCGGCGAAGGGGCTTCAAGGCTGCTGTTGGGGCCGCCGCGAACCCCGTTGAAAGGCCCGCTGCGCGGTGCGCTGCTGGCCTTTTGGCCGACTGGCGCCGAAACGTCAATCAGTGAAAATCAGCTATAGTGTAGCGATTGTCGGCGGATCTCTTTTTCTTCGTCCACAATACTTCCAACCTGCAAAAAAATATACGGAGTTTGCTATGAGCAACAAAGGGCAATTGTTACAAGACCCGTTTTTGAACGCACTGCGTAAAGAGCATGTGCCGGTTTCCATCTATCTGGTGAACGGCATCAAGCTCCAAGGCAACATCGAATCCTTCGACCAGTATGTCGTGTTGCTCCGAAATACGGTCACCCAGATGGTCTACAAGCACGCCATTTCCACGGTCGTGCCGGCCCGCCCGGTGAATTTCCACCCGGACGCCGAAACGTCCTAAACCATGTTGCGACCGGCGCTTAATGCCATTTGAATAGCAATATTAAGCAACTCGCCGGTCGCTTCAAAAATTAAACATATCAATTTGATCAACGCAGCGCTTGTCGGCATCGACTTCGGCAAAATCGATTTCGAAGCCAGTCTTGAAGAACTCAGCCTGCTCGCACAAAGTGCGGGCGCTCATCCCGCCGTCACGCTCACCGGCCGCCGTTCGAGTCCCGATGCCAAGATGTTCATCGGCAGCGGCAAGGTCGAGGAACTGCGTCTGCAGTGCGAAGCGAACGACGTCGAACTCGTCATTTTCAATCACGCCCTCGCGCCCGCGCAGCAACGCAATCTCGAAGTCGCGCTGAACCGCCGCGTGGTGGACCGTACCAGCCTCATTCTCGATATCTTCGCGCAACGCGCCCGCAGCCATGAAGGCAAGCTGCAGGTCGAACTCGCGCAACTCCAGTATTTGTCCACGCGCCTGATTCGCGCCTGGACTCACCTAGAGCGCCAGAAAGGCGGTATCGGCCTGCGCGGCCCCGGCGAAACCCAGCTCGAAACCGACCGCCGCCTGATCGGCGAGCGCATCAAGGCGCTCAAGGCGCGGCTCGAGAAACTGCGTCGCCAGCACGGCACGCAGCGTCGCCAGCGCGTGCGCAACCGGACCATGTCGGTGTCGCTCGTCGGCTATACCAACGCGGGCAAGTCCACGCTCTTCAACGCGCTCACGAAGGCCCAGGCCTACGCCGCCGACCAGCTCTTCGCCACGCTCGACACCACGTCGCGCCGCGTGTATCTCGGCGAGGAAGCGGGGCACGTGGTCGTGTCGGACACGGTCGGCTTCATCCGCGAGTTGCCTCACCAACTGGTCGCGGCGTTCCGCGCGACGCTCGAGGAAACCATTCACGCAGACTTGCTGCTGCATGTCGTCGATGCCTCGAGCGCGGTGCGGCTCGATCAGATCGACCAGGTCAACGAAGTGCTGCGCGGCATCGGCGCGGACGAAATCCGCCAGATTCTCGTCTTCAACAAGATCGACGCCGTGCCGGAGCTTGCGGCCCGCGGCGAGGCGGTCGAAAGGGACGAGTATGGTAATATTTCGCGCGTTTTCTTGAGTGCGCGCACGGGTCAGGGACTCGATGCACTGCGCGCCGCAATCGCGGAAATTGCCGCCGCGGAGACCGGGGAAACGGAAGCGGGCCTTCCCAGTGTGCTCGCGGAATTCCCGGACGCGCAGGAAGAATCCGAAGCGGAATCCGGTGCGAACTTCAAGGCGGCGTCTGAAGCCAGGTCCGCAGCAAAGTCCGAAGCAACGCAATCCACGCAGTCCGGGTCAAACGCCACACACGACACGAACGCGCAGCCCGGCGACCAGCGGCCTGCCGATCAACGTGACGACCACACGGTTCCCGAACACGGACAGTGATCCGCATCGGAATGGAACCGGCCCGGAATCGACCCGGCTGTCTAATGGTGAATCACTGAGTGAACGACTACAACGAGCGGACTAACCGGCAAGCCAACCCTGCCGTCTTTTCGATCAACGATCCGCGCTGGGGGCGGGGCGACGGCAATGGCGTGAAGAACGACACGAAGCGTCCGCAGGACAGCAAGCGTCCGAACGGCAAGGACGACGGTCCGCCCGACCTCGACGAAATGTGGCGCGACTTCAACCGGCGCCTGGCCGGCCTGTTCGGCCGCAAGCCCGGCAACGGCGGCGCGCCGCGCGAGAACGGCCGCGGCAGCAAGATCGGGCTGGGTATCGTCATCGGCGTGCTGATCGCCATCTATCTCGGCAGCGGCGTGTTCGTCGTGCAGGACGGTCATGTCGGCGTCGTGTCGCAGTTCGGCCAGTATCGCCAGACGGTTCAGCAGGGCATTCACTGGCGTCTGCCGTATCCGTTCCAGTCGAACGAAATCGTCGATACCTCGCAGATCCGCTCGGTGGAAGTGGGCCGCGGCACCGCGCTGTCGCAGGGCAACGTGCGCGATGCCTCGCTGCTGACCCGCGACGCGGACATCGTCGACGTGCGCTTTGCCGTGCAGTACCAGATCCGCTCGGCCACCGACTTCCTCTACCGCAATCTCGATCCCGACCAGAGCGTCGTGCAGGCCGCACAGGCGGCGATCCGCGAGATTGCAGGCGGCCTCAGCACCGACGACATGCTCTACAAGGATCGCGAGGCCTTGCGCACGCGGCTGATGGACGCCATCCAGCGTTCGCTCGACGCCTACCGCACCGGCCTGCAGGTCACCGGCGTCGCGGTGCAGAGCGTGCAGGTGCCGCAGCAGGTGCAGTCGGCGTTCGAGGAAGCGTCGCGCGTGCGCCAGGACAACGAACGCGCGCGCGACACCGCGCAAGCCTACGCCGATCAACTCCTGCCGCGCGCGAAGGCCGACGCGGCGAAGATGGTCGACGAAGCCACCGCCTACAGCAATCGCGAAGTCACGCAGGCCCAGGGCGACGCCGAGCGCTTCAAGGAGGTCTACGCCGAATATTCGAAGGCGCCCGCGGTCATCCGCCAACGCATGTACCTGGACACGATGCAGCAGATCTATTCGCGCACCACGAAGGTTTTCGTAGACAGCAAGGCAGGCAACAACGTGGTGTATCTGCCGCTCGACAAGCTCGTTGAAGCGAATCGCCAGCAGGCGAAGGACGCGGCCGACGGCGCCAGCGCCCCGGCTGCGGCCAACGCTGCCGCCGATGGACAGCAGGCGCGCGCGCAGAGCGCAACGCCCGCATCGGCGCCGGCCGCTGCCGCGCCCGGGAGCGTGGCCAGTGCGGCCAGCGCGGCCAGCGGCGCAAGCGCGAGCGACCCGCTGCGCTCGCGCGATGCGTTCCGCTCGCGCAGCCGTTCCGAAGACCTGCAGTAAGGAGCGCGAACATGAACCGAATCATTGCGCTCGTGGTCGCGGTCGTCATCGTGCTGTTCATCGGCTCGTCGATGATCTTTACCGTCGACGAACGGCATGCCGGCGTCGTAGCCGCGCATGGCGAAGGCAATCCGCGCGTCGCGGGCCCGGGCCTGCACTTCAAGCTGCCGCCGCCGTTCCAGACGCTCACGCTGATCGACACGCGCACGCTCACCATCGACGAATCCGGCGCCGACCGCTTCACCACCGCCGACAAGAACGAAGTGATGGTCAACACGGTGATCAAGTACCGTGTCGCCGATCCGCTCAAGCTGTTCGAAAGCAACGAGAAGAACACGCAGACGGCGCAGGAGCGCATCACGGCGCTGGCGCGCACGGCGCTCGCGAGCGGCTTCGCGAAGCGCTCGCTCACCGACGCGCTCGGCAACCAGCAAACCCTGGCCAGCGATGCCCAGAAGAGCGTGGAAGCCGCGGCTGCGGCGTTCGGCGTGCAGCTCGTGGATCTGCAGATGACGCGCATCGACTTTCCGTCGGCGGTGGCGGATTCGGTCTACAAGCGCATGATCGCGGCGCGCCAGCAGGCGGCGGCGAACGAGCGTGCGAAGGGCACGGCGGATGCTGACAAGATCAAGGCGGACGCGGAGCGCGAACAGCAGCAGATTCTCGCCGATGCCTATAGCCAGGCGCAGTCGATCAAGGGCGAAGGAGACAGCAAGGCGGCGGGCATAGCGGCCGACGCCTACGGGCGCGATCCGCAGTTCTACCAGTTCTATCAGAGCCTCGAAGCGTATAAGAAGACGTTCAAGCCGGGCGACGTGATGATCGTCGATCCGAACAGCGACTTCTTCCGCTTCATGAAGAGCCCGACCGGCGGCCTTCCGGACACGTCCGCGCCCGCCACGGCGAAGCGCTGATCCTGCCCGCGCGGCGCGACCGGTTATCCGCGGTCGCGCTGCATCTTCGATTTCCTGGACATGGCCGAGACGTTACTGCTCGCTGTTGCGCTGATGCTCATCATCGAAGGCATGTTTCCCTTCGTGTTTCCGACCGCCTGGCGCGACACGTTTCGCCGCATCGCGGAGCGGCCGGTGAACCACATCCGCATCGGCGGGCTGATCGCGATGGTGCTCGGGCTCATCCTGCTGCTGATCGCCACGTGAAGCACGCGGCGCCACGCCGGCTTTTGACCTGTCTTGTCCTTGATCTTCCGTCCCTGACCGTTGTTGTCCGCAAGCCCGCGCACTGAGCGCAATACCTTGCGTCCCGTAGGAAACGTATCGATGTCCACCTGGTTGCTTCCCGAGAATATTGCCGACGTCCTGCCGTCGGAAGCCCGCAAGATCGAAGAGCTGCGCCGCCGCCTGCTCGACCGGTTCCGCTCGTACGGTTACGAGCTCGTCATGCCGCCGATGCTCGAATACCTCGAATCGCTGCTGACGAGCGGCGGCAGCGACCTGAATCTGCGCACCTTCAAGCTCGTCGATCAATTGTCCGGGCGCACGCTCGGCCTGCGCGCCGACATCACGCCGCAGGTGTCGCGCATCGACGCGCATCTGCTGAACCGGCAGGGCGTCACGCGTCTCTGCTATGCGGGCGTCGTGCTGCACACGCGTCCGCGCGGCCTGCACGCGACCCGCGAGCAGATCCAGATCGGCGCGGAAATCTACGGCCACGCCGGACTGGAAGCGGATCTCGAAATCCAGCAGCTGATGCTCGATTCGCTGCATCTGGCCGGACTGCGCAAGGTGCGGCTGGACCTGTGCCACGCGGGCGTGCTGGCGGCGCTGCTCGAACTGGAGCCGGCAGCGGTATCGCTCGGCGAGGCGCTCTATGACGCGCTGGCCACCAAGGACGTGCCGCGCCTGAACGAGCTCACCGCGCATCTCGGCCCGGTGCCGCGCGACGCTTTGCGGGCGCTGCCTTCGCTGTACGGCGATGCGTCGGTGCTGCAGATTGCGCGGGGCCGCCTGCCGAACCTGCCGGTGATCTCCCGCGCCCTCGACGACCTCGCGTTCCTCGCGAGCCAGGTGGAAGGCGCGGAACTGATGATCGATCTCGCCGACCTGCGCGGCTACGCGTACCACAGCGGCGTGATGTTCTCGGCGTACGTGGATGGCGTGCCGAACGCGGTTGCGCGCGGCGGCCGGTACGACGATGTGGGTCTCGCGTACGGCCGTGCGCGGCCCGCGACGGGTTTCTCGCTCGACCTGCGGGAAGTGGCGCGCATTTCTCCCGTCGATGCCCGCGGCAGCGCGATCCTGGCGCCGTGGAGGCACGACGAACCGCTGCGCGTAGCCATTGCCGCGCTGCGCGACGCGGGCGAGGTGGTGATCCAGGCGCTGCCCGGCCATGAACACGATCTGGACGAATTCGCCTTCGATCGCGTGCTGGTCGAGCGCGACGGCGCGTGGACGGTGGAAGCGCGGTCCTGAACGTTTGCCCGGAACCGGCGATGAATACAATCGCTTGATCGGCAAGGGTTTTTGGTAGCACATTCCAATGGCGCGTGCGTGAAGGAATCGCGAATCGCATCCCGAAAAACTCGGAACCTTTCGCGAACATAGGTAAAATGCGTTTTTAACCAGCTAACGAATCAACATGTCTGCCAGTGCAGTGAATGTGAACCCGGGGCGCAACGTCGTCGTGGTGGGCACCCAGTGGGGTGATGAGGGCAAGGGCAAGATCGTCGACTGGCTGACGGACCACGCCCAGGGCGTCGTCCGTTTCCAGGGCGGTCATAACGCCGGCCACACGCTCATCATCGGCGGCAAGAAAACCATCTTGCGCCTCATTCCTTCGGGCATCATGCGCGCGGGCACGGCCTGCTACATCGGCAATGGCGTCGTGTTGTCGCCGGAAGCGCTGTTCAAGGAAATCGACGAACTGGAAGTCGCCGGCATCGACGTGTCGAAGCGTCTGTTCATTTCCGAAGCCGCCACGCTCGTCCTCCCGTATCACGTCGCCATCGACCAGGCGCGCGAAGCCAAGCGCGGCGCCGGCAAGATCGGCACGACCGGTCGCGGCATCGGCCCGGCCTACGAAGACAAGGTCGCGCGCCGCGGCCTGCGCGTGCAGGACCTGTTCGACCGCACCGTGTTCGAAGAGCGCCTGCGTGAAGCACTCGACTTCCACAACTTCGTGCTGACGCAGTATCTCGGCGCGAAGGCCGTCGACTTCCAGGAAACCCTCGAGACCATGCTCGGCTACGCCGACCGTCTCGCGCCGATGGTCACCGACGTCTCCCGCCGTCTCTACGACGAGAACCACGCCGGCCGCAACCTGTTGTTCGAAGGCGCGCAAGGCACGCTGCTCGACATCGACCACGGCACTTATCCGTATGTCACGTCGAGCAACTGCGTTGCGGGCGCGGCCACGGCGGGCGCGGGCATCGGGCCGCAGCGCCTGAACTACATCCTGGGCATCACGAAGGCGTATTGCACGCGCGTCGGTTCGGGCCCGTTCCCGAGCGAACTGTACGACGCCGACAACGCCGCGCGCCAGGAACAGGTCGGTCTGACGCTCGCCACCGTCGGCAAGGAATTCGGCTCCGTCACGGGCCGTCCGCGCCGCACCGGCTGGCTGGACGCGGCCGCGCTGCGCCGCTCCATCCAGATCAACGGCATTTCGGGCCTGTGCATCACCAAGCTCGACGTGCTGGACGGACTCGACGAAGTGAAGCTCTGCACGGGCTACACGCTCGACGGCAAGCAGGTCGACATCCTGCCGCGCGGCGCGTCGGAAGTGGCGCGTTGCGAGCCGGTGTACGAAACCTTCGGCGGCTGGAAGGAAAGCACGATCGGCATCACGCAATGGGACAGCCTGCCGGAAAACGCGCGCAAGTACCTGACGCGCGTGCAGGAAGTGGCGGGCGTGCCGATCGACATGGTCTCGACCGGTCCGGACCGCGACGAAACCATCCTGCTGCGTCACCCGTTCAAGGTCTGAGCTCCACGCGAGCTTAGGCTTCCCTGAACGGACGCTGTAAAGAATGTGGCCGCCTCTGCGGCCACATTTTGCATATAACACTTGAATTTGAAGAGCCTCACCATGATCGCGATGACGGATCCGCGCAACGACGACAAGAACCTCTGGGTCGGCTGGGACGAATACCACCGGCTGATCGAACTGCTCGCGCTGAAGGTGCACGAATCGGGCTGGAAGTTCGACAAGATCCTGTGCCTCGCGCGCGGCGGCTTGCGCGTCGGCGACCAGCTCTCGCGCATCTATGACCTGCCGCTCGCCATTCTCGCGACGAGTTCGTACCGCGAAGCCGCCGGCACGGAGCAGGGCGCGCTCGACATCGCGCAGTACATCACGATGACGCGCGGCGACCTCTCCGGCAATGTGCTGCTGGTCGACGACCTGGTCGATTCGGGCGTCACGCTGGCGCGCGTGCAGGAGCATCTGAAGGAGCGCTATCCGGACATCACGGCGGTGCGCTCGGCGGTGCTGTGGTACAAGGCGTGCTCGAAGGTGAAGCCCGACTATCACGTGCAGTTTCTCGAAACGAACCCGTGGATTCATCAGCCGTTCGAGGAGTGGGACACGGTGCGTCCGCACAATCTGGGTGCGTGGATTAAGCGCGGCCTGCAGAACGGGCGCGAATGACGCTCCGCGCTGCATTCAGCGCCTGATTGCCGCGCATGCATGAAACAACGCCGTTCGTCCGGGCTCGATGCCGGGATGCAACGGCGTTTTGGCATGCGCGCTGGGCCGCAGGCGTCACGAAAGGTCACGCGCGCCCGCGCCAACGCGCACGGGGCACGATGCTAAACTCTCACTCGCGTCTGCGCCGGCGCGCCCAGCGCGGTCAGCCAAGATGTTCCGGCATGCCGCGTTCGATAGAATGGCGTTCGTTTTTTCCGCCCTGGACGGATATCCCGCTTTTATGACCACAACGACTCACGCGCACGAGCATAAACAGTCATTGCCCTCGCTTACGGTCGCGGCCATTGGCATCGTCTTCGGCGACATCGGCACCAGCCCGCTGTATTCACTGAAAGAGGCGTTCAGCCCGTCGCATGGCATCGGCTTGTCCGAGGCCTCCATTCTCGGCGTCATCTCCCTGCTGTTCTGGGCCATCATCATGGTGGTGGCCGTCAAATACGTGCTGTTCGTCATGCGCGCCGACAACAACGGCGAAGGCGGCGTGTTCGCCATGACCACGCTCGCGCTGCGCAGCGTGAAGGAATCCGGCAAGATCTCGGGCGTGCTGATGATGCTCGGCATCTTCGGCGCGTGCATGTTCTACGGCGACGCCGTCATCACGCCGGCCATGTCGGTGATCTCCGCGGTCGAAGGCCTCGAGATCGCCGCGCCCAAGCTGTCGCCCTATGTGCTGCCCATCACCATCGCCATCCTGATCGCGCTGTTCTGGATCCAGCGGCACGGCACGGCGGTGGTCGGCAGGCTGTTCGGCCCGATCATGCTTGTGTGGTTCGTCACGCTCGCCGTGCTCGGCGCGGCGCATATCGTGAAGGAACCGCGCATCATCGCCGCGCTGAATCCCTATTACGCGTTCTCCTTCATGGCGCAACACGTGCTGCAGGCATATATCGTCCTCGGCTCGGTCGTGCTCGTGCTGACCGGCGCGGAAGCGCTGTATGCCGACATGGGCCACTTCGGCGCCAAGCCGATCCGCTGCGGCTGGTACATGCTGGTGATGCCGTCGCTGCTGCTCAACTACTTCGGCCAGGGCGCGTTGCTGATGCACGACCCGAAGGCCATCGAAAGCCCGTTCTTCCTGCTCGCACCCGACTGGGCGCTGCTGCCGCTCGTGATCCTCTCCACTGTTGCCACCGTGATCGCTTCGCAGGCGGTCATCTCGGGCGCGTATTCGCTGACGAGCCAGGCCATCCAGCTGGGCTACGTGCCGCGCATGAAGATCCTGCATACGTCCGAACTGGCGATCGGGCAGATCTATATCCCGCTCGTGAACTGGATGCTGCTGTTCATCATCCTGTGCATCGTGGTCGGCTTCAAGAGCTCGGAGAACCTGGCGGCGGCCTACGGCCTCGCCGTCACCGCGACCATGCTGACCACCACCATCCTCGTGTCGGTCGTGATGGTGAACCTGTGGGGCTGGAGCCGCTGGCTGGTCGGCGCGATGATCGCGGTGTTCCTTGCCATCGACATCGGATTCTTCGGCGCGAGCCTGCTGAAGATCGAGCAGGGCGGCTGGCTGCCGCTGTGCATCGGCGGCGCGCTGTTCTTCCTGCTGATGACCTGGTACAAGGGCCGCATGATCGTCAAGGACCGCACGGCCGCCGACGGTATCCCGCTGATGCCTTTCCTCCAGGGTCTGCTCGCGCATCCGCCGCATCGCGTGTCGGGCACGGCCATCTATCTCACCGGCAGCGACTCGCTGGTGCCTGTGAGCCTGCTGCACAATCTGAAGCACAACAAGGTGCTGCACGAGCGCACGCTATTCATGAACTTCCAGACGCGCGACATTCCCTATGTGGACGACGCGCACCGGCTCGAAGTGAAGGACATCGGCGGCGGACTGTTTCTCGTGAAGGCGGCCTATGGCTTCAACGAAACGCCCGATGTGAAGGCGGTGCTCGAACAGATCACGCGCACGCACGCGATGATCTTCGAGCTGATGGACACGTCGTTCTTCATGGCGCGCGAAACCGTGGTGCCGACGGAACTGCCGGGCATGTCGGTGTGGCGCGAGCGGGTGTTCGCGTGGATGCATCAGAACGCCGCGAAGCCTACGGATTTCTTCAGCATTCCGGCGAACCGGGTGGTGGAGTTGGGTACCAAAATCGAAATTTGACGCGGATTCTTTTCGCGTAAGAAAGCAAAAACCCCACGTGCGAACGTGGGGTTTTCGTTTGGCGCCGAAGCCCTCAGCGCTTCAGCTTCGCGAACGCCGCGGCCATCGCGCCTGCCGCCTCCGGCTCGCGACGCTGCTGCGGACGCTGGCCCGAGCGTCGGTCCTGACGATCCTGTCCGCCGCGCGACTGCGCACCCGAACCGCTGCCGGCGGACGCAGACGGGAAATCATCATCGAGACGCATCGTCAGTGAAATGCGCTGGCGTTTCACATCCGTCTCCAGCACCTTCACCTTGACGACCTGACCGGCCTTCACGACCTCGTGCGGATCCTTGATGAACTTCGTGGACATCGACGACACGTGCACGAGGCCATCCTGATGCACGCCGATATCGACGAACGCGCCAAACGCGGCCACGTTCGTCACGACGCCTTCGAGGATCATGCCCGGCACGAGATCGGAGATTTTCTCGATGCCGTCCTTGAAGGTCGCCGTCTTGAACTCGGGGCGCGGATCGCGGCCGGGCTTCTCGAGTTCCGCGAGGATGTCGCGCACGGTGGGCAGGCCGAAGCGCTCATCGACGAACTCGGCCGGCGACAGCCCGGTCAGCGCCTCGCGCTTGCCGAGCACGTCGCCGAGCTGCTTCTTGATCTTGGCGAGCATGCGTTCGACGACCGGATACGCTTCCGGGTGCACCGACGACCGGTCCAGCGGGTTGTCGCCATTGTTGATGCGCAGGAAGCCCGCGGCCTGTTCGAAGGTCTTGTCGCCGAGGCGCGGCACCTTCTTCAGATGCTCGCGCGAAGGGAACGGCCCGTTGGCGTCGCGAAACTCGACGATATTGCGCGCGAGCGTTGCATTGAGTCCCGACACGCGGGCGAGCAGGGCGATGGACGCCGTGTTGGCATCGACGCCGACGGCATTCACGCAGTCCTCGACGACGGCATCGAGCGAGCGCGCCAGTTCACGCTGATTGACGTCGTGCTGATACTGGCCGACGCCGATCGCCTTCGGCTCGATCTTGACGAGTTCCGCGAGCGGATCCTGCAGACGGCGCGCGATGGACACGGCGCCGCGCAGCGAGACATCGAGTTCCGGGAATTCCTTTGCCGCGAGTTCCGACGCCGAATACACCGACGCCCCCGCTTCCGACACCACGATCTTCTGCAACTTGAATTCCGGATGCTTCGCGATCAGTTCGCTTGCGAGCTTGTCGGTTTCGCGCGAGGCCGTGCCGTTGCCGATCGACACCAGTTCGGCCTGCGTCGCTTGCGCGATGCGGGCGAGTTTCGCGAGCGAGCCATCCCAGTCGCGGCGCGGCTCGTGCGGATAAATGGTGTCTGTTGCGAGCAGCTTGCCGGTGCGATCGACGACCGCGACCTTCACGCCCGTGCGCAGGCCCGGATCGAGTCCGATCACGGCCTTCGGGCCCGCCGGCGCGGCCAGCAGCAGATCCTTCAGGTTGCGCGCGAACACGCGGATGGCTTCGTGCTCGGCCTGCTCGCGCAGTTGCGTGAGCAGCTCGGTTTCGATGTGCGGCTGCACCTTCACGCGCCAGCACCAGCGGCAGACGTCCGACAGCCATTTGTCGGCGGCGCGGCCGCGGTTGGCGATGCCCACCTGCTGCGCGATCATCGCCTCGCAAGGATGCGGAACCTGCGCGTCGAGCTCCTCGCCGAGGCCGAGCTTGACGCTCAGCACGCCCGCATTGCGGCCGCGAAACAGCGCGAGCGCGCGGTGCGAGGGCACGGTGCGGACCGTTTCGCTGTAGTCGTAGTAATCGCGGAACTTCTCGCCTTCCTCGTTCTGCTTGCCGTCGACCACGCTCGACATCACGAGCCCCTGATTGAACAGATGGTCGCGCAGCTTGCCGAGGACGCCGGCCGTTTCGCCGAACTGTTCCGAGAGAATGTCGCGTGCGCCGTCGAGGGCGGCCTTGGTGTCGGCGACGCCTTTTTCGGCATCGACGAATTTTGCGGCTTCGGCTTGCGGGTCGAGTGTCGGATCAGCGAGCAGCGCCTGTGCGAGCGGTTCGAGACCGGCTTCGCGGGCGATCTGCGCGCGCGTGCGGCGCTTCGGCTTGTAGGGCAGGTAGAGATCTTCGAGCACCTGCTTGCTGTCCGCGCCTTCGATGGCGCCGCGCAATTCGTCGCTGAGCTTGCCTTGCTCGTCGATGCTCGACAGGATCGTGGCGCGGCGCTCTTCGAGTTCGCGCAGGTAGATCAGGCGCTCTTCGAGCGTGCGCAGTTGCGTATCGTCGAGATTGCCGGTGACTTCCTTGCGATACCGGGCGATGAACGGGACAGTCGAGCCTTCATCGAGAAGCTGCACGGCGGCGGCGACCTGGCGCGGCTGCACGGTGAGTTCGGTGGCGATGCGCTGTACGATCTTGAGTGCTACGGTTTCCGTCATGTGTCTGCGCTGTTCTCGGGCTCGCCGGCAGGCATCGCGCCGCACGCACGAGCCTGCTGTGAGCGAGGCGCGGCGGGCACGTGACCGCGTGACGAGCCGGTTCGGACCGGGTTGCTGGAGCGGGGCATTTTGCCATAAATGGCAGAGCCCTCCGGCGTGCGGTGATAGAATTTGGGCATCGCCCAAGCCGCTTCGCATCTGATTCCTGATCACGTTGCCGTTCATTCCTTTGCCCACATTACGCTTTTTTCGCGCCGCCCATTCCGGCTCGGCTGCAGGCCACGCCGGCGCAGCTGAAGGCGCACGCGCCGCGTCGACTGCCTCGACCATGACGGTGGTCAGGTTCGCCACGGCAGTCATGCTGTTTGCCGCCTTCGTGCCGGATCATGCGCGTGCGCAGACGCCGAAGCCCATTTCTCCCGATACCGCCGTCAGCACCCGTCCACTCGACGACTCATCCTCCAGCAATTCCAGCGACACGCAAGACCCCGACGCCGTGCTCAAGGCCCAATTCACGCAACGGCAGCAAGCGTTGAACAAGCGCACCGAGGAAAACGACTATCGCTTTGGCGTGAAGCGGCACGACTGCTACAGCAATTTCTTCGTCAACCATTGCCTCGACAATGCGCGCAACGAGATGCGCGAGACGCGCCAGGAGATCCGTCAGGACCAGCTCGCGCTCGACGACGAACAGCGCACCGAGCGCGCCCGCCAGCGCGACCAGCAGACCGCGATCAAGCAGGCGCAGTACGACGCTCAAGCGCCGCAGCGCGCGGCCAACGAACGTGCGAGCCAGCAATCGTTCGATGAGAAGCAGCGCCAGAACGCGCTGGCAGCCGCCCAGCGCCAGGCCGAGGCGCCGCAGCGCGCGGCCAATCAGGCGGCGTACGATCGCAAGCAGGCGGACTACCAGAAGCAACTCGACGATGCGCGCGCACGCGGCGTGCAGGACGCGCAGGACCGGGATCTGAAGGCGCAGCGTTACGAACAGAAGCAGCAGGAAGCCGCGCAGCATCGCGCCGAAGTCGAGGCGCGTCAGAAGGAAGCAGCAAGGAAGCAGCAGGAAAAGGCGCAGCAGGCCGCTGAAGACCAGCAGCGCCAGCAACAACAGCAGCAACAGCAGCAACAGCAGCAGGGCAAGTAGCGCATGCGTGTCCGTGTTGCGGGCACGCGCGAAGCAGATCAAGAAGCGGATGCAAGAGCGGATGAAAGGAGGCGAGCATGCAGCAGCGCTTGAACGCACCCCGACAACCCACCATGGATGCCGCATTGCTGCGCGATCGCATCGCGCAGTTGCAGGAAGAGCATCACAGCCTGGACATCCTGATCGACAAGATGTCGGGCATCGAAGACCTCGAGTTGAGACGCTTGAAGAAGCGCAAGCTCAAGGTGAAGGACACCATTCTCCTGCTGCAATTGCAGCTGGACCCGGACGCGCACTGACGCCGCGCGCCGCCGGCGGCGCATGCCCATGCATGCCGGCGGCGGCGCCTCCCGCACCCGCCGCCGGAACCCCGCAGGATTGAGCACGCCTTGAACGCACCCACACCCTCTCGCGACGACGTCCCCGCGCCGCACGCGCTCACGGACAAGCGCGCCGTCGAACTCGACGCCATCTTCGCGGCGCAGGGACTGCTTGCGCGCGCCATCGACGGTTATCGGCCGCGTGCCTCGCAGATCGAAATGGCGCGCTCGGTCGCCGCCGCCATGGAGGCCTCCGGCCGCGCGATGCCCGAGCCCGCGATGTTCGAGGCGCAGCGCCGCCCCGCGCGCAGGCTCGGACCGTCGGACAAGCCGCATGACCCCGACGCGCCCCCGGCGGAAGACCTGGGCATCGCAACGGCGAAGACGGCCATCGACGGCGGCGAGAACACGCTGATCGTCGAAGCCGGGACGGGCACGGGCAAGACCTATGCGTATCTCGTGCCGGCCATGCTGTGGGGCGGCAAGGTGATCGTCTCGACCGGCACGAAACATCTGCAGGACCAGCTGTTCCAGCGCGATATCCCCACCGTGCGCGACGCGCTGGCGGTGCCGGTGTCGGTGGCGATGCTGAAGGGCCGCGCAAACTACCTGTGCCACTACTATCTCGAGCGCACGGCCGACAACGGCCGTCTGCCAACGCGTCAGGACACGTCGCATTTGCAGGAGATCGTGCGGTTCGCGAAGATCACGCGCACCGGCGACAAGGCCGAACTCGCGAGCGTGCCGGAGAATTCGCCGGTCTGGCCGATGGTCACCTCCACGCGCGACAACTGTCTCGGCCAGGATTGTCCGCACTACAAGGAATGCTTCGTCATGCAGGCGCGCAAGGAAGCGCAGCAGGCGGACATCGTCGTGGTGAATCACCATCTGTTCTTCGCGGACGTGATGCTGCGCGACACCGGCATGGCCGAACTCCTGCCGATGGCCAACACGATCATCTTCGACGAGGCGCATCAGTTGCCGGAAACGGCCACGCTGTTCTTCGGCGACACGCTGTCCACCACGCAGCTGCTCGAACTCGCCCGAGATACGGTCGCCGAAGGTCTCTCGCACGCCCGCGACGCCGCCGACTGGACCAAGCTCGGCGCCGCGCTCGAACGCGCAGCGCGCGACTTGCGGCTGGTGTTCAAGGAAGATTCGGTGCGCCTGTCGCTCGGCCAGTTGCCCGACGGTCATGCGCTGTTCGAGGCGCTCGACACGCTCGAAACGCATCTTGCGGCGTTGGCGGCGGCATTGTCGTCGCATGCGGAGCGCGCCGAATCGCTGCAGGCGCTGGTGCGCCGCGCGCGCGAACTGCAGGACCTGCTGGCCGGCTGGACCACGCCGCCGACCTCGCTCGAACGCGCGGTCGTCGCGGACGAACAGACCGCCGTCGCAGCCGCGAAGGAAGAGCCGAACGAGATGGTGCGCTGGATCGAAGTGTTCTCGCACACGGTGCAGCTGCACGAGACGCCGTTGTCGGTCGCGCCGATTTTCGCCAAGCAGCGCGCGGGCGTGCCGCGCGCGTGGATCTTCACGTCGGCGACGCTCTCGGTGCGCGGCGACTTCACGCATTACGCGGCGCAGATGGGCCTCAACTCGCGCCGCTCGATGACCCTGCCGAGCCCGTTCGACTATCCGTCGCAAGGCTTGTTGTACGTGCCGCGCAATCTGCCGCAGCCGTCGTCGCCGCAGTTCACCGATGCCGTGTTCGAAGCCGCGCTGCCGGTGATCGAGGCGGCGGGCGGCGGCGCGTTCGTGCTGTGTACGACGCTGCGCGCGGTCGACCGCATTGCCACGCGGCTGCGCGAGGTGATCGAGCGCCGTGGCTGGGACAATCCGCTGCTCGTACAGGGCGATGCCAGCCGGACCGAGTTGCTCGACCGCTTCCGCGCCTACGGCAATGCGATCCTGGTCGGCAGCCAGAGTTTCTGGGAAGGCGTGGACGTGCGCGGCGATGCGCTGTCGCTGGTGGTCATCGACAAGCTGCCGTTCGCGCCGCCCGACGATCCCGTGCTCGCGGCCCGGCTGGACGCGCTCTCGAAGAAGGGTTTGAGTCCGTTCGCGGTGCATCAGCTGCCGCAGGCGGTCATCACGCTCAAGCAGGGCGCGGGGCGGCTGATTCGCGCGGAGACCGATCGCGGCGTGCTGATGATCTGCGATACGCGTCTCGTCGAGAAACCGTAT
Source organism: Caballeronia sp. LZ033 (assembly GCF_031451265.1). NCBI lineage: Bacteria > Pseudomonadati > Pseudomonadota > Betaproteobacteria > Burkholderiales > Burkholderiaceae > Caballeronia > Caballeronia sp. LZ033. Next base: position 1,801,730 of record NZ_JARUXQ010000001.1, on the reverse strand, counting down.
GGCCGGCGCATCTGGCAAAGCCTGCCGCCGTTCAAGCGCACGCGTGAACTGGACGTGGTGCGTGAATTTTTCAGCGATGCGGCAAAGTGGAAGACGGAGCTGGCCGAGTAGTGTTTTGAACGGCAGCTATCCCGTCATTGCACTCACGCCGGAGAATGCTGCCTCTGAAGATCTCCATTTCTTGCTGCGTTTGTTTTGCGGAACACGCATTTCCGATCCTTCGATTCGCCGTTTAGACGACCGATTTTCTGTTCCTGCCAGACCTCGTTGGCCAAGGCATTGTCTGCGGGATCAGATTCCCGGGAGAGTCGGTCAATGCCATTTGCTTCGGAAAGCGAACTGAGATTGCGCCGTCCTCGCGGCAATCAGGCTCATCCTTCTGCAACGAATTCCTCGACCCATGGCCCGGTAGATCCGGCCTGGGAGAGAGCGTTGCACGACGCGACTTTCGACACCGAAGAGACCGAGGAAAGCGAAACGGAAGAAGCATGTCCGGAAGAATTGGAAGAAGCGCTTCAACGGAACGATCACTTCGATTTTTTAGCGGTCACGCGCGAAGTCGTTCCCAGAATGGCAACGCGAATCGCCGAGAGTCTTTTCAACCGCTATCACCATGCCGCTGCCGCTTTCCAGGACGTCGAAGCGGTCTATCAGGTCGACTGGGATGCGAACTACGGCAGTTACCGGCTCGCGAATCCGACCGCGGGCAATCTGGTGTCGTACGGTGCGCCCGTGCAATGGGTCGATTCCCGCTGGTCACTGGTGTTCGCTTCGGGCGGACGGCACGGCACCGGCTTCAGAAACCTGTGGAGGCGCTATCGGGGAGCGTCGATTCCGCTTGACCGCGTCCACGGGATGCCGATTGCAAGGGCTCGCGAACTGCGAGTGCTGCTGTTCGACGGCGCGGACTGCGCCGAAGCGAGTCTCGCGGTGGCCCGGAGAATGGTGAAGAGCACCACAGCGAGCGATCTGGCGAGGGTCGACAAGGTGCTGCAGATCTTCTGGGGCCGCGCGCGGACCGCGGACAGGCAGAACTTCCTCAAGCTGGTCGAGCGCACGCAATAGTACCCGGCACGATTGAACTATTCGCACCTCGACTTCAGGAGCGTCCTGACCAAGGCGGACGGCGCGACCAGTCCCTCGACGGTCATGACGACGCATACGCCTGCGCGCGCGGCCGGGGGGATCGCACAGGTGGATGATGCGCTGGAGGACGTCCAGCTCACCGTTTATGACGAGGGCATCAAGACGCTGGCCGAATCTGTTCCGCCGTCGAGCCTGAAGTCACGGATGTCGCAGGTCTTCACGCACGAGTGGCGTCATGCGATGGCGCATACGTCGACGGACCAGAAGTACGCAGCGATGGTCCCTGGACCAATCGGCATGGACGTCGCCGACCTCGCGCGTCTGCCGCCCGTGGACAAGATAGCCAACGCAGATAACTTCTCGTATGCCGTCTGGCTGCTGCGGTTGTCCGAAACCTGTCACGCCAGTTACAAGGACTTCGTCTCCCGCTATGACGTCTGGCTGCGTTCGCGCAGTGGCCGCCTCATGTGGAACTTCGTAAGTTAGCCAGCGGCCGGCGCATAAACAAAACGGCGCGCGATCATCGATCGCGCGCCGTTTCCGGGAAGCGTGCAGGACCGATGTCCTGCTTTCATGCGCCGCTTACCAGATCTGGTACCACGGCTTGTCGTCCGTGCCCTGACGACGCTTGCCGGTCACGTACGGGCTGTCCGGGAACGTAGCGGCGAGCACGCGCTTGGTGTCGTCGGCGAGTTGCGGCTGATCGAGCTTGCCGTAGGACAGCATCATGATGTGCAGCGCGTCTTCGGTGGCCGGCGCGTTCTTGTACTCGCGAATGGCGAGCTGCGCGCGGTTAATGGCCGCGACATACGCGCCGCGCCGATAGTAATAGTCCGCCGCATGCACCTCGTGCGACGCCAGCGCGTTGACGATATAGCGCATGCGCTGCGCGGCGTCCGGCGCGTACTTGCTTTGCGGGTACTTGTCGACGACCACCTTGAACGCGTCATAGGACTCGCGCAGCGACTTCGGATCGCGCTCGCTCATGTCCTGACCCGAGAAGCGGCCGAACAGGCCCAGGTCGTCGTTGAAGTGGATCATGCCCTTCAGGTAGTAGGCATACGAGATATCGGGATGATCCGGATGCAGCTTGATGAAGCGGTCGATGGCCTGGTCGGCGTTGGCGGTTTCGCCGTCCTTCCAGTTGCAATACGCGACGTTGATCTGCGCCTGCTGCGCGAAGTGGCCGAACGGGTCACGGCCTTCGAGCGCCTCGAAGTACTTCGCGCACTTGCCCCAGTCGCTGCCGGAAAGCGCGTCCTGGGCCTCCGTATATAATTTGTTGTTGTTCCACAGCGCGGTTTCGTCGGTCTTCTCCGGCAGGCCGTGACAGGCTGCGACGATCGCGACGCTGGCGGCCAGCGCAAGATACTTGATCGTTTGACGCATCGATTGATGAATGGTGTTGAAGGCTCGCATCAGTGCTTGGTGTTCCTGGCTGATTCTCGCTGTGTCCAGCTGTGTGTCCGGCGCCGCCGCTCGCGCAATGTCTCGCGGTTTTCGCGTGCGGCGTTTGCGTGGATCCTTACGCGCGTTTCCATGCGCGGTTTTCTACGGCAAGTCCTGCCGAATCTTGTTCAAATGACCCGCTCAAGTACCCGTCGTACCAAAGACCGACTCAAAGATTATAGCCCAAGCGCCACCGGCGACGACGCAGCGCGGCCCGATGCAAACCCTGACGCACCCCGCGCAACGGGCACGACAGGCACGACGGGCACGGACGCAGAACCGCCGCGCGTCGCGCACGTGCCCGACGAACTCGCCGGCGACCGCCTCGACAAGGTGCTCGCGAAACTCTTTCCGGAATTCTCGCGCAGCCGGCTGCAGGGGTGGATCGAAGAAGGGCGCGTGCAGGTCGACGGCGCCGGTGCGAAAGTGCGCCAGCCCGTGCCGCTCGGCGCGACCATCACGCTCGTGCCGGACCTCCTGCCCGAACAACTCGCGTTCACGCCCGAACCGGTGCCGCTCGATGTCGTCTACGAAGACGAGTCGCTCGTGGTCATCAACAAGCCCGCCGGCATGGTCGTGCACCCGGCTGCGGGCAACTGGAGCGGCACGCTGCTGAACGGTCTGCTGCATCGCTATGGCGCGGCGGCGGCCGGCTTGCCGCGCGCGGGCATCGTGCATCGGCTGGACAAGGAAACCTCGGGACTGATGGTGGTCGCGCGCACGCTCGAAGCGCAGACCGACCTCGTGCGTCAGTTGCAGGCGCGCACGGTGAAGCGCCGATACGTGGCCTTCGTGTGGGGCAACATGCGCGACGAAGGCACGATCGACGCGCCGATCGGCCGCGATCCGCGCGAACGCAAGCGCATGGCGGTCGTGCAGAGCGCCGCGGGCAAGCCGGCGCGCACGCACTTCAAGACCATCCAGCGAACCCTGTGGCACAACCAGCCGGTGAGCGCGATCCATTGCGATCTCGAAACCGGCCGCACGCATCAGATCCGCGTGCATTGCGCGGCTGCGGGTCATCCGCTGCTGGGCGATCCGCTGTACGGGCACGTGCGCGGCAAGCGTTCCGTCACGCCGCTGCCGGACGGCTTCGCCCGTCAGGCGCTGCATGCGTGGCGCCTCGGCCTGATTCATCCGGCGACCGGCAAGCCGGTGCACTGGCGCGCCGATGTGCCCGAGGACATGGAGACGCTCTCCGCCGCGCTCGGCTTCGGGGAGGACGAGGAGATCGACTCCGACGAGGATCCGGAGTTCGCGCAAGTCTATGTCATCGGCGAAGACGACGAAGACTGGGACGACGACGATTACGAGGACGACGAAGCATGAAGCATCACGTTGCCGCACTGGATCACGGCGCTTGTCTGTGGCCGCAATGGAAGGTGTCGCCGCGCGTGCGCGCGTTCGTCACGACGCGCGCGGGCGGTGTGAGCGCCGCGCCGTTCGACGACGGCTCCGGCGCGGGCGGCCTCAACCTGGGCTTCTCGACGGGCGACGCGCCTGAGGCCGTCGCGGAGAACCGGCGCCGCGCGCTGGCGCTGACGCCTTCGCGGCACGCCGCATGGCTCGAGCAGATCCACGGCGCGCAGGTCGAGGACGCGCATGCGGTGGTCGACCGCCTCGTGTTCGGCGAACGCTCGCGCGCGGATGCGAGCGTGACGGATCGCGCGGGCGTCGTGTGCGTCGTGATGACGGCGGACTGCCTGCCGGTGCTGTTCTGCGACGACGCGGGCCGCGCGGTCGGCGCGGCGCATGCGGGCTGGCGTGGTCTGGCGGGCGGCGTCATCGAACGGACGGCTGAACGCGTGGCGACGCTCGCGGGCGTGTCGCCTGCCGGGCTGCATGCGTATCTCGGGCCGGCGATCGGACCGTCGGCGTTCGAGGTGGGCGAGGACGTGCTCGAGGCGTTCGCCAGCGCGGCGCCGGCCGCCCGGCGCGACGCCACCACGGCCGCCTTCCGGCCCGCGGGCGGTGCGCCGGCCAAGTACTTCGCGGACATCTATGCACTGGCGCGGCAGCGGCTCGCGGAACTGGGCGTCGATGACGCGCGCATCGACGGCGGCACGCATTGCACGGTGACGGAGCAGAGGCGCTTTTATTCGTATCGGCGGGATCGGGTGACGGGACGCATGGCGGCGATGATCTGGCTGAACGACTGAGGCCTGTTACTCCCGCCAGACCTGTCTCCCAGCCTGCCACGCGAACGTTTCCCGGGCGTGACGAAACCCCTTGTGAATACAATATTTCGGATGGGGGAAAACGATAATTAAAAATTTATCGCACTGCGGCAAAATCGGGACGAAGCATTGACATGCCCGATAGCCTGGAGCAAGAATGTTCCCGGAATTCAATCAATCGGGCACGGCGTAGCAAGGCGGTTTCTTGCGGCGCGCATAGGGCGCATCAACACTTGCGCGCTGGTCGAGGAAAGCCCGGCGATGCCTGCATCAGCAATCCAGTCTTGCGAGACTCACAGGTCAATGGCGGGTATGGCTTCCAAAACATCTTCCTCATCTTCCCGCTCCCGTACCGCCGACAGCACTTCGGCTCAAGCATCGGCCGAATCGACTGGCGTACAGCAGGCGTTCGATCAATGGCTGAACGCCTGGCGTACCGTTGCCGATCCCGCGCAATGGGCGAAGCTGACTCAGCAGACGAATGCCGCACCTGATGCGGCCGGGGCGGGAGCCGCTGCGGAGGCCTCGCCGTTCGCGGCGTTCGGCGCCTTCGCCAATGCATTCCCGAATGCATTTCCCAATGCGTTCCCCGGTGGCTTCCCACAAGGTTTTCCGGCCGCGTTCCAAGGCGCATTTCCGGCGCCGGGCGCGATGCCGCAGATGCCCGACTTTACGAAGATGAACGGCATGGCCGAGTTCGCCAAACTGGCGAGCAGCATGCCCGGCTTCGGCGCCGCGATGCAGGGCTTGCCGACACTGCCGAAGATCCCCACCGCGGCGATTCCACCCGAGCGTCTCCAGCAGCTGCAAAGCAACTATTCGCGCGATGCGTCCGAACTGCTCCGGCAGGCAGGCGAACAGCACATCGACCCGGGCGCGCTGAAGGACCGCCGCTTCACGGATACCTCGTGGCAGACCACGCCCGCGTATGCGTTCACCGCCGCGTGGTACCTGCTGAACGCGCGCTATCTGCAAGAACTCGCGGATGCCGTGCAGAGCGACCCGAAGACCCGCGAGCGAATTCGTTTCACCGTGCAGCAATGGGCCGCGGCAGCATCGCCGAGCAACTATTTCGCGCTGAATCCCGATGCGCAGAAGACGCTCATCGAAAGCAAGGGCGAGAGCCTGCGCCAGGGCATGCTGAACCTGCTCGCCGACATGCAGCGCGGCAAGATCTCGCAATCGGACGAATCGGGTTTCGCGGTCGGCAAGAACATTGCGTCGACCGAAGGCTCGGTCGTGTACGAGAACGAACTCGTACAGCTGATCCAGTACAAGCCGCGCGCCCCGAAGGTCTATGCGCGGCCGCTGCTGATCGTGCCGCCGTGCATCAACAAGTTCTACATCCTCGATCTCTCGCCCGAAAGCTCGCTCGTGCGCTATGGGCTCGATGAAGGCCATCAGGTGTTCATCCTGTCGTGGCGCAACGCGGACCAGTCGATCGCGCACAAGACCTGGGACGACTATGTCGAACAGGGCGTGCTCGAGACCATCGGCGTCGTGCAGGCGATCACCGGCGAGGAACAGATCAATACGCTCGGCTTCTGCATCGGCGGGACCATTCTCGCCACCGCGCTCGCGGTGGCCTCGGCCCGTGGCGAGGAGCCGGCGGCCTCGATGACGCTGCTCACCTCGATGCTCGACTTCTCCGACACGGGCGTGCTGGATGTGTTCGTCGACGAGTCGCACGTGCGCTTGCGCGAGCAGGCGATCGGCGGCAAGAACGGCGCGCCGGCGGGGTTGATGCGCGGCGTCGAGTTCGCCAACACGTTCTCGTATCTGCGCCCGAACGATCTGGTGTGGAACTACGTCGTCGATAACTATCTCAAAGGACGCACGCCCCAGGCGTTCGACCTGCTGTTCTGGAACAGCGACTCGACCAACCTGCCCGGGCCGATGTGCGTCTGGTACCTGCGCAACACGTATCTGGAAAACGCGCTGAAGGAACCGAATGCGTTGACGGTATGCGGCGAGAAGATCGATCTCTCGCGGCTCGCGTTGCCCACGTTTATCTACGGCTCCCGCGAGGATCACATCGTGCCGTGGAAGTCGGCGTATGCTTCGACGCCCATTCTCAGCGGTCCGCGGACCTTCGTGCTGGGCGCGTCGGGACATATTGCGGGCGTGATCAATCCGCCGTCGAAGAACAAGCGCAGCTTCTGGATGGTCGACGGCGACACCGGTGCGCTGCCCGAATCCGCGGACGCCTGGTTCGACGCCGCGGCGGAGCATCCCGGCAGCTGGTGGCCCACGTGGTCCGCCTGGCTCGCGGCGAACGCGGGCGAGCAGGTCAAGCCGGCGGCGGCGCAGGGTTCGAAGGCGTACCCGGTGATCGAGGCCGCCCCGGGCCGCTACGTGCTGGAGCGCGATGCCTGAGTGTGAGTTCTGAGTGGCGCGCCGTGGCGCTCATGGGCGCGCGGATCATGCCCGGGCCAATGCATTAACAATCGATGCCAAAGGAAACTGAAATGACTGACGTAGTGATCGTATCGGCCGCGCGTACGGCGGTGGGCAAATTCGGCGGCTCGCTCGCGAAGATCGCGGCGCCGGAACTCGGCGCAACGGTCATCAAGGCCGTGCTCGAACGCGCAGGCGTGAAGCCGGATCAGGTGAGCGAAGTCATTCTCGGCCAGGTGCTGGCCGCGGGCTCGGGA
>NZ_JARUXQ010000001.1:1580665-1793474 GCF_031451265.1 Caballeronia sp. LZ033 | reverse complement strand
GGTGACGCTGCTGCACGAAATGCAGAAGCGCGATGCGAAGAAGGGTCTGGCGTCGCTGTGCATCGGCGGCGGCATGGGCGTGGCGCTGGCGGTGGAACGGCCGTAAGCAGGACGCGCGGCACAAGTACGCAGGGCAGGACTGGGAAGGATTGGCGGGCGGCCTGGAGATCGCCGTCCGCATAACGAAAATGGAGTGAGGAATGACGAAGCGCATAGCGTATGTAACCGGCGGCATGGGCGGCATCGGCACCAGCATCTGCCAGCGCCTGCACAAGGATGGCTTCACGGTGGTCGCGGGCTGCGGCCCCAACTCGCCGCGCCGGGTGAAATGGCTGGAAGACCAGAAGGCGCTCGGCTTCGACTTCATTGCCTCGGAAGGCAACGTCGGCGACTGGGAATCGACCAAGAACGCGTTCGACAAGGTCAAATCCGAAGTCGGCGAAGTCGACGTGCTGGTGAACAATGCAGGCATCACGCGCGACGTCGTGTTCCGCAAGATGACGCACGAGGACTGGACGGCCGTCATCGACACCAACCTGACGAGCCTGTTCAACGTGACCAAGCAGGTCATCGACGGCATGGTGGAGCGGGGTTTCGGCCGCATCATCAACATTTCGTCGGTGAACGGGCAGAAGGGGCAGTTCGGCCAGACCAACTATTCGACAGCCAAGGCCGGCATTCACGGCTTCACGATGGCGCTCGCGCAGGAAGTGGCGACCAAGGGCGTGACGGTCAACACGGTGTCGCCGGGTTACATCGGCACGGACATGGTGAAGGCCATCCGGCCGGAAGTGCTGGAGAAGATCGTCGCGACCATTCCGGTGCGGCGTCTGGGCACGCCCGACGAGATCGGCTCGATCTGCGCGTGGCTGGCCTCCGATGAATCGGGCTTCTCGACCGGAGCGGACTTCTCGCTGAACGGCGGCTTGCATATGGGCTGACGGGCGGAGGCTCGTCCGGGTGCGGCGTGCATTGCGTGCGTTGCATGCATTACGTGCATCCGGGCGGGCCGCCACTCGCCGGATTTTTTCAACGATGCGGCGAACATGCAGCAGCGCTTTTTTGCGACGACGCAAGACCTGCTTGCTGCCATCGCAGTAAAGTTTTGCGTTTAAAGGCGTTCAATGACCACTACTACTACAAAGAAATCCGCCGAGCGACTGATCAAGAAGTATCCGAACCGTCGGCTGTATGACACGGAGACGAGCACCTACATCACGTTGTCGGATGTGAAGCAACTCGTGCTCGATCAGGAAGAGTTCAAGGTGCTCGACGCGAAGTCCAACGACGACCTCACGCGCAGCATCCTGCTGCAGATCATTCTTGAGGAAGAGAGCGGCGGCCTGCCGATGTTCTCCTCGGTGATGCTGTCGCAGATCATCCGCTTCTACGGCCACGCGATGCAGGGCATGATGGGCACGTACCTGGAGAAGAACATCCAGGCGTTCATCGACATCCAGCAGAAGCTGTCCGAGCAAAGCAAGGGCATTTACGACGGCAATGCGCTGAATCCCGAGGTCTGGTCGCAGTTCATGAACATGCAGGCGCCGATGATGCAGGGCATGATGACGAGCTATATCGAGCAGTCGAAGAACATGTTCGTGCAGATGCAGGAGCAGATGCAATCTCAGGCGAAGACGATGTTCAATACGTTTCCGTTTCAGGCGCCTACGGGGCCGACTACGGAGAAGAAGTAGGGGGCTCGTATCCGGGCAGGCTTCGCGGGTGGCGTGCATCGCCAGCCGGGGGATCAGGGTCAGCGGCGGAACGTTGAGGAAGTAATTTCACAGAAATGCGTTCGCGATTTCGTTGACGCTCGGTGTGGCGCGCCCCTAAGCGATACCTACGTTTCAGGCGATGCCTGAAACGCTCGTCGAACGGGGAAACCTGACGGCAAATACGGCCGCAGGCCGCCAAACAGCCGCTTCGAGCGGCTGTTTTCATATCCGCGGACGCAAGACTGTGACGTACATTTGCTATATCGATCTGCTATATCGATAAGGCAGGAAGCGGCGCATCCATCAGGATTCAACGTCTCGCGACGTCTCGAGCCGAGTTCGCCGGAAAATCGTTCAAGTGCCGCAGGTGCAGTATCAAGAAAGGCACTTCGTATATTGATTCTGGCCGTCTTCCTGAACCCCCTCGTTTTTCCAACCAAGCCGCTGATAAAAGCCGTTCGCTCGGACTGCTGGATTCCGATCAGTCCGCAGCCAGATCTCGCCGCATGCTTGGCTGAACAACCATTGTTCCGCTGCGTTCATGAGCAGCCGGCCCACGCCGATTCCTTCATATTCGGGTCGAACAAACAGCGCGAAGATCGTTGCGTCTGCCGCGTTTGCCATGCCGAATGCCACAACCTTTGCAGCATCTTCCGCAACCCAACCGCGGCCTTCGCCGGTCAGCATGGCGGCAATGGTCACCGGCGTGATATTCGCGGATGCCAGTTCTTCGATGGACATGCGGTTCTCACGGACGCTAGTGCGAACATCGAAAAGCCGGGGCACGTCTTCGACGGTTGCAGCGCGGATCTGTATTGCTGTCCTTCTCATGGCATTTCGCGTCGTATTTCAAGTTTCGAGCCTCGCGGATGTAAGCCAGTCTGAACGACAAACGCAGACTGTGTTGTGAAAAAGGGGTTCGTTTTCAGCAAACCGTGTCACAGCGAATGCCTGGGTGATCCTCCGCTTGAACCAATCCGCACCACCCACCGCCCTCCAAACCGCCTCCCCACCGCTCCGATGTAAAATAGTGGATTCGCCCGACGCCTTCGGCCGAGTCCCACAACATCGTCTCTCCCCGTGAAAAACTCTTTGGAATCAACCGCCCAGGCCCCAGCCCCCAAAATCGGCATGGTGTCCCTCGGCTGCCCGAAAGCCCTCGTCGACTCCGAGCAGATCATCACCCAGCTGCGCGCCGAGGGTTATCAGATCTCCGGCACCTATGACGGCGCGGACCTCGTCGTGGTCAACACCTGCGGCTTCATCGACGAAGCCGTGCAGGAAAGCCTCGACGCCATCGGCGAGGCGCTCTCCGAAAACGGCAAGGTCATCGTCACCGGCTGCCTCGGCGCGAAAAAGAGCGCGAGCGGCGGCGGCCTGATCGAGGAAGTGCATCCGAAGGTGCTCGCGGTCACCGGCCCCCACGCCACCAACGAAGTGATGAACGCGGTGCACACGTATCTGCCCAAGCCGCACGATCCGTTCACCGACCTCGTCCCGCCCGCCGGCATCAAGCTCACGCCGCGCCACTACGCCTATCTGAAAATCTCCGAAGGCTGCAATCATCGCTGCACCTTCTGCATCATTCCGTCGATGCGCGGCGATCTCGTCTCGCGTCCCGTCGCCGAAGTCATGCTCGAAGCCGAGAATCTCTTCAAGTCCGGCGTGAAGGAACTGCTCGTGATCTCGCAGGACACGAGCGCGTACGGCGTCGACGTCAAGTACCGCACCGGCTTCTGGAACGGCAAGCCGCTCAAGACGCGCATGACCGACCTGGTCGGCGCGCTCGGCGAACTTGCCGCCCAATACGGCGCCTGGGTGCGTCTGCATTACGTCTATCCGTACCCGAGCGTCGACGAAGTCATCCCGATGATGGCCGAAGGCCCGCTCAAGGGCCACGTGCTGCCGTATCTCGACGTGCCGTTCCAGCACGCGCATCCCGAGGTGCTCAAGCGCATGAAGCGCCCAGCCAACGCCGAGAAAGTGCTCGAGCGCGTCCGGACGTGGCGCGAAATCTGTCCCGACCTGAGCATTCGCAGCACCTTCATCGCAGGCTTTCCGGGCGAAACGGAAGAGCAGTTCCAGACCCTGCTCGACTTCATCGCGGAAGCGGACCTGGACCGCGTCGGCTGCTTTGCGTATTCGCCGGTCGAAGGCGCGAGCGCCAACGAACTCGACGGCGCCTTGCCCGATGAAGTCCGCGAAGAGCGCCGCGCGCGCTTCATGGAACTCGCCGAGGAACTGTCGGCGAAGCGCATGAAAAAGAAAGTGGGCAAGACGCTCAAGGTGCTCGTTGACGAGATCGGCACGGACGGCGGCATCGGCCGCACGGCGGCGGATGCGCCGGAAATCGACGGCGTCGTGTACATCGCGCCGGCCACCAAGGCATCGAAGCGCTACAAGGCCGGCGATTTCGTCTCCGTGAAAATCACCGGCGCCGACGGCCACGATCTCTGGGGCGAGGTCTGACACCATGCCGCACGCTCCGCAGGTCCTCGCCCTCGGCGAGGCGATGATCGAGTTCAACCAGTCGCAGCGCGGCCAGCCCGGCTATCTGCAAGGTTTCGGCGGCGACGTGTCGAACTTCCTGATCGCGGCGTCGCGGCAGGGCGCCTCGACCGGCTTCGTTTCCGCCGTCGGCAACGATCACTTCGGCCAGTTGCTGCTCGACTTGTGGCGCGCGGAGAACGTCGACACCTCCACGGTGCGCATCGATCAGGACGCGCCCACGGGCGTGTATTTCGTGTCGCACGGCGAGCAGGGGCATCGCTTCGACTACTTGCGCGCGGGCTCGGCGGCGAGCCGCTATGCGCCGTCGCACCTGCCGCTCGACGCCATCGCGGCCGCCCGCGTCGTGCATCTGTCGGGCATCAGTCTGGCGATCGGCGTGGCCGCGTGCGATGCCGCGCTCGCCGCCATCGACCATGCGCGCTCGCACCGCGTCACCGTCAGTTTCGACACCAACCTGCGCCTCAAGCTGTGGCCGCTCGCGCGCGCTCGCGCCGTGATGCTCGAAGCCATCCGCTCGGCCGACATCTGCCTGCCGAGCTGGGACGACGTCACGCTGCTCACGGGCCACGAAGACAAGGACGCGATCGTCGACGCCTTGTTGGCGCTCGGTCCGAAGATCGTCGCGCTGAAACTGGGCCGCGAAGGCGCGTACATCGCCACGCCCGCCGAGCGGCGCGTGGTGCCCGGCCGCGTCGTGCAGGCGGTCGATGCCACCGGCGCGGGCGACTGCTTTGGCGGCGCGTTCATTGCGCGCATCGTCGCCGGCGATGATCCTTTCGCGGCCGCGCGCTATGCGAACGCGGCGGCCGCCTTGTCGACGCAAGGCTTTGGCGCGGTCGCGCCGATTCCTGATCAGGCCGCGGTGGAGCGCGCGCTGAAAGCCTGAGCGTCAATCCAGCAACAGCAACCCGACAGCGGAGACGACATGCAACGTGAAGTGGTGGTGGTGAGCGGCGTGCGCACGGCAATCGGCGATTTCGGCGGCGCGCTGAAGGATTTCACGCCGACCGATCTCGGCGCGCGCGTCGTGCGCGAGGCCTTGTCGCGTGCGAACGTGCAGGGCGATGAAGTCGGCCACGTAGTGTTCGGCAACGTGATCCAGACCGAGCCGCGCGACATGTATCTTGCCCGCGTCGCCGCGCTCGACGGCGGCGTCACGCAGCACGCGCCCGCGCTCACGGTGAACCGCCTGTGCGGTTCGGGCCTGCAGGCGATCGTATCGGCGTCGCAGAGCATCCTGCTCGGCGATGCGGATGTCGCCATCGGCGGCGGCGCTGAAAGCATGAGCCGCGCGCCCTACATCATGCCGGCCGCGCGCTTCGGCCAGCGCATGGGCGACGCGCGCATCGTCGACATGATGGTCGGCGCGCTGAACGATCCGTTCGACAAGATTCACATGGGCGTGACCGCCGAGAACGTCGCGCGCCAGTTCGGCATCACGCGGGAGATGCAGGACGCGCTCGCGCTCGAATCGCACAAGCGCGCGGCGCACGCCATCGAGGCCGGTTTCTTCAAGGAGCAGATCCTGCCGATCACGCTCGCGTCGAAGAAAGGCGACACGGTGTTCGAGCGCGACGAACACGTGCGCATGAACGCCACTGCCGAGGACTTCGCGAAGCTCAAGCCCGTGTTCGCGAAAGAAAACGGCACGGTGACGGCGGGCAATGCATCGGGCATCAACGACGCCGCGGCGGCCGTCGTGCTGATGGAGCGCAGCGTCGCCGAGAAGCGCGGCGCGCAGCCGCTGGCCAGGCTGGTCGCCTACGCGCACGCGGGCGTCGATCCGAAGCTCATGGGCATCGGCCCGGTGCCCGCGACGCAGAAGGTCCTGGAACGCGCGGGTTTGTCCGTCGCGGATCTCGACGTGATCGAGGCCAACGAGGCGTTCGCCGCGCAGGCCTGCGCCGTGTCGCAGGAACTGAAGCTGGATCCCGCGAAGGTCAATCCGAACGGTTCGGGCATTTCGCTCGGCCATCCGATCGGCGCCACGGGCGCGCTGATCACCGTGAAGGCGCTGTACGAGCTGCAGCGCATCGGCGGGCGCTATGCGCTCGTGACGATGTGCATCGGCGGCGGGCAGGGCATCGCGGCGATCTTCGAGCGCATCTGAGGCAGCCGATGCGCGCTCGAATCCCGCACACAACGAAGGAACCACGGATGATCCACAGCATGCACGGCTCGCGTCTCATCGCGGCGCTGGCCATCACGGCGGCGCTGGCCATCACGGCGGCGCTGGCCGCCTGCAATTCGCCGATGCCCGCAGGGAGCTCCGGCGTGCTGCCGCCTGACCAGCGCGAGCCGGCCGGCGCGGATGCGCACGGCGCGCAAGCGGCCATCGCCGAACTGGCGCTGCCGCCGCAAAAGCCGCTGACGCCCAATCCGGAGTACGCGCGCTTTCCGCGCTATGTCGGCACGCTGGGCACCAGGCAGGTCGAGATGACGCTCGGCGCGAAAACCGACGATCCGTCCGGCGTCCACGGCGAGTACCGCTTCGCCGGCAGCCCGAACGTGATTCTCGTGGCGGGCGATCGCGACAGCGACACGCTCGAGATCGAGGAATCGAACGACGGCACGCACATCACCGGCAACTGGGTCGGCAAGTTCGCGCCGGACGGCAGCGTGTCCGGCGAACGCATGGATCCCGACGATTCCAACGGACAGCCCTTCGAGCTTCGGCCCGCCGTTGCGGGCGCCGGGCTGCCGCCGCTGCCGGGCGGGAATGCCGCGGGTTCAGCGGGCGCGGCGGGTGCATCGAAAGCGCCGCCCGCGCCGTCGCTGGAACCGGCGCCGCCCGCACCGCCGAAGAACAGCGTGGGCGGCACGAGCAACGTCATCATCGGCGAATAGCCCTGTCTCTTTCATGCCGCCGGCGCGCTCCGGCGGCATCTTCCTTGATCCGTTTCAACGCCACGCCATGACCGATTCCCACGACAACGCCCCCAACCGCGACCTGCAAACCCGCATCGTCCAGCCGGAGGATCGCATCACGCCCGGCTTCGAGTCGTTTTCGGTGCCGGTGGCGCGGGCGTCGACGGTCGTGTTTCCCGATCTCGCGACGATGCGCTCGCTCGTCTGGAACGACGACTCCAGGTGGCGCTACGGCCTGCACGGGACGCCGACGACCATCGCGCTGGCGCAGCGCATCGCGGCCATCGAAGGCGGCGAGTACGCGCTGTTGCAGCCCTCGGGACTCGCGGCGATCTCGAATGTCTATTTCGGTCTCGTGCGGACGGGCGATCACGTGCTCGTGCCCGACAACGCCTATGGCCCGAACCGCGATCACGCGGACTGGCTCGCGGAGGATTTCGGCATCGAGGTGACGTATTACGATCCAATGATCGGCGCGGGCATCGATACCTTGCTGCGCGCCAATACGAAGCTGGTCTGGCTCGAAGCGCCCGGTTCCGTGACGATGGAAGTGCAGGACGTGCCCGCCATCGCCGCGGCCGCGCGGGCGAAGGGCATCGTGACGGCCATCGACAATACGTTCTCGGCCGGCCTCGCTTTCAAGCCGTTCGAACATGGCGTCGACATTTCGGTGCAGGCGCTGACGAAGTATCAGTCCGGCGGCAGCGACGTGCTGATGGGCGCGACCATCACGCGCAACGCCGACTTGCACAGCAAGCTGAAGCGCGCGCGCATGCAGCTGGGTGTCGGGGTATCGGCGGACGATGCATCGCTCGTATTGCGCAGCCTGCCTTCGATGAAGACGCGTTACGAGGCCCACGACCGCGCGGCGTTCGCGCTCGCCACCTGGCTGAAGATGCGCCCCGAAGTGGCCGCCGTGCTGCATCCGGCGCTGCCGGACTGTCCCGGCCACGCGTTCTTCGAGCGCGATTTCAAGGGCGGCGCGGGCGGCCTGTTCTCCATCGTCTTCGACAAGCAATACAGCGCGGCGCAAGTCGATGCGTTCGTCGAGGCGCTCGAGCTGTTCTCGATCGGCTGGAGCTGGGGCGGCTCGCACAGCCTCGCGATGCCCTACACCGTCCGCACGATGCGCACGGCATCGCAATGGCCGCACGAAGGCGTGCTGGTGCGGTTCTACATTGGGCTGGAGGCGGAAGCGGACCTGCGCGCCGATCTCGAAGCGGCGCTGGTCAAGGCGTTCGGTTAAGACAAACGGCGCCCGAGGGCGCCGTTCTTCGACAAGCACGAAAGCCGCAGCGTTCAGAACAACCGCAGCAGGCCGTCGAGGCCGACGAAGTTGAACGCGAGGCTCGCCGACTCGCGCACGACCGGCTTCGCGCGAAACGCCACCGACAAGCCCGCTTCGGCCATCATCTTCAGATCGTTCGAGCCGTCGCCCATGGCGATCGCGCGCTGCGGATCGATGCCGATCTGCGCGCAGGTGTCGAGCAGCGTGCGCGCCTTCAAGTCCGCGTTGACGATTTCGCCGACTACTTTCCCCGTCAGCTTGCCATCGACGATTTCGAGCGTGTTCGCCCGCGTGTAGTCGAGGCCGAGACGCGCCTTCAGCCGCTCGGTGAAGAACGTGAAGCCGCCCGACACGAGCAGCGTCTTCAGACCCGCCGCGCGCGCGCCGGCGAGCATGCGCTCCGCGCCCGGCGACAGTTTCAGGCGTTCCTCGTAGACCCGTTCGAGCGCGTTTGCATCGAGTCCCTTCAGCAACGCGACGCGGCGCGTGAGGCTCTCGTTGAAGTCCTTGATCTCGCCGCGCATCGACGCCTCGGTGATCGCCGCGACTTCCGCCTTCAGCCCGCAGAAATCCGCGATTTCATCGATGCATTCGATCGTGATGAGCGTCGAGTCCATGTCCATCGCGACGAGGCCAAAACCGGCGAGCGTCGCATCCGGCGCGATGTAGGCGTAGTCGAGGCCGTGCGTGCCGCAGTACGCGTCGATGTCGGGACGTTGCAGCGGATCGGCGCCGGCAAGACGCAGCAACGTGTCATCGACGCGCTGCGGAGCCTGCGAGCGGGCCAGCGCCGCGAGCGGGCGCAGATGCGAATCGGAGATCGGGGCGAGGCTTTGAATGACGAGGTTCATCGAAGGCGAGGGCGAGGGCCAAGAAACAGTGGACGCGCGAAAGCGCCATTGTACCGGCCGGCTTGCGCGCGCTAACGCTGCACCTTCGCGGGATCGACGTCCCAGTAGGGCGGCTCGCCGAACTGTCCGGCGAGGAAGTCGATGAAGGCCAGCGTTTTCGGCGGCACAAACGCGCGGCTCGGATACACGGCCCAGATCGCCACGGTCTGCGCGGGCGGATAGTCGTCGAGCAGCGTGACGAGTTCGCCGCTCGCGATCAGCGGCGCGACGCTCCACGTTGATTTCAGCCCGATGCCGATGCCCGCCGCCAGCGCATCGCGGATCACCTCGCCGTTGTCGGTCACGAGCCGACCGGACACGCGCACGTCGATCACGCCGGTCGGCGTGACGAAGCTCCAGTCGCGCTGATCGGCGAGGATCACACACTCGTGGCGCGCGAGATCGGCCGGATGGCGCGGCGTGCCGTGCCGCGCGAGATAGCCGGGCGATGCGCACAGCACGCGGCGGTTGCTCGCGAGCTTCTTCGCCACCAGCGTCGAATCCTTCAGCGCGCCGATGCGGATTGCGAGGTCAATGCCCTCGTCCACGAGATCGACGATCTGGTCGGTCATGCGCAGATCGACGCTCACGCCCGGGTATTGGCGCAGGAACGCGGGCATCAGCGGCGAGATGTGCTGGCGTCCGAGCGACGAGGGCATGGTCACGCGCAGGCGTCCGTGCGGATGCTCGCGCGCCTGTCCGACCGACGCGCGCGCCGCGTCGGCGGCGTCAAGCAGGCCGCGCGCGTGGTCGGCGAAGATCTCGCCCTCCTGGGTCAGCGAGACGCGCCGGGTCGTGCGATGCAGCAGCCGCGCGCCGAGCATGCGCTCCAGCGCCGCGATGCGGGCGCTCGCCACCGCGGGCGAGAGCCCGAATTCGCGCGCGGCGGCGGACAGATTGGCCAACGCCGCCGCACGCACGAAAAGTCCGATATCGAGGAGATCGAGACGCTCGCGCGGCGTGGCGTCCGCGAGGAGATCGCTTGCCATTTGATGGATTTGGCGAAAAATGTTTCAGTGATTATGACGGTTTTCCGAATATCCCAGGCGTCTTACCATGGGCAACAGTTCACTCACTTCAATGGAGCACCCCATGAAAGCCATCGGTTTCACGCGCTACCTCCCGATTTCCGACCCGCAAGCGCTGGTCGACATCGAACTCGAGCAACCCGTGCCCACCGGACGCGACTTGCTCGTGAAGGTCGAGGCGATCGCCGTCAATCCGGTCGACACCAAGGTGCGCGCGCCCAAGGACAAGGTCGAATCGGCCCCGCGCGTGCTGGGCTGGGACGCGGCGGGCGTGGTGGCCGCCGTCGGACCGGAAGCGACGCTGTTCAAGGTCGGCGATCCGGTCTACTACGCCGGCGACATCACCCGGCCCGGCGCGAACAGCGAATTCCATCTGATCGATGAACGCATCGTCGGCACGAAGCCGGCCTCGCTCGATTTCAGCAGCGCCGCCGCGCTGCCGCTGACCACCATCACCGCGTGGGAAGCGCTGTTCGACCGCCTGGGCGTGTCGGCGGAAGGCAAGGACGCGGGCAAGTCGGTGCTGATCGTCGGCGGGGCGGGCGGCGTCGGGTCGATCGGCATCCAGCTTGCGAAGCGGGTGGCGAAGCTGCAGGTGATCGCCACGGCGTCGCGGCCCGAATCGGCCAAGTGGGCGCAAGAACTCGGTGCGGATCACATCGTCGATCACTTCGGGGACATCCCGGCGCAGATGAAGCAGATCGGCTTCCCGCAGGTCGACTACGTGCTGATCTTCAACGACACCGACAAGCATTTCCCGGCCGCCGCCGAAGTCATCAAGCCGCAGGGCGGCATCTGCACGATCGTCGAGAATGCGCGGCCGCTGCCGGTGGAACTGCTGAAGGTGAAGAGCGCGGCGTTGCACTGGGAGCTCATGTTCACGCGCGCGATGTTCAGCACGCCCGACATGATCGAGCAGCACAAGCTGCTGTCGGAAGTGGCGCGGCTGATCGACGCAGGCACGCTGCGCACGACCCTCGGACGCGACCTCGGACCCATCAATGCGACGAACCTGCGCGAGGCGCATCGGCTGCTGGAAGAAGGGCGCACGGTCGGCAAGCTGGTGCTGACGGGCTTTTGAGGCGCCGCTGACAGGTTTTTGACCATGCGCAAGCCGCCCTTCGCGCACTCGGGTTATCCATGACGATGACCCGTCAAACGTGGCGCTAGACTGAATCCGGACCGTTGCACGCACACTGCGTCCCGGTGCGCGAGACGCGCCGGATTCACTCACAGCGCCTGTTACGGAGGTGGCGGCATGAATCGTCGTTCGATCGTTCGTCGCATCGTTTCCGTCGCCGCGCTCACGATGGTCGCCGCGACCGCCCGGGCCACGCCGGGCATCAAGGTGCTCTCCGAGGCGGCCAATGACGGCCCCATCAAGTACACGGTCAAGATGACCTCGAAGTCGTTCGGCAACGAGCAGGAAACCCGCACCATCCGCTCCGGGCAGACCGATGACTTCACCTGGCAAGGCAACGCCGCCGGCGGCGCGCAGGCCGTGCCGGACGGCTGTCCGCAGGCGGCCTCGGTGCCGAAGAGCGCCGACGGCGCGGCGGTGCGGCAGGTGCAGATCCGCTTCGCGCCGATGGTCGGCGACAACGGCACGGCCAACGTGCAGATCAGTTTTCGGGCCTATGCGCCGAAGGGCACATCGCGCGTCACGGTGGCCGGGAAGAGCCTGCAATGTCCGGTGGACAACCGCTTCAGCCAGATCGTGCGCTTCGCCATGCCGACTTCCACTGGTTCCAAAAAGACCGTCACGCTCGACGACGGCACGCAGCTGACCGTGACCGCCAACCGCAAATAGCATCTTTGAGCGGCTGGAGCAGTAAGGCTTACAGAACGCCTGCCCGGCTTCGGCCCAGATCGCCGGACGCCGCGCGCCCGCCCGCCTTGGCATGTTTCCTGCGATTCCTTCCGATACCGTGCCGCAACCGCGCACGGAAAACGCCTCGACGCCCGCCCGGCGCGAGGCGCGTTCATCGACTCTTCCCGACCGCCAAGGTGCCGCGATGCCGCACATGATCTGGAAAGGCGCGATCAGCTTCGGACTGGTCCACGTGCCCGTGCAACTCTATCCCGCGACGCAGTCGGAGAAGGTCGGCTTCAACCTGCTCGACAAGCGCTCCATGGACCCGATCGGCTACAAGCAGATCAACAAGAACACGGGCAAGGAAGTCACGCGCGACAACATCGTGCGCGGCTTCGAGTATGAGAAGGGCAAGTATGTCGTGATGACCGACGCCGAGATTCGCGCGGCCAATCCGGAGTCGACCCAGACGGTCGACATTCTCGCCTTCGTCGATGCCCCCGAGATCTCGTTCCTGTCGCTCGACACGCCTTACTATCTCGCGCCCGATCGCAAGGGCGAGAAGGTCTATGCGCTGCTGCGCGATGCGCTGAAGGACACGGGCAAGGTCGGCATCGCGAGCGTCGTGCTGCATAACAAGCAGCATCTCGCGGCGCTGATTCCGGTGGGTCCGGCGCTGGCGCTCAACACGCTGCGCTGGGGCGACGAGGTTCGCGATTTCGGCGAGTTCAAGTTCCCCGACGAAGACACGAAGAAGGCCGGCGTGACGCCGAAGGAACTGGAGATGGCCAAGCGGCTCATCGACGACATGAGCGACAGCTGGGATCCGTCGAAGTACCACGACACCTTCAAGGACGACATCATGGCGCTCGTCGACAAGAAGGTGAAACAAGGCAAGGTGGCCGAGGTGATGAAGGTGGAAGAGGGCGGCGAACAGAAGTCGTCTGCCGACATCCTCGACTTGTCGGAATTGCTCAAGCGCAGTCTCAAGAAGGGTGGCGCGCCGGCGAAACGTGGCAAGGCCGCGGCCGCGGAGGAAGCAGACGGCGAGGACGACTCCGGCGAAGAAGCCGCGCGTCCGGCGCGCAAGACTGCGCGCCGCAAGCGTGCGTGAAGCGCGTCTGTCTCGCCTCTGACACTGCGGATTTCCGACGATGGCCGGCAAACTCGACACCTATCAGCGCATGCGCGCGTTCGACAAGACGCCGGAGCCGTCCGGCGCCGCGAAGCGCGCCGCGCGGGCCCGCAAGACGGCCAAACCACCCGCGAAGTCCAGCCTGTCCTTCGTCATCCAGGAACACGACGCACGCCGTCTGCACTACGACTTCCGCCTGGAACTCGACGGCACGCTCAAGTCATGGGCCGTGCCGAAGGGACCGAGCCTCGATCCCACGGTGAAGCGCCTGGCGGTGCATGTCGAGGATCATCCGCTCGACTATGGTTCGTTCGAAGGCGAGATCCCCGAAGGCAACTACGGTGCGGGCAGCGTCATCGTGTGGGATCGCGGCACGTGGGCGCCGCAGGCGGGCAGCTTCGCGGATGCACAGCGTGAATACGAAAAGGGCAAGCTCAAGTTCACGCTCGATGGCGAGAAGCTGCAGGGCGGCTGGACGCTCGTAAAAAGCCACATGCGCGGCAGCGGCGACAAGGAGCAATGGCTGCTCATCAAGGAGCGCGACGATACGGCGCGCCCGGAGAGCGAATACGACGTGCTTCTCAAAAGGCCGGGCAGCGTGATGTCCGATGCGCCCGGCGCGCGCGGCAAGGATGGTGCGGTGCTCGAACGATCGGAGCGCAAGGCGGCGGCAAAGAAAGCGCCCGCAAAGACGCCCGCGCGCAAGAAGACCTCCGCCGCACAGGCGAACGGCCACGATCATCCGGACATCGTCGCGACTCGCAGCGCGGAATCGCTGCGGACCTTGTCGCATGAACCCGCGATCGAGGGCGCGGTGAAGGCGAAGCTGCCCGCCACGTTCAAGCCGCAGCTCGCCACGCTCGTCGATGCCGCGCCCTCCGGCGACGACTGGGCCTACGAGATCAAGTTCGACGGCTATCGGGTGCTGGCGCGCATCGACACGGTGAAGGGCAAACGCCGCATCGCGATTTTCACGCGCAACGGCAACGACTGGACCGCGAAATTCCCGAAGCAGGTTCAGGCGCTGGAACAGCTCGAGATCGAGAGCGGCTGGCTCGACGGCGAAGCCGTGGTGCTCGACGCACGCGGACTGCCCGACTTCCAGGCGCTGCAGAACGCCTTTGACGCAGGCCGTCCGCAGGACATCGTCGTGTATTTCTTCGACGTGCCCTGGCTCAACGGCTATGACCTGCGCGACGTGCCGCTCGTGCAGCGTCGCGCGCTGCTGAAGGCGCTCGTCGAACCGGCGGAAGATCCGGTGCTGCGCTATTCGCAGGACTTCGCGTTCCACGCCGACGATCTGCTGAAAAGCGCATGCGACATGGCGCTCGAAGGCATCATCGGCAAGCGCATTGACAGCGGCTATGTGTCGGGGCGCGGCAATGCGTGGATCAAGCTCAAGTGCCGGCGGCGCCAGGAGTTCGTGATCGGCGGATATTCCGAGCCGACAGGCAGCCGCGGCCAGTTTGGCGCGCTGCTGCTCGGCGTGTACGACGCGCACGGCAAGCTGCAATACGCGGGCCGCGTGGGCACCGGGTTCGATCACGCGCTGCTCGTCGCGGTGAAGAAGGAACTCGACAAACGCGAGACGAAGCGCATGCCCTTCGCGAGCGAGCCGCAGGAGCGCAGCCGGACGCCCGTGCACTGGGTCAAGCCCGAACTCGTGGCCGAATGCAATTTCGCGGAATGGACCAAGGAGCGCATCGTGCGACAAGCATCGTTCGTCAGTCTGCGTGACGACAAACCCGCGCGGCAGATCGTCAAGGAAGAGCCGGTTGCGGCGAAGAAGACCACAGCGACGAAGAAGACCGCAGCAAGGAAGACCACCGCAGCGAAGAAGGCCAAGGCGGCATCGGCGGAAGTCGAAGGCGTGAAGATCAGCCATCCGGACCGCGTGATCGACAAGTCCAGCGGCTCGCGCAAGATCGACGTGGTCGAGTACTACGCCAGCGTCGCGCAATGGATGCTGCCGCATCTGAAGGACCGCCCGGTGTCGCTCGTGCGCGCGCCGGAAGACATCGGCGGCGAGCTGTTCTTCCAGAAGCACAGTGCGAAGCTCGCCATTCCCCATATCAAGCAGCATCCGGACATCGATCCCGGTCATCCGCCGCTGCTCACCATTGAATCAGCGGGCGCGCTCGCGGGCTGTGCGCAGATGGGCACCATCGAGCTGCATACCTGGAACGCGCTCGCATCGAACCTGGAGAAGCCGGACCGCATGGTGTTCGATCTCGATCCGGGCGAAGGCGTCGGCTGGGAACGGATGATCGAGGCGGCGCGCCTCACCAGGGAATTGCTCGCCGAACTGGGCCTCGAAACGTTCTGCAAGACGAGCGGCGGCAAGGGCTTCCATGTGATCGTGCCGCTCGTGAAGCAGGCCGGCTGGGACGACGTGAAGGACTTCTCGCAAGCGGTCGCGCAGCACATGGCGAGCACGCTGCCCAAGCTCTTCTCCGCGAAGATGGGCATGCAGAACCGCAAGGGCAAGATTTTCATCGACTATCTGCGCAACAACCGCGGCTCGAGCACGGTGGCGGCGTTCTCGCTGCGCGCGCGTCCGGGACTCGGCGCATCGATGCCGATTGCCTGGGACGAACTCGACGACGTGACGAGCGGCGATCAATGGAACATCGGCAATGCGCACGAACGGCTCGACGCATTGAAGCACGATCCGTGGGCCGGCTACGACAAGGCGCGCAAGCGCCTGAGCGCCGAGATGAAGAAGCGCCTCGGGCTGAAGTGAAGCAATTGACAGGAGAAGATCATGAAGCAGTCGAACAAGGAACCCGCAAGCGCGCCCGAACGCGGCCGCGAGGTGTCGAGCAGCGATCGCAATACCCAGACGCGCGACGATGCCGCGAACGCACCGTTGCCTCACGAAGCGGACCAGAACGTCGAATCGCAGCATGAGCACGATCCGCGCGAGGTCGGCAAGCAGGCGCACGAGGATCTCGAACGCGGGCTCGTCGATACCGACCGGCGCGGCGGCGACGACTATCAGCGCGGCACGCAGCGGGACGAGCACGCCAACGTCAATAGCGGTGACGGCCGGCCGCGCAAGTCCTGAAAAAAATTTGAACTGACCGGTGAATTGTTCCGGCAACGGCGCGGCAGATTGCTTATAAACGCTGGCCTTGCATGGCAGCGGCGAGGCCGGATGCGTAGAATGACTCTTTTTTAAATGAGCGCTCGCATCACGTTCGCCGCCAAGCGTTCGCGGTGCGATTTCTACCGACACCCACGCCCAGCCAGGCGCCCGAACCGGTAAGCCCTGCCGATACCCGCATCATTCGTCCGCCTCGCGGTCCTTAAGCCCACTCATCGCAACATGCAATCCGACCTTCTGTCCCGCCTGAAGAACGAAACCGCCGCGTGTCATGCACGGCTCGAGAATGCGCTTGACCTGATGCGGGACGATCTGCAACGCGACGAATACATCGCGCTGCTCGAACGATTCTATGGCTATGTTGCACCGTGGGAGGACGCCGCGGCCGCGTGCCTGCCGGCCACGCTGTCGGTCTTCTTCGACCAGCGCCGCAAGGCGCCGCTGCTGGCCGCCGATCTCGCCGCGCTGACCGGCGAACGCCGGCCGGTCGGCTCCGTGCCGCAGGCCGACACGCGCTATGACCTGCCGCGCCTCCACAACCTGGGCGATGCGTTCGGCTCCATGTACGTGATGGAAGGCAGCACGCTCGGCGGACGGTTCATTGCGCCACACGTCGCGCAGCGTCTCGATCTCGCGTCAGGCCTGGGCAATGCCTATTTCGAAGGCTATGGCGCGCGCACCGGCAGCATGTGGAACGCGTTCCGCGAAACCGCCGCCGCCTCGGTGCCCGAAGCCCAGCATGACGACGCGGTGAAGGCCGCCATCGCCACCTTTGAGAGCCTGCAGTCCTGGCTGTGTCCCGAAGCGGCCGGTGTCGACGTCGTCCCGCCCGTACCGGGAGCCGTCACATGAGCGGGACGGACAGCGGATCCGGCGGTTCACTCACTCCCGGAGCGGGGAGCTACGGACCGCCCGACGCCGAGGCACGCCGGCTCACGCTCAGTTCGGGCGTCGCGAGCAAGGATTGCGACGCCGAGCCGATCCACGTTCCCGGCGGCATCCAGCCGCATGGCTATCTGCTGGCGCTGGCCGACGATCTCCGCATCGTGCAGGCCAGCGACAACCTGCCTGCATTGACGGGCGCGCCTCTGGATGCGCTGCTTGGCCAGCCGCTCGCGGTGGCGCTCGGCGAGGCCGCCGCGCAGCGCATCGCGCACGTGGCCAGCATGGCGGCGCTGGAGGATTCGCCGCTGTATGTCGGACCGGTCGAGATACCGGCCGCGCCCCCCGGCTCCGCGCGTCTCGATGTCACGCTGCACCGGCACGACGGCATCCTGATCGTCGAGATGGAAGCGGCGGCGGCAAGCGGCGACACGTTCGCCTCGATGTATCCGCTCGTGCGCACCTTCGCGCGCGGCCTGCAGGATGCGGCGACCGTCCAGGAACTGGCGGAACTCGCGGTGCGCGAGGTGCGCGCGATCACGGGCTTCGGCCGCGTAATGCTCTACAGCTTCGACGAAGAAGGGCGCAGCCACGTGCTCGCGGAAGACCGCGAGGCGGACTACGCGTCGTTCCTGCATCAGTTCTTTCCGGCTTCCGACATTCCGCGCCAGGCGCGCGCGCTGTATCTGAAGAACCGCATCCGCCTGGTCGCCGACGTCAACTACACGCCCGCGCGCCTCGTGCCGGATGTGAACCCGCTCACGGGCCGTCCGACCGACCTCACCTATTCGACGCTGCGCAGCTTCTCGCCGGTGCACCTCGAATACATGCGCAACATGAACACGCATGCGTCGATGTCGGTGTCGATCGTCGTGCGGGGCCGCTTGTGGGGCCTCGTCTCGTGCCACGACCATGCGCCGCGCATCGTGCCGTTCAACACGCGCGTCGCGGTCGAGCATCTCGGCAACATGCTGTCCTTGCAGATCGAGGCGAAGGAAGAGCGCGCCGAAGGCGAATATCTCACCGACCTGCGCCGGACCATGGGCCGCCTGATCGCCGCGATGGGCGAGCACGAGCGTTTCGTGACCGGACTGCAGTCCGTGCCCGCCGACGTGCTGAACTTCGCGCGTTCCGCCGGCGCGGCCATCGTGTTCGATGATCAGGTGACGCTGCTCGGCGCCACGCCCGACGAAGACACGGTGCGCGCGCTCACGCACTGGCTCGCGGAACATACCAGCGGCGTCTGGGCGACCGATTCCCTGGCGCGCCAGTGGCCGCCCGCCAAGGCGCGCGAAGACCGTGCGTGCGGCGTGCTGGCGGTGCCGGTGTCGCAGATCTTCCGCAACTATCTGCTATGGTTCAGGCCCGAGGTGATGCAGACCATCAAGTGGGCGGGCGAACCGGTCAAGATCGAGGACGGGGCCGGCGCGAGCGCGCCGCGCACCAGCTTCTCGCCGTGGCTCGAAACCGTGCGCGGGCATTCGAAGCCCTGGCGCGCGGGCGAGATCGAGATTGCGGGCGAGCTGCGCGGCGCGCTCCTGAACATCGTGCTGCGGCGCGCCGAGGAACGCGCGGCGCTCGCCACCGAGCTCACGCGCGCCAACAAGGAACTGGAAGCGTTTTCCTATTCGGTGTCGCACGACCTGCGCGCGCCGCTGCGCCATATCGCCGGATACGGCGACCTGCTGCGCGAGCAGGAGGGCGAGCGCATGTCGGAGAAAAGCCGGCGCTTTCTCAACAACATGCTGGATTCGGCGCGCTTCGCGGGCACGCTCGTCGACGATCTCCTGACCTTTTCGCAGATGGGCCGCGCCGCGCTGCGCCCCGCCCCGGTGGACCTCGGCATGCTGGTGCGCTCGGTCGTGCAGGAGTTCGAGCAGGAGGCGTCGGGACGCGATATCGAATGGGTGATCGGCGACCTGCCGCGCGTCACCGGCGACGCGGCTTTCCTGCAACTGGCGGTGCGCAACCTGCTGTCGAACGCGGTGAAATATACGAGAACGCGGGAATCGGCGAAAATCGAGGTATTCGCCAGCCGCAGCGGCGAGGAATACATCATCGGCGTCCGGGATAATGGCGTCGGCTTCGACATGAAGTACGGCGCCAAGCTGTTCGGCGTGTTCCAGCGCCTGCATCGCGCGGAAGAGTTCGAGGGCACGGGCATCGGACTTGCAAATGTGCGGCGCATCATCGAACGGCACGAAGGGCGGACCTGGGCCGAAGGGCATCCGGGGCAAGGCGCGGTATTCTATTTCTCGCTGCCGGTCGTGTTTCGCAGCATCGGCGCCGCGCAAGGCGCAAAGGGACCCAACGGCGCTCAAGGCACGCCAGTAACAAAGTCACGAAGAGACCATGCTTAAACCGATATTGCTTGTCGAAGACAACCCGAATGACCTCGAGCTGACGCTCGTCGCGCTCGACAAGAGCCAGCTCGCCAACGAGGTCATCGTGGCGCGCGACGGCCAGGAAGCGATCGACTATCTCACCTCCGAAGGCGAGTGGAAGGCGCGCGCGCCGGGCAATCCCGCCGTCATTTTGCTCGACCTGAAGCTGCCGAAGATCGACGGTCTGGAAGTGCTCGACATGATCCGCTCGAACGCGGCGCTCAAGAGCATTCCGGTCGTGATGCTGACTTCGTCGCGCGAGGAGCAGGATCTGATTCGCAGCTACGAACTCGGCGTGAATGCGTATGTCGTGAAGCCGGTCGAGTTCGCGGAATTCGTCGAGGCGATCAGCGATCTCGGCGTGTTCTGGGCCGTGCTCAACGAGCCGCCGCCGGGCTCGACGCGCCTGCGCCGTCCGCCCAACGCGCAATGAGCGCAGCGATCCTGTCCGCGGCGTCCCGCCGCTTCGCGCACCCGTCCCCGCACCCGACTTCCGGCGAGGACGTGTAGATCATGCAGCCCCTGCATCTGCTTCTCGTCGAAGACAACGCACTCGATGCGGAGTTGACGATCGCCCAGCTCGAACGCGCGGACTATGCGGTCGAAGCGTCGATCGTCTACGACTCCGCGGCGTTCGTCGCCGAACTCGAGAAGAAGCGTTTCGACGTGATCCTCGCCGATTTCGTGATGCCCACGTTCTCGGGCATCGAGGCGCTGACCATCGCGAGCGAACGCACGCCGGACACGCCGTTCATCTTCGTGTCGGGGCTGCTCGGCGAGGAACATGCGGTCGACATGCTGAAGCGCGGCGCGACCGACTACGTGCTGAAGCAGCGCCTCCAGCGCCTGCCCGCCGTCGTGCGCCGCGCGATGCGCGAGAGCGCCGAACGGGCGCAGCGCATCGCCGTGGAACGCGCGCTGCGCGAAACCGAAACCCATTTCCGGCTGCTGATCGACGCGCTCAAGGACTACGCCGTCATCACGCTCGACCCGGAAGGGCGCATTCGCACCTGGAACGCCGCATCGGAGCGCATTCTGGGCTTTCCGGCGCAGGACGTGCTCGGGCAATCGGCGGATATCTTCTATAGCCAGGAAGACCGCGAGACCGGCGTGTTCGAGGCCGAATTGAACACCGCGCGCCGCGAAGGCAGCGCAAGCGACGACCGCTGGCTGTGGCGCAAGGACGGCCATTCGTTCTTCGCGTCGGGCGTGACTACCGCGATCCGCAGCGAGCATGACGAACTGATCGGCTTCTCGAAGATCGTGCGCGACGCCACCGATGCCCACATGGCCGCCGACGCGCTGCGTCTCGCGAAGGATCAGGCCGAATCGGCCAACCGCGCGAAGGACCATTTTCTGGCGGTGCTGTCGCACGAACTGCGCACGCCGCTCACGCCCATTCTGGCGGCCGTGCGCCTGCTCGAAATGAAGCATGCGCTGCCGCGCGAGGCACATCCGACGCTCGACCTGATCCGTCGCAATGTGGAACTGGAAGCGCGCCTGATCGACGATCTGCTCGATCTCACGAGCATCGCGCGCGGCAAGCTCTCGCTGAATTTCGCGAACGTCGCGCTGGACACGCTGCTGACGAGCGCGCTCGACATGTCCGAAGCCGACCTGCGCGCCAAGAGCCTCACCCTGAAGACGTACTTCGACGCGAGCCGCTTCGTCGTGCTGGGCGACGCCGCGCGCTTGCAGCAGATCGTCTGGAACCTGATGAAGAACGCGGTGAAGTTCACCCCGGCGAATGGCCGCATCGAAGTGCGCACCTGGAACCCGGATCCCGCGACCATTTCGGTTTCGGTCACGGACAGCGGCATCGGCATCAGTGCCGAGGCGCTGCCGCGCATTTTCTCGGCGTTCGAACAGGCCGACGATTCCATCACCCGTTCCTTCGGCGGTCTGGGGCTGGGACTGGCCATCGCCAGCACGCTCGCGCAGAAGCATGGCGGCACGCTGTCGGCCTACAGCGAGGGGCGCGAGAAGGGCGCGCGCTTCACCCTCACGCTGCCGCTCGCCCGCGTGCAGCCGGAGCACGAGGACACGCCGCGCGTCGAGGCGGCGCAGCAGGAACACAGCCGTGCGCTGAGAGTCCTGCTGGTGGAGGACAACGAGCAGACGTCGTCCGCCATGGCCGAAGTGCTGGAAATGCTGGGCCATCAGGTGACCGTCGCCATCACGGTGGCGGAGGCGATCGGACACGCGAAGCGCGCGTCGTTCGATCTGCTGGTCAGCGATATCGGACTGCCGGACGGCAGCGGACTCGACATCGCACGCGCCTGGACGAGCCTGCAGCCCAACAAGCCATCCGTCGCCATCACGGGCTACGGCATGGACGAGGACATTCGCCGTTGCCGCGAAGCCGGCTTCCTCGATCATCTGACCAAGCCCGTGAATTTCTCGCGGCTCGAAGGCCTGATTCAATCGCTTGCCGAGCAGTCTTCGAAATAGGCTATCGCGTCGTGCCGGCGCGGCGTGAAATTTTCGCGCCGCCGCTGCGCGTTCATGTCGATTGACGCCCGCGCCGATCGTTGTAGGGTGTGAGAGCGCCGCCACCGCCTGGCGCGCCTCGTCCACTCTCACGGAGCCGACATGTCCTCTGCTGCTACTGAACCCATTCCTCCCGGCATGCATTCGCTGACCCCGCACCTGTGCTGCGCGGACGCCGCCAAGGCCATCGACTTCTACAAGCGCGCGTTCGACGCCGTCGAAATGGGCCGCATGCCCGGCCCGGACGGCCGGCTCATGCACGCGATGGTCAAGATCGGCGATTCGATGCTGATGCTGGTCGACGAACATCCTGAATTCGGCATGCTCGGGCCGAAGGCGATCAAGGGTTCGCCGGTCACCGTGCATCTTTACGTCACGGATGTCGATGCCACGGTCAGGCAGGCGGCCGAGGCCGGCGCGAAGGTCACGATGCCCGTCGCCGACATGTTCTGGGGCGACCGCTATGGCCGTCTCGAGGATCCGTTCGGGCATCAGTGGTCGGTCGCGACGCACAAGCGCGACATGAACCCGGAAGAGATGAAGGCCGCGATGGAAAAGGGCTGCGCGCCCGGCCAATGACCCCATTCGAGAACGGAGACCCGCAGATGGACAAGATCTCGCCCTGCCTCTGGTTCAAAGGCAACGCGGAAGAAGCCGCAAATTTTTACGTCGCGACCTTCAGGGGTGCGCGCATCGCCGAAGTCATGCGCCATACGGAGGCCAGTCCTGGTCCCGCCGGCAGCGTGCTCGCCGTGCTGTTCGAACTGGAGGGCGAGGCCTTCATGGCCTTGAACGGCAATTCGCAGTTCGACTTCACGCCGGCCGTTTCGATGTTCATCAAGTGCGATACCCAGGAAGAGATCGACTACTACTGGGACAAGCTGATGGACGGCGGCAAGTCGATGGCCTGCGGCTGGCTCACCGACCGCTATGGCGTCGTCTGGCAGGTGGCGCCGAGGCGTTTGCTCAAGATGCTGCAGGACCCGGATGCGGAGAAGGCGAACCGCACGATGCGCGCGATGATGGACATGATCAAGCTGGACTTCGTCGAGCTGGAGCGGGTCTACAACGGCGCGTGACCGGACAACTCAAGTGGCGCGCTTGCGCGGGCGGCGCTCCACGAGTTTCGCCGCCATGAAGCGATGGTCCGCCGCGAAGAGCCGTCGGTAGGTCAGCACGATCGCGGCGACCACGCCGAGCGCCGAGGCTGCCGCGATCAGGAACATGATGACGATCTGATAGCGCACCGCCTGCAACGGCGACTGTCCGGCGAGCACCTGGCCGGTCATCATGCCGGGCAGGCTGACGAGGCCGACCACCGCCATCTGGTTGAGGGTGGGAATCATGCCCGCGCGCACGGCCTGGCGCGCGGGGCCTTGCGCCGCTTCCCAGCGGGTTGCGCCGAGCGCGAGCGACATCTCGACGGCGGCGCGTCCGGCGGTCAGTTCCTCGGTCATCCGCTCGATGCCGAGGGACACGCCCGTGAGCGTATTGCCGAGAATCATGCCGAGGATCGGAATCGCGTATTGCGGCTCGTACCAGGGATGAATACGGATCACGACGAACAGCCCGAACGCGCCGATCAACCAGGAACTGCCCCAGATCGACAGGATGCTGTCGACGCGCTGGCCCGCGTAAGTGCGCCGTCCGCGTCCGGATGCCGCGAAGCCGGCGATGACGGTCATCAGCGCCATCAGCGGCAGGACGACATACCAGCGGTCGAACGCAAAAACCCAGCCGAGCACATAGCCGATCAGCAGCAGCTGCACGACGGTGCGCACCGCCGCGACGGCGAGCTTGCGTTCGAGCCTGAGCTGGAGCGCGACCGACAACGCGCCATTCACCACGATCAGCAAGGCCGCCAGTCCGATATCGACGATCCCGAGATTCTGATAGCCGTTCATCGCAGGTCGCCTCCGAGCACGCCGGCGTTCATGGTCAGGTGGCGCGTGGCGACGCGCCGCGCCTGTTCCGGATCGTGCGACACCCAAATGCAGGCGCGGGCGGCATCGGCATCGAACCAGGCGGCAACGAGCGCTTCGATCGACCGCGCCGAAGCCGGGTCGAGCGAGGCGGTGGGTTCGTCGAGCAGGAGCACGTCGGGCGCGAGTTGCAAGGTGCGCACGAGCGCGGCGATCTGCGCCTCGCCGCCCGACAGCTCGCTGGCGGACTTGTCGAGGAAATCGGCGGCGCGTCCGGCCGCCTGGGCCAGCCGCGCCGCGATGTCCCGATCGAAACGCACATCTCGATAGGCCTTGAGCATGAATGGATAGCGCAGGTTGTCCTCGACGCTGCCGTCGAGCATCGCGGGACGTTGCGCGATATAGGCCACGCGCCGCCGGTACGCCGGAATGCGCGAGCGCGCGATCCGCTCCCCGCGCCAGGTCACGTAGCCTGCATCGCAAGCGTCGAGCAGCGCGAGCGTGCGCAGGAAGACGCTCTTGCCGGAGCCGGAAGGGCCCGTGATCGCGGCGCGCTCGCCGCCATACAGCGTGAAATCGGTGGGCTGAAGCAGCGTCGTGCCTCTCACGGCGTCGCGCCGCGTGACGCCGTGGGCGGTCACGAGCTCGGTCTTCGGGGAAACGCCGGGCGATGTCGCTTCGGGCATCGGATGCATGTGAGTTGGAGGGGTCGAGATCGACATCTTACGGAGTTTCAAACGGTGTCCAGAAAGGCGCGTGGACGCACGCCGGGCACATTATGTGCTGCCGCACCGAATAACGATAATACGCATGGAGAGGTCATGGCGCAGGCTGGAACGACCCGCAAAATCGGCAAGATCGCCGCCTGGTTCTTCGGCATTCTGGCGGTGCTGATTGCGATCCTGGTGGTCATTTTCCTGACCTTCGACTGGAACCGGCTGCGACCGTGGGTGGACGACAAGGTGTCCGAGGCCATCGGCCGCCGCTTCGAGATCACCGGCGACCTGAAGGTGGGCTGGCATCGTCCGCCCAACGAGACCGGATGGAAACGCTGGGTGCCATGGCCGCGCTTTTCGGCCGAGAAGATCACCATCGCGAACCCGGACTGGACGCGTCAAAAATTTTTCGCGACGCTCGACGAGATCGACTTCCAGGTCGCCGTGCTGCCCCTGCTCGCGCATGACATCGTGATTCCGTCGATCAATCTCGTGAATCCGTCCATCGATGTGGAGCGGCTCAAGGACAAGCGCAATAACTGGACGTTCAAGTTCAAGCAGTCGAACGAACCGTCCACGTGGAATCTCAAGCTTGGCGACATTTCGCTCGCGAAGGGCACCGTGAGCCTGCGTGACGAAGTCACCAAGGCTGACATGCAAGCGGTCATCGATACGCTCGGCCAGCCCGTGCCCATCGGTGAAGTCATGAAGCAGCAGGAAGCGGCGTCGGCGAAGTCTTCGGCCGAGATGGTCGGCAAGAGCGGCGCGGCGAAGCTCAACAAGCAGGCCGATGCGGCGGCGGCTTCGGAAGCGTCGGCCGCATCGGCGGCGTCCGCTGCGGCAGCGGCGAATGCATCGGCGCCTAATCCGGCGAGCACGTCAGCGAACACCAGCATCACCACCAAGGACGCTCCTAAGCCGCCGGTTCCCCCCTATGCGTTCGGCTGGACCGTGAAGGGGACGTACAACGGCGGCAAGGTGTCCGGCGACGGCAAGCTGGGCGGCGTGCTCGCGGTACAGGACGCACAGCGGCCGTTCCCTGTGCAGGCCGACGTGCGCCTCGGCGACACGCATATCGCCTTCGTGGGCACCGTGACCGATCCTGCGCATCTCGCGGCGCTCGACCTGCGCCTGTGGATCCAGGCCGTCAGCATGGCGCATCTGTATCCATTTACTGGCGTGACGCTGCCCGAGACGCCGCCGTTCGCAACCGAAGGGCGTCTGACCGGACAGTTCCGCGAAGACGGCAACGTGTTCCATTACGAGAACTTCACGGGACGCGTGGGCGGCAGCGATATCAACGGTTCGCTGGTCTATGCGGGCAAGAAGCCGCGTCCGCTGCTGCAGGGCGAACTGGTGTCGCATCTGTTGCAGTTCAAGGATCTCGCGCCGATCATCGGCGCCGATTCCAACGCGAGCAAGGCCAAGCGCGGCGAGACGGAGAAGCAGCCATCGTCGAAGGCGCTGCCGACCGAGGAGTTCAAGACCGATCGCTGGAAGTCCATCGACGCCGATGTGAAGTTCACCGGCGAGCGCATCATCAAGGACCCGGACCTGCCGATCACGAACCTGTACACGCACGTGGTGATGAACGATGGGGTGTTGTCGTTCGAGCCGCTGAAGTTTGGCGTGGCGGGGGGCTCGCTGGCATCGAACATTCATCTCGACGGCAGCGCAGCGCCGCTCAAGGGACGCGTGTCGGCGCAGGCGCGGCATCTGAAGCTCAAGCAGCTGTTCCCGACCAACAAGACGATGCAGTCGGCGCTGGGTGAAATCAATGGCGATGCGGCGTTGTCCGCTACCGGCAATTCGCCGGCGGCGCTGGCGGCGACATCGAACGGCGAAGTGAAGGCGTTGGTCACCGAAGGCACCGTCAGCCGGCTTTACATGGAAGCAGCCGGGTTGAACGTGGCGAACGTGGTGTACGAGAAGCTGTTCGGCAAGCGTGATGTGAACATCAACTGCGCGGCGGCGGATTTTGTCGTGACGGATGGCGTGCTCGATTCACGCGTCTTCGCGCTCGACACCGATGATGCAGTCATCAACGTCGACGGCACGATCAATCTCAAGACCGAAGCCATGGATCTCGGCATCCACCCGCACACGAAGGGCGTGCGGATCTTCTCGCTGCGCTCGCCGCTGTATGTGAAGGGCACGTTCAAGGATCCGCATATCGGCGTGAGTCCGGTGCTGGCGATACGCGGGGCGGCGGCGGTCGGGCTGGGGCTGATCAATCCGTTCGCGGCGCTGATTCCGTTGATTGCGCCGAGCAACAACAAGCCGCTGCCGTGCCAGCAGATGCTTGCTGATATCGGCAAGGCACCGACCGCGCCGCCTGCGGGACAGAAGGAGAAGGCCAAGGCGGCGCCGGCTTATATGTCGTCGGGGGCGGCGGCGAGTGATCAGGGCGCGAAGAAGAAGCCGGCGGCGCCGGTGGGGGCTAGTGCCGCGCAGTATAAGGGGAGTTGACTTACGTCGCGTCAGCAAGGGAGTGCTGATTCCGCCGCTTTAGAAAGGGGAGGCTTGGGGAACGTGCTTGCCTCGCTCCGACAAGGCGCGGATAACCACGCAATCCGTCTTGCAAGACGAATAAAGGCTTGACGCGCTCGCTCGTTCAGCACGAGCGAGACGCGGGTTCCGCTTTGCTACAGGCTTCCAACCTGTCCGCTGCGCATGCAATGAGATTTCGCAGAATAGGACAAACCTGCTTTTGATTGCGTGTTTATGTTTGTGAAATTGTGTCCCGGACGGGCGTGATCTGTTGCTTTATGGCAGGCAGATAAAGATCGACATGCCGAGGGCTAGTAGCCGTTTCCGCGGCACGCAAAGAGGCGATGCAATAGGAGTTCTCCACAGGCCGCGTGGAAAGCCCTGTGGAAAACCGCTGGGTGACTTCCTCAGTCATTTGAATTCTTTGGGAAATCCAGACGTGGTGCGGATCGAACCAAGATCGTCACCAGGCAAACCAGTGCAATCGAAGCCTGACTTATCCACATATTCTGTGGACAGCGCTGTTGAAAAGGCCGGGGGATCGGCCTAAGTCTTTGACGGCGAACGATTAGTATGACGTGCCCGAAGGGCAGCACACATGTACGCTACGCTTCCATACGCGCACCAGCACTCAACTCGACAGCCCCAGCCCGCCATTACTCCCCAGCAACTGCTCGACCGAATCCGCATCCGCATAATCCTGCTCGGGCAGTCCGTCGAAAAGCGTGACGACATCATTGCTGACGCCGGCTTCGCGCGCGGCGTCGACGATGGCGTCCTTGTTGGCGGGATACTTCACGAGGCGCAGCACTTGCGCGATCTCATCGTCGATCGGCTCATCGTTCAAGGCGTGTTTTGAGTGCGTGTCGGTCATTGCGCTGACTTGATTAGTTGATGATTCGGAGAAAACCACTCGTCAGGTCTGCACCTGAACCGGCTGGCTAGCCATACCGTGATTCGGCGTACGCGACTTCGGCAGCGGCACGTGGCGCCAGCGCGCGTGATCGAGGTCCTGCGCGGCAACTTCAGGCGCCGGCGGCGCAACCGGAGCGACATTGACGCGCAGGGCGGCGCGTGTCGCGGTGGCGGCGGCGGTGGATTCGTCGGTGGAACTCGTATGCAGCGGCGCGGCATAGCACGAGACCGACACCAGGGCCATCGACAACAACGTTGAGGTCTTCATCGGGCAACCCCTCCTCACGTAGGCAGCGAGATGCATCAAGCAAAGCCTGTGCCGATGCTCGCATGACCTGCCTGGCCGCGCGCCGCGACCGCCTGAGCGGGCTGCGCACGGGCGCGACGTGCGGGCGTCGCGCGGACGTACTTCGAGTGAAATGTGAAGTGGACCCGGACCGCGCGCAGGACGCACGCAAGCGGCACGCCGCGCCGCAAAATTGCACGGCTGCGCAGTTTCAGCGCGACGTCGGATTCAAACGGAAGTATGCGTCCAGCAGCGAGGTTTTGTACACGACCCCCAGCAGCAGTGGCTGGCTCTTGTTCTCGACCACCGGCAGACGCTC
Organism: Caballeronia sp. LZ033; assembly: GCF_031451265.1. Classification (NCBI taxonomy): domain Bacteria; kingdom Pseudomonadati; phylum Pseudomonadota; class Betaproteobacteria; order Burkholderiales; family Burkholderiaceae; genus Caballeronia; species Caballeronia sp. LZ033. The sequence continues at coordinate 1,764,713 of NZ_JARUXQ010000001.1, read as the reverse complement.
GCCCTGGAACGCGAGGAAGTGCTGCAGCGCCTCGCCCAGCGACATGTCGGGCATCAGCACGTCGAATTGCGGCTGAAGATAGTCGGCGGCGGTCTTGGCTTGCGTGTCGTGCTCGTCGAGCAGGTCGGAGGTGATGTCCTTCAGCGCGACCACGCCACGAAAACGGCCGGCTTCATCGACGACATACAGATACTTCACCGGATACTCGAGGAACACGCGCGTCATGTCCTTGATGTTCGCCGTGAGCGGCACGACGGTATCGGCGGGCTTGACGAGCTCGCGCATCTGCGTGGCGGCCAGACGCACGCGCTCCTTCTCCTCGCGGTTGCGGCGCAGCGTGACTTCGTACATCGAGGTCTGCTCCGAGGTGCGCGCAATGAAGTACGCAATCACGCACGACAGCATCAGCGGCAGCATCACCTGATACGAGAGCGTCATCTCGAAGATCATCAGGATGGCCATCAGCGGCGCGTGCGTGGCGGCGGCGAGAAACGCGCCCATGCCGACCATCGCATAGGCGTAGGGCGCCGAGGTGGCATGCGGCCAGATGGCATGCGCGCCGATGCCGAACAGGCAGCCCACCACGGCGCCAAAGAACAGCGTCGGCGTGAAGATCCCGCCGACCGCGCCGGAACCGGCGGTGGCGGCCGTCGCGATGATCTTGAAGAGCAGCAGCGTGAGCAGCGTGGTCCAGGTCCATTGCTCATGCAGCAGCGAATTCACGACTTCATAGCCGTTGCCCCAGACTTCGGGCCACCAGATCGAGATCACGCCGACGATCAGCCCGCCCGCCGCGAGCCGCACGGGCAAGGGCCACGGCAACATGGCGAAGCGTTTCTTCGAGGCGCTGAGCAGCCGCAGGAATTGCGGCGCGAGCACGCCGCAAAACAGGCCGAGCACGACGAAGAGCAGCACTTCGACACCGGTGACGGTGGGGAAGACCGGCATCTCGTACGGCGGCCGATAACCGGCGAACTCGCGCATCGTGATGTTGGCAACCACCGACGACACGACGATGGGCCCGAAGCTTTCCATCGCCATGGAGCCGAGCACGAGTTCGGTGACGAAGAAGGCGCCGGCGATCGGCGCGTTGTAGGCCGAGGTGATCCCGGCGGCCGCGCCGCACGCGACCAGCAGGCGCAAGCGCGGCGGATCGAAGTGGACCCAGCGGCCGATCAGCGACGACACGAGCGCGGCGAGCTGGACCATGGAGCCTTCGCGGCCGATCGAACCGCCGCTCGAAATGGTGATGAGCGAGGACAGGCTGCGCCAGAAGCTCTGCCAGACCGGCACGACGCCATCGCCGATGGTGACGGCTTCCATGTAGTCGGTGCTCGCGTTCTTGTTGACGCGGCGGCGCGCGATCAGCAGGCAGAAGCCCGCGATGACGCCGCCCGCGGCGGGCAGCAGCATGCGCACGGGCCAGGGCAGGCCGAGCGCGAGCGCCACGAGTCCTTCCGAACGATTACCCAGCAGATGTTGCAGGATCTCGATGCCTTCGCGAAACAGCGCCGTGGCGAACGCGCCGGCCACGCCGACCACGACTGCCCAGACGAGCATCGTATGCGAGTCCGACAGACGAAAGAGCCGTTGGGCGCGGGTACGGAGCTTGAGCAGGAACGAAAGCACTTTTGCGAAATCGTGGAAAGCTTAGAAGGAAATGGAATAAGGACGCCCGCAAGGATAGCATTGCAAGGCGGGTCTGCGGGCTTCGGGACATCGAAGAAAAACGCCCGGCGAACGCGTCAGCCGGGCGGCTATGTACGGATGCTATGCGTGGCGGCATGCGCCGCGCATCGCTATCACCATTTCGGCGCGAACGAAGGATTGGCGTTGCGCCGGCCTTCGTCGAGGGCATCGATCTGGGCGATGTCGTCGGCGTCGAGCTTGAGTTTCTGCGCGTCCCAGTTGCTTTGCTGATGCTCCGGATTCGTCGAGGCCGACAACACCACGATATCCCGCGCCAGCAGCCACGCGAACGTGACCTGCGCAGGCGTGACATTGTGTTTCGCGGCGATCGCCTTGAGCGTCATGTCCTTGTGCGCGCGGCCTTCGCCGAGCGGCATGTACGCCGTCACCTTGATGCCGGACTTCTGCGTCGCATCGACGAGCGCCCGGTTCGCGAGGAACGGGCTCACTTCGATCTGATTGGTGACGATGTCCTTGCCGCCCGGCGCCGCCAGCGCTTCCTCGAGCAGCGGCGCGGTGAAGTTGGACACGCCGTAGTGGCGGATCAGCCCCAGTTGCTGCGCTTCCTGCAGCGCCGCGAGCGTTTCGGCGATCGGCACCGCGCCCTTGGGTGACGGCCAGTGGACCAGCGCGAGATCGATCGTGCCGATGTCGAGTTTCGCGTGACTGTCCTTCAGGCTGGCAATCAGCGCGTCGCGCGACAGCCGCTCCCACCAGACCTTGGTCGTGACCCAGACATCGTCGCGCGCGATGCCCGAATCGCGCACGCCCTGGCCCACGGCGGCTTCGTTGTTGTAGTACTGCGCGGTGTCGATATGGCGGTAGCCGATGCCGATTGCGCTCTTTACAGCTTCCGTGGTCTTGGCGGCATCGACGCGAAACGTGCCGAGACCGAAGGAAGGAATCGTTTCGATCATGCTGGCTCCTTGCTGAGTCGGGAGTGGATGGGCGTCAGGCGCGCGTGGTTCATCGTGGCTCACGCGTCCTGATCGAGTTCGGGGTAGTGCCTGAAGATGCCGGATTCGTTGAACGGCAGACGCCGGTCCGAATCCACGTAGGCGGCAATGTTGGGCCGTTGCAGCACGGCATCGTGCAGCGCCGCCACGCGCGGATACTGCTCGCCGAAGCGCTTCATCGCGCGCGGAAACGCGTAATGCAGGCCATCGACGATCTGGAACATGGACAGGTCCACATAGCTGGTCTGGTCGCCGATCATCTGCGTGTCGCCCGCGGGATTCTGCTTCAGCACGCGTTCAAAATAGCCCATGAACTTCGGGACGCGCTTGTCGAGGAAATTCCGCGTGCGGATCTTCGCGGCGTCCTTCTGATCTTCATAGTAGAGGTCGGTGGCCAGCGGATGATGCGTGTCGTGCACTTCGGCAACGAAATCCGCGATGGTCAACTGCAGGCCATTGGCCACGTAGCGCAGGCCCTCATTCTGCGGCGCCAGGCCCAGCTTGGGACCGAGATAGAGCAGGATGTTCGCGACGTGCGGCACGATCAGCTCGCCGTCCTTCAGGAACGGCGGTGCGAACGGAATATGCGGCTCGGTCTTGCTGTCGAGGATTCTCATCATCGCATTCATGCCGTAGCCGCTTTTCTTCGACTCGCGCGCGACCTCGATGTACGGCGCGCCGGCATCTTCCAGCGCCAGCCGGACGAATTCGCCGCGGCCCTGCAATCCGTCCCAGTAATGGAGTTCGTAAGGCATGAGTTGGGCTCCTTGTCGGGGAATGCCGCGCCGGGGTTCACGAGCGGAGCAGCGTTATCATGCTCGTCGCGAACGGCGCGGACGAAGGAACAGGCGAGCAACATGCGTACCCGTAAGCCGTGGATGCCATGAGCGGCTGAAGATCAGGCAAAATCGATGGTTTCGGATCGACTCGCTAGCGGAGAAGTAATGGACAAGCAAGGTTTCACCACAGGCATCGTTCACGGCGACAGGCAGCCCGGCGCGGAACACGGCGGCGTGCGTCAGCCGATCCATACATCGGTGCAGTATGGCTTCGAGCGCGTGGAAGATCTGATCGGCGTGTTCCAGGGCACGAAGAAGGGCGGCTTCAACTACGCCCGTCAGGGCACGCCGACCACGGCCGCGCTGGAGCGCAAGATCACGAGCCTGGAGCAGGGCGTCGGGTCCATCTGCTTCGGCACGGGCATGGCCGCGCTCTCCGCGGTGTTCCTGACGCTGCTGCGCGCGGGCGATCACCTCGTGTCGAGCCGCTATGTGTTCGGCAACACCAACAGCGTGTTCGGCACGCTCAGGACGCTCGGCATCGAAGTGACCACGGTCGATGCCACCTCCGCCGACAACGTCGCGAACGCCATCAAGCCGAACACGCGCATGGTGTTCGTCGAGACCATCGCGAATCCGGGCACGCAGATTCCCGATCTCGAAGGCATCGGCGCACTGTGCCGCGCGCGCGGTCTCGCCTATGTCGTCGACAACACCATCACGTCGCCGGCGCTGTTCGTGCCGAAGGCCGTGGGCGCGAGCCTCGTCGTCAATTCGCTGACCAAGACCATCGCGGGACACGGCGCCGCGCTCGGCGGCGCGGTGACCGATACCGGCCTGTTCGACTGGAGCAAGTATCCGAACATCGCCGACGATTACCGCGGCTCTGCGCCGAAGGAACAAGGGCTGTTGCAGGTTCGCAAGAAGGGACTGCGCGACATGGGCGGCTCGCTTTCGTCGGAGCAGGCGCATTCCATCGCGATGGGCGCGGAGACGCTCGCGCTGCGCGTCGCCCGGTGCAGCGACAACGCGCTCGCGCTGGCGCGCTTTCTCGAAGGGCACGAGGCCATCGGCCGCGTGTTTTATCCGGGGCTGGAAAGTCATCCGCAGTATGCGATCGCGCAGAAGCTGTTCAAGGGCGCGTCCTGGCTGCTGTCGTTTGAACTGCGTCGCGCGGACCGCATGATCGACGTCGTCAATGCGCTGAAGCTGCCGATCAAGGCGACCGGACTCGGCGATACGCGCACGCTGATCATCCCGGTTGCGCCGACCATCTTTTACGAAGCCGGCGCCGAAGTACGCAAGTCGATGGGCATCTCGGACGGCATGCTGCGGCTCTCGGCGGGCATCGAGGATACCGCGGACCTGATCGCCGACTTCGGTCAGGCGCTCAAGCTGGCCGTGTAAGCCGCTAACGCGTGCCTTCCCGGGCACGCGTTGTTTATGCTGCGGATCAGCCGATCACGAAGCCCGAGCGTAGTAGATGTTCTGCGGGTGGCGCGCTTCGGCGAAGAAGAACCAGCGTTCTGCGACTAGCCCCAGATACTGCGTGACGAAGGCCACGCAGAACAGCGCGGCGGACTGCGCGCCGATGCCCGCGAGCATCAGCACGAAGGGCACGCCGAACGCGCCGATCAGGAAGGTCCACTTGATGCGGCGGATCGCCTGCACGGTCTGTCCATGGAAGAACTCGCGCAGGTTGAAGGCGCCCGCCGTGAAGCCGCGCGATTTCTGCACGACGTTGGGCCCCTTGATGCCTGTCGCGCTCTGCACGGTGGACTTGGGCCGCAGACGCGCATTACGCTGCAAGGACGCGACACGCGCCACACAACCGGCGAGCGTCAGCGTGCAGGCGCAGGCCGCGAGTCCCGCCGCAAGCGACGGCGCGAGCCATGCGGCGCAAGCGCTGGCGAGCGTGAAACCAGATGCGCAGCCGAGCAGTACGAAGTTGACCAGCGTGAGCGGCGTTGCCCATTCCTGGAGGAAGCGCAGGCATGCATAGATCATCGCGGTGCAGACGAACAGCGCGGCCGCCGCGAGCACGCCGATCAAGCCGATGGCCAGCGACCACGTCGCGCCGAGCCAGTGCGCAAAACCATAGAGCGCGGCGCAGCCGAGAAAGGCCGGCAGGGCCAGGCATTCGCGCGAGAGCCACGAGGTGCGCCACATCGCGATGGCGCGCCACGCGCGTTCCGGATGGCCGAGGTGAAAGAACGACGCGATCAGCCCGAGGCCGCCGAGCGCCACGGCAACGGCCGCGCCGATGACGAAGAAGGTCTGCGACGGCCCGGCGAACAGGCCGATGCGCGCCAGCAGTTCCACGCCGACGAGCGCGATCAGCAGGCCTTGCGCGGCGCCGCTCAGGGTCGTGAGGAACACGACAGAAAACGCGGGTTTCATGAGGATGCTCCGTGTGAGGTCAGACGCGGGCGGCCATGGCCGCCAGATTCAGTTCGCCGTGGGCGTCGAGCGCGTCATCGTCGGCGGCATTCGATTTGCCATTCGACTCGCCATTCGATTTACACCCGCACGAACCGCTGCCGCACGCATTCACGGGATTGCGCGGCAAGTAGTGATTCGCGGGCTTCGTGTCCCATTCGGGCATCAGCTGATAACCGCCGCGCTCCTCGATCGCCTTCGAGACGACCGACTCCGGATCATGGATGTCGCCGAAGAGCCGCGCCGAAGTCGGGCACGCGAGCACGCAGGCAGGCTTGCGGTCGCGCTCGGGCAGCGCCTCGTTATAGATGCGGTCGGCGCACAGCGTGCACTTGGTCATCTCCTTGCGTTCTTCGTCGAGTTCGCGCGCGCCGTAGGGGCACGCCCACGCGCAGTACTTGCAGCCGATGCACTTGTCGAAATCCACCAGCACGAGCCCGTCTTCCTTGCGCTTGTAGCTCGCGCCGGTCGGACAGACGGGCACGCACGGCGGGTCCTCGCAGTGCAGACACGACTTCGGGAAATGAATGGTGTCGGCGAGCGGAAACTCGCCCGACTCATAGGTCTGCACGCGGTTGAAGAAGGTGCCGGAGGGATCGGCGTCATAGGGGCGCTGATCCGCGAGGCTGCCCGCTTCGCCGGAGGTGTTCCATTCCTTGCAGCTAGTCACGCAGGCATGGCAGCCGACGCAGACGTTCAGATCGATCACGAGAGCCATCTGGGTCATCGGAGTCTCCTTCAGTTGCCCGGGTTGCGCTTCAACGCGTTGCGCAGGCGCGCCGCGAACTCGCCGCGTCCCGCGAAGTAGGTCTGTACGACGCGCTGCACCGGCCCGGCCATGCCCGGTGCGGGGCGCATCGGCGGGAATTGCGGCAGGGTATGGCGCGCGTCGGCTTCAGCGGGATAGACGCGTACGCGCACGTCGTACCAGGCCGCCTGTCCCGTCACCGGATCCGAATTGGAGTAGCGGGCGCCTTCGCGCTGCGGGTCGGGGATTTCATCGGTGATGAGGTGATTGAGCAGGAAGCCACGCTGCGATTCGTTGGCGTCGGCGCCGAGGCCCCACGCACCCGAGGCCTTGCCGATCGCGTTCCAGGTCCATACCGTGCCGGGCTCGACCGCCTCGCTGTAGCGCGCCATGCAGCGCACCTTGCCCCATGGCGATTCGACGTAGATCCAGCCGCCATCCTCGATGCCGTTCGCCTGGGCCATGCGCGGATTCATGTACAGCAGGTTCTCGCCATGAATCTGCCGCAGCCACGCGTTCTGCGAGTCCCATGAGTGATACATCGCCATCGGGCGTTGCGTGACGGCGGCGAGCGGGTAGCGTTCGAGGTCGGTCGTGTCGCGTTCGAGCGGGGCGTACCAGAAGGGCAGCGGATCGAAGTAATGTTCGATGCGCGCACGCAGATGATCCGGCGGCTGCCGGCCCTTCGTGCGTCCCTGGGCGGCAAGGCGGAACTTCTGCATCACGTCGGAATAGAGCTGGATCAGGATCGGCGTGTCGAACTTGCGGAAGCCTTTTTCGACCGACCACTTCAGATACGGCCCGTTCTGGCCGCGCATGTACTGGAATTCCTCGGGCATCGTGTAATGGAAGACGCAGTCGTGCTTCGCATACTCTTCCCACTGGTTCGGATTCGGCTCGCCGACCAGCGCATCCTTGCCGTCCTTGCCGCGCCAACCCATCAGGAAGCCCACGCCTGAGCCCGGGGCGGTCTGGTGATTGACGATGAAATCCGGATAGTCGCGATACTTGCGCGTGCCTTCCGGCGTCGTGAAGGCGGGCAGCTTCAGCCGGCTGCCGAGTTCGACGAGCACTTCCTGGAACGGCCGGCATTCGCCGGTGCGCGGCACGACCGGCACGCGTACCGAATCGCACGGACCGTCGAACTCGGAGATCGGGCGATCGAGCATCGACATCGCGTCGTGGCGTTCAAGATAGGTCGTGTCGGGCAGCACGAGATCGGCGAACGCGGTCATCTCGGACTGGAATGCATCGCAGACCACGATGAACGGAATCTTGTACTCGCCGCTCGCGTCCTTGTCGGCCAGCATCTTGCGCACTTCCATCGTGTTCATCGACGAGTTCCAGGCCATGTTGGCCATGAAGATCATCAGCGTGTCGATGGGATACGGATCGCCGCGCCAGGCGTTCGTGATGACGCTGTGCATGACGCCGTGCACCGCGAGCGGATATTCCCACGAGAAGGCCTTGTCGATGCGCACCGGCGTGCCGTCGTCGTGGATGAACAGGTCCTCGGGCGCGGCGGGCCAGCCGAGCGGGCCGCTGGCGAGCGGCGTGTTGGGCTGCACCTGGTCGGGATGATTCGGCGGTTTCGCGGACGGCGGCACTGCGCGCGGAAACGGCGACTTGTGGCGGAAGCCGCCCGGCCGGTCGATGGTGCCGAGCAAGGACATCAGCACCGCGAGGCCGCGAATCGACTGGAAGCCGTTCGAGTGCGCAGCGAGCCCGCGCATCGCATGGAACGCGATGGGATTGCCCGTCACGTGTTCATGCGTCTTGCCCCAGGCATCGGTCCAGCGGATCGGCAGCGTGATCTTGTGGTCGCGGCTCACCTGGATCATTTCGGCGGCCAGTCGCCGGATGGTCGCGACCGGAATGCCGGTGATCTCCGCCGCCCACTCCGGCGTGCAGGACGCGACCTGCTCGCGCAACAGCGCAAAGGATGGCGCGACGGGCGTGCCGTCTTCGAGCGTATAGCGGCCGTCGAGCGCGGGCTCGGCGTCCGGCGCGTGATGCGCGACCGCGCGGTTCGTCTTCGTGTCCCACCACAGATGATTCTGCGGGAAGAGCTTGTTGCCTTCGGGCGTGCTGGCATCCTCGACGAACAGGCCGAAGCGCTCGCTCGCCTCGTTCATGTCGAGCAGTTCGGCCGCGTTGGTGTAGCGCGTGACGAACTCGTGGTCGTAGGCGTCGGCGGCGATCAGTTCTTGGATCAGCGCCATGAAAAGGGCGCCGTCGGTGCCCGGGCGGATCGGCACCCATTCGTCGGCGATGGCCGCATAACCCGTGCGCACCGGATTGATCGCGATGAAGCGTCCGCCCGCGCGCTTGAACTTCGAGATGGCGATCTTGAGCGGGTTCGAGTGATGATCCTCCGCCGTGCCGATCATGAAAAACAGCTTCGACTGGTCGAGATCGGGACCGCCGAATTCCCAGAACGAACCGCCCATCGTGTAGATCATGCCGGCCGCCATGTTGGCCGAACAGAAGCCGCCATGCGCGGCGTAATTGGGCGTGCCGAAGTTCTTCGCGAACAGGCCCGTCAGCGCCTGCATCTGGTCGCGGCCGGTGAAGAGGGCGAACTGCTTGGGATCGGTGGCGCGCAGATGCGCGAGACGTTGTTCGAGCGTGTCGAGGGCCACGTCCCACGACACGGGTTCGAACTGCGCCTCGCCGCGCAACGCGCCGGGCTTGCGCATCAGCGGCTGGGTGAGACGCGCGGGCGAGTACTGCTTCATGATGCCCGACGCGCCTTTCGCGCAGATCACGCCCTGGTTCAATGGATGGTTCGGATTGCCGTCGATGTAGCGAACCTCGCCGTCGCGCAAATGCACGCGGATGCCGCAGCGGCACGCGCACATGTAGCACGTCGTGGTCTTGACATCGAGCGTCTCGTTCTGGGTGCGAGCGCCGTGTTCCATGAGTGCTCCTTCAAAAAGCGTCATCGCGCGATGGGGAGTTCGCGCGATGGATACTGCAACAGCCCGGTCAGCCGAACAGACGCTCGACGCCGAGGGTGATCGCAAGACCGCCGCCAACGAGCCATGCGTACAGGATCGCGCCGGTGGCGAGGGCACGCGGGCCGGCCGCGCGAATCTGCGCGAAGCGGGTTTCCATGCCGAGCGCCGTCATGGCCATCGTGAGCGCGAAGGTGTCGAGCATGTTGATCGTGCTGGTGGCGGTATCGGGCAGGACGTGCAGCGAGTTCACGACGACCAGTGCGAGGAAGCCGAGCGCGAACCACGGCACCGCGACCTTGCCTTTGCCTTGGGTCGGGTCCTGACCTGCGCCGGCGTTGCGCGAGCGGCTGATCCAGAAACCGATGACCAGCAGCACCGGCACCAGCAGCATCACGCGCGTCATCTTCACAATGGTGGCGATGTGCGTCGCTTCCGGACTGACGTTGCTCGCCGCGCCGACCACTTGGGCGACTTCATGGATCGTGCCGCCGAAGAACAGGCCCGCGCCGAGCGTGTCGAGATGCAGCCAGCCGGCATTGAGCGCGAGCGGATAGAGGAACATCGAGAGCGTGCCGAACAGCACGACGCTGCCGACCGCCATCGCGCTCTTGTGCGGCTTGGACTGGAGCGTCGATTCGAAGGCGAGCACGGCGGCCGCGCCGCAGATGGCGCTGCCGGCGGCGGTGAGCAGCGCGGTGTCGCGGTCGAGCTTCATGAGCTTCATGCCGGCCCAGGTGCCCACGACGAGCGTGCTGACGACAACCAGCACCGACACCGTGAACCCCGCTGCGCCGACCTGCGCGATCTCCTGCAGGCTGACCCGCAGGCCGAAGAACGCGACGGCGATGCGCAACAGCTTGCGCGCCGAGAAGTTGACGCCGGCGGCCCAGCTGTCGGGCATGCCGTGGCGCAATGCGTTGCCGTAGAGCGCGCCCGCGATGATGCCGACGATCAGCGGGCTGATTCCGACTCCCGCGATCGCGGGCACGGCGGCAACACGCGTCACGGCGGCGGCAAACAGCGCGACGAAGAGAATGCCGTTGAGCTGTCCACGTGTGGAAGACGCGGCGGGTGCGAGCGGGGAGGCGGACGGGACCGTGGACATGGAGGGTCTCAAGGATAGGTAGGAGTCTATGGCCTAATCCTATTCTCGATATATCAATATGAAAAATCGTGATTTAGAATGCCAAGTATCGGATAAGCGGATATTTGAAAGCGATGACCCCGGAGCAGCTGATAACCTTTGCGACCGTAGCGGAGCACGGCAACATCAGCCGCGCGGCGGTGGCGCTTCATCTCTCGCAGCCTGCGGTATCGGGGCAACTGCGGCTTTTGCAGGACGAATTCGGCGAGCCGCTTTATCAGCGCGACGGCCGCGGCATCCGCCTGACAGCGGCCGGCGAGCAACTGCTCGGGCATGCGGAGCGGCTACGTGAGACCTTCGCTCAGGCCCATGCGCTGCGCGACGCGCTGCGGGGGCTTGAACGCGGGACGCTGCGCATCGGCGCCAGTACGACGCCCGCCAGCTATCTGCTGCCATATCTGATCGCGGCGTTTCACAAGCGCTATCCCGATGTCACCGTGACGACCATCGACGGCAATACCAGCGACATCGTCGCGGCGCTCGGCGCGCTCGACATTGCACTGGTCGAAGGCCCGGCCGGGCAGGATCTGCCGCTCGGCACCACGGTGACGTCGTGGCGGGAGGACGAGATCGTCGCGATTGCACCGAAAGGGCATCCGCTCGCGGACGGCCGAGAATTCGTCACGCTCGACGAATTGGGGGCGCAGCCGCTCGTGTTGCGCGAGCCGGGCTCGGGGGTGCGGCTGATTGTCGAACGGGCGTTCGCGGAACACGGCGCGCCAATGCGTGCGGCGCTCGAAATCGCAGGCGTGGAGGGCGTGAAGGAAGCGGTGCGCGCGGGGATGGGCATCGGTTTCGTTTCGGCGATGTCGATCCGTCACGAGGACAACGCGCTGCAACGGCTGCGCCTCGCGCCCGAACCGCTCACGCGGCGCTTTTCCATTCTGCTGCCGCATGCCGCTACGCCTTCGCGTGTCGCCACGCGCTTTCTGGAACTGTGCGAGGAACCCGGCCTGATCGGCTAGGGAATTCCACTATGGCGCGCCTCACGTACTCTGACGCACCATTCGCTCTGAATCAGGACGCTGCGGCGTCTTTTTTGAAATCTTTAAATGGAACCGGTTCCAGCAGGCTGAATCGGACCGAATTCGATGGTGGCGCGCAGGTGAAGCAGATTTCTCGACAGAAAGCGGTATCGGAGGTGGTGATCGTCGCGAGCGCGTTCGGCGCGGAGGCGATTCGCTGCGACGGTCACGCCGTCTGGGCCAGCGCGGCGGCGAAGGCGGGCGCGCACGGCTTCGAAGTGCGCCGCGAACTGTTCGCCAGCGATGCCGATGTCCAGCCATCCGCACTCGCGCGCCTCGGCGAACGGATTCGCGCGCGGGCTTTGTGGGCCGTGTATTCCACGCCCGCCTGTCTGTTCCGTGACGACGGCGCGCTCGATTCAGACGCGCTTGCGCTTGCGATCAACGAAGCTGCGGCGCTGGGCGCGCGCCTCGTGAAGCTGCAACTCGGCGGCACGGAGCGCGCAGTCAAGACGGATGGCGTCACGCTGGATCGGCTGCTGTCGGGCGTCGCGACGTCGCGGGCGCGCGTGGTGGTCGAGAACGGACAGCTGAAGGCGGGAGGAACGATCGGCGCGTTCGAGACGCTGTTCGCCGCATTGCCGCGCCAGAGTGGCTTGGCGATGACGTTCGATACCGGCAACTGGCAGTGGGCGGAGCAGGATCCGCTCGATGCCGCCCGACGGCTCGCGCCGCATGTCGCCTACGTGCATTGCAAGGCGGTGATGGGCGAGGGCGGGCGCCGCTTCGCCGCCGCGCCGGCCGACGGCGACGCGCGTTTCGCGACGCTGCTCGCGCAACTGCCGGGCGACGTGCCGCGCGGCATCGAATATCCGTTCATGGCAGGTGCAGACATCTCGCTCGCGGACGACGCGGCGCGCCAGGTTGCCCGCATCGGCGCATTTGCGCGGCATTTTGAATAACGCATTTTGCATTCAGCAGTGCATTTTGCATTCAGCATCAACCTGTAGAGGAACCGACATGCAAGCTCAGACCGACTCCCTGGACGTCGTCACCTACGGCGAGGCGATGACGATGTTCGTCGCGGCCCAGACCGGCGATCTCGCCCGCGTCGGCCAGTTCACCAAGCGGGTGGCGGGCGCGGATCTGAACGTCGCGATCGGGCTGTCGCGGCTCGGCTTCAAGGTGGGCTGGATGAGCCGCGTGGGCAACGATTCGTTCGGCCGCTACGTGCTGGACGTGCTCGCGGCCGAGGGCATCGACGCGCGCCGCGTGGCGGTGGACCGGCGCTATCCGACCGGCTTCCAGCTCAAGGGCAAGTGCGACGACGGCAGCGACCCGGCCGTCGAGTACTTCCGCGCCGGATCGGCGGCCAGTCACCTGTCGCTCGACGACTACGCCGCCGACTACGTCCTCGGCGCACGGCATCTGCACCTGACGGGCGTGGCGCCGGCGATTTCCGCGACTTCACGCGAACTCGCCTTTCACATGGCCCGCGAAATGCGTGCGGCAGGCAAGACGATCTCGTTCGATCCGAACCTGCGGCCGACCTTGTGGCCGTCGCGCGAAGCCATGGCGGAGTCGCTCAATGCACTGGCCGCGCTGGCCGACTGGGTGCTGCCGGGCGTGACCGAGGGCCTGACGCTGACCGGCTACGCGAAGCCCGAGGACATCGCCGCGTTCTATCTCGAGCGCGGCGCGAAGGGCGTGGTCGTGAAGCTGGGCGCGCATGGCGCGTACTTCCGCACGGCGCGCGACGAGCAGGGCATCGTGCCGGCGCTTCCGGTGACGAACGTGGTCGACACGGTCGGCGCGGGCGATGGCTTTGCCGTCGGCGTGGTGAGCGCGCTGCTGGAAGGACACGACGTGCGGCATGCCATTGCGCGCGGCAATCGTATTGGCGGTCTGGCAATCCAGGTGATCGGCGACAGCGAAGGCCTGCCGACCCGCGCCGCGCTCGACCTGCTCGAACGGCAGGATGCCAGCGACAGGACGGCCAGCGCCGCGTTTGATCCGGCCTGAACGAGGGCCGCGGAGGCCTTCGCTCGTGAATTGAATCGTGCATTCAAAGTGCGTTAAACCGTGCACTCAGCGTGCATTCATCGGGCATTCAACATGCACGATGCCGCGCACCCAACGTTCTGCTTCAGGAGACAACCATGCAGACTTCCTCCACTCCCACGCTGGCCGTGCGCCGCTGGTGGGCGATCATGCCGATCGTCTTCATCACCTACAGCCTCGCCTACCTGGATCGCGCGAACTACGGTTTCGCGTCGGCCGCCGGCATCAACCAGGATCTAGGCATCAGCAAGGGGCTGTCTTCGCTGATCGGCGCGCTGTTCTTCCTCGGCTATTTCTTCTTCCAGATTCCCGGCGCGATCTACGCCGAGCGGCGCAGCGTGAAGAAGCTGGTGTTCTGGAGCCTGATCCTTTGGGGCGGGTGCGCGGCGCTCACCGGCATGGTGAGCAACATTCCGTCTCTGATGGCGATCCGCTTCGTGCTCGGCGTGGTCGAGGCCGCGGTGATGCCGGCGATGCTCGTGTTCATCGCCAACTGGTTCACGAAGTCGGAGCGTTCGCGCGCGAATACGTTCCTGATCCTCGGCAATCCGGTGACGGTGCTGTGGATGTCGGTCGTATCGGGCTATCTGGTGAACTCGTTCGGCTGGCGCCACATGTTCATCGCGGAAGGCCTGCCGGCCGTGGTCTGGGCGGTGATCTGGTGGTTCATCGTGAAGGACAAGCCGGCGCAGGTCAGCTGGCTCTCGGAACAGGAGAAACGCGATCTCGACGCCACGCTGCGCGCCGAGCAGGCGTCGATCAGGCCGGTCAAGAACTACCGCGAGGCCTTCAAGTCGCCGGCCGTCATTAAGCTGTGCGCGCAGTATTTCTGCTGGAGCATCGGCGTGTACGGGTTCGTGCTGTGGCTGCCCTCCATCCTGAAGAGCGGCTCGACGCTCGGCATGGTCGAGACCGGCTGGCTCTCGGCGGTGCCGTATCTCGCGGCGACTATCGCGATGCTGCTGGCGTCCTGGGCCTCGGACAAGCTGCAGGCGCGCAAGGCCTTCGTCTGGCCGTTCCTGCTGATCGGCGCCATTGCCTTCGCGGGCTCGTATCTGCTCGGCTCGACCAACTTCTGGGCCTCGTACGCGCTGCTGGTGATCGCCGGCGCGGCCATGTACGCGCCTTACGGACCGTTCTTCGCGATCGTGCCCGAGCTGCTGCCGAAGAACGTCGCGGGCGGGGCGATGGCGCTCATCAACAGCATGGGCGCGCTGGGCTCGTTCGTCGGCTCCTATGTTGTCGGCTATCTGAATGGCGCGACCGGTTCGCCCGCTGCCTCCTACGTCTTCATGAGCGCGGCGCTGCTGCTGTCAGTCTGGCTCACGCTGGCCGTCAAGCCGCAGGCCACGGTGCGCACGGGCGTGGCGGCGCGGTCCTGAGCCGTTTATGCTTGGCCCCTCCAACCTGCAATCGCATCGAGCGCCCATGACCCGAACCATCGTTGCCTACAAAGCCTTGCCCCCCGACGTCGACGCCTGGCTGCGCGAGCGCGCCGACGTCATCGATGTCGATCCGAAAGACCACGCCGCATTCGTCTCGGCGCTCCAACGTGCCGATGGCGCCATCGGCGCGAGCGTGAAGATCTCCGCCGACATGCTCGACGGCGCCACGCGCCTGAAGGCTTTCTCGACGATCTCCGTCGGCTTCGATCAGTTCGATGTCGCCGACCTCACGCGCCGCGGCATCGTGCTCACGCATACGCCCGACGTGCTCACCGAATCGACCGCCGACACCGTGTTCGCGCTGATCCTCTCGAGCGCGCGCCGCGTCGTGGAACTGGCCGACTGGGTTCGCGAAGGCCACTGGAAAGGGAGCATCGGCGAGGATTGCTTCGGCGTGGACGTGCAGGGCAAGACGCTCGGCATCGTGGGGCTGGGACGCATCGGCGGGGCGGTCGCGCGCCGCGCCGCGCTCGGCTTCCGGATGGACGTGCTCTACACCAACCGCAGCCCGAACGAGCAGGCCGAGCGTGACTACGGCGCGCGGCGTGTCGAACTCGACGAACTGCTCGCGCAGGCCGACTTCGTGTGCCTGCAAGTGCCGCTCACGCCCGAGACGCGCGGCATGATCGGCGCGGCCGAATTGGGCAAGATGAAGCGCAGCGCGATCCTCATCAATGCGTCGCGTGGCCCGACGGTAGACGAAGCCGCGCTGATCGACGCATTGCGCGACGGCACGATTCGCGGCGCGGGCCTCGATGTGTTCGAGCACGAACCGCTGCCCGCCGATTCACCGTTGCTTGCGATGAAGAATGTCGTTGCGTTGCCGCATATCGGCTCGGCCACGCACGAGACGCGTCACGCGATGGCGCGCAATGCAGCCGAAAACCTGATCGGCGCGCTCGACGGTACGCTGACGCAAAATATCGTCAATCGCGACGTGCTGACGCGCTGAGCGACAAGGATCGGGCCCGCGCATGCGCTAACATGCGCGATGCGAGCAGAACCATAATCAAGTCTGCGCGTGTCGCCGTTAGGCGCCCCGCGGGCCACGACCCTTATGTCCGACGATCCCTCTTCAACCCAGCCCCCGGCGCCGTTCGTCACGCGCCGTGCAACGATCACCGATGTCGCCCGCGAGGCGGGCACCGGCAAGACCAGCATCTCGCGCTACCTGAACGGCGAGATGGACGTGCTGTCGCCCGACCTGCGCGGGCGCATCGAGGCGGCCATCGCCAGGCTGGACTATCGGCCGAATCAGATGGCGCGGGGCCTCAAGCGCGGCCGCAACCGCCTGATCGGCATGCTGCTCGCCGACCTCACCAATCCGTACTCCGTGGAAGTGCTGCAGGGCGTCGAGGCCGCGTGCCACACGCTCGGCTACATGCCGCTCATCTGTCACGCGGCCAACGAGATCGACATGGAGCGGCGCTATCTGCAACTGCTGACGACATATCGCGTCGAAGGCGTCATCGTCAATGCGCTCGGCGTGAAGGAAGCATTGCTGCAGGGCTTCGCGCAGGGCGGCATTCCGGTCGTGCTGGTGGACCGCTCGGTGGAAGGGCTCGTCACCGACATGGTCGGGCTCGACAATCATGCGGCCGTGGCGCTGGCCACGCGTCATCTCGTCGCTGAAGGGTTCGACGAACTGCTGTTCATCGTGCAGCCCGTTACGCACGTCAGCTCGCGGCGTCTGCGTGAAGCGGCCTTCCGTGAAACGGTTGCGGCAACGGGTGCGAGCGGCGCAACGCTCGTGATCGATCTCGCCGATGCGTCGGCCGCGCTCGAACAACTCGACGCGCGCGTGAGCGCGGCACAGGCGGCGGGCAGGCGCGTCGCGCTGTTCGCCGCCAACGGGCCGGTTGCGTTGCGCGTCGCCGTGCATCTGAAGGCGCGCTATGGCGCGGACTGGCAGGCACGCGTCGCGCTGATGTCGATCGACGATTCCGAATGGGCCCAGCTCGCCGGCATGACGACGGTGCGGCAGCCGACCGGCGATATCGGCCGGCGCGCGGTCGAGTTTCTGCATGAACGGCTCGGCGGCGCCACGATGCCCGCGCGCGAATGCCTGCTGCCCGGCGAGCTCATCGTGCGCGCTTCCACGGCGCGCGATCCGCACGTGCTATCCCAAGGAACCTGAGGAACTGGAATGGTCAGTGTGTCGACCTTGTTGTGTCTTGCGCTGGCGGCGCTGCTGATCGCCGCGCTGCCCGTCGTGCTGTACCGGAAGCTAAGGCCGCGTTTCGGCATCGTGCCGCGCGAAACGATTCTCGGCGTGGGCGTGTTCGCGCTCTTCGCGATGGTCATCGAACGCGCGCTGCATGGCTTCGTGCTCGCCAATGCCGTCACGTCCGGCTGGCTCGCGAGCCCCGCGGTGTTCGTCGTCTATGGCGCGCTGGCCGCCGGTGTCTGCGAGGAAGTTGGCCGCTTTCTCGCGATGAAGTGGCTCATCTCGCGCGAACCCGGCGCGCTGGACCGCGTCGGACCGGGGCTTGGACTTGGCATCGGACATGGCGGCGCCGAGGCGTGGATCGTCGGCGTGCTGGTGCAGGTGCAATGGATCATCTACGCGGTGCTCGCCGACCGCGGCACGCTCGATGCGCATTTTGCGAACGCGCCGCTCGAAGCGGTCGCGCGCATCCATCTGGTGCTGCTGAGTCTCTCGCCGGTATCGGCGGCCATCTTCGTGATCGAGCGCGCGAGCGCGTTCGTCCTGCAACTCGGCTTCTCTGCACTGATGTGGCAGATGTTGCGCGAACGCTCGCGTCATGCGTTGCCGTTCCTGATCGCGGCGCATGCGCTTGTCGGCCTGCCTGCCGCGTTGTTCCAGGCGCGGCTGGTGCCGCTCTTCGCCGCCGATGCCGTGTATCTCGCGCTCGGCGTGTTCGTCGCAGTGGGGCTGGTGCGCTACTATCGGCGCGCGGCCTGAACCGTATCCGCCACTTCCCGATCTCTCTTCGACACGGCATGGAAGACTATCAATACGACTGCCCGAGCGCGGACATCGACATGCTGGCGCGTGTGATCTCCGACCTCTTTCCGGAACAGACGCAGTTCGTCGAGCGCAAGGACGACACGGGCCGTACCTCGCTCGTGATTCACTACGTGGCCATGCGCTTTGGCGCGCAGGCGCGGCGCATTGCCATCGACGTGCGCTTCGATCCGGATGCGCTCGCACGCTACCGCGCGACGCCGCCGCGCATGCACGCACGCAGTTATGCGGTGTTGCGCGCGTATGTGGAGGCCACGCTCGGATCGCTGGAGGAGCAGTATGCGAACGGCGAGGCTGTGCCGCGCGAGGTCGAACTGGAGATAGGCGAGGACTTCGCCTGAGGCGTCTGGACTTTGGCGTGCGTTTTTAAAGCACGCGGTACACCTTGGCAAAGCGCGCTGCCTTGACGACGCCGTAGTCGCCGGGCGCGTATTGCATGACCCAGTCGCCGGCATCGCCCGTGAGGATGTCGCCGGCGGCCGAGCGCGCGATGGAGAAGGGCTCGTGCATCTCGCGAGCAAGCACGACGCTCGGCAGGTTGCGATAGATGCCCGGCTCGCCATGCGCAATGCCGCCTTCCGGCGCGTACTTCGTATCGAAGCGTGCGCGCGACACGACCCAGCGTTCCCCGCCGGCGCCGCTGACGATGGCATCGCCTTGTGTGTGCCGGTTCGGGCCTTCGAGACTCATCAGTTCGCCGTCGCCGGCTGCGAATTCGACAGATACGGCTTCGTCCTTGACGACGCGGCATGCGGCCGGGTCAGAGGCGAGATCGAGCTGGGTCAGATGGAGCATGGTGCGTTGCCGGATGGCGTGACATGGGGATGCGGGATCGTAACGGCATTCGCGCGCATTGTGCGCCTCGTCATGTGAAAAAGCCCGCCTAGGCGGGCTTTGTATGCATCATGCAAGATTCAACTCAGGGCTTGGTTGCCGAAGCCGGCGCCGGGCTGGCCGCATGCGGGCGACGATGCGCACGATGGCGGTGGTCCTTGGCATGCTCGTCGCGGAAGCTGGTATCGGCCAGTTTCTTCTGCTCCGGCGAGAGGCTCGCGTAAAGCGGCTCGAAAGCCTCGACGAGGCGCTTCGTGCCGTCCGCGTTTGCTTGCGTGATCTGCTGATACTGCTTCATGTCGTCGAGCGCGGACATCGTGCTGCGCTGGGCGACGCGCTGGCGATAGAGATCGGCCATGGTGCGGCCGTTGTCGCGCATCACGTCGGCGAACTTCGACCATTGCTCTTCCTGCTGCGGCGTGATCTTGAGGCTCGAGTGAAGCTCAGCGATACGCTCTTCAGTGCGCGCCTCGCGATTCGAGGCGGCCGGCGCTGAAGCGGCGGTTTGGGCAGAAGGAGCGGCCGGCGCGGAAGCGGCTGCGGGCGCGGACGATTGTGCGAAGACCGGGCTCAATGCGCCCAGCGAGACCAGCGAGGCGGCCAGGGTGACGAGAGTTCTCTTCATTCGTATATACCTTGAATCGAGATGAAAGGTGGGCGTGCCGGTATGCTGCATGCCGTTGGCGGATATTAGTATCACGATTGCATTCAAATTCGCTTGCATTGCGACAACTGCTTACATTCGATACGACTCTGGAAAAAAAGCGCAGTGGATACCTTGTTGAGCATGCGGGTCTTCGTGGCCATCGTGGATCTGGGCAGCCTGAGCGCCGCGGCCGAGCGCTTTTCCATCTCCGCGCCAATGGCCGGCAAGCATCTGCAGGCGCTGGAGGCGCGTCTGAACACGCGCCTGATGGTACGCACGACGCGGCGCCAGAGTCTGACCGAGGTCGGCCGCGAATACTACGAACGCTGCCGCCGCATTCTCGCCGACGTCGATGCCGCCGATACCCTTGCAGAAGCCATGAGCGCGACGCCACGCGGTGTGTTGCGCGTGACGGTGCCGCTGACCTACGGCGTGCATTTCGTCACGCCGGCCGTGACTGATTTTCTGGCGGCGTTTCCGCAGATCGCGGTGGAGCTGGATCTCACCAACCGCATGGTCGATATCGTCGAGGAACGGTTCGATGCGGCCGTGCGCATCGGCGCGCTGGCGGATTCGAGTTTCGTCGCACGCCCGTTGAAGCCTTATGCCATGGCTGTGTGCGCGGCGCCCGGCTATCTTGCGCGTGCGGGGACGCCCGCAACGCCCGCCGATCTCGCGGGACACGAGTGCCTGGGTTTCGTGCATCAGGGACGCGAGGCGGGCTGGCGACTGGAGGGGGAAGATGACGCGATCCTCGCACGCCGCACCGGTTCCGCGCGCTTTCGGGCAAACAACGGCGAGGCGCTGAAGAAAGCCGCGCTGGCGGGCTTCGGGCTGGTGTTGCAGCCGCATGCGTTGGTCGAGGACGAGTTGAATAGCGGCGCGCTGGTGGCGGTGTTGCAGGCGTACTTGCCGAAATCCTCGCCGGTGCATCTGGTGTATCCCCGTGATACGCGCGCGACGCCGAAGCTCGCGAGTTTCGTCGACTTCATGATGGCGCGGCTGGGGGTGTGATGACGGGAGTTGGGCGACGGCGATTGAGAGTGCTTGGCACGATGCAAACGTGCTGGCGGCAAGCCTTGTGTGAACCGGGCCGCGACTCGAACGTACGACGCTGCTGATGTCCCAGGCCCGTCGGCGATAATGCAAAACACAAAATGCCAAATGCCGGTTTGCATTCAATACGCGTAACGCAAAATGCAACGTGGTGCGAGTGAGGTGCAAAAACGGGAGGTGCAGTGCAGGCGTGACGTTGCTTCGTTACCCGGCGGCCCCTTCGTGAGGGCGACGGAAAGCACAGACCGCGCGCCGGCATGCAAGATTACGCATGCCGAATACCCTTTGGCATTCAAAACGCATAGCGCGTAATGCATAACGCATAGAACCAACTCAGCCAATACAAAACGCCAGGAACGACGCACACATGAGACCGCCGCGCCTCGATCAACTCGACGACATCGATCGCAACCTCGTCGCGCTTTTGCAGATGAACGCCCGCGAGAGCGTCGCCGAACTTGCGCGGCAGCTTGGCGTCGCGCGCACCACGGTGATCGCACGGATCGCGCGGCTCGAAAAGAATCAGGTGATCGCGGGCTATGGCGTGCGACTCGGACAGGACGTGCTCGACGCGAGTATCCAGGCCTACGTGGGCATCAAGCTGACGCCGCGATATGGGCGCGATCTGCAGAAGCGTTTTGCGCGCATGCCCGAGATCCAGTTGCTCTGCGCGGTAAGCGGCGAATTCGATTACGTCGCCTGGCTGCGCGCCGACTCACCCGACCGCCTCAATGACCTGCTCGACGAAATCGGCGCGCTGGAAGGCGTCGAGCGGACGACGACGTCCATCATCCTGGCGCGCAAGATCGACCGGGCAGGTTAGCCGGACACGACAAAACGCAGTATTGTCCCGTCGAAACGTCGAAAACCTTCGTCGAAGCGCATCACTTTGCGTCTAGGAACCGCATTCGTCCGCCCCTACACTGTTTGAAGACGGCTTCGGCCCCACTCGAACACACACAAGGAGACGAATATGAAAGTGGCTCTCGTCGGCGCCGGTTTGATCGGTCGCAGCATTGCTCAACTGTTGCGTGACAGCGGGGATTTCGAAGTGGTCACATTCGATCGCGACGAACACGCGCTCGCACTGCTCGATGCGCAAGGCTTCGCGACACGCCGTGTCGATTCCGCCGATACCCCCGCGCTGCGGCAGGCGTTGCAAGGCTTCGATGCCCTCGTCAACGCCTTGCCTTACTACCTCGCGATCAACGTCGCCTCGGCAGCGAAGGCGGCAGGCGTACATTATTTCGATCTGACCGAGGACGTCCGCGCGACGCATGCGATCCGCGCCATCGCCGACGGTTCGGAACTCGCGTTCATGCCGCAATGCGGTCTCGCGCCAGGCTTCATCGGCATCGTGGCGCACGATCTCGCGAAGCGTCTCGACGATGTCCGCGAAGTGAAGATGCGCGTCGGCGCGCTGCCCGAGTTTCCGACCAACGCGCTGAAGTACAACCTCACGTGGAGCATCGACGGTCTCATCAACGAGTACTGCCAGCCCTGCGAGGCGATTCGCGAAGGCCGTACGCAGTGGGTGCAGCCGCTCGAGGGCGTCGAGCATTTCTCGCTCGACGGCATCGAATACGAGGCGTTCAACACGTCGGGCGGCCTCGGCACGCTCTGCGAAACGCTTGCCGGCAAGGTGGAGACGCTCGACTACAAGTCGGTGCGCTATCCGGGGCACCGGGACCTGATGCAATTCCTGCTCGAAGACCTGCGCATGTCCACCGACCGCGACGGTCTCAAGACCATGCTCAAGAGCGCGGTGCCCTCGACGGCGCAGGACGTGGTGCTGATCTTTGTCACGGTGACGGGCATGCGTCACGGCCAGCTCGTGCAGGACGTATTCACCCGCAAGATCTTTGCGAAGAATGTGTGCGGCGTACCGATGAGCGCGATCCAGATCACCACGGCCGGCGCGATTTGCGCCGAACTCGACCTGTTCCGCGAGGGCGTACTACCGCAGTCCGGCTTCGTGCGTCAGGAGCAGGTGCCGCTCGAGGCGTTCCTCGGCAATCGTTTCGGCAAGCTGTACGAAGGCGCGAATGCGCTGGCGCCGGCGCGGCGGCTCGCAGCCGCGTGATGTGCATACCGAGGTGCATTCATTACGCGTAATTCAAAACGCGTAATGCAAAACGCGTAATGCAGCATGCATCATCCTGTCTCGACAAGACGCGCCAGCAAGTCAACCTGCGTATCGTCCGAGGGCGCGGTGTTGTCGACCATCACGAGCGTTTGGGCGAGAGTGTCGTCGGGTACGAACAGGCGCCGGCGATACTCGTCCCAATGCGCCAGCTTGTACGCATCGTTGGGATCGGCGCGGGCAAGAATGCGCTCGCGCGCCACCGCCTCTGCGGTATGAACCCATACGACGCGAATCGCGACATCGTCGCCAATGCCCAGCCACGCCCGATCGAACAGGCGGCCGCTGCGCACTTCGCGCGTGAGCGGCGCAACGACGATCACGCTCGTACCCAGCGAAAGATTCTCCGCCGCGGTATTGATGAGCGAACGGTACTCGGGATCCCGGAAGTGCTCGATGAACTGCGGACTGTCGCGATCGTGCGGATCGCCGGTGAGCGCGCTGATCGCCGCAGCGCTGTACGGTCCGTAGAGCGTGTCCTTGTCGAGCAGACAAAAAGGCTCGCCGGTGGCGTTGCCGAGCGGCGCGAACAGGCGCCTGGCCAGCGTGGTCTTGCCGGTGCCCGCATGACCGCAGAAGAAGAGCAGATGCTTCACGCCTGAACGTCCTTGAATGGATTGAGCATGACGATGATGATGCCGCGCGCCCGCGCAACCCGGCAAGCACGCCGTCAATCGTCCGCGCTCCAGCGCTGATAGCGGTTCATGAGCGGCGTGGCGGTGATGCCGTGAACCACGACCGATGCCGCAATGGTCGCGATGACGAGCGGCACGAGCGGCGCCGCAACGTCGCGCGGGGCTTGTTCGAGCGCATAGAGCAGGTAGTAGAACGAGCCCACCCCGCGTATGCCGAACCAGCTCATGAGCCGACGTTGCGTGCCGGTCGCATTGGAGCCGATCAGCGAGAGCTCGACGGCCGCCGGCCGCAACACGAGGAAGAGCGCCGCGATCAGCACGGCGGCTCTCCACGTGAAGAGGTCGCGCCACAGGGTCGCGAGCAGGGCGCCGACCATCAGCATGATCGCCACCTCGGCAATACGCTCCAGTTCGATCGTGAAGCCATGCACGCGCTCGGCTACGAACGCGTGCGCGCGTTCGGGATCCGCCGCGGCCGCGCCGACATCGTCCGCATCGATCTTGCCGACCGCCTGCCGTGGCGTCTTGTCGCCGCTCGCCTTCTGTTCGACGCGGCGCATTGCGAGCCCCGCCGCAAACACCGCGAGGAAGGCATAGGTGTGCAACAGTTCGGCGACGCCATACGACAGCGCGATCAGCCCCAGCGCATAGAAGCCTTCCGGACCCAGCGCCTGTCCATGACGCGTGCGCAGATAGGCCACGAGCCGCACTGACAGCGCACCGAGCAGCCAGCCGCTCGCAAGCGCGCCCGAGATGCCCCATGCCGCCTGCAACGCGAAGTTCCAGTGCAGCGCCTCGCTGGGTGAGGCCTCGAAGCGGCACACGGCGATGCCCAGCAGCGCGAAAGGCAGCGCAATACCGTCGTTCAGGCCGCCTTCGCCGGTGAGCGAAAAGCGCAACAAGTCGATGTCACCGGGGGTTTCAACTTGTACGTCGTGCGCGAGCACCGGGTCGGTTGGCGCAAGCATTGCGGCGAGCAACAACGCCGGCCCCCAGCCCAGGCCGAGCACATAGGCGCAGAAGACGGTGAGCGCGGCGACGGTGAGCACCATTGCGACCAGTCCGAGTCGCACGGGCAGGAACCAGATGCGATCGGTTGGCGGCACGCGCAGGCGCAGGCCGATGGCGAACAGCGACGCGAGCATCGCGACTTCGGTGATGCGCCGCAGGACCGTCGCATCGGTGGCGAGGTCGAGCGACAGCAGATTGGCCGCGGCGGGACCGAGCGCGAAGCCGATCGCCAGATAGCACATCGCGGTGCTGATCGGCAGGCGTCGGAACATCGAACTGGCAAGGCCCATGAAGATGAGCACGCCGCCGACTACGAGGAACCATATCGTCTCGATCATGAATGCCTTCGGTCACGTGAGCCGGAATGGATGAACGCCGCGGCCCTGGACGCACGGCATGATTCACACAAAAGGAGCACGTGTCATGCCCATGTCCGCATCGGACGCCCGATGCATCGTTCCTGAAGCCGTGGCGGCTTGCGCGTAAGATGCTTCGACTCATGTTCAGCGGTTCGCCATCCACGACGGCGCGCTCGCAACGAATCACGGAGGCCTCACCATGTCACAGCATTTCGATGCAGTCGTTATCGGCACGGGACAGGGCGGCTCGCCGCTCGCGGTCCGGCTGGCCGAGAGTGGCCGGCGCACGGCGGTCATCGAGCGGCATCTGTTCGGCGGCACCTGCGTGAACGTCGGCTGCACGCCCACCAAGACCTACGTGGCCAGTGCACGGGCCGCGCATGTCGCGCGCACGGCGGCACGCTACGGCGTCATGATCGATGGCGACATCGCCATCGACATGGCCCGCGTGAAAGCGCGCAAGGACGAGGTGATCGGCAGTTCCCGCAGCAGCGTCGAGAAGTGGCTGCGCGGCACGAAGAACCTCACCGTGTTCAAGGGCCACGGACGTTTCACAGGACCGCATGCATTGCGCATCGAGGCCGCCGACGGCTCGACGCAGGACATCGATGCCGATCTCGTTTTCATCAACACGGGCACGCGCGCCGCGGTGCCGCCCGTAAACGGGCTCGAGAGCGTGCCTTATCTGACCAACGCCTCCATCCTCGAACTCACCGAGGTGCCGGAGCATCTGGTGATCGTCGGAGCCAGTTATATCGCGCTGGAATTCGGCCAGATGTTCCGGCGCTTCGGCAGCCGCGTGACGCTGCTCGTGCGCGGCGAGCGAATCCTCACACGCGAGGACGCGGACGTGGCCCGCGCGATGCAGGACGTGCTGTCGCGCGAGGGCGTCGAGTTCCGCTTCGACACCGACTTGCAGCGCGTGGAGCCGCTGGCGGCGGGCGTGCGCATCGTGACCGGCACGGGGACGGTCGATGCGTCGCATCTGCTGTTCGCGACCGGCCGCACGCCGAACACCGACGATCTCGGCCTCGAGCACACGGGCATCGCGGTGAACCGGCACGGCATGATCGACGTGGACGGCCAGTTGCGCACCAGCGTGCCGGGCATTTATGCAATCGGCGACGTGAACGGGCGCGGCGCGTTCACGCATACCTCATGGAACGACTACGAGATCGTCGCTTCGAACCTGCTCGATGGCGAGGCGCGCAGCGTCGACACGCGCATCATGGCGTACGCGGTGTTCGTCGATCCGCCGTTCGCGCGCGTGGGCATGAGCGAGGAAGAGGTGCGCAAGGACGGCCGCGAGGCGCTCATCGCGACGATGCCGATGGCGCGTGTCGGCCGGGCCCGTGAGCGCGGCGAAACCGATGGCTTCATGAAAGCGCTCGTCGATGCGCGCACGAAGCGGTTCCTCGGCGCGGCGATCTACGGCATAGAAGGCGATGAGGCGATCCATACCTTCATCGACATCATGAACGCCGATGCGCCCTACACGACGCTGCAGCGCGCGATGCACATCCACCCGACGGTGAGTGAACTGATCCCGACGCTGCTCGAAGGCCTGAAGCCGTTGCGATAACGCGTAGCTTCACAGCGCGCGTGCAAGGTCAGGCCTTGACCGGCGGTTCGACCTCCACGGTCTTCGCATGCTCGATGCGGGTCTCGGGCATCGCGAGCCACACCATCAGCACGGCCAGCGCGCCTGCGCCGGCTAATCCAAAGAAGCTCATGGTCGTGCCGAAGCGATCCGCGGCGAAGCCCGCCGCCGCGGTAGAGAGCGTCGCGCCGACGCCCGCAGCGAGACCGAAGAAACCAATAGTCAGGTTGTAGTGTCCGCGCCCGCCCGCGACGTCCGCCGCGATGAGCGGCAGCATGACGCCGAACACCGCCGCGCTGATGCCGTCGAGCATCTGCACGGGCACGAGCAGGTAAGGGCTGCTCACGCCGGCAAACAGGATCGCGCGCACGGGCAGCGCGCAGAAGCCGAGGATCAGCACCGGCCGGCGTCCCCATTTCTGCGCCTGGCGTCCGACCCATGGCGACATCACCGCGACGAGGAACTGCGGCACGATGATGCAGGCGGCGATCACCAGTTGAACGTTGTCGCCCATGTGCGCGGTGACTTCGCCGGCGGCGAGATTGAGCATCGCCGCATTCGACAGGTGGAACAGCACGACGCACACCGCGAAGATCAGAAGGCGCCGGTCTTTCAGCAACTCGCGCAACGACTCGCGTTCTTCACCTTCGTGCGTGATCTTCGGCTTGCCGGGCGGTGCGCGCGGTACGGCGGGCGCCATGTCGTAATGAATCATGCGCAGCGCAAAGATCGCCGGCACGGCGAGCGCGGCGGTCAGGAAGAAAACCGAACGCAGCGACAGGTACTCGCCGAACGCACCCATCAACGCAGCGGTCAGTGCACTGCCGATCGATGCCCAGCGCGCATTGCGGCCCAGCCGGTCGCCGAGATCGGCGCGCGAGACGAGGGCGAGCGAGATCGCGGCCATCGCCGGGACGAGCATGCAGCTCGCGAAGCCGTGCAGCACTTCGGCCGCGAAGACGGGGACGAAGGTCGGACTCGCGGCGAGCAACAGCGCGCTCACGATGATCGCAACGATCGCGGAAAGCGCAGCGAATTTCTTGTTGCGCATGGCGTCGACGAGCGCGCCGGCCGGCAACTGGCTCGCCATCGCGCTGATCGTGCCGACGGAAAGCATCAGGCCGATCTCGCCCTGCGTCCATTTGTTGGCCGCAAGGTACGAAGCGATGAAGGGGCCGAAGCCGGTCTGCACGTTGGCGACAAAGAAGTTCAGCCAGTCGAGCGCGCGCAGACTGCGTGCAATTACCATGTTGTGAATCTGTTCTCGATGTCGTTGTCCGTTATTTGGCGGGGCGCGCGCTGGAGGCCGGCTTCTGCGCCGACACAGCGCCCGATGCCGTCGTCCCTGTGGGGCCCGTCGCTGCTGCGCCCGATGTTCCCGATGTGCCAGACGCGACCGATGCGGCCGATGCGCCCGCTGGCGCCGACGCAGGCGCCGGCACCACCGGCGAGACGATCTTGATCGGCTGCTCGGGCGAGTAGGTCGGCGTCGCCTTAAGCTGCGCGTCGTTGAAGTCCATCTGTAATTGCCATTGCTTGTTGTGCGAGACGACATGCAGGTCGCCCCAGTTGGCGGCCACATGGCGCTTGTCCTCCGCCAGCGAGCTCGACAGATCGAGGACGAGTGCCTGCGGCTGGGACTGCGAATCGACCAGCACGTCGACCACCCGGCCGATGCGCGCGCCGCTCTTCTGCGCCACCGTCGAATCGACCAGCTGCACGAGGTTCGGCGGCGCCTCGTTAACTGGCTGAGGCTTGGGCGCCGGATCGGCAGGCTTGCCCTTGGCGGGCGGCGCCGGCTGCACGAAGGTGATCGGCGCGCCCTTCGCATTGGGCGTGAAGCGGAAGGCCGTCCACGGGAAATTGACCTTGCGGTCGCCGACGCCCATGAAACCGGCGAGGTTCACCATCAGCAGCTTCGGTCGCGCGGCCGTATCGATATACATGTCCACCGCGCGGCCGACGACCTTGCCGTCCGGGCGCTGCACCTCGGCATCGAGGAGGCCGTGCAGCTGATCGTGCTGCATGGTGCGGGTCGAGATGATCTGCGGAGGCGGCGGCGGTTCGGCCGGCTCGGGCGGCGGCGTGACGGCCGGCTCCTGCGGTTTCGGCCGGACGATGCGGCGCTTGGGCTTCGGTGCGGGCGCGGGCTTGACGGCGGAGGCGGGCTCGGGCGCCTGCACTTCGGGCAAGGGCTCCTCGGGCTCGTTGGGCGCGGCTTCGGCGGGCGTCGGGATGTAGGAATGCTCGACGATCGGCGCGGGCACCTGTTTCGGCAGCAAACCGCATGCGGAGAGCGCCGCGGCGCCCAGCAGGGTTGCTGCGGTGCGAGGGCGGAAAGCGTTGCGGGTTCGTGCGCAGGTTCGTCCGCCAACCGATGTGCATCGGGCGGCGAGCGCCAGCATGCGCGCGAACAGGCGCGCCAGGCAGTACGCGGCCGCGTGCAAGGCCCCGTCGATCCGACGCACGCGGCGAGGCGCGTGCTCACGGTTCGACGACCCATGACCCCGTTGCGGGAAACCGCCTGTCATCACAAAAGCTCCATGGTTCCGAATCACCTGCTTGTTGGTCTTGATTGTCGTTGGTCGGATCGTGGCGTCGCGCGGTTGCTATCCGCATATGCACGTGCATGTGCGTCCGCCATGCGCGGTTGCCGGCGGCGTACCCGTTTTAGCACACTGCGCCCCGCATGCTGTGTGTGTCGATCGCCAGGACGGGTTGCATCCTGCATGCAAAAGGCTGAATGCAAAATGCCGCAGGCGGAAGTCGATGCGCCGTGACCGCCCGCTGACCGCCGCCGTGCGCCTCTTCCTGCACCCTCATGCCGCGCCCGGGCGACTGCGCGCAGCCGATATTTCGGCGAGGCGGGCGGCGGTATCGGGCGCGCCCATCTTTTCGGCGGCGTCGCGGGCCGAGAAGCCGCCGGCATCGCGCGCATCGGGATCCGCACCACGCTCGACCAGCAACTCGACGATCTCCACGCGATTGAACATCGCGGCGATCATCAGCGCGGTGCGTCCGTCCGGCGACGCGCCCTCGACATCGGCGCCATGCGCAAGCAGTGTCTCGATCACGTCGGTGAAGCCCTTGAACGCCGCGCCCGCGATGGGCGTCTGGCCGTTGTCGTTGCGCAGGTCGGGATCGGCCTTGTGCTCGAGCAGCACGCGCACGGCGTCGGCGTGGCCGTGATAGCTCGACAGCATCACGAGACTGTCGCCCTTGTCGTTGCGCAGGTTGGGCGGCAGACCCTTGGAGAGCAGGGCGTCGAGCATTGAAGCGTCGCCGCGGCGGGCCACGTCGAACACTTCGGTTGCAAAGGCGATCATGTCGTCGTCGGGGCCGGGACGCGATTGCTCCGGCGCCTGCTGGTTCGGATCATGCTGCATGCTTGACTCCATTTTCGATTGCGCCGCATGCGCTGCTTCTTTTCAGTGGGAAGCGTTGCAAGCGGATGCCTTGCTGTGTTTTGCATGCATGGCTCATGCATACCAAATGGCATTTCGCATGCAAAACGCATCATGCAAAATGAGCGGCGGACGCGGGATCAACCGGGAGCATACACAGGTTTCATGTCCCGCCGCGCTTGCCGCGGGCCGGATCAGCACGAATCGAGCCCAGGCGCGCGGTGCGGGCACCCTGTATGGTGCGTTTCGCGCGTCCGTCCGAAGAGCTGCGAGCGCTTGCGGGCTTGCAGGTGATCATCATCGTTCTGAGGGCTGCAAACGTCTCGTCGGCGGTGGGTCGCTGAAGCCGCAAGGCCGACGGAAGTTGCAGCAACTGCGAATGCCGCAGGCGAAGCAAGTTATCGCGATTAAGACTGGTCTTGCGGAACATTGAAGTTCGCAACGCTGCGAGCCACCCACCCCGATCGAACCTGCAATACCCAGATACGCACGATACGAATCCTGAAAACACCCAATCGCCGGCGTTTCGCAACGCCTTCCCCGCACCCTCACCACGACACGACCCAAATGACCGACGCAGCATCCGATCCCCATGGCACACCGCAACCCGAAACCGGCATTCGCCGTCGCGCGCCGGCCGCCGAGCGTAATGGCGATGCGATTCTATCGGTCCTCAAGCGGGTGCTGCCCCGAACCGGGATCGTGCTGGAGATCGCGAGCGGAACCGGACAACACGCGGCGCACTGCGCTGCCGCGTTGCCGGACATCGTCTGGCAGCCGAGCGATCCGGATGCCGCATCGCGCGACTCCATCGCGGCCTGGCGCGCTCACGCCGGACTAACGAACCTGCGCGAACCGCTCGCTATCGACGTGACGAGCAATGACTGGGAAATCGGCGCGGTGTCGGCGGTGGTGTGCATCAACATGATCCACATTGCGCTGTGGGCAGCCACGGAGGCGCTCTTTCGGGGCGCCGGCGCGAGACTCGGCACGGGGGGCGTACTGTACCTGTACGGGCCATACCGGCGCAACGGTGCGCACACGGCGCCGAGCAATGAAGCCTTCGATCAACAGTTGCGCGCCCGCGATCCGCGCTGGGGCGTGCGCGATCTGGAGGAGGTGGAAAGAACAGGCGGGCGCGTCGGCTTCGCGCTCAAGGAAGTCATCGCGATGCCCGCGAACAATTTCAGCGTCGTCTTCGAGAAATCGGCATAACGCATTCAAGCTTCGCCAGCCGAGCGCGCACCCGCACCGAGGCGCACCAGCCGACCGCGCCACGAGACGCTTGCCATGAGCGAGGCGGCTACGATCATCGCTCCGCCGATCCATCCGGCGGTCGACACGTGCTCCCCGAGCCAGATGCTTGCGAACAGCGCGCCGAAGGCCGGCTCGCTGCCCATCAGCAGGGACACCCGCGTGGGACTGCTGCGGCCGATCGCGTAGTTTTGCGCAAAGAATGCAAACAGCGTGCATGCAAACACGAGATACATCACCGAGCCCCAGAACGCCGCATGACCCGCGACCGACGGCAGCGCCTGCCATTGCGACGGCGCGAGGGTCAACGCGATCGCCGCACTGCCGATCGTCACGACGCCCGCCTGCACGGCCGTCACCGTGAGCGCGGGCAGCGGCGCCGCTCGAAGCACGCGCTTGGTCACGCAGACCGATAACGCGCGCAACACGGCCGCGGCGAGAATCAGGCCATCGCCGAGATTGAAATCGAAGGAAAGGGTGCCGTTGCTGGCGAGCAACCAGGCGCCCGCGAAGGACACGCCGACCGCGATCCATTCGGGCGTCGAGGGCCGTCGGCGCAGCAGGCCCCATTCGACGAGCGGTGTCAGCACGACGCACAGACTGATGAGAAACGCAGCATTTGCAGCACGCGTGTGCAAGACCCCGAAGGTTTCGGCGAGAAAGATCGACAGCAGCAAAAGGCCGAGCACGACGACACCGGCAAGCGTCTTCCTGCCAGCCGACCGCAGATGCCGCAAATGAACGGCAAGCAGGCAGAACGTGATGCCGAAGCGGAGGGTCAGCAGTCCGAGCACAGGATAAAAGGCCAGTGCGCTCTTGACGACGCCATAGCTGCTTCCCCACACCATCGCGACGGCGAACAGCAGGAGATCGGCAAGCGGCAGCATGCGGCGGGCGGGCGATTCGCGGGACATGGACGGCTCCGAAAGAAGAAGCGAAAGAAGCCGTCATTGTCGAATGATGCGCGGCACGCGATAATCAGGTCGTCACGCACAGCGTTATTGTCGCCGATGCACAAATGAATTCCGTCGATCTGTTCGCCCTGATGCCCGACATGGCCGTGTTCGCGCGCGTGGTCGATGCCGGCAACTTCTCCGTCGCCGCACGGCAGCTGGGCACGCCACCCTCCACGGTGAGCCGCCAGATCAAGCGTCTCGAGGAGGCGCTCGCCACGCGCCTGTTCGAACGCTCGACGCGCAAGGTCCGCGTCACGGAAGCAGGGCAGCAGGTGTATCGATATTGCCGCGACATGGCTGCCGCCGCCGCGGCCGCCGTCGATGCCGCCGGTCTCTCCACCGGCAAGCCGCAGGGGCGCGTCACGCTGTCGGCGCCGACGGCCTACGCGAAATCCGTCATCCACCCGCTCGTGCCGGCGTTTCTCGCGGCCTATCCGGAAGTCGACGTGCAGCTTGTCTTCAGCGACCACGACATCGATCCGCTCGAACACGACATCGATCTCGTCATCCGCGCGACCAGCCAGCCGCCGCAGGGGCTCGCCGCCCGTCCGCTCGGGCGCGTGCGCTGGCAACTGTGCGCGTCGGCGGAGTATTTGCGCACGCGGGGCGTGCCCGAGCATCCGCGCGAACTCGCGGCGCACGACTGCATTTATCTCGGCGAAACCGCCGACGACAATCGCTGGCGCTTCACCCGGCACGCGACCCACGCGGCCGGAGAGAACGCCGAGACGGCGACGGTCACGGTGCACGGCCGCTACCTCGCGAATCACGCGGGCGCGCGGCTGGAGGCGGCGGAACGAGGGCTCGGCATCGCGGCGCTGCCGGAATTCGCGGCCCGCGATGCGCTCGCCGCCGCCAGCGTGCAGCCCGTCCTGGCCGATTGGGAGATCCAGGTGCGCGCGTATCAGGGCCCGGTGTGGCTGCTGTATCCGCCGAACCGCTTCCTGCCACCGAAGGTGCGGGCGCTGATCGATCACCTGTATGCGCACCTCGGGAACGCGGGGCGGGACGCGTAGCCATCGGCTTGATTTAGGACAAGCTTGCACGCGCCGAAACCGACATCGCCGTGTAGACTGCGAATGGTCGTTCATTGCGCCGCAGTCGCCCGGGGCGCTCAATCCGATCTCCCTTTCCCGGAGGCGTCGTACATGCACGCAGCGTTGCCGCAAGGCGAGCAGGAAGCCGGTTCCACCGATACACCCGCAAGACCGACGCGCGATCTGCGCCGCGTCGACATCCATCCAGACAACTGGTATCCGCTCGCGTGGTCGCGCGAGGTGAAGCGCGGCCGCGCGCATGGCGTGACGTTCGCCGGCGATCCGATCGTGCTCGTGCGTACCGAATCGGGCCAGGTGTTCGCGCTCGAAGACCGCTGCGCGCATCGGCAGGTGCCGCTGTCGGCGGGCGTCGTCGACGGCGAGTCGATCCGTTGCTGCTATCACGGCTGGACCTACGATTGCACCGGCCGCTGCACCGACATTCCCTATCTTGGCCGCGAGCGCCTGCCCAACGGCGTGCGCGCCTATCCGTGCCGCGAGGCGGCGGGGCTCATCTTCGTGTTCACCGGCGACCCGGCGCTCGCCCCGCAAGCGAAGTTCCCCGAGCTCGGTTCCGCCGATGATCGCGCCTACAAGACACGCCGTTTCGGCGGCGATGTGAAGTGCCACTACACCTTCATGCACGAAAACCTGATGGACATGAACCATCAGTTCCTGCATCGCCGGCAGATGGGCAGCATGCGCGCGCGTTCGCTCGGACGGCGTCGCGGAGATGACTGGATCGAGGTCGATTATGTGTTCGCGCGGGAGGCGGGCAAGCAGCCGATCGGCGAGGCGCTGGTGTTCAGCCAGAAGCGCGGCGCGAAACCGGACGACTCGAACAAGGACGTCATGACGGTCCGCACCGAGTACCCGTGGCAGACGCTCAAGATCCGCACCAAGGACGAAACCATGGTGATGGATCTGTGGATCGCCTATGTGCCGCTCGACGCCGAGCAGCGCACCAACCGCACCTTCGGCCTGTTGTCCATCCGCCGCCCTAAGCTGCCGCTGGTGCTCGACGCCGCGTGGCCGCTGCTGGTCTGGTTTACCGAGCGCATTTTTACGGAGGACCGGTGGATCGTCGAGCGTGAACAGGAAGCGCATGACCGGCAGGGCGCGGATCACAACCACGAGGTGTTTCCGGTGATCCTGGATCTGCGCGCGCTGCTGTCGGAGCAAGGGGTTCCGCACGGCACCGGTCGCGGCGGCGGCGAGATGCGCCGCGTCCATTTCATCCAGCCGGTGCAGGAGCTGCCGGCTTCATAAGCGAGCTTCGTGAGCGGACTTACTGCGGAGCGCTCTCGATTGCGCGGGGCGCGGCGCGGCGTTATACAGAGACAGAAGAGAGTCCATCGACAGCAGGCGAACATTCAAGCACGGAGGACATCCATCATGAACAACGACCCGACCGAGCCGCGCAGCGACGCTCCGCAGATCGACGATGCACATCCTGACGTCGAGCATTTCGACGCCGCGATCTCGCATGTCGATCAGTCCTACGCCGCCGGCAAGATGGCCGCGGGCGCGGCGAAGGGCATCCTGTACAGCATCATCGAGACACTCGGCACACTCGTCGGCGACCCCGATCTTCCCGCGCATGCCCGCTCGGGCTATGAAGGGCTCCTGGAAACCGCGCGCGAGCTGCGCACGAAAATCGAACCCTGAGCGGTGCCAGGATCACCGCCAGCGCCGCTCCCGGGCGCTGGCATAATGCATTCTTGATGCTTTCGGTTCGCAGTGGCGTGACGCTGAGCCGAAAGCCATTTGCTTTATGGAAGTAATTTCAACCTGACGCGGCGGGTCGGCTGACCCGCACCGCGCTTCCCTCGCGCCAGACTCAAGGCGCACGGCCTTTTCAGGCTTTCCAACTTTCCTTGCATCCCCGCGCCATCGACTGTTCAGACGATCCGGCCGTGCCGCCGTGCGATCGTTCGTTTCGTGCAAACTCCGCTCCGAAGCCATGCTGGCGTCAGGCATTCGTCAGTTTCGCGACCGGATGCCGCCAAACGCAGCTTGCGGAAATTCTGGTTAACCAGACAGTGAAAAAAAACGACAACAAAGTGTGACGTCCTTTCGCATTCTGTCTGTAAGCCATACACTTCCCGTCGATAAAAGTTACGACTTGATACACGTCAAGCCGCTTCGGCGGCACCGGTTCCACAAGTCGACGACACAAGTTCAGCCCATTGCATGAGGAGATAAAAAATGAAGCGTTTTGCGCTGACCCAGGCCGCTGCCGTCGCAGCCACGACATTCGCGGCCGCGGCACCGGCCTTTGCCCAGAGCAGCGTCACGCTCTACGGTATCGTCGACGATTCGATCGTCTATCAAAGCAGCCAGACGTCGCTGGGTTCGAACAGCGGCGGCCGCTCCAACGTCAAGATGGCGTCGGGCATCTGGGCAGGCAGCCGCTTCGGCCTGAAGGGCGCTGAAGATCTGGGCGGCGGCAACAAGGCCATCTTCCAGCTGGAATCGGGCTTCAACATCAACACCGGCGGCCAGCAGTACACCAACGCCATGTTCGGCCGCCAGGCATGGGTCGGTCTGACGAACCCGGGCTACGGTACCCTCACGCTGGGCCGTCAATACACCTCGTACTACACGCTGATGTCGCCGTACAGCCCGACCAACTGGCTGACCGGCTATTTCGGCGCGCACCCGGGCGATCTGGACGAACTCGACACGATCTACCGCGCGAACAACTCGATCGTCTATACGTCGCCGAAGCTGTATGGCTTCACGGTGAGCGGTTCGTACTCGCTCGCAGGCGTGCCTGACAGCGCCTACCAGGGCTCCACGTGGTCGGCTGCGATCCAGTATCAGCAAGGCCCGATCGGCGGCGCGGTGGCGTTCACGCGCATCAACAACTCGACCAACGGCGGCGGCGTGTACGGCGCGGACTCGACGACCAACACCGGCGGTCAGTCGGGCGTGTCGGCGGTGACCAACGGCTACCAGGGCGCGCAGGCGCAGAACCGCTTCGCGGTGGGCTTCGGCTACACCTTCAACAGCGCGTGGGATGTCTCGGCGACGTACACGAACGTTCAGTACATCCCGGGCATCAACTCGAAGTTCACCGATACGGCCATCTTCAACACGGCGGGCACCGTGCTGCACTGGAAGGCAACGACGGCATGGGACTTCGCGGCAGGCTACAGCTACACGTGGGCCAGCAAGGCGAACGGCATCGACGATGCAGCGTCGTACCACCAGTTCAACCTGTCCCAGTACTACTCGCTGTCGAAGCGCACGGGCCTGTACGCACTGGAAGCGTTCCAGCGCGCGAATGGCCGCACGCTGGGCACGCCGGTGTTCACGCCGACGGGCGCGGTCAACCGCCAGATCAACGCGACTGCATCGATCGGCGACGGCTTCCAGGGCGCCCCGTCGTCCTCGCGCAGCCAGTTCGCGGCGGGCGTGGGTATCATCCACCGCTTCTAAGCAATATTTCGCGGCCGCGTGCCGCGGATCGTTGCAAAACCGGACGCCTCGTGCGTCCGGTTTTTTTTATGCTTCTCCATACTGATCCGATGCACCGGCGGGCGCAGGCCTTGCTGACCGCATCTCACCAATGCAGCCATGGAGAATTGAATCATGTCCAATCGCTCAGACTCGTCATCCGGCGCCGATGCTCCCGCCGGCCTCGCGCGTCCCTTCAGGTTGTTCGCGGTCGAACAGCGCGTGCTGGCGCAGAACGTGGATGGCAAGGTGATCGACATCGGCGCGATGGAAGCAAAGAACGGCGCCTTTTGCGCGCGCACGGATTCGGGCGATATCGTCACGGAGCCGAAGCGCAGCGCCGAGCTGGCGTTGAAGGCACTGGTCGAACACCTGTCGTTCGACTTCCTCGATGGCCTCTTCACCAGCGAGCGCGAAACCGAAGTCAGCGGACGCTTGCAGGACTATCCGGGCATCGAGTTCGAACTCGACGAGACCTTTCCGCGCGAGATGACCGAACCCCGTCCGCCGCATCTGTTCTGAGTCTTTGAACGCTGCGGCGCGCGTTCAGGAGCCTGACCGAAGCGTCTTCGCCGTGTCCTTCGACGCGCCGGGGGGACGACGCGCGGCGTGATCCACATGATCGACGCGCGGCGGGAACATCGCGCCCACCAGACGATCGACGAAGTAGAAGAATTTGTCGGACGCATAACCCGCAATGAACGCGATGGCGAGCGGCGAGATATTCTTGCCGCCTTCGAGCAAGCCGCTGAACAGCCCGATCGATATCCCCACGATCACCGCGCTCGTCACATGCGCCCGGTTCGCCACTTTCGAATGCTCGGGATGGAAGGTGCTGGCCGCGGATTCGGCCGACAGCTGGCGCAGGATCGCCGCGCACGCGCCAAGCCATGCATAGAGCACCGGCAACATGAAGCCGGTGACCGCGCCGACGATCGACAGGATGATGTCGTTTGCATAGAGCGCCATCGCGCGAATGTCCTGATAGACGGCGATTTTCTGGAAGCCTTGCTGAACGGCGTCGAGGTCGCTGGGCGGATGGCTGTCGCCGGGCTCCGCGTTCGGCCTGGCGAGCAGCGGCAGCGTGATTTCGAGCACCTTGCGCGCGACATCCGGATTGCATTGCCAGTCGCCGCTTTGGGTCTTGCCGGAGAAATAGCGCGGTGAATGCGAAGTGCGATAAGCGCCCTGAAAATTGAGCACGCTTTCCTGGGCGTCGCAGGGCGCCTTGTAGGGGCTGCGGATCGCGCCGAGCCCGAGACTCGTCGTGAAGGCGCTGATGCGCGATACGTCCGCGAACAACTGGCGATTATTGGTCGCGAAGTTCTGCAGTTCCTCCTTGATCTGCAGCGCGGGTTGCGAGTTCTGCAACGCGATGACGGCATCGGCGTCGTGCTTTTTCTCGGCGTCGCCGATCGCCACGGCATGGGCCTGCAACTGGTTGTGCAGCGTCAGCGCGGCGGCGTCGTTGCTTTTGACGACCGTGGCGATGTCCGTGGCGACCTGATTGGCGACGAACAACAGACACGACAGGGACACGACGAACACCGTCAGCGCGATCGCCGAATACGTGTAGATGCGGATCGCACGGCGCGCGCCGTGCCGCGCCTCGTCGCCCGCCGTCTCCGCGACGACCGGCGCGACTGCATGGGCGATGCGGCTCATGGCGGCGTAGAACGCGCTCTCGATGCCCGCGTCCCACGCGTGCTCTCCCTGCGCCGCGCGCGCTTTCGCGATGGCTTCGACATCGTGCTCGTCGAGCAGCTTGCCGTTCTGCGCGCCGTACGAAATCAGGTCGCGGCAGTGGTCGAGATCGCTGGCGATGCGTCGTCCGGGATAGTGCACCGAGGCGGCAATGCGGATCATCGCCTCGTAGAACGCGCCGCCAATCGTGCGATCCCATACGCCTTGATCGAACGCCTCGCGCGCGCGGCGTACGGCGTCGACGTCGGGCTTCGTCAACACCGTGCCACTTGCGGCCGCATGCGAGATGAGCGATACGCACTCAGCAAAATCGTCGGCGACGCGCGGACCCGGCTGACCGCTGCCGGCTTCGTCTTCCGCGTCTTCCTGAGTGCTGGAAGGGTGCGCAGCGCGTTCCGCTGTCGTGGATATGCTCATTCCGGTCTCCTCGTGTCCGGGCGGAGCATGGGCTGCGGACGGACGTATTGCCGGCCAGGCGCGCAGATGATTGCGATTGCAACTATCGGCGCATGGCGTGCGTATCGACTTACGCATTGCACATGGGGTATAACGCGTTCATGTGCCGACAGTAAGCGCCTTCAGTTGCGTGACGAACCCCGGATACGCGCTGAGAAAGCCCGGATCCTTCAGCCGCGCGACGAGACTCGGATCGATCGTTTCGTTCAGCGCCTGACCGGCGGTGCGCGGCTCCTCCTTGCAGACTGCCTTGAGGAACGGGTGGTGCGCGGTGAACTCGGTGTACGAATCGATGGGCTGTGAATCGTAGGCGAGCGGCGGAATCTGGATGGGACCGTCGATGGCAAGACCGCGCGCGGCGGCTTTCTGGCGCAGCCATTCGGCCGGAATCAGCGGCAGCAGATCCGCGGGCGAGCGTGGCGGACTGAGATAGCCGCCGCCGACATTCGCATGCGCGCCCGCAAACCAGCGCTGTTCGAGCGGCAAGTCACCACGCGCTTCCTCGCCGGGGGTCCACAAGGTCGGCTTATAGAGCGAGCGGAATTCGTTCGCTGCGATCGCGTGATAAGCCGCCTTCGTGCTGTTCGAAAGCGTGGTGTCGTGGAACCGGTAGTAACTCGAGAAACCCGGGACCGGCAGGCCGTCCAGCGGGATGCCGAGTTCGCCGACGGTATCCCACACACCGATGAACTCGACATCCACCTCGCGCGAAAACTGCTTGCGGAAGGCGACGACCGATTCAGCCGACGCCCCGACATCGCGATCGCGATAGATGCCGTAGGCCTGATCGATCGAGTCTGCGTCCCAGCCGTTGGTGAGGCCGCATTTGCGGATGAGTCCCGCCAGGCTGCGCGCGGAATAGGCGCCGCGGCTGAAGCCGAGGATATAGATCTTCGCCTCGGGCCGGTAACGCTGACACAGCCATGCGTAGCCGCTCTTGATGTTCTGGCTGAGGCCGTCGCCGAAGGCGCCGCCCAGAAATTTGTCGGCGAGCGCAAACAGGCCCTTGCCCTGCGTGCCGACGCCCGGCACGTAGAAGGTTTCCTGCTGATCGGTTTCCGGCGCGAGCTTGTAGAGCAGATAGGCGTTGGTGCGATCGTTGGGTTCGTTCCACGTGCCGTCGAAGAAGATGGCGAGGTTCATGAACGCAGATCTCCAGTGATCCTGACTCGATGGCGCCGGTATGACAATTCGACGCCCCGATGTAAGGAATAGGAAACGGCGGCGCCATGTGCAAGCACGCGAAGCATGTAAAGCGGGCTTCATGCACCGAAGCACTGCATTTTGGCGGATAAGCGTGGCATGTCTGCGCGCTGCATGGCAGGGATGCCGCGCGCGCTGCGCGGCCTTGTGCGATCCTGAGCCTGCGGCCGGATGAAAGGCCGCGCTCCTGCGGGGTGAATCATGAAAAGCAAGCCTTTCGGCGCGGCGCTGATTGTTGCATCGGTCATGCTGGCGATACCGGGCGCATCCGCATTCGCGCGCGATGACGGACCGCGACTCGCACAGGACCGCCTCGATGCGCTCGTCGCGGAGCATCGGGAAGCGGCGCGCAATATTGGCCGGACGCCGGTGCGTCAGGACCGTGCGCAAACTCCAGGTCCGTTGCAAACACCGTCGGCGGATCAGGCGCTTCCCGCTCCGGACGCATGAGCGATCGATGATCGGAGGCAGGCCGCCAGGCTTGCCGGAAAACCGGCGTGCAACGCGCCGGACCGCGTTCGCACGCTTTTTTTTTGCAACGCGTTCCACTTTTTAT
This sequence comes from Caballeronia sp. LZ033, assembly GCF_031451265.1. NCBI lineage: Bacteria > Pseudomonadati > Pseudomonadota > Betaproteobacteria > Burkholderiales > Burkholderiaceae > Caballeronia > Caballeronia sp. LZ033. The sequence goes on along the minus strand of NZ_JARUXQ010000001.1, from coordinate 1,724,222 downwards.
TTGCAGGTAAAGGTATGAAATTTGCGGCCGCCGCCCGGGTGCTCCGCGGCGGTACGCCGTCGATCCTCCCTTTCACCTTCATTGAGACCCATGACAAGGAAAGCGCTATCGATCGCCATTCTCTCCGCTTCCGTACTCGCAGCAGGTTGCGCGGGCATCGGACCGGGCCGCCTCAAGGCCGATCAGGTCGACTACGCTCGCGCGCTCGGCGACGCAAAAAAACGTGAAATTCTTGCAGCGATTGTCGGATTGCGCTTCGCCGATGCGCCTTCGTTTCTCACAGTGAGCAGCATCATCGCGGCATATACCTTCGATGCCACCGGCGGCGCGATCCTGAACGCCGGCTCCGGCGCCCAGCCGAACTACGCGCAGGCGACCGGCAGCGTGTCCTACTCGAACCATCCCACTTTCACGTTCACGCCGACCACCGGCGATGCCTACGCAAGCGCGTATATCCGGCCGCTGTCGCCGACGCTCGTCATGCCGCTCGCGGAAAGCGGGATTCCGATCGACCTGCTGCTGCGCATCACCGCGCAGTCGATTGCGGGTTTGCAGAACGGCACGGCGCTGGGCGGGCCGAATTCGTCGGGCTCGCCGCAATTCTTCCTGTTGCTCCAGGCGCTGCGCCGTCTGCAACTGGCGGGTGAGTTGAACGTCGAGTCGCGCAATACGGACAACGGCAAGGACGACAAGACGGCCAAGGGCACCAGCCGGATCAACGATGCGGACAAGAGCGGCGTGTTCATCACGCTCGGTGCGACGCGAAGCGGCGACAGCAAGCAGGTCACCGACGACTTGGCGCTCGTGCGCAAGCTCCTGCATCTGTCGCCGAAGATGAAGACCTACGAGATCGTCTACGGGCAATCAGCGGATCACGACCGGATTCCGATGGTCACGCGCTCGGTGCTCGGCATCCTGACCGATCTCGGCGCGCAGATCGCCGTGCCGAACGAGCAGGTAGGCAATGGCGCGACCATGCCGACGATCGGGCTGATCGGCGGTGAAACGCGGCCGACCATCGTGGTGAAGACGGGAGAGAAGCCGCCGAAGGATGCGTATGTGAGCGTGCTCTACGACGAGTCTTCTTATTGGATTGACCGCGGCGACTTCGATTCGAAATACGCGTTCACGGTGGTGCAGAACCTGATGGCGCTCGCGGAGGTGACGGACACCTCGAAGTCGCCGGTGGTGACTATTCCCGCGAATTGATGGATACCGCGCGTATCGAAGCACGGCTTGCCGCATGAGCGCGAATGCAGCAAAACGTGATCGCACGCGTTTGCGTTTTGCATGCAGCATCATTAATGCAGATGGGCATTTTGCATCACGCATGCAAAATAAAAGAGCGACATCGAAAGATGTCGCTCTTTGCGCTTGCCGCCATGTGGATTGGACGGAGGAGGGCGATTCCGGATGATCGGACCGCCCGTCGACGCTATTACTGACCGAAATACGCGCCAAGTGCGCGCGGCTGTGCGCCGGCTGTACGACCCGACTGCGACGACCCTGCCGCCACCGAACCGTAATCGCTCGTCTGCGTGCTCACGCGAGCTTCGGCAGCCTGAATGTTTTGCGGGTACGACGGATCGCTGATGTTCGGGTTGTAGCCAGCTTGCTGCAACTGGGCCAGCTCGGCACGGACCTGGGCGCGCGAAAGGGGCGCATCGGCTTGCTGGGCAAACGACAGGGCGGGAACAGCGAGGGCGGCAGCAACAGCAAGGGCGGAAACGAGCGTCTTCATGATAGGTAACTCCGATTCGGATGTCTGATGATGCTGCCGTTCTTCTCAAGCAGCTTGGAACGGAGTTTAAAGACGGGCCTGACGAAGATCATTCTCTTATCTGTTGATTGATCTTTGCCGAGACGGGAATAATCGCAATGAAGAGCTTGTGCGCCATGCAAAGTTTTACCGCGGCGCCCTACGGGAACGGCGTTGGAAGGCTAAAGAACTCCTTGGCTGCAAGCTTGAATAATGCTCTGTTGCATGACGTGTAAAGATTATTCTTCAAAGCGGTGCTTAATCGCCGGTCGGTGTCCCGCTAGACTTGCGACGCCCGCGTTCGTCGGCATAGATCGCCGTAGCGCACAAAGCCGGCAAGCCAATCGCCATCAAACAACAGGGCCACGCCGCCATGAACGGCGCAATCGCTCATTCGTCAGCAGAAAACCTTCCGCATAAACCCTCGCAAGCGTTTGCGCAAATTGTTTTGTAAGCTTCAATTGTGTCATCGTAGCGAATGTTCTTGCCCGGTCATGTCGGGCAATCCAACGATTCGAATAACGAACACCAAACGGGGCAAGCGGAACTTCGATGTGGATCGTCAGACTCGCGCTCAAGCGCCCGTACACCTTCATCGTCCTGTCGCTGCTTCTGCTGATCATCGGTCCGCTCGTCATCCTGCGCACGCCGACCGATATCTTTCCCAACATCGACATTCCGGTCGTCAGTGTCATCTGGTCCTATACGGGTCTGCCGCCCGATCAGATGGAACGCCGCATCACGCTGAATTACGAGCGCGGGCTGTCGGTGGCCGTGAACGACATCGAGCATATCGAGTCGGAATCCTTGCCCGGCATCGCGGTCATCCGCATCTACTTCCAGCCGGGTGCGAACGTCGATGAAGCCATCGCCGAGATCACCGCGCTCTCGCAAACCCAGTTGCGCTCGCTGCCGCCGGGCATCACGCCACCGAACATCCTGCGCTTCAACGCTTCCACGGTGCCGATCCTGCGGCTCGCGCTGTCGTCGTCCGAACTCACCGAGCAGCAGCTCTACGACTTCGGCAACAGCTTCCTGAAGACGCAGCTCGCGACGGTGCAGGGCGCATCCGTGCCGTTGCCCTATGGCGGCAAGCAGCGCCAGATCATGGTCGATATCGATTCGAACAAGCTGCAGGCGAAGAACCTCGCGCCGACCGACGTCGTCAATGCCATCAGCGCGCAGAACCTGATCCTGCCGACCGGCACCACGAAGATAGGATCGATGGAATATTCGGTCGGGCTGAATGCGAGTCCGGGTTCGATCGAAGGCCTCAACGACATCCCCATCCGCACGGGACCGGCCGGCACGATCTATATCCGCGACGTGGCGCACGTGCGCGACGGTTTTCAGCCGCAGACCAACATCGTGCGCGTGGACGGTACGCGCGCATCGCTCCTCACGATCAACAAGAGCGGCAATGCATCGACACTGGATATCGTCGCGCGGGTGAAGAACCTGCTGCCGACCTTGCGGGGCATGGTGCCTGAATCGCTGAAGATCGAACCGGTCGCGGACCAGTCGCTGTTCGTGCGCGCGTCGGTGTCGGGCGTGTTGCGCGAAGCGGTGATCGCGGCGGGACTCACCGCGCTGATGGTGCTGCTTTTCCTCGGCAGCTGGCGCGCCACGCTGATCATCGCGATCTCTATTCCGCTGTCGATGCTGACGTCGATCGTCGCGCTATCCGCGATCGGCCAGACCATCAACATCATGACGCTGGGCGGATTGGCGCTCGCAGTCGGCATTCTCGTCGACGATGCGACTGTCGCCATCGAGAACATCAGCCAGAACCTTGAACAGGGCAAGGCGCTGGAAGAAGCCATTCTCGATGGCGCGCAGCAGATCGCCGTGCCGACGCTCGTCTCGACCCTCTCCATCTGCATCGTCTTCATTCCGATGTTCCTGCTGACGGGCGTCGCGCATTATCTCTTCGTGCCAATGGCCGAAGCCGTCGTCTTCGCAATGCTGGCTTCGTACTTTTTCTCGCGCACGTTGATCCCGACGCTGGCCAAGTATCTGCTGCGTCATCATGAACACATGGGCGGCGATGTCGAATCGATGAAGGGCTCACGCAATCCCTTCGTGCGCATTCATCTCGGCTTCGAGCGCCGCTTCGAGGCAGTGCGCGGCCGTTATCGACGTTTTCTCGAAGCGCAACTCGCACATCCCGGACGCTTCGCTTCATTGTTCCTGCTGTGCTGTCTGCTGTCGCTCGGGCTTGCGCCGTTCCTCGGGCGCGACTTCTTCCCGTCCGTCGATTCCGGCGTGATCGCGCTGCACATGCGCACGAAGACCGGCACGCGTATCGAGGAAACCGCGGCGCTGACCGATCGTGTCGATGCCCGTATCCGGCAACTGATTCCACGCGGCGAGCTCCGTTCGATCATCGACAACATGGGCCTGCCGGTATCGGGCATCAATCTCTCGTACAGCAACACGGGCACCATCAGCTCCGCGGATTCCGACGTGCTCATCAGCCTCAACGAGGATCACGCGCCGACCGAAGGCTATATCCGCGAACTGCGCAAGCGCCTGCCGCAGGAGTTTCCAGGCGTGGCGTTCTCGTTCCTGCCCGCCGATATCGTGAGCCAGATCCTCAACTTCGGCGTCCCCGCGCCGATCGATATCGCGATCACCGGGCGTGACGTGCATGCCAATCGCGCGCTCGCGAACCGCTTGCTGGAGAAGATCCGCCGCGTGCCGGGGCTCGTCGATGCGCGCATCCAGCAGCCTTCCGACCTGCCGTCGATCAATGTCGAAGTGGACCGCACGAAGGCCCTTCAAGCCGGCTTCACGCAACGCGATGTCGCCAACAACCTGCTCATCACGCTCTCGGGCAGCCAGCAGACGACGCCCACGTTCTGGCTCAATCCCGTCAACGGCGTGAGCTATCAGGTCATCACGACGGCGCCGCAGTACGACATGAATTCGCTGCAGTCGGTCGCGAACATACCGGTCACGTCGGCGAGCGGCAAGACCAATATTCTCGGCGCGCTTGCCTCGCTGTCGCGGGGCGCGCGCGATGCCGTCGTGTATCACTACAACGCGCAGACCACCATCAATCTCTATGCAACCACCGAGCGGCGCGACCTCGGCGCAGTATCGGATGACGTGCAGCGCATCCTCGACGACGCGCGCGGCGAGTTGCCCAAGGGCTCGTCGATCGAAATGCGCGGGCAGGTCGAAACCATGAACAGCTCATTCTCGGGTCTCGCGTTCGGGCTCATCCTCGCGGTCGTGCTGGTCTATCTGCTGATCGTCGTGAACTTCCAGTCATGGCTTGATCCGTTCATCATCATCACGGCCTTGCCGGGCGCGCTGGCGGGCATCGTGTGGATGCTGTTCCTCACGCACACGACGCTCTCCATTCCCGCGTTGACGGGCGCGATCATGTGCATCGGCATCGCGACGGCCAACAGCATCCTCGTGGTGAGCTTCGCGCGCGGCGCGCTCGCTGAGCATGGCGATGCGTTGCGCTCGGCGCTGGAAGCAGGCTATACGCGCTTTCGTCCGGTGCTGATGACGGCCGCCGCGATGATGATCGGCATGGTGCCGATGGCGATCGGACTCGGCGAGGGCGGCGAGCAGAATGCGCCGCTTGGACGCGCGGTGATCGGCGGGTTGATGGTGGGCACCGTCGCCACGCTGTTCTTCGTGCCGGTCGTGTTCTCGATGATCTATCAGCGCATGGAAGCGCGCGGCAAGGGACCGGGCGCGGCGGCGCGCGCGCCGGGCATTGAAACCAACGATCCGCAGGCGGAGTGAGCATGGAAGAGCAGGTGTCGCAACGATCCGACAAGCCGAAGCGCGGGCGCTGGTGGCTCGTGGCCGCGCTCGTGGTGGTCGTCGCGCTCGTCGCGCAGGGCATCGTTTCGCGCCATGCTGCGCATGCGGAGCTGGAGCGCGATGCGAGCGAGCACAGCGTGCAGACGGTCGAGGTGATCAAGCCGGCGCGCATGAAGGCCTCGCAGGACCTGGTGCTGGCAGGCGATATCCGCGCGTTCTCCGACGCTCCAATCTTCGCGCGCACCAACGGCTATCTGAAGCGCTGGACCGTGGACATCGGCACCCGGGTGAAGAAGGGGCAGTTGCTCGCCGAGATCGATGCACCCGAGATCAACGACCAGTTGCGCCAGGCGCGCGCCGATGCGCAGACCGCACGGGCCAACTATCTGCTCTCGAAGACCACGGCCGAGCGCTGGACGCAGATGCTCAAGAACAACTCGGTATCGCGCCAGGAGACGGATGAGAAGAACGGCGACATGCTCGCCAAGGAAGCCGCGTTCAATGCCGCGCAAGCCAACGTGTCGCGGCTCGAACAGCTTGTGTCGTTCCAGAAGATCTATGCGCCTTTCGATGGCGTAGTGACCGCGCGCAACACGGATGTCGGGCAGCTGATCGATGCGGGCAGCGGTGCGGCCGGACGAGAGCTGTTCCACATTCAGGATGCGTCGGCGCTGCGGGTGTTCGTCGATGTGCCGCAAGCCTATGCGCGCATGGTCACGGTGGGCCTGCCCGCCGAGCTGCTGCTCAACGAAGATCGCAACCGCAAGTTCGAAGGCGTGACTGTGCGGACGGCCGGCGCCGTCGATCCGGTTGCACGCACGATGCGCGTCGAAGTCGATGTCAAGAACCCGACCGGCGAACTGCTTGCGGGCGCCTATGCGCAGGTGCGTTTCAAGCTGACGAGCGCGACGCCTTCGTACACGCTGCCGGGCAATGCGTTGCTGTTCCGTCCCGATGGCGTGCATGCCGCGAGTGTCGATGCCAACGATCGCGTCAAGCTGTTGCCGGTCACGCTCGGTACGGACTACGGCACGCGGGTAGCCATTGCGTCGGGACTGAAGGGCGATGAACGCGTGATCGTGAATCCGCCAGATTCGATCATCGACGGGACTGCGGTGCGCATCGGCCGCACGCATGGCGGCGCGCCGCAGGGACCGCGCGGGGGCGCGGCGAAACCGGAAGGAAGCGAGTCGTGACGCGGGCTGCATTCATTCTTCGGCGAGGCAGGCCGATCGCATGGCTCGCAGCGGCGGTGCTGTCAGGGTGCGCAGCGGGTCCCGACTATGTCCGTCCGGACGTCGCGATGCCGGTTGCATACAAAACGCAGATTGCGTCGGACGTTCCGGCATCGGCAACGGCCGCGCAGGACTGGAAACCCGCCCGGCCCGCCGACACCACGCCGCGTGCGGCATGGTGGGAAGTCTATGGCGATCCGCAGTTGAACGCGCTCGAAGAACGCGTCGCGGGAGCGAACCAGACCGTGGCCGCGGCGGCGGCGCGCTATCGCAGGGCGCGTGCCGCCGTGGCGCAGACCCGCTCGGCCTACTTCCCGACGGTCACCACGAATGCGGCATTCAATCAGTCGCGTGCGTCGTCCAACGTGCTGTACAAGTCGAGCGCGGGCGTGACGGTGCCGGACTATCTCGTCGATGCCCAGATCTCCTGGGAGCCTGATCTGTGGGGGCGCATCTCGCGCGCCGTCGAAGGCGGCCGGGCCGAGGCGCAAGCGAGCGCGGCAGACCTCCAGGGCGCCATCCTGTCGATGCAGGCCGAGCTCGCCACCAACTATTTCGATCTGCGCGGCACGGTGGAGGAAGAGCGGCTCTTGCAGGCGACGCTGCAGGCCTACGACAAGGCGCTGGCCTTGACGCGCGACCGTTTCGCCGGCGGCGTCGCGGCCGAGTCCGACGTGGCGCAGGCGGAGGAACAGCTTCGTTCGACGCAGGCGCAGTTGATCGACCTGGAGACGACGCGCGCGAGCCTCGTCAACGCTATCGCCATTCTCGTCGGCGAGCCGCCTTCGAGTTTTGCGCTCGACGTCGATCCGCTCAACGAAGGGCATGCGCCTCGGCCATCGGCTGCGCTGAACGCGCTGCCGCTCAGCGTGCCCTCTGCCTTGCTGGAACGCCGGCCGGATATTGCGGCGGCAGAGCGGCGTGTCGCGGACGCGAATGCGCGCGTTGGCGTGGCCACGGCGGCGTTCTTTCCGAACCTGTTGCTCGCCGCGACGGGCGGACTGGAAGCCACTCACTTCAGTTCGTGGATCGAGGCGCCGAGCCGTTTCTGGTCGCTCGGGCCGCAACTCGCATTTACCGTGCTCGATTTCGGCGGCCGCGCCGCGGCGCGCGATGCTGCGCGCGCCGCTTATGACGAGAGCGTCGCGGATTATCGGCAGACGGTGCTCTCGGCCTTCGGTCAGGTCGAAGACAACCTCAACGCGCTTGACGTCTTGCGCCGCGAGAGCGCCGCGCAACGCGATGCCGTCGACGCCGCGCAACGCGCGCTTGCGAAGGTTGGAAATCGCTATGAGAACGGCGCGATCACGTATCTGAGCGTGGTGGTGACGCAGGCGATCGTGTTGTCGGATCAGCGGGCGGCGGTGCGCATCGAGCGGCGCAGGATGTCGGCGAGCGTCGCGCTGATCAAGGCGCTTGGCGGCGGCTGGAGCGCCGCCGATCTGCCGGGCACGGACGAGTTATCGCGGCGCGAGTGATACGGCATTTTGCATGCGTTCGGCCGGATGGAATCATGCATGCAAAAGGCAAAATGCCATTGGGCGGCAACGATGCAACGCGATGAGAGGAACGGCGACGGGTCGTCAAGCTGGATCCGCTGCACTCGGCTCTTTGCTTTCCGCGCTCTGCATGCCGCGCTCTGAACTCCTTGTGATGCATGCCGCACGATGCATGCAAAATACCGCCTGGCATTCAGCATCAAGCATTCAAAACGCAAAACGCCGGACCCCTGATGATCTCAAAGACCCGGCGCTTCCTCACTTCCGATCCCTACGTTAGCGCGACCACGCAGCTCGCCCGCGCACAGTCTCTCAGTTCTTGCCCTTCGGCCTGCAGGTCATGAAGAACTGCGAGCTCATCCACCACGGCGCGATGGGCAGCGGACTGAGCTGAGTCGCATCGATCCGGAAGCGCTTGCTGACGACATCGCGCAATTCGCGGAAGTCGAAGCCCTTGTGCGTCGTGCGCGGATTCTCGGGCCGGCTCACGCGAATCCCGACCATCGCCTTGAAGAACTCAGCCGGAGAATACTCGGACTGCAACGAGCGGCTGCGGATCATCCAGTTCGAGACTTTCGGTCCGATCGCGAGTCCATACATGATCGGCACCGAGATGACGAATGCACCGTTCGGCTTGAGAATCCGCGAGGCGTCGTCGAGCAGGGCATCGAGCTCGTGATCGTAGAGATGTTCGCAGACCTCGAATGCGGTCAGCACGTCCACGCTGTTCGCCGCCACCGACTTGAGCGACTCCGCGTACTTGATCTCCGGAAACGCCGGCGCCATGAACATGTCATGACCGATGAGCGTCACGTCAGGACGAGTTTCACCGAGTGCGTGCAGAAACAGCCCCGGTCCCGCGCCAAAATCCGCGACGGTACCGCGCTCAGGGCACAGTTCGCTGACCAAATTGATCGCCATCGACATTCTCGTGCGATGGGCGAAACGAGCGAGCGGATTGCCTGAATTGACGGTTTGTTCTTCGTATGAAATCTCGCGCATCAAAAACTCCCCACGTGGTTTTATCGGCCTGATGCTCCGGTGGCGCGCCGCGATATTCACTGTTCGTTCCGGGCGATAGTGCCGGGAGTCGCTGTCCCGCGCAATCGGCCACGATAGCCGTTGCCCGCCGAACTCAAGCCGCCTGCCGCCATGCCGTCGAGTCGGCCGGCGCGGTCGCATCGCACCCTGCATCAAGGCGCTTTCAAAACGTGGAGACTACAGGAAGAGCCACGCGCCGCATGCGATGAGCGCCACACTCCAGAGCCAATCGATGTTGATCCAGCCGCTGCGCAAAAAGCCCAGGCCGCCGCGCGCCTGCACGGACATCGCGATCATCGAGATCAGCGCGATCACGGCAAGCATCGCGCCCGTGTGCACCATCAGTGCGATCGCGCCCGCTTCGTAGGCGCGATCGGAGATCCTGCCGGTGCAAAGCGGCAGCAGCGCGGGCACGAGCATCAGCCCGGCGCCGTGCGCGCTCGACATCACGAACGACCAGAGCGCGAGCCCGGCGAGCCCGGTGCGCATGCCGACCGTCGGTCTGCCGCGATGCCCGCGCCAGGCCCGCCACACGCCCCAGCCGATGAGCACCGCACCGCAGCCGCGCGCGAGCACGTCGTGGCCCACTGCCATGCCGAGCGTGAGCGCGCCCGCCAGCACCAGCGCGACCGAGGCGGCATGCCCGAGCGCAATCGGCACGAGTGACACCAGCGCGACCCGCCGGCTTCTCGCATAGAGGCCGAGCGCGACGGCGAAGAGCCATCCCATCGCGGGATTGAGCCCGTGGAAGGCACCGAGGCTTGCGGCCGTGAGAAGCAGCCCGGGCGAGGCAGAATCCATGCGGGCGGCTCGCGGCGTGTCAGGGGTAGCAGAACGAGTCCGACGAACAATCGCCGCCTTGCAGCCGGATCTGATGCGGCCGGTGCCCCTTCGGCCAATCGATGAAGAACTTCTCGTCGACCGACAGTCCGCCATCCGCGCCGGCATCGAGCTTGACCATCCAGCCGTCGATGCCTTCGGGATAGAACTGCGCATCCACCGCGCCATACAGCGAGTTCGTGAAGTACACGCGACGGCCGTCGCGGCTCACCTCGACCATCTGCGGGCCGCCGTTCAGCGCGCCGTTGGCCGCGCCCGGATGGGTCGCGCGGGACACCACGCCGCCGATGCGCACCTTGCCCGTCAGCTTCGGCGCGAACGGATCGGACACGTCGTATTGCAGCATGTCGCCGGTGCCCCAGCAGGAGACGTAAAGGAAGCGGTCGTCCATCGACAGATCGATGTCCGAAACAAGCGGCGGCACCGCATTGAAGCCCTTCAGCAAGGGCGGAAGCTGGTTGGCGTCGGCGGGCTCGGCGGGAATCTCGATGATTTTCCTGACCGCCCACTTGTCCTTGTCGCGGTACCAGGTCCAGATCGACGAGGACAGATCCTTCAGACTGATCACGCAATTGACGAAGCCGTAGGCCTTGGTCGGATCGTGCGCGGGACGCAGTTCGAAGACGAGCTGATACTCGTCCCCAAAATCGATCTCCTGAATATGCTTGCGCTTCGTGAAGTCCCAGAAATGCAGCTTGCGGCCGTACTTCGCGCCCAGCAGCAAATCGGGCACGAGGCCGTTCTCGAAGGTGTCCGGCGTGCCCCATTCGCTCGTGACCATGGTGTCGTAGCCGAGATGCCACCAGCCGTCGTAGGCAAGCTGCTGCGGACCGCGCTCCACTTCCCAGCGGCCGAGCGGATCGAAGCTCTGCTGGTCGAGCATCAGCACGCCGCCGGGCGCCTGGCCCTGGGCATTGCCGAGCGCCGTGATATAGATTCCACCCGGCCCGCAATGCACCGTGTGCGGCCGCGTATAACCGGTTTTTTCGGCGAGCTCCGCGGGCTCGATCGTCTTCACGATGACGGGCTTCTTCGGATCCGGCTTCGTATCGATGATATGGATGCGCGATGACCGCAGCCCCGGCACCACCAGATAGCGCCGCTCCATATGGGGATGCGGCGCGTTGGGACAGAGACAGGACGAGCACGCGTTCCAGCCGAAATGATGCAGCTCGTCGCCGGTATCGGGCATGGCGATTTCGCCGACGATCTTCGTATAGTCCGGCGAATCCGGATCGACATCCACCACGGCGATCTTGTCGGGTGCGCGGCGCTCGGGATCGAAGGTCGCCACGTACGCGAGCGTCTCGCGCGGCGCCTTCGCTGCAAGACGCGGGGAAGGGTAGAAGCTCGGATCCGGTTTCCATGTCGCCATGTGTGTCTCCAGTCGTCGGTTCGCCTGCCAAGCACTATAGGACACAAGCGCTTTGCGTGCTCCCGGCCACGCGGGCCTTGTGCGTGAAGAAGTCGGACCGTCAAGCGCAGCGCGGCCTAGAATGCCAGATATCGCCCCTTGATCGACAGGAGATTGCGATGACCGAACCGATGATCAGCGTGATGGCGGGTGTGCTTCTGTTGTTGTGCATCGCGGCAGTGCTCGTGATGAATCGCCGGCATCCGCATATCCATACGCCGCGGCCGCGCTGGCTGGATTCGCATCCGCAGCGCGACTGGTTGCACAGGCATTGAGCGCGCAGTGCAGCATGCAACGCGCCGGCATGACTCGGCGCCGTGTGCATGAATGAAGTGAACTGTTCGTGTGAAACGCCGATCAGCGGCGCGGCCCCTTCATCGCCTCGGCTTCCATGGCGGCATGCCATTCCTCGCTGTTCTCGATCGGGTCCATGCCCTCGTCGATGAATGCCGATGCGCGTTCTGCCACCCCGCGCGTTTCCTCTTCGGTTTCCTCGTCGGCGAAGATGTCGTCGTCGGGAGGCGGCTCCAGCATGTCCTGCAGCATCGCCTCCAGTTCGGGTGTTTCCCACGTTTCGCCGCGCTGCTTTCGCTTCTTGATGTAGTGCCGGATCTCGGCGTCCTGCTCGGGCGTCAGCGGTAGTCCGCGAAAGGTGCGGTTGCCGTCGAAGTCACTCATGATCGCTCCTTGCACGCTCAGCCTGTCATCGGTTTTCAGGCGTCCCTAGTGTAACGCCGGTCGTGCCGCCCACGTCCTTCGCACGGTTTAAAACGCATGAGCGGGCTCGGCTACGGCTTCACGAACTTGAGCGTCATCCGGTCCGATTCGCCGATTCCGGCATAACGCGCGCGGTCGGCATCGCCCCCTTTGAAGGTCGGCGGCAACGACCATACGCCGTGCGGATAGTCCTTCGTGTCGCGTGGATTCGCATTGACCTCGCTGCGTCCGGCGAGCACAAAGCCGGCGGCTGTCGCATGTTCGATCACGAACGCCTCGGTCACATAGCCCGTATCGATCATCCGCTGCACGCTCGTTCCCGGTCGCGCGCGGTGTTCCTCGACGCCCAGTTCGCCGCCATGCTGGAGAGCATCGTAGAAGGCCTTGAAATTCGCATCGACCTGCCCGTCCTTGATCCAGTTATGGATGTTGCGGAACGTGAGCACGCGTGCGAACCGTTCATGCGCGTCGAAGCCGATGAACCGTCCCGCGTGCAGCGTGCCCACCTTCACGTTGCCATAGAGCGCGGGTGTGGCGGCGAGCTTGCGAAGGTAGGCGGCATCGGTTTCGCTGTCCTCGGCGGCGAGATCCGCGGACGTGCTGAGATACTGCGCCTCATACAACTGCCCCGCATCGTGGAGATACGGCGCGAGTATGTCCGTGTACCATCCGCCGCCCGGCGCGATCTCCAGCACCGCCTGCGTCGGCGCGAGATCGAAGAATTGCAACGTCTCCTTCGGATGCCGGTACACATCGCGCGCACGCGCCTTGTCGCTGCGTTGCGGGCCGGCGATCGCGGCATCGAGCGAGGTCGTGGCCGCGTCCTGCGAAGAGGCAGGCGCACTGGATGACGATGCAGCGCATCCGCCCAGCACGAGCGCGGAGAAGACAGCGGCAAGCGCGACGGCGCGCGCACGGTGCAGACGGACAGTATCCATGGGATCGAAAGCGTGACAGGGAAGGGGACACCATACGCGTTTCCGTCCGAGCCTGCTGCGTGCCGGAGACGTCGTATAGAATGTCGCCCCCGGTTGCCCGCAATCGCCCTCATCGATATTCCGCGCCATGTGGTTCAAGAACCTCCAGCTTCATCGTCTTCCCGCTCACTGGTCCGTCACGCCGCAACAACTGCAGCAATGGCTCGCGCCGCTCGCGTTCAGCGCGGCGTCGAGCATCGAGAACGAACGGCGCGGCTGGGTCGCGCCGCGCGGCGACGGCGAACTCGTCCATGCGACGAACCGCCAGATGCTCATCGTGTATCGCGCGGAAAAGAAGTTGTTGCCGTCGTCGGTCGTCACGCAGTTCGTCAAGGAACGCGCGGCCGAACTCGAAGAGCAGCAGGGCTTCAGGCCCGGCCGCAAGCAAATGAAGGAACTGAAGGAGCAGGTCACCGACGAACTGCTGCCGCGTGCCTTCAGCATTCGCCGCGATACGCGTGTGTGGATCGATCCGGTCAACGGCTGGCTCGCGATCGATTCGGCCTCCGCCACGGTGTGCGACGACATCATCGGTCTGCTGGTCAAGTCGGTGACCGATCTGCCCCTTGCGAGCGTGCGCACAGCGCGTTCACCGGTATCCGCGATGACCGAGTGGCTCCTGTCGGGCGACGCGCCCGGCGGCTTCACGCTCGATCGCGACACCGAACTGCGCTCGACCGGCGAAGGCAACGCGACGGTCCGTTACGTCGGGCATGCGCTCGAAACGGAAGACATGCGCCGTCACATCGAGGCGGGCAAGCAGTGCATGCGGCTGGCCATGACGTGGGATGACCGCGTGTCGTTCGTGCTGACACCGTCGCTGACGCTCAAGCGCGTGAGCGCGCTCGATGTCATCAAGGAAGCCGCCGATCCCACCGCCGCCAACGACGACGAGCGCTTCGAGTCCGACTTCATCCTGATGACGGGCGAACTCGCGCGCATGCTCTCGGCCATCACCGAGGCGCTCGGCGGCGAAGAGGACTTGCGCGCGGCGGCCTGATGCTTTCGCTTCGGCTTCACGCCGAAGCTGATGCCGAAGCCGAAGCAAACGCGTAACCGTTCTTGCCGTTGCGCTTGACGGTGTACATGGTGTCGTCGGCGGCGGCGACGAGGCGCCAGTAGTCGTCGACGCGGTCCGGATAGCTGGCGATGCCGATGCTCGCGCGCACGATCGACAGGCCCATCTGCGCATCGGTCTCGTGTACGCAGGCGATGATGCGCTGTGCGATGGCGGCCAGTTCGCTGTCGCTCGAAAACGACTGCACCAGCAGCGCGAACTCGTCGCCGCCAATGCGCGCGACCAGGTCGCTGCCGCGCACCGCCTGGCGAAAGCGGCGCGATACCGCGATCAGGAATTCATCGCCGATACGGTGGCCGCGCGTGTCGTTGACTCGCTTGAAGCCGTCGAGATCGATATACAGCACCGCGATGCGTCCGTTGCCGTCCGCGCGCTCGCTGGCTGCTTCCTCCAGCGCGGCAAACAGCTTGCGGCGGTTCGGCAGGCCAGTCATCGGATCGTGCAGCGAAGCCTGCTCGAACTCGTTCGAGAGGCCGACCAGTTGCCGGTTGCGCTTGGCATACATCCCGAGCGCGGTAATCAGCACGCCAAACACGATGGCCGAAAGCGCGATCAGCGTATGTGACACGCTCAGGATGCGTGCGCGCACGTCGGCGCTCGTGCGGTCGCGCTCGGTGCGCCAGTACGCGTAGGTGGAATCGAGCGCGCTGCTCGCTTCGCCGAGCGCCGCCGACGGCGCCAGCACGGAGGCGGGCAGCGCCGGCGCCGGCTCCGGACTCGATGAGATGAGCGCATGCAGCGCCGCCAGCCGCGCGGCAAGTTCGAGGCGCGCTTCGCGATAGGCGGTGCGGTGCTGCGGATCGCTGGCGGGCGAATCCTGCAGGGACAAGGCGGTGGCGCGGGCCGCGCCGGCGCGCTCGACTGCCTCGAGCACGAGCCCCACATATTCCTGCTGAAGCTGTGTGGAGAAGATCGCGCGCACCTGGAAAGCCAGGAACAGCAGACCCATCAGAAGACATAGCAGCGCGGCGCCTGCGAGCGGCGCCGGCCCCCGCGCGCGCGCCCGCCGGAACGCGTATTCGAGTACGCGCCGGGAACGCATCGCAAGGGTCTCATCAGGGACGGGAATACTCCTCTCGCTGACGGGTCGGAACATTGTGTCGATAGCTCACTCGATGAAAGAACGCGCCGACGCGCGCAAACAGTCCGCCCTCGGGCTTGGCGTGCGCGCTGTGCCGGCGCGCCGCGCTGGCCTGATTGGCCTGCGGCGCGCGACTGCTGGTCTGGGCCGTTTGCTGGACCGCGGCGCCGTTGGCGCGGCGCGTCGCCGCGGCGATTTGTGCGGGCGCGGTGCTTCGGGGCGTCGCGGCAAGCGCGGTGGCCGTCGCGAGTTCCGTGGTGCCGGCTGCATCCTGTGCAGGGTCGTCGGCGGTGGCGGCAGCGAGGGTCGTCGGCGCATCCGTGGACGGCGAGGCCGTGTCGAGCGGCGTCGCGGTCACGTTCGCCGATGCATCGCCGCTCGTGTTGCCCACATACACGGCGGGCGCGGTTCCGGTTGCCTCCACGACACCCGCCGACTGCGTTTGCGCGGCGATCACCGGCTGCTCGATGCCGAGCGTCTTGCGCGCGCTCGCCATCGCTTCCGCGTAGACGCGCTGGTCGTGGTTGAACCACATGCCGTAGCCCACGGTTCCCAGCACGCCGATGCCGAG
Source organism: Caballeronia sp. LZ033 (assembly GCF_031451265.1). NCBI lineage: Bacteria > Pseudomonadati > Pseudomonadota > Betaproteobacteria > Burkholderiales > Burkholderiaceae > Caballeronia > Caballeronia sp. LZ033. The sequence goes on along the minus strand of NZ_JARUXQ010000001.1, from coordinate 1,708,224 downwards.
GGCACTCGCGGACGCCATCCACAGCGCGAGCCGCCCGAAGCGCAAGGGCGCGCGCACGGGCGAGGGTTCATCGCCGAAGTCGGGCTTGGGCGGAGACAGGTTGATGACGCTCGGATCGTTCGCCGGGCCGGGATGGGCCTCGAAACGCTCCTCGGGGGGTAGCTCAGCATGGTGAGGCATGTCAGCACTCTCCAGAACGTATGGGTCAGACGGCGGGCGCCATGGCAGCGCGCACGCCCGGTCAGGCATCCGCACGGGACGACGGGCACTCGCACCGGAATCAGCCGAAGCAGGAACGGTGCTGCCATCGCCCGGTTCAGCGCAGATGACTCATGCGCGGAACGCGGCATCGCCGGGCCGGCCGCTCCGGCCGGCGCTCGTTTAGCGGATCAATAAGCCGATCAATACAACTGCCGTCCGGTCTCGCCATGGATCTGGCGGCATCGGACAGTCGAACAAAACGGCGGAATGTATCTCGCTCGATCGGGGCCGGTGGATCTGACACCGTCTGGCAAGCCCTTTGCTCAGGGCGTCCCGCATCGCGCGACACGACAACGAAATATCTCCAGCCAATCTACATAGCAGGCTTCGTTCCAGCCCCAAAAATGGAGTGCTCCGCATACGTCATTCTTCAGAGGACCACGCCGGGCGTATGTGAGCTGGCGCACATACGAATCGTGCGGCTCGCGGGCTTCACGAGACGCATGGGCATTCGTGGCCCGGAATTGTTAAAAGTTCACATGGATTCCCGAAGTTTCATCATTCGGGATGACCGTAACGATGAGCTTTCAGGTGTTTCGTCGGGTCATCACGACAAGTGCGATGCCGCCGAGTATGGCAATCGAACTCGTCACGAGCCGGGCTCCGAGCGTTTCGCCGAGCAGCAGCACGCCGCCGACCGCCGTGATGACCGGTACGCTCAGTTGCACGGTCGCGGCCGTCGCGGGCTTGAGGCCTTTGAGCGCTGCATACCAGACGACATAGCCAAGGCCGGAGGTCAGCGCACCGGAGGCCGCGGCGTAACCGAAGCCGGCGGCGTCGAAGCGGGCCTGCTGGAGCGCGAGCGCTGCGATGAAAACCGCCGCCGCGAACGGCAGCGCGCGCAGGAAGTTGCCGGCGGTGGCCGCGACCGGATCGGCGAGGCCGCGCCCGCGCAGAGAGTACACGCCCCAGCCGACGCCCGCCGCGATCATGAGCGCCGACGACGGCGGGTCTGGCGCCGTCAGTCCCGGCAGCACGAGCCAGACGAGCCCGGCGAGCGCGAGCGACAGCCCGAGCCATTGTGCGGGTGCGAGCCGGTCTCCTGTCGCGAGGCCATAGCCGATCATCGTCGCCTGCACGGCGCCGAAAAGCAGCAACGCGCCGGTGCCGGCCGGGAGCCGCACATACGCATAGGAAAACATCGCGGCATAGACGATCAGCGCGAGCGCGGACATCCAACTGCCGGCGCGCGCCGCTTCGGCGTGCCGGTCACGGCCGCGCGCCATCAGGATCGCCGCGAGCAACAGCGCCGCCGAAGCGATGCGCACCAGCGTGAAGGTGGCCGCGTCGATCTGCGTGCCCTTCAGCGCGAGCCGGCACAGCAGCGAGTTGCCGGCGAAGGCGAGCATCGCGCTGCACGTCAAAACGGCCACGCGCGCGTTCGGTGGCGAGCGTGACGAGCCCGCGCGGGAGGCGGCATCGGAACGGGGCTTGGACATCGGCGGCACGGAGGACGGGGCGCTTCACTGTAGCGCACGCATGCTCAATCCGTGGTGAAGCCTCGCGGCGGCGTATCGGCGTCGTGGCCGAAGCGCTCGAACTCGGAGATGACCTGCGCGCCGAACAGCAACAGTGTCGCCAGTGCTTCGAGGCTGAACAGCACGACGATCGACGTCGTCAGCGAGCCATACACCACGCTGACCTGCGAGAGCGTCGCGAAGTACCACACGAGCACGTGCCGCGTGATTTCCCACAGCACGGCCGCGACGACGCTGCCGAGCAGCGCGAGCCGCAGCGAAGGGCGTCCGACCGGCATCACGAGATAGATCGACGTGAGCACGAAGACCTCGCCCGCGAAGCCGAGCAGATAGAGCAGCAGCCGCGACACGCCCTTGAGCGACACCTCGATGCCGAGCAGGTCGATGGAGTTGCTGCCCATCGCCTGGAGTCCGTTGGAGACGAAGGTGACGATCAGCATGCCGACGCCCAGGAACAGGATGTAGCAATAAGGCAGCAAGGCGGAGAGCAGGAAATGGCGGCGCCGGATCGCGACGCGATGCACGAAGATCACCGACATCGCGTTCTCCAGCACGGTGAAGGCGAGGGAGCTGAAGAAGATCATCGTGACGAGCAGCACCCAGCCGAGCACCGCGCGATGCGCGAGGAAATTGGCCAGCTCGCGCACGATCGCGCGCGCCTGTCCCGGCACGAGCCATTCGAGCAGATGAGCGAGGGTGTCGAGCAATTCCTGCTGTCCGACGAAACGCGACAGCACGATGACGATCAGGATCAGCAGCGGGACGATGGAGAGCAGCGCGTAATACGCCACCGCGCCTGCCAGCAATACGCCCTGGTTCGCGCGGAAGGCCTTCAGCGTGCGCAGCGCGAAACCGAACGGATGACGCGCGACACTACGTACTTGCGGGCCCAGTACCGGGCCGAGAATCCGGGACATGCCACCTCCGCGCGGCGCGCACTGCGCATCCCTTGCCAACGAGCAAGTTCCACGCCTGTCGCGAAGGCTCGATCGCTGTCAGCTAGTCCGGCGTGCCTCGCTGCGTGCCGCGGCCAGTTGCGCGGCTTCTTCGAAAGCGAGATCGAGGAGGGTATCGACGTCTTCGGCGGGCAGTTCGGTGGCGTCGATATTACGCAGGCGGCAGAACAGCGCCAGCGCTTCGGCGGCGGCGGAGAAGGCGTTGTTCATGTCGCGGGAGGGGAGGCGTCTTTTTCTCATGGTGTGCATAACGGCAAGGGCACGATCGGACTTTAACGCGGTGAAAGCCGCAGTAAGCACTGTCGATGTCCGGTTCACCTTCGCCAGTGGATGAACTACTCTTGCCCTTGAGCCGTGCCCCGATTTGTGCCCCGATTCATGCTCCGGGCAGTTCGACAGTCCGCTTCCGTATCGGTCCAGGAGGACGCCATGTCAGCCACCCCTGCACGCTCCGCCCATGCCGCGCTGCCTGGCGCCGACACCGAGATCGTCGACGCCGACGAGCGGCTCTACAACCACGATCTCGCGCCCGTGCCGCGCTCGAAGCGCACCTGGAACGGCTACAGCATCTTCGCGATGTGGATGTCGGATGTGCACAGCGTCGGCGGCTATACGTTTGCCGCAAGCCTGTTCCTGCTCGGCATCTCCGGCTGGCAAGTGCTGCTCGCGCTGACCATCGGCATCCTGGTCGTGTATGTGCTGATGAACTGGGTCGGCAAGCCGAGCCTCGTGCACGGCATACCGTTCCCGGTGATGGCCCGCGTCTCGATGGGCGTAATGGGCGCGAATCTCGCGGCGCTGATTCGCGGCGTGGTAGGAATAGTGTGGTATGGCGTGCAGACCTACTTTGCATCGAAGGCCGTGGCCACGCTGCTGCTGTTGTTCGTGCCGTCGGTGGCCGCGTGGCGCGACACCAGCTTTCTCAGGCTCGACATGCTCGGCTGGGTGAGCTTCCTCTTCATGTGGCTCCTGCAGCTCATCATCTTCCAGCGCGGCATGGAGATCATCCGCAAGTTCATCGATTTCTGCGGGCCGGCGGTGTACGTCGTGATGTTCGTGCTGATGGGCTGGATCCTCTATCACGCCGGTCTCGGCAGTCTCAATCTCACGTTGTCGGGCAAGGTCCTGTCCGGCGACGAACAACTCCACGCGATGATCAACGCCACCTTGCTCGTGGTGAGCTACTTCGCGGCGCTGCTGCTGAACTTCGGCGACTTCTCGCGCTTCGCCAAGAGCGAGCGGCAGATGAAGGTCGGCAACTTCCTGGGCCTGCCGTTCAACTTCGTCGCGTTCGCGATCATCACGGTGATCGTCACCGCGGGCAGTGAGAAGGTCTTCGGCACGATGATCATGGACCCGGTCGAGATCGTCTCGCGCATCGAGAACAAGGTGTGGGTCGCGATCGGCAGCATCACCTTCATCATCGCGACGATGGGCATCAACATCGTCGCCAACTTCGTTTCGCCGGCCTACGACATCGCCAATCTGTTTCCGAAGCACGTGGACTTCAAGAAGGGCGGGCTGATCGCGTCGGTGCTCGCGGTGATGGTGTGTCCGTGGATCTTCGTCGACAGCCCCAAGGCCATCACCATTTTCGTGTCGGTGTTCGGCGCGGTGCTCGCGCCGATGTACGGCGTCATGATGTCCGACTATTACCTCATCAAGCGCCAGCAGGTGCAGACCGCCGATCTCTACACGATGCAGCCCGGCGGACGCTTCCACTATGACGGCGGCTGGAACAAGGTCGGGCTGGCGGCGCTGGTGTTGTCAGGGATCGTGTCGGTCGGCTGGGAGCTCTCGACGCAGATGCTCAAGCTCCTGCCGCCCAACAATCTCGGCTGGCTGATCGGCGCGGCGGCGGGCGCGCTGCTCTATGTGCTGTTCATGCGCCTCGCCCATCGCACCTGAGCGCACCTGAGCGCACCTGACCGGCCTCACTTGATCCATTTGCGCACGTCCTGCTCCCAGTCGGGCTGGCCGCAGTTCGGCGGGTTCTCCGGACCGAGCACGGTGATATAGCTCTTCGTCTTCATGCACGCCTCATAGGCGCGGATCTGCGTGCAGCGGCCCGCGCCGGCCTGCTTCGCGGCGGCCTTGCAGGCGGACATCGCGCTGTCCATGCCGGTGAAGTCGGCGTCGCCGCTGTCGTTCCAGGGCGGCGGGCTGGCCGTCGCCGAGAATTCGACCGGCGTGCTGCACGCGGCGAGCAGCAGCGCGGCGGCAGCGGGAAGAAGGCACGAGTGGACGAGTCGGGTCATCATCGTTGGAACTCCGGTTTTAAGCTCTTGTTGAAGGCGCGTGATCCGCCGCCTATTATTCCCCGCTGTCACGACGTGCGTCGGCTTTTTGTTCGATCGCCGGCGCGCGTGAGCCCTTGATTCACTCCCTGGAGCATTGGATGAAAGACGTGCCGCTCGCCCGTGTCCTGTCGTCGTGCCTGGTCATTGCCGCTTGCGCGGCGTTCGCGCCGTCCGCGTCCGCGGAAAATGTCTCGTTCGGGCCGGACCAGTTGTGCGGGCTGCACAGCGCGCGTCCCGACCAGCCGCCCGTGGCGAAACTGAACGCGGTGCAGGGCCGCAACGGGCCGATCGGCTATGCGCGGTTCGGACACGGCAGGCCGCTTCTGCTGATTACCGGCTATCGCGCGACGCTCGGCGAATGGAACGCGTATTTGCTCGGCGAACTGGCGAAGCATCGCGACGTGATCGTCTTTGACAACCGCGGCATCGGCGGCTCGACGATCGTCGATGGACGCTACAGCTCGGACTATTCCATCCGCGACATGGCCGCCGATGCCGCCGATGTCATCGCGGGCCTGAAGCTGTCGCAGGTCGATGTGGTCGGCTGGTCGATGGGCGGCATGATCGCGCAGCAGCTCGCGCTCGATGCACGCGACAAGGTCGCATCGCTCACATTGATTGCCACCGCGCCGCCCGGGCCCGACGCGGTGCCGACGCCGCCCGAGGTGCTCTCGGTCCTGTCGGGCGGGGGCAAGGACGCCTTCGCGCGCATCATGGGCGTGCTGTTTCCCGCCGATGCGGTGGCGGATGCGTCGCGCTGCTTCGTCGGCGACATGTTCGCGCCGCCGGGGTACAAGGGCCGGCCGGTGCCGGACATGGTCGCGACGCAGCAGGACCGGGCGATGCAGGGCTGGTTCGCCGATCACGCCGCCGCTGCGGCGTTGCGGCGCTCGCCGGTGCGCACGCTGATCATCGAGGGCGCGGACGACGCGGTGCTGCCCGACGCCAATGGCCGGGCGCTCGAGCAGATGATTCCGCGTGCGCGGCTGGACGTCGTGGCGGATGCGGGGCACGCGCTGATGTTCCAGTATCCGCTGGAACTGGCGCGGCATGTGGATGCGTTCGTCGGACGGTGACGGGTGCGGGACCGGGCGGAGCGAATTGAGACGCTCGAGCAGACCAACGATCCTCCGCGACATTCAACCCGGAGCGTGGCGCGCCTAAGCTCTCTCCATCGACTTTCAGGAGAAGAGCAATGAACAGCAACCGCGCAACACCCCAGCCCGCGCCGATGCCGGTGGCGTTCTTCGGCATTCCGGTCGGCGCGCTGGCCTTCGCCGGCGCGTGGCGCGCGGCCGCGCGCGTCTGGACGATTCCCGATGTCATCCCGGCATTCCTCACGGCCGCCGCGCTCGCCGTCCTGCTCGTGGTCCTGATTGCCTACGCCCGCACCTGGCGCGTCGCGCGCGCGGCGGCGCTCGCCGAGCTGCAACATCCGGTGCAGTCCTCGTTCGCGGCGCTCGTGCCGGTGTCCGTGCTGCTTGCCGCGCAAGCCGTGCAGGTTTATTCGCGCGATCTCGCCATCGCGCTCTTCACGCTGGGCGTGATCGGGCAGCTTTCGCTCGGGGTCTGGCTGCACGGACGATTCTGGCAAGGCGGCCGCAAGCCCGAACTGAGCACGCCGGCCATCTACCTGCCGACCGTCGCGCCGAGCTTCGTCGCCGGCACGGCTGCCGCGAGTCTCGGCTTCACGCAACTCGGCGCGCTGTTCTTCGGCGCAGGCGTGTTCTCGTGGCTCGCGATCGAATCCATCGTGCTGCATCGCGCCGCCGTGCATGAACCCTTGCCGGAAGCGCTGCGTCCGAGTCTCGGGATCCAGCTCGCGCCGCCCGTCGTCGGCGGAGTGAGCTATCTCGCGATCACGCACGGCGTGCCCGATGTGTTCGCCTGGATGCTGCTTGGTTATGGGCTCTATCAGGCCTTGCTGGTGATCCGGCTGGTTCCCTGGATTCGTCAGCGCGGCTTCACGCCCGCCTACTGGGCCGTGAGCTTCGGCGCCGCCGCCTTGCCGACGCTCATGCTGCGCATGCTCGAACGCGGCGCCGCCGGACCGCTCGAATGGCTCACGCCGGTGATCTTCGTGCTGTCGAACGTGGTGATCGGGTTGTTGATCGCGGGAACGGTGCGGGCCATCGTGCGCGGCGAACTGCTGCCCGTGCCTGCTGACGCCAGCAGCCCGGCCCAGCCGATCATCAACCGTGCCGCCGCTCTCCCGCATTGAACGAGGCGATGCTCGTCACAGTTCCAGCACCTCGCCCGCGCGCAGCGCACGCAATGCGAGGTCCGGCAGCGCGGCGCGCAGTTCATCGAGAATTTGCGCGCCGTGCGGTGGCTTCAGATGCGAAATCAGCAGTTCGGCCTGAAAACCAGGGCCAATGCCGCGCAGATCGTCGGCGAGCAGGCTCGGGCAATAGTGATGCGCGATGCGCGCCAGTTCGATCTGCGCATCGGGAAACGCCGTCTCGACGATCACGTAACGCAAGCCCGGCAGCGCGCGCACGGCGGACCAGAACGCGGGATGCGTGGTCGTATCGCCGCTGAAGGCGAGACTCGCGGCGGCGCCCGTCAGCGCGAAGCCGGTGGACGGCACCGTATGGCACGCGGGCAGCGCGGTCACGGTGCGCCCGTCGAGCACCACTTGTCGGCCCGCTTCCAGCGCCTCGAAGCGCACGGCAGGCGCTGTCGCCGAGGGAATCCGCGTGAAGTCCGGCCAGATCAGATTGTTGAAGATGTGGGCGTGCAGGATGTCGAGGGTCGCGCGGTTCGCATGAACGGTGACGGGCGCCGTGCGCGTTTCGCCGACGGCATCGATCATCAGCGGCAGATACGCGATGTGATCCAGATGCGAATGCGTGAGGAACACATGGTCGATGCTTGCGAGGGCGTCGTCGGACAACACGGCGACGCCCGTGCCCGCATCGATCAGCAGATCGTCGTCCACGAGCAGCGCCGTGGTGCCGCCCGGATCAAGGCCGGAGCCATGGCCACCGCCGCCATGGATCGCACCGCTACAGCCGAGTACCCGAACTTTCATGATGCGGCCCAGTTGAAGACTGCAGGAAATCACTTCGTGTCGAACGCGCTGACGCAGTCCCAGTCGGCGGGCAGCTCCGCATTGCGCAGCGTCTCGATCCGCTTGCGATACAACGCATACAGTTGCTGTCCGGGATACCGTGCCGCCAGCGCATCGAGAATGGCCTGCGCCGCGTCCCACTCGCGCGCGCGGTAATGCGCGAGCGCCGCGTGCCAGCACGCGAGCGCTTCGGCGTCATGCTGCGGCGGCTGGGGCTCGAACACGGCGATCGGCGCGACGCGGCCCCGCACGCGCACGCGGTCCAGCTCGCGAAACACGATATCGGGCACCTGCGCGCGCGTCGCCTCGCCGACGATGATGTCGATGTCGAAACGCCGCGTCAGGCCTTCGAGCCGCGCCGCGACGTTCACCGCATCGCCCATCACGGTATAGGCCTTGCGCACCGGCGAACCCATGTCGCCGACGGTCATCGGCCCGGTATTGATGCCGATGCCGATCCACAGCGTCGGCCAGCCGCGCGCGCTCAGCGTGCGGTTCAGTTCCACCAGCGCCGCACGCATGCCGAGCGCCGCCGCCACCGCGTGACGCGCGTGCGCCGGGTCGTCGACGGGCGCGCCCCAGAAGCTCATGATCGCATCGCCCATGTACTTGTCGAGCGTGCCGCGATGCGCGCGGATCACCTCGGTCATGGTGCCGAGATACTCGTTCATCAGGCGTGCGAGCGCGTCCGGCTCCAGCGTCTCCGCGATGGCCGTGAAACCCAGCACGTCGCAGAACAGCACCGTCAGTTCGGCGCGGCGTCCCGCCATGCTGTAGTCCTCCGGATGCCGGCTCATTTCTTCGACCAGTTCTGGCGGCACATACTGGCCGAACAGTGCGGCGAAGCGGCGCTTGGCTCGCGCTTCCACGAAATAGCCATACGACATGTTCAGCGCATGGAGCGCGACGATGGCGAGCAGCAGCGAGCCGATCGGAATGAACCAGTCGAGGCGCGCGAACGCATAGAGATCGGCGGCGACGAACGCCGCGAGCAGCAGCACGGTGCAGAGCGTCGCGCGGGCGGGACCGTGCCACGGCCATACGAAAATCATCGCGAGTCCCGCAACCACCAGCGCGACCGCCTGCAACGCGGCGGCGAAGGGCGGCTGGAAACGGATCGCGCCGTCGAGCATGCCGCTGATCAGGCTCGCGTTGACCTCGACGCCCGGATACACCTCGCCCACCGGCGTCGTGCGCTGATCCATCAGGCCCGGCGCGGTCGTGCCGATCAGCGCGATCCGGCCCGCCAGCGCGCCCGGCGGAATGCGCCGCGCGAGCACGTCGGCGATCGAGTAATACGGGAAACTGCCCGCGCCGCCGCGATACGGCACGAGCGCCGCGCCATTTTCATCGAGCGGAATCGCGCGGGTGCCGCGCGGCGTCGTCAAGGCAAGGCCGGACAGCGGCGCGCTCGCGTCGGCGGGGTCATCGAACAGCGGGCGCACGGCGGCGTCGCCGTACAGCGCCCGCAGCACTTCGAGCGACAGCGCGCCGTACACGCCGTCGCGATAAGCGGTCACGAGCGGCACGCGCCGCACGGCGCCATCGAAGTCGATCACCGGGTTGAAGTAACCCGCGCGCCGCGCCGCCGTTTGCAGCGCGGGCAGGTTGCCGCCATAGCTGGTCCAGTCGAACAGCGTGAACGGATGCGCGCCGAACGCGCCCGCGTGCAGCAGCGGCGCCGGGATCGCGCCGCTCGACGCATCCTGGTTCGCGAAGTAATAGCCGAGCACGACGGGATGGCGCGCGAGCGTGGCGGCGAAGCGCTGGTCGTAGTCGAGGGTCGGCGCCAGCGCCGCAAGCGCCGCGCGGTAGTCCGCGTCGCCGGCGAGCGCGCCGCGCGCGAGGCCGTCGAGCACGGCGAGGCCTGTACTCGCATCCGGCTCGGCGAACACCATGTCGAAACCGAGCACCGCGACATGCTCGCGCTCGAACAGCGTCTCGACGAGTTCCGCCATGCGCGCGCGGCTCCACGGCCAGCGGCCGAGTTCCGCGAGGCTCTTCTCGTCGATGTCGAGAATGGCGATGCGCGCGTCCGACGTGCGCGGCATGAAGAGGCGCAACTGGGTGTCGTAGATCAGGGCGTCGAGGGTATCGACGAAACGCAGCGGATAGAGCGACAGCGCGTGCGCCGCGAACCCGATGACGATCGCCACACCCAGTGCCCAGCGCCCGACCGCGCGTTTCAGCACGAAAGCGAAGGGCTCGCGGTCCGCGCGCCGGCGGCGCCTCATTGCGCCGCCCGCAACTGCTCGTTGGCCGCGCCGAGCCGCGCCGCCAGCACGCGCGCGGCGAACTTGTGCATGCGCGCCGCGAGCGCGGGGTCTTCGTCCTCGAGACGCCGGAGCGTCGTCAGCGCCAGCCGCGAGACGACCGTGGGCGCGTCGGCGACGACATCCGCGCTGCGTTGCGCGCCCGTGTACACCGCCATTTCCCCGACGATGGTCCCCGCACCGAAGCTCCTCAGCCGCAGCGTGTGGCCGTCGCCGAGCGCGAGCGCCACGGTCACGCGCCCGGTCTCGACGAAGTAGATGGAATCGCCGGGATCGGCCTGGCGGAACAGGTAGTCGCCGGGCGCGAGCCGGAGCGTGTCGAGATGCGGACGCAGCGCGTCGAGCGTGGCGGGCAGCGTCGAGACGAAGGTCTCGCTGGCGGCAGGCGCAGCGCACGCAGACGCGGCGCCGCGCGCGTCGCGCAGGATCTGTGTCTCGATCCATTCGAGGCCGCCGTCCAGGTCGTCGAAGACATGCAGGCTGCCGGGGCCGTTCGGGTCGTTTGCATGCGTGGCATCACGCGCCAGCCAGCTGCGCAGCGCGGGAGACAGACCCGTCAGCACAATCTGCGCACGCACGCGTCCGCAGGCCTGACGCAGCCGCACGAAGCTCGCGGCGCTCGATGCATCGACGCCATGCACGCGCGCGAAATCCACCAGCACGTAGCGCACGCCCGGCTCCTTCGACGTGCCCTCCGGCGCTTCGATGCGCCCGCGGATATGCGCGAGGATCGAGTGCGCCGTGCCGAAGAACAGGAAGCCCTGCAGCGCGACGCCATAGAGCGCATGCGCGTGGGCATCGAGCAGCCGGGTGTCATCGACGCCGCGCTCGACGTTCGAACGCCGTCCACGGCCGTCGAATTCGCGGCGCAGGCAATTGACGCGCCCGTAGCGCACCACGAACAGCAGACACGCCGCGACGATGCCGAGCAGGACGCCCGCCGTGATGCCGTAGACCGCGATGCAGACCATGATCGCGGGAATCAGCAGGTAGTCGTGCCACGGCAGGCGCCGGATGGACATGACGAGCCATTCGATCAGCATCGCCGCGCCGATGAACAGTTGCAGCCCGACCAGCACCGGCTTCGGCAGGAGCGTCATCATGCTCGGAAAGAACGCGATCACGGCGAGCGAGAGCAGCGCGGCCAGCACGCCCGCGCGCCGCTCGCGCACGCCGAGCCGCCAGTTGGTCATGGTGCGCGTCATCGATTGCGCGCCGACCAGCCCGCCCGCCAGCCCGGTCAACAGATTCGCGAGACCGGCCGCGCGCATCTCGCGATTGAAGTCGATGTCGCGCGACGTGGTGACGCCGATGCTCGTCGCGTTGAGCAGGACGGTCATCGACGAGACCGCCGCGATGGCGACGATGTCGAGTGCGCGCGACCATAGCATCGGCAGCCAGGCGACGTGAATCAGCGCGACCGGCAGGCGCATGCCGGACAGCGGTTCGTAGCGGAACAGCAGGCCCATGCGCCGCGCGTCTTCGAGATGCTTGCCCGACGCGGCCAGCCCGAAATGGAAGAGCGCGATGCCGAGCGCCATCATCGACGGCAGGATGATCGCGTAGCGCGACGGCCGCGTGATGCGCGTCAGCACCAGCAGGCCCAGGCCGACCACGAGCGCCGGCACGCTCGCGAGCCACGGCAGCTGCATGACGATGCGCGGCGTCGCGAGGCCGACGGGCACGTCGGTCAGCACGCGCAGCGCGCCTTCGAGCAGCAGCAGGCCGGTGCCCGCCAGAAAGCCGCCGATCACCGGAAACGGGATGTACTGGATCGCATTGCCGCGTTTCCAGTGCGCCAGCGCGAACAGCAACGCGCCGGTCGCCAGCGACGACACCGCGATCAGCATCAGCACCGTGGCGAGCACGGCTTCATCGTCGCCGCCCGCCGCATGCACCGACAACGCGATGCCCGCGGCGAGCGGCGCCAGCAGCGCGGTGGCGTTGGAATCGGGCCCGGCGATCACGAACGGCACCGAGCTCGTCAGCGACACCACCAGGGCGACGAGCACACAGCTCAGCAGCGCGGTGGGCATGCCGGCCGGCAGCCATGGCGAGAGGCCGGCGGAGAAGATCATCGCGCCGTAGCCGGCGGCGTACGACAGCGCGATCAGCGCCGTGAGCAGCGCGGCCAGCGTGTCGGTGCCGAGCGCCGCCAGCGCCAACGCCGCCGCCGGCCGCGCGGCGCGCGCGGGCCGCAGCAATGCGGGATCGGGGCCCGGGTGCTCGCTCATCGCGCCCTCCGCTAGCGGCAGGCCGCCGACGGCACCACCGGCGTCACGCGTGAGGCCGGCAGCACGCCGAAGGGCAGTCGCGGACTGACGACGATCGTGCCTTCGCCCGCGCGCACGATCTGCCTGTCGACCTGGTTGAGCACCACGATCTGGCCGTCGTACACGACGATCTGCTCGCCCTTGCAGTTCGCGTTGCTGCCGGGTTCGACATCGGCGCAATCGGTGACGGAATATTCGGTGCCGCGAATGCCGATGGTCGAGGTCGGCGTCTTCACGCGATAGTTCTCCGGCTTGCCCTGTTTCGCGACCAGCCCGTCCACCGCGCGCAGTCCGCCCTTCACCAGCGACAGGAAGCTGCGGTCCTGCTGCGGCGCGCCGGCGGCATAGTTGAAGTCGTCGACCCGGAAAACGGAGCCCGGCTTCAGGTACACGCGCTGGCCATCGGTGAAGATCATCACGATCTCGGCGCCGACACCGGTCTGCACCGTGTCGCCGTTGTCGATTTCGCCGCCTGCGGCCGCCACACGCTGCGCGCCGTTCGCCGACTGGATCGCGACGTTGCCGACCAGCGCCTTGATGGTCGCGACCGTGCGGCTTTCCTCGGCACGCGCGCTCAGCGCGAAGAGCAGATACAGCAGAAAGATGAGGACGCGCGCCATGGCCGGTCTCAGAACGATTTGGTGAGCGCGACCCAGAAGCGGTTCGCGTGGCCGGTGCCGAGCGTCGCCGGCACGTAGCCGAGCGTATGCGCCCAGGACATCGACAGCAGGAGATCGTGCGGGGCGGCCACGCTCGCGCCGACGCCCAGGCCCGAGAGCCGCACGTGATTGCTGCCCGGCACGACCGGATGCGCGACGACCTTGCCGTCGGCGGTGTCGACGAAAGCGCTCAGCGTGACGCGCACCGGCACGAGCGTCTGCGGCACGCCCTGGCGAAGTTCCAGGCTCGCGATGTAGGCCTCGTCGACGGGCGCGTCGCCGGTGGCGTAGGCGCGCACCGCGTACGGCCCGCCCAGCGAGATCTGCTCGGAGGAGTCGAGGTTGCGCGAGCTCGCCTGGCCGTTCAGCGAGAAGTACAACTGAGTCCCGTTGGCCTGCGCGCCCAGCACCTGGGTGTGCGTCAGCGCGAACACGAACTTCGAGAACGAACCCGCGATCTGCGCGGCGGCCTGTCCCGGCTGCGGCGACTTGAAACGCAGGTTGCCGTGCTGGGCGCCGAGATCGAAGGTCGTGATGCTCTTTTCGAGCGTCAGGTTGCCCGACAGCGCAAGGCGCGCGACGTCGCTGTTCTTGTCGTCGACGGAATCGAACGCGCCCAGATGATCCGACAGCAGCTTGTGATCGTAGCCGAGCGTCGCGTACACGTTCGCCGCGGGCGCGCGCAGCAGCGCGTAGCTCAGGAAGGTGGACCACACATTGGCGCTGCCGTAGGCGTCGAGATCGTCGAACTGGCCGCCCACCGAATAGGTCGAGCGCGTATAGCCGGCGCCCCAGATGAGCCCGCTGCCGCCGAGCGGCACCGTATAGCCGAGATTGCCGTAGAACTGCCCGGTGATCGAGCCGAGCAGCCGCGCGCCCAGCTGGTCGCCGATGCCGAGCGGATTGTTCCACTGCAGCGCGCCGATGAGCCGCGCGGTGCCGGTCGTCGTCTGGCCGAAGTTGTCGGCCTGCACGCTGCCCGACAGCGCCGGCGCCGGCGGCATCTGCAAGGTGAGGTCGGAGGTGCCCGGCAGGAGGCCCGGTGCAATCGTCGCGTTCGCGCCGGTGGCGCCGGCGGCGTCCTGCGCGAGCAGCGTCGCGCGGGTGAGCGCGTGCTCGTCGATCACGTCGCCGCTGTGCAAGGGCGTGAGGAAGCGTTCGAGCACCGCGTCCCGGGTGCGCGAACGGTTGTCGATGCCGATGCGCCCGTAATGCCCCTCGCTCACCGCGATGCGCACGATGCCATGGTCGATCTGCTGCGGCGGCACGGTGCCGCGCGCCACCAGATAGCCGTGCTGGCGGTAGAACGCGCTGATGCGGTCGGCGGCGTTGTCGAGATCGTCGAGCGAACGGTTCGGGCCGATCAGCGGACGCACCGCGTCGAGCAATTGCGCCGACGAAAAGACCGTATTGCCGCTGAACTCGAAGCCCTTGACCTCGAAGCGGATGCCGCCCGGCGCCGGTTCCTGCGGCGCGGCGGGCGCGGGCGTCACGTTCAGGCGCAGATCGGACGGCGGCGGCGGGGCGGGCGTCTGCTGCTGCTGTTCCCGCAGGATCGTGCCGGCGTTCGGCAGCGTCTGGGCGCGCGCATCGCGGATGTCGCGGAAGCCGGCGGCGACCAGCGCGGCCAGCAGCGCCGCGAAGCGCCGCCGCCCGGCGCGGCTGCGGCTGCGGGTGGAGGGCTCGAGGCGCCGGATGCGCGCGGGCCTCACATGCGGCAGACGTGACCGGGCCATGCGTCGTCCGGCAGACGGCTGCCGTCGCTCGACGAATCCGACCGCTGCTGCACCAGCGGCGCCGACTGCGGTTCGAGGCCCGGCGTCGCGTCCGACAGCGGCGCGGGATTCGCGGCGTCCGTGCGCACCGAATCGAGGATGCCGGGGAGCGTCGCCGCCGTCGCGATGGCGGGTTCGTCAGGCGGCTGATCGGGCGTCGCTGGTGGAGGTTGTGGTGGCGGCGGGGACGGTGGCGGCTCCGGCGGCGGTCCCGCCGCGATCCGCAGCGTGCCGCCCTGCGTGGTGATCCGGTAACCCGTCGGGCCGCCGGCCGTGGTGACCGTGATCGCGTATTCGCCGCTCGCAGCACCAGGCGAAGCGCCCGTGCTCGTCACCGTGAAGACGAACGGCTCGTGCACCGTCGGGCTGTCCGCGAACGCGTGGCCGTAGTTCGTGCCGTCGTAGCGCAGTGCGATCGTCACGTCGTTCGGGCCGAGCGTGCGCGGCGTGTCGAATGGCACGTCGAGGTTCAGCGCCGTCAGCGTGACCTGCTGCAGCGCATCGAACGCGAAGCGGTTGCCCGCGGACGACGCGGCGCGTGTATCCGACTGGCCGGCGCCGGCGTCGTAGGCGTCGCCCCAGAGCGCGAGATTGCCGCTTTGCAGGCCGCCGAAGCGGTCGGCATCCGGGGAATCGGAATAGACGATCCAGCGGCCATTGGGCGTCAAGAGCGCCTGGGCGCCGGCACGATTGTCGAAGGACGCCGACGCCAGCGTGATCGCCGTGCCCGGCGCGCGGCTCGATACCGGAGCGGCGAGCGTCAGCGACGGCGCCGCCAGCGTCACCGCGCCGCTCGCTGCAACGCCCGTCAATCCGGCGACGCTGCCGACCGTCAGCGGCGTGGCGCTGGTGACGGAGAGCGCGTTGGCATCGGCGGCAAGCGTGCCGATGTTGTTCGATGCATTCGTGAACGTGTAGGCGCCCGTGGCCCCTTGCAACGCAAGTCCGGCCACCGCGATGGCGGCGCGCTGCGTGGCGGCGCCGGCCGTCGACATCGCCAGCGTGCCCTGCGGTGCGGTCATGGCCGCGGCCAGCGCAATCCCGCGTGGCGCGGCGAGTGACAACGTGTTCGAGCCACTCCAGGCGACCGGCCCGTCGATCAGCACGCTGTCGCCCGCATTGATGCTGACATTGTTCGATGCGAGCGCCCGTGCCAGCGTGCTGCCTTGCATCGTCTCGAAGCGACGGGCGAACGCGGAGCCGCCGTCCGGTCCAACCCGCGCCGACAAGCCGCTGTCGATACGCCATGTGCCGGTCTGGCCCGATGCGGCCGCCGTCGTGATGTGCGCGTCGTCGGCCACGCGGACCTGGGTGCCCGCCGTCTCTATCGAGCCGCCGTTGCCGCCGCTGGGAGCGGAGGCGTCGAGC
This sequence comes from Caballeronia sp. LZ033, assembly GCF_031451265.1. Taxonomy (NCBI): domain Bacteria; kingdom Pseudomonadati; phylum Pseudomonadota; class Betaproteobacteria; order Burkholderiales; family Burkholderiaceae; genus Caballeronia; species Caballeronia sp. LZ033. Next base: position 1,691,808 of record NZ_JARUXQ010000001.1, on the reverse strand, counting down.
GTGCCGCCGACGCGCGCCACGCCGCCTTCCGCGACCAGCCGGATCACGCCGTTTTCATTCACCACGCTGCGCGCCTGGATGACGCCGCTGTTGTTCACGACGCTGCCGAACAGCGCGTCCTCGGCGCGGGCGGTGAGCCAGGCCTGGCCGCCATCGGCCTGGATGAGTCCGTGATTGGCGGCGAGCGCGTGCAGCGTCCCCTGATCGACCGACAGCCCGATCAGGCTGTGATCGCCGAGTGTGACGGCCACGCGGCTGCCTGCCGCGAGCGCCGTGACGCCTTCCGGGGTTGTGATGGTGCCGGCGTTGATCACGCGCGCGCCGACCAGCGCGACATAGCCGCCGGGTGCGCTGGTGAGCGTGCCGAGATTGACGACGGGCGCGCCGTCGCCGTCATCGCCATGACGATGATGCCAATGCGCCCACCCATGCCGCTGATCGCTCGCTGCGAAGGCATAGTGGCCGCTCATGAAATCCTGGGTGGACAGGCCGAGCGTCGAGGCGAGCAGGCCGCCGACGTTCACCTGCGCGCCTGGCCCGAAGATCACGCCATTCGGATTGACGATGAACACTTGCCCGTTGGCGCTCAGCTTGCCGAACAGCAGCGAAGGGCGTGGCCCGACGACGCGGTTCAGCGCGATCGCGTTCGCGCCGGGCTGATTGAAGGTCACGGATTCGCCGGGGCGGGTGCTGAACGCATTCCAGTCGATGCCCAGCCGGCTGCTGTCCTGCTGGATGACGGTGGCCGAACCGCTGCTGCCGATCGTCCCCGAGCCCGCGACGATGCGTCCGCCGCTCGGCCCGGCATCGACGGGCGTGCATGCCGCGCCCAGCAACGTGGCAATACAGAACCGCAAGGTGGGGGATGCGGTGCCCGCGAGCAGCGTGCTGAACATGTCGGCCGACTCCTCTCTGTTGCAGTGCATTGCGCCGGGGCGCCGCGACCGCATCATCAAGCAGTTTAGTGTTCCGAATCATGCTTGCAACTACGCGTTTAGTGAACCTGCGCCGGAGCGAGCTGTGTGCGCTTGCGCACTTAACGCACGCAACGCACTTAACTTGATGGCGCTTCAGGCGCGGGAAATTCAGGCGTGTTCGCTCGCGAGCGTGCCCTGCACGAATTCCTTCAGGAACGCGATCCAGGTCCGGATCTTCGCGTCCAGATACTGGCGCGATGCGTACATCGCATAGATCGTCATCGACTGGAGCTCCCATTCGGGCAGCACGCGCACCAGCGCACCGCTCTCCAGCCACGGCAGGGCAGCCAGCATCGGCAGCGGCGCGATGCCCAAGCCGTTCGAGAGCGCGACGGCCAGTGCATCGGCGGAATTCACGCGCAGCCGGCCCGGCTCCAGATCCACTTCGACCCGGCCGCGTGGTCCATCGAACAGCCAGCGGTCGAGCGGGAACACGGTCGTCACCATTTGCAGGCATGCGTGCTTCGGCAAGTCTTCCGGATTGCGCGGCGCGCCCGCTTTCTTCAGATAACCAGGAGATGCGCACAGCACGCTCGGCATCGAGCAGATTTTCGTGGAGACGAAGGCGGAATCCGGCAGCGTCGAGGTGGTGACCTGGAGGAACACGTCGAAGCCTTCGTCGAGCATGTCCGGCACGTGCTGCGACAGCGTCAGTTCGACCCGCACCTGCGGATGCGCCTCGAGATAGTTGGTGAGTGCAGGCACGACGTAATGCTGGCCGAAGGTAATCGGTGCATGCATGCGCAGCACGCCGCTCGGCAGGACCTGGGCGTCGCTGGCTTCGGCTTCGGACAGGTCCACCAGTTCCAGCACTTCCTTGCAGCGGGCGAGATATCGATTGCCGGCGTCGGTGAGCGCGACGCGGCGCGTCGTGCGGTTCAGCAGGCGTGTGCGCAGATGAGTTTCGAGTTCGGTCACCGCGCGCGACGCCTGCGCCGTGGTGATATCCATTTGCTGCGCCGCAGCAGTGAAGCTGGCCGCTTCCGCCACGCGCGCGAAGATTCTCATGCTCCGCAATAGGTCCATCGTGCTGCCGGTTTTTTGACGAAGCCGGAACTATCCCATGGCGGCGGTCCCGCGCGCAACCCGACCAGCCCGGAAACCCGCGGCGCGTTTCCGCACATTCGTTTCAGTATTCACATCTGTTACAGGCCTTGTAACCCGACGGGCCAGGCGCCTCGCTACTCTGGATACATGGCCGGTCTGCGGCCGCAGCCAGGAAGAGGATAAAAATGAACGTCAAGGGCTTGATTGGAGTGGGCATCGCACTGTCGGCGGGACTGGCATGCGAAGCGGCGATGGCGCGGGTGAGCGTCGGCATCAATCTCGGGGTCCCGGTCTATGCGGCGCCCGCGCCGGTCTATGTGGCGCCGCCGCCGCCGGTGTACGTCGCGCCGCCGCCTCCCGTCTATGCCGCGCCGCCCGCGCCCGTCATGTATCAGCCGGCGCCGGTGGTCATGGCGCCTGGACCGGCCATCTACATCGGCTGGCATGGCGACCGCTATTGGGACGGCAACCGCTACTGGGCGCGGCGCGACTGGTACGCGCATCACGGCGGCTATGGCTACCGTCACTGGTAAGGGCGAATTTTCCGGGGAGTGCACATCATGGATAACTCGTCACGAGCTCGAAGCCCGGCGCGCCGCGCGCGTACGCTGGCTGTAAGCGCCGCGCTGCTGCTGGCGGCCGCCCTCGGCGGCTGTGTCTATGCGCCGCCTTATGGGTATGCGCCCGCACCAGCCTACGGCTACGGTTATGCGCCGGCGTATGGATACGCCTACGGTCCTGGTTATTACGCGGCGCCTTCGGTGTCGCTGGGGATTGGTTTCGGCGGAGGCGGAGGTCATTGGCACGGACACTGATGCCGCGGTTTCGCCGGGCGTTCCGAGCGCTTTTCATCAATAGGAACGCCCGTTGCTGCGCTGGTCTTCATCGTTCCGGAGACTGCGCATCATGACCGAGCACACCGCACGCTTGCTGGCGCAACACGCGCATTGCGAGCATTTCATGTTGCCCGAGAACGGCTGGGTGCCGAACAACCGGCGCCTGCCGGTCATGCTCTGGCGCGGCGCAATCGAGCCGCTCGCCCCAGACGGCGCCGGCCGTTTCGAAGCCTTGTTCGCGCAAAACGGCTGGCCGCCGCAATGGCGCGACAGCGTCTTCGACTATCACCACTACCACTCCACCGCGCACGAGGCGCTGGGTATCGCGTCTGGCGATGCCGAGTTGATCCTCGGCGGTCCGCATGGCCGCGTGATCGCGGTCAGTGCGGGCGATGTGCTGGTGTTGCCCGCCGGCACGGGCCATTGCCTGCTCACGTCGGGGCGCCGCTTTCAGGTCGTCGGCGCTTATCCGCCGGGGCAGCAGTGGGACATCCGGCGCGAAGCCCTCGACGAACGGGAGCGCGCCGCCATGGAAGCGCTGCCGTTTCCGTCGAGCGATCCGGTCGCGGGTGAAGACGGGCCGCTGCGGCATCACTGGCACTGAGCGGCAACGGCGCTCAGGCCTTGCTCTGCTTCGAAGTTTCGACGCGCCGGCCGCCGATGAACGGCACCCGCGTGACGACGCCGGTCGCGAGCGCCGTCCCGACGAGCACGACCGCGCAGGCCGCCACCATGCCGGCCGACACGTGTTCGGCGAGAAACCACGCGCCCCACAGGATCCCGAAAATCGGAATGACGAAGGTGACCGTGATGGCGCGGGCCGGTCCGGCGACGGCGATCAAATGGAAGAACATCATGTACGCGATGCCGGTACACGCGACGCCCAGTGCGAGCACCGCGCCCCAGGAGTGAATCGATACCGCGCCGGCGGGCCACGAGATCAGCGCGAACGGCAGCAGGACGAGGGTGGCGGCGCTCATCGTCCCGGCGGCGACCGTCAGCGAATCGACGCCCATCAGATGCCGCTTGGTGTAACTCGCGGCGATGCCGTAGCACAGCGTCGCGGCGAGCGCGGCCAGTGCGGCGAGGGCGGTGGCGAGCGGTGACACGGTGGCGACACTGGCGTCGTGCGCGAACATCTGGTCCCACACCAGCGCGAGCACGCCCGCGAAGCCGAGCGCCAGGCCCGCAATGCGCATGCGCGTCAGCCGGTCGCCGAGCCACAGGAACGCGACCAGCGCGCCCCACAGCGGCGTGGTCGCGTTGATGACCGAGGTCACGCCCGCCGACAGGGTCAGCTCGGCATACGCGAACAGGCAGAACGGCAGCGCTGAATTGAGGATGCCGACCACGAGCAGCGGCCACGCGCGCTGGCGCATGGTCGCGAGCGCCGGACGCAGCGTGCCGCGCAGCACCAGCATCAACAGCAGGAACGCCGCACCGATGCCGACGCGCAGCGCCATCAGCGGCGCCACGCCGAAATCGGTGACGCCGACGCGGATGAACAGGAACGAGCCGCCCCACAGCGCGGCAAGCACAAACAGTTGAGCAAGATTGGCGGGATTCATGGCTGGGCGTTGTTATAAGAGTCGATGTGAAGCCATCGTAGCCACGGCGGCGCGGCTGACGTTTCGGCGCGGCGTGAAACGAAACATGCAAGGGAGGGCGTGCCGCGCCGGGTTTCACGCCCGCATCGTAGGCGCGCGCGGGCGGGGCGGCAAACGAGCAATTCTCACCGATATGTGAGAAAAATTGGCAAGGGCGAGGCGCGCTGCCGGGCAGGCGCATCAGCCGATTGCCGTCATCAGGAAACGGTGCGAACCTTGCCGCATAGGTCAGGAAGTACGCTTCTTGCGGCGCTGTGGGCGCCGCCCTCTCAGGAGAGAACCATGGACAATGCAAACGGCAGCCCATCCCCGCTGCAGCCCGGCGAACCGCCGCTGATACGCCGCTCGGTGACCACCGCAATGGATGCCGCGCTCGCGCCGGGCGCGGCGCAGGAAAAGGGAGCCAGCGTTATGCCGCTGACGCCGGGCGAAGCGCACAAGCCCAGTCATCACGCGCCGTATCACGTGCACGGCAGCGTGCTCGAAGGCGGCGACAGCCCGGCCGTGCTCGCGCAACCGGCCGCCACCGCGGCGGAGCGGCAGGGCAGCCGCTTCCATCCGTCGCCGCCGGCGGCCCGCCGTGCGCGCGACGCCCTGGCCGACGCACAGCAGCGGGTGGCGAAGCACTACCGGCAGGTGAGCGAGGGCACTGACGATTACGTACACGACAATCCGTGGAAGTCGATTGCGCTGGCGGCGGCGGGCGGTCTGATCATCGGCTTGCTGGCGGCGCGCTGAATCGCGTGAATGGCCGAAAAGGCCGCGCCGGATCGCATTTGCGTGACCAAAGCGGGCCTCAAGCTTGCTGAATTGTGGATACGCGCGATGCAATTCATCGCGCGCACGCCACCATGGAAGAACGTTCGTACGACATCTGCACCGAGCGGTGCGAGATCTGGAACCAGCGAACCTCAGCGCTGGCTGGCCCGCGGCGTGTGCTGATCGTGCATTCGGAATCGAATGTCGGCGACTCGTTCGCGTTGCTGCTGGCCATGCGCGGCTACGAAGCCGTGCAGGCCGGCCAGACGCAGAACGCGCTCGTCCTCGCCCGGAAGTGGCGTCCGCAGGTGCTGTTCGTCGATACGCAGGTTGGCGAGCAACATGACCACGCCGTCGCACGGATGATGCGTGCGGCGCTGGCCGAGACAGGCAATGCCGCGGAGCTTCCGTTGATGATCGCGCTGGCGGCGGACGCGTTGCGCGATCCGCGTGACAGTCTGTTTGGCGCAGGCTATGACGGCTTCTGCCGGACGCCGTGTCCGGTCTGGTGGATGTACGACGTGTTGAAGTGTTTCTACGCGCATTGAGCAAGCACTGGGCAAGCACGGGGGAATGAGCCGGAACCCGCTGACGCGGGCCGCCGGCGCATTCCGGCGAGTGCGGAATGCGCCGCTTGAAAACCTCTGGAAACGACTCCGTCACATGCTCTTGGACGTCTTGAAGTCGTTGGTTTCCAGTTCGACCGATTGACCGTGATTACGCTCGAGCGCACGCCGGGCGGCGTCCTCGATCTGTACGCGTCCTCCTTCGAAGGCGGAAAGAAGGTCATGCGAAGACGTGCCGCTGTTGCCGAAGTGATCGTTGAGCGCATCGAGGGAGACACTGCACCAGACTTCGCGATCGTCCACCTTGGCCTCGAATGCGACACGCGCTGCCGCCACGACATGACGTCGTCCGCTGAACTCAATCGTCATCCTCATCACCTCCTGACATTCGTTGGGAATACGCAGAACGCGCTCGTCGCAGGCGACGCAGGCGCTCCGCTACGACGATGCTCCCGACGGCACGCGACGCACACCGTCTGAGGGCATCATACGCCCGGCCTCGCGGCCCGGCATTTCAACGACCCTTTGCAATGGCCGTGCCCGCATGCGCGCCCGACGCCGGGACTTCTAGCAACACGCGCAACCGCCGCGATGGCGCATGCCGTAACTGCCGGCATCCTCCGCGCCGGAAGCCTGCGCGCCCGAACCCCCGACGCTCGGCGCACCGACGGTCACGCGCGCGGCGATCACGCCGCATGCGGGACAGACGGCGGGATCGTCGCGCTCGGCGATGCGGCGGACGGCTTCGAATGCGCCGCAGGATGCGCATTCGTAATCATAGACAGGCATGAGTGTTCCATTCGGGAAGGGTGACTTACCAGTCCAGTTTAGCAAGCTGGCGCAAGGCGTTCATCGTCGGTCCGCCGCGTGACCGTGCTGATGCGACATGGCGTGGGCACCGCCATTGCTGGCAAGAAGGCGAACGTTCCGCCCAAGGAGACTCCATGAAACACACTACAACGCTGCGTGCAGCGCTGGCCGCTTCGGTGATCGCGGCGGTGCCGCTCGGCGCGCTCGCGCAAACGGAGGCGGCCAGCACCACGATCGCCAACGACCTGGCGCCGGTGGACAAGGCTTTTGTGCAGGCCGCGTCGTCCGCGGGATCCACGGAAATCGATGCGGCGAAGCTCGCGACGAAGCAGTCGCAGGACAAGGACGTCAAGAGTTTCGCGCATCACATGATGGTGGATCACATGAAGCTGGCCATGCAGCTCAAGATGGCCGCGCCGCACGGCGTGACCGTGCCGATGAACAATTCCGACCCGTCCGCGCTCGATTCGCTGAAGGCGCTGCACGGCAAGGAGTTCGACACCGCCTATATCCAGAAGCTCGGCATCCAGGGGCATCAGGAAGCGGTGCAGGTCTTCCAGAAGGAAGCCGCGGAAGGCCAGAACGCGAAGCTGAAGCAGGCCGCACAGAAGGCCCTGCCGACTATCCAGTCGCACCTGAAGATGGCGCAGGATCTGGCGGCCAAGAAGGGCGTGCAGCCGTAACGCGCCACAGCTCGCCTCGAATGCGTGACGCCGCGCCGCTGTCCTAGCGCGCGGCCTTGCGCAGCATGCGCAGGCGCGCCTGCTCGAGTGTTTCGAACTTGCTGTCGGCTTCGTCGTACACCGACACCTTGCCGCGGCCGATGTCGTACACCCATCCCTGAACCTGGATCTTGCCCAGCGCGAGCTGTCCGGCCACCGCCGGGTGCGTGCGCAGATGGGTCAGTTGCAGGCGGATGTTCTCTTCCACCATGGCCTGGACGATGCGCTCTTCCTCGAGCTTGCGGGCCATCACCACGCTGCGGGCCGCTTCCGCGTTGCGCAGCCAGGCGTGCACCGTGGGCATCTCTTCGGCGATGGTCGCGCCCGAAGCCAGACCCTTCATCGCGCCGCAATCGGAATGGCCGCAGATCACGATCTGCCGCACGTTGAGCGCGAGCACCGCGTATTCCACCACGGCCGACACGCCCCCCAGCATCTCGCCATAAGCCGGCACGATATTGCCGATGTTGCGGCACACGAACAGCTCGCCGGGACGCGTCTGCGTGATCATCTCCGGCGAGACGCGCGAATCCGCGCAGGTGATGAACAGCGTGTGCGGCGTCTGGCGGCGCGCGAGGCTCTTGAATAGCGCTTCGCTGTCGGGAAACACGTGACGGCCGAAATCGTCGACGCCTTGCAGGAGATAGAGGAGATCGGGCGTGTCGGCGCCTTCGCGTTCGTCGTTCTTCGCGGATGTGTCGGGCATGAGAAAACCTTTAGCGGTGCGTGGGCGACGCATCACGCGCGTCGCCTCTGGACGAGAGCTTGCGGACTTTCAGCAGCGGCCGCAAGTCGTCCATTCGGCCAGCACGCATTCGAACGCAAAAAAGCCCGTCTTCCGCCCGTAAATGTTCGCTTAGTTCGGTTAATCCGAAGCAAAAGATCCGAAATCACATATTTTTCGACGGCTATCGTTTCGCTAAATTGCTTGCATCGAAAGCAAAAAGTAAGGAAGAGAAATGAAATGCCCCGTCTGTCCCGAAAGTGACCTCCTGATGACTGTCCGTGACGGCATCGAAATTGACTATTGCCCGCAGTGTCGCGGCGTGTGGCTCGACCGTGGCGAACTCGACCAGCTGATTCGGCGCGCCGAGCAGGCGTCGCTTGCCGAGGCGAAGACCGAACGTGAGGAATGGCGCCGCGAGCAGGACCACGGGCGCGAGCGTCGCCCGATACGCGGCGACGGCTACCGTCATGACGATCATCGCTATGTCGATCCCCGCAATGGGCGCGAGCATCCGCGGCGCAAGAAGTCCTTTCTCGGCGAACTGTTCGACTTTGACTGAAAACGCCGCAGTCCATCCCCGCAAGATTACCCCGCACCACCACGGAGAACGTCAATGGCAACGGTCAAGCAGGTCCTCGAAAGCAAACGCGACGCAACGGTTCACACGATCGATGCCGAAGCAAGCGTTCATGAAGCAGTCTTGTTGATGTCGAAGGCGCAGGTCGGCGCCCTGGTGGTCCTGGTGGGCGATGCGGTCTGCGGCGTCGTCACCGAGCGCGACTACGCGCGCAAGGTGATCCTGATGGACCGGGCGTCGCGCACGACCACGGTCTGCCAGATCATGACCGCGCCCGTGCTGTCCGTGCGCCTCGGCACGAGCACCGAAGACTGCATGGCGCTCATGACGCAGCAGCGGATCCGGCATCTGCCGGTGATCGAGGCGGGCAGGCTCGTGGGCATGGTGTCGATCGGCGACATGGTGCGCCAGCTGATCGACGAGCAGCAGTTCGCCATCGACCAGCTCGAGCGCTATGTGCGCGGCCCGCACGACCATACCCCGGCCTGCGCGCTCACGCGCCGCAGCACGATCCCGCAGACTCTCGAGACGCGCTTTTCCTGATCCGCGCGACTGGCTTACAGATCAGGTTGCATCCATGCCGGCGATCGGCTCGACCGGCCGCGCCGGTTCTGCCGGCGGCGCGAAGTCGCGGCGGAAGCGGTTGAGCGCCGAGAGTCCCATCGAGAGGCCCGGATCCAGATAATGGACGATGAGACTGCGGCGCTCGCCGTTCAGGACGTCGAGATTGCAGTGCTGCATCAGAAAGCCGTTGAAGATGAATACGCTGCCGGGCTTGCCCTTGACGCGCGTGCAGATGCCTTGCTTCAGATGCCGTTGCGTGCGTGCGGTGCGGATCGACAGCGGCAGATGACGCTCGCCCCACTGCAGGCTCTTGGTGAAGAGGTTGCCCAGGCGTCCCGGCAGGCGGCGCGGCTTCGAATAGGCGATGAGATCGCCGGCGCGCTCGTCGTCGTCCGCGGATTGCAGCAGGATCACGAACGTCAGCACGTGCGAATCATAGTGACGGCAATGGCTGTTCGCCTCCTGCGCGACGCTGCCCACGCGCAGGCCGAACCACGGACCCATCGCGGCCTTCGCCTGCAAGGTGTTGTCGACCCAGTCGGACGCAAGCCGCACCGATTCGCTTTCCAGTTCCTTGAACTTCGGAATCTCGCGCAGCGTGTGCAGGATGTCCTTGGCGCTGTTGAAGAACTGCTTGTGATCCGGCGTCGCCGCATGGGCGGCGTCGAGCTTCCCCTTGATTTCGGCAAGCAAGGGCTTGGGCACGACCGATTCGAACACGGCGAGCTCTCCCCGGCATGCCCGCAGCAGTGCCGCGTGGTCCTGTTTTTTCATGGCTTCCCCGAAGATGACGACTGGTTGACTGCGATGCATGGTGGACGTGGATGCGTCGGCGTCGCCTGCAAGCCGGACGGCCCGCCTGTCGACGCGTGAGTCCGCCCGTCCGGCGCGGACCGTTGCGGCCGTTCGCCGCGACATGACATGACGGCGCGCGCCGGCGCATGGGCGGCGCGCTGCATGGTGGTCTGTCCATGCAGCGGCGCGCGTAACGGCTGCGCGGAAAGGTGTCGCCGGCTGGTCTCGCTCATGGCGGTTTCTTGTTCTTGCTTGTCTTGTTGTGTCGTGCCCGGATCCTTGCCGATCCGTAGCGCTGTCCGTTTTCCGTCCCCCCAAGACTAACCAGTGAGTACATTTCCGGACTTTGTGCGGCAATCCTAACGGCCCGGTTGCAGCGCGAATGTACGACGGCGCACGCGCTCTGCGGCGCCTCGCACGTCGGACTTACCCCGAGCGGTACGACCAATCGATGCCTTTGGCACGCGAGGATCGTCCGGGCAAACGTTCTCCGCGCCCCGCGTTATGAGCGCCAGCCGACACAGCAAACGTTGGCGAGCAGGGGCCGCCCGGCGCTACGTGCGTCCGCGCACGGATGACGAATAAGCATCCGGGTAATTTTCGATCTCAACAAAACGGGCCCGGCCAGGCTCGATACGCACACCGCGACGCTTGAACAGAATCAGAACGCGTTATCACCGGTGCCTGCGGCAAACGACGATCCGAACACGGACATATGACGGGGTATCAATGAACAGGGCAACGCTCGAAGACAAACTCTGGGTGGCGACCTTCATCATCGCGGTGTCGAGCGACGTGCTTTCGGGCGTGATCCGCTATGCGACCTCGATGATCCACCTGGCGCCCGCAACCTATCTGCCCAAGCTGCTGATGCTCGCCTGGGTGCTCCTCATCATCATCAAGCGGCCGAAGGCCAATCACGCGCTCATCGCGCTGTATCTGCTCGCGCAATCCTTCGTGTCGCTGGCGCATGGCGTGGCGCCCGAAGCGGTCGGCTTCTGGGTGTGGACCGTGATGCCGATGCTGTTCGCGCTCACGGCCTCGCCGGGGGCGCTGCAGTTGCTCAACGGCGGCGCGGCGCGAGTGGCCTTCTTCCTGCTGGCCGCGGCCTGCTTCACCGGCCTGCTGCTGAACAGCTTCGCGCCGATGCCGTGGGTCGGGCAGAGCGTTTCGGTGGGCGGGCACAATGTCGCCGTGGCGATGAACTCGTATGTCGGCGTCGCCTCGCGGCTGACCGGCTTCGGCCGCGACAGCGCCTCCACCGGTCTCATGGTCGGCCTCCTGACCACCTGGCTCCTGACGCGCACGCGTTCCAGGCTGCTGCAACTGGCGCTGCTCGGCTGCGCGGGCGCCGCCGTGTATGCCACCACCAACAAGACCGCGCCGGTGGCGATGGTGCTGGTGGTCTGCGCACACTGCTTCTTCGCGACCCCGACCATCAAGCGCGCCTGCCTGTGGGCGATCGGCGTGGCGGTCGGCTTCCCGATCGTGACCTTCCTCGCCACTGCCGCGATCAACCTCGCGGGTTCCAGCTACGTGACGCTGGCCTCGTTCCAGGACCGCATGTGGAACACGTGGCCGCGGCTGATCGAAGGACTGCTCAAGGACAATCGCATCTGGCTGGGTCTCGGGCCCGGCGGTTTCGGTTCGGCATCGACCTACTATGAAAGCGCCTTCGGCTTCCAGGTCGCCTACGCGGACAACACCGTGCTGTATGCAGTCGCGAGCTTCGGCCTGATCGGCACGGTGGTGCTCGTCTGGGCCCTCGTGCGCCTGATGATGCGCGCCGACGACAACGCCGTGCGCACCTCCTGGGTGATGCTGCTGTACCTGCTGTTCGCCTGCGCCAGCACGGACATCTGCGAGTCGATCGGCTGTCTGCTGTTCCTCGGCGTGACGATCCGCTATCTGCACGTGAGCGTGCCCGAGACGTACAGCCGCCTGAGTCCGATGAGCCCGATGAACCCGCTGAGCCGCATCACGATGCCGGGACAGACGCCCGCTTCCGGCGTGGTGATCGACGAGCACCAGCATCTCGACCCGCGCCTGAATGCGCCGGTGACGGGCTACGGGAGGCATCTGACGTGAGAAGCCTCGGTCCTCGCCTGGCCCGGCGCGTGACGCTGGCCGGCCTCCTTGCGTGCTGCGGCGCCTTGCTGGCGGCATCGCCCGCGCCGACGGTCACGCTCGACGGCGCGGCCGGCTCCGCCGAAGAGCACTATGTCGCGGCGCCGCGCTTCGGCGCGTCGCGGGCGAACACCGGCGTGGCGATCCACCAGATCAGCGATCCGCGTCTGCTCGATGCCGTGAAGGACGTCGGCTTCTCGTTCGTGCGCACCGATCTCTTCTGGGAAGCGGTGCAGGCGCGCGACGGCTGGCACTTCGGCGAGTTCGACGGCCTGGTGTCGAACCTCCAGGCACGCGGCCTGGGCGCGCTCTTCATCCTCGGCTACAAGCACTACATGTTCAGCCCGGACCAGCCGCCCACCACCGCGCCGCAGCTCGCCGCGTTCCGCACGTATGTGGTCCAGTCGGTGTACCGCTACCGCAACGCGCCGGTGCGCTTCGAAGTGTGGAACGAGCAGGACCACAAGGATTATTGGCTCGCGCCGCCATCGCCGCGCGCGTATCGCGCGCTGCTCGAGACGGCGGTGAGCGCCGCGCATCAGGCGAATCCGGACGTGACGATCGCGACCGGCGGCGTGCAGCAGGTGGACCGCGACTTTATCCGCGCGGTGGGCGACATGAGCGCGTCGAAGTCGAAGACCGGCCCGGACGCGGTGAGCGTGCATCCCTACCGGCAGCAGTATCCGGAGACGGTGCTCGACGACTACGCCGCGTTGCGCGAAGACCTCTCGACGTATCAGAAGCGTCCGCAAGTGTGGGCCACCGAATGGTCATACCCGACCTATGCGTACGACTATGTGAAGGACATCGGCAACGGGCATTCGCCGGAAGCGCGGGCCCGCCAGGCGAAGTATGCGGTGCGGCTGTTCCTGATGAACTGGATGGCGCAAGTAGGCCTGACCTCGTATTACGACATGCGCAACGACGGTCGCGATCCGAAGGAGATGGAACACAACTTCGGCCTGCTCGACGCGGACAACGCGAAGCTGCCGGCGTATCACGCGGTGAAGCATCTGTTCGGCTTCACGGCGGGCGTGAAGAACGCGCGCTACTTCATGGATGACGCCGAGAAGATCGCGGTGCTCAAGTTCGAGACGGGCGGCGCGACGAAGTATGTGGTGTGGTGCTACGGCGCAGGTAACGTGATGAACGTCGATGTCTCGCGCCTGCCGGCCAACGCGGTTATCACGGACATGTACGGCAAGCCGATCACGAGTCGCGGCGTGCTGGCGGTGACTGAAGCGCAGGGTCCGGTGTTCGTCACGGCGGGATGGTGACGCAGGCAACGAGATTGAGTTTGGGTTTGCGGTGGTGTGCGGGGAGGGCGGGGTGCGGACGGGGAAAACGCACCCCTGCCCAGTTGAATCGGTTTGGATGCCGTAATGGATTTACCGACGATGGCCAGTCGTAACTGACGTCCTTGGTCTTTACTTCTTTGTTAGGGATATAACATGCTTTCATACAACATGCGCCCCACCATGACGCCAGTTCCGCACCGTGGTGACGGAATCGTGGATCTCTGGCGCAGCGTCGTACGTCACAAGACCTTGCTCGGCGCGGTCACCGGCACCTGCTGCGCGGCGGGTGTGCTGTACATCCTGCTGGCGACGCCGCAGTATCGTGCGGAAGCGCTGTTGCGCGTGCAGAGCAAGGCCGGCGTGGCGATCAGCTCGCTGTCGGACGTGTCCGGCTCGATCGCGGCCGAGGGTTCCGCCAACGACGAAAGCGACGTGCTGACCTCGCGCTCGGTCGTGAGCGCGGCGATCGCGCAGACGGGCGCCGAGACGGTCGTGCAGACCGAGAGCCATTTCCCGCTGATCGGCCGCTGGTTCGCGATGCGTCACGCAACTGACCGCGAGCTCGTGCCGGCGCCGTTCGGCCTCGACCAGTACGCGTGGGGCGGCGAGCGTCTGACGCCGGGTGTGTTCAACGTGCCGAAGGCCGCGCTGCAGATGAAGTTTCACATCATCGCGGGCGAGGGCGGCCGCTGGACGCTCTATGACAAGGACGACGCACGCCTGGCTGAAGGCAAGGTCGGCGAGACCGTGCCGTTCCAGGTGACGACGCCCGAAGGCACCGCGCCCGGCGAAGTGCGCATCGACACGCTGCGTGCCCGTCCCGGCGTCGAATTCCAGATCACGAAGTATTCGCAGCAGACCACCTTCGACAACGTGCTGCAACGCCTGCGCACCGCGATTCCGCCGCGTGACTCGGCACTGCGCGATCCGGCGCTGATCCACCTGACCTATCAGGCCGAATCGCCGTTCGAGGCGCAGGCGATGGTCAACGCGATCGTCAAGAACTATCAGGAACGCGACGTCGAGCGCCGCGCCGCGCAGGCGCAGACCAGCCTCGACTTCCTGAAGCAGCGCCTGCCTGCGCTGAAGGCCGATCTCGAACGCGCGGAAAGCCGTCTCAACACGTTCCGCACGCAGACCGGCACGGTCGACATGCAGCAGCAGAACGTCGCGCTGATCACGCGCATGAGCGCCCTCGAGGAACGCCAGACGACGCTGCAGCTCGCGCTCGACGCCGCGCAGCATCGCTATCGTCCGGATTCCGAGCCGTATCAGAGCGCCCTCACGCAGCTGAACCAGGTGAAGCGCGAAATCGGCGATGCGACCAAGACCGCGGCAACGCTGCCGAGCATCCAGCGGCAATACGTCGAACTGTCGCGCGATGTCGCCGTGACGACGCAGCTCTACACCAGCGTGCTCACCAACGCGCAGCAGCTCGAAGTGGCCGCCGCCAGCACGCCGCCGGGCATGGCCGTGGTGGACTGGGCCATTGCGCCCGAGAAGCAGTCGTGGCCGCGCGCGTGGATCGTGCTGCTCGGCTCGATCTTCGGCGGCCTGTTCCTGAGCACGGTGTCGATCTACGCGATCGCGCTGCATCGCCGGGAACTGCGCAGCCCGGAAGAGATCGATCACTTCTCGCAAGTGCCGCGTCTCGCCGTGATCGCCCGTTCGACTGCGCAGCTGCGTCAGGATGTCCGTGCGCTCACGCATAACGCGGCGCCGGCCCGCCTGCTCGCGATGACGAACCCGACCGACCCGAGCGTCGAAGCCCTGCGTTCGCTGCGCAGCAGCGTGCGGGCGATGCTCTCCGGCGTGCCCCTCGCGAATCATCCGGGCTTCCATGGCCTGCATCCGATGAACCCGCTCAACCCGATGAACCCGATGGCGCTGAGCCACGCAGTCGGTCACACGGGCCACACGACGGCGGTGATGAATCCGGGCTATGTGCTCGAAGCACCGGGCGCTCGCGACAACGGCGGCCGCGTGATCCTGTTCACGGGTCCGACGCAGGGCGTGGGCAAGAGCTTCGTGTCGTCGAACTTCGCTTACCTGCTGGCCGAGACGCGCGCTTCGGTGCTGCTGATCGACGCCGACATGCGCCAGGGGCGCCTGCGTCATCTGAGCGATGACCGCGAGCATCCGGGCCTGGCCGAGGTGCTGGCCGGCACGGCGAAGGTGGAAGACGCGATCAAGCCGCTCGGCGACGGCGGACTCTCGCTGATGGACGCGGGCGCCGAATTCCCGGAAAACCCGGCGGAGCTGCTGACCCGTCCGGCGTTCCAGGAAATGATGACGATGCTGCGCGACATCTACGACTACATCGTGATCGATTCGCCGCCGGTGCTGCCGGTCGCCGACGCACTGTCGATCGCGATGCAGAACTGCGACCTCGTGCTGCTGGTCTCGCGCGCGGATCGTACGGGGGCAAGGCAACTGGAGGAGACGCTGCGCCGTCTGGAGAATGTCGGCGCGAAGGTGGGCGGGCACGTGTTCAACGGCTTCGCACCGGGACGCTACGGTGCACGTGAGGAATACGGCATCCGGACGTCCACGCGGTAATACGTTGTTCAGGGCGGGCGTGCAACTGACAAGCTGACAAGAAAAGCCTCCGCCGTTTCCTGAGCCGGAGTGCTGGGTTGCCAGCCTCCGGCTTTTTCCTTTTTCCTGCGCGCCTCAGGGGCTTGAGTCAGGGCGTATAACCGTCCGTCAGCGTGTTCATGAACGCGATGATGTCGTGGATGTCGTCGTCGGTCATGGCGGGCTTGTCGCCTGGCTTGCGGTCGAAGGGCGCATCGGTGACGTCGATGTTCGCCTGATACTGCGGCGGCAGATCGTCGTATTGCTGCGGCTTGCCCGCTGCGTCCAGCGGATAGATCTGCGCCGGGTCCGCGCTGCGCAGGTTGTAGAAGTTCATCACCTGCTTCAGGTCGTGATACACGCCGTTGTGAAAGAACGCATGGCGCGTCCCGACATTGCGCAGCGTAGGCGTGAGGAACATGCCGCAGTACTGCGTCAGCGTGGCGGCGTCGGAGCGGAAGGGCCCGCACACGCCCATGTCGTAGAACTTCGGGTCGCGGTTGATCGGCAGGTCGCGGTTGCGCGGTACGCCGAGCGCTTCGTATTGCGTGTCGGTGAACAGCGGCGGCAGATGATCGGCGGTCGGCTTGCTCAGATGGCAGCCGGCGCAGTTGGCCTTGTCCGGATCGTTGAACAGGCGCAGGCCATGCAGCTCCGCCTGCGTGAGCCGCGTCTTGCCTTGCAGCCAGTAGTCGTACTTGCTCGTGAAGCGATGGAACGACGGATCCTCGAACTGATAGCGACCCACCGCGAACATGGCTTCATCGACGAGCAGGTCGGGCTGGTTCACGATGCGCTCGCCGAACAGCTGCTTGAACTGGTCGAGGTACGGCGCGTTCATCAGCTTGCGCGCGACTTCGTCGGGACTGTGGTTCGCCATCTCGACGGGGTTCAGCATTGGCCCGAGGGCCTGGTCCTGCAGCGTGCTCGCGCGGCCGTCCCAGAACAGGCCGCCCTGCGGCACCAGCGCGGGCGCGGCGGGCGCGACGCCGGCCGTCTTCGCCGCGCGTTGCGTGCCGGCCGCCGCGGTGGCCAGCTGGTCGAGCGAGACGGGCGCGGCGTCCATGTCGTTCTGGTCGGGGCCGATCGAGAACGGCGCCTGGCGATACAGATAAGCCAGCGACGGCGGCGGCCGGTAACCGGCCTGGGTCATGTGCTCGCCGCCCAGCTGCACCGAAAGATTATTGGGCGGGCCATACGCGTGATCCGGGTTGTGGCAGGACGCGCAGGACTGCTTGCCCGATGCCGACAGCGACGCGTCATTGAAGATCTGCTTGCCGAGCAGGGCCACCGCGCTCAGCGGCTGGGTCGGCGGAACGTGCAGCGCCACGGGCTGCGGATTCGCGCCGGTGAGATCCTCGACCAGCGTGCCGACGGACAAGGGCACCCGCTCCGGATAGACGAGCGCATAGGCGGCGAAGGCGGCGCAGGCCGCCGCGGCGATCGCGGCGGACCAGCCGAGCACGCGCGGCAGCAGGCGCGGCGCGGCGCCGGCGGAGAGCGAGGGCGGCAGGGCTGGGTTTGGAGAGCTCATGACGATGGAGATGAAGAGAGGCTTGAAAAAAAATCATCGAGCCGGCGCGTCGGGGCGCCGTCTCGAGCCGTGGCGAAAGCGGTTGCGCGCCCCGCCTTCACGTGTCAGATGACGCAAGGCGGAGGGCAGGGCGCACGGCCGTGTTTCAGCTCCCGGCGGGCGCGGCGGCGAGCTTCGTGCCGAGGCTCGGATCGAGGAACACGGTCGAGGCATTGCCCGTGCCGTTCAGGTCGAGCATGCCGCGGATGTCGCCGGCCGTCGCATCGAACGAACCGGCGCCGAGACGCGCGCCGCCGAGCCAGTTGTCCTCGATGAAGCGCACGACCGAAGCCTGCGTGATCGGCGTATGGTCCACGTAGTTGACCTTGGCCCACGGCGAGATCATCAGGAACGGCGTGCGCGTGCCCGGACCGCAACGGCCGTTGACCTGGCCGCCGTTGATGCCGAGCGGCTGCGTCGCGCCCGTGCCGGTGCACTCGCCCTGGCCCGACAACTGGTCCGCGCCCGTGAAGGTGGCCGTGCCGACCTTGGTGACGAGGGACTTGTCGAACGAGGAGAACTTGACCGTCGGCACCACGTGGTCGTACCAGCCATCCGAGTCGTCATAGGCCACCACGACGAGCGTGTCCTTCCAGTCCGGCTGCTGCTGCAGGAAGTTCGTCACCTTCACGACGAAAGCCTGTTCGTCGAGCGGATCGGAATTGCCCGGATGGCCGTCGCTGATGGCGGGCGCCTTCAGGAAGCTCACCGACGGGAAATTGCCTGCCTTCACGGCCGTGAAGAAGTCATCGACGTCGTACTGGTGATGCACCGGCGTCGCGGTGTTGTCGAGCGTCGGCTCGGTGTAGCCGATCATCGCGGTCGTCGTCGGGCGCTGGTGCGTCGGATTGGCCGTCGAGGCGTAGTACTGGAACCACGCGTGATGCTGCACGTAGTCGGCGGGCGCGGTGCCGAGCACGTCCGACCACGTCGAACGCGCGCAGCCCGTCGTGCCGTTGGCGTTGACGGTCTGCAGGTTGAAGCCGCCCATGAAGCCGCCCCAGGTGATGCCCGCGCCGTTCAGCAGGTCGCCGATGTTCTTGCCGCCCATCATGCCGGTCGGGCCGGAGGTGGCGCCGAGCGCGGCGGTCGTGCAGACGTCGGTGGTCGGGTCGAGGTCGCCGATCATCGTGAAGCCGCCCTGGCCGTCCGGAATCGCGTTGCCGGTCGTCGCCGACGGGTTCTTCGGGTTCGGCGTGACGGTCACGCCCTGGTTCTGGCCCGAGACCACTTCGATCGCGCCCGGCGTCGACGGGCCGAAGGTGTCGGTCCATGCGTTGTCGTTCATCGCGTAGTTCTGCGCGAGATTCCAGTACGCCGTGACGGTATTGCCGTCGAAATAGCCCAGCACCTGCGCCGACGAACCGAACTGCCCCGTGCTGCCCGTGATGATCGAGCTGGCCGACGTGAAGAGCGGGAACGCGTCCATCTTCAGGTTGTCGTCGGCGAGCTGCTCGGGACCGTAGCTGTGGTTCTGGCTCTTGGTGTTGGCCTGCGAGCGGTCGAGGCGGAACGGCTGCGCGGTGGTGGTCGTCAGCGCGACGTTGCCGACGCTCGGCGGCGTGGTCGTCTGGCCGTTGACCGTGGCGGCGACGATGTTCGGCGAGCCCGGTTGCGCATTCGGATTGGCGGCGCCGGTGAGTCCGGCGGCGGCCAGCGTGGCGATGTCCCTCTGCGTGCCGGCGGCGGCGGTGAAGCTGGGCTCGCCAGCCACGTTCTTCGCGTTCGGGTAGGTGGCGAAGTAGTGATCGAACGAGACGTTCTCGCCGAAGATCACGACCAGATGCTTGATCGGGGTGGCGGTTTTCAGCGCATCTTGCGCGGAGACGGCGGGCGTGGTGGCTCCGCCCGAATCGTGCGAACTGCCGCAGGCCGCCATGGCCAGCAGCGCCGCGACCGAGATCGCACAGGGAAGGATGGTCTTATAGGACATTCGTTGGGGGCTCCAGATTGCCGCACAGCGCTCCAGGACCGACAGGCTGGAGTGGCTGGTTTATTTTTGAATGGATTTGCAAGCGCGCTTCAAGCCGGGACTTGGAGCACCGGAATTGAAACATTTCAATATGGCGAAGCCGGGACGAATTCCTTACTGGTATTTACATACGGTTTTATTACTTCCTGGTTTCTTTTATTCGCTTCGCCTGATCACATCTGAAAGAATGCGGATAAAAGAAGAGCGGCGTGCAATGCGTCGCTTGGGCTAAGGCGCCGAAGCGCATCCCTGGACGAAGGCGTGGCCAGCGTAATTCTCGGCTTAGTCTCGAGGCCTATCGTGGCGTCTGTGCCCGGCGGCATAGGCGAGATCGAATCGGCAGGGCATTGGAAGACAAACTTTCAATCAGCATCCCGACAAGCAGAAGAATCAATCAGCCGCCCGACCGCGCCTTGCAATTCAACATTCATATTACTTACGAAAGCCTCGCTGCCTCTGCCCGGCGCGAAACCCGACGTGTCACTTCGTCGTGAATCGCATTTATCTCCGTGATCAATCTGAAAGGAATCAGCATGACTCTCAGCGTCGAAATCATCGCCATGGTGCTCGTCGCCGGATTGTTGTGCGGTTTTTTGAATACCGTGGCGTCATCGGGGTCCGCCGTGTCTTTGCCCATCCTGATGTCGATCGGTCTTCACGCCGCCACGGCGAATGCCACCAACCGCATTCCGGTGCTCGTCGGCGCGCTCGCGGCGACGGTCGGAATCGCGCGCAAAGGCGTCATCCCGTGGCGCCGCGCGCTCAAGGTCGCCGCGCCGCTCGCGCTCGGCGCGGCCGTCGGCGCGCTGGCGAGCGAGCATCTTCCGGGACACGACCTGCGCAAGGTCATCGTGGGCGCGGTGATCGTCGCGCTGATCCTGATCTTCACCAAGCTCAAGAGACTGCTGAACGCCGCCGGAGACAGCGAGTTCCGCTTCGACGCGAGAACCGTGGCGCTGCTCTTCGTCGTGGGCATCTGGACCGGCTTCATCGTGCTCGACTCGGGAACCTACATGCTCCTCGTGCTGGTGCTCGCGGCGGGACTGACGCTCGTCGAAGCCAACATCGTCAAGAACTTCGCGACGCTCTTCACGACCACCGCCGCCATGCTCGTCTTCATGCAGCACGGCAACATCGACTGGCGCGTCGGCGGAATCATGGGGCTCGGCAGCCTGGCGGGCGGCCTGATCGGCGCGCGCATCGCGGTGTCCGAGCATGCGCGGCGCTGGATCGTCGGCTTGCTGGTGACGGTGATCATCGGCGAGCTGCTGCATCTGGCCATCCCGGCGCACTGGTTCAGCGACGAACTCATGCCCGCCATCAACCTGTATGCGTCGATCCTGACCGGCCGAGCCGGCTCATGACGCCCAAAGGCAAAGTTCGTATGGAATGGTCAGGCCGGACTTTGTCCCGGCGATGTGCGCCTTTGCGTTGCTTCACCCCGTCATAAGCGCTACTCTCGATCCGGTCCTGAACGTCGAACGCGGTTCAACCCGGAGGCAACCGTTTCGTGAAGCGAGCATGGGCTTTCTCATTCGCCGTCGCCCTGAGCGCGGCGCTTGCCGGATGCGGCAAGGGCGGATCGCAGGACGCGACGCAGAACGCGGGCGCATCCGCGAGTCAGGCGCCGGTCCAGCTCGGACCGGTCGCGAGCGGCGTCTCCGCCGCCTCGGGCGCGCAGGAGCATGGCGCGCCGGCCACCATCCCGAAGGCGCAATTGCCCGGCGAAGCTGCCGAGACCTTGCGCCTGGTCCAGTCGGGCGGGCCTTTTCCGTTTGGCGAGGACGGTGTCCTGTTCCGCAACAGCGCGTCATTGCTGCCGCAGCACGCGCGCGGTTACTACCACGCCTACACCGTCCGCACGCCCGGTGCGGCGGACCGGGGCTTGCGCCGGATCGTATGCGGCGGAGCGCGCAAGCAGATTCGCGACTGCTATTACACCGACGATTACTACGCGAGTTTCAAACGCATCGGCGATTAGGAGAGAGAGCCGGGTTGGTTCAAACCGGCTTGCTCGCGGCCGATTGCTGATAGTTCGCGATGCCGAGCTTGTCGATCAGCCCGATCTGTATTTCCAGCCAGTCGATGTGCTCTTCGGTTGCATCCAGCAACTCGACCAGCAGTTGCCTCGACACAAAATCCCGCACTGACTCGCAATAGACGATTCCGCTCTTGCATTGCGACTGCGCCGCCCGTTCGAGCGCGAGATCGTTTTTCAAGGCGTCGAGCGTCGTCCTGCCGATGTTGAGCGGATGCAGATCCTGCAGATTCGGCTCGCCGTCGAGCATGAGGATCCGTTCGATCAAGCGGTCCGCATGCGTCAGCTCGTCCATCGACTCCGCGTATTCATGCGCGCCGAGTTCCACCAGTCCCCAGTGTTTGTACAGGCGCCCATGGTGCAGGTATTGATGCACCGCAGTCAGTTCGTTCTTCAATTCCGCATTCAGAAGCTCGATAACTTTCGGATCGCTTTGCATGATTTTGCTCGCCGGTGACTCGTGTGGAAAGCATATACGCATTCGCTTCATCGCTTCGCCTGCGCATTCGTTCCTGTCCAGCGCCGAGTGCGAGGTCATTCACACAAATAAGAATCATTCGCGATAACTCCGAAAAATTGTTATAGTCCAGCCCGAATTGATGGGGAGCGACCGCGGGGGCAACGGATTTCATCTCTACGGGCGTAGCCGGGTTCATCACGAAGTCAATCTAAAAGGACAGGCCAGACATGCAAGGGCGTCGGGGACGGCAGGCAACGGGTATCGGGCACGGGAAAAAGCAGCGACAGATAGCGTGTGCAGCATGGCTGATGTTCGCCGGCGCGGCGCACGCGCAGGATCCGTCGGCTGTCACGACCAGCGAGCCGCAGTTGAAACCCGTGATCGTGACGGGCGAGCGTGATCATGAAACCGCGACGAGCCATGTCGAAGGCTATGTGGCCAGACAGTCCGCCACAGCCACCAAGACCGACACGCCGATCATCGAAGCGCCGCAGTCCATCTCTGTCATCACGGCCGACCAGATGCAGGCGCAAGGCGTGCAGAACATCGGGCAGGCGTTGCGTTACACGGCGGGCGTCATCGGCGAGCAATTCGGCGGTCTCGACACCACGGTCAACTACTACACCGTGCGCGGCTTCCAGAACACCATGCCGTTCGTCGACGGCCTCTCCACGCAGACCTTCTTCACCGTGCTTTCGCCGTCCTGGGATCCCTACGGCCTCGAGCGCATCGATATCCTGCGCGGTCCCGCATCGGTGCTGTACGGGCAGACCGTGCCCGGCGGCATGGTCAACCTCGTCACCAAGCGTCCGACTGCCGAGCCGTTCCACGAGGCCTCGATCGAAGTGGGCAGCCGCGGGCTCGTGGGCGGACAGATCGACGTGAGCGGCCCGGTGAACCGGGACGGTACGCTCCTGTACCGCTTCACCGCCGACGCCAGCAGCGCAAGCACGCAGACGGCGTTCGTGCAGGACAAGCATGTGTTCGTCGCGCCCGCGCTGACCTGGAAGCCGAATGCGGACACGACCTTCACCGTGCTCTCGCATTTCAGTTATCGCGACACGGGCAATCCGAACGCGGACTTGCCGGCGATCGGCACGCTGTATCCGAGTCCGTATGGCCGTATCGGCACCGGCACCTTCGACGGCGAGCCGGAATTCAGCCAGTTCAAGCGCACCGAAGCCGCGATCGGCTATGAGCTGGAACATCGCTTCAGCGATATCCTCAAGGTCCGCCAGAACCTGCGCTATCTGCACGCGCATCTCGACCAGAAGACCGTCGGCGACGCCGGGCAGGAAGACGATCTCGCGACCATCGACCGCTATGCGTATGCCGCGAAAGCCAGCGCCGACATCTTCACGATCGACAACAACGCGCAGTTCCGCTTCGGCACCGGACCGGTCGAGCACACGGTGCTGGTCGGCGTGGACTATACGCATTCGGTCGACCGCTGGGCCGAGCGCGATGCCTCCGAGGTGCCGCCGCTCAATCTCTATGCGCCGGTGTATGGCGGCGCGGGCAGTATCGTGTTGCCGGATACGGCGGACTTCAGCCAGAAGGACACGCTGAATCAGGTGGGCGTGTACGCGCAGGATCAGATCCGCTTCGGCAAGCTGGTTGCCACGTTCGGCGTGCGGCAGGACTGGACCAGCACGAAGCAGTTCGACCGGATCGCCGGCGTCAACGCGGCCGACAACGACGCCAACCGCTTCACCTATCGCGCGGGACTCGTCTATCTGTTCGACAGCGGCTTTGCGCCCTATGTGAACTACGCGACGTCGTTCCAGCCGGGACTCGGCATCACGTACGACGGCTCGCCGCTCAAGCCGACGACCGGACAGAGCGTCGAAGTGGGCGTCAAGTATCAGCCGAAGAACCAGAAGAGCTTCGCGATGCTGTCGCTCTACAACATCAAGCAGAAGAACGTGGTCGAGCCGGACTTCGTGCATACCGACGGCAACTTCGTCGACCAGACCGGCGGCGTGCGGGTGCGGGGCATCGAGTTGTCGGGCGTGGCGGACCTGGGCGCCGGCCTGAGTCTTACCGCCGCCTACACCTACATGAGCGGCGTCATCACCGACAGCGACGAAGGCTATGCGGGCAATCGCGCGGCCAACGTGCCGCATCACATGGCCAGCCTGTGGCTCGACAAGACGCTGCAGGGCGGCCCGCTCAAGGGTCTGGGCTTCGGCGGGGGCGTGCGCTATATCGGGCCGCAATACGGCGACCAGGCCAACACGCTGAAGCTGTCCTCGACCACGCTGTTCGACGCCGCGATCCATTACGACATCGAGCGCTGGCGCCTGTCGGTCAATGCGCAGAACCTGTTCGACCGCATCTATGTGAATTGCCAGAGCGACACGTATTGCGCTTATGGCTTGCGACGCAGTGTCATCGGGCGAGCCACGTATCAGTGGTAGGCTGGGCGCCCCCCATCAGGTTTCCCTGTCATGACCCGGCGATCCAGCGTACGCACGTGGTATCTCGTTCATACCTGGACGAGTCTCGTCTGCACGGCGTTTCTGTTGCTGATCTGCCTGACCGGCTTGCCGCTGGTGTTCTCCGACGAGATCGATGCGTGGCTCGAGCCGCACACCTATGCCGCGCTGCCCGCCGACGCGCCTCGCGCCACGCTGGACCGGCTCGTCGGCATCGGCGAGCGGCTGTTCCCGAAGGAGGTGGTGACCAACGTGTTCATCGACGACGACGAACCGCAGGTCTACGTCTGGATGGCCCCGTCGTTCGACGCATTGACGCGTGACCGGGACGTCGCGCATTTCATCCGCTTCGATGCGCGGACGGCGTTGGTGCTGGAAGTGTCGAAACCGGAGGGCCAGCAGCCCACGCGCTTCATGAGCCTGATGCTGTCCCTGCATCGCGACCTGTTCATGGAACTGCCCGGCGAGCTTTTTCTGGGGGCGATGGCCGTGCTCTTCGTGAGCGCGCTCGTATCGGGCGTCGTGCTGTATGCGCCGTTCATGCGCAAGCTCGCATTCGGCACGATACGGCGCGACCGCAACGCGCGCCTCAAGTGGCTGGACTGGCATAACCTGCTGGGCATTGCGGGGTTCGCGTGGATGCTCGTCGTCGGGGCGACGGGCGTGATGAACGAACTGACCACGCCGCTCTTTGCCCTCTGGCAGCGCACCGATGTCGAAGCGGCGCTCGCACCCTGGCGCGGCGCGCGGCCGCCGATGCAAGCGGAACTGCGGCCCGTGCAGGAAGCGCTCGACACGGCGCGTCGCGCGACGCCGGACACGGTTTTCACGAGCGTCATGTTTCCGGGCAATCCGTATGGCACGCCGCATCACTATCTGGTGTGGGGACATGGCACGCGTCACCTGACGTCGAAGCTGTTCGAGCCGGTGCTCGTCGATGCCCGTTCCGGCGCGCTCACGCCGATGCCGCCGATGCCCTGGTATCTGCGCGCGCTCGAAGTGTCGCGGCCGCTGCATTTCGGCGACTACGGCGGGCTGCCCTTGAAGCTGCTCTGGACGCTGTTCGATGCGCTCACCATCGCGGTGCTCGCCAGCGGCCTGTTTCTGTGGATTGCGCGCCGCAAGACGCGGGATCAGCGGCTGAAGCACCTGATCGCCGTGCACGAGCCCCGTTCCCGCGGGGAGCCCGCGCCTGTCATCCCGGACGTGCGACATGAATGACGCCCGCAAGATCTGGACGATACCGCTGCTGCTTGCAGCCCTGACGCTGTTCGGCCTGTTGTCGGCGCTGCTCGGCACGGGCGTATGGCACGCGCTCGCCTGGCTGGCGCTGGCGGTTCCGGTGGCGGTCGTGCTGAAGGTCGGACTGACGGTTGGGCTGAGGCGGCGGCCTCGATGAGGTCAGCGAGGCTCCGGGCCGCAACCCGGCGCCTCGCGTCATCATCAGAACGCGTCGGTCATGCCCATCGCCGGATCGGAGACCGAATGACGGCCGGTCTCCATGCGCCCCGCGATACGTCGATAGAAGCTGCGGTCCGTGCTGCTGGTGATCTCGAAGTCATACCAGAAGCCGGTTTGCGCAAGATTCCAGAACAGCGCCACCGGCAGCAGGCCGCCCGTGCTGACCGTCCACGTGTGGCCGGGGCCGAGGCTGTCGGTGCGCGGGAACGGCGCGGGTGCGGGCCAGGCGCCGAAGCCGGCGGCCGCGAAGCCGTCGAAGCCCGACGGACCGCGTCCGAAGCCCGGCAACGGCAGACCCGGAAACGCCTGCAGCGCGCCATAGACCCGGTTGGACTTCACCGTGAACTGGGCCAGTCCCGCGCCGTCATTGCGCAGTTGCAGATGCAGGTTGCCGGTCAGCGTGCCATAGCCCACGCGAATCTCCAGGTTGCTGCTCCGATGTCCCTTCAGCGCAGACAGATCGCCCTTGAATTCGCGATGCCAGCCATTCGGACCCAGTACCCAGAGATCGTACTTGCCGAGGTCGGTGGAGGCGGGGGTCCAGAGGTCGTCCAGCGTCCTGCCGGGTTCGACGGCGTAGCGCTTCGGCAGGCGGTCCAGATGCAGCTTGTCGTACACGTGGAACACGGCGCCCTGGCGGCCCGTGTTGGCGAACAGCAGCTTGACGCCGCCGCTGGATGCATCGACGTGCGCGCTCGCATGCAGCTCGTACGGCAGCGCGCGCGACGGACGAAAGCCGTTCGCCTGCGCCGGCATGCCGCGAGCGGCGTCCGGCACGATTTGCCCGAGCGCCTGCTGCGTGGCGCGCAGCGCATCGGCGTCGGCCTTGCTCTTTTCGCCGGCGAGCGTCGGCAATGGCTCGCTGTTCGGCGTCGCGAAATTGAAGGCGGTCGTGAGGTCGCCGTTGATCAGCCGTCGATATGACGAGATGTTGCTTTCCTTGATGCCGAAGCGCGCCTCGAGGAAGCGCAGCACCGAGGTATGGTCGAAGGTCTGCGAGTTGACCCAGCCGCCGCGGCTCCACGGCGAGATGACCCACAGCGGCACGCGCGGACCCGGACCATACGGCTTGCCGTCCGGTGCGGCGGGCTGGCTGTCGGGCGCGGCGCCGGTGTCGGCGCGCGTGACGTAGGGATGCGTGAAGTACTCGACGCCCAGCTCGCTGCCCGAGAGCGTGGTCTTGCCGGCATAGCTGCCGTCACCGTTCGGCGACGGCACCGCCGCGGGCGGGACGTGATCGAAGAAGCCATCGTTCTCGTCGAAGTTGACGAGCAGCACGGTCTTGCTCCACACCTCGGGCACGGCGGTCAGCGCGTCGAGGAATTGCTGCACGAACCACGCGCCCTGCACCGGGCTCGACGGGCCGGGGTGCTCGGAGTAGACGTCGGTCGGCACGACCCACGACACCTCCGGCAGACGGCCGTTCTTCACGTCGTCGGCGAAGGCTTCGACGAAGGTGCCGTTCGTGTTCGGATCGGCGTCCGTGGTCGGAATCGTGATCGCATAGCCCTTGATGAGCGGCTGGGCCGCGGCATCGGCCGGGTTGTAGACCGGCTCGGCAGCCTGGGTGAGGGACGTGTTGACCTGGCGCGCCGCCGGCAGCGCCTCGTTGGCCTGGCGGAACTTCCTGAAGCCCAGCAGCGGGTTGCAGCCGTAGGTGTTGATGATGTTCTGGTACACCTTCCAGCTCACGCCGGCTTCTTCGAGACGCTCGGCGGTGGTCTTCCAGTCGAAGTACGCCGACGCCGACGACGCCACGGTGTAGTCGCCGGTGAAGTTGTTCACGAAGGTCTTGCCGTAGGCCGGGCCATTCGTGCCGGTGGAGTGGAACATCCGGTTCGGATGCGTGCCGCCGAGGAACGCGCAGTGGTAGTCGTCGCAGATCGTGAAGGCTTCGGCGAGCGCGCGCTGGAAGGGGATCTCGGCCGTGTCGAAATAGCCCATCGTCTGGTTCTTCTTCGACACCGGCCAGGCCGCCATCCGGCCGCCGTCCCACGCGGCTTGCGTGTCGACCCAGCTGTGCGGCGTGCCGGTGACGCGTTGGGCATTGCCGCGCGCTTCGTCGAGATGGTAGGGCAGGTCGACGTTGCCGCTCGCGTCGAGCTGCTGCCATACGTTGCGGCCGTTCGGCAGCGGGATCGTGAAGCGATCGCCATAACCGCGCACGCCTTTATAGGTGCCGAAGTAATGATCGAACGCGCGGTTTTCCATCATCAGTATCACGACGTGCTTGACGTCCTTGATCGTGCCGCTCTCGTGATGCGCGGGTATCGCGAGCGCGCGGCGGATGCTGGGGGGAAACACGCTGAGCGCGGCGGCTGACAGGCCGGCCGTGGCCGTGCTCTGGAGAAACTTGCGGCGGGAGTTCACGGGGGAAGTGCTCCTTCTCGTTTGGCTGGAGGCAATGAGCGTCGAAACCTTCGATAGCGTTCACCGCAGCCTGTCCGCCCGGCGCACCGGCATGGCTTGTCACGGCCAGGCTGCGTGAGCCGGCCGCGCTCCATGCTCGATGTCGCCCGGGAAGGAGACTGCCTGCCGAGACCCCGCTCGTGGAAGCCCAAGGACGTCGTGTTGCACGTATTGCATGCCCGTAACCGTCAGTACGGTGACTGTCAGCTCCGGGTGACTGAGGAATATAGGGGACAAGGATGACGGAATGGTGTCGATAACGGGATTCGGCGTCGTCCCGTTCAATGCATGGCGCGCGCGGGACGCTGCTTGAAGGTGAACGCGCAGACGAGCATGAAGCCCATCAGGGCGAGGGACGCGCCATAACGGTTCAGTTCGAGTCCGCCCTGGGCCACGGGTTTGTCGAGGAAGTCGCCGAGGACTGCACCCAATGGCCGCGTCAGGATGAACGCGCTCCAGAACAGGAACGTGCGCGACACGCGCGTCGCGTAGAAGGCAATGGCAATGACCACGAGCAATGCGCCGAAGATCAGCGCGGCGCCGGTGTAGCCGAGGCCGGCGTCATCGGCGGTCCGGTCGCCGAGCGCGGTGCCGAGCGTCTGCGAGAACATGATGGTCACCCAGTAGAACATCTCGGCGCGCGGCGATGACACGGTCGCGATCGATACCGATCCCGTCGCGCGATACCAGACCGCGAGCGAGAGCATGAGCAGCGTCAGCAGCAATGCACTGCCGCCGGCGTAACCGATGCCGAGCGAGCGATCGGCGAAGTCCGCGAGCGTGGTGCCGACGGTCGTCGTCGCGACGATCGTGAACCAGTAGAGCGCGGGATGAAAGCGGCGCGCCCTGATCTGCGCGCTGACGGCGACGATGAACACCGCGGCGAAGATGCACGTGCCCAGCAGGTAGCCGAGTTTCATGGACATGGAGACGGCATCGCCGGCGGTTTCGCCGAGCGTCGTCGCGGCAATCTTGATGAGCCAGAAGCCGAAGGTGACCTCGGGGACCTTGGCCGTGACCGCAGGGTGTTTTTGCATGAGTGCTCCGCTCAGGGACAGGGATGTGTCGTTCATGGAGGAGCAGAGAGCTTAGTGAGCGATCGCTTATGAAAGGCTTAGGGTCGCGTGCGGTCTCGTCAATCCCGTCGCTTGACACCTTCCTTCAAGCCGCATTTCAAGTCGGTTTCATGCATGCGTTTTTTCGCTTCAATGCGCATGGCTAAGCTTCCCTTAAGGACGGCAACCTCAAGCTTGTCGGTGACTCGGTGTTCATGCGTTCACGCAACCAAGGTTGCGTCATTCCGGAAGCTTCAAATGAGCCTGCCTCAGCCCGGCGCCATTCGAGCGAATCTCGTCCTCTTCGCGATGTCGGTGGTAGTCACCGAGAGCGGCGCGCTGATCGTGCTGGCGTGCGTCGGACATCCTGGATGGATGGCGGCCATCGCCACCCGGAGCGTCATCCTGTGCCTGTCGGGCATGCTCTGGCGCTTCGTCAGGCACCGTGCGCGCACGGCGTTCGAAGACGCGCGCGACAGCGGGCAGGTGGTCTGGCAGCGCGATGGCGTCAATAGCCGCTTTTGCGTCAGCAAAGCGTGCCGCTCAGGATGGCTCGTGCAACTCCACAGGGAAGCGAGCGGAACAGAAAAGCGGGCGGATAACGTCGTCATTCATTCCTGAGTCTTGTGAAGCACCCAGGTTCCCCGTCCACGCGGGCAGTCCTTACCGGACTGTCTTTTCAACCCGGCGCATGCCGGGTTTTTTTCGTCGTGCGCCGCGTCGATTCCGGGGCGAGACGAGGTCCATGCAAAGTTTGAGCCTAATAAGAATCATTCCCATTATCCCACGAAAATTCTTACGAACACTTAGCCGCAGCTTTCAGTGTTGCGTGGGCAGCCTTGCCGCACAACGGGCGGAGAAATCTTTTTAAAGACCCGTTTACTCCTCGGTTAACAAACATTACACTTCGCGCCGATAGTTAATGCGAAACATTCGCATTAACCAGGTCTATCGCGGCTTCGTTCGCGTCAGTGCGCCTCACGCAATGTGAGGCTTCAATCCTTCACACACAGACACCATGCCCGCTCTGCTCAAGACGCGGACGCGTTTGCTCGCGTCCGTCGGTGCGCTTTATTGCGCCAGTTTCGCGTTGCCTTCCCACGCCCTCGCGCAGGCCGCGCCGGACGCCCCCGAACCCGCGTCATCGACCTCCGCTACGCTGCCCGCCGTCAGGGTGAACGCCAGTGCCGTGCAGTCCGACATGCAGACGAAGGCGCTGCCGTCGTACAAGTTCACCGCGCCTCTGCTCGACACGCCGCGTTCCATCACCGTCATTCCGCAGGAACTGATCCGCGAGACCAACGCGACGACCTTCGCCGACGCCCTCAAGACCGTGCCGGGCATCACCTTCCTCGGCGGCGATGCGGCGGCGAATCCGTCGGCGGACCGGCCGGTGATCCGCGGCTTCGAATCGCGCAATTCGATTTTTGTCGACGGCATCCGCGACTCGGGCGTGCAGAACCGCGAGACTTTCGACATCGAGAACATCACGGTCATCAAGGGTCCGGATTCGGTGTATGCGGGACGCGGCTCGGTCGGCGGTTCCATCGACATCGAAACGAAGATGCCGAAGAACGAGGACTTCATCAACGCGGGACTCGGCATCGGCACGGACGCCTACAAGCGTCTCACGCTGGATGCCAACCACACATTCGGCGACGGCAACGCATTCCGCTTTAACGCAATGGGCTACGACGCCAATCAGGCGGGCCGCAACAACGTGTACAGCAAGCGCTGGGGCGTGGCGCCTTCGGTGGCGTTCGGCCTGAACAGTCCGACGACGGTCACGGTCAGCTACTACCATCTGAACTCGTACGACATGCCGGACTTCAGCGTGCCGTTCCGTTCGACCGGCGGCACGCCGATCAACAGCGACCGCAGCCAGTTCTACGGCTTCAACGATCGCGACTACCGCTACGGCCAGACCGATACGGGCGAAGTGCGCGTCGAGCATCGCTTCAACAACGACCTGAAGCTGCGCAACACGACGATGTTCGGCCGCTCGACGCTCGATTACGTCGCCACCAATCCGCAGTTGCTGAACGCGACCTCGAACATCCTCGGCCTGCAGGCTAAGAGCGGCAAGTACGCGACCAACAGCATCACCAACCAGACCGAACTGACGGGCAAGGCGACGCTGCTCGGCATGCAGCACACGATGACGGGCGGTGTCGAATTCAGTCACGAGCGCAGCCTGTACGAGGGCTATCTCGTGGCGGACAGCGCGGGCAACAACATCCGTTCGAACACGCCGTGCAACGTGCCGTTCAACTGCACGCCGATCAACGCATGGAATCCCGACAACCCGTGGCTCGGCAGCATCCTGCTGAACGGCGACAAGGGCTTCCCCGGCGCGGCGACGCATACGCAGACCAACACGGCATCGGCGTACCTGTTCGACAGCGTGAAGATCACTGACCAGTGGCTCTTCAATGCGGGCGTGCGCTTCGACCGCTTCGACGTCACGGCGACGCAGCAGGGCGCGAAAGACCTGACGAACGATTCGAACCTGTTCAGCTATCAGCTGGGCCTCGTCTACAAGCCACTGCCCTCGGTGAGCCTGTACACGTCGTACGGCACGTCGGCGAACCCGCCGGGCGCGAACTCGGGCCTCGGCGGCGGCACCGACCAGATCACCGCGACCAACCAGGATCTTTCGCCGGAGCGCAGCCGCAACATCGAAGTGGGCGCGAAGTGGGACGTGCTCGACCGGCTCTCGATGAACCTCGCGCTGTTCCAGACCGACAAGACCAACGCACGCGTGAGCGACGGCCTGGGCGGCCTGATCAACGCCGGGCATCAGCGCGTGCGCGGCGTGGAAGTGGGCACGGCGGGGAACATCACGGGCAAGTGGAGCGTGTTCGGCGGCTATTCGTATCTCGACGCGATCACCGTCGATGCCGGCGCGGCCAGCGCGGCCTCATCCGGCCTGCCGATGGTCATGGTCCCGAAGCACAACGTCGCGCTGTGGTCGTTCTATGACGTGCTGCCGAAGCTGAAGATCGGCGCGGGCGCGACCATCGCGAGCAAGACCTATGCGTCGGTCTCGCCGACGGTGCGCAAGTGGACGCCGGGGTATGCGCGCATCGATGCGGTCGCGACGTATCACGTGTCGAAAGCGGTGGACGTGCAGTTGAACGTAAACAACATCTTCGACCGCAAGTACTTCTCGACCGCCTATCCGATCTACGCGACATGGGCGCCGGGCCGCTCGGCCGTGGTCACGGTCAACTTCTATCAGTAAGCGGGAGGGAAGGGGGATCGCCGCGCGCGATCACCCCTCGAGCATGACCGTCCGGCTGAACCCGAACGTGCTGACCCGCGTGATGGGTTCACGCGTCA
Organism: Caballeronia sp. LZ033; assembly: GCF_031451265.1. NCBI lineage: Bacteria > Pseudomonadati > Pseudomonadota > Betaproteobacteria > Burkholderiales > Burkholderiaceae > Caballeronia > Caballeronia sp. LZ033. The sequence continues at coordinate 1,659,071 of NZ_JARUXQ010000001.1, read as the reverse complement.
GGGCAACGCCCCGGAAGCCGCCGGGCATGGGCAGGGTGAGGGCGTGATCGTGGGACATCGCAGCGCTCGCCTGCCCGAGCCGCGCGCGTGCGATTCCGGCGGCCTCGGCCCAGGCCCTGCCGCCGCGCGACGCGTCGTCCGCCACGGGCGCGACCGTCAGGCCCACGCCCACTTCGCACGCCGCGATCACGATGGCGATCCAGATGCCCGCGTAGGCCACATCCACACCCAGCGGCACGTCATGGCCCGCGACCGCGACGCGCTCGAACGGCCCTTCTGTCAGCGCGACTTCCTCGGGCGCACAGGCAAGCATGTGTGACAGCGACAGGCGCAGCGTCGCGCGCGCGATGCTGAAGCGTCGTCCGATCGACGCGCGGGGATGCATGCGCGCGCGTCTGCGTTCCGCGATGGTCAGCCACTGGCCGATGTTCAACGCGGACGCGAAAGGAAAGTCGGTGGAGACGAGCCACACGTAGAGCTCGCCAGGGGCGGGTGGCGCTTGCGCCAGGGTATCGGCCTGCGTCAGATCGTAGTGCCGCCACGCGATGCCGTCGGCCCCGATGTCGAGCGGTTTGACACGCGCGGTCTTCATGCCGGCGCTCCCGTGGCGACATCGGCCACAAGCATTGAATGGTGCTGCGAGCGATGCGCGCCCGTCATGTCGGCCCTCGGACCCAAAATGGCGCATTGTGCGGACGCGGTGCTTATGGGACGCTTAAGGCGCCACTGCGCCGAAGAAAGAGCACTCACCCCCTTACCATCACGGATATCGGGCAGCTAAGCTTCCGGGTCGTGCCAGGGTCGGCACGGCGAATTGGCTGGGGAGGGCAACGTGCGCTTGCTTCTGGTGGAAGACGACGAAATGATCGGAGAGTCCGTGGCCGCCGCGCTGCGCCGCGACAACTACACGGTGGACTGGGCTCAGGACGGCCGGGAAGCCGAGTTGTCGCTCGCCAACGACGTCTACGATCTCGTGCTGCTCGACCTGTCGCTGCCGCGCCGCGACGGCATCGATGTCCTCAATACGTATCGGAGCCGGGGCGGCAACGCGCCGGTGCTGATCATCACGGCGCGCGAGGCCGTGGACGAACGAATCCGCGGCCTCGACGCCGGCGCGGACGACTATCTGCTCAAGCCCTTCGATCTCGCCGAACTCGCCGCACGCATCCGCGCGCTGTTGCGGCGGCGGACCGGGCAGAAGCATCCGGTTTTCTCGCACGGCGAACTGACGCTCGATCCTGCCGCGCACGAGGCCGCAAAAGGCGGCGTGCCGCTCAACCTGGTGCCGCGCGAGTTCGCGCTCCTTCAGTCCCTGATCGAGGAGCCGAAGCGGGTCTTCAAGCGCCGCGAACTCGAAGAAAAGCTGTACGGCTGGGGCGAGGAAGTCGGCAGCAATGCCATCGAGGTCCATGTGCACAGCCTGCGGCGCAAGATCGGCGCGGACGAGATCGTGACGGTGCGCGGCGTGGGCTATCGTCTGAAGGGGCTCGGATGACATCGATCCGGCGCTGGCTGCTCGGCTGGCTGATCTGCGGTCTCGGCGCGGCCTGCGCCATCGCGGGCTATGGCATTTTCAGCCTGGCGCAGCTGGAGGCGGGCGAACTCTTCGACTACGAATTGCGCACGATCGCGCTGTCGATGCCGAGCAACGTCGATGACACGCCCGGTGCGCACGGACGCGCGCCGGAGTTGCGCGGCATCGCGGACGACCGGCTCGTGATCGACATCTGGGACGGCTCGGGCAGGCTCGTCTATCACTCGCCGAACGAACCCGAGCTGCCGTTCCTGGGCGACGGCTTTCGTTCAGCGGAGCGCGAGGGCATTCGCTGGCGCGCCTTCGGCCACGCCGAGCGCAACCGCTTCATCCAGGTGGCGCAGCCTTCGAGCGTGCGCGAGGAACTCGCGGCCCGGCTCGCGTCACGCACGCTGATGCCGCTGGCCGTGCTGATCCCGGTGCTGATCGGCATCGTGCTGTTCGTCGTGGCGCGCGGGCTGTCGCCGGTCGGTGCGGTGTCGCGGGCGCTGGCGGCACGCTCGCCCGAGTCGCTCGACCCGATCCGCTTCGACAAGCCGATGCCCGTCGAACTGCATCCGCTCGTGCAGGCATTGAACGATCTGCTCGGGCGCGTGGACGAGGCGTCGGAAGCGCAGCGCGCGTTCATCGCCGACGCGGCCCACGAACTGCGCACGCCGATGACCGCGCTCAAGCTCCAGATCCAGGGCGCGACGAGCGACGGATCGATGCAGGTCGACCCCGTGACCCGGCAGAAGATCGAAGGGCGCCTGAATCGTGTCATCCATCTCGCCCAGCAACTGCTCAGCATGGCGCGCGAGGATGCGGCCCGCGAAGCCGCCATGGCGCCGATGAGCCTGCGCAACCTGTGCGAGGAACGCGTGGGCGACTATTCGCTGCTGGCGGAGGCGAAGTCGCTGGATCTCGGGCTCGAAGTCGATCAGGCGCGCGGCGAGCGGGACGAGTTCATGATCCACGGCGATGTCCACGCGCTGGGCGTCCTGCTGAACAATCTGCTGGACAACGCGGTGCGCCATACGCCGGCGGGCGGGCGTGTCGACGTGATCCTGCGGCGCGAACCCCGGGGGCTCGCGCTGACCGTGCTCGATACCGGCAGCGGCATCCCGGCCGACGAGATCGCGCGCGTGTGCGACCGCTTCTACCGGATTTCAGGGACGGCAGGGCATGGCAGCGGGCTTGGGCTCGCCATCGCGTCACGCGTGGCGCGGCGTCATCATGCAACGCTGGTCGTCGCGAATCGCAGCGACGTGACGGGGCTGTCCGTATCGGTGCAGGGGCTGCGCGAACTCGCCGATGCGCCGCTCGACCTCACGCCCAGACCTGCCGCGCACGCGGCCGAGTGACCGCTGCTTCCGTCGCCATCCCTCGGCGCATCTGCCTGCTAAGCATTTCATAAGCTTGCGCGCACTAGGCTCGTGGCCTTGTCCGGTCGACGAGTGTTCAGATGAAGCGCGCACCTTCCCGCTCTGCCCGCGGCCTGCATTCGCCAGGGCCGCACGGGAGCGGCACATGAGAGTCCTGCTGGTCGAAGACGGGCACAGTGGCGCCGAGCCCGTGCACCACGCGCTGAAGGATTACGGCTATGTCGTGGATCTGGTTCATGACGACAAGACGGCTTTGCTGTCCCTTTCGACGCACGTCTACGACGCCGTTCTGCTCGATGCGGAACGATCTGGCCCGGGCGGGCTGGCCGTGCTGCGCAAGGTGAGACGCGCGGGCGGCCATGTGCCCGTGATCGCGTTGACGGCGCGGGGCGCGGTCGCCGGGCGGATACGCGCGCTGAACGAAGGCGCGGATGACTGTGTCAGCAAGCCGTTCGACATGCTGGAACTCGACGCACGCCTGCACGCACTCATGCGTCGCCTCGGCGCGCACTCTGCGGCGCTGTTGACGAACGGCGTGCTGACCTTGAACCCGGCTACTCGTGAAGCCCGCTCGGACGCGGCGGCGACGCGCCTGTCCGGCCGCGAATTCGCGTTGCTGCAGGCGCTGCTGATGCAGCCCGGCGCCGTGCTGTCACGCGCCGATCTGGAAGACCATATCTATGGCTGGACCGATGAAGTCGAGAGTAATGCCGTCGAGTTCCTGATTCACACGGTCCGCAAGAAGCTGGGCGCCGAGGTCATCAGGAACGTGCGCGGCGTGGGCTGGATGGTGTCGCGGCCAGCGTGATGCAGGCGCCGCAACTCGCACGGCGCCTTCTTCTTCTATTACCCTCGCGGCTTACTGCTTGTACTTCGCCGGCACCTTCGTCAGATCGATCATGACGATCTCACCGAAATCCTGCGTCTTTCCGTCGGGCAGGAACTTCTCGCTCGGCGGGAACGGATTCGCGGCCGTGGCCATCGGTACCGTCGCGGGTTCGTCGGTGATGCCGAAGTCCGAATCGTTCGAGATATAGATCTTGGTCGGATCGGCAGGATCGACCGCGATACCCTCGACCTTGTCGTGACCGAAGTACATGCCCTTCGGATCGATGGTGGTGAAGAGCGCCGCATAGTTGAGGAACAGCGACTCCGTGCCGACCGTGATCCCCGCCGCGCCCAGCGCCTGCACGGCGGCCGGGGCATCGGCGGTGCCGGCCAGGTCCTCGATGGTCTTGCCGCCCACTTCGAGCCCGCTGGCCGGATCGTAGCTCACCGCACCGCCCGCGATCGTGGTGCCGATCAGCGGCGATTTCGGACCGACGTCCGTGGCTCGGCTCAGATCGAGCTTCCACAGGTTCTTGTCGGCGCGCGCCTTGCCGCTTGCCGTGCCGTCGACGGTGCCTTCGAAATTGCCGTCGCGTTCGTCCACGATGAAGGTACCGTCCGGCAGCGCCGTGATCTCGCTGACGGCCTGGCCTTCGGGGTTGCCCGCGCCATTCGTATGCAGGGCATACAGGTATTCGTGCACATCGTTGACCGGATCCGCGAGCGACACCTTCACGACCCGCGTGATCGCGGCCTTGCCCGAGGCAACCGCCGCCACGCCGTTCTTGTCCAGCGGCGACTGCATGATGCCGACGAGATACTTGCCGTCGGCGCTGAGCGTCAGTCCTTCCATGCCCTTGTTGGGCTTGCGCTTCCTGAGCTCGCCGGGCAGCGCCAGATCGTTGCCGGTGCTTGCCTTGGAATAGGGATTGAGGCGGAGGAGTTCCTTGCCGCTGGCATCGAAGTGGACGATGTACGGCCCATATTCGTCCGATACCCAGAAGGTGCCGTCGGCCATCGCGACCAGCCCTTCCGGATCGAGGCCGGCGTTGCTCGTCGGCAGCACGTTGCCGTTCATGTCGTAGATGGTCTCGGCGGTGCTCGCTTCCGGATTCACCCGGCCGTTCATCGGCGTGCCGTCGGCCAGCGACAGGCCGATGACCTTCGCCACGCTCGCCTTGCCGCCCGCCAGCTGGAACAGCGCGATGGCCGGCTGGAACGCTGCGTCAGGCTCGATCTTGTTGCTGCCGTCGGGTGCGGTGACGTTGGGACCGCGATCGGTCATGCCGTAGAAGTAGCCCGGCTGATTGGGCGCGGGCGTCAGTGCGGAGCCGTAGCCGGTGCCGACGATCGGCACGTTGCCCCAGTTCGTATAGGGCGCGATGTTCTGGGTGTAGAGCTGTGTCGCCTGTTTAGCCTGGGCGGCCGGGCTGTCGTCCGCCGATGAATCGTTGCCGCCGCATGCGGCCAGCGCCAACGTCACTGCCAGTGCCACGCACGTCTTGTTGTTGACCATCCCATGCACTCCTTTTCTAGTGTCGTTCTTATGAAAAGGCACAGGGTAGCGACGTGCAGTGGCAGCTTCGTGACCGGGGCATGCTGTCAGGCGTCGGAAGCAGAATGCTAGGTTTTCTTCAGACCAGCATCATTCGTCGAACAACTCATGAGGATGCTTGCTCGCAGCCTTGATGGCCGCCCGGTTCGCGAGCCAGGCCAGCGCGCAGAGCAACGCGCCCGCCGCGCCGTAGGGCGCGAATCCGAAGCGTCCGGACGCGCCGGTGCTCAGCGCGTAAGCGGGCAGCAGAATGCCCGCGGAAAGAAGAAAGTACCGCAGCCAGCGCACAGTCGATGTCCTCCGGTCGCCCGGAAGCGAGTGATTGCCCGGGCGTGGCTCATGCCAGTTGGGTCGCGGTCAGCGTGATGCGGATCGCGGCGAAACGGGCAGAGTAGCAAGTTCCAGTCCCCGTCGGTCCGGCGTGCGCTTGCTGTCGGTGTGTCAGTGTCTCAGTGGGAGATCTCGTCGAGCGTGCGATTGTTCGTGCGCGGACCGAAGAAGCCGATCGCGCCCATCACCATCACCATCGAGCCGCCGATCAGGCCGAACACGCCTTCCACGCCCACATGCCGCAGCGCGAAGGCGATCATGAAGCCCGAGAACATCGCGGAGAGGCGCGACATCGAGTAGACGAAGCCGACAGCCGTGGCGCGGATGCGCGTCGGAAACAACTCGGTCTGGTAGGCGTGATAGCCGACCGAGAGCAGGGTGCCCGACAGCGTGATGAGCACGCCGAGCAGCATCAGCATGGCAGGCGACGACTGCGTCGCGAACAGGCTGCCGAAGACCGCAATGCCGAGCGCCGAGAGCACGATCAGCGTCTTGCGTTCGATGCGATCCGCGAAGGCCATCGCAAGCAGCGGCCCGAACGGATTCGACGCCGCGATGACGAACGAGTACATCAGGCTGTGGGTGATGGTCACGCCCTTGGACACCAGCAGCGTGGGCACCCATGACGCGAAGCCGTAGAAACCGATCGCCTGGAACAGGTTGAATACCAGCAAGGTAATGGCGCGGCGGCGGTACGGGCGTTGCCAGATCTCGCCGAACCGAGCCTTGCCGGCGGCGGCGGCCGGTTCGCTGCTGTCATCGGGCGCGGGCAGTGCCTGGCCGTATTGCTGGGCGACTCTGGCTTCAAGCGTGCTCAACACGCTGTCGGCTTCGTCGAGACGGCCCTGCTGCGCGAGCCAGCGCGGGCTTTCCGGCACGCGGCGGCGAATCGCCCATACGATCAGCGCGCCCAGTGCGCCAATGATCACGACCCAGCGCCATCCGTCGATGCCAAAGGGCGCGCGCGGCACGAGCCACCACGAGAACAGCGCGACGGCAGGCACCGCCGTGTACTGCACGAGATGCACGAAGGCAAACGCACGACCGCGCAGATGTTTCGGCACGAGTTCGCTGACGTAGGTATCGATCGTCACCAGTTCCACGCCCACGCCGATGCCCGCGATCAGCCGCCACAGGTTGATGGCGGCCGCGCTGTCCTGCCAGGCCATCGCGAACGTGGCGATCGAATACCAGAGCAGCGATACGGTGAAGGTGGTCTTGCGTCCGAAGCGATCGGCGAGGCGCGTGAAACAGAAGGTGCCGATGAACAGGCCCGCGAACGAGGCCGCAACGAAGGCGCCGAGTCCGGAGAAACCGAAGAACGAGGCGGTGGTCGTCGAGTAGAGGCCGCTCTTGACCAGGCCCGGCCCGACGTACGCGGTGAAGAACAGGTCGTAGAACTCGAACCAGCCGCCGATTGACAGCATGAAGACCAGCGCCCATACCGAGCGTGTCGCGGGCAGGCGGTCGATACGCGCGTTGATGCGCTGCGATCCGCCGGCCTCCGGTGGGTTGTGCGGCGGGTTGACCCCATCGACGGGCAGGCTGGCCATCTGCATGTTCTCCTTTCCAACTTCAGTGATAGTTCTGTTGTGCAGAACCGTGTTCTGCACAACAGCATGCGTATGGTAGTCGCGCGCCTCCGGAACGAGCGACTAGGGATAACACCAGCAAGCTTGCGTAGGGAGTGGGACGGCGACGGCTCGTCGTGGGGATCCCGCTAGCCGCCGCGATGGGTCGTGTCGTCGCGGTCGAAGCCGGCGATGCTCGCGTCGTAGCGCGCGGACATGCCGCCCAGCGCGGTCGTCGCCTGTTTGGCGCTGAGCAGCAGCGCCTTGAGCGCGGTGTCGATGGTGGCGGCGTCGCCGAATCGGCCCTTCGGTCCGGATACCGTCAGCGCGCCGGCGATCAGGCCGGTTGCATCGAATACCGGCACCGATGCCGACGTGGTCTCCGGATCGCGCTCGCCGTATGACACCGCGAACAATTGATCGCGCACATGATTCCAGCGCGGGTCCGACGCTTCGGTGAATGCCAGCAGCACTTTGCCGGAGGCGCCTTTGTCGATGGCGAATTCCTCGCCCACCCGGATCGCGACGCGTACGCTTCGCGTCGGCTCGACGCGATAGAGGACCAGGCGCTTGTCGCCCTGGCGGACATACAGCGAGGCGGTCTCGCCGAGATCCCGGCTCAGTTGCTGAAGGATGGGCTCGACCACCGGCCCTACCTGGAACGATCGCTGGTAAAGCGTGGCGAGCCGCAGCGGCTGATGTCCGATCGCATACTGCCCGTCGCTCAGCTTGCGTATGAAGCCGCCATGTTCGAGTGCGCCGAGCAGGCGCAGAACCGTGCTCTTGTACAAGCCAGTGCGGCGCGAGAGCTCCGTGAGGGTCAGCCGTTCGTCGGTCGGCCCGTAGGCATTGAGAATCGCAAACGCACGATCCAGGACCGCGACACCGCTGGATGTCTCCGGCGCGTCTTCCGATGGCGCTCCCTTGTCGGGCGCGGCTGTCGTCATTTCTGTTCCTCCCTGGCTATTCCGCCACTTTACAGTTCTGTAGAACAGAACTCAAATTCTGTTTATCTCGATTTAATCGGGTTTACCCATCTGCAACGCGTTCAAAATCACTTCTATAGTTCTTTCCGACAGAACCATGATCTATCAGATAGAACTTAGGAGTGAATCTTGGAACCTTCTACGCCCAGAATCCTGATCAGCGAAGTGGGTCCGCGCGACGGCCTGCAAAGCATCAAGAGCGTCATGCCAACGGCAGCCAAGCTGCGCTGGATCTCCGCGCTGGCAGCCGCCGGTTTGCAGGAGATCGAAGTGGGTTCGTTCGTTCCCGCCAGGCTGCTCCCGCAGATGGCCGACATACGCGAAGTGGTCGCGCATGCGCTGTCGCTGCCGGGGCTGCATGTGGCCGTACTCGTCCCGAACCTGCGCGGCGCGCAGGGCGCCTTCGAAGCGGGCGTTCACAAGCTGACGCTGCCGGTCTCGGTGACCGAGGAACACTCGATGGCGAACATCCGCAAGACGCCGGCGCAGATGATCGAAGAGGTTCGCCAGATCGTCGCATTGCGCGACGCGCAGTATCCGGGCGTGGAGATCGAGGCGGGTGTTTCGGTGGCGTTCGGCTGCACGCTTGCCGGCACGGTCACGGACGACCAGACCATGCGCATGTGCGTCGCGATGGCCAAGTGCGGCGTGGACGAGATCGGTCTCTCCGATACCAGCGGCTACGCGAACCCGGTCCAGGTACGCCGCCTGTTCCGCCGGCTGCAGTCTGAACTGGGCGCGAAGGCGGGCGGCGCGCACTTCCACAACACGCGCGGCCAGGGACTCGCCAACGTGGTCGCCGCGCTCGACGCCGGCGTCACCACGATCGATTCGAGCCAGGCCGGTCTCGGCGGCTGTCCTTATGCGCCGGGCGCGACCGGCAACATCGTCACCGAAGACCTCGCGTTCCTGCTGGAGGCCATGGGCTACAACACCGGCGTGGACATCGACAAGCTGATCGCCGCGCGCGCGATCCTCGCCGAAGCGTTGCCCGGAGATGCGCTGTATGGACACGTCCAGGATGCCGGGCTGCCGAAGGGCTTCGCCTATGCGGACGGACGCGCGCCGAGCGCGCCGCAACCGGAAGGCTGTCTGCTGGGAGCCGCGCAATGAGCGACGTGCAAGCGAATCAAACCCTGCCGTACAGCGGCGTGCGCGTCGTCGAGATGACGCACATGGTGATGGGGCCGACCTGCGGCATGGTGCTCGCGGATCTCGGCGCGGAAGTCATCAAGGTCGAACCGATCTCGGGCGACAGCACGCGCGCGCTGCGCGGCTCGGGCGCGGGCTTCTTCGGCACCTTCAATCGCAACAAGAAGAGCATCGCTGTCGATGTGAAGGACGCGCGCGGCATCGAGATCATGCACAAGCTGGTCGGCAGCGCGGACGTCTTCAGCGAGAACTTCAAGAGCGGCACGATGGACAAGCTGGGCCTCGGATATGCGGCGCTGGGCAAGCTCAATCCGCGGCTCGTCTATGTGTCGCACAAGGGCTTCCTGCCGGGACCGTACGATCACCGCACCGCGCTCGACGAAGTCGTGCAGATGATGGGCGGCCTCGCATACATGACAGGGCCGGAAGGGCGTCCGCTGCGCGCGGGCACGAGCGTCAACGACATCATGGGCGGCATGTTCGGGGCGATCGGCGCGATGGCGGCGCTGGCGCAGCGCGAACGCACGGGACGCGGACAGGAAGTGCAGAGCGCACTGTTCGAGAACAACGTGTTCCTGGTCGCGCAGCACATGATGCAGTACGCGGTGACGGGTCACGCGGCCTCGCCGATGCCCAGCCGCATTTCCGCCTGGGCCGTCTACGACGTGTTCTCCGTCAAGGATGGCGAACAGATTTTCCTGGCGGTCGTGTCCGATACGCAATGGGCGATCTTCTGCGACGCGTTCGGGCTGTCGGCGCTCAAGTCGGACGAGCGCATCGCGACCAACAATCAGCGCGTGCAGGCGCGCGACTGGCTGTTGCCGCAACTTCGCGAGCATATGGAAGCGTTCACGGCGGCGGAGATCAGCGCGGTGTTCGAGCGCTGCGGCTTGCCCTATGCGCCGATCACGAAGCCCCAGGACCTGTTCGACGATCCGCATCTGCTCGCGACCGGCGGACTCGCCTACGTGACCCTGCCCGCCGATGCCAGCGGCGCCGGCCAGGCCGTGTCCACCCGGACCGCGCTGCTGCCCCTGACGCTCGATGGTGAACGGCTGAGCTTGCGTGCAGCGCCGCCGTCGCTGGGGCAGGACACGCGCGCACTGCTCATGCAGCTCGGCTACACGACCGAGGCGCTCAGGCAGTTGACGGAAGCGGGCGTCGTCAAGTGCCAGGAATCGCCCTGAACGGGCCGAAGCACGACACCTCATTGCGCTGCACGAACAGCGCAGCCGACAGGAGACGACCCATGCGATCCCTTTCCTCCAACGTGGTCGCCGACCGTCCCGTCGATGCCACGCTCGAACAACAGGCAGTGAAGAAAGCTGCGTGGCGCTTCATCCCGCTGCTCGCGCTCGCCTACTTCTTCAACTATCTGGACCGCACCAGCGTGGGCTTTGCCGCGCTGACGATGAATCATGATCTCGGCCTGACGGCCACGCAGTTCGGCTGGGGCGCGGGCATCATGTTCGCGGGCTATTGCGTCTGCGAAGTGCCGAGCAATCTTGCGCTGTATCGCTTCGGCGCGCGGCGCTGGCTTGCGCGCATCATGATCACGTGGGGCTTCTTCGCGGCCGCTACCGCGCTCGCCACCGGTCCCGCCAGTTTCTACGCGATCCGGCTGCTGCTCGGCATCGGCGAGGCGGGCTTCTTTCCCGGCGTGATCTTCTTCCTGGCCGTGTGGTTTCCGGCCAGCTACCGCACGCGCGTGCTCGCCTGGTTCACGGTGTCCACGCCGCTTTCGTCGCTCGTCGGCGCGCCGCTGTCGACCTGGCTGCTCTCGATGGACGGCGTCCTCGGGCTGGCGGGCTGGAAGTGGATGTTCATCGCGGAAGGTCTGCCCGCCTGTGTGCTCGGCTTTCTCGTGCTCCGGATGCTCGTGGATCGTCCCGCCGATGCGAAGTGGCTTTCGCCACAGGAACGCCAGGCCCTGCAGAACGCGTTCGATCGCGAAGGGGCGGTCAGTACCAAAAAGAAGGACTTCGGTGCGGCGCTGAAGGACGCGCGCACGTACATCCTCGCGCTGATTTCGTTCGGCTTCACGATGGGTTCGTACGGTATCGGCATCTGGCTGCCGCAGATGCTCAAGGCCCACGGCATGAGCATGACGGAGACGGGGCTGCTGTCGGCCGTGCCGTACTTCTTTGCGACCATCGCGCTGCTCTGGTGGGCGAGGCGGGTCGACCGGCGCGGCGCGCCCGTCGCGAATCTGGCGGCGGGTCTTTTGATCGGCGCCGTGACGCTCGGCATATCGACGCACTTTCATCAGTTGCTGCCTGCCATGAGCGGAATCACGCTGGCGCTGATCGGAACGATTGCGGGACGCACGGTCTTCTATACGCTGCCGAACCGCTTTCTCTCCGGCCAGGCGGCGGCCGGCGGCCTGGCGCTGATCAATTCGATCGGCGCGCTCGGCGGCTTTGCCGGGCCCTATCTCGTCGGCTATCTCAAGGACAGCTTCGGCACGTTCACGGCGGGCATGATCGGCCTGTCGGCGGTGCTGCTCGTCACGACCCTGCTGACGCTCTCGCTCTATGCCTTCAAGTCGGAACGGTGAGGAACGCGCGCATCATGAGCACGACAGGCAACTACCTTCCCGTACGCGCTTCGTGGCTCGCCACGGGCACCGAGGCGGCGCTCGAACCGGACATGCCGATCATCGACGCGCACCATCATTTCTATGAGCGCGCCGGATGGACCTATCTTCCCGATGACTATCTCGAGGACATCGGGTCAGGGCACAACCTCACGGCGTCGGTGTACATGCAGGCGCTGACGCGGTATCGAAAAGACGGGCCCGAGGCGATGCGTCCGGTCGGCGAGATCGACTACGTGGTCAAGGCCACCGCGCCGTTGCAGGAAGGCAAGCGGCAGATCGCGAAGGGGATCGTCGGGTATGCGGATCTAAGACGCGGCAGTGCGGTGCGGGACGTGCTAGAAGCTGGATTGGAGGCAGGCGAGGGCCGTCTGCGCGGCGTGCGGCATCTGGTCACCTGGGATGCCGACCCGACGCTCGTGAATCCCATATCGGCCGCGCCGCAAGGCTTGCTGCTCGATGCGGCGTATCGGGCGGGCGTGGCGCAACTGGAAGCGCTCGGCCTGTCCTGCGACGCCTGGCTCTTTTTCACCCAACTGCCCGAACTGTTCGATCTGGCGAAGGCGTTTCCTCGCACGCCGTTCATCGTCAATCATTGCGGCGGCATCGTGCGGATTGCCCGTTACGCGGACCCGCGCAAGGAAGTGTTCGACCGGTGGTCCCGTTCCATGCGCGCACTGGCGCAATTGCCCAATGTGTTCGTGAAGCTGGGCGGCTTGGGCATGCGGATCAACGGCTTCGATTTCGAGAAGGGCGCGCGGCCGCCTTCATCCGTTGAATTGGCGGAAACCTGGGCGCCGTGGATGCACACCTGCATCGACGCGTTCGGCGCAGATCGCTGCATGTTCGAAAGCAATTTTCCGGTCGACAAGGGTTCGTATCCCTTCAGCAACGGCTGGAATGCGTTCAAGCGCCTGACCGCTCAGGCCAGCCCATCGGAACGCGAAGCGCTGTTTCGCGGCACCGTGAGCCGCGTGTATCGACTCGATTGACCTTCTGCACGTCCGACGCAGTGCGCCCTTTGAGCCTCGACGGCGTGTTCCGCCGTGAAGACATAACTTTACGTCCTTAATGCAACAATATATCATTGCGACCGCGACGTCACGGCGTGCCCCCGTTCGACGTCAAAATCTTGCCCGCTGTGCGCAACGATATATTGTTGCGTCACCTGCGCGAACGGCATCAAAACGAAATCAAATCCAGAAACCACCGTGAAAAAAGACCTGAAACGCCTGTCGCAACGTGCATTGCGCTTTTCCCCGCTGTCGCTCGCCTGTTTCGCACTCGCGGCGCAAGCCCAGCAGGATGCGGCGACCACGGCAACGTCGGTGCCGGGCGGCGCGCTTGCGCCGGTGTTCGTCACCGCCAATCCGCTCGGCGATACGGATCTCATCGCGCCCGCGACCGCTCTCTACGGCGATGAACTGACGCGCAGGCAGACCAACTCGCTGGGCGAGACGCTCAACGGTCTGCCGGGCGTCTCCACAACGACCTACGGACCGATGGTCGGCCGCCCGATCATCCGCGGCATGGACGGCGACCGCATCCGCATTCTGCAGAACGGCGTGGCGGCGTGGGACGCCTCGTCGCTCTCCTACGATCACGCGGTGCCGCAGGAGCCGCTGACCATCGAGCGGGTCGAGATCGTGCGCGGGCCGGCGGCGCTGCTGTACGGCGGCAATGCGATCGGCGGAGTGGTGAATACGATCGACAACCGCATTCCGCGCGAGCCGATCAAGGGCGTGGACGGCGCAGTCGACACCAGTTACGGCGGCGCCAACAACGCCCGTGCAGGCGAAGCGATGGTCGAAGGCGGCAATGGACAATTCAATTTCCACGTCGATGCCTTCGACCGCGAAACCAGCAAGGAGCGCATTCCGGGCTTCGCGCATTCGGACCGCCAGCGCGCGCTCGACGGCCCCGACGCCGACGAGGCCTATGGCAGCATCCCGAACAGCGATGGCCGCTGGCATGGCGGCGCGGTGGGCACGTCGTACACCTGGGCCGATGGCTACGCGGGCCTGTCCTACAACGGCTACGAAGCGAACTATGGCTCCGTCGCCGAGGACGATGTGCGGCTGCGCATGCATCAGGATCACGTCGCGTTCGCGTCGGAAGTGCGCAACCTTCAGGGACCGTTCTCGCAACTGAAGTTCGACTTCGGCTACACCGACTACGAGCACAAGGAAATCGACAACGGCGAGACCGGCACGACGTTCCGCAACCACGGCTACGAGGCGCGCCTCGAAGCGCGCCACAAGAAGATCGGGCCGCTGGAAGGATCGATCGGCGTGCAGGTCAGCCAGAACACCTTCTCCGCGCTCGGCGACGAAGCGCTCGTGCCGACCACGCAGACCACCAACGTCGCACTGTTCGGTCTCGAGGAATGGAAGGTCACCGACCGCCTCACGCTGAGCGCCGGCGCGCGTTACGAACATGTGAGCCAGGATCCGACCGCGGCCGGCAACGACAAGTTCGCGAGCGCGACCACGCGCGATTTCAACACCGTGAGCGCCTCGCTCGGCGCGCTCTACAAGCTGACGCCCGTATGGTCCGTCGCGGGCGATGTCGCCTACACGGAACGCGCGCCCGCGCTCTACGAACTCTTCGCCAACGGCCCGCATGATGCAACAGGACAGTATCTGATCGGCAATCCGGAGGCGCAGAAGGAGAAGGCGGTGTCGGCGGACCTGTCGCTGCGTTTCGCGAGCGGTCCGAACAAGGGCAGCATCGGCGTCTTCTACAGCCGCTTCCGGAACTACCTCACCGAGTACAACACGGGCCGTCTCGTCGATGACGACGATCAGGTCGTCGCGCCCGGCACCGATGACGCCCTCAACGAAGCGGTGTATCGCGGCGTTCGCGCGGAGTTCTACGGCATCGAATGGGACAGCAAGTGGCGCGTCTTCGAACATGGCGCGCACACGGTCGATTTCTCGCTGGTCGGCGACTACACGCACGCCCGCAACATGGACACCGGTTCGCCGTTGCCGCGCATCTCGCCGCTGCGCGCGACCGTCGCGCTGGACTATGGCTATGGGCCCTTCGGCGCGCGCGCCGAGATGCAGCATGCGTGGGCGCAGCATCGTGTGCCGGAAGACGATCTGCCGACGGCCAGCTACACGAAGCTGGGCGTGATCCTCACCTACAAGTTCCACGTCGGCAGCACGCACTGGCTTGCTTATGTGCGCGGCGACAACCTGACGAACCAGGACATCCGTTACGCCAGTTCGGTCGTGCGCGATATCGCGCCGGAGGGCGGCCGCAGCGTCATGGTCGGCGTGCGCACGACGTTCTGATGCGCGCCGCGCGCCATTCATCAAAGGAGCAAGCATGGACTCAAGACTTCCGGTCACCGTTCTTTCGGGCTTCCTGGGCGCGGGCAAGACGACGCTGCTCAACCACATCCTGAACAACAGGGAAGGGCGGCGCGTCGCGGTCATCGTCAACGACATGAGCGAGGTGAACATCGATGCCGCGCTGGTTCGCAACGGCGGCGCGCAGCTGTCGCGCACCGATGAAAAGCTGGTCGAGATGAGCAACGGCTGCATCTGCTGCACGTTGCGCGAGGACCTGCTGCTGGAGGTGAACCGGCTCGCGAAGGAAGGGCGCTTCGATCAGCTCGTGATCGAATCGACGGGTATCTCCGAGCCGCTGCCGGTCGCGGAGACCTTCACCTTCGCCGATGAAAGCGGCCAGAGCCTGTCCCACGTCGCGCGTCTCGATACGATGGTCACCGTGATCGACGGCTTCAACTTCCTGCGCGACTACAGTTCGCAGGAGAGCCTGCATGCGCGTGGCGAATCGCTGGGCGAGGACGATCACCGCACGGTGGTCGATCTGCTGATCGAGCAAGTGGAGTTCTGCGATGTCATCGTGCTCAACAAGATCGATCTGATCGACGACGAAAGTTGTGAACGCCTGAAAGCGATTCTGCGCGGGCTGAATCCGCGTGCGCGAATCGAAGTGTCGGCGTTCGGCTCCGTGCCGCTCGACCGCGTGCTGGACACGAAGCTGTTCGATTTCGAGGAAGCCGCCGATGCGCCTGGATGGCTCAGGGAGATGCGCGGCGAACACACGCCGGAAACGGAGGAATACGGGATCCGCAGCTTTGCATGGCGCGCACGCCGGCCGATGCATCCGCAGCGGTTCTGGGACCTCGTCAATGGCGAATGGCCGGGCGTCGTGCGTTCGAAGGGCTTTTTCTGGCTCGCCAGCCGGCCGACGTATGCCGGGTCTTGGTCGCAGGCGGGCGCGGTGTGCCGTCACGGTGCGGCGGGATTGTGGTGGGCTGCGGTACCCAAGGAGCACTGGCCGGCTGATCCGGATACCCTTCAGTCGATCGAGAAGGCGTGGCATCCGGAAGTCGGCGATGCGCGGCAGGAGATGGTCCTGATCGGCATTGAGATGGACGAGGCCGGGTTGCGGCAGCGGCTCGATGCCTGCTTGCTGACGGATGCGGAAATGGCTCGAGGACCGGCGGCCTGGCTTCGGTTTGCGGATCCGTTTCCGGCCTGGGGCGGTGCGTCTGAATCCTTGTGATACCGCTGTTCCACGCGGACAGTCTCTCTCCCGGGACTGTTCTTGAAGCCCGGCGCTTGCCGGGCTTTTTTTCCGCGGGATGCGGGCTATTGATCGTCGAAGACGAGCAGAAGGCGGGGGCGTACATCCGGAAAGGCGTCGAGGAAGCGGGCTATTCGGTCGATGCCGTGAACGACGGCGCGGAAGGCCTCATTCTCGCCACGGAGGAAAACTACGACGTCATCGTGCTCGACGTCATGCTGCCGACCATGGACGGCTGGACCGTCATCAAGATCCTGCGCGAATCGAAGTCCGCGTCCGTGCTCTTTCTCACCGCGCGTGACGACGTGGATGATCGCGTGCGCGGCTTCGAACTCGGCGGCGACGACTATCTCGTCAAGCCGTTTGCCTTCGTCGAACTCCTCGCGCGCGTGCGGGCGCTCGCGCGTCGCGGACCCGCGCGCGAGACCGACCTGATCTCGGTGGCGGACTTCGGTATCGACGTCACGCGCCGCAAGGTCAGGCGCGCGGGCAAGCGCATCGCGCCCGCTCGCTGACCACGACGCTCGCCGTGTTCGGCATCGTCGGCAGCTTCGTGTACCTGGCGCTGGAACGTCAGGTGCGCGTGCAGGACGACCTCGACATCGTGCTGGCCGCGCAGCACACGCGCAGGCTCGTCGAGGAGCTCTCCGGCTACGCGGATATCGGCCGCTATCAGGAACGCCTGGAAAGCCAGGTGCCCGGCAACAAGCGCTGTCCCTGAAAATCGCGGATCACGCGGGCCACGTGCTCGTGCAGCACAACCTGAGTGCCGCCCTGTCGTCCGTGAAAGGGCCCCTACTTGCCGTGCCGGTCGACGACACCATCAGCGACAGCGCCATCGTTGCCACGAGCACCGCGAACGACGAACCGGTGCGCGCACTGGCCGTCGACGCGCGCCTGAAGGACGGCAGCACGGTGACCATCGTGATACTGCGCAACATGCGCGATCGCTGGCTGTTGCTGGACCGTTACCGCGACAGGCTGCATCCGGCGGGCGTGGCGGGTGTCATGCTCACGTTCGCGATGGGCTTCTTTCTCGTGCGGCGCGCGCTGCGTCCGTTGTCGGAGATGGCGCGCAGTGCGGCCACGGTGACCTTGGAAAACCTGAATACGCGGATTGCGATGGACCGCGTGCCGGCGGAACTGGAGCCGCTGATCGCGGCACTCAATCGCAAGCTGGCGGGGGCGGGAAGCCAGCTTCCAGCGCATGTCGCGATATACCGCCGATCTGGCGCACGACATGCGTACGCCGCTTGCCAACGTGCGCGGCGCGACCGAAGTGGCGCTGGCGCGTCCGCGCTCGGCCGACGAATATCAGACGCTGCTCGCGTCGAATCTCGAAGAGTGCGACCGGCTCTCGCGCATGATCGAGAACGTGCTCTTCCTGGCGCGCGCGGAACATCCGCAGTTCGCGAAGAACATGCGCGTGTTCGACGTCAGGGACGAGCTGCAGCGTATCGCGGGTATTTCGAAGGCCTCGCTGATGACGCCGGCGTGCGCATCGTCGCGACAGGTGCAGGACAGGTGCGCGCCGATGTCGAACTGTTCAGGCGCGCGGTCAGCAATCTGCTGGCCGATGCCGTGCGCCATACGCCGCGCGCTGGCGTCACCACGCTATCCGTCCATGCCGATCGCGTATTCCTTCGCGCGTGCGTGGAGAACGAAGGCGCGCCTATCGATGCAGGCTTGCTCGAACGCATCTTCGACCGCTTCTATCGTGTCGATCCTTCGCGGATGGCGTCCGATGCGACGCCGGGTTCGGCGGGCCTCGGCCTCGCCATCATGCGCAGCATCATGGAGCTGCACGGCGGCCGCGTCCACGCCGAGAGAAATGCGCGCAGCACACGCTTCATCCTGTCCATTCCGCAGACCGGCTTGATATCAATTCCGCAATCGGGTCGTCAGACTCGCATCAACACCCGAATCGCACAATGAATTCGACGTTGCAGCCATGACGGCGCGGCGTCGGAGGGCAGCGTGCAATCCCGCACGCCCTTCCGCACGGATTGAAGAGAGGGCGATGAAAAAGCTCATTCCGCTACCCGCCCGAAGACGGGGTGTCGGCGAATGCCCGCCTGATGTCATGGGCGGCGCAGGCAGCCATCCGTCACAGCGGCATTCTCCACTGCACATTCAGCAAGTGTTCCCGCATGCGTGACCCTGCGGTCACGCCGTCGCGTTCCATCATCGCGCTGACGATCGCTTGATGCTGCAAAGCGAAGTGCCTGCGCGTTTCCTGATCCGCGGTCTTTTCACGCAGGTTCGGCTTCATGCGCATGCTGTTCACCACATCCATCAGCGCGATGATCGAAGGGTTGCGCGTGGCCTGCGCGATCAGCAAATGGAATCGATGATCCCATTGCTGCCACTCCTCGTCATCATTCGCCATCGCATTGCGGCGCGCGCACTTCTCCAGCTCCGCAAGATCCTCTGGACTCGCCTTGCGCGCAGCCAGCTCGACGAAAGCGGGCTCGAGCACAAGCCTCATCTCGGCGATATCCGCGGGACTTGCGCCCGCCCGCAAGCTGCGTAGCGACGCCGTAAATCTCAAGGGGCGCGCGCCGAGATACGTGCCTCGCCCGACCCCGCGCCACACCCGCCCAGCCGCTTCCAACGATGCCAGCGCAGCACGCAGATCGCGCCGGCTGAGCGCAAGCGCTTCAGCGAGCTTGCGCTCCGGCGGCAACACGTCGCCATCCTTCAGGCCGCTTTGCGCAATGTAGTCGAGCAGCATGTCGAGTGCGGGCTTTTCCATGATCGATCCAGATGAACCATTGATTATTGGTTCAAGCGTATCACGTACTTCGTACAGGGCGCCATTTGCGAAGTCTTTAATGGTGAAGTACGCTAAATGCAGTCACAGAAAATCCTCGTAAAATCGAACCAATAATGATTGGTTCACAGGACGGAACCTGCAAATGGCCTTCACGACACGACCTGAACTCATCGGCACCTTCGGCATGGCCGCATCGACGCACTGGCTCGCGAGCGCCTCCGCGATGGCGGTGCTGGAAAAAGGCGGGAATGCCTTCGACGCCGCCGCTGCCGCCGGCTTCGTGCTGCAGATCGTCGAGCCTCACCTGAACGGACCGGGCGGCGAGTTGCCGGCCATCTTCTACAGCGCGAAAGAGGACCGCGTGCGCGTGCTGTGCGGTCAGGGCGTGACGCCCGCCGCCATGACCATCGGGCGCATGAGAGAACTGGGTCTTACCGTGATGCCCGGCACCGGCCTGTTGCCGGCGGTCGTACCGGGGGCGTTCGGCGGCTGGATGACCATGCTGCGTGACTACGGCCAGTTGCCGCTCGAAGACGTACTGAGCTATGCGATCGGCTACGCGGAGAACGGTTATCCGGTACTGCCGCGCATGGCGTCGTCGATCCTCGCGATCCAGGACTTCTTCAAGAGCGAATGGCATACGTCCGCCGAACAATGGCTGCGCGACGGTGAAGCGCCCAGGCCGAATCATCTGTTCGCGAACCCGGCCATCGCCAACACCTACAAGCGCATCCTGCGCGAAGCCGGCACGCAGCGTGACCGCGCCGAACAGTGCGAGCGGGCGCGGACAGCGTTCTATCGTGGCTTCGTCGCGGATACGATCGACCAGTATTTCCGTTCGACCGATGTGCTCGATACCTCGGGCCAGCGCAATCGCGGCCTGCTCGATGCATCCGATCTCGCGCGCTGGGAAGCGACCTACGAAGACGCGGTCTCGTACGACTATGCCGGCTTCACGGTGCACAAGACCGGGCCATGGGGACAAGGCCCGATGTTCCTGCAACAGCTCGCGCTGCTGAAGGGCTTCGATCTCGCGGGCATGGACCCGCTCGGCCCGGACTTCGTGCATACGGTGATCGAATGCGCGAAGCTTGCCTTCGCCGATCGCGACGTGTTCTACGGCGACCCGAACTTCGCGGACGTCCCCATCGACACGCTGCTGAGCGACGCCTACAACGATGCACGCCGCCGCCAGATCGATCCGCAGCGCGCATCGTTCGAATTCCGTCCCGGCCCTTTGCTCGACAGCGAGGTGCGTGCCGCGAAGATTCTCGCCCACGCGGGCCGTCAGCAGCCGGGCGGCTTCGGTCAGGGCGAACCGACCTTCGCGCCGTTGCCCGAGCTGCGCGGCGACACGGTGCATCTGGATGTCGTGGACCGCTGGGGCAACATGGTGTCGGCCACGCCATCGGGCGGCTGGCTGCAGGCATCGCCGGCGGTGCCGGGGCTGGGCTTCAACATCACCACGCGCGGCCAGATGTTCTGGATGGAAGAGGGCTTGCCCTCATCCCTCGGGCCGGGACGCAGGCCACGCACGACGCTCTCGCCCACGCTCGTCACGCGCGGCGGCAAGCCTTACGCCGCGCTCGGCACGCCGGGCGGCGATCAGCAGGATCAATGGTCGTTGCAACTGTTCCTGCGACACGCGCACTTCGCGATGAACCTTCAAGCCGCCGTCGATGCGCCGTCGTTCCAGACCGCGCACTTTCCCGGCTCGTTTTATCCGCGCGAGATCCAGTTGGGGAAGATGTCTGCCGAAGCCAGTTTCCCGCAAGCGACGCTCGACGGGCTGCGGGCGCGCGGCCACGATCTCACGGTGGCCGAACCATGGTCGCTCGGACGCGTGTGCGCGGTCGGCATCCGCAACGGGCTCATGCGCGGCGCAGCCACGCCGCGTCAGATGCAGGCTTACGCCATCGGGCGCTGACCATCAACGGGAAACTCACATCATGTCCGCTGTCGCCGCCCGCCTCGAACGGCTGCCTTTATCCGGCTTTCACCGCAAGCTCCTGATCATCGGCGGCATGGGTTATCTGTTCGACGGCCTCGATTCGTCGTCGCTCGCGTTCCTGCTTCCGGTCGTCAGCAAGCTGTGGAACCTGACCAGTGCGCAGACCGGACTGGTCGCGAGCAGTACCTATATCGGCTACTTCTTCGGCGCGTTTTTGTCGGGCGTGCTCGCGGACGTGATCGGCCGCCGCCGCATCATGATGAGCGCGCTCGCCATCTATTGCGTGGCGTCGCTCGCGAGCGCCACCGCGCAGGACTGGCATACGTTCTTCGCGCTGCGCATCGTCGCGGGCTTCGGCTCGGGCGCGGAGACGGTGGTGATCGCGCCGTTTCTCGCGGAGTTCGTGCCGCGCCGCTATCGCGGCATGTTCTGCGGCGCACTGGTCGGCTTCATGTCGTTCGGCTATCTGAGTTCGTCGATTCTCGGCTATACCGTCGTGCGTAACTTTCCGGACGGCTGGCGTTATCTCGCTGTCATCACCGCGCTGCCCGTGGTGATGCTGCTGTGGTGGCGCCGCACGCTGCCTGAATCGGCGCGCTGGATGGAAAGCCAGGGACGCACCGCCGAAGCCGATCGCGTCGTCGATGAAATCGAAGCCTGGTATGCGCGACGCGGCGTCGCGCTTGCACCGCTCTCGTCGGTCAGCGCCATCCCGTCCGCCGCGAAGAGCAGCGGCAGCGCGTGGTTCAATGTGAAGTCGCTGTGGTCGAAGCGGCTTGCGGGCACCACCGCCGTCAGCTGGCTCATGTGGTTCGCGGTGGCCTTCGCGTACTACTCGTTCTTCTCGTGGATTCCCAGCCTGCTGGTCAAGGAAGGACTGACGATGACGAAGAGCTTCGGCTTCTCCATCGCCATCTATGGCGCCCAGATACCGGGTTATTTCTCGGCGGCGTGGCTCAACGAGAAGATCGGCCGCAAGGGCGTGGTCGCGTCCTACATGACGCTTGGCGGCATCGCGGCCATCATGCTGTCGCTGTCGCATACCGGGCCGCAGATCATCGCGGCAGGCATCGCGCTGTCGTTCTTCATGAACGGCGCGTTCGCGGGCGTCTACGCCTACACGCCCGAAATCTTCCCGACTTCCGTCCGGACCACCGGCACGGGGTCGTCGTCATCCTTCGGGCGCATCGGATCGGTCAGCGCGCCGATTCTGGTCGGCATCGTGTATCCCGCATTCGGCTTCTTCGGCGTATTCGCGATGACCACGGCCGTGCTGCTCGCGGGCGCGTGCGTGGTCTTCTTTCTGGGCATCGAAACGCGCAACCGCTCGCTCGAAGACATTGAAGTCAACGGCGACGTCGACAACGAGGCACGCGAAAGTCTCGCGCGCAGCTAGCAAGTTCCTTCAAAAGACCTCACTTTCATGCGCCCTGTTCAGTCACATGATCTGCAACGCCTCGCGCTCGCCATGCGCGAGCCCGCTCAACCGCTCACGTTGTTCAGAACCGTCGAGGCAGTCGCGGCCGAGACCATCGGCTTCCGTCTGCTCACGATCATGGCTTACGACGCAAGCCGTCACGAAGTGCAACGCCTGCATACCAACATGCCCGACGTCTATCCGGCCGGCGGCCGCAAGAAGAAGCAGGGCACCGCGTGGGCGACGCGGGTGCTCCATGAATTGAGACCTTTTCGCGGCGAAACCGCGCAGGATATCCGCAACGCCTTCGACGATCATTCGGTGATGGCCGACATGGGCCTGGGCTCGATCCTCAACATTCCGATTGCCTATGACGGCGTGTGCGTCGGCACGATGAACCTCACCCATGTCGAACACTGGTACACGAGCGATCACGAAGACGTGGGCCTGCTGCTCGGCGCGTTCCTCGCGCCCGCGCTGATCGCGCACGCGGCGCGCGGCGCGCAAGAGGAGCCGCGCGCATGAACGGCGCAGCGTCTGACCGCCGCCGCTGGCTGATCGTCTTCGCGCTCGGTTATCTCGCGCTGCTGGTGGATGGCGCAGACGTGATGATGTATGGCCTCACGCTCACGCGCATCAAGAGCGAGTTCGGTCTGAGCAACGTCGAGGCGGGCGCGCTCGGCAGCCTGACGCTGGTCGGCATGGCCGTGGGCGGCATACTCGGCGGCTGGGCCAGCGACACGCTTGGCCGCGTGCGCGTGGTGGTGTGGGCGCTCGCGCTGTTCTCGCTCGGCGCGGGCCTGCTTGGGTTCACGCACAGCTTCTGGCAGTTCGCAGCGGTGCGCTTCGTCAGTTCGCTGGGCATCGGCTGCATGGTGCTGGTGAGCACGCTCGTTGCGGAGTATGTGCCGACCGAGCGCCGCTCGTTGATACTCGGCATGCTGCAGACAGGGGTGTCGGCGGGGTATATCGTCGTCATCGCGTTGAGCAACTGGATCCTGCCGCACTACGGCTGGCGCATGTTGTTCTATGTCGCGACGATCCCCGTTCTGCTCGCCCTGGCGATTCACTGGTTCGTGCCCGAGCCGCCGGGTTGGCGCGCGAGCGTATCCCTGCAACGCGCCCCGCGTGAGCGCCGCGCCTGGCGCGAGAACCGCTACTACCTGATCTTCTCGGATCACGAAGCACGCAAGATGTTCGTCCTCTGGGCGCTCGCATCCGTGTTCGCGCTCTCCGGCTTCTACGGCCTCAACAACTGGCTGCCGACGTATCTGGAGCAGGAACTGCACGTGCGCTTCAGTTCGATCGCGGGCTACATGATCGGCACCTATGTGGTGGCATTCATCGGCAAGATCTTCGCGGGCTGGCTCGGCGATGTCTGGAGCCGGCGCGGCATGTACGTGATCGGCTGCATCGGTGCGGCGCTGTTCCTGCCCGTCATCATCTTCCTGCACACGCGCGAGAACATCATGGTCCTGATGCTGTTCTTCGGCTTCCTGTACGGCGTGCCGCTCGGCACGATGGGCGCGTTCATGTCCGAGAGCTTCGCCACGCGCATTCGCGGCACGGCGGTCGGCGGCTCGTATAACGTCGGGCGCTTCTGCTCGGGCGCAGCGCCGGTCCTGATCGGTTATGTCGCGACACAATTCTCGTTCGGCATGGGCTTCCTGCTGGTGGGCGCGGTCTTCTTCCTGAGCGGCGTGTGCACGCTGTTCATTCCCGACCGGCTTTACGACACGAGCGCGCAGGACCCCGCCGACCTGTCCCCGCCGGATCAGCGCGGACGGTTGATCGAGGCGCGATCGCCGGATCTCGTTCAGGCCGCGAAACGCTGACACGCCTATTCGGCCTCCGCGCTCCGCAATACATCGAGTGCGGCATCGCATGCGCCGCGCAATTGCTCGCACATGAGGTCCTGAACATCGGGCGAGCGCGCCACGATGGCGTCGCGGATCTTCGCCGCCATGTCGAACGATGGCCGCATGCGTCCGCCACGCGCCATCGCGATGCGACGCAGGCGCCGCACTGGTCCGATCAGTCCGGCATGGTTGTCCTGCAGAGTGCGGTTATCGGCGATGGTCGTGACGATCGCGTAATAGCGGTCGAGCGCATCGACGTATGCCGACGGGTCGTCCGCATCGACGCTCGCCTGCATGGCTGAGATGACATCTCTGAAGCAACGTTCCCTCCGTTCAGACTGACTTGACCTCGCCGCCATCCATCCGCAAGACGCTCCCGGTCATCCACTTGGCAGCAGGCGAGACAAGAAACGCCATCAGTTCCGCCAGTTCTTCGGGCGTGCCATAACGGGCAATACCCGCCGCAGCGGGGAATTGGGCGAGCGCCTGCTCGACGCTCAGACCTTGCAGCGGTGCCCAATGCTCCAGATAAGAACGCCGGCGACCTGTCATGACGGGCCCGGGCAGAACGCTGTTCACTTGCACGCCGTCTGCGATCCCGCGATCCGAAAATGCCTTCGCCAACGCGACGATTGCGGCGTTGATCGTGCCCACTGCTGCATAAGCCGCCTTCGGGAGAAGCGCTGAATTTCCCGACATCAACACCACCGATCCAGATGATGCCTTGAGCGACGGCCAGGCTGCGACCGTGAGTCGGCGAGCGCCATGCAGCTTGAGCTCGAGCCCATCATTCCACTGCTCGTCAGTCATGTCGAACACATCGATCTGTGGCACCGCACCGGCGATATTAAGCAACGCATCCATACGTCCATAGCTCGCCAGCGTTTCGTCGACGATGCCTTGCGCGGCCTCGCGCCGGGCGAGATCGACCTCGAGTACAAGCGTTTGCGCGCCTTGTTCCTGAACTGCTGCCGCGGTCGCTTCCAGATTTGCGCGATTCCGCGCGACGAGGACGATCGAGTTGAAGTCGCGTGCAAGCCGCAAAGCGGTGGCACGTCCGATGCCCTGGCTTGCGCCGGTGACGATGGCTACCTTGTTGCTCATGTTGTCTCTCCAGTCAATGTACGACGACCATCTTTCCATTGGCTTCGTTGGCTTCCATCACGCGATGCGCTTCGTGAATCTCATCAAACGAAAACACACGCGAGGGCTTTGCGTTGAACCGGCCTGCGGCGACATCTGCGGCAATCGCCTGCAAGGGCACATCCGAGAGCGGAAAACCCGGTGTGCCAAACACAAAGCTGCCGAAGAAAGTCAGATAGACGCCGCTCGACATCTGCAGCAGCGGATTGAAATCGGCGATGGGCGCGAGCCCGCCCAGCCAGCCTGCAAGACATGCGCGACCGCCGCGCCGTAGCATCGCGAGCGAATCGAGAATCGTGCTGTTGCCGACCAGATCGAGCACGGCATCGATCTGCTTCGTTTCCGCAATGCGCCGGCTCAGGTCTGGCCCTTCCAGTTCGACACGCGACACGCGCATCGCTTCGAGCTTCGCAAAGCGAGCGGTATTACGCGTCGTCGCGATCACGTTCGCGCCTGCATTCACCGCGAGATTCACGGCTGCCTGTCCGAACGATGATGTTGCTCCGCGGATGACGACCGTTTCTCCCTTCTTGATGTCGAGGTTGCGAAAAAGCGTTGTCCACGCCGTTGCGTAGCTTTCGGGAATGGCAGCGAGCTCCGCCCAGGGCAGGTCGGATTCGATCAGCGCGACGTTCGACACGGGTGCACGCGTGAATTCCGCATAACTGCCGTTGATCGTGCGCCCCAGGCCGCCCATCAACGCAGCCACTTTGGCACCTACCGGAAACTCACCGCCCGGACACGACTTCACAACGCCCACACATTCAATCCCGCTCACCTTGGCTGCTTCGGCCCATTCCCCGCGCCGCATATGCATTTCCGCGTGATTGATGCCGAACGCTTTGATCTCGATGACGACATGCCCTTCCAGTGGCTCTGGCTCGGGGATGTCGGCATATGCAAGGCTGTCGAGGCCGCCGAATTTTTCGAGGACGATGGCTCGCATGATGTTCTCCTTGGGTAAGTGACGCGGTGATGTGGTTAAGGGGCGAGCTTCGGCCGATGCTTGCGAAGTACGCCAGAAAGACTCGAAATAGTAACCGTCCAAATCTATTTTAGAAGGTTACTTTTCGCGATCGTAACTTGTCAAGCTGTTCCTAAGGGGTTACTATTTTTGGCAAGCCCGCTTCGTTGCCGAACTCAAAATATGGAATACCGCTCACTCCCTGCGATCTTCGTTGCCGACGCGACAGGTCTCGACTTCCTGAACTCGATTGCCACGCCGGTCGATGAACCAATTGACTGGATTGCGGACGGCGAAGGATTGTTGTCCTGGCTGGATCAGGCGCGTCTGGTTCCGGGCGACGTGCTTGCGCGCATGCGTCTGCAGATTGCGCCAGCCGATCTGGACGAGGTCGCCGCGAAGGCTCGCGGCCTGCGCGAATGGTTCAGGCATTTTGTGCAGACGAGAAAGGGGCAACCGCTAGCAGCCGAAGCGCTGAACGAACTGGACGCGTTGAACAGCGTGTTGCAGCGCGACGAGAAGCACGGACTGATCGTGGCCGATACGAGCCCGGCAGGCGGGCTCGCCTTCACGATGCAACGTCGGTATTCGACGGCCGAGTCGCTGCTGATGCCGATCGTCGAGGCGCTCGCGAGGCTCGTGTGTGAAGAGGATTTCACCTACGTCAAGGCATGCAAAGGCCCAAAATGCACACTGCTGTTCGCCGATCACACTCACGGTCACGCGCGGCAGTGGTGCAGTATGGCTATTTGCGGAAATCGTGCGAAGGCGGCTGCACACCGCGCGCGGCTCAAGGCCGGTAAGAATGGCTAGCGTGTGTGTCCTGTTCGATAACTCATGTTGAGGAGACGGCATGAATCACATCAAGGCCATTGCGTTCGATCTATACGGGACGTTGTTCGACGTGCACTCGGTCGTCGATCAATGCGACGAGGCGTATCCCGGGCGCGGACGCGAGATCAGCATCATCTGGCGGCAGAAGCAACTCGAATACACCTGGCTGCGCAGCCTGATGGATCGCTACGTGACGTTCGAGCAGGCCACGGAGGATGCCCTGCGCTATGCAACGCGTCATCTGAAGCTGGACCTGGATGATCGAATCCGCACCGCGCTATGCAACGCGTATCTGAAGTTGCAGCCGTTTCCTGAAGTGCCGCACGCGCTGTCACAGTGTCGACAGCGCGGCCTCAAGCTCGCCATCCTGTCGAACGGATCACCGCATTCCATCGCCTCCGTGGTCGACAGCGCGGGGCTGCGCGACTGTTTCGATCATCTGCTGAGCGTCGATCCGGTGCGCATCTACAAGCCCCATGATCGCGCATACGAACTGGCGGAAACGGCGTTCGGCGTTGCACGGGGATCCATCCTTTTTGTTTCGTCGAATGGATGGGACGCGACAGGCGCGCGCTATTTCGGGTTTCCGACCGCGTGGATCAATCGCGGCGACAACACCTTCGAGGAAATGGGCCAGAAGCCGGATTGGACCCTGCGTGGACTCGACGATCTGTCGGCGGTCCTGGATAACCGCGGGTAGTCGCGGGTGGGCGCGGGTGGGCGCTTCGCAGGCGCGAAGCCTTGCTGACGTCCACCGGGCGCGGGATGAAAACGCCGTTCGCAGTTCCGGGCCTTGGCTATCGCGAGGTTGCCGCATCGAGGCGGCGAAGCTGCGCGTCGAGCCTCGATGCGCGCGCCAGGTCCGCGCCCTATGCCGGGAAACGAGCGAATCGGCGTCGCCTTCACGTACGACGTCTCGGTCAATTCAGATCCCAGACGAAGTATTAGTTACCTCGCGCCCGATCAAGCTGCGCTGGATTGGCGCTGAACGGCGTAAGAAATGCATGCAGGCTCGCAGGGAAAGCAGCGGGGGGCACCAGTAGAAGCGAATCCGGCGTTTTTCATCTGATAGCAAGGTGATCCCACGCCGGATGAACTCGGCCGCTTTTCCCAGGGCACAGTCGTTGCTCAAGATGAAGTACTTGAGAAACGCCCTTATGAACCTCCTCCTCGATCCCGCCAGGCTGGCCGCCCTGGAAAATTTGCGCATTCTCGACACGCCTGTCGATCGGCATTTCGACGCTTTGACGCGTCTGACCGCGCACGCGCTCCGTGTGCCGCAAGCCTTCATCAATTTCGTCGACGAGGCCCGTACGTGGTGCAAGTCGGCTTGGGGCAGTGTGCGAAAGGCCGTTGCTCACGCCGAATCGCTCTGTGCGCTGGCGCTTCTCGACGGCGAGAACATCGTGGTGTTCGATGCGACGCGTGACGACGGTGTTCGCGCGCACCCTGAGTTCGTCGGCGCGGAAGGCACCGTGTTCTACATGGCATTTGTGTTGAGAACGCCTGAAGGCTTGCCGCTCGGCACGCTCTGTGTCAAGGATCGCGTGTCGCGTGATTTCCTGGTGCACGAGATGGAATTGCTGCAGATGCTAGGGGAGCAGGCCGCTCTGCTCTTGCAGAAGACGCGGCAGGTCGAGGTGACCATCGAGAACGCTCAGCGCAGCCGCGATCAGTTTCTGGCAATGCTCGCGCACGAACTGCGTGCCCCGATGTCGCCGATTCTGACTGCTGTTCAGGTGCTTGGCCGCAGTGAGATCTCCACGCAGCAGCGAAATTGGGCAAAAAGGCTGATCAGCCGGCACGTTCGACACATGGGTCAGATTGTCGAGCATCTTCTTTCCGCTTCATTGGTCTCGCTTGGCGCCATCAAGCTTGAACTGGAGCCGGTGGCTGTCGACGATCTTGTCGATCAGGCGCTCGAAATGACAGAGGGAATTCTGGGGCAGCGGCAGCATCGCGTCACCCGCTCGTCGATCGATCATCCCTGGGTGCTCGCGGACCGTGTCCAGTGTCCGCTCATCATCGCCAACCTTTTGATGAATGCCGCGAAGTACACGCCGGAACATGGCCTCGTCGATATTCATATCGAAGGTAACGGCGAATGGGTAACGTTGTGCGTGACCGACACCGGTATCGGGATCGCCGCGTCTGATATGGACGAGATTTTCCAGGTGTTCGGGCAGAGCGATCGATCGCTCGACCGGGCGCACGGCGGACTGGGACTGGGCCTGCCACTTTCCCGGCGGCTGACGGAGTGGCACGGCGGATCACTGCACGCGCGCAGCGAGGGATTAGGGGAGGGGAGCGAGTTTTTGCTCACGCTCAAGCAAGCCACGCCGATTGCTGAAAGCCCTAAGCAGGAGATTGAAGAGCACGCTGCTGCGGTACTCGACATCATCGTCGTTGACGACAGCGTCGATACGGCGGATGCCCTGGCAATCTACTTCCGGACGTCGGGCCACACGGTGCGCACCGCTTACCGTGCGCACGACGCTATCAAGATGGTGCAGGAGCGCGCGCCCGACGTACTGCTGAGCGACATTGGCCTGCCAGAAATCGATGGGTATGCGCTGGTCCGACAACTCCGCGCACTCCCATCCGGCGCGGACATCTGCGCGATCGCGGTGACGGGGTATGGCAGCACGCAAGACAAGCAGACTGCATTGGCCGCTGGATTCAACAAGCATTTTTCCAAGCCCGTTGATCTTGCCCAGCTCGATGTTGTGTTCAACGATGTAAGCCGCAAGCGAGTTTCACGATGACCTGGGGCATGCGCGGACATGGCGCATCCAGCAGATGGGCCGATCACGGCGACGCGAACGAAGACGAGGCCGCAATGCTTTTCCTGTTTGTTGAAGATGACGAGAACGTGGCCAAGGCGTTCGCAGAACTCGCGGCATCACTTGGGCATCGTGCAGAAGTCGCGCATTCAGGCGGCGAAGCATTGCGCATGACTGGCCGTACGCGTTACGACACGGTGTTTATGGATATTGGCTTGCCCGACATCGATGGGCGCAAGTTGTGTGGCTACATTCGCTCTGCCGGCGCGTCAAACGAAGCCTGCATCGTTGCGGTGACCGGACACCCGGATTTTCGTGAAGAGGCGAATGCTGGCGCATTTGACGGCTATCTTCCCAAGCCCATATCAGCTTCAGACCTGGCGGAACTTATCGCGCGCTGTTGAATGGCGAGCCCTTTTGCACATCTGTCGCCGGGACCGACATATCACAGCATGGTGTGATGGCTGTTCCGGTTGGGGCCACGTTAGTTGGCTCACTCACTAAACATCGGGGAAGGATCATGAACAAGCAAATCAGCAACGATTCCGTATCGAACGAGGATCTACGGGATCAAGAAGACCGGTCGAATGCCGCGGCCGAGCAGGAAAAGGACAGATCTGCCCGAGATGCGCTCGAAGCAGGCGACAAAGAGAAGATCGACAAAACCCTCGACGATCTTCACGTTTCAACGACGGACTCGGGCGAAGATCAGACCTCGAAGCCGGATACCGAGGGTTCAACTTCGTCCAGTAAAAACCTGGACGAGCAGGGCGATTAATGGTCGAGGGGCCGGCTTGTAGACGCGAGCCAGTCCGTTCGTCCCGTGGCCGCAGGTATCATCGCTGGCAGGAAGCAGAAACAGCCGGCCGTTGTTCACAAGCCGCATCGCGCCCATCATCGAGACTGTCTCCGGCGGGTCGCGTTCATCATCGGCGGTGTTGATGGCAAGGACCGCAGCCTTTACGTTTCGCAAGCCCGGTGCAGGAATCGTCGAGCGCGGCTGACGCGCACGGCCACGCTCCGGCGAGAACACCTCATCTGCGAGGCATACTGCCGGAGGTCACTTCGTTTCCGGCACGGAACGGCCTTCGTTGAGCGTCTCCAGAAGACGCTACCGCCGCCGCTCCAGATTGGTGATCTGCTTTTCGATAGAGCGCAGCGCTCTCGATGCAATGCCTCGGTTTCGGGGCAGGCAGCCGCGCCTTCGATCAAACGCATGCGGTCCGGAAATGAGCGAATGTCGGCAAGGCTGAATCCCGTGGCGATCAGGCGCTGTATCGGCGTAACCTGTGCGATCGCCGCATAAGGAAAGGCACGATAACCATTGCTCGCACGCACCGAAGCGACGAGTCCATGTTCGTCGTAATGGCGAATGGAACGCACGCTCGCGCCGGTTGCGCGTGCTAATTCGCGAACGCTGCGCTGTATCCTTTGCCGCGTCGATGGTGACGTTCGCGCCCAGGCCGACGAGGTCTTTCGCCTATTTCCTCAACAGCTGGCTTCCTGTCATGGTGAGGGGCAATCATTTTTCGATGAGCGACGCCGCCGTGGTCGCCGCGATGATGCAGGTCGGGGGCACGCTCGGAAACATCGTTATCGGATGGGAGATGGATCGCCTCGAGGCTCACACGGTGATGATGGTCACGCTCGTCGCCGCAGGCATTTTTGCGGTTGTTCTGGCGAAGATGACTTTTGAGCTTTCGGGTTTGATGACGATGGTTCCAGCTCTTCATGTTCCTGACGCTACCCATCGGCGTTGCAACCCTTGCCGTTCTTGTGGTCGGCCGGCGCGACGATATGCTCATGCCGACGGTGGCGGCGCGCCAGGCCGAGGCAAAGTGATGGATGCAGCCTGCCTCTGGTTCGGATGCTGGCTGGCATTGCAAGGTGTGGTGCGTTGATCGCGGACTGCGGATGCACCGTCAGAGGCATCCAGCGCACCACGAAGGGTTACGGCCGACCTGAAATGGATCACATCCGTTCAGCCAACCAGGCGTCCTGTCGTTTAACCGCTTGATTCAAAGGAACTAACATTTCTCTGGCATAGATCGTGCATAAAGAGTTCAATCTTGTATTCAAGAATGAACTCATGAAGCCGAAAATCGATGTTCCAGTTACGGTTCGCGCGCTTCTCGATGCCTACCAGAGCGGTGAGACCAATCCGCTGGACGTCGTCGCGGCGACGCTTGCCCGGATCGGAACCAGTGAACGCCCAGAAGCGTGGACGCTCGTCGTCCCGGCGACCGACCTCGAAGCCGTCGCGGCCACTCTCATGCGCGAACAGGCCGAGCACGGTCCTGCGATCTTCACGCGTAAGCCGCTCTTCGGCGTGCCGTTCGCGGTCAAGGACAATATCGACATCGCCGGCTTGCCGACGACGGCCGCATGCCCCGCGTTCGCCTATACGCCGGAGCAGACCGCGTTCGCGGTGCAGCGTCTGATCGACGCAGGCGCGATCCTCGTTGGCAAGACCAATCTCGATCAATTCGCCACCGGACTTGTCGGCACCCGTTCGCCTTACGGCGCTGTACGGCAGGTCGACCACCCGGCTCACGTGTCCGGCGGATCGAGTTCCGGCTCGGCCGTCGCGGTCGCGCAGGGCATCGCGGCGTTCTCGCTGGGCACCGACACCGCCGGCTCGGGCCGTGTGCCTGCCGGCTTCAACGGCATTGTCGGACTGAAACCGACGCTCGGTCTCGTCAGCAAGCGCGGCGTCGTGCCGGCATGCAGGAGCCTGGATACGCTGTCGATCTTCGCTCACGACGTTGCAGATGCCTGGCTCGTGTTGCAACAGATGGCCGCGTTCGATGCGCTCGACGGCTACTCGCGCCGCATCGCCACGCACGGCGTACCGCCGGCTCCGCCGCGCGTGGCGAATCCCGACCGCCTCGAGTTCTTCGGCGACACGCTCGCCGCTGACGCGTTCGCAGCCACGCTCGATGTCATCCGCACGCATCTGCATCTCACGCCCACGACGTTTCCCTTCGTGCCGATGCAGCGTGCCGCCGCGCTGCTCTACGACGGCCCGTGGGTGGCGGAGCGACGCGCGGCGCTCGGCGGATTCTTCACCTCGAATCGCGCGGACATTGACCCGACGGTCGCGAAAGTCATCGGCCGGGCAGAGGCATTCTCCGCCGCCGACGCGTTCAGCGGCCAATACGAACTCGCGCTGCTCAAGCGCGAGACCGAAGCCCTGTTCGCGATCACCGACGTGCTGATCGTCCCGACGACGCCGACGCATCCCACCATCGCGCAGGTGCAGGCGAATCCGGTGGAAGTGAACAGCCGACTGGGCGTCTATACGAACTTTGTCAATCTGCTGGACCTCTGTGCGCTGGCGGTGCCGTGCCTGCCGCGCGCCGACGGCTTGCCCGCAGGCATCACGTTGATTGGACCCGCGGGAGCGGACCAGCGGCTCGCCGCCCTCGGCGCGCAGATCCAGGCGCTGTTCGATGCAGACCTGACCGACGGCGCCATCGAAGCCCTGCCGCTGCAGGAACCGTCCGTGACGCTCGCCGTGGTCGGCGCGCATTTGCGCGGCATGCCGCTCGAATGGCAGATGCATCAGGCAGGCGGGCGCTTCATTGAAGAGAACACGACCTCGGCGGACTACCGGCTCTTTGCGCTCGCCAGCACGCAGCCGCCCAAACCAGGCCTTGTGCGTGCCCAGGAACAGGGGGGCGCCATCGCCATCGAGTTGTGGGAGATGCCGCTGCGCCACTTCGGCGCATTCGTCGCGGCGATTCCCGCGCCGCTCGGCATCGGCACGATCACGACCGGCGACGGTCGCGCCGTGAAGGGCTTCATCTGCGAACCCGGCGCAGTCGCGCCCGCAAGCGGCGCACGCGACATCACTTCTTTCGGCGGCTGGCGCGCGTACCGGCAGAGCCTGGCCGTTTCATCCAACGATCAACCCACACAGGAAGCCACATCATGACCAATCGCCGCCAATTCATTCAGGGCGCCGGCGCGCTCGTGCTCGGCAGCGCATTGCCGTTCGATCTCGCCTTCGGCGCGAGCAATCTGACCGTGGGCGTGATCTATGTCGGTGCGAAGGGCGACTATGGCTACAACCAGGCGCAGGCGCAGGCCGCCGCGATCATCAAGAAGTTGCCCGGCGTGAAAGTGGTCGAGGAGGAGAACGTGCCCGAGACGGTTGCCGTGCAGAAGACCATGGAAGCCATGATCGAGCAGGATGGCGCCACGCTCATTTTCGCGACCTCGTTCGGCTACTTCGATCCCCACGTGCTCAAGATGGCCGCCAAGTATCCGAAGGTGCGCTTCGCGCATTGCGGCGGCTTGTGGAAGCAGGGCAACCCGCCGAACATCGCGAGCTACTTCGGCTATATCGACGAATGCCAGTACCTGAACGGCGTCGTTGCCGGACACGCGAGCAAGAGCAAGAAACTTGGCTTCGTCGCCGCCAAGCCGATTCCGCAGGTGCTGCGCAACATCAACGCCTTTACGCTCGGCGCGCAGTCGGTCGACCCGTCCATCAGCACGCACGTCATCTTCACCGGCGACTGGTCGATGCCGGTGAAGGAAGCCGAGGCCGCCAACAGCCTCGTCGATCAGGGATGCGACGTGCTGACGTGCCACGTCGATGGTCCGAAAGTCGTGATCGAAACCGCGGAGAAGCGCGGCGCAATGAGCTGTGGTTATCACGCGAGCCAGGCCGCGCTGGCGCCGAAGGGCTATCTCACCGGCGCGGAATGGGACTGGGCGACGCCCTTCAAGGAAGTGGTCGGCGATGCCCAGGCTGGCAAGCCGCAACCCAACATTTTGCGCGGCGGGCTGAAGGAAGGCTTCGTCAGGATGTCGCCGTACGGCCCCAAGGTCACGTCCGATGCGAAGGCAGGCGCCGACGCCATCAAGTCGAAGATGGTCGCGGGCGATTACGTGATCTTCAAGGGCCCGCTCAAGGACAACAAGGGCGGCAGCGCCATTGCGTCCGGCACCCAGTACGCGCAGACCGACATCAAGCTCGAGAGCATGAATTATCTCGTGGCGGGTGTCGTCGGGCAGATCTGATTTTCCAGTTCGCGGAGCCAGCATGCGTTCCAATTTCCTGTTACCGCGCCTGGCGCTGGGCGCATTGCCGGCACTGCCGACGCTGTGCGCGCTGATCGGCACGCTGGCGCTGTTCTCGCTGTTCCTGCTGGCGCAGGGACAGCCGGCCGACGACGCCCTCGTGCTCATCGCACAAGGCGCGTTCGGTTCTTCGTTTGCGTGGCAGAGCACGTTGCTGCGGGCCGCACCGCTCATGTTGACCGCGCTGTGCGTGGCAATGCCCGCGCAGGTCGGGCTGATCGTGATCGGTGGCGAGGGCGCGCTGGCGCTCGGCGGACTGGCATCGGCCGTCGTGGCGACGCTCGTGCCCGCGGCGCTGCCGTGGTTCGTCGCCGCACCGCTGATGGCGTTCGCGGGCATGCTCGCAGGCGGGATCTGGATCGGCGCGGTGGGGGCGATGCGGCA
This sequence comes from Caballeronia sp. LZ033, assembly GCF_031451265.1. NCBI lineage: Bacteria > Pseudomonadati > Pseudomonadota > Betaproteobacteria > Burkholderiales > Burkholderiaceae > Caballeronia > Caballeronia sp. LZ033. The sequence goes on along the minus strand of NZ_JARUXQ010000001.1, from coordinate 1,623,390 downwards.
GCTGCGCGGCGTCAACGAGACCATCAGCAGCCTGCTGATGTCGTATATCGCGATTGCGCTGTTCAAGCATCTCGTCGAAGGTCCGTTGCGCGATCCGGCAAGTCTCAACAAGCCCTCGACGCCGCCTGTTCCGGATGCCTTCATGGTCGGTTCGCTGCCGGGCCTCGACGTGCATTGGGGCTTGTTCTGGGGCGCGCTTGCCTGCGTTGCCGCGTGGATCTTCGTGCGCTACAGCACCCGAGGCTTCGCGATGCGCATCGCGGGCGGCAACACCCATGCCGCGAAACTGGTCGGGCTGCCGGTGAACCGGCTCGCGATCGCCGCCTGCGCGCTGGGCGGCGCGGCTGCGGGACTGGCCGGGACGTTCGAAGTCGTGGCGGTGCAGGGCAGCGCGAACGCGTCGTTGCTGGCCGGGTACGGTTACGCCGGCATCCTCGTTGCGTTCGCGGCCCGCCAGAACCCGCTTGCGATCATCCTGTGCGCGGTGCTCGTGGGCGGCATCGAGGCGAGCGGCTCGCTGCTGCAACGCCGCCTGGGCCTGCCCGACGCCACCACGCTCGTCTTGCAAGGCCTGCTGTTCGCGAACCTGCTGGCATGGGAGGCGATGGGCGGCCGTGTGGCGGCATGGCGCATCCGATTGCAGGCGATGACGATCGCGCGTTCGTCGGCTCAACTGGAGGGCAGTCATGTTTGATGCACATTCCCCCATCGCCGTGCTGCTGCTCTCGCTGTTCGCGGGCGCCATTCGCGTCAGCACGCCCTATCTGTTCGTCAGCATCGGCGAATGTCTGACCGAAAAGGGCGGACGCGTGAATCTCGGGCTGGAAGGCATCCTCGTGTCCGGCGCGATGACCGGTTATGCCGCCGCGTATCTGTCCGGCTCGCCATGGCTCGGCGTGCTCGCCGCCGGGTGCGCCGGACTGCTGCTCGGCTGCCTGCACGGTCTCGTGTGCTCGCTGCCGCGCGGGTCGGACATTGCCTTCGGCATCGCGCTGATGCTGGTCGGCACCGGCCTCGCGTTCTATCTCGGCAAGCCGTTCATCGAACCGCAGGCGCCGATGCTGCCGTCCATCGACCTCGGCGCGTGGAGCGCTTCGCCGCAACTGCACAACGCGCTGCATATCAACCCGCTGTTCATCATCGGCGTGCTGCTGGCGTTCGCACTGCAATGGGGCTTGCGTCACACGCGCTGGGGCATGGCGCTGCGGCTGGTCGGCGAGAACGCGGAAAGCGCGCGCGCAATGGGCTATCCGATCACGCGCGTGCGCATTCTCGCGACGACCGTCGGCGGCTTTTTCGCGGGTGTCGGCGGTGCGTATCTGTCGCTCGTGTACCCGGGAAGCTGGAACGAAGGGCTGTCCAGCGGACAAGGCCTGATGGCGGTCGCGCTCGTCATCTTCGCCCGCTGGCAGCCCTTGCGCTGCCTGTGGGCCGCCTTGCTCTTCGGCGCGGCGGGCGCGCTTGGTCCCGCGTTGCAGGCGATCGGCGTGACGAGCGGCTACTACCTGTTCAACGCGGCGCCGTACGTGCTGACCCTCGCGATCATGATCGTCAACTGCCGGCCCGACCGCACGCTGGCCGGCGCCCCCGGCGAACTCAGTCTTACCCGTTGAATTCTCTGCATGGAGCCAAGCACATGACCCGGTTCATCGAAGCACGCCCCTATCCGTGGCCGTATGACGGCAATCTGCGCCCAGACAATACCGCGCTCGTCATCATCGACATGCAGACGGATTTCTGCGGCATCGGCGGTTACGTCGACAAGATGGGCTATGAGCTCTCTCTGACGCGCGCGCCGATCGGGCCGATCAGGAACGTTCTCGACCTGATGCGCGAGCAGGGCTTCACGATCATCCATACGCGCGAGGGGCATCGGCCCGATCTCTCGGACCTGCCCGCCAACAAGCGCTGGAGAAGCCGGCGCGCGGGGACGGACGGTATCGGCATCGGCGATGACGGACCGTGCGGCAAGATCCTCGTGCGCGGCGAGCCGGGCTGGGAGATCATCGATGAGCTGAAGCCCATGCCCGGTGAGATCATCATCGACAAGCCCGGCAAGGGCTCGTTCTGCGCCACCGATCTCGAACTGATCCTGCGCACGCGCGGCATCGTCAATCTGGTGCTGACCGGCATCACTACCGACGTGTGCGTTCACACGACGATGCGCGAGGCCAACGACCGCGGCTTCGAATGCACGATTCTGGCGGACTGCTGCGGCGCCACTGATCAGGGCCATCACGACGCCGCCCTCAACATGGTGCTGATGCAGGGCGGCGTATTCGGCGCGGTCTCGCATTCGCGGGCGCTGCTGGCCGCACTCGGACGCTGATCATGAATCCTGTGACTGCCCAGACCCGGGCCATGGGCGTCGAAGTGCTGGGTGCGACCCGGCGTTTCGGCGCATTTAACGCGCTCGACGACGTGACGCTCCGGGTGCGCGCGAGCACCGTGCATGCCCTGCTCGGCGAGAACGGCGCGGGCAAGAGCACGCTCGTGAAGGGCCTGGTCGGCTACGGGCTGCTCGACGACGGCGAGATCATCGCGGATGCGCGGCAGGTGAAGATCGCATCGCCGCGCGATGCGCAGACGCTCGGCATCGGCATGGTGTACCAGCACTTCACACTGGCGGCGGGCTTGTCGGTGGAGGAGAACCTGTTGCTCGCACGCGGACGCCTGCCATGGAGAATCGACTGGCCGAAGGAGCGTGCCGCGCTCGCTGCCTTCATGCGCTCCATGCCGTTCCGCCTGCCGCTCGATGCTCCTGTGTCCGGTCTTGCCGCCGGCGAAAAGCAGAAGCTCGAGATTCTCAAGCAGCTTTATCTGCGGCAACGCTTCCTGATTCTCGACGAACCCACTTCGGTTCTCACGCCGCAAGAAGCCGATGAAGTGCTCGGTCTGATGCGCGATCTCGCCACGCGCGGCGAGCTGACCGTGCTGATGATCACGCACAAGTTTCGCGAGGTGATGGCGTACGCGGACGATGTCACCGTGTTGCGCAAAGGAAAACTCGTCGGCACGAGCGCGGTGGCGGACACGAGCCGCGATCAGCTTGCAGCGTGGATGATGGGCGGCGACGCCGCCGTCGACGATCCGGAGCTGGCCGCGATCCGTCCCACGCGCAAGCCTTGCGAAGACAATGCGCCCGTGCGCCTCGCACTGTCGACACTCAGTGTGGTGGACGACCGTGGGCACACGGCGGTGCGCGAGCTGTCGCTGGCGGTGAGGTCGGGCGAAATACTCGGGGTCGCTGGCGTGTCGGGCAACGGGCAGAAGGAACTGATCGAAGCGCTGGTCGGCCAGCGCCGCGTGCAGGCCGGCGAGATGCGCGTAAAGGGCGAGCCGTATCGCGCGACGCGCGCGGAGATGAGCCGTTTGCGCCTGTTCGCGCTGCCGGAAGAACCGCTGCGCAATGCGTGCGTCGCGAACATGAGCATCGCCGAGAACCTCGCGCTGCGCGACTTCGATCGCGCGCCGATGAAACGCCATGGCTGGGTGCTCGACCGGCGCGCCATGCGCGCGCGCGCCGAGCGCCTCATCGCGGATTTCAACGTGCGGCCGCCGGTCCCGGCGCGTGCCATCGGCACGCTGTCGGGCGGCAATGTCCAGCGCGCCGTGCTGGCGCGCGAACTCGGGCAGGCGGTCGATGTGCTGATCGTCGCGAATCCGGTGTTCGGGCTGGACTTCGCATCGGTCGCGGATATCCATGCGCGCATTCTCGCCGCGCGCGACGCGGGCGCCGCCGTGCTGCTCGTCAGCGAAGACCTGGACGAATTGCTGGAACTGGCGGATCGTATCGTGGTGATCGCGGAAGGGCGGCTCGTGCACGAAACGCCCGCGAGCGGCGCGGATCGCGTCGCACTGGGAAGACATATGGCGGGGCATGTCGAAAGCACGGGGCGCGATGTGTCCGAATCCATCGCCGTGCATGCATGACGGCATCAAGGAGTTTCCAATGAGTTCGAGCGGTCTCGGTGGATTGAACAAGTCGGCGCAGGGCATCGTGGTGGGTCTGGTCCAGTTGCAGAATCCCGATGTTGCGACGCCGGAACAACTGGCTGCGCAAACACGGCGCGTCGAGGCGCTGGTGGGCAAGGCGCGCCGCAACAACCCCGCGATGGATCTGGTCGTGTTCCCCGAATACATGCTGCATGGTCTGTCGATGCGCACCGACGACGCCATCATGTGTTCGCTGGACGGTCCGGAAGTGGCGGCCTTCAAGGCCGCCTGCGTCGAGCATCGCATCTGGGGATGCTTTTCCATCATGGAGCGCAATCCGGGCGGCAACCCGTATAACAGCGGCATCGTCATTGACGACAAGGGCGAGATCCAGCTCTATTACCGCAAGCTGCATCCGTGGGTGCCGGTGGAGCCGTGGGAACCGGGGAACGTCGGCGTGCCGGTGTGTGTCGGTCCGCGGGGCGCGAAGCTCTCGCTGATCATTTGCCATGACGGCATGTTTCCCGAGATGGCGCGCGAGGCGGCCTACAAAGGGGCGGAGATCATCCTGCGCACAGCGGGCTACACCGCGCCCATTCGCCATGCGTGGAAGATCACCAATCAGTCGAACGCATTCCAGAATCTCGCGCAGACGGCGAGCGTATGTCTGTGCGGCAGCGACGGCACGTTCGATTCGATGGGCGAAGGCATGTTCTGCGATTTCGACGGCACCGTGATGGTGGAAGGCGGCAATCGTCCCGACGAGATCATCACCTGTGAACTGCGTCCCGACCTGGTGCGCGAAGCGCGCACGCAATGGGGCGTCGAGAACAATATCTATCAGCTCGGGCATCGCGGCTATGTGGCCGTGAAAGGCGGCGCGCGGGATTGCCCGTACACGTTCATGCAGGACATGGTGCGCGGCGAATACCGCCTGCCCTGGGAAGAGGAGGTCGTCGTGAAGGACGGTACGTCCTGCGGTTTCCCGGTGCCCGAACGGCATTACGGAGGCTGAACGATGCCCACCCTTGTCCATGCCCGGCCCGGATCCTTCACGTTCGATGCAGCGCATACGGCGCTGGTGGTCATCGACATGCAGCGCGATTTCATCGAGCCGGGCGGATTCGGCGAAGCGCTGGGCAACGATGTCTCCCTGCTTGCCTTGATCGTGCCGACGGTCGCGCGCCTTATCGATCACGCGCGGGACCACGGCTGGCTCGTCGTGCACACGCGCGAATCGCATGCGCCGGACCTGTCGGATTGTCCGCCCGCGAAACGCCTGCGCGGCGCGCCGCATGCGCGCATCGGCGATCTCGGGCCGATGGGCCGCATTCTCGTGCGCGGCGAGCCGGGCAATGCCATCGTCGACGCGGTCGCGCCGCTGGCGGGCGAGATCGTCATCGACAAGCCGGGGAAGGGCGCGTTTTATGCAACGCGGCTCGGCGAGGAACTGGCGCAACGCGGCATCACGCACCTGGTGTTCGCCGGCGTGACGACCGAGGTCTGCGTGCAGACGAGCATGCGCGAAGCGAACGATCGCGGCTACGAATGCGTATTGATCGAAGACGCGACGGCCAGCTACATTCCCGCGTTCAAGACCGCGACGATCGAGATGATCCGGTCGCAGGGCGGCATCGTCGGATGGACGGCGACGCTGGCCGATCTGCTGGAGGGCTGATGGAACTGAATCATCCGGACACCGTGGCGCAGGTCGAACGTGCGTTCGCCGCCTATGAGCGCGCGCTCGTCGACAACGACGTCGGCACGATGAACGCGCTGTTCTGGCATGCGCCGGAAACGGTACGATATGGCATTGCCGAAGTGCAGCATGGCGGCGACGAAATCCGCCGCTGGCGCGAGACGTGTGCACCCGTGCCGCGTTCGCGGCGGCTGCACCGGACCGTCGTGACGACGTTCGGCCCGGACCATGCCACGGTGAGCACCGAATTCACAAGCGATGCCACGCCATTGCTCGGGCGCCAGATGCAGACATGGGCGCGCATCGGCGACAGGGCGGGCACGTTCGCGGGATGGATCATCGTCGCGGCGCATGTGAGCCTGATCGAAGCGCCTTGAGAAGCCTTGCCGGAGACCTCGAATCAATTCGCCCAAACTGACGGACAGTGCTGTCGTGCGCGACATCCAGAGCGCCAATCCGCTCGCCGAACAGGTGTATCAGCAGTTGAAGCAGGACATCTTCAGCTTCCGCCTGTTTCCCGGCGACCGTTTCTCCGAAACGGACATCGCGCACTACTACGGCGTGTCGCGCACGCCGATGCGCGACGCGCTGTTTCGCCTGTTGCGCGAAGGTTATCTCCAGGTAGGCTTCCGGCGCGGCTGGAAAGTCTCGGAGATCAATTTTGCGCAGCTCGACCAGCTTTACGACTTGCGCATCGTGCTCGAGACCGCTTCACTCGACAAGCTGGCGAGCGCCACGCCGCCGCATCCCGGCATCGATACGCTCAAGTCAACCTGGTGCGTGGCCGTCGAGGCGCGCGAGAGCGATCCCGTGGCCATGTTCAGAATGGACGAGGAGTTCCATCGCGGCATCGTGCGCGCATCCGGCAACGACGAGATGGTGCGCGTGCATGGTGAAATCACCGAGCGTATCCGCATCGTGCGGCGGCTCGACTTCCTGAAGCCGCATCGCACCAGCGCGACGTATGACGAGCACGCGAAGATGCTGCGCTTCATCGAGCGGGGCAAGTGCGGAGAAGCGGCGATGCTGCTGCGTGCCCACATCACGCAGAGCAAGCTGGAGGTGCGCAAGATCACGGTGTCGATGCTGACCGAATCGCGCGACCTCAAACTGCCGTTCGTGAATTGAGGAGGCGTGGCGCGGGTTGCAGCGGCGCGCCCCCCGTCGACGGACATCACGCGACATGGCGGCGGAAATTGCCGCGCCTGCGCGTGACGATCGACGAGGGCGAGTTCCCGGCTGGCGCGCGTATTGACGAAAAGGAAGATTCCGCCGCCAATCCAGTGCTCGCGAATGGGTATTCGACGCTGATGGCGAAGGTGCATCGCGCGCGCGGCGCGGCCAACGCCGATAACTTGCGCTGGGCGGACTTGGCCAGCGAACACGAGGTAATCCTTGCGGCGCTGCAGGACACGGCACATGCCGGCCTCGCGCGCATCTTGCGCGAGCATTCCGAGAACACCGCGCGTGAGGTGCTGGACGTGCTGATGCGCTCGCAGGACGACCCGGCGCCGGGTAAAACCGCGTGACGGGTGGATCGGCATAAGCCGTGACGCGGCAACATTGCTCGAACGAGCTTCGCCCCGCAGCCGGCAAGTCGCTCACCCACTGACGGCGGCGTCTCCCAGTCCAGGCGCATCCTGTCGAAGATGCGCATAGGGAGGGGGCAAACGGCAGTTTTCCGACAACCCGTAATCCATGCTGGATTCGGATTTCGGGCACCCCTTCAATGCGCCAGAATCCCCATCGCCTGCTTCTTCAACTCGAGAAAATGCGGATCGAAGGCACACTGCGGCGTGCGGGGCCGCTCGAGTTCGATCGGCACATCCAGCGCGACCCGCCCGGGTCGTGACGACAGCACGACGAGCCGCGTCCCGAGCAGGATTGCTTCATCGATATCATGCGTGATGAACACGATCGTGCAATGCAACTGGTCCCAAAGCGAAGTCAGAAACGTCTGCATGGCGCTGCGCGTCTGCGCATCCAGCGCGCCGAAGGGCTCGTCCATCAGCAGGACCTTGGGCTTCATGACGAGTGCGCGAGCGATCGCCACACGCTGCTGCATCCCGCCGGATAGTTCATAGGGTTTGTGCCGCGCGAAGTTTTCGAGGCCGATGGTGCGCAGGATGTCGGCGGAGGCCCTCTGCCGCTCGGCCTTGGAAACCGAGTGAAGCGAGAGGCCGAACTCGATATTTTCCTCGACGTTGAGCCACGGGAACAATCCGGCCTGCTGGAACACGACGACACGATCTTCGCCGGGCCGATCCTTGATTTCGCCGTCGATATGGATGCTGCCACGAGAGGGCGATGTCAGACCTGCCAGCAGATGCAGCAAGGTCGTCTTGCCGCAGCCGGAAGCCCCGAGCACGGTGACGAATTCGCCGCTCTGGAACTGCAGATTGATGTTCTCGAGGGCGGAGGTTCCGCCGAAGGTCTTGTAAAGCGAATCGATCAGGATAGTCAAGTCCATCTCCTGTTGGCGAGCAGGTGTTCAGCGCCTCAGCGGCACGATTCAGCGATCCGATGCGGCACGTCGATGCAGCACCTCAGTGAGCCAGCGATTGCGAATACTGCGGAGCGACATTGACCTCGAAGCTGGACGGCACCGTCTGGATGCGTCCGATCGAGTTCAGCACCTTGGCGGTATTCACGAGCGTTTCATACGTGGCCGAGGTCTTCACGCCGGCGCCGGAGCCCATGACGTTCGGCGTGGTCTGATCGGCGCCGGAAAAAAGCTCGTAACCCGCCAGCTCGCTCTTCGCGACATCCACGGTGACGCCGGTCTGGCGAGCCATCTCGGCGATGGCCTTGTCCGGGTCCTTCTTCGTGATCTGATAGCCCTCGTCGAGCGCGGCGACGAAGCCGCGCACGAGATCCGGGTGCGCCTTCGCCCAGTCCGCGTTGGCAATACAGACGTTGTAGCTGGACGCGCTGCGCGGCAGATCGCCGTCGGTCTTGATCGCCTTGCCGCCGGCCGCGCGCAACGCGCTGAACACGGGATCCCAGACGATGGCGGCGTCGATCGAGCCCGTCACCCACGAGGTGCGCATCTGCGGCGGCGCCATGTTGATCTGGGTCACGGACGTGTAGGGGACGTGTGCCTCGGCGAGGAACGTCGCCAGTTCGAAGGAAGCCTGCGAGCCCGCGACGATCGCAATCTTCTTGCCCTGCAGGCCCGCGACGTCGCGGATGCCGCTGTCGGACTTGACCACGATGCCGGCAGCGTTCGTATACCGTTCCTGGTTGTACACGATCGTCATCGGCAAGCCCTGCGCGATCGCCGTGACGAGCGGCGGTACGCCGAGGCCGCACATGAACGACAGGCTGTTCGAGGCCAGCGCGCTCATGGCCGCCGGTCCCGAGCTGAAGAGCTTGTACTCGACATCCGCATTCATGTGACGTTCGAAGAGGTGCTCCGCCATCGACACCATGTAGGGGTCGGCGCCGTTGTCCTCGTAGCCGATGATGACCTGCGGCTTGCTCTGTGCCCCGGCGGCGCCGGCGTAGAGCACGGTGCCCATCAAGAGGGCGGCGGTCATGGCTTGCTTCGGGCGTCTCGTCTTCATGTCTGGTCTCCTTGGATGGTGTTGATGTCAGTCGTGCCCGCGCCAGGGCACGATCCAGTTTTCGAGTTGGCGAATCACGAGTTCCATGGCGTAGCCGATCACCCCGATCACGATGATGCCCACGATGACGACGGCCACCTGCAGCGCCTGCCCGGCGAACTGCACGAGCCAGCCGAGCCCGCTGCTGGCGGCGATCAGTTCGGCGGCGACGAGGCAGGTCCAGGCCACGCCGATCCCCACACGCATCGAGGTGAAGATCTCGGGCATCGCTGAAGGCAGTACGATCCTGCGGAAGATTTGCGCGTTGGTGGCGCCGAGGGTGCGAGCCACGGCGATACGCAGCGGCGGCGTGCTTTTGACGCCCGACATGGTCCCGATGATGATGACCGGGATGGTGCCGACGAGAATCAGAATGGCCTTCGGCAATTCGCCGATGCCGAACCACACCACCAGAAGCGGGATATAGGCGAGCGGCGGCACGGGACGGATGAACTGCAGCAGCGGGTCGATGATGTCGAAAACGATCTTGCTGCGGGACATCAAAAGACCGACGGGCACGCCGATCGCGATAGCGCCGACAAAGCCGACGATGATGCGAAAGCAACTGATCAGGATGTCGCCGATCAGCGACTGGCCGCCGTAGCCGTTGCGCGAAATGTCGGTGAAGGCCTGCCAGACTGCCACCGGCGAAGGCAGCGCGAACGCGGGGAAGACGCCGGCCATCGATATTGCCTGCCACAGCGCGATCGCAACGATCAGCACGGCGCCGGTCAACCAATAAGACTTCAGGCGTGGGCGCAAGTGACGACGTTGTCTGACCTCCGGCGTGCGCGGTGCCGTCGAAGGCTCGATCGTCTTGCCGTGGTCGGGTAGGGTTCTTACTCTCACTGCCGTCTCCTCAGTTTCAGATTCGAAGGTCCGGGACGCCGCGTGCGCCTCGACATGCCGTCCGTCGCGCACACCGGTGGATCACGCGGGCCGCCGGGGGCTCAGCCATCCCGCAAAAGGAAAACCATTCAAGAACAAAAACAGGGAGCGGGCTTGATTTTCGGAGGTACGCCAGGGCGTTGCCGGCCGAAAATAAACTCAGTGGCGGTTTGCACCTTTTTAAGGCTTTTTCGGGGCACTCGGTTGCAAACTCGCGGCTTTGATCAAGCATCTTCAAACAATAATCGAGCCGGTAGTGCCAGGCTGGAGGTTCTGATAGGTCCAGCCATGGCGGGGTGTCGAAGCCGCCTTTATGTGGCACGTCTGCCTTGTATCCAAGGCTCGAACCTGTTTGCCGCGATGCGTACGCAAAGGTGCATTGCAAGCACGACGACCATCACGTTTGATCTGCACCCGCCGAGACGCTTCGAGCGCCGGCGGAGATCTTTTTCGTCGCGCACCGGTCGATGCGCATCGTGCTCGCTTCTGGGCGGCCAGCCAGAGTGGCGATTGGAATCAGCGATGAAGGAGGGCGCATATGCATTGGCTTACTCTCATGTGCCAATGCCACATAGTCGAAGCGTCTTGAGCAGCCGGTCTTGTAATGTCCAGTCGGCGCGCTTTACGTGCCCCTTGGCCTGGCTCGTGTTGGCACAGGGCACGTCAACGTTTAGCTCGTACGAGGCCCATCTAAGACGCCGGCCTTGTCGCTATACGCTATACGCTACACGCCTAAAAAGCGCTAACATTCTCCGGGACATCCGCCAGGAGATACAGCACGCGGTCGTACTGTATCGTCAACGCCTTGGCGACTTTGCGCGGCTCGCGCCAAGTCAACGCATGCACCGGATTCTCGTCGTCTCGTACCGGTCGGTGTGCATCAAAGTCGCTCCTGGGCGGCCTGGCAAAGCGCGCGTTGTAATCGGCCATGAAGCAGGGCGCATACACATTGGCGCGAGCCACCGTGCTGATGCCACGTAGACGCAATTCCTTGACCAAGCCGATCCTGCAAGGTCAGATGCGCGCGCTCCACGCGTCCCTTGGCCGAACTCGAATTGGCGCAGAACGTGTCGATATTGAGCTCGAACATGGCCCGGCCGAATTGCGTCGTGCTGTGGCCAGTGCCGCCCGCCGTGGCATTGCGAAACACCATGAACTTGTCGCTGTAGAAGGCCCCAGGCTTGTCATAGCGCTCAACGTACGTGCGCGTGGCCTCGAAAAAGGCGAAAGTCGATTCTGTGACCGTGAAGTGCAATTGCATCAGACGACTGATCGCATCGTCCACGTACACCGACAGCGTGCACTGCGGCGCACGGTCCTCGAACCAGCGATGCTCGCAGCCATCGATCTGGATCAGCTCACCCAGACACGCGCGGCGCGCACGCGGCTGATAGATCTTGGGAGGCCGTTGGCGGTGCGGCACCCATAGTCCTGCGTCGATCATCAGATGCTGCACGGTTTGCTTGGCCAGCTTGATGCCGTGACACTCATCAAGCTTCTCGCGCGCCAAAGCCCGGCCGACCACGCCTGCCCGAGGCCACGCCAAGCGGCCCGTACTCGCGATACCGCGTCATCAGCCGCTCGATCCGCCGTACCGTCAGACCCAGTCGCTCAGCCGCACGGCCGGGCTTGAGTCCCGTCTGCACGACCGCCTCGATCACCTTCAGCCTGTCCCATTCGCGCATGGTCAAACTCACAGTTGGATTCGGTGACATCGCTTGCTCCCGCTGGACGACCCAGCCACCAGCTTGCCGCTCGTTTAAAACCCGACATCTGTAAATAGCCAGAACACGACATTTGAACTTGGGACCTACACTCGAAAATGAGATATTTTGTCTTATGTTAAATTAAAAATTCGGCTCCAAGTTTGGCCCGAACCCACATCCATCACTCCATTTCCCGCGCTCGCCCCAACAGGAACGCCCGCTCCCGGGCGTTCTTCGCCAACGCCGCCGCGCGCTCGAACTCCAAACGTGCTTCCTCTCTGCGCCCAAGCCGCGCCAGCAAATCCGCCCGCACGCTGGGCAGCCACTGATAATGCTTCAACGCCGGCGCATCACACAACGCATCCACGAGCGGCAGCGCTTCGGCGGCGCCGTACGCCATGCTCACGGCCACCGCGCGATTCAGTTCGACGACCGGCGTCGGCGCCGTCTGCAACAGCACATCGTATAGCGCGACGATCATCGCCCAGTCCGTGTCCGCGGCTGTCGGTGCCCGCGCATGACATGCCGCCAACGCCGCCTGCAACGCATACACGCCCCGCGCGCCGCCCAGCGTTTCGGCGCGCTTCAAGGCAGCGAGCCCGCGCCGGATCAGCAACGGATCCCAGCGACTGCGGTCCTGTTCAGGCAACAACACGGGACGGCCCTGGCCATCGACGCGCGCCCGGATCCGCGACGCCTGGATCTCCATCAACGCGACCAGGCCGTGAACCTCACTCTCATCCGGCATCAGCCCGGCAAGTATCCGACCGAGCCGCAGCGCATCCTCGCACAGCGCCGGCCGCATCCAGTCGTCGCCAGCGGTCGCCGAGTAGCCTTCATTGAAGATCAGATAAAGCACTTCCAGTACCGAGCCAAGACGCGCCGCACGCGCATCCGCCTGCGGCACCTCGAACGGCACCCGCGCCGCCGACAACGTGCGCTTCGCCCGCACGATGCGCTGCGCGATCGTCGGCTCCGGGACCAGGAACGCCCGCGCGATCTCATCGGTCGTCAGGCCGCCGATCAGCCGCAAGGTCAAGGCCGCCCGGGCATCGACGGACAACACCGGATGACATGCCGTGAAAATGAGCCGCAGCAGGTCGTCGCCGATGTCGTCCTCGCGCGCGGCGCCGAGCGCATCGACGAAATCGGGCGTGACGTAGCCCTCGTGCGCCTCGAGATCGTGTCCATATTCCTCGTGCTTGCGTGCGTGCAACGCATGCTGCCGCAACCGGTCGAGCGCCTTGTTCTTTGCTGTCGTCATGAGCCATGCCCCCGGTTTCTCCGGCACGCCCGTCTCGCTCCAGTGCTCCAGCGCCGCGACGAACGCATCCTGCGCCAGTTCCTCGGCGAGCGCGACGTCGCGCACCACGCGCGCCACGCTCGCAATCACCTTCGCCGACTCGATGCGCCACACCGCGTCGATGGCGCGCCGGGCCGCATCGTCCGCGACCGCGCCGCGCTTGTCCGGCCCGCTCACGCGGCTTCCGGGTTCATGTGCACCAGTTCCCAGATGTGTCCGTCGAGATCCTCGAAGCCGTGGCCATACATGAAGCCGTGATCCTGCGGCTCGCGCGGCGCCCGACCGCCCGCGGCCAGCGCCTTCGCCACCAGTTCGTCCACCTCCGCCCGGCTTTCGCATGACAGGCACACCAGCACTTCGGTGCTCGTGCTCGCATCGACGATGGGCTTCTCCGTGAACGTCTTGAAGAAACTTTCCACGAGCAGCATGGCGTAGATGTTTTCGCCGATCACGAGACACGCGGCATCGTCGTTGGTGAAGGTCGCGTCGAAGCTCAAACCGAGCGCCTTGAAAAACGTCATCGATCGTTTGAGATCGCGGACCGGCAGGTTCACGAAAATCTGCTTGTGCATCGTGTGGGTCTCCAGATTGAAAGCGCGGCCGTTCAATCACCACGACGAACCGTGCGCGTCAGAATCGACATGGGTGCTATCGAAAAAATTGACTGGATGCGGGAAAACACCCGGTCAAAAATAGCAGGGCCCGGTTTTGCGAACTTCGACCGTGCACCACGCAGCAGCGGGACATTCGGCGGCAATGGCAACAGCCTCGTCTTGTGTTTCGCAGTCGAGCAGAAAGAAGCCGCCAATCATTTCCTTCGCTTCCGCGAACGGCCCGTCGACCACCCGCGTATCGCCATGCGCCGTCGACACGCGTGCCGCCTCCTTCTGCGAAGTCAGCGATTCCACTGCCCGCAACACGCCGCGGGCCTTGAGGTCGTCGGCGAACTCGACCATTTGCCGATAGGCTTCCCGCCCCTCCTCCTGGCTGCGCTGGCCACGCTGTTCAACGGGTTCGACGATGAGTAACAGGTATGCCACGACGTCCTCCTGAAAATTTTTTTAGTGGGGTCCAACTTAAACCGTCCGGCGCGCATCGGCAAGACAGACGGGGCCGCGCGTTTCTTGTGATGATTAACTTATTAATCATACGTTACAAGTCATTACTCGCTATTACTCACTGTAACGAGTCTTTCCTAGTAGGATTCGATCCGAAGCATGTCTTACCAATGTTCGCGCGCACTGTGTCCAGTGTGCGTTTCTGCCAGCGAACCTGCTGTACGCCTGGCAGCGCCCGGCGCATTCCCGGTGGTTTCGTCCGCATCATTCTTCGCCTGTCGTTCGACAAGCGAAGCGGACGTTTGCGTCCCGACTCCGGACGTCGGCGTTCGAACCGATTAGCGCGGTGCGCCGCTCCGCTCTGGCCGGATGGCTTCGTGCCTTTCCCTGCCTTTCCGTCAACAACTCCCGATGCCGCTGGCATCGCCGGGAGCGCACTGCTGCGCGTCCGGTTCCTGTGCGTATGACACGATGATCAAGAATCCTTTCCTGCTTTCGACGCTCGCGCTGGCGCTCGCTGCCTGTGGCGGCGGCGGTGACGGCAACTCGCCTGCTTCGACCAGCGCAGCCGGCACGGCCGGCGCGGCAAGCGCCAGTGCATCCGGCAGCGCGGCGGCCGGCGCTTCCGGCACCGCAGCGGCGAACGCCGCGCTCGCGAGCGATGCCGCCGTGACCGCGCAAGCCGTCGCCAACGCGGCCGCCAATCTGCGTCTCACGTGTGCTTCTCCTGCGGTTTCATCGGCATCGGGCGGCAGCGGCCAGATCACTGTCGACACACCGGGCTCCGACGGCTCGCGCATGTTCGCGATCAATACCAGGTTCAAGGTGGCGATCACCACGCGCCCCGGCTCGGCCGATACGCTCAAGTGGACCATCGCCGACGCGCTCGGCAAGACGGTCGCGAGCGGCAGCTTCGCGGCGCCCGCCGCGGCCACGACGACCACCCTCACCTGCAGCTCGAACCTCGCCGGTTACTTCGCCGTGTCGGCGACGCTCGCCAACGGCGGCGGCCAGGTGCAGACCTCGGGCACGCGGCCGAACGGCATCGCGACCTTCGGCGTGATCCCGGACGTCTCCGGCGCGATTCCCGCCGTCACGTATGCGAAGCAGGAGCAGCACCGCTTCGGGATGCAGGGCTTCAACGACAACGGCACGATGCTGTCGGCGCTCGGCATCACCTCGACCATCGACGACCGCCAGATGAACGTGATGGAGCCGAATGGCCGCTACACGTTCAAGCCGACCGCCAACAACCTCGACCCGTTCTACACGTCGGGCAAGGTCATGCGTCTCGTGCGTCTCGACGGCCTGCCGGGCTGGGCCAGCATGCACGGCCTGAATCCGGACTACGGCTATATCCCGAACGATCTCGGCTACTACCGTGACTACATGACACGCGTCGGCCAGGAAACCGAAGCGATCCGCGCGAAGTACTACCCGACGATGTCGGCGAACTACTACCAGGTCACGTGGGAGCCGTACATCCAGTGGAAGGACACGGACAAGAACTTCGTCGCGCTGTATCAGCGCACGTACGAAGGGCTGCATGCCGGCGATCCGCACGCGGTCGTGATGGGTCCGGCCGAGCCGTTCCCGTCGCTGACGACCGACCGCCTGAAACGTCTGGCGCCGCTCGGTCTGGCGCAGTATCTCGACGGCATCGCCACGCACGGTTACTACGACGCGGGCACGTCGCCCTCGCATCCGCCGGAGCGTCATCACACCGACCCGAATCCCGCCGACGCCGCCAACTCGCTGCTCAACGAAATGCGCAACCTGCGCGCGGAAATGGCGAAGGACTACAAGCCGAACATGAAGCTGTTCGTCACGGAAACGGGCATCAGTTATGACGTGGGTTCGAGCTACGGCCCGAACTACCCGACGCCGAACATCCTGTTCGCGCAGGGCGCCGTGGTTGCGCGCACGCATCTGATCCTGCTGGGCGAAGGCGCGGACCAGACCTACGTGTTCTTCGGCCCGGACTTCCCGGGCGAGGCGGGCTATGGCACGTTCTTCGACCTCGATCATCCGCAGGCCGAGTTCGGCACGACCAACATCAGCCCGAAGCCGGCCGCGATGGAAGTCGCCACGATGACCCGCGTGCTCGACGGCACCACGACCCTCGGTCCGGTGAACAGCCTGCCGTCCGGCGTGTATGCGTACTCGTTCCAGCAGCTGAACAACGGCCGCGTGATTACCGCATTGTGGACGCATAACAACTCGGTATGGCCCGCGTCCAACGGCAGCTTCAGCAGCACGTACAGCACGAGCTACAAGCTCAATGTCGATGCCGCCGGCTCCAGCGGCACGGTGCAGTTGATCGACGCGATGGGCAACGTATCGAGCGTGCCGTATTCGAACGGTGCAGTCACGCTGACGCTGACCGAGTCGCCGCAATATGTCGTCTCGACCAATGCGGATGTCGCGAAGCGCAACAGCACGCGACCGCAGGGCTACACCGGCATGTAAGTCAGCGGTGTCTCGAACCCGGAGCAGGCCTGGCCTGCTCCGGGTTCTTTGATGTGGCTGTCATCGCGACGGTTGACAAGTCAGCTTGCGCCACACGATACTGCAACTCATGCACGCCGCCCTCACGCTCCTCACCGCTGCGATTAAAAACCGTATGAACGCCATTCGTGGCGGGTCTACGGAACAGCGTGTGCGCTAGCGAAAGAGCAAGCACAAGGCAGCAATGAGTTCCGAAGGCCCCGCCGCAAGACGGGGCCTTCTTGTTTTTGCGTGCAAGGCTTCCGTCTCCGGCACACTCACTGGAGAGCAGCATGGAAGAGTTGTCGCAGGATTCCGCATGTCAGGGCGTCGGCCACGGTGTCGCGTCGGGCCGCATCGGCGCGGCCGGATCGTACGGGACGCGCATCGTGGTCTTCATCGAGGTTCATCCGCACCGGACGGTGTCATGGCGTCTGTCGCGCGACGCCGAATTGCGCGTCGCCTCTGCATCGGTGTGGCTCACGCGTCATCAGGATCCCTACGATTACTGGCTGAAGGCAGGCGATGTCGTGCGCCTGTCGCGTGGCGAGCGTGTCTGGCTATCAACGGAAAGCGCACACGCGGTCGAGGTATCGCTGACCTCGTATCGCGGCGTCATGCACGGACGCGCCGCGCGCTGGCTCGCGAAAATCTGGCCGCGCATCGCAACAGGCCCGGTGAACGCGTCATAAAGCGCATACTCGCCTGAGCCCTTCAAGGCTCGACGCAACGGAAGCTCGCCGCGCTGTTGATGCTGCCCTTCCCCATGTAACGCGGATAGTTCGGATAACGGCATATCGGGCGCGTCCGGCCATTGGTGGCCGGCGCGATGTCGCTGCCGACGAGCGTCTCCGGCGCGACTCCGTTGCTCACCCATTCGTCCAGCGCGCCGAGTTCGTCCCATGCCGGAATGAACACGCCATTGCCGTGCTGAAAGCCCGGGACCATGTAGAGCCGCATGAAGGATTCGACGGTATCGCGGCCATAATGCTCGATCAGGTCGCGATAGAACGCGATGGTCTGGTTCGGGCTGATGACTTCGTCAGAAAGGCCGTGCATCGCAATCAGCTTGCCGCCGTGCGCGATGAACGCGGAGAAGTCCGGATTCATCGCGCCGACCGTGTAGGCGAGCGTCGTCAGACGCTGCTTGAAGCGGCCCGGATTGTCGAGATCGAACGCAAGCCCGCTGAAGGACAGATCGCGCGTGACGAAGTAACGGATATAGGCATCGCCTTGCGCGAACAGGTAGCCGTTCGCGGCGAAGGTCGGCGGACTGAGCAACGTAGGCGAATCGCCGAGGCCGAGCGCGCTCGTGAAATCGACGCCCTGGAACACGTTGTAGCCGGGATACCGGACCACGTTATAGGCCAGCGCATAGGGCAGCGTGAGTCCGTCGCGCAAGGTTTCGAGCGTGTCGATCTGCGCATCGGACAGACAGCTGTCGCGCAGGGACGGACGCTGCCCGTTCGTGCAGCGCAATGACGCAATGATCTGCGGCTCCAGTTTCCTGCATGCCTCGACATTGCTGACGATGCCATCCGCGGCGCCGTCGAGCTTGTCGCATTCGTGTACGACGGTCTCGAACACGCGCCGCTGCTGCGCCAGTCCGACGAAACCACCAGGCTTCGCATACGACGATTGTCCGACCTTCACGCCCATCAGCCGCACGCCCGAGAAGTTGATCGCGGGCGCGTTGGCGATGACGCCGTCATAGTCGTTCGGGAAGCGCTCGATCACCGTGAAGCCTTCGCGGCCGCCCGTCGAGCCTCCCGCGAAATAGGTTTTTTCCGGTGTGCGGCCATAGCCCATCTGGATCAGTGCGAGCGCCACGTCGCGGGTTTTCTTCAGATGCCCGAAGCCGAAATTGACGATCGCCTCATCGTTGATTGCGAAGTCCGCGCGCCCCGAGTTGCCCACGTGCCCCGAGTCCGAGCCGAAGGTCGCATAGCCGCGCGCCAGAGGCGTGGAATCGGGCGCGAACGGCATCGGCTCGGTGCCGGACACAATGGTCCCGTTGTAGCCGCCGCCGCCCATCTGCAATGCGCGGCCATTCCAGCGGCTCGGCAGGTTCACTTCGAAGCGGATGTCCGGTGTCGTGTCCTGCAGCGCCTTGATGAAACCGGTGATGCGGCAGTATTCGCCGTTGCGGTTGCCCGGCGCCGCCGCCTTCACGACCCACGCCGACACGATGGTCGCGCCGCGCGTCGGCAGACCGATGATGGATGCAGGGACGTGCTTGCCCTCGAGATCATCGCAATGCTTCGTCACATAGGCCGCGGCATGCGCGTGACCGAAGGCCGCGAGCATGATCGTCGCGAGGCAGGCGCGCAGGCGCCACGGAGCGGAACAAAGAGAGCGTATAAGGCGGAACACGTCGTGGAGGGCTACGTCAAACGCCGCACACTATATAAGAACAAATTGTCGCCGGCCATCCGGGACGGCGGGTCGTGACAAGGGCATCACCCACTTGCCGTTGCCTTGTGCTGGTCATCTGCTCATTCGCCATCCCATTTCCCGCGCAGGTCGCTGTCCTGCAGAAGCTGTAGCAAGGTTTCGGCCGGACGGCTCGGATGTTTCGAGCCGAACACGATGAATTCCACTTCCGGCAAAACGGGCAACTCCGTGCGGTTCACCGGCGGCGCCAGACCGCGCGCCGCCAGAAAGTGCGAGCGGACGGTCAGTCCGAGCCCGCCGCGCGCAGCCGCAATGCATCCCGCGTGACTGCTGCTGGTGCAGACCATCTGCCAGCTCGCGCCCGTCATGGCGAGCGTGTCGAGCACAAGTCCGCGCGTGACGCTCGGTTCCGCCACCAGGATCAGCGGCAGCGGCTGGCTCGTGTCCACGACCGTGCCGGTCTTCGCAAGCCATTCCAGGCGCCCGGAAAACAGCCGCGTGCCGCGCGGGTCGCCGAGGCGCCGCTTGCCGACCGCGAGATCCAGTTCTCCGGCATCGACCATTTGATAGAGCCTGCCCGTCATGCCGATGGTGATTTCCAGCTCGACATCAGGATGCGTATCCCGGAATGCGGCGAGCACGCTGGGCAGCGGCCCGAGCGCCAGATCGTCCGATGAACCCAGCCGCACCCGCCCGCGCAGCCGCGGCGAACTGAACTGCGACTGCGCGTGCGCCATCGCCTCGAGGATGACGCGGGCGTGGATCAGCATGGCTTCGCCGTCGGCGGTGAGCGCCAGCGAATGCGTGTCCCGCACGAACAGCCGGCGTCCGACACTTTCCTCCAGACGCCGGATGTGCTCCGAGACGCTCGACTGCCGCAGCCCGAGTTGCCGCCCGGCGTCGGTGAAGCTGTGCGACGCGGCCACTGTCGCGAAAGTTGTCAGCCAGACCGGATTGAGCATGCGCCATTGTGATCGCCAAATCCGATTGCAGTCAATGCGGCCAGCGGGCTTCCCGATGACGCCCCGATTCACTAACATGTCACAGTGCGCGCAGGAAGCGGCCTTTCGCCGCCCTTTCGATGACGCGCCGTTTCAGCCTCATCTCCCCACATGACCAGACAGTCTTCGCACACGGCGCTTTTATGGATCGTCGCCGTGGGCTTCTTCATGCAGACGCTCGACACGACCATCGTGAACACGGCGCTGCCGTCGATCGCCCGCAGTCTTCATGCCGCGCCGCTCGCGATGCAGGCGATCGTCGTCGCCTATACGCTGACGATGGCGCTCCTGACGCCCGCCTCCGGCTGGCTCGCGGACCGCTTTGGCACCCGTCTGGTCTATTCGGTATCGATTGCGCTGTTTGTGATCGGCTCGCTCACCTGCGCGAGCGCGCACACCCTCAATCAACTGGTCCTGGCGCGCGTGCTGCAGGGAATCGGCGGGTCGATGCTGCTGCCCATCGGCCGCCTGGCCGTGCTGCGCGCGGTGTCGGGGGAAGCCTACGTCTCCGCGCTCGCGATGATTTCCGTCGCCGGCCAGATCGGCCCGATTCTCGGCCCGACGCTCGGCGGCTGGTTCGTCGAATCCTTCTCGTGGCACTGGATCTTCCTCATCAACGTGCCGATCGGCGCGCTCGGCATTTACGCCGTGCAGCGCTTTCTGCCGAACGACGCAGTTCACGACGTGCCGCCGTTCGACTTCGTCGGCTGCGGATTGCTGTCGCTGTGCATGGTGTCGTTCTCGCTGGCGCTGGATTCTCCTGTCGATACGCATCGCGGCGCCGTCTCGGCGGCCCTGTTCGCGCTCTCGGTCGTGTCGGCGCTGGCGTATATCCCATATGCACGGCGCAAGCGCAACCCGCTGTTTCATCTCGGGCTGTTCAGCGAGCGCAACTTCAGCGTCGGGCTGGTGGGCAACCTGGTCTGCCGGATCGGTTCCGCTGCCGTGCCGTTCCTGCTGCCGCTGCTGATGCAGCTCGAACTCGGCTACAGTCCGCTGCACTCGGGCCTGATGATGCTGCCCATCGCGATTGCCGGCACCATCAGCAAACGCTGGATCCCTGGGCTCGTGAAGCGCTACGGCTACGACACCTTCCTGCTCGTCAACACGGCGCTCGTCGGCGCGTCCATCATGGCGTGCGCGCTGTTCTCGCCTTCCCTGCCGCTCGCCGTCGAAATCGCGATTCTCGCGCTGTTCGGCGCATGCAATTCGATGCAGTTCGCCGCGATGAACAGCGTCACGCTCAAGGGCCTGTCGAGCAAGGACGCGGGCAGCGGCAACAGCCTGTTCTCGATGGTGCAGATGCTGGCGATCGGCCTGGGCGTGTCGATCGGCGGCTCGCTCGTGCAGGTGTTCCAGGGACCGTTCTCCACCTCGACCGGGTTCCGTCTGAGTTTCGCGTGCATGGGCATGGTCACGCTGCTGTCGTGCCTCGTGTTCCGCCGCCTCGAAGCGGCGCCGCGCGGCACGCCGCCCGCGACGCCTTCCCCCCGCGCCGGCGCCCGCAATGCCTGAGCGTCGGACGGGCTAAGCTGTCGGTCTGATCGGATCATCCATTTTCGGGAGCATCACCGTGCAATATGGCAAATTCGGCAACACCGGGCTCACCGTCTCGCGTCTTACGCTCGGCACGATGACCTTCGGCCTCCAGACCGGCGAGGACGTGTCGCGCAGCATCATGGACTGCGCCGCCGAGGCGGGCGTCAATGTCATCGACACGGCGAATGTCTATCCGCTCGGCAGCAGCCACGATCTCGCCGGCCGCACCGAGGAGATCGTCGGACGCTGGCTGAAGGGACGGCGTGACGACTTCATCCTCGCCACCAAGGCGGTTCACGAGATGGGGCCGCGCGCGTGGCAACAGGGCGCGTCGCGCAAGCATCTGCTCGATGCCATCGACGCGTCGCTCAAGCGCCTGAACACCGATTACGTCGATCTTTACCAGCTGCACAACGACGACCGCGATACCCCGCTCGACGAAATGCTCGAAGCGCTCGACACCATCGTGCGGCAAGGCAAGGCGCGCTATATCGGGGTGTCGAATTTTCTGGCTTATCGGCTGGCGCGTGCGCTGGGGCGCGCGGATGTCGGGCGGCGCGCGCGATTCGTGTCGGTGCAGCCGCGCTATAACCTGCTGTTTCGCCAGATCGAGCGGGAACTGCTGCCGCTCGCGACGGAGGAAGGTCTGGCCGTGATTCCGTACAACCCGCTCGCGGGCGGTCTGCTGACCGGCAAGCACAGTTTTGGCGCCGGGCCGGGCGAAGGTCGTTTCAGCGACACCGTCGGCAAGGCCGGCGCCATGTACACGCAGCGTTACTGGCACGAGCGCGAATTTCACACGATCGAGACGATCAACGGAATCGTCGCACCGACCGGACGCTCGCTCGCGAGCACGGCGCTCGCGTGGGTGCTGGCGAATCCGGCGGTGACGTCGGCGATCATCGGCGCGAGCCGGCCCGAGCAACTGACCGAAACGCTTGCCGCCGTCGATCAGCCTATCGATTCGGACATCAAGGCCAGACTCGATGAAGCGACGGCCGAGTATCGCTATGGCGATGCATTGCGCTGAAGCGCACGCGGCGCGCGTTCACAGGCGGGCTGCGCGCGCCCGGTAGAAGCCTTCCAGCGAGTACAACGCGAGCGCGGCCCAGATCGCGCCATAGCCGATCAGCTGGTCGCGGCCGAAAAACTCCTGATAGATGGCGACGCCGATCAGCAATTGCAGCGTCGGCGTGATGTACTGGATGAGGCCGAGCATCGACAGCGGAATGCGCCGCGCGCCGGCCGCGAACAGCAACAAGGGCACGGCGGTGACCGGGCCCGCCGCGGCAAGCAGAAGCTTCACGCCGGTCGATGCCTGCCCGAAGCCGCTGCCGCCATGCGTGTTCAGAAAGAACAAATACAACAGCGCCACGGGGCAGAGCAGCATGGTTTCGAGCGTCAAGCCCTCCAGCGCGCCGAGCGAAGCGGTCTTGCGCAGCAGCCCATAGCCGCCGAAGGTCAGCGCCAGCGCGAGGCTGATCCACGGCGGCGCGCCGTTCACCCAGGTGAGCCACACGACGCCCAGCGCGGCGACGGTCACGGCGACCCACTGCACGGGCCGCAGCCGCTCATGCAGGAAGGCCATGCCGAACAGCACGTTGACGAGCGGATTGATGAAGTAGCCGAGGCTCGCTTGCACGATGCGGCCGTCATTGACCGCCCAGATATAAATGCCCCAGTTCGCCGACAGCAATACGGCGCTGGCGGCGAAGCGCGCCAGCAGGCGCCTGTCGCGCAGCACCGGACCCAGCCATCGCCATTGACGGCGCAGGGTCATCACGACCAGCAGGAAGAGCATCGACCACGTCATCCGGTGCGCCAGCATCTCGACCGCGCCAATGGAATGCAGCGCCTTGAAGTAGATCGGAAACAGCCCCCAGATGGCGAAGGCCGAGAATGCGTAGATGACGCCTGGATTCATGATTCGATGCGTTGCGCGGAAGCGGAGCGAGCGGTTCTGTCGGCTTGCCGTCGGACGGAAAGCGATCCGCAAGGATTGGAAGCCGGATTTTAGTCGACAAGCAAGCTTGCGCTCCAGCAGCATTTGCCGGATTTAGTAAATCATTCCGAACGATTGGCGGTTCTGGCGCTCGAATCAGCGCAACCAGAAGCAAACCAGCCGCAACGCAGTGTGGCCCGTTTCTTGCTTACCGCATGCCTTTTGGCACAATCGCCCTGCCCTTCGGTCACACGCTCGCGAATGAACAATCACACGACTCACCAGAACTTCTTCCACATCCTGCTGTTCTTCGTCACGGTGGCGCTCGCCTGGGTGTTGTTGCCGTTTTTCGGCGCCATTTTCTGGGGGGCGATTCTCGCGATCCTGTTCCAGCCCATGCAGCGCTATCTCGCCGCCCGCTTCGGCAAGCGGCGCAACCTCGCCGCGCTCACGACGCTCGCCGCCGCCATTCTGATCGTGATCATTCCACTGGCGGTCGTGATGGTGACGCTGGTGCAGGAAATCGCGCTGGTCTATGGGCGCATCAAGAGCGGCGATCTCAATTTCGGGCTGTACTTCCAGCATGTGCTGCATGCACTGCCGGTGTCGGCGCAGCAACTGCTCGGGCGCTTCGGGCTGGACGATATCGTCGGCGTGCAGCGCAAGCTCATGGAAGGCGCGACCCAGATCAGCCAGTTCGCGGCGGCACAGGCGCTGTCGATCGGGCAGAACACGTTCCAGTTCGTCGTGAGCTTCGGCGTGATGCTGTACCTGGTGTTCTTCCTGCTGCGCGACGGCGGTGAGATCGCCCGGCGCATCCGTCGCGCCATTCCGCTCGATGCCGAGCCGAAGCAGCATCTGATCGCCAAGTTCACAACGGTTGTGCGCGCGACCGTGAAAGGCAATATCGCCGTGGCGGCGGTGCAGGGTTTGCTGGGTGGGCTGATCTTCTGGATCCTGGGCATCAGCGGCTCGCTGCTGTGGGGCGTGCTGATGGCGTTTCTCTCGCTGTTGCCGGCGGTCGGCGCGGCAATCGTGTGGGCGCCGGCGGCGATTTATTTCTTCATGACCGGACAGGTCGTCAAGGGATTGATCCTCGTGGTGTTCTGCGTCGTCGTGATCGGGCTCGTGGACAACGTGCTGCGGCCGATCCTGGTCGGCAAGGACACCAAGATGCCCGACTGGGTCGTGCTCATTTCCACGCTGGGCGGGATGGCGTTGTTCGGGATCAATGGCTTTGTCATCGGGCCGCTGGTCGCGGCGCTGTTCATGGCCGCCTGGGATCTGTTCTCGCAGGATGAGGCGGGGGCGTAGGCACCGATTAGCTCAGCGGCAGTCGGGAGATTGTGTGGCGAAGGTCATCGGCGCGTGCGGTGTTGAGGGACGCCACGCATGACAGTTGCCCGATGTCGTGAGCGTTGCCGGCTGCGCCGCCGCTGAGGGACGCGATCAGCCCGCATTGTGCCGTGCGATATTGCCTGAAGGCGCGGTTTGCCCGCGCGAGATTCTCCTGAGCGGTTCGAATGTAGCGATCGTCTTCATCCCATCGCGACAGAGCCCGGGCAGCATCACGCTCGGCGTTGGCCAGCTTCGACTCGCTTTCAGCGGCCTTGGCGGTGAGGCAGTCCTGCTTGCGGCAAGTTGAGTTCTCACACTGAACCGGATCGTCTTGAATCATCCCGGGCCGATATGCGCAGATTGTCGCTGCGGTGGCTGGCTGTGTTTATCCGTTTTTTCCGAATTTCACTGAAAAGAGGTTTTCCGCAACTCCCAAATAAAAAACCGGCCTTACCCAAGTAAGGCCGGCTGTCATCGAGATCGTGCCACCACCCTTTCTCAGCGCCCCTCCGGCGCCACATACCGGCACTCGAACCGCTTCCTCACCGTCCCGTTCTCATCGACGCTTTCCAGATACACGTCGAATTGCCACAAGCGCGCCATGTGCTTGAGCACTTCGTCGCTGTCGTTGGACAGATGGCGGTTATCGGTCATGAAATGCCGCAGCGTCAGACTCCGGTCGCCGCGCGTATTCACCGAATACACCTGGATGTTCGGCTCGCGGTGGTGAATGTCGTACTGCCTCGACAGCGCCTGCCGCACATAACGATAGCCGCTGCCATCGTGAATGGCGGACACTTCGAGCGCATCGCGCATGTCGTCATCGAGAATCGCGAACAGACGCATTTCGCGAATCAGATGCGGCGACAGATACTGCGCGATAAAGCTCTCGTCCTTGAAATTGCGCATCGCGTAGTGCAGCGATTCCAGCCAGTCGCTGCCGGCCAGTTCCGGGAACCACTCGCGGTCTTCGTCGGTGGGGTTTTCGCAGATGCGGCGAATGTCGCTCATCATCGAAAAACCCAGTGCGTACGGATTGATGCCGCTGTAATAAGGCTTCGTCACCGGCGGCTGATACACCACGTTCGAATGCGAATGCAGGAACTCCATCATGAAGCCGTCCTCGAGACGGCCTTCGTTGTAGAGCGTGTTGAGCAGCGTGTAGTGCCAGAACGTCGCCCAGCCCTCGTTCATGACCTGCGTCTGCCGCTGCGGATAAAAATACTGCCCCACCTTGCGAACGATGCGGATCACTTCCCGCTCCCACGGCTCCAGCAGCGGTGCGTTTTTCTCCGCGAAGTAGAGCAGGTTTTCCTGCGGCTCGGGCGGATAACGGCTCTCGCTTTCCTCGGCGGTCGGTTCTTTACCTTTCGGCAGCGTGCGCCAGAGTTCGTTGACCTGCGATTGCAAATACGCCTCGCGCTCGCGCCGCATCGCGGCTTCCTTCGCCAGCGAAAGCTTCTGCGGACGCTTGTAGCGGTCCACGCCGTAGTTCATCAGCGCATGACATGAATCCAGCAGTTCTTCCACCCGGTCCAGCCCGAAACGTTCCTCGCATTCCGCGATGTAATTCTTCGCGTACACGAGGTAGTCGATGATTGCGTGCGCGTCCGTCCACAGACGGAACAGGTAATTGCCCTTGAAGAAGGAGTTGTGCCCGTAGGCGGCATGCGCGATCACGAGCGCCTGCATCGTCATGGTGTTTTCTTCCATGAGATACGCGATGCAGGGATTCGAATTGATGACGATTTCGTACGCGAGGCCCATCTGCCCGCGCCGATAGCCTTTCTCGGTCGAGAGAAAGTGCTTGCCGAACGACCAGTGCCGATAGTTCACCGGCATGCCGACGGACGCATACGCGTCCATCATCTGCTCGGAGCTGATGATTTCCAGCTGGATGGGATAGGTGTCGAGCCCGTAGCGATTGGCGACGCGGGAGATTTCGGCGTCGTATTCCTCGATCAGCTCGACGCTCCAGTCAGACGGGCACGGCAGCGGCCGCCGTTTCTCTGCAACATTCATCCTGCTTTCCTCGTGCGTCGCCGCGGACGCGTTGCGTTGCCAGGCGCTGGGTCCGGCCGGAAAACGACACGATCGCAACACGATCGTCCGTGCCTTCCCGCCGAACCGCGCGACTCGATTCGCGTGCTGCCGCGGCTTACGCCGCGGCCTGCTGCTTCTCGAACAGTTCGCGGAACACCGGGTAGATATCCGCGGCCGAGTCCACCTTCTTCATGGCCAGTTCGGGCGCTCCGAGCGCGAGCTGGGCATATTCCAGCCAGAGATTCTGCTCCTCTGGCGCAACTTGAATATAGGCAAAATACCGTACCTTCGGCAGGATGTCTTCGGCCAGCAGCTTGCGGCACTTCGGCGAGTCGTCGGTCCAGTTGTCGCCGTCGGAGGCCTGCGCCCCGTAGATGTTCCATTCGGACGGCGAATAGCGTTCGTCCATGATCTTCTTCATGAGTTCGAGCGCACTCGACACCACGGTGCCGCCGCTTTCGGTGGAATGGAAGAAGGTGTCCTCGTCCACTTCCTCGGCGCGCGTATGGTGCCGGATGAACACGACCTCGATCTTCTCGTAGTTCCGCTGCAGGAACAGATACAGCAGGATGAAGAAGCGCTTCGACAGGTCCTTGCGCTGCTCGTCCATCGAGCCGGACACGTCCATCAGGCAGAACATGACGGCCTTGCTCGACGGCGTCGGCTGCTTCACGCGGTTGATGTAGCGCAGATCGAAGGGATCGATGAACGGAATGCGCGTGATCCGGCCCTGCAGGATCACGATCTCCGCTTCGAGCCGCGCGATCTCTTCCTTGTCGCCCTTCTCTTCCTTCAGTTGCTCCAGCTGGCGCTCCATCTCGCGCAACTGCGCCGAGAGCGGAAAGCCGAGCGCGATGCGACGGCCCAGCGCGCTGCGCAGCGAGCGCACCACGTCGATGTTGTTCGGCGTGCCTTCCGCCGCCCAGCCCGCGCGCACGTTTTTCCAGGTGGGCACGGCGAGCAACTGGGTCTTGACGAGGCGCGGGAGTTCGAGATCGTCGAAGAAGTACTGCATGAACTCTTCGCGCGAGAGCTCGAAAACGAAGTCGTCCTGCCCTTCGCCCTCGTTGCTGGCGCTCTTGCCGCCACCGCCCGCGCCGCCCGGCGGACGGGGAATCTTGTCGCCGCGAATGTAGTCGGCGTTGCCCGGATGGACGTACTCGCGCTTGCCGCCCGGTCCATGACGGAACGACGGCTCGGAGATGTCCTTCTTGGGAATGGTGATGCTCTGGGTGCTTTGAATGTCTTTGATACTGCGATCGCGCACCGCGTCGGATACCGCGCGGCGAATGTAACTCTTGACACGTCGCAGAAAGCGCTCGCGATTGGCGATGCTCTTGTTCTTGCCGGCTAACCTGCGGTCGATGATTTGGTGCAGCACATCCAGTCTCCCGCGTAATGGGCGAGATGGCGAGGCGCTGCGTGAGCCTTCCAACGGTCGCAGCGTCTCTGACTCGCAAACTGTCCACTGAGCGGCCGGCGCAAGCTTCACGCCCGTACGGCCAGTGACATCATAACTCCCGCGCTGCGCGGGACCGGAAGCGGACGCAGGCGCCCGTTCCGGCCAATCGGCGCGCCCCCGTCAACCTGACTGGCGCGCGCCTTCCTGCCTTACATCATGACGACTTGCGCACGCGCAGATACCAGTCGCACAAGAGGCGCACCTGCTTCGGCGTGTAACCCTTGGCGACCATGCGATTGACGAAGTCCTCGTGCTTGCGCTGCTCTTCGGCCGAGCCTTTCGCATTGAACGAGATGACCGGCAGCAGTTCCTCCGTGTTGGAGAACATCTTCTTCTCGATCACGACGCGCAGTTTCTCGTAGCTGATCCACGCGGGATTCTTGCCGCCATTCGCCGCACGCGCGCGCAGGACGAAGTTCACGATTTCGTTGCGGAAGTCCTTCGGGTTGCTGATGCCCGCCGGCTTTTCGATCTTCTCCAGTTCGGCATTCAGCGCCGCGCGGTCGAAGCTCTCGCCGGTGTCGTGATCGCGGAACTCCTGGTCCTGGATCCAGAAGTCGGCATAGGTCACATAGCGGTCGAAGATGTTCTGTCCATACTCCGAATACGATTCGAGATAAGCAGTCTGAATCTCCTTGCCGATGAACTCGGCGTAGCGTGACGCCAGCACGTCCTTGATGAACGACAGGTACTTCTGCTCCGTTTCCGGCGGGAACTGCTCGCGTTCGATCTGCTGCTCCAGCACGTACATCAGGTGCACCGGATTGGCCGCGACCTCGGACGAATCGAAGTTGAAGACGCGCGACAGGATCTTGAACGCGAACCGGGTGGAGACGCCGGTCATGCCTTCGTCGACGCCCGCATAGTCGCGATACTCCTGATACGACTTCGCCTTCGGATCCGTGTCCTTCAGGTTCTCGCCGTCATAGACCTGCATCTTCGAGAACAGGCTCGAATTCTCCGGCTCGTGCAGACGCGTGAGCACGGCCATCTGCGACATCATCTTGAGCGTGCCCGGTGCGCAGACCGCCTCGGCGAGGGACGAATTGCGCAGCAGCTTCTCGTAGATCTTGATCTCTTCGCCGTAGCGCAGGCAGTACGGCACCTTGACGACGAAGATCCGGTCGAGCAGTGCTTCGTTGTTCTTGTTGTTGCGGAACGCCTTCCACTCCGACTCGTTCGAGTGAGCGAGGATGACGCCGTCGAACGGGATCGCACCGAAGCCTTCCGTGCCCTTGAAGTTGCCTTCCTGGGTGGCGGTCAGCAGCGGGTGCAGCACCTTGATCGGCGCCTTGAACATTTCGACGAATTCGAGCAGGCCCTGATTGGCGAGGCACAGGCCGCCCGAATAGCTGTATGCGTCGGCGTCGTCCTGCGAATAGGTCTCGAGCTTGCGGATATCCACCTTGCCGACGAGCGACGAGATGTCCTGATTGTTTTCATCGCCCGGCTCGGTCTTGGCGATGCCGATTTGGCGAAGGATGGACGGATAGCGGCGCACCACGCGGAACTTGCGGATGTCGCCGTTGTACTCGTGCAGGCGCTTGACGGCCCACGGCGACAGGATGCTCTTCAGGTAGCGGCGCGGGATGCCGTATTGCTCTTCGAGCACCGGGCCGTCTTCGTCGTAGTCGAACAGGCCCAGCGGCGATTCATTGACGGGCGAACCCTTGATGGAATAGAACGGGACCCGTTCCATGAGCTGCTTCAGTCGTTCGGCGATTGACGACTTGCCGCCGCCCACCGGACCCAGCAGATACAGGATCTGCTTCTTCTCTTCCAGACCCTGGGCCGCGTGCCGGAAATACGACACGACGTTCTCGATCACTTCTTCCATTCCGTAGAACTCGCGGAACGCCGGGTACACCTTGATGACCTTGTTTGCAAACACACGCGATAAACGCGGGTCGAGGCGAGTGTCGACCATTTCCGGTTCCCCGATGGCCGTCAACATGCGTTCGCCCGCTGTTGCATATGTGGCAGGATCATCTTTGCAGAGCGCGAGATATTCTTCGAGCGAGAACTCCTCCTCGCGTGTTTTTTCGAAGCGGGTCGCGAAACTGCTGTAGATATCCATGCTACCTCCTCGCCGAAGTCAGAAAGCTATGCCGTGCGCAACGCGCGTAATCGAAACGACATCGCTTGAAATCATCCTAAACCCTTTCGAATTTTTTTTCACGCACTTGCGTTGTTCATTTGCTTCGCAGAATTCCTAGCTTGGTGAGTCATTTTCGTTCACCTACAATCATCATCCCAATGTCGCGCATGTGCCTATCCTCTTGCTCGACATGCCCCCTGCCTGTTCGCTTCCCCGCGCTCTTTCGTACATCGTCACCGCGCTTCTCCGCCATCCTTTTTCAGCCGTGTCCTACGCATCTCCCATCACCTACGCAGCGTCGCTGCGCGCGGATGCAAAACCTGCAATGTTCGCGATAACCGTTCCGCTTGCAGGGTGATTGCCCGATGTTGAAGCGCTTCATGCGAGCACCAGTTCGAGCTCGCCGATGCGGTCGATCGAGCCATGCAGCATCGCCGGTCCATCGACGCGATAGGCGCCCGTGTACGAGCCCGTCGTGATGGTCCAGAACGGCTCGACCGTCAAACCCATGCGCGAGCAATGGTTGACGAGCCAGAGCAGCAGTTCGCGCGGATCGCCCGCCGGATTGCCAAGTGCCGCGGGCGCAATCGACATGCCGTCGAGCGTGAGTTCGATGCGCGGTGCAAGAAAGTCGAAGCCGGGTGCGATGACGTCGTAAGGCTCCATTGCCGAGACCACGAGCGCGCCGTTGTTCTGCGAATCGGCGAGCTGCGCGAGCGGGTCGAGATTGGGCCACTGCGTGAAGCGGCTGTCGACGACTTCGAGCGCCACTGCGATCCCGCCGATGGCCGCCATGACTTCCTCACGCGTATAGGGTTCGCTGCGTGCCGGCAGCGAATAGGCGAAGCGAAATGCGATCTCGAGTTCGACCAGCACGCGGAAGAACGACTCGAACGGCAGCCGGGCCGGCGAGGCGTGGACCAGCGCGGCGTCGATGGGCGCGCCGTTGGCGAGCGCGTCCGGCGCACGCGCGCCGATCTTCCAGGCGCCGATGCGTGCTTCCGTCTCGCGCAGCATCTCGTGCTGGATGGCATAGGCGGTGGGCGCGTCGGCGGGAATGTCGGCGGGCTCCAGCACCTCGATCAGCCGATGCCGGCGGCGGGCTTCCGCAAGCTTCGCAGCGAGTGTCGATCCGGTCATGTCGGTATCCTCGTTATGGGCGGTCACGCATGCTCACCAGTGTACGGGTTACCGGTTCGACATGGCTGGCGCGTGACGCGATGTCCCGAGGCGCCGGCTCCGGCCAAGGTCGGAACGTCAGAACGTCTCCCAGTCGCCGGCCGTATCGGCCGTGATCTTTGCCTTGCGCACCGGGGCTGCCATCGGTACGGACTTCGCCGCAGGCTTCGACACGGGCGGCGTCACCATCCTGGTGCGCGGCGCGGCAAACGTCGGATGAGCAGCAAGCGGCGCGCCTTCCGCCAACTGAAAGACCGCCACGGCCTGTCGCAGGCGCGCGGCCTGATCTTCCAGCGACTGCGCCGCGGCCGCCGCTTCCTCGACGAGCGCGGCATTCTGCTGCGTCACCTCGTCCATCTGGGTAACCGCGCGCGACACCTGCTCGATCCCGCTCGACTGCTCCTGCGACGCCGCCGCGATCTCGCCCATGATGTCGGTCACGCGCTGCACCGCGCCGCTGATCTCGGCCATCGTGCGGCCGGCTTCGTCGACGAGCGCGGAGCCGGTCTCGACCCGCGCGACGGAGGTGTCGATGAGTTCCTTGATTTCCTTCGCGGCCGCCGACGAGCGCTGCGCCAGATTGCGAACCTCGCCCGCGACCACCGCGAAGCCGCGGCCTTCCTCGCCGGCGCGCGCCGCTTCGACCGCAGCGTTCAGGGCCAGGATGTTGGTCTGGAACGCGATGCCTTCGATGATCGTGATGATGTCCGCGATCTTCGACGAGCTGCCGTTGATCTCGCGCATCGTGTCGACCACCTGGGTCACGACCGCGCTGCCCTTGCCCGCGATCGCCGACGCGTTCGCCGCGAGCGCGCTTGCCTGGCGTGCGTTGTCGGCGTTCTGGCGTACCGTTCCGGTGAGCTCTTCCATGCTGGACGCGGTTTCCTGCAGCGCGGACGCCTGTTCCTCGGTGCGCGAGGACAGATCCGTATTGCCCGCCGCGATTTGCTGCGTGGCGGAGGCGATCGACTCGCTGCCCGAGCGCACGCTGCGCACCGTGTCGAGCAGGCTGGCGCGCATTCTGGCGAGCCCTTCGAGCAACTGGCCCATTTCATCGCGCGACGTCACGACGACCTCGCGCCGCAAATCGCCGGCGGCGATGGCGTCGAAATGGCCGAGCGCGGCTTCCAGCGGCCGCGCGATCGCGCGTCGCAGCGATACCCACGCGAACCCGGCCGCCGCGACGCCGAGCGCAAGCGCGCTCAGGCTCAGCGCGCGGAACCACAGGAAGCGGTTCTGCGCGGCTTCGTAACTCAGCTTCGAGGATTCGGTGAGGAATGCGCGCAGGGCTTCGTTGGCTGTGGCGAGTTCGTTGTAGGTGGCCTGCATCGCCTTGGCGCTGGCGATGATGGCGTCGTGATCGTTCGCCATGACGGCCGCCACGCCGCGATCGACGATGCCTTGCAGCGCCAGACGCTTGTCCTGCGCGGCGTCGGCGAGACGCTTTTCTCCCGGTGAGAGCGGCAGCGAGGTGTATTGCTTCCAGTAGGCGTCGGCACGGTCGCGCATCAGGCGCGATCGTTCGACGGTGGACGCCACTTCCGGTGTGCCTGCGAGCAGCGCGGCGCGGTCGAACACGAGACGTTCGCGCGCCGCGTACATTTCCGCGTTGCCGACGGCGATAGCGGCAGGCATCTGCACCGAGTAGGTGGCGAGGAACGCGCCGTTCGAGTGGCTCATGCCGATGAGCCCCAGCGCGCCGATCGCGATCAGCAAAGCGCCCAGAAACGCCATCGCGATGCCGAGGCGCGCCTTGATCGTCAAACCCTGTTTCATTGAGTGATCCCCGTGCCGCTCGAGAGCGGTTTGCCCGGCCGCTTGACGGCGGGTGCGTGCGGGGTGGCCGCTGCGCCCGGGAAGCGCGCGCGGCCGATGCGCGCCCTCTTGACCGTTCCAGACGTAAACGGCGTCAACGCGCGACCACTTTAGGAGATTGTTTCGTCAAAAAACAAAATGGCGCGTCAAACGCGCCATTTTTCAGCGAATACTGAAGAATTATGCGGAAATTTCGCTGCGATGTGGTATCGATGGCTGCGCGCCCTCGCGCGTTACCGCAATCGCCGCGGCGCGCTGACCGAAGGCGATCGCGTCGCGCACCGCTGTGCCGCGCGCCAGTTCGGCTGCAAAACCGCCGATGAAGGTATCGCCGGCGGCGGTGGTGTCGATCGCCTCGACGCGCGGCGAAGCGAGATGGACACCCGCTTCGTCCTCGCCGTCCAGCAGCGCGAGCACGCCTTCCGAACCGAGCGTCACGATCACGTTGCGCGCGCCCTTCGCCTTCAGCGTCTGGGCGGCGCGGCGCGCGTCTTCCGGCGAGTTGACCGCGACGCCCGAGAGCGTGGCGGCCTCGTGTTCGTTCGGAATCAGATAGTCGATCAGCGGAAACCAGTCGGGCGGCAGCTTGCGGGCGGCGGGCGCCGGATTGAGGATGGTCGTGCGGCCAAGACGACGGCCGGCGGCCAGCGCGGCGCGCACGGTCTCAAGCGGCGTTTCGAGCTGGCACACGATCAGGTCCGCCCCGGCGATCAGCTGCTCCTGCGCCTCGATGCTCGCCGGCGTCACGAGCGCATTGCTGCCGGCCACGATGACGATGGCGTTCTGGCTGGCATCGTCGACGACGATCAGCGCCACGCCCGTCGATGCCTCGGCGCTCGTCGCGAGCGCGCTGCAATCGATGCCTTCCGCCTCGAGGCTCTGTTTCAGGATCGCGCCGTTCGGATCATCGCCGACGCAGCCGATCATCGCGACCTGCGCACCCAGGCGCGCCGCGGCGACCGCCTGATTGCCGCCCTTGCCGCCAGCCACCTGCGCGAACGCGTGGCCGGCGAGCGTCTCGCCGGGCTTCGGCAGACGCGGCGCGCGCGCCACGAGATCCATGTTGAGACTGCCGACCACGGTCACGCGCCCGGTCTTGTTCGTATCGCCTGCTTTGGCGCTTTCGCCCATCATGCTTCCCTGGTTGACCGGCGTGGCCGGCTGGATCAGGCCCGGACGCTGCGCGATTCCGGCACCACGGCCGTCGATTCGCGGCGCACCAGGCGCGGCGGCACCACGCGGCGGCGCGTCGTACCGGTGAGCTTGCCCGTGATGCGTTCGATCAGCGTCTGCGCGGCCATCTCGCCGAGCGCGCGGACCGATTGCCCGACCGTCGACAGCGCCGGGTACGTATAGCGCGACAGCTCGACATCGTCGAAGCCGATGATCGAGCAGTCCGTCGGCACGTTGATGTGACGTTCGGCCGCCGCCCGCAGCGCGCCGATGCCCATCATGTCGTTGCACGCGAAGATCGCGGTCGGCTTCATGCGGTCGAACAACTGCGATGCGGCAGCATAACCGCCGGTCGCCGAAAAGTCGCTCTGCTGGATGGCGTGCGGCTCGATTTCGATGCCGCGTTCGGCCATCGCGCGGATGAAGCCGTGCAGGCG
Source organism: Caballeronia sp. LZ033 (assembly GCF_031451265.1). Classification (NCBI taxonomy): domain Bacteria; kingdom Pseudomonadati; phylum Pseudomonadota; class Betaproteobacteria; order Burkholderiales; family Burkholderiaceae; genus Caballeronia; species Caballeronia sp. LZ033. The sequence goes on along the minus strand of NZ_JARUXQ010000001.1, from coordinate 1,588,287 downwards.
CATGGCGGACACGGCGGTCTGCACGGGCCCGGTAATGCAGCCGATTTCCGAATGCCCGAGCTGCAGCAGATGCCGGGTCGCGATATACGCGCCTTTTTCGTGATCGATCTGGACGAGGTCCGCCTGCACCCCCTCGATGTTGCGATCGACGATCACGAGCGGCTCGCGCGCGCCCGCCAGACATTGCGCCAGCACCGAATCCTCGCCCGCCGACGCGATCACCAGGCCGTCGATGCGCTTTTCCTGCAGGACGCGCAGATAGCTGCGCTGCTTCGCGGGGTCGTCGTCGGAATTGCAGAAGAACACGCAATAGCCGTTCTTCGCGCAGCCGTCCTCGACGCCGCGCGCGAGTTCCGCGAAATACGGATTCGTCGCGTTTGGCACGAGCAGGCCGATGGTCGCCGTCGAACGCGCCTTCAGCGAGCGCGCCACCGCCGACGGCACGTAATCCAGCTCACGGATCGCCCGCTCCACCTTCGCCCGCACGTCGGCCGAAACCGGCCGTGAATTGTTCACTACGTGGGATACCGTCGTGAACGACACCCCGGCAATGGCTGCCACGTCTTTGATCGTCGCCATACATCGTCCTTCGCTTTGCTTTGGTCCAACTGCTCTCTTATTGGTCGTAAGGCGGGCGGCGCCGGCTGTTTCCAAGACTGCTTCTGCTGCCTGCGCCGCACTGCTTCCCCGCGCCCTGCCTGCTTTCCGTCACTTCGCCGGCGCCGCGTGCCTGACTACGCGCACGTTTGCTCGCGCCGGTGCTGCCGTTTCCGGCCAGGGCCGCTTCTCCACCCCGTGCGGAGCGCGCGCCGTCGCCGTCCTGCTGCCTGACTTTACCTGCCTTTGCCTTGCTTCAAACGCGCTTGCGGCGGCTGCGATAGGTGTCGAGCACCACCGCCACCACGATCACCGCGCCCGTAATAATGCGCTTGGTCGGCTCGTTCGCGCCGATTTGCGCCAGTCCCGCCGCGAGCACCGAGATGATCAACACGCCGAAAAAGGTGCTGATGACCGAGCCGCGCCCGCCCATCAGGCTCGTGCCGCCGATCACCACCGCCGCGATCACCTGCAGTTCCACACCGGCGCCCGCGTTCGGATCGGCGGCTTCCAGACGCGAGATCTGGAACAGCGCCGCCAGGCCCGACAAGGCGCCCATCAGCGCGAACACGATCACCTTGTAAGGCCGTGGATTGACGCCGGCGAGCCGCACGGCCTCTTCATTCGTGCCTATCCCTACGAGATATCGGCCAAAAACCGTCCGGGTCAAGACCAGATGCGCAATTATCATCACGGCGACCGCAATCAGGAACGCCGGCGAGATGCCGAAGGCGATCGGATTCGACAGGAAATCGAACGCATCGCCAATGTACGCCGTGCGCGAGTTCGTCATCTGATAGGCCAGTCCGCGCGCGCCTTCCAGCACGCCGAGCGACACGATGAACGACGGAATCCGCCATGCCACGGTCACGAGTCCGGTCACCGCGCCCGTCAGCGCGGCGGCCGCGAGCCCGATCAGCGCAGCCGGAATCGCCGGCCAGTGCCATTTGAGCGCGGCCACGCTGACCACCGACGCGCCCAACGCCAGCACCGAGCCCACCGAAAGGTCGATGCTCGCGATGATCAGCACGAAGGTCATGCCCACCGACATCACGACCAGATCCGGAATCTGGTTGGCAATCGTGCTGAACGTGTCGTAGGTCAGGAAATGCGAACTCAGCACCGAAAACAGCGCGATCATCGCGGCGAGCGCACCCGCCAGACCCAGGTAATTCGACAGCCCCAGCCGCGTGCCGACGCCTTTCGTGCTCTTCGGTGCATCGGCTGGAAGGTTCGCTTCGCTCATTCAATGCTCCACGTTGTCTTCGGGCGCCTTCGCGTCGGGCGCGATCGGCTCCTGCAGCAGCGCCTCGCGCCGCGCGTAGCCGGAGAACGCCGCCGCCAGCAGCGCGTCCTGCGACCAGGTCGCGCGTTCGAACACGCCCGTCATGCGTCCCGCCGACATCACGCCGATCCGGTCGCAGATCAGCATCAGTTCGCGCAGGTCGCTCGACACCACGACCAGCGTCCGGCCTTCGCGCGTCAGCGCACCCATCAGGCCGTAAATGTCGAACTTGGCGCCAACGTCGATGCCGCGGGTCGGTTCGTCGAACAGCAGCACCGGGCAGTCGCGCGCCAGCCAGCGGCCGATCACGACCTTCTGCTGATTGCCGCCCGACAGCTCCGACACCGCCTGGGCCGGACCCGACGTGCGGATGCGCATCGCCTCGATCTGGCGTTGCGCGAGGGCCGCTTCCCGGCGCGTGTCGACCACGCCGTGACGCGCCACCGCGCCGAGATTGCCCAGTGAAACGTTCGCGGCGATGGGCAGGCTCAGCAGCAGCCCCTCGCCCTTGCGGTCCTCCGTGATCAGCGCGATGCCCGCCTTCACCGCATCCGACGGCGACTGCACGTTCACGCGCCGCAGCGGCTGCCCGGCCCGCGCCACCGACACCTGGCCCGCGTCCGCGCGATCCGCGCCGTAGATGAGGCGCATCAGTTCCGTCCGCCCCGCGCCGATCAGACCGCTCACGCCGAAAATTTCGCCGGCGCGCACTTGGAACGACACGTCGCGCACCACGGTCCCGCGCGACATGCCTTCCACTTTCAGCGCGACGTCGCCGATGCGCCGCTCGCCCAGATCGATGCGCTCGCCGATCTCGCGTCCGACCATCAGCGTGACGAGCCGGTCGCTGGTCAGCTCGGCCATCGGGCCAAGGTGCACGAGACGGCCGTCGCGCAGCACGGCGGCGCGCTCGGCAATGCGCCGCAATTCTTCCAGCCGGTGCGAGATATACACGAGCGCGACGCCGCGCGCCTTGAGCCGCTCGACCTGCTCGAACAGCAGATCGACTTCGCGCGCGGTAAGCATCGCGGTGGGTTCGTCGAGGATCAGCACGCGGCAATCGCCGATCAGATTGCGCGCGATCTCCACCATCTGCTGATGACCGATGCCCAGGCTCCCGACCAGCGTGTCCGGATCGATGGCATCGAGCCCGACCTGCGCCATCGCGTGCCGCGCGTCCTGCGCGAGCGTGCGCCGGTCGATCCAGCCGAAGCCGCCCTTGCGCGGCAAGCGGTTCAGGAACAGGTTCTCGGCAACCGACAAAGTGGGCAGCAGGTTCAGCTCCTGCATCACCATGCGCACGCCGAGCGCTTCGGCGTCGGAGCGGCTGCGCGGCGCGTAGGGCTGGCCCGCGAGGGTCATGGTGCCGGTGGTCGGATCGGTGAGTCCGCCGATGATCTTCGACAGCGTGCTCTTGCCCGCACCGTTCTCGCCGGTCAGCGCGAGCACCTCGCCCGCGTTGAGCGACAGCGACACGTCCGCCAGCACCGGCTCGACATAGGTCTTGCCGATGCCCGTCACCGTCAGCACGTTCGCGTCGCTTGTGCCGCTCATGCCGCTTGCGTCGTTGGATGGGCTCATGACTGCTTCCAGGCTTCGCTGTGCATCTTCGCTCGACGTTCCGCGCGGTTCGCGTGTCGCTCCTCAGGCACGCCGCGCGCAGTCTGACGGCACGTTCGCCTGACACATATCGGCACCGCGGCGGCAAACTTGAGGCCGATGTTGAGTCCGACTGAACGCGAAACGGCGCTGCCGCAGCCGTTTCGCCGCCGACGAAATCGCGTCACTTCGTCACGAGATCGACGGGCGTCTCCACCACCTGCGACAGTTCCGACTGCTTCTTGTGCTCGGCGATCGCCTTCAGCGCGACGTCGATGCCGAACACCGCCTGCTTCGCCGCGTACTGGTCGGCGGTGGCGAGCACGCGGCCGTCCTTGAGCATCGGCTTGATCGCGCCGATGTTGTCGAAGCCCACCACCTGCACCTTGCCGGCCTTGCCCGCCGCGCGGATCGCGGAGACTGCGCCGATCGCCATGTTGTCGTTGTCGGCGAGCAGCGCCTTGACGTTGGGGTTCGCATTCAGGATCTGCCCGGCGACGGCATTGCCCTTGTCGATTTCCCATTCGCCCGATTGCAGCGCGACGATCTTCATGCCGCCCGCGTCCATCGCGTCCTTGAAGCCGGCGCTGCGCATCTGCGAGTTCGTCGTGGTGGTCACGCCTTCGATGATCGCCACTTCATCGCCCTTCTTGAGGCGTTGCGCCAGATAGTCGCCGACCTTGCGCGCGCCCTTGCGGTTGTCCGGGCCGACGAACGGCACGTTCAGGTCCTTCGACTTGAGCACGTCGGGGTCGAGCCGGTTGTCGATGTTGACCACGATGATGCCCGCATCCGTCGCCTTCTTGATGACCGGCACGAGCGCCTTCGAATCCGCCGGCGCGACGACGATCGCGTTGACCTTGGAGACGATCATCTGCTCGATGATGCGGATCTGCGCGGCGGTGTCGGTCTCGTCCTTGATGCCGTTGGTGATGAGATCGAACTTGGCGGGGTTGTGGGCCTGATAGTCCTTCGCGCCGTTTTCCATGGTCAGGAAGAACTCGTTGGCGAGCGACTTCATGACGAGCGCGACCTTCGGCTTGGCCGCCGCCTGCGCGAACGCTGAAGTGGATGCAAACGGCAGGACGGAACAGACAGCGAGCGCGACGGCAGCCGACAGGACACGCCGGCGAAGGGTTCGGTTCATGCGGATCTCCAGTGCTTTGTTCTGGTTTGTCTGGTTTGAGCGTGAAGCGGCGAACGCAGCAGCGAACGCGAGCATGACGTCATGAACCGCGCGCAGGACGTGAAAGGAGAATGTACGCACAGGCCCGATTCAACGCGCTCGGCGACGGTTGCAACGTTTGCTCGCCGTCGATTCTCGTTGCAGAGGCGCGTGAGGTCAATCGGGCTTACGTGTAGAACGTGCGTTCGCGCGCCGACGCGCCAGTGCGCCGGCCTTGTGTGAAGCGTCAGGCCGGAGACCCGTCTTCAGAGATCCTTGACCGACTGGCCCTCGACCTTGTCGTCGATGATGTCGCGCGCGTAGTCGATGCCCGCGCGGGTGGCATCGATCGGGCTCTCGAACGGCTCCTGGTCCGGCACGCCGAACATGACCGAGCGCCCGCTGTCGCCATGCGCGCTGCGCGCGATCGTCACCACGATGTCGAAGTGACGCGGGCCGTCGTCCGGTTCATCACGGTCCTTCGCGCGGCGCAAAGCCTGCACCTTGATCTCGAAGCCCTTGTAATGGTCGGAAAGCGGCGTGGACATGATTCGTCTCCTGGATGAGTGCGGTCGGCACGATCATACGTCGGCTGTTTTTCAGGTGCGCCGCGATTGAACAAGATCGGACACTTTGCGACTGATTGCCTTTGCTGCGCTTGATGAAAGTCATCTGCAAGGTGGCAAGCCGCATGCCCGTCGGTTCGCCGCGCGCGTCTCCTGATTTCACCTTATGCCATACACGGTTCAAATTCGGTTTGCCATAATGCGCGGGCTGGACACCGTGTCAGAGAACGAGTCGTCGAAGAATAACCGTCAATCAGATCAGGGAGCATCTCATGACTATTCGAACCACCGCCGTCGCCGCCGTCCTTGCCGCGCTGAGCCTTGCCTTCGGCGCCAACGCGGCCTTCGCTGCGAACAGCCAGCAGACCAAGATGGGCGACTGCAACAAGCAGGCAGGCGACAAGAAAGGCGACGACCGCAAGGCCTTCATGAAGAGCTGTCTGTCCGCCACGCCCGCCGCCGCTTCCGCGCCGATGACGCAGCAGCAGAAGATGACCGCGTGCAACCAGCAGGCGTCCGGCAAGAAAGGCGACGACCGCAAGACGTTCATGAAGAGCTGTCTCAGCAACAAGGGCTGACCGAATCAATGTCGTTCTCTGAGCCGCGCGGCTTGCGCGGCCATTTCGCTTCCCGCCGGCGCCTCACTTATTTACGCTCGATACGCGCCGTTATTGCACTGCACCCAAGCTCGTGATTCGCACCGTCGTCTTTTTCTCATAAGATGGCGCGAGGCGGCCCCCTCACCCATACAAGCAGAAGCCATCGGCCGCCGCCGTTTCGAGCGGAGCGCAAGCCCCGCATGGAGGCTTTGGATGGCATGGAGACACAAGAACCGCTGGTTCCGGCGCTGGCTCGTGGCAATCACGTTCTGGTTCGTGCCGGTGCTGATCGTCGCGGTCAATGAAGTGCACGAAGAGATGGCCTACAACAGCGTCGATCTTCAAAAGGCCCTCTCCACCTGGGAACTGACCGACGCGCAGCGCGCGGCCGGCGCCGCGGCCCGCTGCCACGGCGTGCCCGACGAGGCGCGCGCGGCCGGCTGTCCCGCCGACATCCTCGCCGCCAATGCCGGCAAGCACCAGGAAGCGCTCGATGAGTACGCGCATCGCAAGGCCACGCTGGCCGACTATCTCTGGCATGCGTTCGTCGGCTACTGGATCGTTCCGGCAGCCTTTCTTCTTGTCCTCGGAGTGCTGATTGGTGGCATCAGGCGCGCGTTGCGGCGGCCGCCGGGCGCGTCGGCAAAACCTTCGGACACTTCCCCGGAAGCGCCAGCAAGCGTTGCTTCCACAAAAGTAAAAACGACGACTACTTCCTGAATACAGGTCGGGTACGGTCGTTGCTACTGCTTGATGCGGTCTTGTCGCACCATCGCGCGGCGGCATCGCGAAATTAATGCTCGCTTGCAAGGCATCATTCGGGCGAAAGCTCCGCCTTGCATTCCGCTGGTCGAAACATCGTCCAGCGCGAGCTTACAGTCGCGATACGACGGGCGATGTGCGTGATTTGCGACGCTCGAACGGGGACAGGAAAGCGAATTCGGAGCGAGCGAGGCCTTCGGGAAAGCTTTAACCCAATTTTGCAAAATCTGAAAACCCGCGTCCGACAAGGTTTCGGCCTGTGCACGGAGAACCGTGCCGGTTTGCGGCCGTGCTATAACTTGTGTGCTTCACCCTCCCGCTCTATGGGGTTTCCACATTTCACGATGGAGAACAATGATGCAAAGACGAAACTTCATGCTCAAGTCCACCGCTGTTCTGGCGCTGGGAGGCCTTGCGCTTGCCGGCTGCACGACCAACACCAACTCGGGCGCTGAACAGTCCGCAGGCGCGGCGGACGCGCGCCGCTCCATCGACTCCGATGTCGATGCCACCATCCAGCGCCTGTATGCCACCGTCGGCGGCTCGCGTGAGCTGGTTGCGAAGGCGCGCGGCGTTCTCGTGTTCCCGCAAGTCCTGCAGGCAGGTTTCATCGTCGGCGCCCAGTACGGCAAGGGTGCGCTGCGCGTGGGCGGCAGCAGCGTCGGCTACTACAGCACGACGTCCGGCTCGTTCGGCCTGCAGGCCGGCGCGCAGTCGAAGGCGCTGATCTTCCTGTTCATGACGCAGGATGCGCTCGACAAATTCCGCAACTCGGACGGCTGGTCGGCAGGCGCGGACGCCTCCGTCGCACTCGTGAAGATGGGCGCGAACGGCGTGATCGACACCACCACGGCCACCAAGCCGGTCGAAGCCATCGTGCTGACGAACGCCGGCCTGATGGCAGACGTGTCGCTGCAAGGCACGAAGATCTCGCGCCTCAAGTTCTGATCCCCTTCCATCGCGGCCCGTCGCTTGGGCCGCATGGCAAAACCGCCGTGGGGGGGGGCGGGGCGGGGGGGCCCCGCCGCGGGGGTGTGATGGGCGGGGGG
>NZ_JARUXQ010000001.1:1461184-1580565 GCF_031451265.1 Caballeronia sp. LZ033 | reverse complement strand
TGGCGCGACTCTCGGGTCGCGCCACACGGCGGTTTTCTCATGCGCGTAAGAAATGGATCAGGTCGTGGTCGCGCGGTCGATGACCCTGAAACGCGCCCGCTTCTGCGCCCGCACGACGGCCTTGTAGGCGTCGAGATACTGGCGCGCCATGCGGTGCGACGTGAAGCGGTCTTCGAAGCGCTTGCGCACGCCTTCGCGCGACAGCGTATGCAGCCGGTTCACGGCCGCCACCGCGCCGATTTCATCCTCGACGATGAAGCCGGACACCCCTTCATCGACCACTTCCGGCACCGCGCCGCGATTGAAGGCGATCACCGGCGTGCCGCAGGCCATCGCCTCGATCATCACGAGGCCGAACGGCTCCGGCCAGTCAATGGGAAACAGCAGCGCATGCGCGCCCGAGAGAAACTCGGCCTTCTGGCTGTCGTTGATTTCACCGACGAATTCCACATAAGGCAGCTTGAGCAGCGGCGCGATCTCGCGCTCGAAGTACTCGTGATCGGCGAAATCCACTTTCGCGGCGATCTTGATGGGAAGGCCGCAGCGTCCCGCGATGCGGATCGCGGTATCCACCCGTTTCTCCGGCGAAATACGGCCCAGGAAGGCCAGATATTTCTGTTCGACGGGCTGCGGCGTGTACAGCTTTTCCGGCAGCCCGTGATAGACCGTCGACACCCATTTGGCCTGCGGCAACGGATGGCGCTGGGCGTCCGAGATGGACACGACCGGCGCGGTGTCGAAAGTATCGAAGACCGGCTGCTGCTCGGGCAGGTCGAGGCGGCCGTGCATCGTGGTGAGGAACGGCGTTTCCTGGCGCTTGAACAGCGAGAACGAGTAGTAATCCATGTGGAAGTGCAGCACGTCGAACTCTTCGGCGCGGCGGCGCACCAGTTCCAGCAGCAGCATGTGCGGCGCGATGCGGTCGCGGATCGCCGGATCGAGCCGCAGCGCGCGCGGCCAGACTGCTTCCAGTCGGGCGCTGGTCTGGGAATCGCCGGTGGCGAAGAGCGTGACCTCGTGACCGAGTTCCACGAGCGCCTCGGTGAGATACGACACGACACGTTCCGTGCCCCCGTAGAGCTTCGGCGGCACCGATTCAGTCAGCGGGGCGATCTGGGCAATTCTCATCGTTCTCGTCTCCATGAGCCTATCGACGGCAGCGCACGCCAGCGCACCCATTATGCGAACCGTCGCCTGCGGCATCGAGTATGACAGCCGGCCCACAGCCCGGCCACGAGGTTTGCCCTTACATCAGATCAATGCCCTGTCACTGGAGTGCCGCGTGCGAGTCGCCGACGCGTACCGGCATTATCGAAGGAGAATGGCGGCCGCCCGGCGTACTCTTGCACTTTCATCGCTCTGTTACAGGGCCGAAACAATCGTGTCGGACAGCCGTTACGCTTTGGAGACGCCGCGCAGATCGATCAGGAAGTTGTCGCGCCAGACGCCCAGATCGTGCTTGCGCAATGCGTTCATGTTGGCTTCGTAGCGCTGCTTGCGTTCCGCGAGCGGCATGGTCAGCGCCCGCGCAATCGCCTCGCTCGTGCCGACGATATCGTGCGGATTCACCAGCACCGCGCCAGTCATCTCGTCGGCGGCGCCCGCGAATTGCGACAGCACGAGCACGCCGGGATCGTCCGGATTCTGCGCGGCGACATACTCCTTCGCGACCAGGTTCATGCCGTCGCGCAACGGCGTCACCAGCCCGACCTGCGATTCCCGGAACAGCGACATCAGCTTCCAGCGGTCATAGCGCTGGTTCAGGTAGCGGATCGGCGTGTAGTCGAGGCCCGAATAACGGCCGTTGATGCGCCCCGCTTCATATTCGAGGTTCTGGCGGATCTGCTGATAACTTTCGACGTCGGAGCGCGTCGGCGGCGCGATCTGCACGAGCGTCACGTTGCCGCGCCACTCCGGCGATTTCTCCAGGAAATGTTCGAAGGCGCGGAAACGCTCGACCAGGCCCTTCGAGTAATCGAGCCGGTCGACGCTCATGATGAGCTTGCGGCCTTCGAGGCTTTGTTTCAGGTCCATCACGTCCTGACGCGCTTCGCCGCGCTCGGCCTGCTCGGCGATTTCATCGGGGAACACGCCGATGCGGTACACATTCGTCGTCAGCTTGCGGCCGAAGGCTTCGACGTGGCCGTCGGCGGTCGCCGTGCCGTGTGCATGGCGCACGATGTAATCGTGGAACGCGACGCGGTCGCCTTCGGTCTGGAAGCCCACGACGTCGTAGCAGCACAGCGACTTGACGAGTTCCTCGTGCGGCGGAATGTTCAGCAGGATTTGCGGCGACGGAAACGGAATGTGCAGGAAGAAGCCAATGCGATTCTTGATGCCCTCCGAACGCAGCGCTTCCGCGAACGGGATCATGTGGTAGTCGTGGACCCAGATGACGTCGTCGGGCTCGAGCAGCTTGATCAGCTTGTGCGCGAGCCAGGCGTTCACGCGGCGGTAACCGGCGTATTCGTCGCGATCGTAGACGGCGAGATCGTTGCGATAGTGGAAGACCGGCCACAGCATCGCATTCGAAAAACCGCGGTAGTACTGGTCGTAGTCCTTCTTCGTCAGGCCCACGGTGGCGAAAGTCACGGCGCCGTCCTGTTCCAGCTTGGGGCCCTGGTTCGCCACGGTTTCGCTCACCACGTCCCCGCTCCAGCCAAACCAGACGCCGCCGCTGTCCTTCAGCGCGCCGAAGACGCCGACAGCCAGCCCGCCCGCGGAACCTTTGGTTTCGGTCGGCGTGGCGACCCGGTTGGATACGACGACGAGACGACTCATAAGCTTGCCTTTTCCTCTTTGATCATGTGGGGTTATGTTTTTCGACTGTGAATTGCCCGCTGGGTTTCCATTCACGGCGCGCGATCCGTCAGCCGACTCCATTGTTCACGTCTTTTCGCCGCGCGTCGGTGCGGTAGACGCCGCCGAATGCGCATGCGGGTCCGGTCCGCTCGCCTCGCCTCGGCTCGCGACCGGATCGGCGGGGGTATTGGCGGTATTGGCCGCGCCGGCAGCGTTGTCCGGCGCCGTGCCCGGACGCTGGAGCGGCGGCGCGAAATCGACGTGGCTTTCCTTGTCCGTCGAAAGATCCGCCCGCGCGCGCGGCAGATAGTTCGGATACGCCGCCTGCACGAAATTCACGAGTCCCTCGCGCACGCGGCAGCGCAAATCCCAGTTCAGCGCGGAATCGAACGAGCTGACGAGCACGCGCAGTTGCAACGCGCGATCCGTCGCGTCGGTGACCTGCAGCACCTGTACGCGACCGTCCCATTCCGGCGCATGCGCGAGAATGCGCTCCAGTTCCTCGCGCAGCGGCGCGAGCGGCATGCGGTAATCCACATAGAGGAACACCGTGCCGATGATCTGCGAGCTGTTGCGGGTCCAGTTCGTGAACGGATTTTCGATGAACCACTGCAACGGCACGATCAGCCGGCGCTGGTCCCAGATGCGGATCGACACATAAGTGCCGGTGATTTCCTCGACCCGCCCCCATTCGCCCTGGATGACGACGACGTCGTCGAGGCGGATCGGCTGCGACAGCGCGATCTGCAAACCCGCGATCAGATTGCCGAGCACCGGCCGCGCGGCGATACCGGCGACCAGTCCCGCGACGCCCGCCGACGCCAGCAGGCTCGCGCCGATCTGGCGCACGCTCGGGAATGCCATCAGCGCCCCGCCGAAGCCGATGATGACGATCACCACCATCACCGAACGCGCGAGCACGCGCGCCTGCGTGTGGATGCGGCGGGCGTCGAGGTTGTCGTCGGTGTCGAGCGGGTGCGCCTGCACGATCGCCTCGCCGACCGCGCCCGCGGAGCGCGCCGCGAGGAACGTGAGCGCGACGATCAGCGCGACGGTCTCGACATCGCGCAGGACGCCGATGAACGGCAACGTGTCGGGCGCCTCGAAGATCATGAAGCCGAGCCCGAGGATGATGAGCAGGACCAGCGCGGGTTTGTCGATGTAGCGCAGCACGACGCTCATCAGCGGATAAGGCCGCGCGATGCGGGTCAGGATGCGCGCGCCCGCCCGATGCACGCCCACCGCGAACAGCACGGCGATGACGGCGACGACCAGCGCGCCCGGCCAGGTGCCGAGCGGCCGTTCGGCCAGGTCAATGAAGTGATCGAAAGAAAGCATGAAGGTCGCGGGATCAGCCTCGGGTTGGAAACAGGGCGAGGTGGATACGGCGGCGCGCATCGCGCGGGTGCGATGTCACAAACCATGGGTGCGGAGGCCGCACCGTATTCAGCGAAACTTGCCGGCTGGCAGGCAAGGTCAGGCAAGATCAGGTCAGCAAGCGGGACGCCAGCACGCTCCTGGCGCCTCCGCTCGACCGTTCAGCCCGCCATCAGCGTTCCGCCTTGCAGGGAAACGCCTTGCCGAGGCCGAGCGACACCATGGTCGTGGCGTTGAAATCGGCTTTGTCCGGATTGCCGGCAATGTACTTGCGCACCGCATCCGTCAGTTGCTGGGGTTTCACGTCCGACGGCAGGCAGAAGTATTGGCCGACCTGCGGCCCGGAGGTTCCGCCGATGGCCTCGATCGTGTTATAGACACCGTCCGCCGCGCCTTCGATATAGGCCGCGCAGGCCGTGCGCGAGTTGGGGTCGGTTTTGGTGCACAGCTTGTTCAGGTCGTTGCCGGTGAACGCGAACGCGCACAGAGGTGTCGCGAGCGCACAGGCGATGACGATTTCCCGCAGCATGATCTTCCTTTTATGTTGAGCGGCGGCTTGGATCCGGACAACGGTTCGGGGCACCGGGGCGGCCGCGCCTGACCGCCGGGTGCGCCAGTGTCCGTGCAGCACTGCGCTATTTTGCACCGTTTGCGCCGCCTGGCGCAGCACCGCCCTGCTGCATCGAGTCAAGGCGCGCCTGCAAACCCTCGGCGACATCCTTCGCCTCGTACTTGCGGGCAAAGTCCACGGCCGTCATGCCGATCTGGTTCTTGACGCGCAGGTCCGCGCCTTCGTCGAGCAACAGCTTGCAGGTCGACAAATGCCCGCCGCGCGCGGCCATCATCAGCGGCGTGGTGCCGTTCGGCGAGCCTGCGTCGATATAGGCCGAATGGTCCAGCAGCAGCTTCACGATGTCGTCATGACCGTTGGTCGCCGCATAGTGCAGCGGCGTCCAGCCCTTCTTGTTCACTTCGGCATCCTTGGCGATCAGCGCATTCACGAAGGTCGCGTCGCCGTTGAGGGCCGCGAGCATCATCGCATTCTCGCCGGCGGGGTCGATCTTTTCCAGATCGGTCTTCGGATTGTCGGCGAGCAATTGGCCGACCTTGTCGGATTTCTCGCGCGCCGCGATCACGAGCAGCGGCGTGCCGGTATTGTCGACCGTGTTCGGGTCCGCGCCCTGCGCGAGCTGCTTCTTGACCGCCGAGATGTCGTCGAACTTGACCGCCTTGATGAGCGAATCCACCGACGCGGCCCACACCGGCTGCGCAATCGCACAGCCGGCGACGAGCGCCGCCGCGACCAGCCGGCGCAGCGCGGAGCCCGCGGAGCCCTTCGTGTGCTTCATGTCCGCGGCGAAAACGTTTGACGTGTTTGCCACGGGAAGAGCGGAAATCATCGACGAATTGTTCATGGTTGCCTTCGGGGTGCCTTGAAACAGGTTGCTGTACACGCGGTGCGGCCGCCCTCAGCCTGCCCGCGCGATCTTGAAAAGACGGAAGAAGTTGTCCGTGGTGGCCTGCGCCAGCGCTTCTTCCGGCTGTTCGCGCAATTGCGCGACAAAACGTCCGACATGACTCACGTACGCAGGTTCATTCGGCTTGCCGCGATACGGCACCGGCGCGAGATAAGGTGAATCGGTTTCGATCAGCAGCCGTTCCAGCGGCACGCGGCGCGCCACGTCCTGCACGTCCTTGGCGCTCTTGAACGTGACGATGCCCGACAGCGAAATATGAAAGTTCTGCGCAAGCGCACGTTCGGCCACATCCCACGGCTCGGTGAAACAATGCATCACGCCGCCCGGCACGCCGGCGCGCTCTTCTTCCATGATGCGCAGCGTGTCGTCCGAGGACGCGCGCGTGTGGATGATGAGCGGCTTGCCGGTCTTGTGCGCCGCGCGGATGTGGGTGCGGAAGCGTTCGCGCTGCCACTCCATGTCGGTCAGGCTGCGGCCTTCGAGCCGATAGTAGTCGAGGCCCGTCTCGCCGATCGCGCAGACTTTCGGATGCCCGGCCAGCTCGACGAGCTCGTCCACGCTCGGCTCGCGCATGTCCTCGTGATCCGGATGCACGCCGACCGACGCATACACGTTCTCGTATCGTTCGGCGATGGCGAGCACCGAGGGCAGCGTTTCCAGATCGACCGACACGCACAGCGCATGCGTGACCGAATGCGCGCGCATGTTGTCGAGCACGTCGGGCAGGCGGTCGGCGAGTCCTTCGAAGTTGATGTGGCAGTGTGAATCGACGAACATGCGCGGCTCCCTGATCCTTAATGCGTGTGCTGTGGCGCGGCGCGCTGCGTGTCGAGACGCAGGCCGAGGATCACGAGATCGCGCTCGACGCCGTCCAGCACCGCGACGCGCGGCAGCGCGCCCCAGGTTTCGAAGCCGAAGCCGGCGAACAGCTTGACGCTGGCTTCGTTGTGCCCGAAGACGAAACCGAGCAAGGTATCGACCTTCAGCGACGGCGCGCGCTCGAGCGCCTCGCGCAGCAGCGCACGGCCGAGCCCCTTGCCGCGGGCGCGCTCGTGCAGATAAATGCTGACTTCGACGGTGCGCGCATACGCCGGGCGGCCGTAGAAGTCGGAGAAGCTGAGCCACGCGATGACCTCGCCGCCTTCCTCGACGACCCACAGCGGGCGCGATTGCGGCGAATGCGCGTGAAACCACGCGTGACGGCTTTCGAGCGTGACCGGCTCGAGATCGGCGGTGACCTGGCGCGAGGCGATCGTCGAATTGTAGATGGCCACGATGGCAGGCAGATCGTCGAAGGTGGCGTCGCGGTATTGGAGAGTCATGGTTGGATTGAAAAGGCTCCGGGCACCCTGTCAGGCGACGTAGATGCCGCGATAGCCGAGGAACAGTTCCTCGAACACGAGGCGCGCGTTGAGCGGATGATTCTCCACGGCGCGCTGCCGCGTGACGGTTTTCATGTAGCGGGCGAGCGCGGCGCCATCCGCGCCCTGTGCACAGCGCGCGAGCGCCTTGGCCGCGCCTGGAAAGTAACGCGGCCGGCCCGCCGTGCGCTGCGCGAGCAGATCGTAAAGCCAGCGCTGCAGCCAGCCGAGCACGAGCGGCACCGGCAGCTTCTGCAGGTTCTCGCCGCAGGCGAAGGCGTCGCAGTTCGGTCCGGCGGCGAGCTGGGCGAGCGTGAAGTCGCGTAACGCGCGGTTCTCGTCGCTCGCCAGCGCCAGCGCCGCCAGCGGCGCGCCGCCCGCCTGCGCGAGCAGGCCCGCTGCATCGTCGATACCCTGCGCCGCGAGCCATGCGTTCGCCTGCGCTGGCTCGGGCACGCTCATCGGCCATTGACGGCAGCGGCTCACGATGGTCGGCAGCAGCCGGTCCATGCGCGCCGAAACCAGCAGAAACACGACGCCCGACGGCGGTTCTTCGAGCGTCTTCAACAGCGCGTTGGCGGCGGCGACATTCAATGCCTCGGCCGGATACAACACCACGACACGCACCCCGCCGCGGTGCGAGCCCAGGGCACAGAAGTCCAGCAGCGCGCGCACCTGCTCGATCTTGATTTCCTTGCTGGGCGCGCGCGATTTCTTGCCTTCGTCGCCATCGGCTTTGTCAGCGGGGGCGTCGGCGGCGTCGCCGGAGGTGGCGACGGCAAGGCCCGCGAGCGCTTCCGGCAGCACGGCGCGATAGTCGGGATGGTTGCCCTGCGAAAACCACAGGCACGCCGGGCAATGACCGCAGGGTTCGCCGTTCGCCGCGGGCGCCTCGCACAGCAGACCTTGCGCCAGATGTTGTGCGAACTGCAATTTGCCGATGCCCGCCTCGCCATGCAGCAGCAATGCGTGCGGCCAGTGCGCGCGCAGTTGCTGGAGGCGTTGCCAGTCGTCGGTCTGCCAAGGGTAGATCATTGCTGTTATCGTATTGAATCAGAGACTTGCGATCGTTTCTTCAAGTTCTTTGCGAATGTCGTCGATGGTCCGGGTGGCATCGACGACGGCAAAGCGCTGCGGCGACTCCGCGGCCCGGCGCAGATATTCGCCCCGCGTGCGCGCAAAAAACGTCTCCGACTCGCGCTCGAACTTGTCCGGCGCGCGCGCCGCCGAGCGGCGTTCGTTCGCGGTTTCGGTCGGCACGTCGAACAGCACGGTCAGATCCGGCTGGAAACCGCCCTGCACCCATCGTTCCAGCGCTTCGAGCTTGTCGCGCGGCAGGCCGCGGCCGCCGCCCTGGTATGCAAAAGTGGCATCCGTGAAACGGTCCGACAGCACCCAATCGCCGCGCGACAGCGCCGGTTCGATCACCTGCGCCAGATGTTCCCGGCGCGCTGCGAACATCAGCAGCGCCTCGGTTTCGAGGTCCATTGGCTGGTCCAGCAGGATGCCGCGCAGTGTTTCGCCGAGCGGCGTGCCGCCTGGCTCGCGCGTCATCACGACCGCATGGCCGGACGGCGCGAGCTTCGCCGCGAGTTGCTGGCGGAACCAGTCGAGATGCGTGGTCTTGCCCGCGCCGTCGATGCCTTCGAACGTAATGAACTTGCCGCGCGCCATTCATTGACCCCGGATGTATTTGTCGACGGCCTTGTTGTGGTCGCCGAGCGTGTCGGAAAAGATGCTGCTGCCGTCGCCGCGCGAGACGAAATACAGCGCGGTGCTGGCGGCCGGGTTGAGCGTGGCGGTCAACGCGGCCACGCCGGGCAGCGCGATCGGCGTCGGCGGCAGGCCCATGCGCGTGTAGGTATTGTACGGAGTGTCCGTCTGCAGGTCCTTCTTCCTGAGCTTGCCGCCATAAGCCGGGCCCAGGCCGTAGATCACGGTGGGATCGGTCTGCAGCGGCATGCCGATGCGCAGCCGGTTCGCGAACACCGCCGCAACCAGCGGCCGGTCCTGCGCGCGCCCGGTTTCCTTCTCCACGATCGACGCCATGATCAGCGCGTCATAAGGCGTCTTGTAAGGCAGATTCGGCGCGCGCGCGTTCCACGCCTCGGTGAGACGCACTTGCATGAGCCGGTAGGCGCGCTGGTAGACGGCGAGATCGCTGGTGTTCTTGTCGAAGAGATAGGTGTCGGGGAAGAACAGCCCTTCAGCCGACGCCCGGTCCACCTCGGCGGCGCCGATCGCCCGCAGCAGGTCCGTGTCGCTCATGCCGGCCGTGTCGTGCTTGAGCGCGGGATTGCCGTCCAGTTCGGCGCGCATCTTCTGCAGCGTCCAGCCTTCGATGACTGTTGCGACGTACTCGTTGACGTCGCCGCGCGCGATCTTCTGCAGCACCTCATAGGGCGTGATGCCGCTCTTGAATGCGTAGTTGCCGGACTTGAGCTGCGCGGACAGACCGAGCACGCGGGTCATCAGCACGAACAGTTCCGGCTCGACCGGCACGCCGCCGCGGTTCAGCTGATTGCTCACGCTGCGCAGGCTGCTATGCGGTTTGATGGTGACGTCAAGCTCGGGTGTCGCGAGTGCCATGGGACGCTGCGCCCACCAGACGACGCCGCCCGCGACGGCCGCCGCGACCAGCGCGGCGAACACGATGGCCACGACGCATTTCTTCAAGAGGGACATGCGGAACACGCTTGGGATAAGACCAATATAATAACTTGCCGCCTGTGCCGGAGTCGCTTTCACCGGTCCGGGCTTCTCTGAAAGGACAGCCGCGACCTCCATGAATTCCCAGACCCCGACCCTCGCCCCCGCCGATTTCGAAGCCGTCAAGACCGCCGGCGCGTTCATGCCGCTCACGCAGTTCGGCGTGATCGATGTCAGGGGCGAGGACGCCGCGACCTTCCTGCACAACCAGATCACCAACGACGTCCAGCATCTCGATGCATCCACGGCCCGACTGGCCGGTTATTGCTCGCCGAAGGGACGGCTGCTGGCGTCGTTCCTGATGTGGCGCACGGCCGATGCGGTGCGCCTGCTGATCGCGCAGGACACGCAGGCGGCAGTGCAGAAGCGTCTGTCGATGTTCGTGCTGCGGCTGAAAGCGAAGCTCTCCGACGCGACGCCCGAGGTGGCCGCGGTCGGCTTCGCGGGCGACGTGCGCGCGGCGCTGTCCGGCATCTTCGATGCCCTGCCCGACGGCGTGCACGTGAAGGTCGAAGGTCCGAATGGCGCGCTGATCCGCATGCCGGATGCGGCGCATCGGCCGCGTTTCCTGTGGGTCGGGCCGAAGGCGCTGGTGGACGAACAGCTCGCGGCCCTCGAAGACAAACTGGTGCGCGTGCCCGGGCAAATGTGGGACTGGCTCGACATCCATGCGGGCGAACCGCGCATCACGCACGCGACGGTCGAGCAGTTCGTGCCGCAGATGGTGAACTTCGACGTGCTCGGCGGCGTGAACTTCAAGAAAGGCTGCTATCCGGGACAGGAGATCGTCGCGCGCAGCCAGTATCGCGGCACGATCAAGCGGCGCACGGCGCTCGCGCACACCGAAGCGGCCGCGCCCGGAGCGGAGCTGTTCCATTCCGACGATCCGGGCCAGCCGTGCGGGCTGGTCGTCAACGCGGCGCCGGCGGAAGCCGGCGGCGTGGACTGTCTGGTCGAGATCAAGCTGGCCGCGCTCGACAACGGCAGCGTTCACGTGGGTTCCGCCGATGGGCCGGCGCTCGAATTTGCGCCGCTGCCCTACGCCTTTCCCGCCGATGCCTGAGGTCCCGCGCGCATGTGCCTGATCGTTTTCGACTGGCAGCCCGCGGCCGCGCCCGGCGAGCGCCGCGCGCTGCTGACGCTGTCGGCGAATCGGGATGAATTCTTGCGCCGCACCGCCGAGCCGATGCACTGGTGGACCGACGCGCCGGGCGTGCTTGCGGGACGCGATCTCACGGGCGGCGGCACATGGCTGGGTGTGTCGCGCGATGGACGCTTCGCGGCGCTGACGAACTATCGCGCGCCGAGCGAGACGCGCCCGGACGCGCCGACGCGCGGCACGCTGGTGAGCGACTTTCTCGCGGGCGAACGGCTTGCGCCGCTGACGTATCTGGAACGCGTGGCCGAGCGAGGTCAGCGTTATAACGGCTTCAACCTGCTGTGCGGCGATTTCGCGCGGCGTGAACTGGGCTGGTATGGCAATCGCGCGGATGCGCCGCCAGCCTTGCTCGAAGCGGGCGTGCATGGCTTGTCGAACAGTCTGCTGAACACGCCTTGGCCAAAGCTGGTGGCTCAGCGCGACGCCTTGCACGACCTGATTCACGCCGACGAGCGGCCGTCACTCGATGTGCTGATCGACACCTTGCGCGATCCGCGTACGGCCAACGACGCGCTGCTGCCCTCCACCGGCATTTCGATCGAGCGGGAACGCGTGTTGTCCGCGGCGTTTATCGAGACGCCCGAGTACGGGACACGCAGCACCACGGCGTTGCGCGTGGACCTGATGCCGCATGGGCTCGCGGTCGATGTCAAGGAACGCAGTGACGATGACGGCTCGCATCGGATCGTGCGGCCCGGCGCGTTCGAGCGGGCTTTTGACTTCGAAGTGGAACGCGGTTGACGCGGGCTTAGCGCGTGCGTCGCATCAGGTAGAGAATGCCCCCGATGATCAGTGCGCCGATGCTGTCCACCACGGTCATTAAAGGAATGGGATTTGTCCATTTGTCCATGTTGGTGGTCCGCGAGTAATACGGCGGGCCGTCGCCGTAGTATTCAGTCAGAGCGAGCACATTCCAGGCGACGAGAAGAGCATAGAGAATGGCAACGATGACATATAAGCCCGCTCTCAACAGGGACTGGTAGCTCGTGATCTGCATTGGTTCAGTAGCGAACGGTCAAAGGAATGTAGCATTCCGGAGAATCGGCTGTAGCGGCTTTCAAGTCGCGGACGAAATCCTCCATTCGTGAACGGAGACCGATGCATCCAGCAGTTCTTGCATACACTCCGCCATGAATAAAGAATCCACCG
The DNA here is from genome assembly GCF_031451265.1 of Caballeronia sp. LZ033. NCBI lineage: Bacteria > Pseudomonadati > Pseudomonadota > Betaproteobacteria > Burkholderiales > Burkholderiaceae > Caballeronia > Caballeronia sp. LZ033. Next base: position 1,568,530 of record NZ_JARUXQ010000001.1, on the reverse strand, counting down.
CGACCGAAGGTTTCCGTGCCTGGGAATATGTGGATTGTGATCCGATGATTTCCCCACTTTGAGCGTAGACCCGCCTTGTACCATTTGATCGTCCACATCTGTGACGGTTGAATCCAATATCGACCCGGCGGAATGGGACCTTGACTGCGTGTTCGGTATCGGGCGGGAGAGAAATCAAACCTTCCCCCGATTAGCGGTTTTCCGGAAATTGCCGGATAGGACCGCCCACGCTGAGCATGAACTAAAAGAGCGGAGCCATTGAACGAGAGAGAGAGGGTCCCTGAACGTGCACACATGGGACTGCGGGGAAAACCGTGCTCTGCTGCATAGTCATCTGACATACATCCGAGACTGTAGGATTGGACAGCAGTGCAGGGCAAGCTCGTCCCTGATCACTCAATTTCCCGATCTCATCATCCAGCAATCCTGAGGAATCCACCCGCCTGACATTTCAGACGATACTCAATCTTCATCCCTCACCCTTCAAACCCCTCCCGCAGCGCCCTCACCGCTTCCGCATGCGCATCGGCCACTTCAGGCACGAAGCCGCCCATCTTGAAGAACTCGTGGATCATCCCTTCATAGCGCCTGAGCGTCACCGGCACGCCCTGCTGCTCCAGCTTTTCCGCATACGCGACATCTTCATCGAACAGCGGATCGTGATCCGCCGCCGCGATCCACGCCGGCGCGACGCCCGCCATGTCGGGCACGCCGCCCGCGGCATCGAGCGGTGCGAAGCGCCAGTCATCGCGGTCGCGGTCATCGCGCAGATACTGGGCGAAGAACCACTGGATCGTTTCGCCCGAAAGCAGATAGCCCTCCGCCAGTTGCGCGTGCGACGCGCTCTGCTGCCGCGCGCTCGTGCCCGGATAGATCAGCAGTTGCAGCCGCAAGCCGATGCCCGCATCGCGCGCCAGCACCGCGCACACCGTGGCCAGCGTGCCGCCCGCGCTGTCGCCGCCGATCGCCAGTCGCGCCGCATCGATGCCGAACGTGCCCGCCTCACGCGCCAGCCATTGCAGCGCGTCGAACGCGTCGTTCACCGCGACGGGAAAGCGGTGCTCGGGCGCAAGCCGGTAATCGACCGACACCACCGCGCAGCCCGCATCGTGCGCGAGCTTGCGGCACAGCGCATCGTGCGTCGCCACGCTGCCGACGGTAAAGCCGCCGCCATGCAGATACAGCAGCCCCGCCACCGGCTGCGCCCAGTTCGGCTCGACGGGCTGATACACGCGCACGCCGATCGTCGCGCCGTCGCGCGTGGGCACCTGCACGTCCTCGACGCTGAACAGCGGCAGCGGCGCGATGTCGAGGATCGGCGCGCTCATCGCGTAGGCGGCGCGCGCCTGCTGCGGCGTCAGCGTGTGGAACGGCGGGCGGTTCGCACGCGCCACCATCTCGAGGATTTGGGCGATCTTGGGATTGAGCGGCATCGATTGAGGAGCGTTGAAAATACGCGGCTAACGCGGCCGCCTGAGCGACATCGGATCGGTCGGATTGCGCAGTTGGGCGATGTCGTCGAGCCGCAGTTGCACCGACGCCATGATGGCCGGATGCGTGATGACGTAAAAGCGGCGCGCGCGCACGGCATCGAAGGTCAGTGCGGCGATGTCGTCCGCCGTGAGCTTGCCGCCTTCCACCGCTTTCGTGAGTTGCCGCGCGGCGAGTTTCTGCGACGCGGTGTACGGAGCCGCGTTGGCGAGCGCTTCGGGCCGCGCGCGTTCGGCATCGGCGATCCCCGTCGGCACGAACGCGGGACACAGCAGCGACACGCCGATCAGGTCCGCACCCGCCAGCCGCAAATCATGCTGCAGGGTCTCGGTCAGCGCGACGACCGCGTGTTTCGACGCGTTGTAGACGCCCATCGCGGGCGCGGCGAGCAGGCCCGCCACCGACGCCGTATTGACGATGTGCGCCGGCTCGTTCTGCCGCAGCATGATGGGCACGAACGCACGCAGACCGTTCGCGACCCCCATCACGTTGACGCCGAAGACCCATTGCCAGTCGTTGGCGCTGTTTTCCCACACGAAGCCGCCCGCGCCGACGCCCGCGTTGTTGAACAACAGATGCACGCCGCCGAAGGCATCGAGCGCGGCCTGCGCCAGCGCCTCGACCTGCGCCGGGTCCGAGACATCCGCCGTCACGCCGAGCGCTTCGCCGCCCTGCGCGCGGATGGCATCCACCGTGGCGGCGAGGCCGGCGGTGTCGAGATCGGCGAGCACGAGCTTCATGCCGAGCGCCGCGCCTTGCTGCGCGAACGCCCGGCCGAAGCCGCTGCCCGCGCCGGTGATGACGGCAACCTTGCCAGCGAAACTGTCCACGTGAGGTTTCCGGGTTCGATCAGATCAGCTTCACGAGCTGCTTGCCGAAATTCTTTCCGCGCAGCATCCCGAGCAGCGCCTCGGGCGCTTGCTCGAGACCGTCCGCGATGCTCTCGCGGAACAGCAGCTTCTTCGTCGCGACGCGTTCGCCGAGATCCTTGAGCGCCTGCGGCCAGATATCCAGATGTTCGTAGACGATGAAGCCTTGCAGCAAGAGCCGCTGCGTCAGGATGAGCCGGGGCGCGTCCAGCGGCAGGGGTTTGCCGTCATAGCCGGAGATCATGCCGCACACGGCAATGCGTCCGAACGCGTTCATGCGCGCCAGCACTGCGTTGAGGATCTCGCCGCCGACGTTCTCGAAGTAGCCGTCGATGCCATCCGGCACGGCCGCCTTCAGGTCGGCGCGCAGGTTGCCCGCCTTGTAGTCGACGCAGGCATCGAAGCCGAGCGTCTCCACCACATAGCGGCATTTCTCCGCGCCGCCCGCGATGCCCACTGCGCGGCAGCCGGCCGCCTTCGCCAGTTGCCCGACGACGCTGCCCACCGCGCCGCGCGCCGCTGACACCACCACGGTCTCGCCCGCCTTCGGCTTGATGATGCCGTTCAGGCCGTACCACGCGGTGACGCCCGGCATGCCGAGCGCGCCGAGATAGGCGGAGAGCGGCACGCGCGAGGCATCGACCTGGTTCAGCATCGTGCCGTCCGAGGTGCCGTACTCCTGCCAGCCGAGCATGCCCACGACGTTGTCGCCGACCGCGAACTTCGGATTGCGCGACTCGCTGACGACGCCCACCGTGCCGCCGATCATCACTTCGTTCAGCGGCTGCGGCGGCGCGTAGGACTTGGCGTCGTCCATGCGGCCGCGCATGTACGGATCGAGCGACAGATAGTGGTTGCGGACCCGCACCTCGCCCTCGGCGAGCGGCGCGAGCGGCGTTTCGACGAGCTTGAAGTTGCTCGCCGAGGCTTCGCCATCGGGACGTGAGACGAGCAGGATCTGACGGTTCAGCAGTGCGTCTGCCATGGCGGGTTCTCCTGTCTTCAAAGGGATGATGCCGGTGTTAAGCGTCGCTCGGGCCGGGCAGCGCCTTGGGATCGGTACGCATTTTCTGGCGTGCGATGTCGCGTCCGACCGCGAGCCGCTTCATGTACTTGAAGGTGCCGAGCGCCTTGGCCACGAAGTGTCCTTCGCTGTCGCGCACTTCGCCTTCGCAATAAGCCATCGTGGTCGAGCGGTGCAGCACGCGGCCGTAACCGCGCAACTCGCCGCGGCCGGGCTGCATGAAGTTCACCTTCATTTCGACGGTGACGACGCCCATGCCGTCCCCCGCGACGCTGCGCGCGGCGAGCGCGAGCGCGGCGTCGAGCAGGGTCATCGTGACGCCGCCATGGGCGATGCCCCAGGTATTCAGATGCGTGTCGCGCAGCGGCAGGCACACTTCGCTTTCGCCGTCCTGCGCGCGGACGAGATCGACGCCGAGCGAATCGATGAACGGGCTTTCGATGGACACGCCGGCGTTCGCCGGATCGGTGCTGGACATCGCGCTCATACCTCGTAGTCGACGCATTGACGGTCTTCACGGACCGCCGCGATGAAGTCCTTCACGGCCTGATGCTTCGGATGGACCTGATAGGCTTCGAGCGCGGCGCGGTCGTCGAAGTCGGACACCAGCACGACGTCATAGGTGCAGTCGAAGCCCGGCTGAGCGGTGCCGACCTCGAAGTGTCCCTGCCCTTTCACGATGCTGCGGCAGGTTTCGAGCCGGGCCTTCAGCTTCTGCGCATTCTCTGCGCGGCTGGCGCCCTCGGCGGTTTCCTTCAGCTTCCACATGACGATGTGACGCAGCACGGCGGCTCCTGATTCATGATGTCGGTCGAGACCTGAAGCGTAGCAAAAATCGCCGTGCAGTGAGGTGACGCGACGTACGCGCTTTGGTCACACGATCTCGAACAGTCCCGCCGCGCCCTGCCCGCCGCCGACGCACATGGTCACCACGACGAAGCGCGCCCCGCGCCGCTTGCCTTCGAGCAGCGCATGCCCGGTCAGGCGTGCGCCCGACACGCCATACGGATGCCCGACCGCGATCGCGCCGCCGTTCACGTTGAGACGCTCGTCGGGAATGCCCAGCCGGTCGCGGCAATAGAGCACCTGCACGGCGAAGGCTTCGTTCAGTTCCCACAAGCCGATGTCATCGACGGTGAGCCCCGCGCGTTGCAGCAGCTTCGGCACCGCGAACACCGGCCCGATGCCCATCTCGTCAGGCTCGCAGCCCGCGACCGCGAAGCCGCGAAAAATGCCGAGCGGTTGCAGTCCTTCACGCTCGGCAAGCGTCGCGCTCATGACGACGCACGCCGACGCGCCATCCGAAAACTGACTCGCGTTGCCGGCCGTGATGACGCCGCCCGGCAGCGCCGTGCGGATCTTCGCGACGCCTTCGAGCCTCGCGTCCGCGCGACTGCCTGCGTCGGCAGCGAGCGTGACTTCGCGCGTGAAAAGCCGGCCGCTGGCCTTGTCCGCGATGCCGGCGAGCACGGTGATCGGCACGATCTCGGCATCGAAGCGGCCCGCTGCCTGCGCGGCGGCCGCGCGCTGCTGCGAACGTGCACCGTATTCGTCCTGGCGCTCCCGCGAGATGTCATAGCGCCGCGCGACGTTCTCGGCGGTCTGGAGCATCGGCCAGTAGATCGCGGGCTTGTGCGTGTCGAGCCAGGCTTCCTTCAGCATGTGGCGGTTCATCTCGTTCTGCACGCAGGAAATCGATTCGACGCCGCCCGCGACGAACACTTCGCCCTCGCCCGTCATCACGCGCTGCGCGGCGAGCGCGATGCTCTGCAAACCCGACGAGCAAAAGCGGTTCACCGTCATGCCCGGCACCGCGGCCGGCAAGCCGGCGCGCAACGCGATCTGCCGCGCGACGTTCATGCCGGTGGCGCCTTCGGGAAACGCGCAGCCCATGACGACGTCCTCGATGCGCACCGGGTCGATGCCCGCGCGTTCGACCGCCGCCCGTACGACGTGGCCGCCGAGCGTCGCGCCATGGGTCATGTTGAGTGCGCCGCGCCACGATTTGGCGAGCGCGGTGCGCGCGGTGGCTACGATCACGGCGTCGGTCATGTCGTCTCTCTCGTTTCGATGTCGTTCGAACTCACGCGCCGCACGCCGGCGCCGAGCATGTCCTGCCACGCGCGCGCCAGCGACCCGTCCAGGTCGATCGCGCGGCATGCGTCCTCGATCACGCTCGTTTCAAAGCCGGCCGCGCGCGCATCGAGCGCCGACCACGCGACGCAATAGTCGGTCGCGAGCCCAGCCAGCCACACGCGCCGGACGCCGGTGTCGCGCAGATAGCCTGTCAGGCCGGTCGGCGTCGTGCGGTCCGCTTCGAGGAACGCCGAATAGCTGTCGACGTGCTCGTGATGCCCCTTGCGCACCACCATCCGCGCATGCGGCACGTGCAGGTCGCGATGCAGCGCCGCGCCCTCGGTATCCTGCACGCAGTGCACCGGCCACAGCACCTGCTCGCCGTAGGGCAGCGTCATGGTCTCGAAGGGCTGGCGTCCCGCGTGATTCGTCGCGAACGACACATGCGAGCGCGGATGCCAGTCCTGGGTCAGCACGACATGCGAAAAGCCGGCCGCGATACGGTTGATGACCGGCACGACCTCGTCGCCGCGCGCGACGGCCAGCGCCCCGCCCGGCATGAAATCAGGTTGCACGTCCACGACGATCAGTACGTCTTCCACGGGTTTCATCATGTTCAGGAAAGCTCAGGCGTTGAAGCGGCCGTTGGCGGCGGCGAGTCCGGCGATGCGCGCGGCGGGCTGCCACGCGTCGCCGTTGGATTGGGCGGCGTACTTGCGCAACGCGCGATCGACGTTAAAAAGGCCGATGGTATCCGCATACAGCATCGGGCCGCCGCGCCACAGCGGGAAGCCATAGCCGGTGAGATACACCATGTCGATGTCGGAGGCCTTTGCCGCGATGCCTTCCTCGAGAATCTTCGCGCCTTCGTTCACGAGCGACAGCACCAGGCGCTCGACGATTTCCTCATCGCCGATCTCGCGCCGCGCCACACCTTGTTCGGCTGAGAACCCCACGATCATTTCGTCGACGGCCTGAGACGGAATGGCATCGCGCTTGCCCGGCGCGTAGTCATACCAGCCCGCGCCGGTCTTCTGTCCGAAGCGGCCCATCTCGCACAAACGGTCGGCCACGCGCGCATAACGCAACTCCGGCTGCTCGCGATAGCGCCGCTTGCGAATAGCCCAGCCGATATCGTTGCCGGCCAGATCGCTCATGCGGAACGGGCCCATCGCGAAGCCGAACTGTTCGATCGCGCGATCCACCTGCGCCGGCAGCGCGCCTTCCTCCAGCATGAAGAGCGCCTGGCGGATGTACTGCTCGATCATGCGGTTGCCGATGAAGCCGTCGCACACGCCCGAAACCACCGCGGTCTTTTTGATCTTCTTCGCAACCTGCATGACGCTGGCGAGCACGTCTTTCGACGTCTCCTTGCCGCGCACCACTTCGAGCAGCTTCATCACGTTGGCGGGACTGAAGAAGTGCATGCCGATCACATCGCCGGGACGCTTCGTGAACGACGCGATGCGGTTCAGATCGAGCGTCGAGGTGTTCGACGCGAGAATCGCGCCAGGCTTCGCCACTTCGTCCAGTTGGCGGAATACCTGCTGTTTCACGTCCAGTTCTTCGAACACCGCTTCGATGATCAGATCGGCCTGGGCGAGATCGGTGAACGAGAGCGTCGGACGAATCAGCGCGATGCGGTCCTCCACCTGTTGCTGCGTGAGCTTGCCCTTCTTGACCTGCGCCTCGTAATTGCGGCGAATCGTCGCGAGACCGCGATCCAGCGCGTCCTGCTTCGTTTCCAGCAGCGTGACGGGCAGCTTCGCGTTGAGGAAGTTCATCGCGATGCCACCGCCCATCGTGCCCGCGCCCACGATGCCGATCTGTTCGATCTTCCTGACCGGCGTGTTCGACGGCACGTCGGCGATCTTGCCGGCCGCGCGTTCGCCGAAGAACGCATGCCGCAGCGCGCGGCTCTCGGGCGTCTGCACCAGCGCAAGGAAGCATTCGCGCTCGAACGCAAGGCCGCGTTCGAAGCCTTCCTTGACGCCCTTTTCGATTGCATCGATGCACTTGTGCGGCGCCGGGAAATGGCGTGCCACCGCCGCCACGCTGTTGCGCGCGAACTGGATGAAGCCCTCCGCGTTCGCATGCTCGATGCGGCGCTCGCGCACCTTTGGATATGGCCCGCCACGGTCCGCGGCTCCGCGCGCGAAGCTCAGCGCGGCGTCGAGCAGATCGCCTTGTATGAAGGCGTCGAAGAGCCCGCTTTGCGCGAGCTGTTCGGACGGCACCGGCGTGCCGGACACGATCATGTTGAGCGCCGTCTCCAGGCCGACCGCGCGTGGCAGCCGCTGCGTGCCGCCCGCACCCGGCAGCAGGCCGAGCTTCACTTCCGGCAGCGCGATCTGCGCGTCCGGCGCGGCGACGCGGTAATGCGCGCCGAGCGCGAGTTCCAGGCCGCCGCCCATCGCCACGGCATGAATCGCCGCGACGACCGGCTTGGCGCTGCCCTCGACGGCCTGGATGACGGTCAGGAGCGTCGGTTCCTGCGTGGCCTTCGGGGTATTGAATTCGGTGATGTCGGCGCCGCCCGAGAAGGCCTTGCCCGCGCCGATCAGCACGATGGCGCGCACGGTGGCGTCGCTGTTCGCGCGCCCGATGCCCTCGACGATGCCGAGCCGCGTCGCGTGCCCGAGCCCGTTCACCGGCGGATTGTCGAGCATGATGACGGCGACGCCGTCGCGGATCGAATAATCCACTGCCATGAAGCTGTCTCCCGATGGATCGCGATAAAGGAATGAGCGTGCCGCGCCACGCGGAAAAGCACGATCGTCACACAGTGCGATCTTAACGCTCAAGCACGCCGAAGACGACAAAGCCCCGGACGCCTGCCTGCATCCGGGGCTTCAAAGACAAGGAAGACCACGCGTCAAATCGGATTTTCGGCCACAGTGGGCAGCACGTGATCGCGATACTGGTCGCGCAGCCGGACCTTCTGCAGCTTGCCGGTCGCGGTATGCGGCAGCTCTTCGGCGAAGATCACGTCGTCGGGGATCCACCACTTCGCCACCTTGCCGTCGAAATGGGCGAGCAGTTCCTCGCGCGTGACGGTCGCGCCCGGCTTCAGCACGGCCACGATCAGCGGCCGCTCGGTCCACTTCGGATGCGCGCACGCAATGCACGCCGCCTCGGCCACCTGCGGATGCGATACCGCAATGTTCTCCAGGTCGATCGAGCTGATCCACTCGCCGCCCGACTTGATCACGTCCTTGCTGCGATCCGTGATCTGCATGAAGCCGTCCGGGTCGATGGTCGCGACATCGCCGGTCGGGAACCAGCCGTCGACGAGCGGAGAGTCGTCACGCCGGAAATAGCGGTCGATGACCCACGGCCCGCGCACGTACAGGTCGCCGAAGGACTTGCCGTCCCACGGCAGTTCGCGGCCGTCGTCGCCCACCACCTTCATGTCCACGCCGAACAGCGCGCGGCCCTGTTTTTCCAGCAAATGGCGCTGCTCCTCGGGCGGCCGCTGCTTCTGGCGGTAGCTCAGACGCGACAGCGTGCCGAGCGGCGACATCTCCGTCATGCCCCACGCATGGATCACCTGCACGCCGTACTCTTCCTCGAAGATGCGCAGCATCGCCGGCGGGCACGCGGAGCCGCCGATCACCGTACGCGTAAGCGTCGAGAAACGCAGGCCGTGCTGCTTCAGATAGGCGAGCAGGCCCATCCAGACAGTGGGCACGCCGGCTGAATAGGTGACGCCTTCCGCTTCCATCAATTCATACAGCGACTGGCCGTCGAGATCCTTGCCCGGCAGCACGAGCTTCGCGCCGACCAGCGGCGCCGCGTGCGGGATGCCCCAGGCGTTCACATGGAACATCGGCACGACGGGAAGAATGGAGTCGCTCGCGGATGCGCCCATCGCGTCGGGCAGCGCCGCGCCGTACGCGTGCAGCACGGTCGAGCGATGTGAATACAGCGCGCCCTTCGGATTGCCGGTCGTGCCCGACGTGTAGCACAGGAACGAAGCCTGGCGTTCGTCAAGCATCGGCCAGTCGTAGTCGCCGTCATGCGCGCCGATGAGCGTCTCGTAGCTCATCACGGGCACGCTCAGGTCCGACAGATGCGTCTCGATGCACGATGCATCGCCGAGCGCAATCCAGCCTTTCACCTTCGGACACTGCGGCGCGATGATCTCGACCAGCGGCGCGAAGGTCATGTCGAAGCAGACATAGGCGTCGTCGGCGTGATCGATGATGAAGGCGACCTGATCCGGGAACAGGCGCGGATTGATCGTGTGGCACACGGCGCCCATGCCCGACACGCCGTAGTAGCACTCCAGGTGCCGGTAGCCGTTCCATGCGAGCGTGCCGACGCGTTCGCCCTGCGCGACGCCCAACGCGGTCAGCGCCTGCGCGAGTTGCTTCGCGCGCCGTTCGCAGTCGCGCCAGGTGGTGCGGTGGATATCGCCCTCGATACGGCGCGAAACGATCTCGGTGTCGCCGAAGTGGCGCGAGGCATGGGACAGCAGGGACGACGCGAGCAACGGTACTTCCATCATCTGGCCGTGGAGCGGCGACATCATGGGCGAAGTCCTCGGAGGGTCGATGGCCTGGTCGATGGTCTGGTCACGCCCGGGCCGGCCCCTGCAGGCCGGCGGGCGCGGAATTACAATATCGTTTAACTCAGAGGCGCTCAATATGTCGTTTTCCCCAAGCGTTTCGCGGGACGAGACACCCGCGGACGCGCAATCGATGCAGCAGGTCGCCGATGCCGTCGAAGCCGGCAAGCCCGGCTCCTTCGCGGCGCTCGGCACCGCGTTCCTCACCCGTCTGCCTGCCGCGCCCGTGCCGGAGCCGTATCTTGTCGGACTGTCGCGCGAGATGGCGCAGACGCTCGGCTTCGATCCCGACATCGCCACCGGCCCGGAGAAAGACGCCTTCGCCGCGTACTTCGCGGGCAATCCCACGCGTGACTGGCCGGCCGATGCCCTGCCCTACGCCGCCGTGTACTCGGGGCATCAGTTCGGCGTGTGGGCGGGCCAGTTGGGCGACGGACGCGCGCTCACGCTCGGCGAAGTGGAGCACGGCGGCGCGCGCCTCGAAGTGCAGCTGAAGGGCGCCGGACGCACGCCGTATTCACGCATGGGCGATGGCCGCGCGGTGCTGCGCTCGTCGATCCGCGAATTCCTGTGTTCGGAAGCGATGCATCACCTCGGCATTCCGACCACGCGCGCCTTCGCGGTGGTCGGCTCCGACCTGCCGGTGCGCCGCGAGGAGATGGAAACCGCGGCGATCGTTACGCGCGTCGCGCCGAGCTTCGTGCGCTTCGGGCACTTCGAGCATTTCTATTCGAACGACCGCCCCGACGATCTCCGCAAGCTCGCCGATCACGTGATCGACCGCTTCCATCCGCACTGCCGCGCGCAGCCGGACCCATATCTCGCGCTGCTGGCCGAGGCGGTGCGCACGACCGCCGACCTGATGGCGCAATGGCAAGGCGTCGGCTTCTGCCATGGCGTGATGAACACCGACAACATGTCGATCCTCGGTCTCACCATCGACTACGGTCCGTTCGGCTTCATGGACGGCTTCAACGCGCATCACATCTGCAATCATTCGGACACGCAGGGCCGCTATTCGTATGGCCGTCAGCCGCAGGTCGGCTACTGGAACCTGTTCTGTCTCGCGCAGGCGCTCGTGCCGCTGTTCGGCGACACCCTGCCCGAGGAAGGCCGCGCGGAACGTGTCGTCGAGGAAGCGCAGAAAGTGCTGGAAGGCTTCAAGGCGCGCTTCGCTCCGGCGCTCGTCGCGACGATGCGCGCGAAACTGGGCCTGGCTGTCGAACGCGAAGGCGACGACGCGCTCGCCAACGGCCTGTTCGAAATCATGCATGCGAACCGGGCGGACTTCACGCTCACGTTCCGCAATTTGTCGAAGCTGCGCAAGGCCGATGCAAGCGGCGACTCAGCCGTGCGCGACCTGTTCCTCGACCGGGCCGCGTTCGACGCGTGGGCCGTGAAGTATCGCGAACGTCTCGCGCACGAAACCCGCGACGACGCCGCGCGCGCCGACGCGATGAATCGCGTGAATCCGAAATACGTGCTGCGCAATCATCTGGCGGAACAGGCGATCCGCCAGGCGGCTGAGAAGGATTTCTCCGAAGTTGCGCGCCTGCTGGACGTGCTGCGCCGCCCCTACGACGAGCAGCCCGAGAACGAGGCCTATGCCGGCCTGCCGCCCGACTGGGCAAGCGATCTCGAAGTGAGTTGTTCTTCGTAGGATCGTCCTCATATACAGGGCCTTCCCGGCCAGACCAAAGGAACCACAGATGAGCCACGACGACACCCCCGCGAGCTATCCGCTGCAAAAGGACGATGCGACCTATCGCAACGAACTGGACGACATGCAGTACCAGGTGACGCGCCATGCCGCGACCGAGCGGCCGTTCACCGGCAAATACTGGGATCACACGGAACGCGGCGTCTATGATTGCGTGTGCTGCGGCACGCCGCTGTTCGAGTCCGACACGAAATTCGACGCCGGTTGCGGCTGGCCGAGCTATTTCAAGCCGATCAACGGCGAAGTGGTCCAGGAAAAGACCGACCGCTCGCACGGCATGCTGCGTATCGAGGTGGTCTGCAAGAACTGCGGCGCGCATCTCGGCCATGTGTTCGAAGACGGCCCGGCGCCGACCGGCCTGCGCTATTGCATCAACTCGGCTGCGCTACAATTCGAACCCAAGTAAGCGAAACCATGTAATTGGGCGCATGCACGGGACACCGGGTTGCGCTCCTGTTTCAGCTGTCTGATGCCCGCTTGACGCCCGTTCGACGCCCGCTGCAATCCGAGCGGGCGTTCGTTCATGCGCTGCACCTCATCCGCCGCCTTTCATGTCCGGACGCCAATGAAATTTCTGTTCGATCTGTTTCCGATCATTCTCTTTTTCGTCGCATTCAAGGTCTGGGGTATCTACACCGCGACGGCCGTGGCGATCGGGGCGACCTTGCTGCAGATCGCCTGGGTCGCGTTCCGCCACCGCAAGGTCGATCCGATGCTGTGGGTCAGTCTCGGCGTGGTGGTCGTGTTCGGCGGCGCGACGCTCGTGCTGCACAACGACACCTTCATCAAATGGAAGCCCACCGCGCTGTACTGGCTGTTCGCCGTCGCGCTGATCGTCGCGCAACTGGGTTTCAGAAAGAATCTGATCGAAGCGATGATGGGCAAGCAGATCGTGCTGCCGCATCGCGTCTGGGGACAATTGAATGTCGCGTGGGCGGTGTTCTTCGGCTTGCTCGGTATCGTGAACCTGTTCGTCGCGTATCACTTCACGACGGACCAGTGGGTCAACTTCAAGCTGTTCGGCGCCACCGGCTGCCTGGTCGTGTTCATCGTCGCGCAGAGTTTCTGGCTCGCGAAGTACATGAAGGAGGATGGTCAATGAGCGATGCCTTCGATTTCATGAACGCCACGGCCGCCGAAAAGATCGCCCATCTCGAGGCGCGCCTGAACGCGGCGCTGACGCCCCAGTCCGTGCATATCGACGACGACAGCGCGGCTCATGCAGGCCACGCCGGCGCGGCTTCGGGCAGCCACTACACCGTGACGATCGTCGCGGAATGCTTCGCCGGCCGGGCCCGCGTGGGGCGGCATCGGCTGGTGTATGATGCGCTGGCCGACGAAATGCGGCGTGGCGTGCATGCGCTGGCCATCCGGGCTTATACGCCGCAGGAGTTCGCGGAACAATTCGAATAGGTGCGCGAACAGGTGCACCCGGCCACGAATCGTTACGGATTCATGTGACCCGAGACGCGCTCCTTGCTTGCCGCTTTCCCTGCTTTATGAATCTCGCCTGTGAAGGCGTCTGTTTGCTCAGTTAGGACTCTCCGATGACTCTGAAAAAACCCCGCGTCTGGGTGTTGCTGGCTGCGTTCGCGGCGGCTCCCGCGTTCGCGCAGAACGTCGCCGTCGTGAACGGCACGCCGATTCCCACGTCGCGCGCCGATGCGCTCGTGAAGCAACTGGTCGCGCAAGGTCAGCAGGATTCGCCGCAGCTTCAACAAGCCGTGCGCGAAGAACTCATCAATCGCGAAATTTTGATGCAGGAAGCCGCGCGCGAAGGCATCGCGTCGCGTCCCGACGTCAAGGCGCAACTGGCGGTCGCGCAGCAGACCGTGGTGCTGCGCGCGATGATCGAAGATTTCGTCAAGAAGAACACGCCCACCGACGCCGAGATCAAGGCCCGCTATGACCAGCTGGTCAAGCAGAACGGCGGCGGCACGGAACTGCATCTGCATCACATCCTCGTCGACAACGAAGCCCAGGCGAAAGACCTGATTGCCAAGATCAAGGGCGGCGCGAGCTTCGAGGACCTCGCCAAGCAATATTCGAAGGACCCGGGATCGGGCAAGAACGGCGGCGATCTCGACTGGTCGGCGCCGTCGGCGTATGTGCCGGAATTCGGCGCCGCCGCCGAAAAGCTCAAGAAGGGCGAGGTCACGCCGGAGCCGGTCAAGACGCAGTTCGGCTGGCACATCATCCGCCTTGACGATTCCCGCGACGTCGCCCCGCCGCCGCTCGAGCAGGTCAAGCCCCAGATCGCCCAGCAGATCCAGCAGGAGAAGCTGCAGGCGTTCGAAGAAGGTCTGCGCAAGAAGGCCGTGGTGAAGTAAGCGGTACGCGGTACGGCTGGATCGTTCTTGAAGCAAAGCCGCCCTTGGGCGGCTTTGTCGTTTCCGGACGGCGGGTTCGTGTTGACCTTGAACGTCATGACGATCGCAGGCGGCGCGGCTCAGGCGTCATGCGGTCAATCCGTTTGGCCTCCAAGCCGCTGGGCTCCCGCAAATACGCGCTGACTCACCCGCCGCTCGCAAGCCCCAGGCCCGGCCGAACCGTTGCTCCCGCCCGCACCAGCTTCGGCAGTTCGCGGTTCTCCACCACGCTCATGAAACCGGCCCAATCATTCGCGAGCGCGGCCTTGTCGACCTTGTTCGTATCGCCCAGGCGATAGCGCTCGCCCGCCGCGAACGGCCGCTCCCACGCCGCCCTATGCCACGCCCGCTCCGCCAGCGCCAGCAGACGCGGATACACCATGTACTCGAACTGCGTGTCCGTGCGCATCACTTCGGCCCAGGCCTGACCCTGCATGCCCTCGATGCGCGGCGCCGAACCCGCGCTCGTCACCTCGAACGGACGGCCGTCGCGGTCGGGCATGATTTCCGCGTTCTGCGGCAGGTTGTCCGGTGCCAGCGAGAAGGTCTTGAAGCTGTCGGTGGCGTGCGAACCCCAGTAATAACCGCGCTCCTTCGGATCGAACGAATAGGGAAAGTCGAAGTACAGATAGTCGGGCAGCGCGAGCACGGTCTGGTAGCCCTGTGTATCGAGCGTGCGTGCGGTGTCGGCGGCGCCCCAGAAGAGCGTGTCCCACAGCGTCACCATCACGTTCGAGGTCGCGAAATCCTGCGGCCCCTTCGCATGCCGGATGCCGTCCTGCCAGGCCGCCATCGTGCCGATGCCGTTCGTCCGCACGATCTGGCTGACTTGCTGCGCGAACATCGAAGGCAGTTCGTCGACGGAGGCCGCCTGCCCTGACCTGATCAGCGCGGCGCACTGCGGCGAGCGCCCCCACGGCTTGTCCTGCGCGGCGAGATTCACGCGCCCCTTGCCGGGGTCCGTGCCGTCGAGCGGCTGGAAGCCCGCGCCGAGCAGGATGTTCTTCGCTTCGTCGCCGCCGAAATGCCAGATGGCGAGCGGCGCGCCTGCCTCGCGATGCATCGACGCGATCTCGCCGATTACCTTCGACGCAAACCGCCGCGCACCGTCTGCGCACGGATTGAGAAAGCTGCGACGGTCGTAGAACTGGACCGTGGTTGCGTTCGTAGTGTCGGCGGGATCGAGCAGGCGGTAGGCGGTGGCCGCCGCTTCGTCGCCTTGTGCGTGCAGGCGCCGGTAACGCGCTTCCATCGACACCACGGCCGCCCGCGCGTGACCCGGCATGTCGATTTCCGGAATGATCTCGACGAAGCGCTCCGCCGCGTAGCGCACCAGCGCCACGTACTCGGCGCGGCTCAGGTAGCCGCCGCCCGAACGGTTGTCCGGCCCCGACGCAAGCTGCGGCACGAGACAGCGGGTTTCGCTGAGGTCATGGCAACGTTTCGCGCCGACCTCGGTGAGTTCGGGCAAGCCTGGAATCTCGATACGCCAGCCCTCGTCGTCCGACAGATGCAGATGCAGCCGGTTGAGCTTGTACGCGCTCATCTGGTCGATCAGGCGGCGCAGCGTGGCCGGCTGGCGAAAGTTGCGCGCGACATCCACCATCATGCCGCGATGCGCATAGCGAGGCGCATCCTCGATGGTCATGGCCGGCACACTGCCGCCGCCCGCGGGCGTCAGCGACAACAGCGTCTGCGTGCCGTAGTAGAGCCCGGCGGCGTCGAAGGCGTCGATGCTGACGCCGCCCGGCGCAATGCTCAGCCGGTAGCCGCCGTGCTTCGCGATATCGGCGGGCAGCGTGCCGGCGGCGATGGCGCCGTTCACGCGCACGGCGGGACCGTTGAGTCCGAGCGTGGCGGCCCGCGTGGCCAGAGCCGCGGTCTGTGCTGCCGTCAGCCCCGGCAGGTTCAGTTCCACCGCGCCGATCTGCGCGACGCCCTGACCGGCCGTCTCGCGCAGCACCGAAGGCAACGCGCGCGCCGCGACCTGCCGGGCATCGGGCAAGGCGGCTTCCGCCCGCGCGCGCAATACTTGAGTGGGCGTCGTGACGAAGGCGGACACGTCGTCCGCAACGGCCGGAAGACGATCGACGTAACGGGTTTCGTCGTCGGTGTCGTTGTTGCGGAGAACGGCCGATCCGGTATCGCCGTCCGCCACGACATACGCGCGCGGCAGCAGGTCGCTGGTGCGCCGGTACCAGTACTCGCCGACGAACGGCACCTCGAGCCGCTCGCCGCTGCCCAGCGTGAACGCGCCTGCCGCGGGCGTCAGCGCATACAGGTCGCCGGTGATGTGCTTCCACGCGATGGCGGGATGCTCGATCATGAGCAACCGCCTGATGCTGTGTACGTACAGCGTCCAGCCGCCAGCTGCCAGCTTGCGCGCCCCGCCGTTCTCCAGGATCAGTCTGCCGCGCGCGCAACTGGCCCAGTCCGCGCCAAGGTCCGCGCAGTTGGTGCCGGTCGCCGCTGCGTCATTGACGTCGATCGCCACGCGCACGGTCAGTGCATCGCCGATGGCGGCAGCCCGCGCCGCAGGCGACAGGCGACTGGCATCCGCATCCGAACTCGAACCGCCGCACGAGGCTACGATGCAAGCCGTAACGACGATGGCCGCCGCTCTTGAAATAGGTATGCCTAAGTAATGTGAAACCCACCGCCGCATCTTGCCTCCGTGATCCACACGCGTCGCCGGGACACGTCGGAGCACTATACCTGCAACTTGCGGCCCTATTTTTTTGGGATAGCTGCCGACAGGCAAGCACAAAACAAAACACCCCGAAGCGTAAACTTCGGGGTGTTTGTGTGAAACGCGCGCGGCGGATCAGCCGAGGAAGCGTCGCGCGTTCTGGAACACGCGCAGCCACGGGCTGCCGTCGCTGGTCCAGTCTTCCGGCGTCCAGCTCATCTGCACGTTGCGATGCACGCGCTCCATGTGCGGCATCAGCACGGAGAAGCGGCCATCGGGTGTCGTGACCGACGTAATGCCTTGCGGCGAGCCGTTCGGATTGAACGGGTACTGTTCGGTCGCGTTGCCGCGATGATCGACGTAACGCATCGCGACGAGCGCCTTCGCCTGATCGCCCTGCTGCGAGAAGTCGGCAAAGCCTTCGCCGTGCGCAACCGCCACCGGAATGCGCGAGCCTTCCATGCCAGCGAAGAAGATCGACGGCGAAGCCTGCACTTCAACCAGCGAGAAGCGCGCCTCGAACTGCTCCGACTTGTTGCGCGTGAACTTCGGCCAGTGTTCGGCGCCGGGGATGATCGACGCCAGGCTCGACATCATCTGGCAGCCATTGCAGATGCCGAGCGCGAAGGTATCCGCGCGGCCGAAGAACGCGGCGAACATGTCCGCGAGTTGCGCATTGAAGCGGATGGTCTTCGCCCAGCCCTCGCCCGCGCCGAGCACGTCGCCGTACGAGAAGCCGCCGCACGCCACCGCGCCCGCGAAATCGGCAAGCGTGGCGCGGCCTTCCAGCAGGTCGCTCATGTGGACGTCGTGTGCGTCGAAACCGGCGCGGTCGAACGCGTACGCCGTTTCCAGATGCGAGTTCACGCCCTGCTCGCGCAGGATCGCGACACGCGGCCGCGCTTTCGTCGCGATGAACGGCGCCGCCACGTCTTCCGCCGGATCGAAGCTCAGGACCGGCGCGATACCGGGATCGGCGGCGTCGAGGAGCGCGTCGTATTCGGCGTCGGCGCAGGCCGGGTTGTCGCGCAGGCGCGCAATGCGCCAGCTGACCTCGCTCCACGCGCGATGCAGTTCGACCCGCGGCGCGTCGAAGATCTTCTTCGCGTCGCGATAGATTTCGATGGCGCCGTTTTCGTTCGGCTTGCCGATCACATGCGAACACGCCGACAGACCGTGCTCGCGCAGCGCGCCCAGCACCGCGTCGCGGTCCGCTGCGCGCACCTGCACCACCGCGCCGAGCTCCTCCGAGAACAGCGCGCGCAGCGTGCGGTCTTCGCGGCGGCCGCTGGTCTGCTTGGCCCAGTCTTTCGCGTCGCCGAAATCGGACTCGTGGTTGGGATCGAGCGTCAGCATGTCCACGTTCAGCGATACGCCCACGTGACCCGCGAAAGCCATCTCGCACACCGTGGCCCACAGGCCGCCGTCCGAGCGGTCATGGTAGGCCAGCAGCTTGCCGTCCAAGTTCAGCGCCTGGATGGCCGCGAAGAAGCGCTTGAGGTCTTCCGGATCGTCGACGTCCGGCACCGTGTCGCCCACCTGCTGCGTGACCTGCGCGAGAATGCTGCCGCCCATGCGGTTGCGGCCCCGCCCGAGGTCGATCGCGATCAGCACCGTGCTGGTGTCGTTGACGAGCTGCGGCGTCAGGTGACGGCGCACGTCCTCGACCGGCGCGAACGCCGAGATGATGAGCGACACCGGCGACACCACTTCGCGCGCGCCGCCGCGTGCATCCTGCCACTTGGTGCGCATCGACAGCGAATCCTTGCCGACCGGAATGCTGATGCCGAGCGCCGGGCACAGCTCCATGCCGATGGCCTGCACCGTGTCGTACAGCGCGGCGTCTTCGCCGGCGCTGCCGCAGGCGGCCATCCAGTTCGCCGAGAGCTTCAGCTTGTCGAGCGACGCAATGGGCGCCGAAGCGATATTGGTCACCGCCTCGCCCACGGCCATGCGGCCGGATGCGGGCGCGTCGATCACGGCGAGCGGCGTGCGCTCGGCCATCGTCATGGCTTCGCCGCGATAGCCGACGTAGTCCATCGTGGTCACCGCGCAGTCCGCCACCGGCACCTGCCACGGACCGACGAACTGGTCACGCGCGGTCGTGCCGCCCACCGAACGGTCGCCGATGGTGATGAGGAACGACTTGCTCGCGACCGTCGGATGCTTCAGCACCTCGACCGCGACTTCCGACAGCGGCAGACCGGTGACATCGACTTCGTTGAATTGCGCGCGCTCGCGCCTCACGTCGCGATGCATCTTGGGCGGCTTGCCGAGCAGCACGTCCATCGGCATGTCGACGGGTTCCTGGCCGCTGTTGGCTTCATCGACGAGCTTCAGCTGACGCTCTTCCGTCGCCACGCCGACCACGGCCACCGGGCAGCGTTCGCGCTCGCAGAGGGCCTGGAACGCGGGCAGATCGTCCGGCGCAATGGCCAGCACGTAGCGCTCTTGCGCCTCGTTCGACCAGATTTCGCGCGGCGACAAACCGCTCTCCTCCAGCTGGACCTTGCGCAGCTCGAACAGCGCGCCCTTGCCCGCGCCGTCGACGAGTTCCGGGAACGCATTCGAGATGCCGCCCGCGCCGACGTCGTGGATCGACAGGATGGGGTTGTTGTCGCCCAGCTGCCAGCAGCTGTTGATGACTTCCTGGGCGCGCCGCTGGATTTCCGGATTGCCGCGCTGGACGGAATCGAAATCGAGTTCGGCGGTGTTCGCGCCGGTGGCCATCGAGGACGCCGCGCCGCCGCCCATGCCGATGCGCATGCCCGGTCCGCCGATCTGGATCAGCAGTGTGCCGGCCGGCAGGTCGAGCTTGTGGGTGTGCTGGTCGGAGATGTTGCCGATGCCGCCCGCGATCATGATCGGCTTGTGATAGCCGCGCACGCGGCCCGCCACGTTCTGCTCGAAGGTGCGGAAATAGCCGCCGAGGTTCGGCCGGCCGAATTCGTTGTTGAAGGCCGCGGCGCCAATCGGGCCGTCGATCATGATCTGCAACGGCGACGCGATGCGGTCCGGGCGGCCATACGGCTGATGCGCGTCGGCGGGATTGCGCGAGGCGAGCGGCACGGCGGCGTCGCGGTCGTTTTCCCAGTTGCGGCGGGCGTCGGGCAGATCCAGGTTCGACACCGTGAAGCCCGCAAGACCCGCCTTCGGACGCGCGCCGCGGCCGGTGGCGCCTTCGTCGCGAATCTCGCCGCCGGAGCCGGTGGCCGCGCCCGCGAACGGCGAAATGGCGGTCGGGTGATTGTGGGTCTCGACCTTCATCAGCGTGTGGGTCATCTCCACGTGACGCCGGTATTGCTCGTCCTTGCCGCGCGGGAACCAGCGCTCGGCCATGCCGCCCTGCATGATCGCCGAATTGTCCGAATACGCGACGATCGTGCCCGCGTGATTCAGCTTCTCGGTGTTGCGGATCATCTGAAACAGCGACATGTCCTGCTTCGCGCCGTCGATGGTCCATTCGCCGTTGAAGATCTTGTGGCGGCAGTGCTCGCTGTTGGCCTGCGCGAACATCATCAGCTCGACGTCGGTGGGGTTGCGCTTCAGTTCTTCGAACGCGCTCACGAGATAGTCGATTTCGTCGTCGGCGAGCGCGAGGCCCAGTTCCAGGTTGGCGGCTTCGAGCGCGCTGCGGCCCGCGCCGATGATGTCGACCGTTTGCAGCGGCCGGGCAGGCAGTTCGTCGAAGAGATGCAGCGCCTGCTCGCGCGAGGCCGCGACGCTTTCGGTCATGCGGTCGTGCAGCGCGGCGGCGACGGCGGCGCGCGCCGCGTCCGTGAGCGCCTTCTTGCCGCCGAGGAAGCCGCTCTTCATGATCACCGTGTACTCGACGCCGCGCTCGATGCGCCGTACCTTCGTGAGCCCGCAGTGATGGGCGATGTCGCTGGCCTTGCTGGCCCAAGGCGACACGGTGCCGAAGCGCGGCACGACCATGAAGGTTTCCGTCGCGCCGCGCTCCTTCGATGCCTCGAAGGGTGCGCCGTAGTGCATCAGCGCCTCGATGCGGCGATTGTCTTCATCCGTGAGCGGTTCCGACGCATTCACGAAATGCAGGAACTGGCCGCGCACGCCGACGATGTTGGCGTCGATGCGGGCGAGCGTTTCGAGAAGGCGGGTCTGACGGAAATCGGAGAGGGCCGAAGCGCCGGGGAAACACGAGAAGTGGGCCATTGTGACGGTGCGTCGATGACGTCTGTGTGCCGCTCGCGAGGCGCTCGCTGGTGCGCGAAACAAGGCTTGGCGCTCCGTCTGCGAATCTGGACATTCGCAAAACCGGACCCGAGCACGCGAAACGACATGAGGCAAAAGGAAGACCGCGATTATAACCCGGAAGCGGCGCCTGACTGGTCGCGTCCCGTTGGCGCGGGGCGCGCAGTCTGCGCGCTTGTCGCGAACCGTTCCTTTCGATCGCCCGTCGCGCGCGGACTACCCGAGGATTACCCACGGTTTACCAGCAGATTGCCGTCCCCCGCAAACGGTTTTGACGCTATCATGGCGCGCTTTCTCCCGGTGCGCGCCGCGCTCGGCGCCGGTCCGCCGCGCTTCCCGTTTCATCGCGCAACGCCGCGTTTCTCGCCCCTGCGGGCGCCATTCAGCATCAGACAGTCATGGATGTCATCGTCATCGGCGGAGGAATCGCCGGCATCGCCACCGCTTATCAGCTGCATGCGGCCGGTCATCGCGTCTGCGTGATCGAGCGGCACGCGACCGTCGCGCAAGGCGCCACCTACGGCCAGGGCGGCGCGCTCCTGCCCTCGCCGCTCGATGTCTGGTTCGGCCCGACCTTCATGACCTCGAGCCGCGCGAAGCAGAGCGGGATGGTGGTCAAGACCGGTTTCGACTCCGGCGCGCGCGAGTTCGTCAGGCAACTGTCGCTGCTGCGCGAGCCCGATGCGTTCACGGCCCAGTACACGAAGCTGGCGCCGCTCGTCGAACTGTCGCGGCAGGTGATCGGCGACATCGAGCAGCGGCTGGAACTGGATTTCGAGCAACGGCGCGGCGTCCTGCACGTGTTCCGCCAGCCGCGCGAGCTGGAGGACGCCCACGCCGCCCTCGAACTGCTCAAGCGCTTCCAGGTGCCGCATCGGGTGCTGACGCCGGCAGAATGCGTCGCCATCGAGCCTTCCGTGCCGGACGACCCCGCTTTTGCCGGCGGCGTGCTGTTGCCCGAAGAGCGCACCGCGAACTGCCCGCTGTTCACCAAACAACTGAAGCAGTTCCTCGAGGAACAAGGCGTGCAATTCCGCATGCAGCAGACCGTCGCATCGCTGCGTCTCGACGGCGCGCGAGCGGCGGTCGTCTTGTCTTCGTCAGGCGAAGGCAGGAAGCGCGCGCACGACGCCGAAACGCTCACGGCCGACGCGCTGGTCGTCGCGGCCGGAACGGACACCCCCGCGCTGGCGGGCGCAGGCAAGGCGGCCTCCGCGCTGTTTCCGCTGCGCGTGCATACGCTCACGGCGCCGGTCGCGTACGAAGAGCGCGCGCCGCATCTGAGCGTCGTCGATTCGGTGAAGCGCATCACGATGACGCGCATTCACCAGCGGCTGCGCGTCGGCGGCGCGGGCGTGCTGCAGAGCGCCGCCAAGGCCGACAAGCCGCTGGATGCCGCGCTCTCGCGCCGCGCGCTCGATCTGCTGGGCCAGGGCACGCACGACTGGATTCCCGGCGCGGCACGGGTGTCCGCCGCGCGCGCCTGGGACGGCCTGCGCCTCCTGAGCGCCGATGGCCTGCCGGTCGCCGGTGCGACGCGCCACCCGCGGCTGTTCGTCAACGCGGCGCACGGCCCGGCGGGCTGGGGCCTGGCGTGCGGCTCTGCTAAAGTAATTGCGGATCTCGTCTCCGGCGTCACGCCCGATCTCCCCGCCGACACCCTCGCCGCGCTGAGTCTCGAACGCTTCTAGTTCGCGCGGCGCGCCGGGCACGTTTGCTGCAACGGCGTCGGGTTTCCGACCGCTCCGATTCCCGGAGCGCCCTTCCCTGCGCCGCCATGACCGTTCCCCGCTCGCCCTGGTTCACGCCGAAAGACGAACCGCTCCCGCTCCTCACGCTGAACGAACTGCGCGCGCTCGAAGCACGCGGCGCGGCCGGGCTGCCGCCGCATACGCTGATGGCGCGCGCGGGCGCGGCCGCCGGGCAATGGCTGGAAGAGGTCCTGTCGCACGATGCCGCGAGCCGCGCGCAGCCCGTGTGGCTGGTCGCCGGCCCGGGCAACAACGGCGGCGATGCGCTCGTGATGGCCGAAAGGCTGCATCGGGCGGGCATTGCCGTACAGGTGTGCATGCCGGTCGAGGTCAAGCCCGACGACGCGCGCTGGGCGCTCGCGTCCGCGCGCGCGGCGGGCGTGCCCATCGATACCGCGCCGCCCGCTTCGTTCGACGGCTTCGGCTGGCTGGTCGACGGCATGTTCGGCATCGGCCTCACGCGGCCGCTCGAAGGCGTGTTCGCGGAGCTTGCCGCGCGCCTCACGCGCCGGGCGCGCAGCACGGGCCGCGTGCTGGCGCTCGACGTGCCGAGCGGCCTCGACAGCGACACCGGTACGCCGGTGCGCGGCGGCGACGCCGTGCGCGCGACCGACACGCTCACCTTCATCGGCGCGAAGCCGGGGCATTTCACGTCGCAGGGACGTGATCTCACGGGCCGGCTGTGCGTCGCCACGCTGGAACTGGAAGCGAGCGCGGCGCCGTCGCTCGTGCTGAACGCGCCCGCGCTGTTCGGCGCAGCCTTGCCGCCGCGCGACAACGCGACCAACAAGGGCACCTTCGGCTCGCTCGCGGTGATCGGCGGCGACACCGGCATGTGCGGCGCGCCGGTGCTGGCAGCGCGCATGGCGCTTTACAGCGGCGCCGGCAAGGTGAACATCGCCTTTCTCGGCGATGGCTTTCCGCCCTACGACCCGCCTCATCCGGAACTGATGCTGCATCACGTCGAAGGCTTTGCGCTCGACAAGATGGACGCGCTCGCGATCGGCTGCGGCATGGGCACGAGCGCGCGCGCCCGCAAGGTGCTCGAGGACGTCCTGAAGCTCGACGTCCCGAAGCTGCTCGACGCCGATGCGCTCAATCTCGTCGCCCGCGACGAGCCGCTGGCGGCCGCCGTCGCGGCACGCGGCGCGCAGGGTGACCCGTGCGTGCTGACGCCGCATCCGCTCGAAGCGGCGCGTCTGTTGCAAAGCGATGCGCAGGCGGTCCAGGCCGACCGCATCGCGGCGGCGCGGCAGTTGTCGGCGCGTTATGGCGCTGTCGCCGTGCTGAAAGGCTCGGGCACCGTGATCGCGGCGCCGGACGGCCGGGTGGCCGTGAATCCGACCGGCAATGCCGGGCTGGCTACGGGCGGCACCGGCGACGTGCTCGGCGGTTTGATCGGAGCATTGCTCGCGCAGAAGCTGCCGGCGTATGAAGCGGCGCTGGCCGGCGTCTATCTGCACGGCCTGGCCGCGCAGACGCTCACCGACGACGGCATCGGCCCGGCCGGCCTGACCGCGGGCGAGCTTGCGCCGGCGGTGCGCGCGCTGCTCAACCGGCGCTTCTATGCGGCACGCGAAGATCACGCCTGAAGGCGCCTGCGACACGTTGCAAGCAGCCGTTCATGCATCGTCGCTATACTCTTTTCGATTCGGGCATCCGCGGCATCCGTCACCGCGTTCACGACACACGCTGACCCAGGCCGCGCAGGCATTGCACGAAGGTTTTCCTCTGTCACCCTCAGACTAACGGACCGCTCATGACCCAAACCTCGACGCTCAATTCGCTTCCTGCCTGGTCGGCGCTCCAGTCGCACTACGACTCCATTTCCGGCGAGCGCCTGCGCGACTGGTTCGCGCCGCAAAACGACAGCGCGCCCACGCGCGCCGAACGTCTGACGTTCGAAGGCGGCGGGCTCACCATCGACTTTTCCAAGAACCGCGTCACCGACGCCACGCTCAAGCTGCTGATCCGGCTCGCCGAGGAAGCCGGCGTGACGAAGAAGCGCGACGCGATGTTCAATGGCGATATCGTCAACGTCACCGAGCATCGCGCGGTCTTGCACACCGCCTTGCGCGCCCAGTCGCCGGATGCGCCCTTCCATGCGCAAGTGGAGGCCGAAAAGGCCAAGATGGCCGCCTTCGCCACCAAGGTCCGCGACGGCGAGTGGACCGGCTACACCGGCAAGCGCATCCGCCATGTGGTGAACATCGGCATCGGCGGCTCGGATCTCGGGCCGAAGATGGTTGTCCATGCGCTGCATCATCTCAGCTCGAAGGAGCTCGACACGCACTTCGTGTCCAACGTCGACGGCGCCGACATCTACAACGTGCTGCAACAGATCGACGCAGAGGAAACGCTCGCGATCATCGTCTCGAAGACCTTCACGACGCTCGAGACGATGACCAACGCCCACTCGATGCGCGACTGGTTCCTCAAGTCCGGCTGCCCGGAAGACCAGTTGTCGAAACATTTTGTCGGCGTGTCGGCGAATCCGGCCGAAGTGGTCAAGTTCGGCATCGCGAAAGAGAACGTCTTCGAGATGTGGGACTGGGTGGGCGGGCGCTATTCGCTGTGGTCGGCGGTCGGCCTCTCGATCATGATCTCGGTCGGCCCGGACAACTTCGACGCGCTGCTGCAAGGCGCGGACACGATGGACCAGCATTTCCGCACCGCGCCGCTCAACGTGAACCTGCCGGTGCTGATGGGCATGATCGGCATCTGGTATCGCAACTTCTTCGGCTCGCAGAGCGATCTGATCGCGCCGTATTCAGAAGCGCTGCATTTCCTGCCTTCGTATCTGCAACAGCTGGAGATGGAGAGCAACGGCAAGTCGGCGCGTCTGGACGGCACGATGGTCGATTACCCCACCGCCGCCGTGATCTGGGGCGAGCCGGGCACGAACGGCCAGCACGCGTTCTTCCAGATGCTGCACCAGGGCCCGACGATCATCCCGATCGACTTCATCGCGGTGCTGACGCCGGAGCATCCGCTCGTCGATCATCACGCGAAGCTGCTGGCGAACTGTTTCGCGCAGAGCGAAGCGCTGATGCTCGGCCGCACGCTGGAGGAAGCGAAGAAGGTGGCGGGTCCGGGCAAGGAAGAACTGGCGACGCACCTGAGCTTCCCCGGCAACCGTCCGACCACCACCATCATGCTCGACGCGCTGACGCCGCAGACGCTCGGCGCGCTGATCGCGCTGTATGAACACAAGGTGCTGGTGCAAGGCGCCGTGTGGAACATCAACTCGTTCGATCAGTGGGGCGTGGAGCTCGGCAAGATTCTCGGCAAGGTAGTCGAGGCCGACATCACCGCGGCGAGTGCCGATCCGGCAAAGCACGATTCGTCGACGTCGGCGCTGATCGCGCGGGCGCGCAAGGCCCTGAAGCGCTGACGCTGTCTCGTTGCAATGGAGCCCGCGCGCCCTACGCGTCGCGGGCTTTTTTTTATACGCCCGATCCGTTGACGATGCGTCCGGCTTCGATGGTCACAGTGGCGTCGCAACGCTCGGCGAGTTCCGCGTCATGCGTGACCAGCACGAGCGTCGCGCCATTGCGGCGGTTCATCTCGAACATCAGGTCGATGATCGCGTAGCCGGTGGCGGCGTCGAGGCTGCCAGTGGGTTCGTCGGCGAACAATACGGCAGGATGCGTGACGAACGCCCGCGCCAGCGCGACGCGTTGTTGTTCGCCGCCGGACAACAGTTTCGGATAATGTCCCATGCGTTGCGCGAGACCGACCTGATCGAGCAATGCGCGGGCGCGTGCGGCGATCTCATGGTGCGGCATCTCGGCGCGAAGTTCGAGCGGCAGCATCACGTTCTCGAGCGCGGTCAGATGCGGCATCAACTGGAACGACTGGAACACGAAGCCCACGGCCCCGCTGCGCAGCGCGGCGCGCTGGTCTTCATCGAGCGTGGAGAGCTCCTTGCCGAGCAGGCGAACCGAGCCCTCCGTCGCGCTGTCCAATCCCGCGAGCAGGCCGAGCAGCGTCGACTTGCCCGACCCCGACGCACCGACGATCGCCACGCTGCTGCCCTGCGCGATCGACAGGTTGATCTGATCCAGGATGGTCAGTTCGCCCGTTGCGTCCTTCACCCGCTTGTTCAATCCCCGAACTTCGATGACCGGCTCGATATTGTTTTGCATGGACACC
Organism: Caballeronia sp. LZ033; assembly: GCF_031451265.1. Taxonomy (NCBI): domain Bacteria; kingdom Pseudomonadati; phylum Pseudomonadota; class Betaproteobacteria; order Burkholderiales; family Burkholderiaceae; genus Caballeronia; species Caballeronia sp. LZ033. The sequence continues at coordinate 1,541,604 of NZ_JARUXQ010000001.1, read as the reverse complement.
CTGAAGAAAAACTTGCGCGGCACGCTTCCCGTGCTGGGCCTGATGATGGCGGTCTGCGTCACGGCGCACGCAGCAGATGCCCAGGCGGCGCCTCAACCCGCGCCTCCCGCACAGACACAGACCAGGCCCGCGATCGTCGTGCTGGGCGACAGCCTCTCCGCGGAATACGGCCTGCCGCGTGATACCGGCTGGGTCAATCTGCTGCGCGGCAAGCTCGCGCAAGAGCGCTTCGATTATAGCGTTGCGAATTCGAGCATCAGCGGCGACACCACGAGCGGCGGGCGCGCGCGTCTCACCGCCGTGCTCGCGCGGCTCAAGCCTGCCGTGGTGATTGTCGAACTGGGTGGCAACGATGCACTGCGCGGCGTGCCGCTCACGACGACCGAGGCGAATCTGCGCGGTATCGTCGATGCATCGCAGGCCGCGCATGCGAAGGTTTTACTCATCGGCATGTACGTTCCACCCAATTACGGCCCCGACTACACGCAAAAGTTCCACGCGGTCTACGAGCGCATCGCGAAGGAGAAGAAGGTGCCGCTCGTGCCGTTCCTGCTGGCGGGCATAGCCGAAACGCCCTCGATGTTCCAGGCCGATCAGATCCATCCGACCGTGCAGGCCCAGCCTTTGCTATTGAACAACGTCTGGCCAACCTTGAAACCCTTGCTGGGCGCGGGCGCGTCGCATTAGGCGATACGCCGGCCGCACGGCTTGATCACATTGACGCGGAACCCGGCCACGATTCAGTCATCTGAAACTTTCGCGTAACTCTTATAACCCCGCTCGTACTGAGAGAGCGATCCGACAAGGAGGTCACGTGAAATTTATCCCTCTTCTCGCCCTGACCGTTGCAATCTCGGCCTGTGCCGCTCAACCGCCTGCCGGCGTGCAGCAAGTCGGCACGAGCCAGAAGGCGCCAAAGGCCGTGGCGCAATGCGTCGCCCAGAAGTGGGCCGACAAGTCGCAGCAGCAAGTCGTGTCGCAGGACACGCTGGCGAACGACCAGGCCGTCGATGTCTACGTTCCCGGCCAGCAGCCGCCGAACGGCGCCGCAGCCGTGGTTCGTCCGGCCTACACCGGTTCGGGCTCGTGGGTGGGCTTCCGCGCTTCGGGCGCGGCCGGCAGCGAGGCCAGCGGCGACGTGCAGGCTTGCCTGTAAGGTCGTGTCGAGGTCCTGCGCCCGCACGCTGGCAGTGCGCCGGGCGTGAATGAAAAAAAGCCCCGCTACTCTTCGGATAGCGGGGCTTTTTGCATCATGCGATCAACGGATCAGTTCGACGGATCCTGCGCCGTTGCGTGGCTCAGCTTGATCTTCGAACGCGCCTTCAGCGCATCCGTATAGGCTTCCATTTCCGCCTGCGCGTAGACCTGCGCGATCTGTTGCTGCGCGCCGGCGAGACGGTCCGCCGCGACCGCTGCGGGCTTCTCGACCGAGTTCACGCGATAGATGGCATAGCCGTCCGCACCGAGGTCGACGCCCACGTAAGCCGGCAGCTTCGCCGCATCCGCCTTGAAGATCGCGCTGAGCGCCGCGGGCGGCAACCCCTGTGCATCGTTGCGCGACACGGTGATCGGCGACGTGAAGCCGTCGGTCGACTTCGACTTCTGCAGGTCAGCAAGCTTCGTCTCGCCTTCCTTCTTCGCCATGGCAGCCGCCATCTCCGCGATGACCTGCTTGCGCACCTGGTCCTTCACGGCGTCGAACGCGGGCACGGCGGACGGCTTGTAGTCGGTCACGCGCGCGGCGATCATCGTGTTGTTGCCGACGTCGATGGCCTGCGTGTTGTTGCGCTCCTTCACCGCATCGGGTGCGAATACGGCGGCGAGGAACTTCGCGTTGTTGAGCGGGCTGTCCTGCGGCAACTGCGGATTCGGCTTCGGACCGACGGTCGCGGTCTGAATGGACAGCTTGTACTTGTCGGCGGCCGGCTGCAGCGACTTCGACTTCTCGTAGACGAGGTCCGTGAACCCTTGCGAGTCGTCGGCGAAACCCTTCGCGCCCTGTTGCGCCGCATAGTCCTTGGCGAGCGCGTCCTTCACTTCATCGAACGGCTTCGTGACAGCGGGCTTCACGTCGGTGGCCTGGATGATGTGATAGCCAAAGTCCGACTCGACGATGTTGCTCACCTCGCCCTTTTTCAGGCTGAACGCGGCGTCGTCGAAGTCCTTGCCGCCCGCGATCTGGCCGCGTGCGAAGTAACCGAGATCGCCGCCCTTGCTGGCCGAGCCCGGATCTTCCGAATTCTTCTGGGCGATCTGCGCGAACTGGTCCGGATGCGCCTTCACCTGCGCGAGCAGCGCTTCGGCCTTCTGCTTGGCCTTGGCCTTGTCGGCGGCGCTGGCGTCCTTCGCTGCGTTGATCAGGATGTGGCTCGCGCGCACCTGCGCTTCCGTGCGGTAGCGCTGGATGTTGTCGTCGTAGTACTTCTTGAGGTCCGCGTCGCTCGGCTTCGAGGCCGCCGCAAGCGCGCCCGGCGACAGCACCAGATACTGGATCGTGGCCGTCTCGGGCGTGGCGAAGGCGTTGCGATGCGCGTCGTAGTATGCGGTGAGCTGGGCGTCGGTCGGCTGGATCTTCGCCGTGTAGTCGGCCGTGCGCAGCGACATGCCCTGCACCGCGCGCTTCTGCTCGGCAAGTTCGGTGAGGCTTTGCGCGAGCGACTTCGACGTGAACGAGGTCGATTGAATGCTGCCCGGGATCTGCTCGGTGGCAATGCTGTAGCGCATGCGCTCGTCGTATTGCGCGGGCGTCATGCCCTGCATGGCGAGCAACTGCTTGTAGCGCTCGACGTCGATGGTGCCATCCGGCTTGCGCAGTGACGAGATCACCGGGTCGGCGAGCAGTGCGCGGCGCACGGCGTCATCGGAGGCGGTCAGATGCAGGCGCTGGGTTTCGTCGGCGAGTGCGCGCTGCTGCACGAGACTGTCGACCATCGCGGCGCGGGCTTCGGGCGTGTCGAACATCTTGGCGTCGAACTGCGCACCGAGCATCGAACGGGCGCGGTCCACTTGCTGGCGGAAGGCATTATCGAATTCGGGACGGGTGATCTTGTGACCATTGACACTGGCGACCCAGGCGCTTTCGTCGAAGAAGTTGCTGAAACCCTGGATACCCACGATACCCAGACCGGGCACCACGATCAGGATCAGCAGGGCCATCATCAGGCGCTGGTGATTTCGGAAGAAGTCGAGCATGTAGCGCTGCGTTGTCGGAACAAAACGCTCGATATTACAACAGTGGCCGGGGAAAAGGCGAAAGGTGACGGGGAATTGGCCGCGCGAGGCTGGCGGCAATGATGATGAGGTCCGCAAGCGCGAGGCGAAACGGCCGATGAATCAGTGAGTTGAGCGTCTCTGTGACACACTCGTCGGCAGTGTTTCGGCGAAGCATTCAGCAATCAGGAAGCACAGCATCGCTGACGCATAAAACAAAAGTCCCGCAGGCCGTGAAGCGTGCGAGACTTTCGTTTGAATCTGGCGGAGCGGACGGGACTCGAACCCGCGACCCCCGGCGTGACAGGCCGGTATTCTAACCAACTGAACTACCGCTCCAGATACTACCTGCGGCGAGTTGAGTGTGTAATGTCATGCAGACCTGGTGGGTGCTGAGAGGCTCGAACTCCCGACCTACGCCTTGTAAGGGCGCCGCTCTACCAACTGAGCTAAGCACCCGGCCGATGACTTCTTCAACTTGCGCTGCGCTGGTTCAGTGACTCGTCATGCGAGACGCCGTATCCAGCGAGTCCGCTAGTTTAGCGCATCCTTCAGAGCTTTGCCAGGGCGAAATTTCGGTACCTTCGCGGCCTTGATCTTGATCTCGGCGCCCGTGCGCGGATTGCGTCCGGTGCGCGCCGTGCGCTTGCCGACCGCAAACGTGCCGAAGCCCACGAGTGTCACGGTGCCGCCCTTCGAGAGCGTCGCGCGCACGCCGCCGATGAGCGCATCCAGCGCGCGGCCGGCGGTGGCTTTGGAGATGTCGGCTTCCTGCGCAATGTGGTCGATCAGTTCCGTCTTGTTCATGATGATCCCCGAATCGTTGATGGCACGTTGTAATGACAGCTGTAGTCAGCCGGATGGTGTCCGGATGCGGCGCTCATTAGACGCAGCCGAAAGCGCGGTGTCAACGAGGGTTGAGCCTGATTCAGCGGGCCTTTCGGGGAATTGGAGGCGCTTCACTAAACGGCGCGGGCAATAAAAAACCCGCGAGAAAATCCCGCGGGTTTCGAGTCCTGCCTTGAGCGATGCAGCGCCGATCACCTCGCGCCGCACTCCAGGACAGAGGCTTAGTGCTTCACGAACTCGCCTGCTGCCGGCGCATCCTTCTGCTGTTCGGCAGCGACGGGTGCAGCAGCCTTCGCCTCTTCTTCGGGCAGCGCTTCCGGCGTGCGTTCGAGCGCCAGTTCCAGCACGCGGTCGATCCAGCGCACCGGCACGATCTCGATGGCGTTCTTCACGTTGTCGGGGATGTCGGCCAGATCCTTGGTGTTCTCTTCCGGGATCAGCACGAGCTTGATGCCGCCGCGATGCGCCGCCAGCAGCTTCTCCTTCAACCCGCCAATCGGCAGCACTTCGCCGCGCAGCGTGATTTCGCCCGTCATCGCGACATCCGCGCGAACCGGAATACCGGTGAGCACCGACACCAGCGCCGTGGTCATCGCGATACCGGCGGACGGACCGTCCTTCGGCGTCGCGCCTTCGGGCACGTGGATGTGGATGTCCTTCTTCTCGAACGACTCGTCCGTAATGCCGAGACGACGCGAACGCGAACGCACGACCGAGCGCGCCGCTTCCACCGATTCCTTCATCACGTCGCCGAGCGAACCGGTGCGGATCACGCCGCCCTTGCCGGGCATCACGGCCGCTTCGATAGTCAGCAGATCGCCGCCCACTTCCGTCCACGCGAGACCCGTGACCTGACCGGTCTGGTTTTCCTTCGCGGCCAAACCGAAGTCGTACTTGCGCACGCCGAGGAAGGTATCGAGATTGGAGCCGTCGACCTTCACGGCGCCCTCGGCCTTCTTGAGCAGCAGCATCTTCACGACCTTGCGGCAGATCTTCGACACTTCACGCTCGAGCGAACGCACGCCCGCTTCACGCGTGTAGTAGCGGATGATGTCGCGGATAGCCTGCTCCGTGACTTCGATCTCGCCTTCCTTCAGGCCGTTGTTGCGCTTCTGCTTCGGCAGCAGGTAACGCTGCGCGATGCTGACCTTCTCGTCTTCCGTGTAACCCGACAGACGGATGACTTCCATCCGGTCGAGCAGCGGCGGCGGGATGTTCAGCGAGTTCGACGTGGCGACGAACATCACGTCGGACAGGTCGAAGTCCACTTCGATGTAGTGGTCCGCGAACGTGTGATTCTGTTCCGGGTCGAGCACTTCGAGCAGCGCGGAGGCCGGATCGCCGCGGAAATCCATGCCCATCTTGTCGACTTCGTCGAGCAGGAAGAGCGGATTGCGCACGCCGACCTTGGTCAGGCTCTGCAGGATCTTGCCGGGCATCGAACCGATATAGGTGCGGCGGTGACCGCGAATCTCGGATTCGTCATGCACGCCGCCCAGCGCCATGCGCACGAACTTGCGGTTCGTGGCGCGGGCAATGGACTGCCCGAGCGAGGTCTTGCCGACGCCCGGAGGCCCGACGAGACACAGGATGGGCGCCTTCACCTTCTCGACGCGTTGCTGGACCGCGAGATACTCGAGAATGCGTTCCTTGACCTTTTCGAGGCCGAAGTGATCTTCGTCGAGCACGCGCTCGGCGTTGGTCAGGTCGTTGTTGACCTTGCTCTTCTTGCGCCACGGCAGGCCGATCAGCGTGTCGATGTAGTTGCGCACGACGGTCGCTTCCGCGGACATCGGCGACATCAGCTTGAGCTTTTTCAGCTCGGCGTCGGCCTTCTTCTTGGCTTCCTTCGGCATGCGCGCGGCGGTGATGCGCTTCTCGAGTTCCTCGAGATCCGCGCCCTCTTCGCCTTCGCCCAGTTCCTTCTGGATGGCCTTGACCTGCTCGTTCAGGTAATACTCGCGCTGGCTCTTTTCCATCTGGCGCTTGACGCGGCCACGGATGCGCTTTTCGACCTGGAGGATGTCGATTTCGGCTTCGAGTTGCGCGAGCAGATGCTCGAGCCGCTCGATGACCGGGAACATCTCGAGGATGTGCTGCTTCTGGTCGAGCTTGAGCGGCAGATGCGCCGCGATGGTGTCCGCCAGACGACCCGCTTCGTCGATGCCCGACAGCGACGTCAGGATCTCCGGCGGAATCTTCTTGTTGAGCTTCACGTATTGATCGAACTGCGACACGATCGCGCGGCGCAGCGCTTCGGTTTCTGCGCTGTCGGCGTGATCGGGTTCGAGCGGCATCACGTCGCAGGAAAACTGCGTTTCCTGTTCTTCGATCGTGAGCGTCTTCGCGCGCTGCAGGCCTTCGACGAGCACTTTCACGGTGCCGTCAGGCAGCTTCAGCATTTGCAGGATGTTGGCGATACATCCCACTTCATACATGTCTTTTTCGGTCGGCTCGTCCTTCGCCGCCGTCTTCTGGGCGACCAGCATGATGTGCTTGCCACCTTCCATCGCGGCTTCGAGGGCCTTGATCGACTTGGGTCGCCCGACGAAGAGCGGAATCACCATATGCGGGAAAACGACTACGTCGCGCAGCGGGAGCAGCGGCAGCGTAATGCGTTCCTGCGGGAGGAGTTGGGTTCCTGACATTTCATTTCCCCATGAGTGGAATCAGTTCAGTCGTAAGTAAGGCCGTTCAGAGCTATTGCAAGCCTTTATCGGAAGGGAAAAGTCGGTAGTCAAAGATCGCGTCAGTCACGTCCACACAATAAACCGAAAAAAATAAAAGGCCGTTCACGTTGCCATGAACGGCCTCTCGCCGAGCCACAGCCTGCTTCAGTTGGAACCCGCCACCTTGGGCGCATCTTCATAGATGAGCAGGGGCTTGCCGTCGCCGTCGATGGTGTTGTCGTCGAGGATCACCTTCGAGACGCCCTTCATGGTCGGCAGTTCGTACATCACGTCGAGCAACGCTTGTTCCAGAATGGAACGCAGCCCGCGCGCGCCCGTCTTGCGACGGATGGCCTTCTGCGCGATGGCCTGCAGCGCCGCCGGACGGATCTCGAGTTCCACGCGTTCCATGGCGAACAGCTTGTGATATTGCTTCACGAGCGCGTTCTTCGGCTCGATCAGGATTTTCACAAGCGCAGCTTCGTCGAGCTTGCCGAGCGTGGCGACCACCGGCAGGCGGCCGATCAGCTCAGGAATCAGACCGAACTTGATCAGATCCTCGGGTTCCACGTCACGCAGCACTTCGCCCGCGTCGCGGTCCTGCTTGCTCTTCACGCTGGCTGCGAAACCGATGCCGGTCTTCTCGGTGCGGTCGGTGATGACCTTTTCGAGGCCGTCGAACGCGCCGCCGCAGATGAACAGGATGTTGGTCGTGTCGACCTGGATGAAGTCCTGGTTCGGATGCTTGCGTCCGCCTTGCGGCGGCACCGACGCCATCGTGCCTTCGACCAGCTTGAGCAGCGCCTGCTGGACGCCTTCGCCCGACACGTCGCGCGTGATGGACGGGTTGTCCGACTTGCGGCTGATCTTGTCGATTTCGTCGATATAGACGATGCCGCGCTGCGCCTTGTCGACTTCGTAGTTGCAGTTTTGCAGCAGCTTCTGAATGATGTTCTCGACGTCCTCGCCGACATAGCCGGCTTCGGTCAGCGTCGTGGCATCCGCGATGACGAACGGCACGTTCAGCATGCGCGCCAGCGTCTGCGCGAGCAGCGTCTTGCCGGAGCCGGTCGGCCCGATCAGCAGGATGTTGCTCTTGGACAGCTCGATGTCGTCCTTCTTGTCCAGATGCTTGAGCCGCTTGTAGTGGTTGTACACCGCGACCGCGAGAATCTTCTTCGCGCGTTCCTGGCCAATCACGTACTGGTTGAGGATGTCGCTGATTTCCTGCGGGCTCGGCAGGTCGGACTTGGTCAGTCCGGCCTCTTCCGCCGCACCGGCCGCTTCGTCGCGAATGATCTCGTTGCAGAGGTCGATACATTCATCGCAGATGAACACCGACGGGCCCGCGATGAGCTTCTTCACCTCATGCTGACTTTTTCCGCAGAACGAGCAATAGAGCAGCTTTTCGCTACTGGAACCTTTCTTGTCCGCCATAAATGTGTACGCCTCCGGACACGCTTGTTACATGATACGCCCTTCAATCCGGCCACGCAGATTCGCACCCGCGCGGCCTGGTTGAAGCGCTGTGTGGCGCGGCGCCGCTTCGTGCGCCCTCAAGTCTGCTTAGGGACGCTTGTGCAACACCTGATCGACGAGGCCATAAGCCTGCGCGTCATCGCCCGACATGAAGTTGTCGCGGTCGGTGTCGCGCGCAATGCGCTCGACCGGCTGACCCGTGTGATGCGACAACAGCTGGTTCAGACGTTCCTTCAGGTACAGGATTTCGCGCGCCTGGATCTCGATGTCCGATGCCTGGCCACGTGCGCCGCCGAGCGGCTGGTGGATCATCACGCGGGCGTTCGGCAGCGCGACGCGCTTGCCCTTCGCGCCTGCGGCCAGCAGGAACGCGCCCATGCTGGCGGCGAGACCCATGCACAGCGTGGAGACGTCCGGCTTGACGAACTGCATCGTGTCGTAGATCGCCATGCCGGCCGATACCGAGCCACCCGGGCTGTTGATGTACAGGCTGATGTCCTTGTCGGGATTCTCGCTTTCGAGGAACAGCAACTGTGCCACGACGAGATTCGCCGACTGGTCGTTCACTTCTCCGACCAGGAACACCACGCGCTCCTTGAGAAGACGCGAATAAATGTCGTAGGCACGCTCGCCGCGGCCGCTCGTTTCGACGACCATCGGAACGAGGCCGAGCGCCTGGGCTTCGAAGTCCCGTGGTGCGTGGGATGCCAGCGTGTCGAGCAATTCAGCGCGAAAGGTCATGCAATTTCCTTGTTCGGAATAGGGATACTGGATGACAAAGGAACATCACTAGAACGGCCTGGAAACGCCCAAACTTTAATGCAAAAAAGGCGTGAGAGCCGTGAACCCACGACTCGCACGCCCCTTGCCACCGCGCGTCAGGCTTGCGCCGTTGCGCTGGCCAGTTCCTCGAAGCTGACTTCCTTGTCGGTCACCTTGGCCTTGCCGAGGACGAAGTCGACGACGTTGCTCTCAACGACGAACGCTTCCATTTCGGCGAGGCGCTGCTGGTTCGAATAATACCAGCGGACGACTTCCTTCGGGTCTTCGTAGCTTTTGGCGAATTCGTCCACTTCAGCGCGGATCTGCTCGGGCTTTGCCTGCAGCTCGTTGGCCTTCACCAGTTCGGCCAGCACCAGGCCCAGCTTGACGCGGCGCTCGGCTTGCTCGGCGAACATTTCGGCCGGGATCGGCGCGTCCGCGGCGTTCGGCACGCCACGTTGCTGCAGGTCCTGACGGGCCATTTCGACCAGACGCTGCTGATCCTGCTCGATCAGCGCCTTCGGCACGTCGAGTTCGGAAATCTTGAGCAGCGCGTCCATGACCTGGTTCTTCACGATCTGCTGCGTGCGGCGCTTGGCTTCGCGCTCCAGGTTGTCCTTGATCTCGCCGCGCATCTTCGTCAGGTCACCGTCTTCGATACCCAGCGACTTCGCGAAATCCGCGTTGATTTCCGGCAGATGCGGCCATTCGATCTTCTTGATCGTGACGGTGAATTGCGCCGTCTTGCCCGCCACGTCCTTGCCGTGGTAGTCCTCGGGGAACTTGAGGTCGAAGTCCTTCGACTCGCCCACCTTCAGCCCCGTGGCAGCCTGTTCGAACTCCGGCAGCATGCGGCCTTCGCCCAGCACGAACGCGAAGTCCTGCGCGCTGCCGCCTTCGAATGCGACGCCGTCGAGCTTGCCGACGAAGTCCAGCGTCACGCGGTCGCCTTCCTTGGCGGCCGTGTCACCGCCGCCGTCGCCATGCTCGCCGGCTTCGCCGCGTGCGTGGAAGTGCACGCGCTGCTTGCGCAGGATGTCCAGCGTGCGGTCCACTTCGGCTTCGGAAATGGTGGTGACCGTGCGTTCGATTTCAGCGTCGGCGACGTCGCCCAGTTTCACGTCCGGATAGACCTCGAAGGTGGCGTCGAACGCGTAGGCGTCGGCGGCGTCTTCGACCTTCGGCGCGAAGCTCGGCTGGCCTGCGACGCGCAGGTTTTCCGCGCGGGTGACATCGAAGAATTCCTTGCCGACCTTGTCGCTCAGCACTTCAGCTTCCACTTGGCCGGCGTACTGCTGGGTCACCATCTTGAGCGGCACCTTGCCCGGGCGGAAACCCGGCATGCGCACGTTCTTGGCCAACTGGCGGATTCGCGAATCCACTTCCTTCTGCACTGTCTCTTTCGGCAGGGAAATCGTCACGCGGCGTTCGAGCTTGCCGAGGTTCTCAACTACGTTAGCCATGGCTGAAATCGTCCTAAAGTGAAACGTCAATTCGGTGTTCGGTTCTTCCGCGGTTCTAAAGGCGCGGGTCCGGATGCGGGCTCTGGCCGGATCTGTTCCCAGAATCCGGCTGCTGCCGCCGGCCGGGATCGGTGACCGGCACCGCGGCGCGCATTGCAGCGCATTGAATGCGTCGTGAGCGTCTCGCGGAGTGCCGGGCCGTCGCCCGACACGGTGTCAGCCAACAGAGCCCAGTAGTTTAGCAAACAAATCAGACCGCTCTGTCCGACGCATCCGCGCAGCGCCCGTGACGTCCCTGCACGGCTCGAAAAACGCCTCGTTTGCGCCTGAATTCGGCGTAATTCCGCGTTTTCCCGGCTTCGCCGCGCGCGCAGAATCCCCGTTATCCGCACGCGGCTATTTTGCGCGGCGCGCCACGCTGATAAGCTTGCCTGCGCACGATTCACGCGATCAATCGGCACCTTGCGCAATCCATGACCGAAAGGCATGAGGCGCATGCAATAAATGAATGGCCGGTGACGCCTCGCACGTGCGTTCGTCCACTTTCAAACCAGAACATTCGAGACACCATGTCCAACGTCATGTCCGCTCCAGTCGTCGTCATCGCTCCCGATTCGTTCAAGGGCTCGCTTTCCGCGGAAGGCGTCGCGGACGCGATCGCCGAGGGCATCCGGCGCGCGCGGCCGGACGCCGAGATCCGCATCCGTCCGATGGCCGACGGCGGCGAAGGCACGCTCGACGCAATGCTGGCCGCCGGCGGCGAGCGCCGCCTGCTCAACGTGCGCGGCGCGGCGGCGGCACGGCGCGACGCCGCGACCGGTCTGCTCGCCGACGGCGGCGCGATCATCGAGACGGCCGAAGTGGTCGGCATCACCGATCCGGACGGCATGGCGGTGCCCGTCACCGAGCGCAGCACGCTCGGCATGGGCGAGGCGATCCGCGCGCTGCTCGACTCGGGCGCCCGCACCTTCTACGTCGCGCTGGGCGGCAGCAGCACCAACGACGGCGGCGCGGGCCTGCTCGTCGGCCTCGGGCTCAGATTGCTCGATGCCGGCGGCAACGAACTCGAGCCGGTGCCTTCCGCACTGGCGAAGATCGCGCGCATCGATGCGTCGGGGCTCGATCCGCGTGTGAAGGAGGCGCAGTTCATCGGCATGTCGGACGTGGACAATCCGCTCACCGGCGAGCACGGCGCCACCGCGATCTTCGGTCCGCAGAAAGGCGTGACGCCGGAACAGATCGCCCCGGTCGACGCCGCGCTCGGTCATTTCGCGGATCTGCTGGAACCGGCGCTGGGCGTCGTGAAGCGCGACGCGCCCGGTGCGGGCGCCGCGGGCGGGCTCGGTTTCGCGCTGCACATGCTGGGCGCGCGCTTCGAAACGGGCGCGGAAGTGGTCGCGCGCGAGATCGCACTCGACGACGCCCTCGCCGGCGCAAACTGGCTCATCACCGGCGAAGGCCGTTCGGATGTGCAGACGCTGCACGGCAAGGCGCCGTTCATCGCCTGCAAGCACGCGCGGGCGGCGAGCGTGCCGGCGTCGCTGCTGTCGGGCGCGGTGGATTCGGCGGCGCTGCCGCGTTTGTCGGAATTCTTCGAGGGATGCTTTTCGCCCGCGCCCGGCCCAATCACGCTCGACACCGCCATCCGCGACGCCGCGCGGCTGCTCGCCAACGAAGCCGAGCAGCTCACGCGGCTGAAGTTTGGTTCGCGCTGATTCGCGTTGAGCCTCACGCGGCCACGCGCTTCCCGCCAAGAGCAATCCGGTCGATGCACCACACCGCGAGCATCGTCGCGCCCATCAGCGGAAAGATCATGCCGAGCAGCGTCAGGCCGCCGCGCCAGGCGCGCATCGGCGGACGCCGCGCCGGACGCGACGGTGCGCCGATAGTCCGCGCCGGCCGGCGCTTCAGCCACATGACGAAACCCGTCAGCGCCAGCGCGGCGAGTCCAAGCGAAATCGCCGCGCAGACGATCTGGTTCGCCAGACCGAAATACCGCCCCATGTGCAACGACGTGCCGTACGAGATCCACTGCGCGACGCGGCCATAGTTCGGGTACGCGATGTCGGCGAGCACGCGGCCGCTGTACTGGTCGATGTGCAGCGTGCGTTCATCGCGTGGATCGGCGGGGAACGACGACACCGTATAGACGCCGCCCGGTGTGTTCGGCAGCGCGATGCCGTAGTCGTCGGCGACACCGTTGCGCGCGGCGAGCGCCACCACCTGATCCAGCGACAGCCGCGCAGCCGCGACCGGCGCCGCCATGCCGCCCGGCACGGCCGTCGCGCCGACGGCCCACGGCGTCTGCTTGAGCGGCAGGTCGTCCATGGTCAACGGCATCGCGTGTCCGGCATGTCCGGAATGTGCGGCGTGGGCATCGGCTTCCTGCGCGCGCGCCGCGGGCACGCTCGAATGCACGTGCGCCTCGCCCCACGCGCCTTTCGGATAACCCAGCGACGCGGACGTCGCGAGCGCCTTGAACTCGCGTCCCCACGATCCCGACCACGGCAGTCCAGACAGCACGAAGAACAGCGCGCCCGCCGCCAGCCACACGCCGCCGAGCGCATGCAGGTCGCGCCACCACGCGCGGCCCTTCAACGACAGTCGCGGCAACCAGACGCCACCCTCGCCGCCGTGGCGGACATTCGTGCGATCCGGCCACCACAGCGCGACGCCCGTGCCGATCATCACGAGCGTCCAGCATCCGGCCAGTTCCATCAGCAGTTCGCCGGTCTTGCCGAGCATCAGTCCGCGATGCAGGTCGCGCACCTGTTTCATCAGCCGATGCTCGACCGACAGCGTGCCGAGCACCGCGCCGTCGTAAGGATTCACATACACGCTTTCGCTTTCGCCCGAAGGCAGGCGAAACACGAATTCGGCGCTGCGCGTGCGGTCAGTTTCGATCTGCGCGAGCGTCGCGACGGCGCCGCGCGGTTCGCTTGCGGCGGCCCTGGCGAGCAGGACATCGCGCGGCAAGGGCGGCACGTGCGGATCCGCGACGACCATCCGGTCGCGATACATGAGCGGTTCGAGTTGCGGCTGGAAACAGTAGATCGTGCCGGTGATGGCGAGCACGAGCAGCAGCGGCATGACGAACAGGCCGGCATAGAAGTGCCAGCGCCAGAGCGTGCGGCGCTGCGCGATGACATCGCTGTGAGCGGGATGAACGGCGGCGGGTGTGTCGGGTGCGAGCATGGCGATTCTCTGAAGGGGTTGTGCGTGTCCGGTCGATGGCATCAGATCCCGATGCGCCCTTCCACATAAAACGTGCGCCCTGGATACGGGTGATACACGTAATAACGTTCGTCGAACAGGTTGTCGACGCCCACGCCCAGGTCGCCGCGAGATTCGCCCGCCACAACGGGATGCGATAGAAGTACTTCCCCACCGACGCCGGATTGCCGCTGTTCGCGATGATCTTCGACTGCGTGTACGCGACATTGGCCACGGGATCGAGTCCGCGCACGAGCACGTCCTGGCCTTCATAGGCGAACTCGGCGCCGCGCGAACGCACGCGGTCGATGTTCTGGACGTTAGTGATGTTAGGAATCACGGTCGTGTTGGTCTGGCTGAGGATCGTGTTCTTCACGTCGTCCTGGAACAGCGTGAAGCGATAGAGACCGTTGCCGTGCACCCACTCCGCGCTGAGCTCCTTCGAGAGATCGTCTCGTTCTACGTGCATCAGTGCGTGCTGCTGGCCATGGACGGCGAACCCGTGTGGTATGGGCGCGGCCAGGCGAATTGGGTCGGCATGCGCGTGGTGATGGCCACGGTCGCGCCGATCGAATTGCCCGGATAAAGCGCCGAGTAAGGGCCGTAGATAACGTCGGTGCGTTCGATGTCGTCCGCGAAGATCATCGACCAGCGCGGCGCGAAGTTCCGCGGGTTGCCGAGGAAGTTGCCGAGCAGCAGGCCGTCGGCATAGACCAGGCCGCGCGCCGTCTGCGCATTGCTGGCGCCGCGCACTGCGATCGTCGAATTGAGGTCGCCGATGAAACGCTTGCGCACGGCCAGATTCGGCGCGTACTTGAGCACGTCTTCGGCCGACGTCACGTTCCAGTACTGGAACTGGTCGGCGGTGACGGTGTTGACGGCCGCGGGCAGGTTCGGGGCCAGCGACGACGCGCGCGGCGCGGACTGCACGCTGATGTGTACTGGCGCAAAGGCGGTGTCGGCGGTGTCGGTGGGATCGGCGGACTCCACTGCCGATGCGGCAGGCGTAGCAGCGGCCGATAGCGCCGCGTGCGCCATCAGCGAGATGGGAAGCCATGCGCGTGAATGCGCGAAGCCACGGCGGCGCGAACACTGCCGCGCGCGCGTGATGAGCGGGAACATCGTGAATTCCTGAAAGGACGGACGAGCGGTCACGCGACCGTCGTGCTCATGCGCGCGACGGGCGTCAGTGGGACCGGACGAAGAACGGGTTCAGGAAAAGACGGGCGGCGCGCGTGGACGCGCGGCGTTGAACGACTTCGAACGAATCGAGGCAATCTGCGCGCGCGGCGCCATGCGCGCCACGCGCTCGATGCGCGCGGCCTGCGGCGTGATGCCCGGCGTGACCGGCAAATGATGCGCAAGCAGGCCGCAATAGGAGCAGGCGTCGAAATGGCCGGCGTCTTCGTGATGGCTTGCGGCATCGTGCGACGGCAGCAACGCCGATGTTGCATGCGCGGCTTGACCGGAAGGCGAGACGGCGCAGAGCGCCGCGAGCGGATCATCGGCGGCTGCACGGGCCGCGAGCGTCTGGCTGATGACCGGCGCGACAATAGCGAGCCACATGGCGGCAATGCCGAGCCAGGCGACGAAGCGATTGCGCGCGTTGCGGGTCATGAGAGCGGAGTGGAGGTCAAAGCGAAGAGTCGGACGAGATTGTAGGCAGCGCGCCGGCAGGCCGCAATCTCATGATGCACATGGAGAGCATCACGCGCGCAATTGACTCAATTGACGCAGGCGCGGCGCCGTCGCCGCATTGCCGCAAATTCCCGGACATCGACAGATGAATCGGTTAGAATCTCGGGCTTGGCACGTTGGACCGGTGCCGGACACGGCGGCATCGCCGGGCATCGAGACAGGCCGCAAGGCGTCGAGAACCCCGCCGCGCAAGCCGTGATGCGAGGATGGCGAAATTGGTAGACGCACCAGGTTTAGGTCCTGACGCCCGCAAGGGTGTGCGGGTTCGAGTCCCGCTCCTCGCACCAACCTTTGTGTTGAAAATCAAATAGTTAAGGTTGGTAAGCTGTCATTTATTTGCCTACATTTCCGCCGTTTTGCTACCGGAATGACAGCTTTCTGCCTGCGTCGAGCCGCCAAATTTGGCAACCGCCTTTCCGCCCGCCTCGGGGTCTGCCGTAGGCATCCAACGACCGTAATTGCGCTTGATCGACGTTGTGTCCGCGTGGCCCATCTGATTCGCTACCCATAGTTCTCGCTCGCCGGCAGATAGCATCATCGACGCGTAGGTGTGCCGGGTTTGATAGGGATTCCGGTATCGGACCTTTGCCCGTTTGAGCGTCGTTTTCCACGCCTCCCATATTTGGTCGTCGCCCTTCCACCGCCCGCTGAGCCTCCCTCGCCAACCAGGGTTATGAAAGACCGCGCCGTCATCCTTCAAGAGCGTGAACTGCTTCTGAGCAATGAGCGCTGCGCGCGCGGGTTCGAGTAACTTCACTTCGCGACGCCCCGCAACAGTCTTCGTCGTTTCTGGATTTCCTTTTGCCGCTCTCGTCAGCGCCTTACGGACGCGAATCGTTCCGCGATGCCAGTCGATATCGTCCCAGTTCAACGCAATGAGTTCGCTCGTTCGAAGACCAGTCCAGAATGCGAACTGAAACAGATTTGCGATCTGGGGCTCGCGCGCGTTCGCGACTATTTTCGCCTGCTCTTCGGCATCGAATGGGTCCGCATGGTCGTGATCTCGCGGCGGCTCATTTCTTTCGAATGTGAAATCGGCAAGTGGATTACTTTGGATGAGCTCATCATCGACGGCGTCGCGCAATGCCGAACGCAGGCAACTTTGGATGTTGGCAAGCCGTTTGTTCGAAATCTTCTCGGTTTGCTGATCGTCAATGGTTGCGAGCCACTCTTTCACATCGACGCGCCGCAGTTCCGGCAAGCGCTTTTTGCCAAACCTCGGAATCAACAGATTGAAGACGATTCCGTGGTAATCACGATATGTGCTGGCGGCAATCTGCGTTTTCTTAATCGTCAGCCAACGTTCAAGATAAATCGCTACGGTTTCAACGGACTGGCCAGGAAAGGCCATCTCCGCAGCACGCTTCGAATTCGGAAAGACTTGTGCGTAGTCGAATGTGCCGCGTGAAATCTCATAGAGGATCGCCGAGCGATGGTTCTCCGCCTTCTTTAGGTTAGCGGCTGTAGGCGGCAGCGGGATTCGCTCACGACAGCGCTTTCCCTCGTAGATGAACGAGATTTCGATACTTGACTTTGAGGCCGGTTTAACGCCCCTCCCGTCACGACCCATTTTTCATATCCTTCCGTGTCAATCAGCACTCGGCCGTCCGGCGCCTTGTGCCACACGACTCCCTCGGGCCACACGCCCTCATTGCACTTCTTGTAGATGGCGGTTTTCGTATAACCCGTATCAGCCGCCATTTTTTCGACTGTTATGAACCGTACCATCGCGGCCTCATGCCTTCCGTTGCCTTGGGGAACCCGTTGTGCGTAACGCCGTCGAGCGTGCGACCGGCGAGTTTCTTCCCGGTCCGCCGCACGGTCGCGCCGTCGTCGAATGAGAAGTGCTCTCCCGGGCCGGCGACTTCGCTGACTGACACCCACTCCCCCCACTGCTTGAACAGGAACGACACGTCCGCAGCAGCGCACTGTTCGCGCAGCGATCTCGCCCATTCCGGATGCATCGGTCGCGCGCCGGGGCCGCTCTCGCCGCCAGCAATGACCCAATCGAGGATCTTCTGGCGCCCGGTCCCGCGGCAAAATGGGCAGCGCTCGCGCGCGTAGTGCGCGGGCTCGTCGCAGCGATCACCGTTGCAGCAGTGATTGCATCTATCCGGGGCCCATGTCTTAGTCGGAAAGCGCAGGTCGACAGGGCCGAGCAGCGGCTCCATCGAGAGGAACCGGACACGCGCCGGTACCGCGAGAAGCTTCGGGATGTCGCGGTCGGCTTCGGCCTGGTTGACGACCGTCGCGCCGAGCCAGACGTTGTCGCGCGCGCGCGGCGCGTGCAGTCGATCTAGATCGAACTGCCGCGCGGCGACGTCTTCCAGCATCACAGCGACGTTGCCAATCCGCTTTGTGAGCAGCAACCAGTCGAGGTTTGGCGTCGCATCGATCAGGTCGAACAGGTCAAGGCGCCAGCGCGGATCGACGGCGTTGTCGAACACGTCGGCGAGCGATGCGCAGAAGACGCGCTGGCGGCGGCCGTGCAGCGCGTAAAACGTGCCGTCGCGATTCCACTGGAGCGGCTTGCGCCAGTTGGCGGGCGACGTTCGCCGCCGCGGCGCGCCAGGTCCCCAGTTGATCGCCGTGCCGCCAGCGAACCGCGCGTTGCGCGTCTCGGCGTAGCAGTGGTCGCAGCCCGGGCCCACCCTCTGGCAACCTTCCCACGGATTGAACGTGTGATCAGTCCACTCAATTTTGCTGTATTCGCTCACGCTCTCTCTCCGCGATCTTCCCGATCATCCGCGAGGTGTAATATGTCGTTGCCGGTCCCAAGGCTAGCTGTGTCATCCGAGGGTCTTACAGCGGGAATGTCCGTCCTGGTCCCGCTGCCGGCACTTTCATCTGCATTCGCCGTCTGTCCGATTGCGGCGCAAACCATGAACTCGACAACCCAGACCCACGGATTGGCGTCCCATGACTCATCGCCGTTGATGTCGCGCCAGAGACGCGCGAAGCCTTGTCGATAGGTGGGCTGGCCAAGGTTCACCGTCTCGCCGTCCACATCCAGCCAGGCGGGCGCCGCGCCTTCGGCCCGGGCGTCGTCTTCGGTGATCTGGTCGAGGCGCTCGACGCGCACGCCGGTGACTTCGAGGGTGATGCGCGACGCGGCGCGCGGCATGTGGATCGAAGGGCGCCGCCACCAAGCCGGCGCCGCACCGGCGCGCTTCGCATTGGGCAGCGCACCGTCGAAGCGATACGCCTGGCCGGTTTCAAGCGTCATGTCCATGAAGTGCCACTCGTCGCGCCCCTTCTTTTCGCTGAAGCGCGTTTCCCAGCGGCCAAAGGCGATGAACGTCTCGCGCACCCACAGCCGGTCGCCGGGCTTCCCATATCGGCAGCGGATGTGATCGCTTACGACGTGCGCCGCGCTGCACCAAGCCCATTCGCCGGTCGGTTCGTCGGCGCTGCGCGCTTCATCTTTCCCGCGAAACTGGAAGATGTGATGCGCGCCGGACGGCTTCACGACGCGCCGCGTCTGCGTCTTGCGACCGTCGAGAAGCGCACGTACCATCGCGCCAGAAAACAAAATGGGGAGTTCACGCATGAATGCCTTCCTAATCTGGCTTGAACAACATGAGAAGCTGTCCGGGTGGGCGCAATTCGCGGGGGCAATCCTCGGTCTCGTCGTCGCGATTGGGATACCCGCATATCAAACTTATGCCGCGAGAAAGGAACAAAGATTCGCCTCCGCGCAAAGATTCCGCGCGACCGTCGAAGTCGTGAAGATCGGCCTGAAGCTGGTCGAGGCTGCGAAGAAGGCCATCGACGGAAATGACGATGGATTTAGCTACTTCTCGAACGTCTATTAGCCGTCCGACTTTACTCAGGTGAGCCGCTTGCTCGAAAGCGTCGAGGTCCACAATCTCCCCACCCCAAATGCGGTCATGGCGTTCGTCCATGCTCACAGATGCTTCGAAGGTGTCGCAGGATGGATTGCCTCTGCAGCCTCTGATATGGGCTCCCAACGGCACGTTTCCGATGGCGTAATCGATGAAATCGAGTTGGGCGTCACCACGTTGGTTGTGAGTCTCAATTCCCTTATCAACGAAGTCCGTGTCATCGAAGCAGGACATGAAACTTGGTCTGGTCGAATTACGCGGCGAAAAAAGCGAGGCAATTAGGCTTTTCAACGCAAGCCGGTCGCAAGCTATCGTCCTACAGAGTTCGAAGTTCATCGTTTCTTCCGCTCCAGCAACGCCAACTCCGCACGGGACGTCAACTCGCGCGCGTAGCCGGTCAGCACGCCCACCATGTCAGGCGGCGCCGGCGGCGCGGCCACGCTGAGGAACATCTCCGGCTCGTCGGGCACCGGCGCCTGCGCCTGCTGGCTATCAGCCGGCCGGATGAAGATCAGATTGCGCGGCGTGCGTTCCAGCACGAGCGCGCCCTCCTCCACCAGCTCGAGCACCCTCGGCCGGATGAAGTCAGTCGGCACCTTGAATTTTGCAGCGAGCTGATACGCGGTGTACTTCGTGCCGCGATTCATGCGCGCGATGATGTTGGTCCGCGTGAGCTCGTACGAGACTTGGTTGTTCGCCATCTCAGTTCCCCTCTTCGCTCTACGCGTCGATCAGTGCATCGATCGCAATATCAAGAGAACCACCGCGGATCTCGTGACGGAAACGCCAGCACGGGTCGCCGCACGCGTACGTCGATGGTCTCGCCGGGCAGCAGCATGGCTTCCTTGATGTCACGATGATTCACGGCTTGACCTCGTCGGAGAACAGCTCGCCCTGTGGCCGATTGGTACGGCCGCTGGTATCCACCAGGTGCGTCGGGCAAAGATGGGTGTCCTCGCCGACCTCGTGCGCATGCACCGCGCAAAGGTTCCGATCGCACGTCTTTCCGGGGCGGGTCCGGAAGTCGCATTGGTAGACGCTCGTCGCGTGGCATCCCTCCACTGAGCAGCGCTTCGTGCGCGCTCGGCCGCGCGTGCAGACGATCCCGGATGTACCACCGGGCAGGCGGAAGGGTGTGCAGGGCATGGCATCAACCTTTCAGTGCGTGCCGCGTGATGCTGGCGATCCCGTTCGGAAGCGTGTCGCCTTGGATGGTCGTGTGTTCGGGCTGCATGAAGTCCGAGCCGCCGGCGCTGGTCGCCTTGATGAAATCGACCTCGACCTTGGCGCTGTCGACCAGGACGCGCGCGACGTCGGCGACGGCTCGTGCCCGTTCGACGTCCATGGGGTTTTCGCGGTTACGCAGATCGGAGAGGGTGTCGAGCAGATGCTGACGAACAGTGTTGATGTTGTTGCTCACGATTTCTTCTCCTTCGCCTCGCGGGCGATACGATTGACTTGGCGCGTGATCGCGCCCTTGAGCTGCACGAGCTTCGCCAATTCCGGATCTCGGTTGCGCGGGTGGTTGCGTTGCGCGAGTTCGGCGCGGCTAACGAGCTCAAGCGCATCGAGCGTGATCTTGCCGCGATCGGCGGTGCGCCGGCCCGGCAGGAAGCACACGACGTGACCCGATGGAACAGGACCGTTTGTTGCCTCCCACACCAGCCGGTGGACGCCTACCCAGCGCCGCGCCGGCACGGGATGTTCATCATTCACCTTGCGCTCGAGGTAGCCATCCGCATTGATGCGCTCAGAACCGATCGGCACGTAGTTGTGCTGGGCCGCGCCGCTCATCGAGCCTTTCTTGAACTGGGTGCGCCGCGTGTTCGGGTGCGTGCCGACGATTCCCTTCGTGCCTTTGCTCCACGGCTGATGCCCAGGTTTGAACTGAGTAGCCTGCATGTTTGGATGCTGTTCGCCGCGCTGAATGCGCCCGCTGCGATCCGACTCCATGAATGCCTCGGACTTGTGCAGCCCTAGGTCCGCCGCTTTCGCGTGGACTCGTGCTGTGGAACAACGGAACACGGCGGCCAGTTCGGCGGTCCGACGGTCGGCATACTCGCGACGCAATTGCTCGATCTCTTCGGGGATCCAGAACCGGCGCGGCGGCGTAGATCCGGGCTTTCGCTTCGTCATCTGAGAACCTCAAGTTTTTGTAGCGCCTGCCGAAAACCTTGGCATGGATAATTTCGACACCGATCCCGCGGACGACGCGGCGTACCAGACGATCATTGCGGGGCTCTCCGAGACTCGCGCAATCTTCGGAACCACGAACGCTATCCGGAAGGGGCGCGGCGAGCCGCCGTTCACCCACGACATCAACGCATACGCGGACTGGATCGAAGCCGGCGAGCCCGAGGATCCGGCCATGGCGCCCATCATCAAGCGCCTGATCCGCGACGGCCATACGAGCTGATCGGCTCCGCCTGTCGGATCACTGCATAGCCGTCCACGATGTAGGAAACCTTCCGCTCGGTGTCGGCGGCCACCATCGCGGCCACCGCGCCGAGCAGCTCATGCACAAGCGCCGCCGGAGGCTCGTTCGCCGCTTGGTAGCGATCGAATGCGGCGCGGGCCGCGCGGCGCCGGGCGTTCATGCCGCCGCGGCGCCGAACTGACGGTCCAACTCGCGCACACGATGGATCACACGCTCGGGCAGCGCGAGGGCCACGCCGCCATGCAGCGCAGCGAACGCTGGCCGCAACATCTCGCGATCGACCTGCGGCAAGTCGGCGTGCTCGAGGCGCTTCAGCGCCTCGTAAATGGGCTCGGTCGTCGTCACGCGGCCTCCAGTGCTTTGCGCAGGTACGGATCGACATCGGGCTGCTTGAGAAGCCACTGTCGATAGCTCGACGGGACCGCCTTGATGTGCTCGCCCTTGTGCTTGCCGAACGGCATGATCTCGGGCACGCGGGCGGCCTCCGAGTACGTCCACAGCGCCTCCCAGCTTTCGAATGGTCCGGCCGCGTCATTCATCGCGCACAGCAGCCAGCCACAGAGGCCGCAGTCGGTGAGCGCGCTATGCGCGTTGCGCACGAGTTCGCGTGTCCTAGCGCGATCGATGGACAGGCGGTACATGAGCGCGGTCAGGCTGTGGCTGTCCGCGTGTGGCCAGAGGTTGCGCGCCAGCGCGAGCGTGCAGATGCGCTTCACGTGCGCCGGCGAGCCAATGACCTCCCAGTCGAAGTCGACCTTGTGTCCGATGATGTAGGTCACGTCGTCAGGCAACGCGAAGGTGCTGCTCGGGGGACATCCGATAAGATCGGAGTCGAGGATGTGGTGCGTCGCCATTGCTCCCGACGTAATTTCCTTCGACGGCTTGTAGCGGCGCTCAAAGCTTTCACCCAGTTCGATGCGGTTGCCGCAGATGTGCGCGCGGATCCACGCCGCCTCGATCAACTGCGGTTCGTTCGCGTCCGTCGTTTCGGTATCGAAGATGATGGCGTTCACGCTGCCTCCGCAACGTTTGCCGCGAGCAGCTCGCCATCGGCGATCCAGTGCGCACGCATGGTGTCGTTCAGACCTTCCGGAACTTTCTTCAGCGTCGCGAACACGAGTGCCGTCTCAAGCTCCCCTTGCGTCGCCATGTCATCCAGGAGCGCAAGCAGATCGGATCGACCGGTCAGGTCGAGCACGTCGAACCGGTCGAACGACACGAGCTTTGTCTCGGAGATCACACCGATCGTCAGCGCGAGCAACGCATCAACGCGATACTGCTCACTCTCCGACAGAAGCGAGTAGAGTCGCTCGCCGGCGCGGATCGCCATGCCGGAATCGATCCACGGCACCGGCCAGGCAGCGAAGTGCGCGAAGTCAGCGAGCTTCGTGTTGATCGGCTCGAGAGCCTTCGACAGCATGTCGCCCGGGATACCGTCAGGCGAGAGCGCATCCGCGATCGCCAGCCAGCCGATCACGTCGGCGTGGTGCGCGGCGGCCTTCTTCGTGTTCTCAGCGGCCGCGTCGGCGGCTTGCTTCGTGGCGTTCAGCCTGTCCAACTCCTCGCGCACTTTGCGCTGGATGTTCGTGGCCTCGGACAACGCCGTCCGCACTGCGCCAAGATCCTCGTCGGACACCGGATCGGCATCGGCGGTCAGCTTGAGCGCCTCTTCGGCCGCCCGGGCAGCGGCAATATCGCGCTCGTCATTTGCGACCGAACGCAGCATTGTGTCGCGCGCCGAGACGAGAGTCGGAAGCGATTCGCGGGCCTTTTCGTCGCTGGCCTCGCCGATGGCGCCATACTGCTTCTCGTACGCAGACATCGCGGCCGCGACGGGGCCGAGGTCGAACTCGTCCCACCCCGCGACCTCGCCGTTCAGGTGGTAGCCAGCGACGCCGTCGGAATCCGACATGATGGCCGCGAACATGCCGACGGCAGATGCCAACTCGTGCACCAGCCCCTTTCGCGGCGCGGAGCCGGCGCGGCCCTGCGCATCGGTCAAAGCTTGTTCCGCCTTCGCGAGCTCGCCCTTGTCGAACTCGAGCTTCTTTTCCAGCCGCACGAGACCTTGCGCCGTTTCGAGGTTGCGTTCGTGCGCCGCACGCGATGATGCGAATGTGCGGTGCTTCTCATGAAGCGCGCCGAACTCCCGATTCACATCCTGCAACCGAGCGTCCGCCGATTCCAGTTCCTTCAGGACCTGAGCATGACGCGCGGCGTCGAAACGCGGCACCTCTTCTGCCCAGCCCTCGGACTTTTCCTTGCCCCACTGCTCGCCCGTGACGCCCTTCCATGCTCCCTTAGCTTCCTTCGCCTTATCCTTGACGAAGTCGACGGCCGCGGGGAAGCCGGCGCGCAGCATGGGCAGCACCGCTTCGATGCGCTTCTCGTCGCACTGCCGTTCGAGCAACAACTTCTTCACGACCTCGGGCGTCGCCCGGAGTCCAGTCAGTTCGAAGAGGAAAGTGCGGCGTTCGTCGGCCGTGGCGCGAGCGAAGCGCGACGGCTCGAGCAGAAACGGAAGCGCGCCCAGGTAGGCGGTAAGCGGCGCCGAGTGCTTCCCATCGGGCAGCGCGAACGTCGCAACTCCGGCATCCGTCTCGACCGTGGCGAGGCCCTTCTTGGCTCCCTCGCTGACGGCTGCGCCATATTCCTTCTTCAGCGTGACGCGGCCCATGTGCCCCAACAGGGCAGCGTCGATTGCTTGTTTCAGGCTGCTCTTGCCCGCGCCGTTCTGTCCGGCAAAAAGGGTGACGGGCGTGTCGATCGTCACGTCGACATCGTGCGCGCCGACGAAGTTCTTCGCAGTGATCTGGTGAATTCGCATATCGATTCTCGATGGTGGGTGGGAGCGCACGAACGTCGTGCATGGATCCGTACGCGGGGAATCTGCGCGCTACACACGCAGCCGGTCCGTGGCTCCCATTGAACTGTTACTCGACAAGGTCCATTTGCTTGCGGCGGCCGCGGCGCTTGGCCGGATTCTTCTGGGCCTCGACCTCCTTTGCCGCCGCATTCGCGCCGGCGCCCGTATCGGTGTCGCCGTCATCGGCCTCATCGCCGCCTTCCGGATCGACGGTCACCTGGACCTCCTGATTCAGCACGCTGGTCAGCTTGCCGATCTCAGCCTCGGTGGGATTGCCTTGCACGCGGTAGCCGATGACGACGGTGCCGCCCTCCTTCGGCTCGATGACGAACTTGTTCACCTTCGCGTCCCCGAACACGATGTCTTCGCGGCCGCTGGCGCCGTGATGAACCACCACGCGCGCGTGGTCATACTTCTCGTCCCACTTGATCGCGCCCATCCGCGGGTTCTTGAGCATCGTCAGATGGCTCGCGTCCGGCTCAATCTCGCCCTGCGGCGAGTCATCCTTCATGTAGAGAGCAGACTTCAGCGTCGACGAGAACATCGCGAGTGCATCGTTCGTGGTGTTGAGGCTGAACCTCAGATCAACGCCCGTGACGCTCTCGTCGCCGTGCTTCTCAGTGCGGATGTTGATGTGCATCAGCTTGGTCAGCTGCGTGTCCGTTTCGAATGGCATATGCAGTGCTCCTGTGAAAACCGTGATTACTCGACGCTCGGGCCAGCGCCGCGCGAACGACGGCCGCTGCGTTGGAAGCGGGACTTCAGGTCGTTTGCGATCGCGGTCAGGCGCTTTTCCGCTTCAGGGTCAGGCACATCGGCGATCAGCGCGATCGCGGCGGTCAACTCGTCCGTGCTCGCAGCAGACTTGAGACGCTCAGTGATTTCAGCTTCCGTAAGTGGCGTCGACGCGCCGTCGTCAGCACGTTTCTGATGCGGGTCTTGAGGTGCGCCGTCTTCGGTTCCACGACCAGTTGGAGAATCATCGGGGGCGCCTTCGGGTTCCGGCCTTTCCGCACGGGCGGCCGCGGGAGACACCGATGCACGACGCAGTGCGTCAACATCGACTGCAATCGAGCCGTCAGGCTGCGTTACGGCGTCGATGGTGTCGCGAACCTCGTCCTCGGTCTGCAGGCCCATGAGAAGTTCCGGCGCATAGATGCGGCCGAAGAACGCGCCGCTTCGATAGCGGAGCATCTGGTCCGGCATCGTCCGCCACTTGCTGCCGTTCTTCGTGAACCAGCCTTCGCGCACAGCGAGTTCGATCGACACCGGCGAGGACTCGAGGCGCGCCCCGGTGGCCTTCTCTTCGACCCATGCGATGCACTGCTTGTCGCTGATCTTGACCGTCTGCGTGACCTCTTCGCGGTAACGCTTTCCGTTGTCCTTCTCCTTCCACTCGAACGAGATATATTCGACCTCCTTCTCGCCCAGATCGACGATCTCGAATCGCAATGGCGTGAACCGTCCGCAGTTGTTGATTTGCGCGATCACGAACTGTGACGACCAGGACGGGCGCCCCTCGATGATCGACAGGTTCTGCATCACCATGAGCGGGTCAGCGCGCATGCGGTACGCCATGTTCACGGCAACGATGCAGTTCGAAACGGCCTTCGGGTTCTCGCGCGTGGAGCTCACGTTGCCGTATCGATCGGTCTTCTCGATGACACTCCGATACGACTCGGGAACCAGGTCAGACGTCGCGAACATTTTTGCAACGCGCTGGATCAGTTCGAATGCCTGAAGGCTGTCAAACCCCGGGTGGATCATCGGGAGGTGCGCCTGCCTGTCGGGCTGCTGCATCACATCGGAAAGGGGCCGGGCCTGTGTTGTCGCGTTCACTGAATACTCCGATTACTCGTGATAAATGCAGCTGTCCCAGCGCGAGCAGTACTGCTTGCTGCAGAGGTATGACTGCGGATTCGGGGGAAAGAGGCCTGCACGGAACATGTCCGCAGCCAACTGGATCAGCCCTGGTGCTTCGTCAGTGCCGACGAGTACTCGGCGTGCGTCGAATACCGCGCTGACAGCGATCGGCGTCTTCGAGGTGGTGCCGAGACCGATGATCTGTGCGCCCGCCGTGCGCTCACGGGCGGTGTGCTCGTACATGAGCTGATAAGTGCCGGTCTGCGCCGAACGCGACTTGATGTTGGCTACGCCGTTCGTCACCACGCGCGTGCCGGTCTTCACGTCGGGAATGATGGTGCCGTCGTCTGATTCAGCGACGCGCGCCCGGTCCATCGTTCCGGTCAGCGTGATGTTTGTGCCACCCCCGCAATCGATCACGAGCGGCTCGAGCCGCATCTCCACCGCAACGTACTGGAATTGCGGGGCGATCTCGGTGCAATAGCGCGACGTCAGCACAAGGCCGATGCGCTCCGCTTCCGCCAGCTTCAGTTCGTCGTTCGAGAAATCGACGTCATATTCAGGATGGTGCAGCGAGTCGACGAACACGCCAGCGGCATCGTCCGGTGAGATATCGGCATTCGCCAGGCGCGCGCTGTCGAAAGCTGCAGTACCCGCGTGCACGCCGGTTCCCAACAGCGCGCGCAAACCCGCAGGCTTGCGCTTCCCGAGCAGATGCTCACCTTCCCAAGAATACGCGCAGTCGAAGAATTTCCCGAACGATGACGCTCGGATGCTCAGGTTCGACGGTTGATAGCTCATCACGTAGCAGATTTCGAATGAAGGACCGGCATGTACGAGGAGTCGAACGGCGGATCGTCAGGCAACATCGACCACGCCAGCACGAGCACAAGCATCGTGGCCAGCATCGTCAAGATCGGGTGACGGTTCGTGAAGTTCGTGAATCGAAGACGCAGCGCTCTCACAAGCACCTCGAATGAAAAGAACAAAAAGGAAGGCGGCGACGCCCCAAGCAGCAACGATGTTCATGCGAGACCTCGGACGTTCATGTGCGTGTAGGTGCGCGCGACGGACTGGGGGACATGCCCACGGCCGATCACCACGCGAGGCGTGACACCACGGCGATCCAGAGCTGCTTTCGCGTCGCGCTGGCGACGCTCATTCCGAGCGCGCAGCGCTTCCAACTTCAGTTCCTCGACGCGATCGCGCGAAAGTGCTGCAGGCTTCGAAAAGAGCTTCATTGCTGACCTCTTCAGTTACCCGCGACGCGGGTGGATTCGGGCTGCGTGTCCGTGCGATCGACCATTTCCTTGGGCTTGCGTTTGCAGTCGAAGCCGGCGTCGCGCATGGCGTCGTAAATCTCGTTGGAGATCTGGCAGCGGATCCCGATCGCGGCGCTGCGCAGGGCGGCTGCGTTGTCGGGATCGACGGTGGACTGCCGGGTCATTTCAGCAGCAGCGACTTCCAGTACGCACGACCGCTGGTCCTTGCTCGAACCGAAGGCGCCGCTGAACCCCGCCACAGCAAAGCCGCCCTGCGTTGTCTGCCCGCAGTTGAATTGGGAGAAAGACGACGCGTATGCGCCGAGAACAGGCGATGAAACGTTTCTGACAGTTGACGACGTGTGCTCCGGCGACTGGCTAAACTCAATCTGTCCCTGAGCCACGGATTGCGACGTCGAGGTTTGAGTGGCAGACGAAGTGCTTTGTGCGTGGGCATTCGCTGCTCCCAGAAGTGCTACGATTGCGATGGCTGTGAATTTATTCATGGCGGCTCCTTCCTCGTGTGGAGTCAGGCCCCGAGTGCTGCGAACCACTCGGGGCCTCTTCGTTTCTGGATTAGTACGCGTACGAACCGCTCAAGCCGCTGTAACCGCCGGCCGAGTAGTCGACGCCCGCGCCGCCCTTCGTGGCGCCATAACCGTCGCCCGACGTGTAGCCGCTCGAGGTCGACGCCGTGTTGCTGCCACCCACCGCACTCGAGAACGAACCACCCGCGCCGACGGCCGCGCCGCCGTTGTAGGCGTACGAGCCGACCGCGCCCACGCCCATCGCGGTGCCGCCGGCCGCATAGCCGTAGCCCGCGCTGTTCGAGGACTGCGTCGAATAGCCGTTGCCGTTCGAGCCGGAGGTCGCCGACGAGCCGCCGGAGAGCGTCACCGAGCTGCTGAAGCCGCCGCCAACGCCGAACGAGTCGGCCGCCTGTGCGTGGCCAGTGAAGAGGGATGCTGCTGCGAGTGCGATGACGGCTGCTGCGATGAAGTTGCGTTGCTTGTTGAGTTGCATGGTGGACTCCTCGTTATGCGCGAACCGGTCGCGCGGCCGTACTGCGAAATCTGTAGTTATTGAACGAACGGGAACATGACCATCGCGGCGAACACTGCCGCGCAGACGGCCGCGACGATCCTGTTCAGCATCTCCGCGCCGCGATAATCGGCCTCGGTCAGTGCGCGCATCAAAGGACCCCGAACTGATCAAGCTGTTGGTCGATCCAACGGCGCTCCGCCGCGAGGCGTTCAGCATGGAAGTCGACAAACGACGCAGTGCGCGCCGTGTCTCGCTGAGCACTGCGGTACAAAGCGTCGTTGCTTGCACGCAGTTCTCCAACAATGGCCGCGCGCTCGGAGCGGGCAGCCTTGAATGCCTTTGCCATGGCTGTATCTCTATCGCGTTATTGCATCAGTGCGGCAACCTTCGAGGCCGAACGCAGACATTCGTCAGCGCACGGCTGATTGCCACGAACGTTGAATTTTTGGATCTGCTTGGCGGCGACGAGCTCGGCCATGCTGGTTGCAATCAGGTCGTCGATATTCATGACGTCGCGGAGACTGCGGCCCTTCTTGTAGTCGAGGCCGTTCGCTTGGCAGATCTCCTTCTTCGAGCCGCCGAGAGTGCCGCGGTAGATCGCATTCGTGCAGTCGCCGAAACCGCGACCAGTCACACCGTGCTCAGACAGAGTCGAGGTGAAGCGGGCGCGCGCGACCTTTCCCTGCACCCGCTTTGCCAGCCACTCCTGCTGGGCGGGCGATGCGCGATCTGCGATTTCGTCTGCGAGGGTGACGTCGCCAGCCTTGGCGCGCGCATATACCTCGTTGACCTGCATGTGAAGTTCGGGAGACAGGTACTTGGCGTATGCCAGGGCGATCTGCCAATGGGCGAACGTGCCACCGCCCTTGCCGCGCGTTGCTTTCAAAATGTGAGTTGCGGCCACATTAAGAGTGCCGGCGACGGTCGAGATGAAGTCCCACCCCGGGCCGCCAGAGACTGAAACCTTCCCTGTCGTTCCGGACGTCTTTGCACGCGGACTACGCGTCCACGCGCGCGGGTCGAGTTTGCCAATCGCGAAACCCTGCGCTTGCGCGGCGGTGAACAGGTCCGTCAGGCTGATGAGCCCGGCGGCATCGCACTTGACGACGGCCTTTCCAACGACGAGAGCCTGCATGGCGGTTCACTCCAAGGGCAGCCGGGCTGCGATGGAGTGATATTAGGCAATGCCATATCTTTTGTAAAGAGGCAATGCCATATCTTTTCCAAAAAAAAAGCCCGCATGTGCGGGCAACAACGATCGAACTCGGACTTACGCTGCTTGCTTGACGAGGTGCTTAGCGACCTCTCGTGGCGAATCGAATTTCCTGACCACGATGTCACGGGCTCGACCTTCATAGTAGATGTATTCGAAATTCTCGCTGATGCTGCGAGCGTCTCGAGTAGTCAATCCTGGTGTGGCTTCATTTGGCACACCCACCAATACTTCTACCTGCCTAACCGTCAATGGATTCTGCCGCCTGACTTGCTCAAGGTCGAATATTTTGATCTTCAACGCTCGGATATCAGCCCCTTGTCGCGGCCGGATCACGCCGAAATTCGCCGCATATTCATGGTGCATATAGCTGATCCGCGCGCTCTTCTTGCCAGAAACCTTGACGTTGCGTTCGAATCGTTCATCCCAGGTAGCGTGCTTGCGAAGCACGCTTTCGCGAACTTTCAACGACCACTCAGCGAACACCCTCGCCACTTCGCTTGTCCGTGAGTTCGCTTCCCCGAACGCCGTCACGCCCAAGCTCGAAGTGAGTCGAATGGCCTGGTCGAAGACCCCGTTGATATCGTCGGCAAGCGCGTCGCGAGGCTGGCCGAGGAAAACACCTCCAAAAGGAAGCGTTATCTTCTTCGGATCGGTGTGCTCATCGAGCTGTCGCTGCACTCGCTCCAAAGTCTGGACGACGACAGCCATCATTCCGGTGCTGTGCTCACCGTACAACATTGTGAGCGCCGCCTTTGGTAGAGTCGAACGTACTTGCCGCTGACCATCTCGGCCGACAGTGATGACAGCAATGGTCAATCGTTCGCCCGAGCCAGGAATCGGCTCTAGGTAGATCGGCCACCAGTCGGCGCTGTAGTCGGGAAGTTCGAACGGAATCATGCCTGTGCAGTCACTCTCAAATACCCCTGTTCGGGCTGGGTCCGAGTCGCTAGAAGACGGTCTAACTCAGGCAACCTCGCCGCCAAAAAATTCGTAAGGTCTGCAAGAAGTTCCGAGCCACGACTGAGGTACTCAATACCGTCGGAAAGGTCACTTCCCAGATTTACCTCATGGGCTTTAGCCGCCTTGCTCCTCAAGAGAGAAAGCACCTTCTTTCGGTCCTCATCGTTCATCATCGAGATGTACTCGTCAATGAGCCAATTTTTCACCGAATCGTTAGCGCTTACGGCTGACGACATCGCGCGCTCATGGTCGATGAACAGCGGGCCAGCGCTTGACCCGAACAGAATCTGACGGTCGTGGCGATCATCGTTAGCGATCCATTCGTCGAATACGCCCGCCAATTCCAGCAATTTCGCTTGCCGGAGATTATGCAAGATCAATTCTCTGTCTCGCAACGGACGAGCGACGTCTGGATGATTGAATGCTTGGCTGCCGAACATTAACGTGGCGCCTTGCTTCGAAGTCACACCATAATTGCCTGTCCGTACAAAAACCAATAGCGGCGAGGGGCAAGGAACGCCCATTGTGCCGCCAATCGCAGCACAGAGAAGCTCGACGAACAATCGGCGTTCGTCTAATGATTTGATGTAGGCCATCACATCACCGCCTTCGGCCAGCCGACAAGGCGCGAGCCAAATGCGATGGCTTCCCTCAACTATCTCGTTGCCGCCCGGCAACGCGACCGCTGTCTTCCAGGGAACGATGGCAACCTTCGGTCTAAGCGGAACGACGACCGCTCCTCGCTTTGTCATTTTTCTTTGAGCTGTCTATTGTCGGCTCGGCGCTCTCGGCTTTCTCGATCGCCGCCATTACTTCGTCAATCTTATTCGAGCTGATTTGAGGGACGTTGGACCCTGTCGGAAGCCGTTTCTGCAGCATGTGCAGCAACAGTTCGACTTCTTCTACTACCATTACGCGCGAAGCCACAAGCTCCTGAACCACATCAGCAATCTGGCCCGCAATCTTCCTCACCCGTTCATTTTTCTCCGCCGTCGGCCTCCTGACGCTTCCTGAGCTCACACTGGTCTTCGAGCCAAGAGGAATCTCCGTACGCGCCGCTGGGGTGACTACCACGAAATCGAGCCCCCAATACTCCGCTGAGACGACGTCCCCGAAGTAGTCGACAAGGTCGTTGATCCTGTGCTTCGCTAAGCGCCCATATTTAATCCAATCTTGGACCGATGCGGGCCGGACACCCATAGCGTCCGCAAAGGCCTTCTTCGTGACGCCTTTCTTTTCAATGGCCTGCGATATTGCGCGGCCGAGATCCGGACCAGTAAGCATTGCCTTATTTGACCTTCAAAGGTAGGGATGCGGCAATGCCTTGCTTTTGATGAGGCAATGCCATATATTTGCCTCATGAACTCAATCCAGACCACTGCCGTTCAGAAAGCCTGCGAGCTCGTTGGCGGAAAAGCTGCCTTGGCTCGAAAGCTAGGTGTTCAGCCGCCTACCGTTCAGCAATGGGTAGACGGTAAGCGTCCTATCCCTGCGGACAAATGCACTGCAATCGACCTGTTGACCGGCGGTATGGTCAGCCGAAGGGAATTGCACCCGAGATGGCGCGATATCTGGCCGGAACTCGTTTGCGAAGTGCGATCTTCGGCCGATGCGCTTCCGCAGGTGCAGATATGAGAGACGCTATACAGCACGACGGCCCCCTTCGCCGATCAATGGCCGGAATCCTGTCGGAAGCTGTTGCAGTGCTTTTGCGACTCGCACAGGAAGCGAGCCGTAGCGGTCTAACCGAAAACCGGCAGAAGCTATCTGATGTGGTGGCGTCCGTGTACTCGATCTTCGGTCTAGCGGAGGCCTCAGATCAGCAACGCGTTTCGAGGGGCACTAAGCCTGCGCAGTCAGTTGCCAGATCTGATTTTGAAGAGCTGCTCGAGCAACGAAATCGAGAACGGGAAATCTTCAAGAAGATGGAAATCCCGGATCGTTCGACCAGTTCTCTATCCGCGAAAGCACCGCATACAACCCTTGCAAGTAGGCGTCGGTCGATTCTGGCGACGCGTTCGCTTGCGCCTCCGTTTGCGCGAGGCGTTTCAGTATCAATTCGACGGTCGCGCTCGGATCTGGATTGGAAAGGACGGCGTACTTGAGTGCAGTGGTTAGCGCGTCGACTCTCGCACGCTGCATTTCGAGCTCGACCAGGATGAACTGGAGAGTTTGCTCGATCTTTTTGTCGGTCATGCGAGCCCCGCTGTGAGTGGGTTGAAGAGGTCAGAGGCTTTGATTCTCGCATAGCAGTGGTTCGCATCTTTTCTTCTCGGCTGGTTGATACCGGCCTTTATTTGGCCCCCGGCTCAACGGGTAATTCAACAGGTAATCCGATTGATTTAGGCGATGGACAACAACAACAAAGACCTACCGCTGATGGGCGGACTGCTTACGGGGCCGACCTTCTTGGCCGATGCGGACGTCGCCCGCTGCATGACGTATCGCGACGCTGTGAGGCTGGCGTGGGCGAAGCGCCGTTCGATGGGTATGAGCCAGTCGACGCTTGCTGAGCGTTGCGGCCTCTACGCATCGCACGTCACCGACTACCTCAACGCGCGCGACGCAGACGCCCACGGGCGCACCCGCCGCTCCCTGCCTGCCGAGAAGATCTCGATCTTCGAGGCGACCGTGGGCAATCGCGCGATCACTCAATTCCTCATCCGGCAGGCGCAGCTGACCTGCATGGAAGAGATCATCGCGCAGCGCGCGCAGAGGGCCGCATGAATGAAGAGGAAGCCCGTCAGATCGTGACCAAAGTTGTCGCCGAAGTAGCGACAGCACATGGCCAAACCGAGGAGGCAATCACGCGCGCGGTACGCGCCCGCTGCATTGCCGATGCATACGTGATGAAAGCGTTCGTGACCATCGGCTTGATCGCTGCACGACCGAGCGCTGCATAAAGAGGTCTGCATGTCCACGCAGATGGATTTTTTGGCGGCGGGTGCACAGCGCCTGCAGATGACCGAGTCGATCGAACTAACGATTCAATCCATGCTGGCCTATGGCCCTGAGCACGAGCATTGGGGCATCGCCTGGTCCGGCGGGAAGGACAGCACCGCGACCCTCACGCTCATCTGCTGGCTGATCGACACCGGCAAGATTACGCGGCCGAAGACGCTGACGGTGTTCTACGCCGACACCCGGCAAGAACTCTCGCCACTGGCGATCTCCGCCGAGCGGATCATGGACGAGCTGCGCGAGCGCGGCATCGCGGTCGAGGTGGTGCGCGCGCCGCTCGACAAGCGGTTCATGGTCTACATCCTCGGGCGCGGCGTCCCGCCACCGAACAACAACACGCTGCGCTGGTGCACGCGGCAGATCAAGATCGATCCGATGGAGGACGCGCTGCGCCAGCGTCTCGAGGGCATCGGCGGCAACATCCTGATGATCACCGGCGTGCGCCAAGGCGAGAGCGCGATCCGCGACCGGCGCATCGAGATGAGCTGCGGCAAGGACGGCGCTGAATGCGGGCAAGGCTGGTATCAGCAGGTGCTGCCGAACGCGCGCGGCCTGCGCGGCCGGATCGCGACGCTCGCGCCGCTGCTTCACTGGCGCGTCTGCCACGTCTGGGAATGGCTGCGCCACTGGGCACCGGAGGAAGAATTCGGCGACTGGTCGACCCGCGCGATCGCCGACGCGTATGGCGGCGACGAAGCTGAAGAGCTGAACGCGCGCACCGGCTGCATCGGCTGCCCGCTCGCCCAGGAAGAGAAGGCGCTCGAAACCGTGCTCCGCAATCCGCAGTGGGCGTATCTCGCGCCGCTGCGCGGCATCAAGCCGCTGTGGCGCGAATTGCGCGAGCCGCAGCACCGCCTGCGCAAGCCGGGTCTCGAACTCCTGAAGGACGGGTCGTATGCAAAGAATCCGCAGCGCCTCGGGCCGCTGACGTTCGAAGCCCGGCTGATGGGCCTCGATCGCATCCTGTCGATTCAGGACGAATGCAACCGCGCGGCGCGAGCCGCCGGCCGGCCGCTTATCAACCTGATCGACACCGAGGAAGAGGCTCGCATCCGCGCGCTGATCGCCGCCGAAACATGGCCGCAAGGCTGGGAAGGCGACGAGCCGACCGGTGATGTGATCCTCGACGTCGTCTATTCGAACGGCGTAGTGCAGCCGCAACTGTTCTCGACGGAGGATGTGCTGTGAGCGACTTCCCCATCAAGGACCCAGACCTAGCGGAACTGTCCGAGCTGCTCCATCGCATGGAGATCTGCCAGACGCGGGAGCCGTTTCAGTGGATGGCTGGCACCGCGATCAGGCGCCTGCGGGCTTACGCGCGTCGCATTGAGCAAGCGAAGCGTTGCGTCGGAGCGGCCGACAAATGAGCTATGGATTTGTCTACATTCTCGCAAACTCGGCGATGCCGAATCTCTATAAGGTCGGCTTCACCGAGCGTAGCCTCCACGCACGTTGCGAAGAACCCAATCGTGCTACCGGCGTTCCTAGCAATTTTGAAATCGTTTGTTATGCCGAATACGTCGACGCTCGCACGCGCGAACGCGCGATCCACGCAGCGCTCGCCGATTTACGCGACTCGTCAAATCGAGAGTTTTTCTGCGGGGATCTCAAACGCATCAGCCACATGGTGATCGACGTTGAGGAGGCGGCTTCTGTGTGCGAGCACCAACTGCCGTTTTTCCTTCTTCAGTCTGCTAGTCGTCGCCCGCGCGCCGTGCGTTGCAACCCTGCAAATTTCCGAGGGTTCGACTGATGGCGATGCGCGAATACGGCAAGGTCGGTCCTCAATTCTGGATTGGCGAGACTGGCAAGCGGCTGCGCGCCGCAGGCATGGAGGCGCAGATCACCGGGATGTATCTCATGACCGCCCCTCACGCAAATATGCTTGGCCTCTATTACCTGCCGAAGCTTTACCTCGCCCACGAAACTGGTTTGGGCATGGAAGGGGCTTCGAAGGGGCTTCAAAGGTGCATCGAAGCGGGATTTTGCGCTTATGACGAGGCCTCCGAGATGGTTTGGGTCTTCGAAATGGCGCGGTATCAGATCGCCGAGTCACTCTCGTCTGGCGACAAACGGTCCGCAGGCGTGCAAAACGAATACAACGCCCTCCCTGAGAACCCATATCTGGCGGCCTTCTTCGAGAAATATGGTACCGCCTACAACATGACGAAAAAACGCTTTTCGGTGGTTAAAAACCCAAGGCCCTCGGAAGCCCCTTCGAAGGGGCTTGGAAGCCAAGAGCAGTATCAGGAGCAAGAGCAGGAGCAGGAAAAGACAAGGGACGCTACCGCGTCTGTCCCCGACGACGCTGCCGCGCCGCCGGTGGACTTGCTCGGAGGCCGCCCTTCGACGAATCCTTTGCTCTGCCCGGCGGAAAAAATCGTAGCCGCGTATCACGAGCTGATGCCGGACAACCCCCGGGTGAAGGTGCTCAACGAAGCACGCCGACGAACGATCGCGGCGCGATGGCGAGAAGCATCGCGCCTTGCCAGCAAACCTTTCGGCTATTCCAACGTCGCTGACGGCCTCGCTGCGTGGCGAAGCTTTTTCGCCGTGTGCTCGCAGTCGGAGTTCCTCACCGGCCGGTCGAAACCTCAGCCAGGCAAACCACCGTTCCTTGCCGATATCGACTGGCTCATGAGCCCGGGCAACTTCGCGAAGTGCCTCGAAAACAAATACCACCGGGACGCCGCATGAACGCGCCGCACGACCTTCCGGAAGAAGCCGTCAACGTTCCGCCGCACGCGGTGGAGATGGAGCAGTCGGTGCTTGGCGCCCTGCTGCTCGACAACGATTCCTTCGATCGCATCGGCGAGCTACGGGCCGAGCACTTCTATCGCTACGACCATCGGCTCATCTTCGAATTCATCTCGAAGCTGCTTCTGGTGCGCCGGCCCGCCGATGCGTTGACGGTCTTCGAAGCGGCTTCGACGCTCGGCAAGGAGCGTGACATCGGCGGCCTGGCGTACATCAACGCGCTGGCCCAGAACACGCCGAGCGCCGCGAACATCGCGCGCTACGCGGAGATCGTCATCGATCGCTGGCGACTGCGCGGCGTGGTCAGCATCGCGGACGAGATCGCGGCCGCGGCGATGGCGCGCAACGGCCGCACGGTTGGCGAAATCATCGGTGATGCCCAGTCGAAATTCGACCGGCTGTCGGAATCTCGTGCTAGCGAGCCGCGCCTCTTGAGCGAGTCGCTGGTCTCAATCGTCGAGCAGCTCGACGCCCAGCATCATGGCGCGCCATCCGACGCGATCGCAACGGGCTTCACGGACCTCGATGCGAAGCTGGATGGCGGTCTGAACGGCGGCGAGCTGGTCATCATCGCCGGCCGGCCGTCGATGGGAAAGACAGCGTTCGCGATGAACGTCGCCGGCAATGTCGTCGAGTCCGGGCCTGTGCTCGTGTTCTCGATGGAGATGCCGGCGAAGCAACTGCAGCAGCGGAACATCGCGCGCGTCGGCGGCTTACCCCTCTCGCACGTAAAAAACGGTTCGAAGCTGACCGATGAAGACTGGCCCCGCATCACGTACGCGGTCCAGGTGCTCGCGGACCAGCAGCTGTTCGTCGATGACGAGGCCGGGCTGACGCTCGCGGAAATCGTGAACCGGAGCCGCGCGACCAAGCGTAAGCACGGGCTGCGGCTCATCGTCGTCGACTACATCGGTCTGATGACCGGCGGCGAGGGCGACAGCCGCACGCAGCAAGTCGGCTCGTACTCACGGGGTCTGAAGGCGCTCGCCAAGCAGCTCGACGTCCCGGTCATCGCCTTGTCGCAGCTCAACCGGGGCGTCGATGGCCGACCCAACAAACGTCCCACCATGTCCGACCTTCGCGACTCGGGCGAGATCGAGCAGGACGCCGATTCGATCCTGTTCCTGTACCGCGACGAGGTCTACCACCCTGACTCGATGAATCGCGGCACAGCGGAAGTGATTGTCGCGAAGCAGCGAAACGGCGAGATCGGCCACGTTCGGCTGGCATTCAACGGCGCGCATTCTCGCTTTGCGGACCTCGCGCCGGGTTATGTGCACCCCGCCCCCAATGCGCCGCAGCGCGCGAAACGAGGATTCGACGAATGAACGCAATCACCACGGAATTCGATGCACCAGCCGTTGAACGGCTGATCCCCATGGCGTCCGGCTCGCGCAACATCCTCGCGATAGACATCGGCACGACCTGCGGATGGGCGCTCCGCGATTCCAACGATAAGCGACGCGGCGGCAGCATCTCGTTCTCGGCTCGGAAAACCGATGGCGCCGGGCAGCGCTGGCTCAAATTCACCGCGCACCTGTCCGCGCTGAAACGTGAAGTCGGCGATCTGCACGCGATTTACTACGAGCACGTGATGGCACACGGCACGAAGGATCGGCCGAACACGATTGCCGCGCACGTGTACGGCGGATTCCTCGCGCAACTTGAAATCTTCTGCGACGTGAACCGCATCCGTCTCGAACCGGTCGGCGTCGGCGAGGTGAAGAAGCATTGGACTGGCAAGGGCAATGCGAAGAAGGACGCGATGGTCGCGGAAGCGAAGCGCCGAGGCCTGCGTGTGGAGGACGACAACCACGCTGATGCGCTCGCCATTCTTGATCTCGCGATCGCGCGCGAGTCCGCGTGAGCGCCGGCGTGGCACGTCTCTATCGCGAGTTCGTCATCACAGGGCCGTCCGTGTGGCGCGCGGCCGTCGAATTCATCCGCGAGAACGCGAAGGCGTTTATCGAACGAGGCGCACCCATTCGCATGATCCTCACGACCGAAGATCGAAAGCGCACGCCGGAGCAGAACGCGCGCTACTGGTCGGGCGCAGTCCTTGGCGCGATCGCGCAGCAGGTCTGGATCGACAGTCAGCAATTCAGCGAGGACACCTGGCACGAGCACCTTGCCGAACAATTCTGCCCGCGCGTCGAGGTCGTGTTGCCAGATGGACGCCTGTTCAGCCGTCGGAAATCAACGAGCGAGATGACAGTGAAGGAGTTCTCGGATTACGTGCAGCGCGTCGAGGTGCACGCGGCGTCGGAGCTGGGGGTTGAATTTGACCATTTTTAAGCCACCACACCGCCAGCCCGAGAAATATGGCGAGCGTCGCCGCGAGCGCGGGCGCAGTCCACTCGAGATTCTGATAGAGCGCGAGGCGGGCACGTGCAAGGGGTGCCTGTACATCCTGCCCTCGCCGGTCATGGGCGGCAAAGAGATCGCGTGCCGTAAGCGCATGCGCAAAGCATCACTGTCGGTAGAGGTCAGCCGCCGATGCCACATTTACGATGATGGGAGCCAAAAATAGATGGACGCCGTTTTCAAAGACACTCGACAGGCTCTGCACGTTTCCTTCTTGGTCCTGAGCCAAGAGCCGCGACAGCCGAGCGCGATGATGAAAGCAATCATTCAGGCGCTCGAAGCGCTGCCGGAACTCACGACGAGGCAGGAGCAATGGCTGGAGCAGCTGCGCGGTGAGGCGTCCAGTACGCTGAACTTCGGCGGCTTGACGTCGGATGAGGTCCGCGCGCAGTGCGCGGCAGTGATCAGCGCGGTGCGAACGAAGTTGCACCATGCCGAACAGTGGGAGGTGACGGCGCGGTTCGGGCAAAACGATTTCACGGTCGATGATGACGGCGTGCGCAGGCATTTCTTCCTGAAGGAGCGCTCCGAGGCCATTCAAGCGCTGGCTGGGTGGCTTCAGCCTTCGTTCCCGGCAGTATCCACGCTTGCCATGGATTGCCTTCTCGCCAAGCTTTTCGCAAATCACGCGAAGATGGAAATCAGCTTTCGCGATCTGGCCAAGTCGTTTGGCGGAAATCACATGACCTACGCTCGGGCTTTCCCTGTGATAAAGGCGCGGATCATCGAAATTGACGAGAATGCAATTCAGCGCCTCCGCCCATACTTTGAACGCACCGGCCTCGTGGAAAAAGAAGAAGTTGCGGAGGCGTGATCCCGCGATAATATCTCGATTCAACTTCCGGGGATGAAAAATGACATACTCTTCCATCAGTGAGATTGTCGCGAAAAAGCTGCGTACGGCTCACCAAGCAGTTTCTGATCATCGAACGTATGCCATTGAGTTCGTGCTGGCTTTGCGTCAAAGGTTGATCGTCTCAGACAGAGAATTTGCTTTGTTGAATCCCCAAAACAGCTTTGGGGGACGTTCCTTAATTGGATGGGAAATTATCCAAACAGACGAGGAACTCACAAAGTTCGAAGACGGCGCACTCTTCTTTGGCGTAGCATTGCATTTCGCAGTGGGACCGCAGAAAGCGCTTCTAGTACTGCCCGTAAAGCTTGAGAGGTCGGGCGGCGATGCGGCCTTCACTCTCGGCCGATCCGGGAAGGTCGGTCGCTATGAAGTTTGGAGCAACGACTTCAGCGTTGTGGCGACCAATGCGGTAACTGCTTTCGGTGTTGCGGCAACCAAACTCAGCTTTAGCGGCCTCGGACCGCATGAAGTGGTTATCGATTGACTTCCCTGTTACAGCGCACTATCATTTTCGCTACATTGCCAGAACTCACGAAAACGCCCGCACCCGCGGGCGTTTTTCTTCTGGACTCTATGCATAGTGCGCTTTGACGACGAGCCGCCACTGCACTGCACCTGCCAAGATCGAATGCTGATGATGGTTCTGCGGTGGCAGCGCGTGACCCTTCGTCGAAACCGCACTATTTCCGCATCCCTCGCATCGGTAGATTCCAGACAACGGCGCAATTGCCCCTGGAGCATGGAGAGCGTCAAACTCCAGACCTTGCTCCTGAATCAGATAGTTTCCGTTTTTGTAGTAAGCCATTTTCATTCTCCATTTGAATGGCTGAGTTGGTGCGCTGGCTGTCGCTTGCAGCTTGAGCGCTTCGCCGACATGGCGAGAAGCCATCGTATGAGGCTCGTTGTCCATTTTCAACCCGTCGTGTACTAAATACCTCGTGAGCGCTGTGCCAAGGGGCGGCAGACGTCGTGCGTAAGACCCCTGGCAACTGATCGCTCGCTGAACATAACGCCGCTTGGCATGCGCCAAGCGGCTTTTTCTTTTCCCGAAGAGGCTCACCATGAAAGTGACCGTCGCTGTCGCCGTCGTTTCTGCTTCCCTGCCTGCCGGCGTGACCGCTGGTCTGCTGCGCCTCGCCATCGTCGATTCGATCGGCACAGTCGTTCAGCAGCAGGACGTGTCCGGCACGAGCGCCGATTTCGACGGGCTCTCGGCCGGCGACTACACCGCGACCGCGCAGCGCCTCGATTCGACAGGCGCGCCGCTCGGCGACGCGGTGGCCTCGCCGTTCACCGTGCCGAGCGATGGCTCGGGCGGCGCCACCGGCACGTACGACGCGCCGCAGAGCATCACGGTCACCGTCGGCTGAACGTCATGCGACTGCTAGGGCGGCTGTGGCGCGCCGTCCGCGCGATTTTCCGCCGGCGGCCGCGCCGCGCGACCGTCGATCTTCCCGTCGCCGTGATCGTCACTCACCACAGCTGATTCTCACGGCTCGATCAAGGAGCCTGCCATGCGCACGCTGCGTTTCGCACTTCCCTTCCTCGCTGCCGCCCATTACGTCGTCGACAACACGCTCAATGGCGGTCCCGCGCCCGATACCGAGAACGCCCGAGTGAAAGCCATCCCCACGCTGCCGCCCGCCGATCCGACGCTCGACATCAACGAGGCGAACATCGGCATGGATCCCGAGCAGCACACGTCGATCGTTGGCCACGACGAGAACGGTGACCCGCTCACGGTCGCCGAAGTCGCGAAGCGCCAGGCTGAAGCAGGTGAAGAGAACGGCGCCGGTCAGGAGCTCAACCCCGTCATCGCGGGCGCAGATGCTCACGAGTCGCTGTCGAGCGATCCTGGTCTGGTCGATCCGGTCGAGCACGTCGAGGACGATCCCGAGCACCCGGCCGAGCACGGCGGCGAAAAAGACGAGCAGCTCTAGTCCTCGGGCGCCTGACAGGGACGGTCAGGCGCTTTCCTTGCCGCGCGATTCGGTGGACGGTCGCGCGGCTCTTTTCTCTGCGCCATGGCAGCTCCCTTCACAGTCTCCGTACATGCGAACGTGCGGCAGGTGAGCCGCGCATTCAATGACCTTGAGCGCAAGCAGCTACCGTTTGCGACAGCCACCGCCCTCACCTCGCTCGCCAAGCTGGTTCGCGATGAGGAGGTGGACAACTTGGCTCACACCTTCGCCTCGCCCACGCCGTTCACCCTGCGCTCTGTCGGCGTCACCGCGGCGCGAAAGGCCACGATGCAGTCGACGGTCTACGTGAAGGACATTGCGGCCGCATATCTGCAGCCGTATGAATTCGGTGGCGTTCATAAGCTGAATGGCCGGGCTCTGTTGAACCCGAAGAACACGCGGCTCAACCAGTACGGCAATCTGCCCCGCAACACGCTCGCGCGGCTTAAGTCCCAATCTGACGTCGTCGTTGGCAGCGTCACGTTCAAGAGCAGCGGCGAAACAGTCAGCGGTGTGTGGAGCCGGCCGCCCAAGGAGCAGCAAGTCGCGACGAAGCGCGCCGGGCGGCGCGGAAAGAATGGCAACCTCGCGGTCAAACGCGGAGGGCTAAAGCTCCTCATCCGCTTCGGTGACGCCCTTCCGGTTCATGAGCATCTGGATTATCGAGCTCGGGCCGCGGCGATCATCAACAAGAACTTCGATCGTGAATTCTCGATCGCGCTGCGCAAGGCAATGACCACGGCGCGCAAGTGAGATGACATCAAAATCAACAGCCCTACGGCAGAAGGCGAGGCAGCTATGGGAAACCAACACCGTCAGATCAGCGGATACCGCGAACTGTCGCCAGCCGAAATCGACCTGATCAACCGGATCAAGGCCCACGCGGAGGAGACGCGCGCGCTCGTCGTTGCGGTCCGCGAGACCGTGGATCTGCATCACGCGATTCCGACGCCGCTGGACGCCGAGCCGGGCGAATTCGTTTCGGTCGCGCTCTATGGAGGTCATAACGACGGTCCGTTCCGATGGGTCTGCTTGGCAGACGATCATCTGCAACAGGGTTTCATGGCGCTGACGCGCGCTGTGGCTCAGCCGACGTCCTACTAATATGGAAGCGCGAAAGAAGTCCGTGCCCCTCCAGGTGGTCCGGCAAGTCGATCGCACCTCTGGACGCGCTGTCGATCGTGGGATGGTGGTCACGCTGCCCGATGGCACGCCTATCGCCGGCGTGATGTCGGTCACCATCGAGCAAGGCTCGCTCGGCACCAGCCCGATCCTGACGCTGCGCATCTTCGACTTCGGCGCGTCGATCGAGTCTCCCACCGAGGCCGACGCGCGACCCGGCGAGGAATTGTAAAACCTGCTCTTCAAGCCCATCCGACCCGCGTCGAGCGACCATGGATTGGGCAATATTTTCAACGGGTCCTTCCAGCGCCCTTTCGACAACGGGGGCATTGCGCGCGCCCGTTTTTCGTTTTCTTTTCAGCAAAAAAAATGCGTTACACCGCTTTCGCGCTGCGTTCAACGCAGCGTGACGCGGATCGACGCGAAACCCGCATCGGATATGGCGAAAGCAGCGCGTAACGTCGTCGGGAAAGGCGAGCTATGCGCGCTGCTTGGATGGTCGCGGCCGCGCCTCGATCGCCGACTGAACACCGATCGAAAATTCCCGGTGAAGAAGCGCGGCACGGCCGCTGGCGGATGGGAATTCGATGCGGGCAAGGTCATGGCGTACCTTGGCGCGCAGGAGTTGCCGGTGGCGCCCACCGCGCCCGCGCCAGTGTCGAGCGCGCCGGATGCGCCTCCACTGCGGAACAGCACGGCGACCGCCGGCGGCGTGCAGCACGCCGGCGAAAGCACGGCGCGGCAGCGGCGCGATGAGGCTCAGGCTGCGATGCTGGAAGACAAGCTGCGGCGCGAGCGCGGTGATCTGGTCGAGCGGCACGAACTCGAGATGGTGCTCGGCACGATGGTGGCCCACCTCGGCAAAGGCCTGGACGGTCTGCCCGACATGATTGTCAAGAAGCTTGGCCTGCTCGAAGAGACCTCGGACTCGATTCGCGCTCTGACCGACGACCTGCGCGTGAAGATGGTCAACGACCTGCGCACCCTTTTCGATTTCATCTGAGTCCATGATTGAAGCGGCATATGCGCGCGCTGGCGCGATCGCGTCGAAAGCGCTCGAAGGCTTGGTGCCGCCCAAGCGGATATCGGTGGCGGAATACGCGCTGGACCATCGCCGCCTCCAGAACGAAGGTGGCGGCTATGTCGGCAAGTGGACGCACGACATCACGCCGTATCTGGTCGAGCCAATGGAGTGCGTGACGTCGCTGGACTATCTGACGACGGCTGTCGTCGGACCGGGCCAGAGCGGCAAGACAGAAATCGCGCAAAACTGGCTGTTGAAATCGGTCGCGAACGACCCGGGCGACATCCTCTGGTACATGCAGACGGACCCCGGGCTCGAAGCGTACGTCAAAGGTCGGATCAACCCGATGATCG
Organism: Caballeronia sp. LZ033; assembly: GCF_031451265.1. Classification (NCBI taxonomy): domain Bacteria; kingdom Pseudomonadati; phylum Pseudomonadota; class Betaproteobacteria; order Burkholderiales; family Burkholderiaceae; genus Caballeronia; species Caballeronia sp. LZ033. The sequence continues at coordinate 1,497,370 of NZ_JARUXQ010000001.1, read as the reverse complement.
ACCTGCATCATGAGATGCGGGAGAACCTCGGCCGGCGGCCAATCGACGACAGCATCCATTTCAAGCGCTTCCGCGGCATGAAGGTGGAGTTCCTGTCTGCGACGTACAGCAACCTGATCAACAAGTCGGCACCCCGCATCGTCGCTGACGAAATCGACGCTTATCCGGACAACTTGGGCGACATCAAGGCGCTGCTCGATATTCGCCGGCAGACGTTCGGGCGCCAGTCGATGATCCTCGCGGTCAGCCACCCGGACTTGGCGCGCGGCATCAACCCGGACAAGGACTGGACCGCCGGCGTCATGGCGATCTACGGCGACAGCGATCGCCGCGTCTGGTATTGGCGCTGCCCGCACTGTGGCGCATGGTCGAGCCCGGCGCCGACGGCCGAGCGCTACATGACGCTCCACTATCCCGAAGACGGCACGCTCGACGAGATCGAGGCGCAGACGCGCCTTTTGTGCCCGGTGTCCGGTTGCCTGATCGAAGACAGCGAGCGGCGCGAGATGAACCGCACCGGCCGCTGGATCGGGCGCGGACAGACAATCTCGCAGGACGGCGTGGTCACGGGCGAACTCGTGCGCACGAAGACCGCGGGGTTCTGGATCCTGGGCGTGATGAGCCCCTTCGTGCTCGGTGGCATCGGCGCGCTCGCGCGGGCCCGCGTGAAAGCGGAGCGTGAGCTTGAGGTATCTGGAGATGACAACACGCTGCGCCAGGTCATGGTGAAGCAATGGGGCATCCCCTACTCGCCGCCACGCGCGCTGGGTTCCGTCGACGCGAACGATCTTGCGGATCGCGCCGAGCGCGAGACACCGTTGCAGGTCGTGCCGGAGGGCGTTCGGTTCATGACGTGCGTAGCCGACTGTCAGCTGTCGCACTTCGAATGGCTCGTGCGCGGATGGGGCGAGCATGGCGAGAGCTGGATCATCGACCGCGGGCGCTTGCCCGCCGATCCGGCCGCGTCGCCCGAGGACTGGGACAAGCTGCTGACGGACGTGTTCATGCAGACATACCCGCTCGCAGATGGCTCCGGACGACGTATGGGAATGCGCGGCAGCGGGTACGACTCTGCCGGCCAGCCAGGCGTCGCGCAGCAGGCGTACGCGGCGTGGACACGCTGGCGGCGCGAGCGCGCGGCGCGTCTTTTCGGGAAGATCGGTGGGCGCGACGTCTGGTCGATCATTCCGACGAAGGGCGGCACGTCAATCAACGGGCCGAAATTGAACGTGGTCTATCCGGACACGTCGCGGGCCGCGAACAAGCGCGCGAACGCGGGTACGGTGCCGATCGCCTCGTTCAACCCGAACTTGTTCAAGGACGATCTGGTCGGCCAGTTGCGGTGTGGCGAAACCGGGGCGTGGTATGTGCACTTCCCGCATGCGTTGCGCTCGAAGGAGCAGCCGCACGCCTGGTTCGAACAGATCGTCTCCGAGCACAAGCTGCCAACCGGCCGATGGGAAAAGATCAATCCGAGCGCGCGTAACGAGGCGCTCGATCTGATGGTGATGTCCCACGTGGTCGCGCACCTGCACGGCCTCTCGCGGATCGACTGGGCGAAGCCGCCGAGCTGGGCGGCCCCGTGGGATAGGAACTCGCTCGTCAGCGATCCGCCCAAAGTCGTCGAGGCCGAGCTTGTGACTGTCGACGGCGCGCCGCCGGCGCCAGCTGCCGAAACGCCGCGCGCCGCCGCCGTGAAGTCCACAACGGAGCCGGGCCAGCGCAAGAAATCTCTCATCAGCCGCATGGCATAGGAAGAATCGTGAGCTTTGACCCGGAGCAGAGCATCTTCGCCGGGATGGATACGGCCGTGCTTCAGCAAGCACTGGCCGACGCGCAGCAGGCGTATATCGATCTGTCCACTGGCGCGAAAGGCGAGAGCTATTCGTACACACAGGGCGACGGCGCGAAGGCGGTGACGTACACGCGGGCCTCCCTGCCCGCGCTGTACAACCTGATTCGCCAGTTGCAGATGATCCTCAACCCGAACATTCGATCGCGTCGCCCCATGCGACCGTACTTCTGATGAGCAACGACATGGTTCTGGTGGATGCGTCTGGCCGTCCGCTGGCCCCAGTTGCGCCCGCGACGCCTGCGAATCGACGCACATCCGCCTCGCTTCAGCGCAGCGGTCCGTACGGGAACACGTTCTTCCCCTACGACGCCGCGAACTGGCAGACGCAGGAGATGGGCGACTGGCTTCCGTGGATTCGCTCACCCGACTCCGAGATCAACCAGTTTCGCGATCGCATGGTTGCGCGCGCACGCGACCTGGTGCGCAACGATGGCTGGGCGTCGGGCGGGATCATGCGGATCCTCGACAACACGATCGGCACCAGCCTGCGGCTCTCCTCGGCGCCGGATTGGCGCGCCCTCTCCCGCTATGACAAGGCTTTCGACGCGACCTGGGCGAACGAATATCGGACGGTCGTCGAAGCCTTGTATCGGAACTTCTCCGATGATCTTGGCAATTACAACGACGTCTCCCGTCAGCTGACGGTTGGGCAGCAGGACCGGCTCGGCATGGCGCACAAGCTCATCGACGGCGACGCGCTGACCGTCGCTTACTGGCTGCCCGAGCGGATCGGCCGCGGTGCGGCGCAATACGCGACGTCGTTTCTCGTCGTCGATCCGGACCGCCTTTCGAACCCGTATCAGCAGCTCGACACGCGGTATCTGCGTGGCGGCGTCGAGATCGACGACTACGGCGTGCCGATCGCGTATCACATCCGCAAAGCGCATCAGAACGACTGGTATAACGCGGTCGAGTCGATGGATTGGGAGCGCGTCGAGCGCGAGGATCCCGATGGTTGGCGTCGCGTGTTTCACGACTTCGAGCGGCAGCGCGCAGGGCAGAACCGCGGCATCAGTATCTTCACGGCGATTCTCGGACACATGAAGATGCTCGCGCGTCACTACGGCGTCGAGCTGCAGGCAGCGACGATCGCGGCAACCTTCGGCACCTACGTGACGAGTCCCTATGACCCGTCGCTCGTGCAGGATGCGCTCGACGGCGGCGACCAAGAACTGTCGTTCTATCAAGGCCTTCGCGCCGACTGGGCGAACGAACGGCCCGCGATGCTGAACGGCGCGCGCGTGCCGACGCTGGCGCCCGGCGAGGACATCAAGTCAGTGGCGTCGAGTCACCCGCACGGCGACTTCACGGCTTTCGCTTCGGAGATGCTCGGTCTGTTCTCCGCGAACACCGGCATTTCACGCGAGCAGGTAACTCAGGACTGGTCGAAGACAAACTACTCCAGCGCGCGCGCCGCGCTTCTCGAGAGCTGGAAGACCTTGCAGCGGCGCGCCGGCGAATACAAGCGCGGAACCGCAACGCCCAAGTTCGCGGCGTGGCTCTCCGAAGCGATGGATCGCGGTGACCTCGACGACGTATTGCCGCGTCACGCGCCAGATTTCGTCGAAGCCGCCACCGCCTACGCGAAGTGTTCGTGGTTGGGCGTAGCGCGAGGCTGGATCGACCCGGTGAAGGAGCCGCAGGGCTCGATCCTGCGCATGGACGGTGGCCTCTCGACGCTGAAGCAGGAATGCGCCGAGCAAGGCCTCGACTACGAAGAAGTGCTGCATCAGCGCGCAGTCGAGCAACAAATGTTTGAGGACCTGAAGCTGCCGAAGCCAAACTGGTTCGGCAACGAAGCCGCGAACCAGGCATCTCAACCTCCAGAGGAACCGCAGCCGCAATGAAAAGCTATCCATTCGCCGCGGCGCGGATCTTCGATATCCCGCTGGCCATGCACCCAGTCAAGGGGCAAGTCATCGCCCGCGCGCTCGCAGGCCGCTTTGGTATCGGCGACATCAATTTTGCTGGCGGCGAACCCCTCACGCCCGTCGCAATGGAGTGGTTCGAAGAAGGAGGAGACGACTCTCACAGCGAAACACCCTACGACCTTGTGGAGGGCGTCGCAGTAATTGATGTGTCAGGCACCCTCGTGCAGAAGAGCAGCAATCTGCGCCCCTACTCCGGGATGCTCGGTTACAACGCCATTCGCCACAACTTCCTCGCAGCGCTGAATGACAAGGCGGTGAGTGCGATCGCGCTGTCGATCGACTCGCCCGGCGGCGAAGTGGCGGGATGCTTCGATCTCGCTGACCTCATCTACGAATCGCGCGAAGCCAAGCCCACCCTCGCGATCCTGAACGAGTGCGCCTACAGCGCGGCGTACGCGATCGCCAGTGCATGCGAACAGATTACCGTTCCCCGCACCGGCGGCACCGGCTCAGTAGGTGTGATCTGCATGCACATCGACGCGTCGAAGGCGATGAGCAATGCAGGTTTCTCGGTCACCATCATTAAGTATGGCGACCGAAAAGCGGACGGAAACCAGTTCAATCCGCTCGCGAAAGATGCGCTCGCACGCTTTCAAACCGACGTCGACGAGATGGGCGAACTGTTCGTGGCCACCGTCGCCCGCAATCGAAACCTCTCGGCCGATGTCGTTCGCGCGACTCAGGCAACCACTTTCCTCGGCGCCGCCGGCGTCGAAATTGGCTTCGCTGACGCTGTCATGGCGCCAGATGAAGCGTTCCGCTCCCTGCTCGCCGAGTTGGGCTGATCTTTCCTACGGAGTATCGCAATGAAACTGAATCGCCTGGCGGGCGTGCTTTCGTTCGCCCATTTGGCGGGCGGCGCGCCGCGCACCATGCACGCACGCGCCGACGACGACTCGGACGACACCAAAAACAAGGGCGCCAGCCGCGCGCGCGGCGACAGCGACGACGAGCCGGATCAAGATCGAGAAGATGGCGACGCGAAAGGGTCTCGCGCGTCCGGCGATGACGATCAAGGCGACGACAAGTCCGCGGAGAGCGATGAGCCGGACGATGACGATTCGGGCAAGGGCAAGAGCGGAAAGAACGCCAAAGCAGACGATGACAAGGACGATGTCGACGCGAACGCCCGCGCGGATGATGACGATGACGACGAAGAAGAGATGCACGGCAAGAGTGCCGCTGCACAGGCTCGTCGCCGCGAGCGCGCGCGCTGCGCGGCCATCATGGGATCGCGATATGCAGCCAGCAATGTCGTGCTGGCCGCCAATCTCGCCTTCAAGACGAGCATGACGCGTCAGCAGGCGATCGACACGCTGCGCGATACCCCCGCCGCGTCGCACGCCGGCAGCGGCCGCGCGGATCGCAATCCGAACCTCGGCGCCGGCGGCGAGCGCGCACCAGATTCGCAAGCCACGCGCTCGGCCAGTTGGGACCGCGCGATGTCGAAGGCGCGTGGAAACTGAACCGGCGAAGTCGTAGCCCTCCTCCAACCTCAGGAACAAATCATCATGGCTCAAACCCCGCTCACCGAGTCGTGGCACGACTTCGGTTTCATGGTCTCGCAAGCGCGCGGCCACCGTTCCGTCGACCAAGGCGTTGCCTCTGGCGCCGTCTTGATCCCGGCGGGCAGCGTCGTCGCGAAGACGGCAGCCGGAAAGTTCGTGCCGCTGGCGCCGGCGGCATCCGATGGCACTCAGAACGCCATCGGCATCATCGGCATGACCACAGACACGACGCTTGCCGACAAGAAGGCACCGTTCGTGGTGCGCGACGCCGAAGTGAACGCCTCGGAACTCATCTGGCCGGCATCCATCACCGGCCCCCAAACCACCGCGGCGCTCGCCCAACTGGCTGCCCTCGGAATCATCGCCCGCTAAGCGGGAAACATCGCCCCGCAAAAAGGAGAGAACGCGATGGCAGCATTGAACATCTTCAAGAACGACGTCTTCTCGACGATCGATCTCACGACGGCGGTCGAGAAGGCGCCGTTCAAACCGGAAGGCCTCGGCACGCTGAACATTTTCGACGACAAGCCGATCCGGACCACGGCGCTCGCCGTCGAGCAGCGCCAGGGCAAGCTCGTCATCATCCCGATCTCTGATCGGGGTGAGGAAGGCACACAGCGCACCACCGAGAAGCGCCAGGCGCGTTACTTCGAAGTGCCGCGTCTGATGCACTCGGACACGATCTACGCGAACGAGCTGCAGAACATTCGCGCGTTCGGCACGGAATCCGAGCTCATGCAGGTGCAGGACGAAGTCGCCCGCCGCCTGAACGGCCCGACAGGCCTCACGAGCAACATCGAGTACACGTGGGAATATCACCGCCTGGCTGCGGTGCAAGGCCTGCTTCTCGATGCCGACGGCTCCGTCGTGTACAACTTCTTCAACGAGTTCGGCATCACGCAGCCGGCAGAAATCGCCTTCAACCTCTCGGCCGGCACCGCAAACTCCCTGCGGCCGCTCATCAACGGCATCATCCGTTCGATGGCGCGCAAGGCGCAGGGCGCTTTCACTCAGTCGACGAAGATCTACGCGCTGTGCGGCGACGCGTTCTACGACGCTTTCGTCAACCATCCCGACGTGGTGCGCACGTTCCTGAACTGGAGCGCTGCGGCAGATCTGCGCGGCTCGCAGGGCGCAGCCTTCGACGCGTTTTACTTCGGCGGCATCTACTGGGTGAACTATCGTGGTTCGGATGACAACACCACGATCAAAATCCCGGACGACAAGGTGAAGTTTTTCCCAGTCGGTGCGCCCGGCGTATTCCAGCGCGCGCTCGCCCCAGGCGAGGCGTTCGAGTGGGTGAACACGCCCGGCAAGCCGATCTACGTGATTCCGATCTTCGACCGCGATCGGAACATGTGGTGGAAGATGGAGGTGTACAGCTATCCGCTGCACATCTGCACGCGCCCCGAGGTCCTCTTCAGCGGCCGCGCCGGCACGTAAGCCATGATCGACTGGGACAAGGCCGTGATCGGCCCGACGATCAAAGTGTTCGGCGAGCCAGTGATGTATGCGCCGGCGTCTGGCATCACGCCCTTCCCCATCGTCGGGGTGTTCGACGAAGCGTATCTCGGCCTGATCGTCGTCGACGGTGTGCAGGTTCAAACGGAACAGCCAACGCTCGGTGTGCAGCTCTCGCAGTTCCGCGCGAACGGGAAAACGCTTTTCGTCGACGTCCTCCCGGAGCAGGACGACCAGTTGACGATCGTTCGAACGGGCGCTGTCTATGTGGTGCGCGAACCGCGCCCAGACGGTCACGGCCATGCGCGGCTGATGCTCAACTACCTTGGTGACGACGATGGTTGATCCGCTCGGCCGCGCAGGGCTACGCCTCGCGGTAATCGCCGCGTTACAAGCTCGTCAGGTGGCACCAACGCTGCAATCGCCAGGTGACTGGTCAACTCCCCCTGCGAAGCTTCCTGCCGTTCTCGTACGCCCAGGCGGTGAGCGAAAGGACGGCACTGGGCCAAATGGGGAGACGCAGTTCAATTCGACTGCGACGATCGAGATTCGCGCGATCGAGAAAGGTGCTACGGGTGAAGCAGCGTTAGCCGCCGTCGAGTTGCTGGGAGCGAAGGTAGAGGATGCGATCTTTCGCGATATCCCTCTGCGCAAGCTGGTCCAGCAGTTCATCCGCGTCGAATCTATCACCGAGGTGAAGGCCGACGGCAAGGAGCATTTCGCGGCAATCAGCATGGCGATCAGCTGCGAGATCTTCGAGGCATTCGATCCGGATGTCACAGCGTCTCTGCAGCGGATTCACCTGACAGCCGATCTAACGAATGTCGCTGACCTCATCGGCACCTATCCTGACCCGCCCTTCCCTGATGCCATCGCGCCGGTCCCGCGCACGAGCGGACCCGACGGCCGGGCAGAGGGAGAAGTGGATATCCAATTTCCTCAATAGGAGTGGCGAATGATCGTCAAACCTGCACCGGGCCTCAAAGTGCGGCATCCGGATACGAAGCAATTCCTGCCGCCCGAAGGCATCACGGTACCGGATGGCGACATCTTCTGGACGCGCGCCGTCAATGATGGCGACGTGGTCGTCGTGGATGCGGATGCGGCGGCAGAGCATTCGCAGGAAGACGCAGTGAAAGAGCAACCCGCCGCCCTTCCGGCGCCTGTCGACGAAGAGGCTGACCAGCAATGATCCCGTTCAAGAACATCCCCCAGAACATCCGCACGCCGCTGTTCTTCGCGGAACTCGATGCGTCGCACGCCAACACGGCCACCGCGAACCAGCGAGCGCTGCTCATCGGCCCGATGACGTCCGCCGGCATTGCGACGCCGAACGTCCCGCTCATTTCCTCAGGTGTCGGCGATGCGGGCGTGCAGGCTGGCGTGAATTCGGTCCTCGCGTTGATGACGCAGGATTACCGCAAGAACGACCAGTTCGGCGAGCTGTGGTATCTGCCGGTGCAGGACGCGGCGGGCGCCACGCCCGCAACCGGCACGGTGGCATTCACGGCCGGCCCGACGGCGAATGGCACGATCTCGCTGTACATCGCGGGTCAGCTCGTCACGGTACCGGTGACGGCAGGGATGACGCCCGCGCAGGTCGCAACCGCAGTCGCCGCGGCGGTTAACCTCATTCCGCAGATGCCGGTCACGGCTGCCGCTGCGACCGGTACCGTGACTCTCACGGCCGACAACAAGGGTCTCGTCGGCAACGACATCGACATCCGGTTCAACTACGGCGGCACGCCGGCGGGCGAGGCGCTTCCCGTCGGTCTCGCTGCGACGATCACGCCGATGAGCGGCGGCGCAACGAATCCGGCGCTGACGACGGCGCTCGGCAACCTGCAGGACCAGCCGTTCGATTTCATTGCTTGCGCGTTCACCGACGTGACGTCGCTTGACGCTATCAAGGCGTTCCTGAACGACCAGACTGGCCGTTGGAGTTGGCAGTACCAGCTCTATGGGCACAATTTCGTCGCCTATCGGAGCACTTGGGCCGGGCTCACCACGTTTGGGACCGCGCGCAACAATCAGCACGAAACCGTCATGGGTTTCTATGACTCGCCGACGCCGGCCTGGCAGATCGCAGCGCAGATTGCCGCCGCTGTCGCCGTCAGCGTTCGAGCCGACCCCGGCGTGCCGATGCAGACTGTCGCGCTGCAAGGCTTCCAGCCTCCGCCGCTGCAGTCTCGATTCAACCTGAGTCAGCGAAACACGTTGCTCTACGACGGCATCTCGACCTTCACGGTCGCGGCCGACGGAACTGTCGCAATCGAAAATCTGATCACGACTTATCAGACGAACGCGTACGGCCAGCCGGACAACAGCTATCTCGAGATCGAGACGATGTTTCTGCTGATGTACGTGCTGCGCGCCATGAACACCATGGTGACGACGAAGTACGCCCGCGTGAAGCTGGCGGCAGACGGTACGCGATTCGCGCCCGGTTCGAACATCGTGACGCCGGCGGTCATCAAGGCCGATCTGATCGCGCTGTATCAAGAGATGGAGTACGACGGGTTCGTGCAGAACAGCGCCGCGTTCGCGCAAGCGCTGATCGTGCAGCAGAACTCGCAGAACCCGAATCGCGTCGACGTCCTCTGGCCGGGCACTCTCATCGACCAGCTGCGCATCTTCGCGTTGCTCGCTCAGTTCCGCCTGCAGTAACGGTCCAGCAACGGTTTGCGCCACCTTCGGGTGGCGTTTTCATTCTTAGGGAGAGCCAGCAATGGCCAACACGCAAAACCGGATCGCCGGGACCGCCTACCTGACCGCTGATGGTCAAGCGATGTCTGTTGCGGGCGATTTCGAGTACAACCCCAGCACCGTGACGCGCACGACCCTGACCGGGCAGAGCGGCGTCGACGGGTACAGCGAGAAGCCGCGCGCGGGCCAGATCAAGGCGACGCTGCGCGACATGGCGGGTCTGTCTCTGGCCGCGCTGAACGCGATGACCAACGTCACGATCGTCGTCGAGCTCGCCAACGGCAAGATCATCATCGGCCGCAACATGTGGACCGTGGACGATCAGAGCGCGAAGGCGGAAGACGGCACCGTGCCGGTCACCTGGGAAGGCCCGTCGGTCACTGAAAATTGATATGAGCGATACAAAAACTATCCAACTGCGCAAGCCGGTCACGATCGGCAAGGACGCAGCGGCGCAGACGTTCGACGCCCTCACGCTGCGCGAGCCGCGCGCCGGCGAGTTCGAGTCGGCCGAGAAGATGGCCATGAAGTGCGGGTATGACGTCGCGCTCGTGTCTCTGGTGGCCGGCGTGCCGGTCGATGCCGTGGACCTGATGGGCGTGACCGTCGTCGACGAGGCGATGGACTACTTCGCCACGTTCGCGCCGGAAGGCATGGGTGACGACTTCGTGAGCGAAGACGAGTTCCGCCTCGAGTTGCGTTCGCCCGCGAAGATCGGTGAGGGGGATGACGCGCCAAGCTACGCGGTGCTCAATCTGTCCGAGCCGACGAACATTCAGCGGCGCAAGGCAGGCGAAGCGGGTGGCCAGTGGGCGGCCGTGATTTCGCTGGTGTCGCGCAATGCGGGCGTGCCGGTGGCGGCGGTCAGAGCCATGTGCGCGAGCGACTTCCTCGAGGCGGCAAAGTACTTCAAGGGTTTTCAGGGGCGCCACCGCAAGACGTTGGCCAACGGCTGATTGCTGAGGTGGCGCTGATTCCTGAAGGGTGGGAAGAATGCATCGAAGATCTCGGCCATGCCATGGGGTGGCGAGATCCCGATGCAGCCTGGAACATGACGTGGACCGAGACGCTCAGGCGCGTCAGGCACGCACAGCGGATCGTTAAGACCAAGGGGTAGCGGTGGCGAATCAGTTCCAGATTGTCATTTCGGCAGTCGACAACGCGACGGCCACCGTCCGCAAGGTCAACAATTCGTTCGCCACGCTCATGGCGCCGGTGACTGACTTGGGAAAGTCGCTGTCGGCGTTCGGCAAAGAGACCGGCATCGAGAAGATCGGCAAGTCGTTGGTCAGCCTCGGCCGCACCGCGGTCGACACAGCCCGCAGCATTCTCACCATCCATCCGGCGCTCGCGGCGCTCCTGAGCGTTGGTAGCGTCGCGAGCATCGCGGCTCTTGCTACCGGCTGGGGGCGTGCGGGGCAGGAAATTGCGCGCACGTCAGCGCTCGTCGGCGTGTCGGCGGCCGATCTGCAGGCGTACCGGGGCGCTGCCAAGCTGGCCGGCTTGTCCAGCGAAGATATGAGCGCAGGGCTGCAAAGCCTCGGCGACACCTTCCAGGGCGCGATGTTCGGCCGCGCGCCGGAAGCGCTGGCCATCATGAGCGCCTATGGCGTCTCGATGCACAAGCTGAAAGACGGCTCGGTGGATACGACGCGCGCGCTCGCCGATGTGGCCACGATGATTCAGCGCAACTTCGCCGGCGGCGGCAACATCGAGGGCGCGCGCAAGATCGCGCAGGCATTCGGCGTCGAGTCGCTGTTGCCGATGCTCATGAAGGGCCCGGAATACATCCGGAAGATGGTCGACGAAGCGCAGAAAATCGGGTTCGTCATGGGCCCGGAGCAGATCAAGAACGCCGAGGAGTACGCGAAGAACATCTCGATGATGGACCTCGCGGTTGACGGGCTGAAGAACAGCGTCGGCAACGCCTTGATCCCGGTCTTGCAGCCGCTGATCGTCGAGTTGAGCAGCTGGATCTCGCAGAACCGCGAGCTGATCGCCACGGATGTGAGCGGTTTCGTGCGCGACCTGAGCAATTATCTGCGGGGCATTGACTGGAAGGCGATCTCAGGCGGCGTCGAGAAATTCATCGACAACGCGAACACGGCCGCGCAGGCGGTGGGCGGCTGGAAGGTCGTGCTGATCGGCCTGGCGGGCATCAAGCTGGCAGGGATTATCGCGGACGTATATTCCCTCGCGGCCGGCATCACCAAGCTGACTTTTGCCGCCAATGCCCTGACCGGCGGCGTCTTGTTCAAGACGCTCGGTGCGCTCGGCCTTCTGTTCCATAGTGAGGACCTGAACAAGGGTGAGGAAGCTCGTCTCGCTGATATTCGACAGCGTGAGAAGCAGTTCACTGACGCCGGAATCGACCCGAGCACGTACGACTTCAATGGCTCGGTGAATCGCGGCGGCCGCGGCGCGCCGGACGAGCAGCCTGGCACCATCATGGAAGTGCCTGCCGACGACGGAATGAGCATCGAAGAAATCCCAGCAGGTGTGGTCGGCGCCGATTCGACGACGCTCTTCGCGGCGCTCGAGCGGAAGGAAGGACTGAAGCCTGGGACGCTCGACAAGTACTGGCTGACCGAATCGAGCCGCGGCAAGAGGATGCGGGGACCGGTCACGAAGTCTGGAGAGCGAGCGCAAGGCCACTTCCAGTTCATGAAGGCCACTGCCCAGCAGTATGGCGTTTCCAATCCGGATGACCTGGCTGACGCTGCGGCAGGCGCAGCGCGCATGCTTCATCACCTGTATGGCAAGTACGGGGACGACGATCGGCGTGTGGCTGCAGCTTACAACTGGGGCGAAGGGAACGTCGATCGGCTAGGCCTCGGCGCCGCACCGGCGGAAACGCAGGCCTACATGGACAAGATCGCGCCTTCGATCTACGGCGCGCGCGCGCCGGCAGCCGTGGCCGATGCGGGCGCAAACGGCGCAGTGGCAAACGGCGCGGTCGCCGGTGGCGGGACGGTGAAGGTGGACATCAATCTACGCGGCGCGCCGCGCGGGACGACGACGCAGGTGAGCTCGAGCGGTAACGTGGAGCCGCGCGTCGGCGCGCGCGAGGCGGCAGGGGGAGTGTTATGAGCATCGCAAGCGGATTCGGATCGGTTCTCGGGACCTCGTCGGGCATCCAGAACCTGGCGCATTCGCTTGCGGCGCGGCTCGGCGGCTCGGCGGGCACTTATTTCCAGCAGCTCAACGCCGCGAGCTTCAGGAACGTCTCGTTCGTGTCCCTCGGGGGAATGTCGAACTTCGGCCGCCGCGTCGACATCCACGAGTATCCGTATCGGGATACGCCCTGGGCGGAAGATCTGGGCCGCGCCACGCGCCATTTCGCCGTGTCGGGGTATCTGGTCGGCGATGATGTGATCGCTCAGCGCGATCTGCTGATCGCTGCCTGCGAGCAGAGCGGCGTCGGCAAGCTCGTCCACGCGACTTATGGCGAGTTGAACGTCACGCTGTTTCAGTTCCGCGTGATCGAGCGCTGGGACAAGGGCCGCTACTTCGAGATCGAATTTGAGTTCGTCGAGTCTGGCGAGCGCGTGTTCCCCTCGACGATCACGGCAACGACCACCGGCCTGATCGAAGCTGCCTTGGGCGCGGACGCGGCCGCGAGCCTCGATTTCGTGTCGAACGCGCTCACGACGCTGTCGGCGGGAGCCGCGACCCTGCAAACGTATGTGGTGTCCGCTCTGGGGCTGGTACACAGCTGCGAAGAACGTCGTCGTCGATGCGCGCAATCTGTTTCGGCTGCTGACCAACCTGCCGGGCGACTTCGGGCGCTTTGCAGGCGCGTCGGCTGTCCCGGCGTTCAGCACGACCGGCGAGGTTTCCAACTCACAAAACACGGTGAGTTCGCTGACGGTCCAGGCGGTCGTAAATCGTGCGGCAGTCGATGACGCTGGTGCCGCCCTATCGGCGTCGGCGGCGTCGATCAGCGCCGCGAGCGCATCGGATTACGCCACTGCGGCAGCCGGGCTCGCGTCGGCGGTCTTGGCCGCGGCGCCGGCGCCGGATGACGCAATTCGCTTGCTGTCGGACCTGTCGACGTACACGAACGACAGCCCGACTACATCATCGATCATCGGCGCTTCGATGGCGGCGGCGCAGGCGGCTGCAACTGATCTGTTCCGTCGCTCGTGCATTTCGGCGGTAGTGCAGGCGGCCGCGCAGTATCAGCCCACTTCGAGCGATGACGCCGCGCAGATGCGCGACACCGTCACGGGGCTGATCGATGCTGAGATCGTGATTGCTGGTGATCAGGGTGAGGATGCGACATACAGCGCGATGAAGTCGCTGCGCGCCGCGGTCGTGGCGGACCTAAACGCGCGCGGCGGCGCGCTGGCGGCGATCAAGACGTTTCAGCTTCCGGCGCGCTTGCCGGCGCTGACTCTCGCGAATCGAATCTATCGCGATGCGAGCCGCGCGGATGAACTGGTTGAGCAGGCCAGTACTGTCCACCCGGCTTTCATGCCGCAGTCGTTCAAGGCGCTGTCAGTTTAAGGCGCGCTGGATCGTGGTCATCTTGCCGTTGACGCACTTGGTGGTGGCCTCCACGCGCTTGATGTACACGAGGCCCTGAGCGTCGGTGACCGCGTGCTGCATGACGCCGCCGGTCGGCCACTGGCAAGCAGGCTCCGTCATGTTGCCCTGGGCGTCGAGGATCGGCGCGACATCTGCGCCATGAAAGATATAGGTTTCCGGTTCTTCGTTCGCTTTGCCGGTAAACAGGCTCGTGCCCGTGATTTCGCGAGCATTCGGCCCCCAGTTCGACGCCTCGAATCGGTACCCCTTTGGGAAGGCCCTGCAGCCGTCTTGCCGACATGCGGTAGCTTGCTCTGCTGTAACTTGGTAAAGCGGGTTTGCCGTCGCGGTCATTGCCGCGAAGAGCGTGGAGGCTGTTAGGAGGATTGTTGTTCTCATGGAGTCATCCTTGATTGATGATTTGAGCCTGGATCTGAATAGTATCCGAGTGTCGGGGTGGACTCGTATTCGCGTTACGCGAGGCATCCAGCGCCTCACTTCCGATTTTGACATCGAACTCACTGATCTTGAGCCGGCCACGCTCAGAGAGATCATCGCTATACCAGGCGAGGATTGTTCGGTTCTGCTGGGGCCCGACAAGGTGGTGACGGGTTACGTCGACGCAGTCATTCCATCCATCTCGGTCACAAAGCATGCCATTCGAATACGGGGACGCGGCAAATGCGCTGATCTGGTCGATTGCAGCGCGGAATGGCCAAGCGGTCAGATCGCTGGGTCGAACGCGCTTCAAATCGCACAAAAGCTTGCTTTCAAGCCATACGGTATCCAGGTCATCTCAGACGGCAATGACGGGCCATCGATCCCTCTGTTCTCGATCTGCGTGGGCGAAACTCCCTTCGACATCATCGAGCGCGTTTCGCGCTATGCGGGCCTGCTGGCGTACGAGTTGCCGGATGGCAATCTCTATCTGTGCCGCGCCGGCGAAGGGCTGATGTCGTCAGGTGTCGCACAGGGCCTGAACGTGGAAAGCGCAGTATTCGAATGGTCCGCGGACCAACGGTACTCGCTCATCGGTGCCTACCAGCAGACGATGATGACGGCCGGTGACTACGGCGCCAACATCGGCCCGGTCGCAACGGCTGAAGACAAGACCGTCATCAGGAACCGGAAGCTCTATTTCCAAAGCGAACAGGTCATCTCGGGCTTCGAGCTTGCAAAAGCACGGGTCGCTTGGGAGCAGTCGCGCCGCGCGGGACAGTCTCAGGTCGTGCGCGCCACGGTCGATAGCTGGCGCGACGCGGCGGGGAAGTTGTGGGAGCCGAATTCCCAGCTGCGCGTGGACCTTCCGATCCTGAAGATCCCAGAAGGCACGATGATGCTCATCGCCGAGGTGACCTATCGTCGCGACGAGACCGGCACGCACGCCGACCTCGTGCTGATGCCGCCAAGCGCCTTCGTTCCCGAACCGATCATTTTGCAAAATCTGGCATCGGACACTGTACTGGGCGCAACTCGATAGACCATGTCCGAAAACTTCATGCATTCCCTGCGGCGTCTGTCGCAGCGGGTGATGTCGGCGCTCGCGCGCGCGACCATCTCGCTGGTCGACGACAGCGGCCGAGTGCAGCTCCTGCAGATCAAGGCGAGCGGGATGCAGACCATTGATCGGCTGCCGAGATTCGCAGAGTACGGGTTCAGCTCGAACCCTCCTGCGAACTCGGAAGCGATCGTCCTGTTCGTGGGCGGTGATCGATCGAACGGTGTCGTCGTCGCTACCGGAAACGCCCAGTACCGCGTGACGAATCTGGCGCCCGGCGAGATCTGCATCAGCGACAACACCGGCCAGAAGGTCTATCTCTCTCAGGCCGGAATGGTTCTGGATGGCGGCGGCAAGCCGGTCACCATCACGAACACGCCGGAGATCGATGCCGACACGCCGCTGCTCAAGTGCGCCGGCGACATCATCGACAACTACGGCACAAACGCTCATTCGATGGCCGATATGCGCGCCCACGACAACGCGCACGTGCACAGCGGCGTGCAACGGGGCGGCTCCAACACTGATCCACCGACGACTCTGGAGTAACGCATGTCAGACATCACCATCGTCTGGGACGTGGCGAACAGCCGGGGCGATTGGCAGCAACTCGGCCCTGACCTGCTCACTGGAAACGATCTGCAAACGGCTGTGCTGCTCAGCCTCTTCACTGACCGAGTCGCGAATAACGACGACGTCATCCCCGACGGGACCGGCGACCCGCGCGGATGGTGGGGCGACGTCGGCGAAGACACGCCGATCGGCTCGCGGCTCTGGTTGCTTGATCGCTCGAAGCAGACGCAGGAGGTGCTGAACAACGCGCGCGACTACATCACCGAGGCCCTTCAGTGGCTCGTTGATGACGGCGTAGTGGCCAGCATGGACGTTCAGACGGAATGGATGCGCGACACGTTCCTCGGCGCGCAGATCACGCTCTATCAACCCGCCGGGCCCAGCGTATCGCTTCAGTACGCCTGGGCATGGCAACAGCTCTCCTGACATGCCATTCCAACGAAAGACGCTCTCCACCCTGATCGCAGAGGTGGCGGCCGACATCAACTCGTCGTTGCAAGGTGCAGACGCGCTGCTGCGCTTCACCGTCCTGAAGGTGATCGGCAAGGTTCAGGCAGGGATGTCGAACCTGCAGATGGGCTACCTCGATTGGCTGGCCAAACAGGCTGTGCCATTCACGGCCGAGGACGAGTATCTCGAAGGCTGGGCAGCCCTGAAGAAGGTCTATCGAAAGGCTGCGACCCCAGCGCAACTGACGGCGACCTTTGCAGGTGCGACGGGAAAGCCTCTGAGTGCAGGGACGCAGGTGGTGCGCAGCGACGGCGCGACCTACACGACCGCCGCGACGGCGACTGTAGACGGTACCGGGTTCGTGTCCGTCACGATCGTCGCGACCGCCAAGGGTGCGGCTGGAAATGCTGACCCGGGCACGGCAGTCTCACTCGGCATCGCGGTCGACGGGCTGCAATCGACGGGAACCATCACGGCTACCGTCGCCTCCGGCTCGGACGTCGAAGATAACGACGATCTGCGAACGCGCATGCTGGCGGCCTATCAGAACACTCCGCAGGGTGGCGACACCAACGACTACATCGGCTGGGCGCTCGCGGTCCCTGGCGTCACGCGAGCGTGGGTTGCGCCGAACGGTTTCGGCGGCGGCACGGTCGTCATCTACACGATGTGGGATGTTGTGGAAGCGTCGCATGGCGGCTTCCCGCAAGGCATCAACGGGTGCTCCCAGTACGACAAAGGGCCAGGCGGCACGCCGCGCGGCACGGTCGCGACCGGTGATCAGTTGGTGGTCGCGGACAGCATCATCAACGAGCAGCCGGTGACAGCCCTCGTGTATTCGTGCAGTCCGGTCCCGAACAGTCTCACCTTCACGCTTTCTGGACTGCTAGGGGCATCGGCTGCCACGCGCGCGGCGATCTCATCGGCTATTTCCGATGTTCTGTTCCGAAACGGAAGCCCGCTCGCGGGAACGATCAACCGGTCGGACATCGAATCTGCGATCGCGTCGGTGTCTGGCACGAGCGGCTTCGTCATCACGCTTGTTCAGGGTGTTGTCGGCGCGACGACCACGACCTATCCCGGCAACATCACGAGCGGTACCGGCCAGTTGCCGGTCCTCGCCGGCGTGAACTACGTGTGAGGCGACATGCTTGCACCGAACTTTAAGGCTGCAGATTTTCTGGCAGCAATGCAGGCGCTTTTGCCGCGCGGGCGCGTATGGCCCCGAGATCCTGACACCGTTCAGGCGAAGGTGATCGCCGGTCTGGCGCCGAGTTATGAACGCCAGACCGCGCGCGCGAACTATCTGCTGGTCGACGCATTCCCAGCGACGACGTACGAGCTGCTGCCCGAATGGGAGGCGACGCTCGGTCTGCCAGATCCGTGCGCTGGAGTTGCGCCAACGATTCCAACGCGCCGCGCACAGGTAATCGCGCGATTCATCGGAGGGGGCGGACCATCGATCCCCGATCTCATCGCCTTTGCAGCAAACCTCGGTTACACGATCACTATCACGCAGTTCTTCGAGGCACGAGCCGATGAAATGCGAGCGGATGACCCATGTTGCGGATCTGACTGGAACTCGGCATGGCGGGTGAACGCCCCCTTGAACACGATTATTTATGCCCAGGCTGACGCAATGGCAGCGGATGACCCGCTGGCGTCATGGGGGAATGCAGTGCTGGAGTGCGAGCTCAGAGCTATCGCGCAAGCGCATACCAATTTGATTTTTGCTTACGTATAAAGAGGCCACATGTTTCGCATCGACGACGTAACTGCATCCAGTTCCATGCCGGCACCCGACGCGGCTGGCACTGAAGGATATTTCACGGGCGGCGATCCGGCGAACGGCACTCCCGCGACACGAGTTCGGTACTGGTGGCTGAACATGATCCAAGAGGAACTGTGCTCCATCCTCGCGGCTGCTGGGATCGTGCGTTCAAAGACGAGTGTCCGCCAGGTCAACAGCGCGTTGCAGAAGATGTACGCGCCGGTGATCGGCTCGGCGCGCAACGCATCGATGCTCGTTTCCGCGGCATCGGCGACAGCGACTTTCACGGCTGACCAGATCGTCGTCGGAGCGGCGCTCAATGGGCAAACTTACGTCCTGCCCAGCTTCAGCAAGAGCATCAATCTCGGCTCAGTCGGCGCGGGCGGCATGGACACCGGATCCGCGCCGACGTCGGGGTATGTCGCGCTCTATGCGATCTGCAATCCGGTGACGGGGGCGACCGCGCTGCTCGCGACAGACGCGACCTCCAGCGTTGCGCCGAGTGTGTACGGCGGTGCGAACATGCCGTCGGGATACACGGCGAGCGCGCTCGTGAGCGTTTGGCCGACAAACGCCAGCAAGCAATTTGGTATCGGGCTTCAGAAAGACCGTTCCATCGCTTTCCCGCCCGTCTCTGTGCTCAACACGTCGACGCAAGCGGCCTCGCCGACGGCGCTATCGATCGCTGGGGCCGTTCCTCCAAACGCTACGTCGGTTACGGGCAACATGCTCGTGCAGTCTTCCGCAACTACTCAGATCGTTGGCACGATCGCGGCGAGCGTGTCGGGAATCGACGGCGCGACGTTCAGTAACGCGGCCTCGAACGTCTTCATCTACAACCCGTTCACCGTTCTCATCAACGCGCAGCAGACGATCTTCCGCACGGCAACGATCGGCAGCGGGACGCTCCTGAATCAAGCCACCGTCGTCAAATACACGTTCTGAGAGACATCCCATGACAATCATCTACGTGCAGTTCTCGGACGAAACCGACACCGAGATCATTTCTCAGTTCAGTTGCCCGCAGGATCCTGCGGACTGGCCCAATCAAGGAACGGTCGATTCCAGTGACCCGCGCTGGAAGACCTACTACGACGAGCAGCCGGCTTTCATCCAGGGCTTCCTCCCGACGCCTGACTGACGCTTGCCGTCGTGCATTGGTTGTGCCGCCGCCCTCGGGCGGCTTTTTTATGCCCGGATGACCGGCGATTACGAGGGCAGTACCGATGTCGGAATTCTGGACGGAAGGCGTGAAAGCGGTCGCTGCCGCGCTGACGGGGGCGGGTTCGTTCTGGGTTGGCGGCCGCGCGTGGCGCCAGATCGACCGCAAGCGACAGGCCGAAAGCGAGGGCGACGCCCGCATTGTCAGGGCGGAGTCAGACGGCCAGGTTGAGGCCATTGCTCGATTCGAGAAGCTCGCGACATTGGCAGAGGAGCGCGCGGCGCGCGCCGAGGCGCGTGAGCTGGCTGCCATTGAGCGTGCCGACCGCTATGAAGAGCTGATGCGGGCGGCGGTGAAGCAAGCCGACGAGGCCGAGAGGCGTGCGGCACGCGCCGAGGCGGAGGTCAAGGAACTCAAGGATCGGGTCGCGCGGCTCGAAAATAACAGGTCGGAGGAACGCTGATGTCAAGGCTTCGAGATTGGCGATGGTGGGTGCTGGGGCTCGGCGTGATAGGCGGCTTGTTGGGCGTCGCGGCTGGCGGTTTCTTCATTGGGCAGTGGGGCATGTCTGTTGATCGTGCCGACTGGGCCAAGGAGCGCGCCGGCTATATCAAGCGATTCCCCGAAGTCCGCACCGAGGCGCGCAATTCTTGCGTGGCCGAATACGAAGGCAAGGTTCAGCAGTTGCAGCAACAGAATCAGCAGAACGTCCAGGCGCTGTCCGACCTTCGATCGCTGATCACCGACACGCACGACGTCGCGCAATACACGCTGCGGTTCCTCGGCGACCGCGCGAAGCTGACCGACGCGCGGCAGGCGGCGCTGATCAAGCAGGCCCGGCAGGCCGCTGCGGCCGCTACCGTTGCGGCACAGAAAACCGAAGCCGTCGAGCAGAAGGTCACGGTCGCGACCGCGAAGGCTGTAGAGGCCGCGAGCACGGCGAAGGCCGTCGACAAGAAGCTGGACACCGCCGTGCAGCCGCCGCAGCCGGCGCAGCCGTGGGTAGGAAACCGCCGCTGACCGCATCACCAATCTCAACACCAGCCCGGCCGCGCGCCGGGCTTTTTCATTTCTGGAGGGCACATGCCTCTCATCCCATTCACCCGCTGGCGTCTCGAACTCGCCGACAACTGGCGGAAGCTCCATACACGCGGCACCGTCATCGTCGGCACTGCTTTCACCGCAGTGGTCGGATTCGGCCCAGCGCTGGCGACTGCATGGGCCGGTATGCCCATGGAACTTCGCGCGGTGCTTCCGCAGACGGTTCAGCAGTGGATCGCGTACACCATCTTCGGGCTGAGCTTCTTGGCCATCCGCTACACCACGGTCAGGCGCGTGCCGAAGGAGGGCGGCGATGGAACTCAATGACGTCATCCGCACGGCGATCGCGCCGGCGCTCGCGATCCTGCCGTATCAGATGGACACCGGCGAAGCGCGCGTAATGCTGCTGAGCATCGGGCTGCAGGAATCGCGCTTCGCGACGCGGCAGCAGATGGGTGGCGGCCCGGCGCGCGGCTTCTGGCAATGCGAGCAGGGCACGCAGGCGAGCCGCGGCGGCGTGTGGGGCTTCTACCTGCATCCGTCGAGCCGGTACTGGCTGAGCGTGCTCTGCAAGGCGCGCGGCGTCGCGTTCGATCCGGTGGCGATCTACGGCGCGCTCGACAAGGACGATGTGCTCGCTGCCGGCGTCGCGCGACTCGGCCTCTTCACCGACCCGAAGCGGCTGCCGGAGATCGACGACGCCGTCGGCTCGTGGGCGCTGTACCAGCGCGTCTGGCGCCCTGGCAAACCGAAGCCCGACACGTGGCCCACGCTCCACGCGCAGGCCGTCGCGGCCATCACCGGAGAAATCGCATGATCGAACTCTTGATGAAGCTCGGGCCGTGGATTGGCATGGGCCTCGCCGCGGCGTGGGCTCTGTTCACTCACCTGAGTGGGAAGACCAAGGTGGCGGACGCTCAGCTGCAGGCGCAGGCCGGCGTGGCGGCCGCGCAGGCGAAGCAGCAGGTGGCAGAAGACAACCTCAACGCGCGCAAGACTGCCGATGTGCAGGCGGACGCCGATGCGGCAAAGACTGCGGCCACGGCCGCGCAGGAGCGAACCGATGTGGAAAACTCTCAAGCTGCTCTCGACGACGCTGCTGCTCGCGCTGAGCTTCTCAAGCTGCTCCACGGCTCCGGCGACGACAACCCCGGAACTGGCCAAGGAAGTGCCGGGACCGACCCGGGTCGTGGATAATTCCTGCCTGTACTTCAAGCCAGAGACGCCGAGCGATGCCGACGTCATGGCGATGTCGCGGCCTTTTCTCGACCAGGTGACCGCGAACTTGAAGATGGGCGTCGAGCACTGCGGGTGGAAGCTGGGCGGAATGAGTCAGGGCAAGTAGGAGATGTCGGCAGGCCTTCGTCCATCCATTGCTCCACCCACACAATCAACAAGTGCTCCGCAATCGAGTGAGTGGCGCACGTCCATAGCGCTGAGTGAATCGGCTCGCACGCGGCGCCTCGTCGAGCGTGAAGGCAATGCAGCACCGCCCGGACGACGCGCGACTCGTCTTGTGTCGACCAACCTCGAGACAGATCCCGCCTCATACCCGTAATATGCTCCAGCCGTCACGCGACTTTTCACGAGCACATCCTTAATAACGAATGCTGCTCAGTGAATGTGTGAGGAAGGTATCAACCAAAACAACTTCATTACAGACGAAGCGGCACCACACAGGAATCCCACTGCCAACATCGCGAAGTCGGCTCGATCGAATTCCTTCGACGCCTCCTTAGCCTCCCTAGCTGCAGTCTCCGACATGCCCGCCAATGCCGGAGACTTCAACTGGTCGACGAGGTCCGCGAGCTTTTTGCTCGCGCGTAGGAGTTTGACAGCTTTGAACGCAGGAAACCAGATGAGTGCAAGGCTAGCGAGCACCAAGGATTCCGCAAGATAATCGCCAGCCGCCACGGTCAAAATGCGCTCCATAGTTTGTCGTTGTTCAGCGCCGCCGCCACAACACTGGAGCGATCAGTCTCGTCCATCAGCTCGATCTTCCTATGCGCACCTTGACCTTGCGAGGTGCGGTCGCCTTGCTCATCCAAAAAACCGACGACCAAAGAAAGACCAAGCGCGTGCGCTACAGAAACCATTCGGTCGAACGTTGGCCCGTTGACGCCCTCACCTTTCTCCAATTTGCTGATCTCGGACTGACCAGTGCCCAATTTCTCAGCGAGTTGCGCCTGAGTAAGGTCTTGCGCCTCGCGCGCTTGGCGAAGCATGTATCCGAAACGCACGAGCCTCGAACGCTGTTCGTAGCCGGCTTGGAATGCCTCGTTGTCCATCAGGTTGTCACGTAGTTCGTTCAACTTGCCCATAACATCCTCCATCACAAACGGCTTTTAGCCATCGCGCGTGCGGTACCCTGATCGTGGTGCGCAGACAGGGCCTTTAACACCGGACGCCCGTGACTCCCGGGCGGATCTAGAATTACATAAACGCCGAAGAGCGCCGGTGCGCACACTTCGTAGAGCCCGCTACCGCCCAAAATAAAGACGTAGTCGACAGGCTGATTGTTCGACCCGTGGCCCTTATCGATCACACCGTCAAGCAGCGCAAAAAGCTCTCCCAGAGAGTCGAAGTGATGCCTAAGCATCTGATCTTCAATGTCTTTTCGGAACAAATCGTGATAATCGTCGTCGTACGCCGGCACGTTGCCCCTCACTCTGAGTATGGGGTAAAACCAATATTTTCAAGCATTCTGCGCTCGTTCGAGGGTTTCGACAACGAAAAACGCGTTCTTCCGTGTGCGGCCGAACTGTCTGCGCTAATCCTATGATTTAAAAGGGATTTATCCACTCGTGAGCTTTTGTCGTTGAACCTGTACGGTTAGAGGACGCCAGGAGCAATTGAGGAATTTTGGGGCTCGACCGATGCGAGCAGACCCACGTCTAAAGGTCGTACGAAACTTGCTGGTGAATGCCGACTATCACCGCCTCGCGAAGGCTACGCCAAAATGCCTACCCGCTCTCGTTACCGCCGACGCCGCCGCCCGAAACCGGCATCGCTAAACTACGAAAATATGATGGAGGCTACAGTCCTTAACCGCCAGCGGGAGTTTGAAGGTCGGACGCAGGTGTACGACGTTCTGATCATCGTCGGCGTTGGGATTGCTGCGCTAGGCCTTCCAGCCGTTTTCCTAGTGCTATTGTTTTTACGCAGCTAGCGCTAGCCGAGGCGACTCGACCATAACAACCGCTGCCGCGTATGGAATTTGCTAAATGACGATCTCCCGCGTTCTCGGACGCGCTTCGCGACGCCGTAACACATGGTCGATCAGACGGCAAAAGGCAGCGTCTTTATGCTTGAGGTGGAAAATGTTCACGTCACAAGTGCCTTTATTGAAGCATCTTCACCTGAATTCGAACCGAGCATTTCTTACTGCGCTCATGGCAAATTCAAACATCGATCTGTCGGTTCGCGCAGCGGCGGCGGCGTCTCTGCTTTGTCGCGACGGGTACCTCACTACCGAAAATTTCACGTGTGGGAAGCACAACCCACCTCCTGAAGAGAGAGTTGCCAAATGGACCGGGCAGACTACTGGGTCGGGACAGGCTGTCGAAGAGTAATGGGCCTAAGGTGGGTAAGTCGGGATGGGAAACTGAGGCGTAACGCCATTCAAGTCGCCAATAAAACGCTCACGTAGTGGAGGTCGCATGCAGTCGATCAAGTTCCTTGTCCCCACTGAACACGTGCCGTCTTTTGTCGAAGACATAAGCGCATGGGCCGCTTTCACAGGCACCGACCCGCAGTTAGTTCAGACCGGCGATCCAGTGCAGGCAACGAACCTTGAATCTCCAATCAGTTATTCAGTAGCGATCGATGAGAGTTTCTTCGTCGAATACCCAAGCTGGCGGCTGTTCGTCGAGCAATAAGAAACGTCTCTTCCATACGAATGGGCGATGTGCTTACGCCGGGGTGGGATTGCTTCGTCGCGCGCCTTCCCCACGCACCTTGCATCGTGAAGCGGAACAGGTAGCGTCGATTGAAGTGACGGCCGACACGGACTTACAGTCGATTGCTCGACGATAGGAACGAAGGGCTATGGGGTCGCAGCAAGCCTTCTCCGCGGACGGATTTCGGGATGAACCCCCGGCATCAAGCTAAATGGCTCGATTCCTGTTCTCGACTTATCAGGGACGCACCAATTTGTTCGACCTGCAGATCGACGTTATCCGACATTCGGTGGCTTCGATAGAATCTACAAATGACAGCATCACGCCAGCATACGGCCGCTCAGCCTCGTGGCTTCGAGGTTTCGTGCGGGTTCGAGTCCCGCTCCTCGCACCACCCATCCCTCTCTGAATCAAGAGCCTGGATAAGCCAGGCGATCTTTGATTTGCCTGCATTCGCGCTGTTTTGCCATTCGAAAGACAGCAATGCGACAGCACAAAAAAAGCCACCGGGAAGGTGGCTTTTTGGTTTGTGCGCGAGTCAGCTTCCGCGCTGATGATCTGGCGCGCCGGCGCGACTGAGACCGTGGGTGGCCGCGCTGGCAATGATCGAGTCATGGTCGGGGTCTGCGCCGCATCGGGCCGAATATCAGCCTGCCGTATTCTCATGCAGTACAGGCGGCCGGAAACCCGTCAGACCCGTTTCTCTCGCCCGGACCTGAAACAAACCCGCGCCGGTTCCGGCTGACGCGGGTTTTTTTCGTCGACTCGATTCCGCTCGGACAGATCCCGTCCACGTCTCGCGCAAGCTCGCGATCGCGATCGCGAAGCATCCCGAATCATTCGCTAGACGCTGATATCGCCGAGTTCGACCATCATCACCTCGCCCTTCTCCTGCGAGCGGCCCGCGAAGTCCACTCCGGACTGATTCATCACCCGCCGGATCTCGTTCGGCAACAATTCGCTCGCGCGCGCCGCCGCGATCGGCCGATCCACGTGCGACAGGAACTGCCGCACGCCCGAGGGCTGCCAGAACACGAAGACATTGAGCGGATAGGACAGCGTGGCATCGGTCTTGCGATTCGCCGTGATGTGCAGACCCACCGTCGGCGACACATGCATCTGGCGCGGACACACACGGAAGTCGAAGCCTAGATCCGTCGCCACGCTCTTGACGAGGAACGGCAGGCATCGATCGCCGAATTGCTTGTTCTCGGATTTGCTCAGGGCCATGGGCGCCTCCCGACTGCGCGCACTGCAATGGAACGTCATACTCGGACGGATTGCGGCAGTGTTGCGCCGGGCGTGGGCGGCGTCAGTGGTGCGCCGCACATCCGGAGCCAGCGGCGTTCGCCTGCAAGCGGCGGCAAAGGCATCGCGGGGCGGATAAAATGGGCGCCCATGCGTCGGCGGATATCGCCCCGCCCACCCTTGCCTCCCCACACATCAAGTTCGTGAATTTCGACGACTACTGCCAGCAGAAAGCCGCACCCGAAGGCTCCGGCACGTATTACGCCTTGCGCCGCGCCCCCGCCGCCGTGCAGCCGCTCCTGACCGCCCTGTTCGCGCTGCGGCGCGAGCTGGAGGAAACGGTCAAGGAAACCAGCGATCCGACCATCGGCCGCACCAAGCACGCCTGGTGGCAAAGCGAACTCGGCCGGCTCGACGAAGGCACGCCGACCCATCCCGTCACCAAGGCGCTGCAGGCGCACGCAGGCGACGCCCGGCATGCCGTGCTCGACGAGGCCGGGCGCGGGTTGCTGGCGACGGTCGTCGACGGCTTCGGCATGGATCTGGATCAGGCGCGCTATCTCGACTGGCCCGGCTTGCGGCGCTATCTCGACCAGACCGGCGGCGCGTTCGCCACGGCGATCGCCCGTGTGACCGCGCGCGAGCCGCAACAGACCGCCGCGTGGGCCGCTCCGCTCGGCGCGGCGCTGCAACTGGCCGAACGCGTGCAGAACATCGGCGACGACGCGCGTCATGGCCGCATCTACATTCCGATCGATGAATTGCAGCGCTTCAACGTGACGGCGGCGGACATCATCAACCGCAAATATGGCGACGCTTTCGCCGAGCTGATGCGCTTCCAGACGACGCGCGCCCGCCAGACGCTCGACACGGCCCTCGCCGCCCTGCCGCCCGCCGAACGCGCCACGCAGCGCGTGCTGCGCGCCGAGGCGGCGCTCGCTTATGCCTTGTTCGATGAAATCGAGCGGGAAGACTTCAAGGTGCTGCATCAACGCATTTCACTCACGCCGATCCGCAAGCTGTGGATCACGTGGCGCACGCGTTGACTGCACTAGGCGCGCAATAGCGGCAGCGGCGCGAAGCGTTCCACCGATGACGACGGCACGACGCCCAGATGCGCGCACGCCGTGGCGTGCAGTTGCCTGAAGTCGAGGGTCACGGGTATGCCCTCATCGGCTTCGAGTGCATCGAGGCGCGGCGCCGCGCCCCACAGGCCGCCGCGCACGTTGCCGCCCATCAGGAAATGCGCCGCGGCGGCGCCGTGATCCGTGCCGCCGGCCGCATTCTCACGCACCGACCGTCCGAAATCCGAGCTCGTCATGACGAGCGTCCGATGCCAGTCGCCGGATGCGATCAACTGCGCTCGCAGCACCATCAGCCCCTTCGCCAGTTGCCCCAGCAGCGCCGCATGCCGCGACGCTTGGCTCTCGTGCGTGTCGAAGCCGTGCAGCGCGATGCGCGCCACGGCCGCTTCGCGTTGCGCGATCGAGCGCGCGGCGTCCTCGCATGAAGCAGCGAACGAGCCGGCGGGCGAGCTTCGGGCAAGCGGCACGCCCGCGTTTGCAAACCAGCTGTCGTCGCGGTATTCATGCGGGTCGGAGGCCGTGTCCCAGATCTGCCGTGAGCGGAAATGCGAGCGGTTGCACGCGTCATGACCGACGCCCTGCACGATCGCCAGTTCCTGTCCACGCCAGGCCCCGAGCAAGGGTAAAAGCGACGGATGCAAACCCGTGCGTGCATCGAGCGTCAAGACCTGCTCTTCCGGTACGGCGAGCGTCGGCCGCAGCGCACGGTACAGCGGATCGCCGATCGGGATGACGGTATTCACGCCATCGTTGCCGCCATTCAGGTCGACGAGCACCAGCGCGCGATCGAATGTGGAAGCTCCTGCAAGCGGCCGGCATGCGACGCCGCCCGACCATCCCGCGAACGCGCCGGCCGTGCAGAGAAACTGGCGTCGGTTCATCGGCGTGGGCGCCTAGCGCTTGTACAGATCGCGCACCGCTTCTTCGATGTGCTGCCGCAAGAGACGGCGCTCGTCGGCGGTCATCACGGTATGGCGCGGCGGGCGCGCGGGCGGCGCCTGATCGACCTGCTGGATGGGTTGCATCGCGGGCGCCTGGCTGTCATGCGCACTGGTCGCACCGGACCCGCGCTTGTTCACGCGCTGCTGTGCGCGAATCATGCGGCCATCGAAACGTTTGGGTGATGTGGTGACGTTGCTGTCGAAACGGTCGGAACGGTTGCCGTCGAGCGCGAAACCGGCGTTCTGCGCATGGGCGTGAGGCGTGCTCAGTACTGCATAGAGCGCACTGGCAAGAAGTGTCTTTCTGAAAATGCGCTCGGCGCGCACGGGTCCGCGTTGCCGCGCTCCCTTCATATTGTTCCCTTCGTTGCTCGACAACCGGACAGCCTCAGTCTTTTCATGCACGTCCTGCCATGGCTGGTCGGGCCGCACGACGCGCTGGTCTAATGGAGTATCTACCGAATGGCGGGCTCAGGTAACGCAGTGTACGGCCCAAACCCTTAGGCCGTGCCACAGGCCCCGTAAATTTTGTAACCAACTGTTACACTCGCTTTTGTTACAAACTCGACGTTTGACTAATCGCGCTAAGATGCCGCCATGGAAACCAAGAACCCTTCAAAAATTCTCGTAGTCGACGACGACCCGCGCCTGCGTGACCTCTTGCGCCGTTACCTCGGCGAGCAAGGCTTCAACGTGTACGTCGCGGAAAACGCCCCGGCCATGAACAAGCTCTGGGTGCGCGAGCGTTTCGACCTGCTGGTGCTCGACCTGATGCTCCCCGGCGAAGACGGCCTTTCCATCTGTCGTCGTCTGCGCGGCAGCAATGACCGCACGCCCATCATCATGCTGACCGCGAAGGGCGAAGATGTGGATCGTATCGTCGGGCTGGAAATGGGCGCCGACGATTATTTGCCGAAGCCGTTCAACCCGCGCGAACTCGTGGCGCGCATTCATGCGGTGCTGCGTCGCCAGACGCCGTCCGAACTGCCGGGCGCGCCGTCGGAAACCACCGAGGTGTTCGAGTTCGGCGAATTCGCGCTGAACCTCGCAACGCGTACGCTCACGAAGAACGGCCAGGAAATTCCGCTGACCACCGGCGAATTCTCGGTGCTGAAAGTCTTCGCGCGTCATCCGCGCCAGCCGCTGTCGCGCGAAAAGCTGATGGAGCTCGCACGCGGCCGTGAATACGAAGTGTTCGACCGCAGTCTCGACGTACAGATCTCGCGTCTGCGCAAGCTGATCGAGCCCGATCCGAGCAGTCCGCGCTTCATTCAGACGGTGTGGGGCCTGGGCTACGTGTTCATTCCCGACGGCGCGGCCTGAGTGTTTCTAAGCTTCTTGAGCTTGAGCGAGTTTGGTCACGCTTTCTTCCCTTACCCGAGCTGAACCCGACAGACCCATGCGCATCGACAGGCGGCTACTGGCGCTCGCGTTCGGCGGCCTGTTCTGGCGTACCTTCGCGCTGATCGCGCTGCTCATCGCGGTCAGCCTGACCGCATGGTTCCAGAGCTTTCGCGTGATCGAACGCGAGCCGCGCGCGCAGCGCGTGGCGCTGCAGCTCGTCGCGGTTGTCAAGCTGACGCGCACCGCCCTGCTCTATTCCGATCCCGACCTGCGCCGCGCGCTGTTGCAGGATCTGGAGAGCAACGAGGGTGTGCGCGTCTATCCGCGCGAAACCACCGACAAGTACAAGCTCCAGCCCGACGAGTCGCTCAACCGGCTGATCGAGCGCGACGTGCGCGGCCGGCTCGGCAACGACACGATCATCGCCCAGTCGGTGAACGAGATTCCCGGCGTGTGGATCAGCTTCAAGATCGATGACGACGATTACTGGGTCGCACTCGACCGCGACCAGCTCGACACCGTCACCGGCCTGCAATGGGCCGGCTGGGGCGTGTTCGCGCTGGCGCTGTCGCTGTTCGGCGCGGCTTTCATTACAAGCCTCGTGAACCGGCCGTTCGCGCGGCTGGCGCTGGCTGCGCGCAAGCTCGGTTCGGGACAGTCGCCGGAACCCTTGCCGGAGCGCGGCATGGGCGTTGCCGCCGAGACCAACCGCAGCTTCAACCAGATGGTGCAGGACCTCGAACAACTCGAGGCGGACCGCGCACTGATGCTCGCGGGCATTTCGCACGACTTGCGCACGCCGCTCGCGCGGCTGCGGCTCGAAACCGAAATGAGTCCGTCGGACGAGGCCACCAAGCTCGCGATGATCGACGACATCGAGCAGATGGACATGATCATCGGCCGCTTCCTGGACTACGCGCGGCCGATGCAGCGCATGCCTGAAGCCGTCGATCTCTCGATGATCGCCAGCGAACTGGCCGCACGTTTCCACGCCGACGAAGGCGTCGTGATGCGCACCGATCTCGCGCCCGGCGCGGTGATCGAGGGCGATCCGACCGATGCGCGCCGCGTCGTCGGCAACCTGCTGGAGAACGCGCGCAAGTACGGCCGCAGCGAGCACGACGACATCGCCCGCATCACGCTGCAGACGCGGGTGTCGCACGGCAAGGTGGAGCTCTCGGTGATGGACGAAGGCCGCGGCATCCCCGACGACCAGGTCGCGCTGATCACGCGTCCGTTCTATCGCGTCGATACCGCCCGCACCCAGGCGAACGGCACGGGCCTCGGCATGGCGATCGTGCAGCGCCTCGTCACGCGGCAGCGTGGCACGCTGCGCCTGCGCAACCGCGCGCCGCTGGCGGGCTTCGAGGTGACGATCGATTTCCCGTCGATGAAGGGCGGCGCGCGCTTCGAAGGCTGAATCGCGGCTTGAAACCCGGCGACGTCATGGGTGTCTGATTCGAACGCGTTCTATTTCTTCCTCAGGAGTCTCTGCATGAAGACCGTCGGCGACAAAGTCGAGGCTTTCACCGTCACCGCGGCGAAGCCGGGCTTCAACCATTACGAGGAAAACGGCCAGTTTGCCTTCGAGGACATCACGGAGCAATCCTTTCCGGGCAAGTGGAAGATCATCTACTTCTACCCGCGCGATTTCGGCTTCGTGTGCCCGACGGAGATCATCGAGTTCGCGCGCATTGCACGGGACTTCGAGGATCGTGACGCGGTGCTGATGGGCGGCAGCGTCGACAACGAGTTCGTCAAGCTGGCCTGGCGCCGTGAGCACCGGGAACTGAGCAAGCTCAATCACTATGCCTTCGGCGACGTGAAGGGCGAACTGATCGATCAGCTGGGCATCCGCGACAAGGAAGCGGGCGTGGCGTTGCGCGCGACCTTCATCGTCGATCCCGACAACATCATCCAGCACGTGTCGGTCAATAACCTGAACGTAGGCCGCAGCCCCGAGGAAGTACTGCGCGTGCTCGACGCGCTGCAAACCGGCGAGCTGTGTGCCTGCGAGCGCCCGGCCGGCGGCGCGACGCTCTGAGCGCGCGCCGCTCGCCTGTCGCCTATAAAACGCGTCAAGCGTCGATGGACGTCCTGCGCAGCAGCACGGCCGCCTGCGCCTCGATGCCTTCCTTGCGGCCGAGGTAGCCGAGCTTCTCGTTGGTCTTGGCCTTGACGTTGACGCGGTCGAGCGGCAGGTCGAGGTCGTCGGCGATGTTCGCGCGCATGGCCTCGATATGCGGCGCGAGCTTCGGCGCCT
This sequence comes from Caballeronia sp. LZ033, assembly GCF_031451265.1. Taxonomy (NCBI): domain Bacteria; kingdom Pseudomonadati; phylum Pseudomonadota; class Betaproteobacteria; order Burkholderiales; family Burkholderiaceae; genus Caballeronia; species Caballeronia sp. LZ033. The sequence continues at coordinate 1,466,104 of NZ_JARUXQ010000001.1, read as the reverse complement.
GGGCGATCACGGTGCTGTCCACATTGACGATCGCGAAACCGGCGTCTGTCACGCGGTGCATCGCTTCTCGCAACAGCACGCGGCTGTCGGCGCCGGCGAATTCGGTCGCGGTATCCGGAAAATGCCGGCCGATATCGCCGAGCGACGCCGCGCCGAACAGCGCGTCGGTGATGGCGTGCAGCAGGACGTCCGCGTCCGAGTGGCCGAGCAGGCCGCGTTCGTAAGGCACCGTCACGCCGCCGATGATGAGCGGGCGGCCCTCGACGAGCTGGTGGACGTCGTAGCCCTGTCCGATTCTGAAATCCATCGATGCAAACCTTGGTTGAGTGAGAGGTGGACGAGCTTCAGGCGTGCGCGGCGAGCATCGCGCCGGCGAGCGCGAAGTCTTCCGGATACGTCACCTTGAAGTTGCGCAGGCTGCCCTGAACTAGCTTCGGCGAGTGGCCGAGCCATTCGATGGCGCTGGCTTCGTCGGTCAGGTCGTGGCCGTCGTGACGCGCACGTTCGATCGCCTCGCGCAGCATGCCGACGCGGAACATCTGCGGCGTCTGCGCTTGCCAGAGGCCGTCGCGCGATTCCGTGCGGGCGATCCGTACATCATGGACGTCGTTGCTGGGCACGTCGGGCATGTTCGGTGCGACGCGCTTGAGCGTGTCCGCGACCGGCAGCGCGAGAATGCCGCCCACTGCGTCGTCGCGCAGTTCCGCGACGAGCTTGCGGATCATCTCCGGCGTGATGCCGGGGCGCGCGGCGTCATGCACGAGCACCCAGTCGTCGTCGCGCGCGCCGAAGCCGGCGAGCGCGAGCAGACCGTTGTACACCGAGGCCTGCCGCGAAGGGCCGCCGCAGCGCGCCACCACGAAGCGCAGGCCGGCGAAGCGGCGCGCGTCGAAGTGCGGGTCGTCCGGTGCAAGCACGACCAGGGTCTGCGAGAATTCGGAACATGCGTCGAATGCCGCGAGCGTGTAGGCGAGCATCGGGCGGCCTGCGACGGTCTGGTATTGCTTCGGCATCGGCGCGCCGGAACGGCTGCCGGTGCCGGCGCAGGGAATCAGTGAGAAGAGGCGCGAAGTCACGGGCGGGTAACGTGGTTTAACGTGGCCAAGTCAAAGTCGAAGCCCGGATTTTATAATAGGTCCATCGCGACCACGTCCGGCGCACGCCAGTTCGCTCCTTCGAACGGCCTGCCGGACGGCTCCATGCACACCCTATGCCTTCCAAAGCCGTCACCGCGCAGTCCAGTTCTCCCATTGCCCTAGTCAAGCCTGGTCAGCGTTTCGTCTTCTCCGGCGCGACCGTTTCGTCCGACGCCCTCGCCCTCGCCCGCTATCACGCGGCGTATCGCGACAGCGTGCCGTTGCTGACGATCGTCACGGCCAGCGCGGTCGATGCCCAGCGTCTCGCGGCCGAAATTCCTTACTTCGCGCCCGATGCCCGCGTGCGGCTGCTGCCCGACTGGGAAACGCTTCCGTACGACACCTTTTCCCCACATCAGGACCTGGTGTCGGAGCGTCTGGCGACGCTGCATGATCTCGGCGAAGGCCGCTGCGACATCCTGATCGTGCCGGCGACCACGGCGCTGTACCGGATGCCGCCGGCGTCGTTCCTGGCGGCCTATACGTTCTCGTTCAAGCAGGGCGAGCGCCTCGACGAAGCGAAGCTCAAGGCACAGCTGACGCTGGCGGGCTACGAACATGTGAGCCAGGTCGTGCGGCCGGGCGAATACTGTGTGCGCGGTTCGCTGATCGATCTCTACCCGATGGGTTCGCCGCTGCCCTACCGGCTCGATTTGTTCGACGACCAGGTGGATTCGATCCGCGCGTTCGATCCCGACACGCAACGCAGCCTCTATCCGGTGAAGGACGTGCGCCTGCTGCCGGGCCGCGAGTTTCCCTTCGACGAAGCCGCGCGCACGGCCTTTCGCAGCCGTTGGCGGGAAGTGTTCGAGGGGGATCCGAGCCGCTCGCAGATCTACAAGGACATGGGCAACGGCGTGCCGTCGGCGGGCATCGAATACTACTTGCCGCTGTTCTTCGACGACACCGCGACGCTCTTCCACTATCTGCCCGAAGGCTCGCAACTGGCTTTCGTCGGCGACCTGGATGCGGCCATCAAGCGTTTCACGCACGACACCAAGCAGCGCCACGCCTTCCTGTCGCACGATCGCGAGCGGCCGCTGCTTGAACCGCGCCGCCTGTTCCTGGCGGACGACGACTTCTTCACCTTCGCGAAGCCGTTCGCGCAGCTCAAGTTCCCGGCCGTGCCCGAAGGCGGCTGGGCCGCGCCCTTGCCGGGGCTCGCGCTCGACCGCCACGCCGACGAGCCCCTGCTCGCGCTGCGCCATTACCTGGAGCAGACGGAGAATCGCGTGATGCTGGTGGCGGAATCGGCGGGACGGCGCGAGACCATCCAGCAGTTGCTCGCCGAGAATCACCTGCGCGGCGAGATGCACGACACCTTCCACGAGTGGCTGACGAGCGACGGCAAGTTCACGCTCGGCATCGCGCCGCTGGCGAACGGTTTTTCGCTGCCGTCCGAGAAGCTCGCGATCATCACGGAGACCGAACTCTACGGACCGCTGGCGCGCCGGCCCGGACGGCGCCGTCAGGAACAGGCGAGCAATGTCGATTCGATGGTGCGCGACCTTGCCGAACTGAAGGTGGGCGATCCGGTCGTGCATGCGCAGCACGGTATTGGCCGCTACATGGGATTGGTGTCGATGGATCTCGGCGAGGGCGAAACCGAGTTCCTGCATCTCGAGTATCAGAACGAGGCGAAGCTGTACGTGCCGGTGTCGCAACTGCATGTGATTTCGCGCTATAGCGGCGCGGATCCGGAGAGCGCGCCGCTGCATCAGCTGGGTTCGGGACAATGGGAAAAGGCCAAGCGCAAGGCGGCCCAGCAGATCCGCGATACCGCCGCCGAACTGCTCAACCTCTATGCACGCCGTGCCGCGCGAGAGGGCTACGCGTTCAAGCTGGAGCCGCGCGACTACACGAAGTTCGCGGAGAGCTTCGGCTTCGAGGAAACGCCCGATCAGGCGGCGGCGATTGCCGCGGTCATCGGCGACATGACGAGCGGCAAGCCGATGGACCGTCTCGTGTGCGGCGACGTCGGCTTCGGCAAGACGGAGGTGGCGTTGCGGGCCGCGTTCATCGCGGTGATGGCGGGCAAGCAGGTGGCGATTCTCTCGCCGACGACGCTGCTTGCCGAGCAGCATACGCAGACCTTCACCGATCGCTTCGCGGACTGGCCGGTGCGCATCGCGGAGCTGTCGCGCTTCAAGACGGGCAAGGAAGTCTCGACGGCCGTGCAGCAGATCAACGATGGCTCGGTGGATATCGTCATCGGCACGCACAAGCTCTTGTCCGGCGACGTGAAGTTCAAACGGCTGGGGCTGGTGATCATCGACGAAGAGCATCGTTTTGGCGTGCGTCAGAAGGAAGGGTTGAAGGCATTGCGCGCCGAGGTGGACGTGCTCACGCTGACCGCCACGCCGATCCCGCGTACGCTCGGCATGGCGCTGGAAGGCTTGCGCGATTTCTCGGTGATTGCGACGGCGCCGCAGAAGCGTCTGGCCATCAAGACCTTCGTGCGTCGCGAGGAAGACGGCGTGATACGCGAGGCGATGCTGCGCGAACTGAAGCGCGGCGGCCAGGTGTACTTCCTGCACAACGAGGTGGAGACCATCGAGAATCGCCGCGCGATGCTGGAGGCGCTGGTGCCTGAGGCGCGCATTGCGGTGGCGCATGGACAAATGCATGAGCGCGAACTCGAACGCGTGATGCGTGACTTTGTCGGTCAGCGTGCGAATGTGCTGTTGTGCACGACGATCATCGAGACTGGCATCGATGTGCCGAGTGCGAACACGATTCTCATGCATCGGGCGGACAAGTTCGGTCTGGCGCAGTTGCATCAGTTGCGTGGGCGGGTCGGGCGTTCGCATCACCAGGCGTATGCGTATTTGCTGGTGCATGATCCGCAGTCGCTGACGAAGCAGGCGCAGCGCCGGCTGGAGGCGATCCAGCAGATGGAGGAACTCGGTTCGGGCTTCTATCTCGCGATGCATGACCTGGAGATTCGCGGCACGGGTGAGGTGCTGGGCGACAAGCAGTCGGGCGAGATTCACGAGATTGGCTTTCAGCTTTACACCGACATGCTGAACGACGCCGTGCGGGCGCTGAAGGATGGGCGCGAGCCGGATCTGAATGCGCCGCTTGCCGCGACGACGGAGATCAATCTGCATGCGCCGGCCATTCTTCCTGCGGATTATTGCGGCGATGTGCAGGAGCGTCTGTCGCTGTACAAGCGGCTGGCCAACTGCGAATCGAGCGATGCGATCGACGGGATTCTCGAGGAGCTGGTGGACCGCTTTGGCAAGTTGCCGCCGCAGGCGCATGCGCTGGTGGAGACGCATCGGTTGAGGCTTGCCGCCAAGCCGTTGGGCATCTCCAAGATCGATGCTGGGGAGCAGGCCATTTCGTTGCAGTTCGTGCCGAATCCTCCGGTTGATGGGATGAAGATCATCGAGATGGTGCAGAAGCACAAGCACATCAAGCTGGCGGGGCAGGACAAGTTGCGGATCGAGACGAGGAGTCCGGATCTGGCTGTGCGGATCGGGACGGTGAAGGAGACGCTCCGAGCGTTGGGGGCGCCGGTCAGGCAGCCGGCGGTTTCTGGGCGGTGAAAAGGGGCTTTTTCTGAGGGATCTATTTCGTTGGCTTTGCGCTTCGATGGACTTCCTGTATTCGCGTCGGTCTATTGGCACTGCCCCTCCCCGGGGCGGGGGTCTTCGCTCTCGTCCTTCGCGTGGGTTGCTTGTGTTTGCCAGCGCTTCTATGGACTTCCTGTGTTCGCGTCGGTCTGCTAGCACTGCCCCTCCCCGGGGCGGGGGTAACTTTCTTTGCCGCTGCAAAGAAA
>NZ_JARUXQ010000001.1:1306553-1461084 GCF_031451265.1 Caballeronia sp. LZ033 | reverse complement strand
AGGTACCGCACGCAACGCGAAGCCGTCGCGGACTTGTTCGAATACATCGAAGTGTTTTATAACCGCAGTCGTCGTCATTCATCGCTTGGCTTCGTGTCGGCAACCCAGTTCATGCAAGACTGGGTTGTGGCTCAGCGGACAAGGGATGCGGCTGCATAACCCGGGGCCTCTGGAAGGCGAAAAACCGAGGGAACCTCAGTCCATAGAAGCACAGGCGAACGTCAGAGCCCTGTCACCCGACGCAAAACCGTCAAATCCATCGAAGCGCGAGCGAAACGCCAACCCAAACCCCAAGCGAGGGAACGAGCGTTTTTGGGCTATGATCAAACCCTACCCGCAGGAGCCAAAAAATGTCACAGATCGCTGACCAGGCGCATCTCGAAGCCTCATCGTCCTCATCCGGAAACGCCTCACCGCTCTCCCTCCCCTGGATCGAAAAACTGATTTCTTTCGATACCGTCAGCCGCAACCCCAACCTTGGCCTGATCGAAACTGTCCGCGACGAACTGCGCCGCGCGGGCATCGAGGCCACGATCACCAACGATCCACGCGGCCAGTGGGCCAATCTCTTCGCCACGGTCCCGGCCCACGACGGCCAGACCAACGGCGGCATCGTGCTGTCGGGCCATACCGACGTCGTACCCGTCGACGGCCAGAACTGGCACAGCGACCCCTTCAAGCCCGAGGTCCGCGACGGCCTCCTCTACGGCCGCGGCTCGTGCGACATGAAAGGCTTCATCGGCGCCGCACTCGCGATGCTGCCAAAAATGCAGGCCACGAAGCTCGCCAAACCCATTCACTTCGCGCTTTCGTATGACGAAGAAGTCGGCTGCGCCGGCGCGCCGCTGATGATCGCCGACCTCAAGAAGCGCGGCCTGCAACCGGACGGCTGCATCGTCGGCGAACCGACCTCCATGCGGCCGATCATCGCCCACAAGGGCATCAACACCTATCACTGCTGCGTGCGCGGTTTCGCCGCGCATTCGTCGCTGACGCCGAAAGGCCTCAACGCCATCGAGTACGCCGCGCGCCTCATCTGCCATATCCGCGACCTCGTCGACGAGTTCCGCGCCAAAGGCCCGTTCGACGAACTCTACGACGTTCCCTTCACCACCGGCCAGACCAGCACCATCAAGGGCGGCAACGCCATCAACACCGTGCCGGCCGAATGCAACTTCGAGTTCGAATTCCGTAACCTGCCGACCATCGATCCCGATCAGATCTTCGGGCGCATCGAGTCCTATGCACGCGAGACGCTGCTGCCGCGCATGCTGAAGGAACACGGCAACGCCGCCATCGAATTCACGAAGCTCGCCTCCGCGCCCGGCCTCGACGCCACCGAGCAAGCCGCCATCACGCAACTCGTGCGCGCCCTCACCGCGGACCAGGAAAAACACAAGGTCGCCTACGGCACCGAAGCCGGCCTGTTCGCCAACGCGGGTGTGCCGAGCATCGTCTGCGGGCCCGGCAACATCGAACAGGCGCACAAGGCGAACGAATATGTGTCGCTCGAACAGCTCGCGCAGTGCGAAGCGTTCCTCGGCAAGTTCATCCACAGCATGTCCGTCGAAGCGCAAGCACGCTGATCCAACCCAAGCCACTACGCGTCATGTCCACCGACACGCACCATTCCGACAACACGATCGACGGCACGCCGATCCCCACGCTCGACGACATCGCCGGGCAGCACATGGCCCTCACGCCCTGGGTCGCCCGCACGCCCACCTTCGAGCGTCACGATTTCCCGACGCTCGAAGGCACGCCCGTCACCTTCAAGATGGAGCTGTTGCAGGCGAGCGGCACCTTCAAGGCCCGCGGTGCGTTCTCCAATCTGCTGGCGCTCACCGACAGTGAACGCTCGGCAGGCGTCACCTGCGTGTCGGCGGGAAATCATGCGGTGGCGGTCGCCTACGCCGCGCAACGCATGGACGTGGGCGCCAAGGTCGTGATCATCCGCAGCGCAAGCCCCGCGCGCGTCGCGCTGTGCCGGCGCTACGGCGCGGAAGTCGTGTTCGCGGAGAACGTCGCGGAAGCGTTTGATGTCGTGCGCCGCGTCGAGGCGGAAGAAGGACGCGTGTTCATCCATCCGTTCAACGGCTATCGCACCGTGCTCGGCACGGCCACGCTCGGCTACGAATGGGCCTCGCAGGCGCCGGATCTCGATGCGGTCATCCTGCCGATCGGCGGCGGCGGACTCGCGGCGGGCGTCTCCACCGCGATGCGCCTCGCGAATCCGTCACTGCATGTGTACGGCGTCGAACCGGAAGGCTCGGACGTGATGAAGCGCAGCTTCGAAGCCAAACACACGATCAAGATGGGCGCGATGCACGGAATCGCCGATTCATTGATGGCGCCGCACACCGAGCAGTACAGCTACGAGCTGTGCCGGCGGCATATCGACGAGATCGTCACCGTGTCGGACAACGCGTTGCGGCACGGCATGCTGCAACTGTTCGGCGAACTCAAGCTGGCCGTCGAGCCGGCTTGCGCCGCCGCCACCGCCGCCCTGCTCGGGCCGCTGCGAGAACGCCTGCAAGGCAAGCGCGTCGGCGTACTGCTGTGCGGCACCAATACCGATCCAGCCACCTTCGCACGCCATCTCGCCGCCGTCTGAAGGTCGGAAACGCACGCGGCCCCGCGTCTTTCGACGTGGGGCCGCGCATCATCAAACCTTCGCAATAATACCTACATCACCCCCGCGAGCCTTCTGCGCTCGCTGCGCTGCATGAAGTAATTCGCCGCGATCACCCCGACCGTCACCACCGCGATGAACAACGTCGCCAGCGCGTTCATCTCCGGATTGAGGCCCAGCCGCACGCGCGAGAACACGACCAGCGGCAGCGTCGTGGAGCCCGGCCCGGACAGGAACGCGGACAGCACGAGATCGTCGATCGACAGCGTGAACGACAGCAGCCATCCCGCCACCAGCGCCTGCGAGATGAGCGGGAGCGTGATCGTGAAGAACACGCGCAAGGGCGTCGCGCCCAGATCGAGCGCGGCCTCCTCCAGCGACGGATTCAGCTCGCGCACGCGCGACTCCACGATGATCGCCACATACGAGATGCACAGCATCACGTGCCCGACCCAGATCGTGAACAGCCCGCGCCCCGCGGGCCAGCCGATCAGCTTCGCCATCTCGACGAACAGCAGCAGCAACGAAATGCCCTGGATCACCTCGGGGATCACGAGCGGCGCGTTGATCATGCCGGTATAGAGCGTGAAGCCCCTGAAGCGGCCCATGCGCGCGAGCACGAAGCCCGCCCACGTGCCGATCACCACCGACGCGCACGCGGTCAGGAACGCAATGCGCAACGAGAGCCACGCGGCGTTGATGAGCTCGTCGTCGGACCAGAGCGCGCGGTACCACTTGAGCGAGAACGAAGTCCATACGGTCACCAGCTGCGACTCGTTGAACGAATAGACGATCAGGCTGAGGATCGGGATATACAGGAACGCAAAGCCGATGCCGAGCGACGTGATCTGCAACGGACGACTGGTCTTGATCATCGCTTGCCCTCCAGCTGCTTCGCCTGAAAGTGCTGGAACAGCGCCATCGGCACGAGCAGCAGCAGGACCATCGCGCAAGTGACGGCGGAGGCCATCGGCCAGTCGGCGTTATCGAAGAACTCGTTCCACATGACCCGTCCGATCATCAGGGTATCCGCGCCGCCGAGCAGTTCGGGAATCACGTACTCGCCCACCGCCGGAATGAACACGAGCAGGCAGCCCGCGATGATGCCGTTCTTCGACAGCGGCAGCGTGATCTGCACGAACGCTTTCCACGGCTTGGCGCCGAGGTCGTAGGCCGCTTCGAGCAGCGTCAGGTCCATCTTCACGAGATGCGCGTACAGCGGCATCACGAGAAACGGCAGATACGAATACACCATGCCGATATAGACCGCGATGTTGGTGTGATACAGCTCGATCGGCGAATGGATCAGCCCGATCGACATCAGGAAGTTGTTGAGCAGGCCGTTGTTCTTGAGAATGCCGATCCACGCATACACGCGGATCAGGAACGACGTCCAGAACGGCAGCATCACCGCCATCAGCAACAGGTTGCGCGAAGCCGGATTCGAGCGCGCGATGTAATACGCCATCGGATAGCCGATCAGCAGGCACAGCAGCGTCGAGACCGCCGCGACCAGCAGCGAATTCATGTAGGTCGCGAAGTACAGGCTGTCCTGCACCAGGAACGCGTAGTGCGAGAAATCGAGCGCGATATTCATCACGCCGTCTTTCAGCGCGACCAGTTCCGTGTACGGCGGAATGCCGAGCTGGCTGTCGGCGAAACTGATCTTCACGACCAGCAGGAACGGCACGAAGAACAGCAGCAGCAGCCACAGATACGGCCCGCCGATCACCAGCGTGCGCCCCGACAGGCCCATGCGCCGGAACAGGTTGGCCATCATGACGTCAGCACCACGCCGGCCGACGCGCTCCAGCGCACGTAGACTTCGTCGTCGAAGGTCGGGGAATCGATTTCGCCGATCGCCAGGCTCGACAGGTTCGCGACCACGACCTTGCCTGAATCCAGCGTCACGTGATACAGCGTGTAGCCGCCCATGTACGCGATGTTGCTCACCTTGCCGCGGCCCCAGTTATAGGCGCCTTCAGGCGGCTTGCGCGTCAGCGCAATGCGCTCGGGCCGCACGGAAATCGTCACGGGCATGCCGAGCGGCCCGGTGATGCCGTGGTTCACATAGAGGCGCACCGGCAGGTCCGTCGATTCGACGAACACGTGATCCGGTTCGTCTTCCACGACATTGCCGTCGAACAGGTTGGTCGAACCGATGAACTGTGCGGAGAAGCGGCTGTTCGGGAATTCATAGACTTCGTGCGGCGTGCCGAGCTGCACGATCTGCCCTTCGCTCATCACGGCCAGGCGGTTGGCCATGGTCATGGCCTCTTCCTGATCGTGCGTCACCATGATGCAGGTCACGCCGACCTGATCGAGAATGTTCACCAGCTCGATCTGCGTGCGCTGGCGAATCTGCTTGTCGAGCGCGGACATCGGCTCGTCGAGCAGCAGGAGCTTCGGGCGCTTGACGAGGCTGCGCGCTAGCGCCACGCGCTGCTGCTGGCCGCCCGAGAGCTGATGCGGCTTGCGCTTCGCATACGGCGCCATCTGCACGAGCCTGAGCGCGGTGTCGACGCGGTCCTTCAGCTCCGCGCCGCGCACGCCTTCCTGCTTGAGCCCGTACGCAACGTTCGACTCCACGCTCATGTGCGGAAACAGCGCATACGACTGGAACATCATGTTGACCGGCCGCCGATACGGCGGCATCTGCGCGAGATCTTCGCCGTCGATCAGGATCTGGCCTTCGGTCACGGACTCGAGGCCGGCCAACATCCGCAACAGCGTGGACTTGCCGCATCCGGAACTGCCGAGCAGCGCGAACAGTTCGCCCTTCTTCACCGACAGATTGACCCCCCGCACGGCCGTAGTCTCGCCGAACTTCTTGACGACATCGACGACCTGCACGAAGTTGTCGGTGAGACTCGTGCCGGACAAGGTGCCGCGCGGCTCCTGCCGGCCATTGACTCCGCCCGGTCCACCCGATCCACCCGATCCATTCGGCGCCGCCTGCGACGCGCTCGACTGCTCACTCATGATTGCCTGTCCGACTCCTGCGTAGTTGCGCCGCGTTGCGCGCGCCATTGCCCATCATTGCCATCGTTGCCCGTCGCTGCCGCAGTTGCATTCCGCACGAACAAAGCCCCCGGAGGACCAGGGGCTTCGTCGATTCAGGAACGCGGCCGGCGTGTCTTAATCATCGGCCGGACTTGAACTCGGTCCAGAGCCGCGTCTGCAGACGCTGGATTTCCGGCGGCAGCGGCTTCAGCAGGAACAGCGTCTTGATGACGTCCTGCGGCGGGTACACGGCCGGATCGTTGGCGACGTCCTTGTCCACGTACTTGCGCGCTTCGAGGTTCGCGCTCGGGTAGTAGACCGCGTTGGTGATCGCGGCGTGCACCTGCGGCGTCTCGATGTAGTTGATCCACTCGTGCGCCGCTTCCTTGTTCTTCGCGTCCTTCGGAATGGCCATCACGTCGAACCACACCGGCGCGCCGCCCTTCGGAATGTAGTACTCGATCTTGAACGGCTTCTTCGCATCCACCGCGCGATGCTTGGCGATCACGACGTCGCCCGACCAGCCGTAGGTGAAGCAGATGTCGCCGCCCACCATGTCGTTGATGTAGCCCGACGAGTTGAACTGCGTGATGTACGGGCGGATCTTCTTCAGCATCGCCAGGGCCGCGCGATAGTCGGCCGGGTTCGTGCTCATCGGATCCTTGCCCATGTAGTGCAGCGCGGCCGCGAACATCTGGTCGGGCGCGTCGAGCACGGACACGCCACAGGCCTTCAGCTTCGAGATGTTCTCGGGCTTGAAGAGAATGTCCCAGTTATTGAGTTCGACGTTGTCGCCGAGCAGCTTCTTCGCCTTGTCGACGTTGTAGCCCAGGCCGGTCGTGCCGTACGCCCAGGGCACCGTGTACTGGTTGCCCGGGTCCGCGCCCGCGACCAGCCTCATCAGGTCGGGATCGAGATACTTCAGGTTGGGCAGCTTCGATTTGTCGAGCGGCGAGAAGATGTTGGCGGCAATCTGCTTGCCGGCATAGTTGCTGGTCGGCACGACGATGTCGTAGCCTGAATTGCCGGTGAGCAGCTTGGCCTGGAGGGTGTCGTCGCTGTCGTAGTTGTCGTACTTCACCTTGACGCCGGTTTGCTTGGTGAAGTTGGGAATCGTGTCCTTGGCGATGTAATCCGACCAGTTGTACACGTTCAGCTGCGTGTCCTTCGCCATTGCAGCGAGCGGAGTCAACATCGCGGCGCAGGTCAGCGCGCCCGCCAGCTTGGCCATGCGGCCCGCCAGTTTCTCGTTCATCTCGATTCTCCGTTGTTGCGACTGTCAAGACGTCGTGCCGCGCGCTTCCGCCACCGGTTGAAGTTCCGGTCGCTTCAGGCCCGACCCTGGCGCGCGACGCCCCTCAAAACCCCGAAAACTACCATTAAACGCAAGCGCGACAAAAATTAACGGGCCGCCTGTCGCACAAAATCTACAACCACGCGGCACGTCGGTCCGGAAGTCTTGCGCAGCAAGCTTCGACGATGCAAACCGCACCCGCGGGGAGCGCGCATTTTAGCCCTAATCGCCCCCTGCGGCACCTGATAAAACCACACTCGCCACAGGGACCGCGGGCGCCTTGTGCCGATGGGGTGTCATTATCTGTGGTCGGCTGCCGGCATGCCCTTCCCTTGCCCGCCTTTCAGTTTCTTTCAGGCGGCAAGCGGAACAATGGGCTGCGGCATCCGACCACGAATAGCCAGCGGAACAGTTGTTGCGAGCCAATTCGACGAGCGCCGCCTATGCGGCGCGCGACGAGCGCCGTACAGGCGGCTCGCGACGAGCGCCGTGCATGCGGCGCGTCCAGAACCCGCAACGACCGCACGTCATCGCTGCGCCGTTGCCCGCTATTCGAGGCCGCCTTCGCATGAACACCAACCCGTCCACGCTTGGCGCACTGTCCGCCGCGCAATCCGACGCGCAGTCGCACCCGGCGAATCTGGACGAGCGGGACGCCCCACGCCGGCGCGGGCCGCGCTCGGGCGGGCGCTGGTATTCGTTCGCCGGCGCGGGTGCGCTCGTCGCCGTGGGCTACATGGATCCGGGCAACTGGGCGACAGCCCTCGCCAGCGGCGCGCGCTACGGTTATTCGCTGCTCTTCGTCGTGCTGGTTGCAAGCCTGATGGGCATGCTGCTGCAATGGGTGGCCTCGCGCGTGGGCGTCGTCACGGGCCGCGATCTCGCGCAGCTGTGCCGTGAACGTTTCGGCCCTCGCACGAACTTCGCGCTATGGGTGGCGTGCGAGATCGCGATCATCGCGTGCGACGTTGCCGAAGTAGTCGGCAGCGCGGTGGCGTTGCAGCTGCTGTTCGGCATCTCGCTCACGGCGGGCGTGCTGTTCTCGGGGGTCGGCACGTTCGCGATGCTCGCACTGCAAAGCCGCGGGCGACGGCCCTTGCAGCGCGTCGTGACCGCGCTGATCCTGTTCGTGAGCGTCTGCTTCGTGGTCGAACTGGCGCTGGCGCATCCGTCATGGAGCGACGCGCTGCGCGGCGTGGCACCCTCGCCCCAGCTCGTGCGCGATGCGGGCATGCTGTGGCTCGCCGCCGGCGTGCTCGGCGCTACCGTGATGCCGCACAACCTGTATCTCCATTCCACGCTCGTCAGGGACCATGCGCGCGGCCGCGACGACGTGTCGATCGGGCAGGCACTGCGTGGCGTGAACATCGATACCTTCGCGTCGCTCGGTCTGGCGTTCGTCGTCAATGCGTCGCTGCTGATCGTGGCCGCGGCCGTGTTTCATGCGAGCGGCCACACCGACGTCGAAGATCTCGCCGATGCCCACCGGCTGATTGCGCCCCTCGTCGGCAGTCAATGGGCGGGCGTCGTGTTCGCGGCCGCGCTGCTCGCCTGCGGCCTCAATGCGACCGTCACCGGCACGCTGGCCGGACAAGCCGTGATGGAAGGCTTTCTGCGGCTCAAGATGGCGCGCTGGGCGCGTGCGCTGACGACGCGGGCGCTCGCGATCGGTCCGGCGCTGGTGGCGGTGGCGTGCTTCGGCCAGCACGGCTCGAACACGCTGCTGGTCGCGACGCAGGTCGTGCTGAGCCTGCAATTGCCGCTGGCGGTGATTCCGCTTGTCAGCTTCGCGTCCGATGCGCGGCTGATGGGCCGCTGGCGGGTCGCACGCCTGCCGCTCGCGCTGGCGTGGGGCTGCGCGGGTGTGATCGTCGCGTTGAACGGCGCGATGCTCTGGCAGGCGGTGTTTTCGGGTTAAATCTGGCTGTTTCCGTGCAAGTGGGGCGTCGAGGCATGATTTTCGCTACCTCATCCCGACGCGCGGCATTTCTTGCCGCTTCGTCAGACCCCGCCGGACCACGCCACAGCACGCCGCAGCGTGCTGGATTTCGCCTGCAACAGGACACTAACCAGACATGCCTTACCGCCCACGACGGCTTTCTCCCGCTCACGCCCTGCTGCTCGCCACGTTGTGCGCGAGCGGAGCCGCTCACGCTACCGTCGCCGTGCTGCAACCCGCGCGCGAAGCGGCGGCTTCCCAGCCGCTCGAACTGACGCTGCTTTATACCGATGACGACGCAAAAGCACTCGCCGTCGATGTGCCGAAACAACTGACCGTGAATCTGACCAACGGCGACCTGCCGCCCGCGCCGTTGACGCTCACGCGCGATCCCAAGGTGCCCGACCGTCTGCGGCTCGCGCCGGGGCAGTATCGACGGGTGCGGTTTTCAGCGCCCTGGCCGGATGCGGCGCGCGGCACCGTGAAGATCGATCCGGTGGGCTTCGACGCCTCGCCGATGCTGGTCACGATCAACCGCGGCGAGTCGCAGACGCAGGTGGCGGCCGCCGAGCATCGCGAAACACAGGCGACCACGCCCTCGCAACTCGCGACCGCCACGGCCGCGGCCAACACGCAGGCGGCGCCGACCTCGACGGCGGATACCCTGCTGTCGGGCCGCTTCTCGAGCTTCGAGCCGATCTATTTCGCCGATGGCAAGAACGGCGACAACCTCGCGAAATTCCAGTTCAGCTTCAAGTACCGGCTGCATTTGCCGGACGATCCGCGTTCGCGCGGCTTCCTGGACAACCTCTACTTCGGTTATACGCAGACGGCCATCTGGAATCTCTCCGCGGAGTCGGTGCCGTTCCGCGACATCAGCTTCCAGCCGCAGCTGTTCTACTACGTGCAGGACACGGGCTGGAACAGTCCGCTCTATACGCGCATGGGCATGGCGGCGGGTATCGGGCATGAATCGAACGGCAAGAGCGGCGCGGATTCGCGGGCGATCAACATCGCCTTCGTGCGGCCCACCTGGGAATTCGGCGACCTCGACAGCAATCACCTGACGCTCTCGCCGAAGTTCTACTATTACCTGTCGAAGTCGGGAAATCAGGACATCGCGGATTATCGCGGGTATGTGGACTTTCTCGTGAAGTACGGCAGCCCGGAGGGGCTGCAACTCGCGACCACGCTGCGCAAGGGCACGAAGCACTGGTACGGCAGCGTCGATTCGCAGCTCACGTATCCGCTGGCCAAGCTGATCGGGAGCGCATGGGGCGGGTATCTGTTCGTGAGCTACTTCAACGGCTACGGCGAGGATATCCTCGATTACAACCAGCGACATCACTGGATCGCGCGGATAGGCTACAGTATCGCGCGCTGAGTTTTCTTTTGTTTCCGATCGCCTGGTCGCCGGGCCGCATTGCGGACGGCGGCGGGCCATGACCCGTTCTTATGTCTTCCATCCTTCACGATCAGCCCGACAGCCCGTGCATCGGCGTGTGTTCCACCCTCTTCGACGATGTCTGCAAAGGCTGCGGCCGGACGGCCGTCGAGGTGTCCAACTGGGTGTTTCTCTCCGATGAGGAGAAGCGCGTGGTCTGGGAACGCATACGGCGCGAAGGCACCGCGATGCGGTTCCGCAACGACCATCTGTAAATCTGGAAGCAGACGCAAAAACGGCCCGCTCTTGCGAGACGGGCCGTTGCATTTGACGCGCAGTTGCCGGACTTACTGAATCCCCTGGCTCGCCAGGAAGTCCTCGTAATTCCCGCCGAAGTCCCGCAACGTGCCGTCGGTCTTCACTTCGATGATCCGGTCCGCCAGGCCGCTCACGAACTCGCGGTCATGCGACACGAAGATCAGCGTGCCTTCGAACTTCTCGAGCGCGATCTGCAGCGACTCGATCGATTCCATGTCCATGTGATTGGTCGGCTCGTCCATCAGCAGCACGTTGTGGCGGCCGAGCATCAGCTTGCCCCAGATCATGCGGCCCTTCTCGCCGCCCGACAGCACCTTCACGTTCTTCTTGATGTCGTCCGCATTGAACAGCAGACGGCCGAGCGTGCCGCGCATCATCTGCTCGTCGTCGCCTTCCTTGCGGTACTGGTCGATCCACTCGGTCAGCGTCTCGTCCTTCGGAAACTCCTCGTACGTGTCCTGCGGCATGTAGCCGACATTCGCGTTCTCGGCCCATTTCACCGTGCCGTGATCGAGATCCAGCACGCCCTTCAGCGACTTGAGCAGCGTGGTCTTGCCCGCGCCGTTCTCGCCGATGATCGCGATGCGTTCGCCCGGCTGCACCGACAACGAAAAGTTCTGGAAGATGGTGCGGTCGTACTTCTTGGTCAGGTCTTCCGCCACTACCGCGATGTTGTGCAGCTTCTTTTCGAACTCGAAGCGGATGAACGGGTTCTGACGCGACGACGGCTTGAATTCCTCGATCTTGATCTTGTCGATCATCTTCAGACGGCTGGTGGCCTGACGCGCCTTCGACTTGTTGGCCGAGAAGCGCCGCACGAAGTCCTGCAAGTCCGCCACGCGTTCCTTCGCCTTCTGGTTGGCGGCCTGCTGACGCTCGCGCGCCTGCGTGGAGGCCAGCATGTAGTCGTCATAGTTGCCCGGCCAGACCTTCAGCGTGCCGTAGTCCATGTCCGCCATGTGCGTGCACACCTGGTTCAGGAAGTGGCGATCATGGGAGATGATGATCATCGTCGAGTTGTACTGGTTGAGCACGTCTTCCAGCCAACGGATCGAGTTGATGTCCAGGTTGTTGGTCGGCTCGTCGAGCAGCAACACGTCGGGCTTCGAGAACAGCGCCTGCGCCAGCAGCACACGCAGTTTCCAGCCCGGCGCCACATTGCTCATCGGGCCGTTGTGATCGCTGATGTTGATGCCGATGCCCAGCAGCAGCTCGCCCGCGCGCGCCTCGGCCGTGTAGCCGTCGTATTCCGCGAACTTGGCTTCCAGGTCCGCCGCGCGCATGTAGTCGTCGTCGGTGGCGTCGGGGTTGGCATAGATCGCGTCGCGCTCGGTCATCGCGGCCCACATCTCGGTGTGGCCCATCATGACGACGTCGAGCACGCGCATGTCTTCGTAAGCGAACTGGTCCTGGCGCAGCTTGCCCAGGCGGACGTTCGGCTCCAGCATCACGTTGCCGGAACTGGGCTCGAGATCGCCGCCCAGAATCTTCATGAAGGTGGATTTGCCGCAGCCGTTCGCCCCGATCAGCCCATAGCGATTCCCTCCGCCGAACTTGACCGAGATATTCTCGAAGAGGGGCTTGGGCCCGAATTGCATGGTGATGTTGGCGGTAGACAGCACGGCGCGTCCTTTCGAATGGAGTACGACGAAAAACCTGAGATTTTAGCAGCTTTTGGCGGGCTTTGAGCCTTGTTCAGGCCCGGAAGGCCTTCGCGCGTGCCGCAAAAGCGTGCGTCAAAACGATTCGGGGCGCAGCGATGCCCGCTGCGCCCCGTGCGTTCCCGCGACGCTCCGCCCGTGGCGGATGCGCTCCTGTGGTCAGGTGCGCTCGGCGATGAACGCTTTCACGACGTCTGCATCCGCAGGAACGATATCGAACCTTTGTGGCAGTTTTTCAAGTCCCGCGAACGCCGCCGGGCGCTCCGGCTCGCGATTCAGCGCTTCGCGGATCGTTTCGCCGAACTTGATCGGCTGCGCGGTTTCGAGAACGATCATCGGCACGCCGGGTTTCAGGTTTTCGCGCGCGACCTTCACGCCATCCGCCGTGTGGGTGTCGATCATCGTGTGATAACGCTCGAACACGTCGCGAATGGTGTTCACGCGGTCGTCGTGCCCGCTCTTGCCCGACACGAAGCCGAATTCCTTCACGCGCGCGAAGTCGCCGCTCGCGGCGAGGTCGAAGCCGCCCTTTTCCTCGACGTCGTGGAACAGTTGCAGCACGCGCGCCGGATCGCGTCCGAGCAGGTCGTACACGAAACGCTCGAAGTTCGACGCCTTCGAGATATCCATGCTCGGGCTCGTGGTGTGATACGTCTCCGCCGCGCCGCGCACGCGATACACACCGGTGCGGAAGAACTCGTCGAGCACGTCGTTCTCATTCGTGGCAACGACCAGCTGGTCGATCGGCAAACCCATCATGCGCGCGATGTGTCCCGCGCACACGTTGCCGAAATTGCCCGACGGCACCGTGAACGACGCCTGCTGGCTGTTGTCCGTGGTCGCCGCGAAATAGCCGCGGAAGTAGTACACGACCTGCGCGACGACGCGCGCCCAGTTGATCGAATTGACCGTGCCGATCTTGTGGCGCGCCTTGTAGGCGTGATCGTTCGAGACGGCCTTCACGATGTCCTGGCAATGGTCGAAGTTGCCTTCCACCGCGAGGTTGAAGATGTTGGGATCCTGCAGCGAGAACATCTGCGCCGTCTGGAACGCGCTCATCTTCTTGTGCGGAGAAAGCATGAACACGCGCACGCCGGCCTTGCCGCGCATCGCGTATTCGGCGGCGCTGCCGGTGTCGCCGGAGGTGGCGCCCAGGATGTTCAGCGTCTCGCCGTGTTTCGCCAGCGCGTACTCGAACAGGTTGCCAAGCAACTGCATGGCCATGTCCTTGAACGCGAGCGTCGGACCGTTCGACAGCTCCAGCAGCGACAGCGCCGTGCCGTTCTCGACGCCGAGCGTCCTGAGCGGCGTGATCTGCACCGCGCTTTCCTCGTGGCGCACGTTGCTGTACACCTGGGCGGTGTAGGTCTTGCGCGTGAGCGAGCGGAGATCGGCGGCAGGAATGTCGTCGCTGAACTTAGAGAGCACCTCGAACGCGAGATCCGCGTACGACAGCGTGCGCCAGCGCGCGAGTTCGTCGGCGCTGACCTTCGGATACTCCGCCGGCAGATACAGCCCGCCGTCTTTCGCGAGTCCGCCCAGCAGGATGTCGGAGAACGTGTGGCGCTCGTTGCTGCCCGCGCCGCGCGTCGAAATGTAGTTCATGTCACGTACCTGATCAGTTGAGCGCTTCCATGCGCAGCTTCGTCACCTTCGAGACCACCGTGGACAGCGCCTCGATCTCCGCGATCGCCGCGTTCACGTTCTTTTCCACCGTCTCGTGCGTGATGAGGATGATGTCGGTCTCGCCCTTGCCGGCGCCGTCCACTTCCTCCGATTCCTTCTGCAACAGCGCGTCGATGGAAATGCCCTTGTCCGCGAGGATGCGCGTGATGTTGGCGAGCACGCCGGTCACGTCGGCGACGCGCAGGCGCAGGTAGTAGCCGCTCGTCACGTCGTCGATCGGCAGGATGGGCGTGTTCGACAGGCTGTCCGGCTGGAACGCCAGGTGCGGCACGCGATGCTCCGGATCCGCCGTATGCAGGCGCGTCACGTCGACGAGATCCGCGACCACCGCCGACGCCGTCGGCTCCGCGCCCGCGCCCTTGCCGTAGTACAGCGTGGTGCCGACCGCGTCGCCATGCACGACGACCGCGTTCATCGCGCCCTCGACGTTCGCCAGCAGGCGCTTCGCCGGGATCAGCGTGGGATGCGTGCGCAGCTCGATGCCCTGCTCCGTGCGCCGCGCGATGCCCAGCAGCTTGATGCGGTAGCCGAGGTCTTCGGCATAGCGGATGTCGATGGCGGCAAGCTTGCTAATGCCTTCCACGTAGGCGCGCTCGAACTGCACCGGCACGCCGAACGCGATGGCGCTCATGATCGTGACCTTGTGCGCGGCGTCGACGCCTTCGATGTCGAAGGTCGGGTCCGCTTCCGCGTAGCCGAGTTCCTGCGCGGCCTTGAGCGCGGTGGCGAAGTCGAGCCCGCGATCGCGCATTTCGGAGAGGATGTAGTTCGTGGTGCCGTTGATGATGCCGGCGATGTACGCGATCCGGTTCGCCGTCAGGCCTTCGCGCAGCGCCTTGATGATCGGAATGCCGCCGGCCACCGCGGCTTCGAACGCGACCATGACGCCCTTGGCGCGCGCGGCTTCGAAGATTTCCGTGCCGTGCACCGCGAGCAGCGCCTTGTTGGCGGTGACCACGTGCTTGCCGTTGGCGATGGCGCGCAGCACGAGTTCGCGCGCGAAGCCCGTGCCGCCGATCATTTCGCAGACGATCGCGATGGACGGGTCGTCCACCACCGCGTTGAAGTCGTCCGTCACTGCGATGCCTTGCGCCGTGGCCGCTTCGGCCTTGGACGGCGTGCGCACGGCGATGCGCGAGATTTCGATGCCGCGGCCCGCCCGGCGTTTGATTTCTTCCTGGTTGCGGCGCAGCACCGTGAAGGTGCCGCTGCCGACCGTGCCGAAGCCCAAAAGTCCTACTTTGATCGGTTCCATGCAGCGTGTTTCTTTAAAAGGGAAATTAAGCGGAGTGGCGTTTGCGATAACCGTCGAGGAATCGTGCGATGCGATTCACGGAGTCGGCGAGGTCGTCGACATTCGGCAGGAAAACCACGCGGAAGTGATCCGGCGTCGGCCAGTTGAAGCCCGTGCCCTGCACCAGCAGCACGCGCTCCTCCAGCAGGAGATCCGTGATGAACTGCTGGTCGTCCTGGATCGGGTACATCTTCGGATCGAGGCGCGGAAACATGTAGAGCGCCGCCTGCGGTTTCACGCAGGTCACGCCCGGAATGGCGGTGAGCATGTCGTAGGCGAGCTCGCGCTGCTTGTAGAGGCGTCCGCCCGGCAGGATCAGGTCGTTGATGCTCTGGTAGCCGCCGAGCGCCGTCTGGATCGCGTACTGGCCCGGGACGTTCGGGCACAGGCGCATTGACGCCAGGATGCCCAGCCCTTCGAGATAGTCCTTCGCGCGGCGGCGGTTCTCTTCGATCAGCCCGGAAATGGCCATCCAGCCCGCGCGGTAGCCGCACGAGCGATAGCTCTTCGACAGGCTGTTGAAGGTCACCGTGATGACGTCTTCGGAGAGCGCGGCCATCGACGTGTGCGTGAGGCCGTCGTAGATGATCTTGTCGTAGACCTCGTCGGCGAAAATGATGAGGCCGTGCTCGCGCGCGATCGCAATCAGGTCCAGCAGCAGCTGGTCCGAGTACAGCGCGCCGGTGGGGTTGTTCGGGTTGATGACGACGAGCGCCTTGGTGTTCGGCGTGATCTTCGCGCGGATGTCGTCGAGGTCGGGCATCCAGCCGTTGCCTTCGTCGCACAGGTAGTGGCGCGGCGTGCCGGCCGAGAGACTCACGGCCGCCGTCCACAGCGGATAGTCGGGGGCGGGCAGCAGGACTTCGTCGCCGTCGTTGAGGAGCGCCTGCATGGCCATGACGATCAGCTCGGACGCGCCGTTGCCGATGTAGATGTCGTCCAGTCCCACCCCTTCCACGCCCTTCTGCTGCGTGTAATGCATGATCGCCTTGCGCGCGGCGAACACGCCTTTCGAATCCGAGTAACCCGACGAACCCGGCAGGTTGCGGATCATGTCCTGGATGATTTCATCGGGCGCCTCGAAACCGAACGGGGCCAGATTGCCGATATTGAGCTTGATGATGCGGTGGCCTTCTTCCTCGAGGCGCTTCGCGTGCTCGAGCACGGGTCCGCGAATGTCGTAGCAGACGTTTTGCAGCTTGTTGGATTTCAGAATCGGTTTCACGGCGGGCGCTCTGGTCTGGATGTGTGGACGGACGTTGTCTGGTTCGGTGCGGCTTGGGCGTCGTACTCGCCGGTTTTGCACACGGGTGTTACACGCGGTGTTGCACGCCAAAGGTTGCGCGATTCCGGCCCGGTCATCCGTGCGTCCAGCCTCGCGCGCGGACAGCGTGCGGACGAGCGTGGCAGACCGGGATGGGGAGCCTGGGCTTCGAAAGCGACTTCAACCTGGGCTGATGAGTTTCGGGCAAGCCGCCCGGGCGCCGGACGACATATTCTAGACGCAGCGCCGGGTAGGCTTGAGCGTTGCGGACCGGAGACTAAGCCGGAGGCGGCGATTGCGCGCGATGGCGGCTTGTGGCGGCAGCGAGCGCAACGGGCGGCGCGAGCGGGCCCGGCAGCCGGAAAGTTATAATTTACTGATTATGGCTCCGTTGCGCAATGCACCAAAGTCGCGCCGCCGCGCCCTGCGGGCGGGCGCGAGTGACCTGGCCGGCGCGTCCGCACGCCTGCACGTCGCGTAACACCTGCCGGGCCCTTCATCCCTTCCCTGCCGGATCACTGTTTTGAAACTTCACCAGGATTCCACCAGCGCACTCAATACCATCACGAGCTACGGAGACGGTTTCGTCGCGATCAACCTCGAACGGCACGAAGGCAGCGTGATCGTGATGCCCGAAACGCCGGTGACCGCATGGCCGGTTGCGTCGTTCGACGCGCTGGCCCCCGAGCACTTCCAGGCGCTGATCGACGCCGCGCCCGAGGTGGTCATCTTCGGCAGCGGCACGCGCCTGCGCTTTCCGCATCCGCGCCTCACGGCGAGCCTGGCGCAGCATCGCATCGGCGTCGAAACGATGGACTTCGGGGCAGCCTGCCGGACCTACAACATCCTCATGTCCGAAGGCCGGCGCGTGGCGGCGGCCTTGCTGATCGAGCGCTGATCGATCCGGAGGCAAACGCCAGAAGTGCGCTAAGGAACCGTTAAGGAACGGCTGGCAGACTCCGGCCGCGCGCCTGAATTCGGTGCAGGCTGCGGTGCAGGCGAGCACGCTCCAGCAGGGTGCGCCGTGGCGTACTGCTAAACTCCCGCCCGGCATTCATGGCAACGGACCGCAGGACGCCGGACCGTCGCGGCGGCAACGCAGACGCGCCCGGCGCCGCGAATACCCCGAACCGCCGGGCGTTGCCGCCCCTTTCGTTCCACTAGCGCCGCGCATCGCGGCATCGGACAGGTCGACTTCATGAACGATACGCCTTCGCGGCTACCGCTCACCCGTCTCGCGCTCATCCTCCTGGTCCTGGCGCTCGCGCTCGTCTGGTTCGGGCCGCTGGGCTATCGCCACCTGGTGCCGAGCGACGAAGGCCGCTACGCCGAAATGGCCCGCGAGATGTTCGTGACCGGCGACTGGATCACGCCGCGCTACAACGGCTACAAGTATTTCGAGAAACCGCCCCTGCAAACCTGGGCAAACGCGCTGAGCTTCGCGTGGTTCGGCATCGGCGAATGGCAAGCTCGGCTTTACACGGCGCTCACGGGCTTCGCCGGCGTGCTGCTGGTCGGCTATACCGGCACGCGCGTGTTCAACGCGATGACGGGCTTCGCCGCCGCCGTCGTGCTCGCGACCTGCCCCTACTGGAACCTGATGGGCCACTTCAACACGCTCGACATGGCCCTGTCGTTCTGGATGCAGGTCACGCTGTGCGCGCTGCTGCTGGCGCAGCGTCCTGGGCTGCCGGCGCGCGCCGTGCGCGGCTGGATGTGGCTGTGCTGGGCCGGCATGGCCGCGGCGGTGCTGTCGAAAGGCCTGGTCGGGCTGATCCTGCCGGGCGCCGTGCTGATCCTCTATTCGCTCGTCGCACGCGACTGGGCGCTGTGGAAGCGGCTCTATATCGGCAGCGGACTGATCGTGTTCCTGGTCATCACCGCGCCGTGGTTCGTGCTCGTGCAGATGAAGAATCCCGAATTCTTCAACTTCTTCTTCATCGTCCAGCAATTTCAGAGATATCTGA
Organism: Caballeronia sp. LZ033; assembly: GCF_031451265.1. Lineage (NCBI taxonomy): Bacteria > Pseudomonadati > Pseudomonadota > Betaproteobacteria > Burkholderiales > Burkholderiaceae > Caballeronia > Caballeronia sp. LZ033. Next base: position 1,442,642 of record NZ_JARUXQ010000001.1, on the reverse strand, counting down.
CGCCCGAGCAGAATCGCCCGGGCGCGTTCTACTACTTCGTGCCCGTGCTGCTGGTCGGCTTCCTGCCGTGGCTGTCGGTGGCCGCGCAGAGCGTGTGGCACGGCATCCGCACGCCGCGCCAGCCGAACGGCTTCGCGCCCGTCACCATGCTGCTGATCTGGTCGGCGTTCATTTTCCTGTTCTTCAGCGCGTCGCACTCGAAGCTCATTTCCTACGTACTGCCCGTCGCGCCGGCGCTGGCGCTCGTGATCGGGCTCTATCTGCCGTCGCTGACGCCGCAGCGCTATCGCATGCATCTGATCGGCTATGCGGTGTTTCTGGTCGCGGCGGCGCTCGGGGCGATCTTCATCGGCCGGGCCGGCAGCGCCAACACGCCGAACGCGCTCTATCGCGTCTTCCAGCTGTGGGTGTGGGCCGGGCTTGCCGTGGCGTTCGTCGCGACGCTGGTCGCGCTGTGGCTGAACCGCCGCAGCGTCCTGGCGGGCGCCACCGGACTGGGGGCCGCGTGGCTGCTGCTGGGCACGATCGCCGGCTGCGGCCACGATGTCTTCGGCACGCAGAGTTCGGGCGTGCAGCTCGTGCCGGCCGTCAAGGCCGCGATGGCGAAACTGCCCGCCGACACGCCCTTCTATTCGATCGCCAAGCTCGATCACACGATGCCCTTCTACCTCGGCCACACGATGATCATGGTCGGCGAAGCGGACGAGTTGACCTTCGGCGTGCATGCCGAGCCGCAGAAATGGGTGCCGAGCATCGACGAGTGGGTCCGAATCTGGGATTCGGAGCACGCGGCGCTCGCGCTGATGCCGCCCTACCGTTACGACGAGCTTGAAAAACGTCACGTGCCCATGCAGGTGATCGCGCGCGACGAGCGTCGCGTGATCGTCGAGAAACCGCAGCCCTGAGCCTTCGAATGCCTTTCGGCCGCGCATTTGAAGCGCACGGCCGTGCGGCATTTGGCGGCGAACCGGGTATCCTTGACCCGCACCCGACCTTTCACGATGAACCTGATTTCCTTCATTTGCATCATCATCGGCGTATCGTTGAACGCATGCGCCCAGTTGCTGCTCAAAGCCGGCGTGAACGCGGTGGGCCATTTCGACTTCACGCCTGCCAATATCGTGCCGGTCGGGATGAAGATCGCCACGCAACTGCCCATCATCGGCGGGCTGAGCTGTTATGTGCTGAGCGTGGTCGTGTGGATCGTCGGGCTGTCGCGCGTGGACGTGTCGATCGCCTATCCGATGCTCTCGCTCGGCTACGTCGTCAACGCATTCGCGGCGTGGTACCTGTTCGGCGAAGTGCTGTCGATGCAGCGGCTCATCGGCATCGGCATCATCCTGGTCGGCGTGGTGGTGCTCGCGCGCGGCTGAAGCGCAGCCCGCCTCGCGTCCCGACCCGCGGCGGCCCTGTCCGGATCAATCATCAATTACAACGCATAGCCCATGACTCAAACCTCGCGGCCGTTCCTGCCTTTCGTGAAGCCCGACATCGACGAAGAAACCATCCAGGGCGTGGTCGACGTGCTGCGTTCGGGCTGGATCACCACCGGCCCGCAGAACCAGCAGTTCGAAGCGGAGCTGTCGGCGTATTGCGGCGGCCGGCCGGTGCGGGTGTTCAACTCCGGCACCTGCACGATGGAAATCGGCCTGCGCATCGCGGGCGTCGGCGCGGGCGACGAAGTCATCACCACGCCGATGACCTGGGTGTCCACGGCGAACGTGATCCTCGAAGTGGGCGCGACGCCGGTGTTCGTCGACATCGATCCGGTCACGCGCAATCTCGACCTGAACCTGCTCGAAGCCGCCATCACGCCGCGCACGAAAGCCATCATGCCGGTGTATCTGGCGGGGCTGCCGGTGGACATGGACCGGCTCTATGAGATTGCACGGGCGCACGGGCTGCGCGTGATCGAGGACGCGGCGCAGGCCTTCGGGTCGAGCTGGAACGGCAAGCGCATCGGCGCCATCGGCGACCTGGTTTCGTTCAGCTTCCACGCGAACAAGAACCTGACGTCGATCGAAGGCGGCGCGCTCGTGCTCAACAACGAGGACGAGGCGGAACTCGCGCGCAAGTACCGCCTGCAAGGCATCACGCGCACCGGTTTCGACGGCATGGACTGCGACGTGCTCGGCGGCAAGTACAACCTGACCGACGTCGCGGCGCGCGTCGGGCTGGGCCAGTTGCGCCAGATCGACCGCTTCACGGAAAAACGCCGCCAGCTGGCGCGCGCGTACTTCGACGCGTTCGAAGGCGGCGCAGCCGTGCGCCTCGGCACGGGCCTGCCGCCGCGCAACTTCAGCGACGCCAACTGGCACATGTTCCAGATCGCGCTGCCTCTGGAGCGGCTCACGCTCACGCGCGCCGAGTTCATGCAGGAGATGAAGGAACGCGGCGTCGGCACGGGCGTGCACTATCCGGCGCTGCATCTGTTCACGCTGTATCGCGCGCGCGGTTTCCACGAAGGCATGTTCCCGCATGCCGAGAAGCTCGGCGCGGCCACGCTCACGCTGCCGCTCTTCACGCTGATGGAGACCGCCGACGTGGATCATGTCGTGAAGTCCATCGATGCGATCTGCGAGCAGTTCGGACGATGAACACGCCTAGAGAAACGCTCAAGACATGCACCCGAATAACGGGCAACCCAGGGACAACCAGCGCAACATGAGTCATTTCGATTTTCCGGCGACTTCCCCCGAGCTTTCGGTGATCATCCCCGTCTACAACGAGGAAGCCGGCCTCGCCGCCCTGTTCCAGCGCCTGTATCCGGCGCTCGACGCGCTCGGCACGTCGTACGAGGTGATCTTCATCAACGACGGCAGCCGCGACAAGTCGGCGGCGCTGCTGGCGAAGCAGTTCCACGCGCGCCCCGACACCACGCGCGTCATTCTGCTGAACGGCAACTACGGCCAGCACATGGCGATCCTCGCGGGCTTCGAGCAGTCGCGCGGCGAGATCGTCGTCACGCTCGACGCCGACCTGCAGAACCCGCCCGAGGAAATCGGCAAGCTGGTCGCGAAGATGCACGAGGGTTATGACTACGTCGGCACGATCCGCCAGCAGCGCCAGGACAGCCTGTGGCGCAAGAAGGCGTCGCGCGCGATGAACCGGCTGCGCGAGCGCATCACCAAGATCCGCATGACGGACCAGGGCTGCATGCTGCGCGCCTACAGCCGCCATATCATCGACACGATCAACCGCTGCGGCGAAATCAATACCTTCATTCCGGCCCTCGCCTACACCTTCGCGCAGAACCCCATCGAAGTGGACGTGGCCCACGAGGAGCGCTTCGCGGGCGAATCCAAGTATTCGCTCTACAGCCTCATCCGCCTGAACTTCGACCTGGTCACCGGCTTCTCGGTGGTGCCGCTGCAATGGCTGTCGTTCATCGGCGTGATTCTTTCGGTGGGTTCCGCGGGCCTGTTCCTGCTGCTCCTGATCCGCCGCTTCATGTTCGGCGCGGAAGTCCAGGGTGTGTTCACCCTGTTCGCCATCACCTTCTTCATGCTCGGCGTGATCATCTTCGCGCTCGGGCTGCTGGGCGAATACATCGGCCGGATCTACCAGCAAGTGCGCGCGCGGCCCCGCTATCTGGTGCAGACCATCCTCGAAGAGCGCGACGGCCTGCCCACCGCCACCCGGCCGCTGCAGGACGCCGTGCAGCAGGTCGCCGTGGTCACGCGCGAGGAAGACGGCGCATGAAGCCGCGCGCAGTCGTCTTCGCCTATCACGACGTCGGCGTGCGTTGCCTGCAGGTGCTGCTCGCGCGCGGCGTGGAGGTCGCGCTGGTGGTCACGCACGAGGACAGCGGGAGCGAGAACATCTGGTTCGAGAGCGTCGCGCGGGTCGCGGCGGAGCATGGCATCGCCACCCTCACCCCGGCCGATCCGAAGTCGCCCGAGCTTCACGAGGCCGTCGAACGGCTTGCGCCCGACTTCATCTTCTCGTTCTACTACCGCCACATGCTGCCGGTGGCGCTGCTGTCGCTCGCGCGGCGCGGCGCGTACAACATGCACGGCTCGCTGCTGCCGAAGTACCGCGGCCGCGTGCCGACCAACTGGGCCGTGCTCAACGGCGAAACCGAGTCCGGCGCGACACTGCATGAAATGGCCGCAAAGCCCGACGCCGGCGCGATCCTCGCGCAGACGCCGGTGCCCATCCTGCCCGACGATACCGCCGCGCAGGTCTTCGACAAGACCGTGGTCGCCGCCGAGCAGACGCTCTGGCGCGTGCTGCCCGCGCTGCTGGCCGGAGACGCCCCACGCCTGCCGAACGATCTCGCCGCCGGCAGCTACTACGGCGGGCGCAAGCCGGAAGACGGACGCATCGACTGGACCCAGCCGGCCACGCGCGTCTACAACCTGGTTCGCGCCGTGGCGCCGCCTTATCCGGGCGCGTTCACGGATCTCGGCGCTGACCGCTTCATCGTCGCGCGGGCGCGGCTCGTGCCGGAAAGCGGCGCACCGGGCGTCACGCCGGAAAGGCTCGGTGAGCTGCGCGGTTTGCCCCCGGGCCTTGCCGTGACGGATAATGCGCTGTTCGGCGTGTGCGGCGATGGCCGCGTCATCGCCATCCACGAATTGCGCCATCGGCCGCTGTCCGCCGACGGTCAACCCGTGGGCGACGAGCGCGCCATCAGCCCTGCCGAATTCGCCACCGCGTTCGGCCGCTTCACTCAATCCTCTCGTCATTCATGAAAAAAGTTCTGATCCTGGGTGTCAACGGCTTCATCGGCCACCACCTGTCCAAGCGCATCCTCGAGACCACCGACTGGGAAGTCTTCGGGATGGACATGCAAACCGATCGTCTGGGCGACCTCGCGAATCACGAGCGGATGCACTTCTTCGAAGGCGACATCACGATCAACAAGGAATGGGTCGAGTATCACGTCAAGAAGTGCGACGTGATCCTGCCGCTGGTCGCCATCGCCACGCCCGCCACCTACGTGAAGCAGCCGCTGCGCGTGTTCGAACTCGACTTCGAGGCGAACCTGCCCATCGTGCGATCGGCCGTGAAGTACGGCAAGCACCTGGTGTTTCCGTCGACGTCCGAGGTGTACGGCATGTGCACCGACGAGCAGTTCGACCCGGAGAACTCGCAGCTCTCCTACGGCCCGATCAACAAGCCGCGCTGGATCTACGCGTGCTCCAAGCAGCTGATGGACCGCGTGATCTGGGGCTACGGCATGGAAGGCCTGAACTTCACGCTGTTCCGTCCGTTCAACTGGATCGGCCCGGGCCTCGACTCCATCTACACGCCGAAGGAAGGGTCGTCGCGCGTGGTGACGCAGTTCCTCGGCCATATCGTGCGCGGCGAGAACATCAGCCTCGTCGACGGCGGCGCGCAGAAGCGCGCGTTCACCGACATCGACGACGGCATCGGCGCGCTGATGAAGATCATCGAGAACAAGGGCGGCGTGGCCAGCGGCAAGATCTATAACATCGGCAACCCGAAGAACAACTTCTCGGTGCGCGAGCTGGCGGGCAAGATGCTGGCGCTCGCCAACGAATATGCCGAGTACGCGGACACGGCGAAGAAAGTACAGCTCGTCGAGACCTCGTCGGGCGCGTACTACGGCGAGGGCTACCAGGACGTGCAGAACCGCGTGCCGAAGATCGACAACACGATGCAGGAACTCGGCTGGGCCCCGCAGGCCAGCATGGACGACGCGCTGCGCAAGATCTTCGAAGCGTATCGCGGGCACGTGGGCGAAGCCCGCAAGCTCGTCGAGCAGGCGTAAGCGCGAGGACGCCGCGTGGCACGCATTGTCCTCAAGATCGACGTCGATACCCTGCGCGGCACGCGCGAAGGCGTGCCCAATCTCGGGCGTCTGCTCGACCAGTACGCCGCGCGCGCCACTTTCCTGTTCAGCCTCGGTCCGGACCATACCGGCTGGGCCTTGCGCCGCGTGTTCCGGCCGGGCTTCCTGAAGAAGGTGTCGCGGACTTCGGTGGTGGAACACTACGGGCTCAAGACGCTGATGTACGGCGTGCTGCTGCCGGGACCGGACATCGGCCGCGAAGCCGTGTCGGAGATGCGCGCCATCCACGAAGCCGGCTTCGAATGCGGCATCCATACGTGGGACCACGTGTACTGGCAGGACAACGTGCGCGCGCGTGACCGCGACTGGACCGTGGCGCAGATGCAGCAGAGCCATGCGCGCTTCATCGAGATCTTCGGCGCGCCGCCCGTCACGCACGGCGCGGCCGGCTGGCAGATGAACGGCCACGCGTTCGAGCAGATCGACGCGTGGGGCATGCGCTACGCCTCCGACGGCCGCGGCCACACGCCCTACATTCCCGTGCTCGACGGCCGCACGCTGAACCACGTGCAGATGCCCACCACCCTGCCGACGCTCGACGAAGTGCTCGGCGTGGCGGGTGTCGACGAAAGCAACGTCGCCGCGCATCTGCTGAAGCACACCGAGAACAACCCGCACGACCAGGTGTTCACGCTGCACGCGGAGCTCGAAGGCCAGAAGCTCGCGCCCGTGTTCGGGCAACTGCTGGCCGGCTGGCGCGCGCAGGGACACGTCTTCGCCACGATGGGCGATTATCATGCGGCGCTGGACCGCGCGACGCTGCCCACGTACCCTGTCACGTGGGGCGAGATTCCGGGCCGCGCGGGCGAACTGATCGTCCAGCCGGGCTGAATCCGGGCCTGAGTCTCGTTCGGGCAGCGCGCGTGCGGATCGTCTCCCTCACCAACAACCCACAACAACGGAGAAGCCTTCGTGTCAGTCGCTGTCGACCAGCCCGTTCCCGATTTCACCGCACCCGCAACTGGTGGCGAGTTCACCCTCTCCTCCCTGCGCGGCAAGAAGGTCGTGCTGTTTTTCTATCCGAAGGACAACACGCCGGGTTGCACGACCGAAAGCCTGCAGTTCCGCGACCACTACGAGCTGTTCCGGAAGGCCGGCGCGGAAGTGGTCGGCATCTCGCGCGACAGCGTGAAGTCGCACGACAACTTCAAGGCCAAGCTGGAACTGCCCTACACGCTGGTGTCGGACAGCGACGAAGCCATCTGCGCACAGTTCGATGTCGTCAAGATGAAGAAGATGTACGGCAAGGAAGTGCGCGGCATCGAGCGCTCGACCTTCCTGATCGACGCCCAGGGCGTGTTGCGGCAGGAGTTCCGCGGCGTGCGCGTGCCTGGGCACGTCGAGGCCATCGTGGAGGCTGTACAAGCCATTTGAGGCACGATATATTGGTTCGCAATGAGCGCCTGTCCCTTCACTTTCCTCCTTCCCGGCACGAGCCGTCGTGCGCCCTGCGGCGCGGTCGGCATGGATCCGGGTTATCCGGGCGGTGAGGCAGCGGGTCGGCGCAGGCGCTCTGAAAGAGAAGTCAGCCGCTGGTTCCGGTAGTCGGAACGGCGGCTTTTTTATTGGGCATCGCGCGGAGCCACGCACCGCGCAATGATCCACTGACGCAATCCCGAGGAGCAGATCGACACCTAGGCGAACCGGCGTTTTCGACATTGAAGCGCGCCGCCGGGCGCAAACTGCGGCACGCGTCTCGCTGCGAGGGCGGACGAGCAGGATGCGACAGGCGGCGCACGATACACGACCCGATTCCTTTCGAGGGAACACCATGCCTTTGCCTACCGCCCCGGCCAAGCTCGGCCATCTCCTTCCGTCCGACGAGTACAAGGCCAAAGCCCGGCCTTCGAAATCGTCGAAGAAGCCCGCTGCGGCGAGCGACGACGAAGTCCATGGCGGCGCCGCCACGGCCACCGCCGAACGTCCCGCGAACGCGGCGCACACGCTGCGCGCCATCGCCAGCGAAGTGCTGACCCAGGTTCCCGCCGAAGCGCAGGTGGATGCGGCCGTGCCGCCGCCCGCGCCCGGCACCATTCCCACACGCGGCCGCAAATCGCGGCAGACCGCGGCGCTGTTGCAGCCGGCGCCCGCCGTCCGCTCGAAGCAGGACGAAACCGAAGTACGCTCCGAACGCGTCGAGCAGGCCGATGCGCCTGTCGCGGTTGCCCCGTCGAACGCGAAGGACACGCGCGCGTCCGGCAAACGCCGCAAGGGCGCCGCCGCCGAAGCCGAATTGCGCAAGCTGTTCGTGCTCGACACCAACGTGCTGATGCACGATCCGAGCTCGCTGTTCCGCTTCGAGGAACACGACGTCTATCTGCCGATGATGACGCTCGAAGAACTCGACAACCACAAGAAGGGCATGTCCGAAGTGGCGCGCAATGCGCGTCAGGTGAGCCGCACGCTGGACGCGCTCGTCGCTCATGCAGGCAAGATGACGGAAGGCATTCCGCTCGCCGCGCAGGGCAACCGCGACGCGCTCGGCCGCCTCTACTTCCAGACGACGCTCACCGACATCGAGCCGGTTGAGGGCCTGCCGGTCGGCAAGGCCGACAACCAGATCCTCGGCGTCGTGCGCGCATTGCAGAAGGAGCGCCCGGAAAGCCAGGTCGTGCTGGTGTCGAAAGACATCAACATGCGCATCAAGGCGCACGCGCTCGGGCTGCCCGCCGAAGACTACTTCAACGATCAGGTCCTGGAAGACAAGGACCTGCTCTACTCCGGCGTGCGCGCGCTGCCGCAGGACTTCTGGACGCGGCATGCCAAGGGCATGGAAAGCTGGCAGGACACCAAGACCGGCACCACGTATTACCGCGTGACCGGTCCGCTGTGTCCGTCGATGCTCGTCAACGAGTTCGTCTATCTCGAACCGCAGAACGGCGAGCCGTCGTTCCACGCCGTGGTGCGCGAACTCAACGGCAAGACGGCGCTGCTGCAGACGCTGCGTGACTACGGCCATCACAAGAACAATGTGTGGGGCATCACCGCGCGCAATCGCGAGCAGAACTTCGCCCTCAACCTGCTGATGAACCCCGAAGTCGACTTCGTCACGCTGCTCGGTCAGGCCGGTACCGGCAAGACGCTGATGGCGCTCGCCGCCGGCTTGGCACAGGTGCTCGACGACAAGCGCTACAACGAGATCATCGTGACGCGCGCGACCGTGCCGGTGGGCGAGGACATCGGCTTCCTGCCGGGCACCGAGGAAGAGAAGATGCAGCCGTGGATGGGCGCCTTCGACGACAACCTCGAAGTGCTCCAGAAGACCGACGACGCCGCCGGTGAATGGGGCCGCGCCGCGACGCAGGAGCTGATCCGCTCGCGTCTGAAGGTGAAGAGCATGAACTTCATGCGCGGCCGGACGTTCGTCGACAAGTACGTGATCATCGACGAAGCGCAGAACCTGACGCCCAAGCAGATGAAGACGCTCGTCACGCGTGCGGGCCCGGGCACGAAGATCGTGTGCCTCGGCAATATCGCGCAGATCGACACGCCTTATCTGACGGAAGGCAGTTCGGGGCTCACGTATGTCGTCGACCGCTTCAAGGGCTGGACGCACAGCGGGCACGTGACGCTGGCGCGCGGCGAACGCTCGCGACTCGCGGATTACGCGTCGGACATTCTGTAAGCGGCTTTACGGCTGCCATGCACGGCCCGGCGGAGCGATCCGCCGGGCCGTTTTTCATGGTGTTTCCGCTCATTCCGCCGTTCCGCACGGGCAACACTTACAGCCGAATCTTCATGTAAAACTTCAACAGCGCTTGCCGCACGCCCGTGCGACGGGCTAGTATCGGCACACTGCCCTTACTGGCGAGCCTGCGCTCGCCTTCTGCAATGCGTCGAATCTGGTTGCCGCTTCTCGTGTCCGTGCTGCTCGCCGCGTGTGGTTCCGCGCCGCAGCAGGCCACGCGCAAGCCCGCGTCCAGCACCGCCGCCACCCGCACCTTCAAGCCGCCGCCCGGCTTCCCGACGTTCGTCGATCACAGCATCGGACGCGAGGAAATCTCCATTCAGGCGATGTCGCTCGTTGGCGTGCCGTATCGCTGGGGCGGCAACACGCCCGATGCGGGCTTCGATTGCAGCGGCCTCGTGCGCTATGTGGTTGGGCGCGCGGCGTCCGTCGATCTGCCGCGCACCACTGGCGAGATGAGTTCGCGCGGCGAATCGGTCGAACCGGATGAAATCGCCGCCGGCGACCTCATCTTCTTCAACACGACCGGGCGGGCTCATTCGCACGTCGGCATCTATGTCGGCAAGCTGCGCTTCGTGAACGCGCCATCGACGGGCGGCACGGTGCGTCTCGATTACCTCACCAACCCGTACTGGGCCAAGCGTTTCGACGGCATACGCCGCGTCGCGGCGCCCAAGGCCGCACCGACGCCGTTCGATGGCCCGACTTACCTGGCATCGCCTGCACCTGCTGCACCCGCTGCGTCGCCTGCGGTTCAAGCCGCCGCGCCGGCTCCAGCGGCTCAGGCGGCTCAGGCAACTCCAGTGGCCCCGATAACCGCGAGCGCCGACGCCTTCGAACCGCCGCCTTCGTCGCTGAGGGCGGCGCAGCGGCAATCGCAAGCGGCCGGCGCGATCGCGCCCGCTGCCGCCACGGCCGCGATCAACGCCGCGCCGGATCCGATCCAGGCCGCCGCCGACGCCTTCGAGCCGCCGCCGCCCAGCTCGCGCGCCGCGCGGCAACAGGCCTACGACAACGCCTCGCCCGCCGATCCACCCGTGCGCGTGATGCGCGCTTCGACTGGCTCGCTTGCCGCGCCACGTCCCGCACCGAACGACGACCCCATCGCCCGCTTCGCCACCGGAACGAACTGACGCCCGCCGCGCGCGTCTGCTATCGTGTTCCGATCGACTTCACCACGGAGCGCAACACCATGGACTTGGGACTGGCGGGCAAGGTCGTGCTGATCACGGGCGGCAGCAAGGGTATCGGTTTCGCCTGCGCCAAGGCGTTCGCCGCGGAAGGCGCGAAAGTGGCCATCGTCTCGCGCGATGCCGCCAATCTCGCCCGCGCCCGCGAGCAGCTCGCGAGCAGCGGCTATCACGTGCATCTGGCGCGTGCCGACCTGCACGAGGCGCACAGCGCTGACGACGTCGTCGAGGAAGCGAGTGCGGCGCTCGGCCCGATCGACATCCTGATCAACAGCGCGGGCGCCGCAAAACGCTACGATCCCGACACGCTCGACGCCGCCGCGTATAAGGCCGCGATGGACGCCAAGTACTTCTCCTACGTGTATCCGCAGCAAGTGGTGCTCAAGCGCATGGCCGAACGCCTGCGCGCCGATCCGCAGGCGGAACCGGGCGCCATCGTCAACATCATCGGGATGGGCGGGAAGATGGCCAGCGACATCCACATCGCGGGCGGCGCCGCCAATGCCGCGCTGATGCTCAATACCGTGGGGCTGGCGCATCACTATGCGAAGCTCGGCATCCGCATCAATGCGATCAATCCGGGCTCGACGCTCACCGAACGCGTCGAGGAAGCGCTCGATCTCGAAGCGAAGCGTCAAGGTGTGACGCGCGATCAGGTGCTCGCCGACAGTCAGGCCAAGGTGCCGTTCGGCCGCTATGCGAAGCCGGAGGAAATCGCCGACGTCGCGCTCTTCCTGGCGAGCCGCCGGGCGAGTTACGTATCGGGCGCGCTGATTCCGATGGACGGGGTGTCGTCGCCGATCATCTGAAGCGGCTCTGCCCCGCCGTCACGCGGGGTGGACGCGCTCATGACACTTACAGGAAGCGATGTCCGAGCCACCAGCCCGCTGCGGCAAGCAGAGCGGAGGCCGGAATGGTGAGAATCCACGCCCACACGATGTTGCCCGCGACGCCCCAGCGCACCGCGCTGAACTTCTGCGTCGCGCCCACGCCGACAATGGCGCCGGTGATCGTGTGCGTGGTGGACACCGGAATGCCGAGGAACGACGCGAGAAACAGCGTGATCGCCCCGCCCGTCTCCGCGCAGAAACCGCCGACCGGCTTGAGCTTGGTGATCTTCTGACCCATCGTCCGCACGATGCGCCAGCCGCCGAACAGCGTGCCCAAGCCCATCGAGAGATAGCACAGGCCGATGACCCAGATCGGCGGCGCATCGGCGGTGGCGGACGCGTAGCCGGTGGCGATCAGCAGCATCCAGATGATGCCGATGGTCTTCTGCGCATCATTGCCGCCGTGTCCCAGCGAGTACAAGCCCGCCGAAACCAGCTGCATGCGGCGGAAGCGCCGGTCGACCTTCGAGGGCGGCGTGCGGAAATACAGCCACGACACCAGCAGCATGAAGAACGAGCCGAGCACGAAGCCCAGCAGCGGCGAGATGAAGATGAACGCGACCGTCTTCAGCAGGCCGTCCCAGTTGAGCGAGCCCCAGCCTGACTTGGCGAGCGCCGCGCCGACCAGCCCGCCGATCAGCGCATGCGACGAACTCGACGGAATGCCGTAGATCCAGGTGACGATGTTCCAGCCGATCGCCCCGACCAGCGCGCCGAAGATCACGTAGTGATCGACGATCTCGGGGTCGATGGTGCCCTTCCCGACCGTGGCGGCGACCTTCAGATGAAAGATGAAATACGCGATGACGTTGAACGCCGCCGCGAAGGCGACCGCTTGCTGCGGCTTGAGCACGCCGGTCGAGACGACCGTGGCGATGGAATTGGCGGCGTCGTGGAAGCCGTTCATGAAGTCGAACGCGAGTGCGACCACGACGAGCAAGGCGACGGCCCAGATGGCGAGTTGAATCGAATGCATCAGTGAATGGTGTTGTGACTGGAGTTCAAAGCGCCGCCGGTCAGGCGTTTTCCAGCACGATGCCTTCGATGATGTTCGCGACGTCTTCGCACTTGTCGGTGATCGTCTCGAGCAGCTCGTAGATCGCCTTCAGCTTGATGAGCGTCTTCACGTCGTCTTCCTCGCGGAACAGTTTCGACATCGCCGAGCGCAGCACGCGGTCCGCATCCGACTCGAGCCGGTCGATTTCCTCGCAGATCTTCAGGATTTCGCTCGCGCGCTTCATGTCGGACAGCAGCCCAACCGCTTGCTGCACGCGCTCGCACGTTGCCGTGCTGATGTGCGCGAGCTGGCTCGCCTCCGAGGTCACCGCACGCACGTCATACAGCGAAATGGCCGTGGCGACGTCCTCCATCAGGTCGAGGATGTCGTCCATCGTGGTGATCAGCTTGTGGATCTCGTCGCGGTCGAGCGGCGTGATGAAGGTCTTGTGCAGCAGGTCGATGGTTTCATGCGTGAGTTTGTCGGCGCGCTTCTCGTTCGCCTGCACTTTCTGCTTGTGCATCTCGGCTTCGTCGAGGTTGTCGATCAGCAGCTCGAGTTCGCGGCTGGCCTCGACGATGCACTTGGCATGCGCGTTGAAGATTTCGAAGAATTTGCCCTCAGTGGGCATGAAACGACCGAACATGAAAATCCCGATCCCGATTAATGGGTCAATTTAAAGACAGACATCAAACTGACATATTGTACCCGTGCGCGCACCCTGACGTCCCGCGCTCATGCGCCGCGAATCGTGACTCGCATCCGGCACGGCAAAGCAGTCGTCATGTCTTGGTGTACGCTCCCCACCTTGCAGAATGCTTGCGCCACGGCACTTGACCGCTTTAATTCGATGCCGAGAGGCAGTGGTCTTACTCGCTGCCGTAGAAGGTCTGCGAGCCCGCGAAATTGTCAAATTTCGTGAACTGGCCGTGGAAGGTCAGACGCACCGGTCCGATCGGACCGTTACGCTGCTTGCCGATGATGATTTCCGCCGTGCCCTTGTCGGGACTGTCGGGGTTATAGACTTCGTCGCGATAGATGAACAGGATCACGTCCGCATCCTGTTCGATTGCGCCCGATTCGCGCAGGTCCGACATGATCGGGCGCTTGTTCGGACGCTGTTCCAGACCGCGGTTCAGCTGCGACAACGCGATCACGGGCACGTCGAGTTCCTTGGCGAGACTCTTCAGCGAGCGCGATATTTCCGAGATTTCAGTGGCGCGGTTTTCGCCGCTGCCCGAGCCCGACATCAGCTGCAAATAGTCGACGATGATGAGCCCCAGCTTGCCACACTGGCGCGACAGACGCCGCGCACGCGAGCGCAGTTCCATCGGGTTGAGGCCGCCGGTTTCGTCGATGAACAATTGCGCCTCGCTCATCTTCTGCACGGCGTGCGTGAGCTTCGGCCAGTCTTCGTCGGTGAGGCGGCCCGTGCGCATGCGGTGTTGATCGAGCCGGCCCACCGAGCCGAGCATACGCATGGTGAGCTGCGTGCCGGGCATTTCCATCGAAAACACGGCGACCGGCAGGCCATATTCCACCGCCACGTATTCGCCGATGTTCATCGAGAACGCCGTCTTGCCCATTGACGGACGTCCCGCCACGATGATCAGTTCGCCGCCGTGCATGCCCGAGGTCATGCGGTCGAGATCGACGAAGCCGGTGGGCGTGCCGGTCACGTCGCTGGGATTGGCGGTGTGGTACAGCGTGTCGATGCGCTCCACCACTTGCGTCAGCAGCGGTCCGATCTCGAGAAAGCCCTGCGTGCCGCGCGCGCCGTCTTCGGCGATCGAGAACACGCGCGATTCGGCTTCGTCGAGAATCTGGCGGACTTCCTTGCCCTGCGGATTGAAGGCGTCGGCGGAGATTTCGTCAGCGACCGACACCAGACGGCGCAACACCGCGCGATCCCGCACGATCTCGGCATAACGCCGGATATTCGCCGCGCTCGGCGTGTTCTGCGCCAGCGCATTCAGGTACGCGAGCCCGCCCACTTCGTCGGCCTTGCCGGCCATCGTCAGCGCTTCGTGGACGGTGATGACGTCCGCGGGACGCGTCGCTGCGATCAGCTTGCCGATGTGTTCGTAGATGATGCGATGGTCATAGCGATAGAAATCGCTTTGCGTCATCACGTCGGCGATGCGGTCCCACGCGGCATTGTCCAGCAGCAGGCCGCCGATGACCGATTGTTCAGCTTCGATCGAATGCGGCGGGACCTTCAGCGCGTCGAGTTGCGGGTCTTTGGACGGAGCGTTCATGGGGTGGAATTATCGGACAATGGCCGGGCATGGACAATAAAAAATGGCAGGAGCCATTCAGCTCCTGCCATTTCTGATCCGATTCGCGAGGCGTGGCGCCTCGCGTCAGACTTAGGCGTGCTCGCCGAGCACCGACACCGTGACGTCGACCAGCACGTCCGTGTGCAGCGCCACTTGAACCGGATGGTCGCCGACCAGCTTGATCGGGCCTTGCGGCAGGCGCACTTGCGCCTTTTCGACTTCGGCGAAGCCTTGCGACTTCAGCGCTTCGGCGATGTCCGCGTTCGTGACCGAACCGAACAGACGGCCGTCGACGCCGGCCTTTTGCGAGATCTGAACGGTGAAACCGCTGAGCTTTTCGCCTTGGGCCTGAGCTGCTGCCAGCTTTTCAGCGGCGTTCTTTTCGAGTTCGGCGCGGCGAACTTCGAATTCAGCGATGGCGTCCTTGGTCGCGCGGCGTGCCTTCTTGCCGGGGATCAGGAAGTTACGTGCGTAGCCGTCCTTGACCTTGACGATGTCGCCCAGGTTGCCCAGATTGACGACCTTTTCCAAAAGAATGATTTGCATTTTTGGCTTTCCCTATTGCGTCGTCTGATTAGGCCTTGTGCAGGTCGGTGTACGGCAGCAGCGCGAGGAAACGTGCGCGCTTGATGGCCGTGTCGAGCTGACGCTGATAGTGCGACTTCGTACCGGTCAGACGAGCCGGCGTGATCTTGCCGTTTTCGCCGATGAAGTCCTTCAGCGTTTCCGTGTCCTTGTAGTCGATCTGTTCGACACCGGCTGCCGTGAAACGGCAGAACTTCTTGCGCTTGAAGAGCGGATTTTGTTGCTGACGACGCTTGTCGAATTTCTTACCAGTCGGGCGGGGCATGATTAGTCCTTTCCAATGTCCTGCAATTCTGTGATGTGAAACACCAGGGTTCGTGCGTTACGGCTCTTCTTGGCCAGGAAGCCGATGAAGCGTGTTTCGACGCCCATCGGACAGCTTTCCAGCCTGCCGCTCGCCTCTCCGGCGGCGACCGCCTGCAGTGTCAGTTCGATTTTCCGGGCGATGCCCGCTTCGACGACTTCTGCGGCGTGTTGCAACGTGCAGCTGGCGATCGGGATGCCGGCGGGCGTGTACCGCACCGGTTCGCGTTCCACGACGCTTGCTGTCAGTTGCAGCCGATTCACTTGAACCTTGGTGGCTGTGACGAACTGATTCGCCTTAAGCCTGCGCTTCGGACGGCTGGCTGGCCGCCTTCTTGGCTTCTTCGCGCTGCACTTCCTTCATCATCGGCGACGGGCCGGTTTCGGCCTTCTTCATCTTGACGATGAGGTGACGCAGAACGGCGTCGTTGAACTTGAATGCGTGTTCCAGCTCTTCCAGCGTGGGCTGGTCGCACTCGATGTTCATGCAGACGTAGTGAGCCTTGGCGAGTTTCTCGATCATGTAGGCCAGTTGACGGCGGCCCCAGTCCTCGATGCGGTGGATCTGGCCACCGTGCGACGTGATCGTGCTCTTGTAGCGCTCGATCATGGCGGGCACTTGCTCGCTTTGATCGGGATGCACGATGAAGACGATTTCGTAATGACGCATATTCACTCCTTGTGGATATAAGCCACCCGGGCGTCGGACCGGTGCGGCAAGTGAGAAGCCCGAGACTATAGCGTGGAATGGCGCTTTTCGCAAGCTGCATAGCCTTTTTCAGGCCGAAATCGGCAGTGATTTCAGGCAGTTAGCGGTCCTTGACCGTCGCAGCCGCCGCATGGACCGGCTCGCCCGGCAAGCGGACCGGCTCGCCCGGCAAGCTGGGCGGACGGCTCCAGTAACCCGGTTGGGCGAAGATTTCCTTAAGATAATCAATGAAGTAGCGTACACGCGCCGGCACGTAGCGCTGCTGCGGGTAGACCGCAAGGATGTCGTAGTCAGGCAGTTCGAAATCGTCCAGCACGGTCTCGAGCTCGCCGGATTCCAGTTGCCGCTGGATTTCCCACGTCGATCGCCAGCCCAGCCCGAGCCCTTCCGATGCCCAGCGGTGCAGCAGTTCTCCGTCGTTGCAATCGAGATTGCCGGCCACGCGCACCGTCACGATCTTGCCGTTGCGGCGGAAATACCAGCCACGGTTCTGGCCGCCCTGCAGATTGAACGCCAGGCAGTTGTGGTTCGGCAGGTCTTCAAGCGTTTTCGGCCGGCCGTGCTTCCTGAAGTACGCGGGCGTCCCGCACACGACGCGCCGGTTGCCCGCCAGCTTCACCGCGACGAAGTTCGGATCGACGGCCCCGCCGATGCGTATCGACAGGTCATAGCCCTCGCGCACGAGATCCACGACGCGGTCGGTCAGATTGAACGACATCTGCAATTCGGGCTTGTCGGCGAGGAAGCGCGGCGCGTGCGGCGCGACATGCATGCGCCCGAACGCCGCCGGCGCGGACACGATCAGATGCCCGCCCACCGCGCGCCGCCCGGCCGCAAGTTCGTTCTCCGCCTGATCCCATTCCGCCAGCAGATTCCGGCAGCGGTCGAGAAACGCGGCGCCTTCCTCGCTGACCACGAGTCGACGGGTCGAGCGATACATCAGCTTCACGCCGAGTCGCTTCTCCAGGGCGTCGATGCGCCGCCCGAGAATCACCGGCGACACGCCCTCCTCCAGTGCCGCTGCCGCGAGGCTGCCGGCCTCGGCCACGCGCACGAAGGTTTCGATCTGCTTGAAACGGTCCATCGGTCGTCTCCGGACGGGCACTCGCCGCTCAGTCGCGCCACGTCGTCATTCGATACTTTTTGTTTGGTAAAAAGCGACTCGCGCTGATCTTATCAAACCTTTTTCACAGACTTAAAGTGCATCGAACCCTGCATGAAAGCAGACAGCCATTTCCCCGAATTCAGTTAGAGCCCCCAGGAAGGAGACAACCATGCCCAAGATGAGAGCCGTCGATGCAGCCGTCCTCGTGCTGGAAAAAGAAGGAATCGATACCGCGTTCGGCGTGCCGGGCGCGGCCATCAACCCGTTCTACTCGGCGATGAAGAAGTCGGGCGGCATCAGCCACGTGCTGGCGCGCCACGTCGAGGGCGCCTCGCACATGGCCGAAGGTTATACCCGTGCGGCGCCGGGCAACATCGGTGTGTGCATCGGCACGTCGGGTCCTGCGGGCACCGACATGATCACCGGCCTGTATTCCGCCCAGGCCGACTCCATTCCGATCCTCGCGATCACCGGCCAGGCGCCGCGCGCGCGGCTCTACAAGGAAGATTTCCAGGCCGTCGATATCGAATCGATCGCCAAGCCCGTGACGAAATGGGCCGTCACCGTGCGCGAGCCGGCGCTCGTGCCGCGCGTGTTCCAGCAGGCGTTCCACCTGATGCGCTCGGGCCGTCCGGGTCCGGTGCTGGTCGATCTGCCGATCGACGTGCAGATGGCCGAGATCGAATTCGACATCGATACGTATGAGCCGCTGCCGGTCTACAAGCCGAAGGCAACCCGCGCGCAGATCGAGAAGGCGCTGACGATGCTCAACGACGCCGACAAGCCGTTGATCGTCTCCGGCGGCGGCGTGCTCAACGCGGCGGCTGAGGACCTGCTCGTGAAGTTCGCGGAAACCATCGGCGTGCCGGTGATCCCCACGCTGATGTCCTGGGGCGCGATCCCCGACGACCATCCGCTGATGGCCGGCATGGTCGGCCTGCAAACCTCGCACCGCTACGGCAACGCGACGATGCTCGCCTCCGACTTCGTGCTCGGCATCGGCAATCGCTGGGCGAACCGCCATACGGGCAGCGTCGAGGTGTACACGAAGGGCCGCAAGTTCGTGCACGTCGATATCGAGCCGACGCAGATCGGCCGCGTGTTCGGGCCGGATCTCGGCATCGTGTCGGACGCGAAGGCGGCGCTGGAACTGTTCGTCGAAATCGCGCAGGAGTGGAAGGCCGCCGGCAAGCTGAAGGATCGCGGCGCGTGGGTGGCGGACTGCCAGCAGCGCAAGCGCACGATGCAGCGCAAGACGCACTTCGACAATGTGCCGATGAAGCCGCAGCGCGTCTACGAGGAAATGAACCTCGCCTTCGACCGCGATACCTGCTTCGTCACGACGATCGGTCTGTCGCAGATCGCCGGCGCCCAGTTCCTGCATGTGTTCAAGGCGCGCAACTGGATCAACTGCGGCCAGGCCGGCCCGCTCGGCTGGACCATTCCGGCGGCGCTCGGCGTGCGGGCAGCCGATCCGCAACGCAAGATCGTCGCGCTGTCGGGCGACTATGACTTCCAGTTCATGATCGAAGAGCTCGCCGTTGGCGCGCAATTCAAGCTGCCGTACGTGCACGTGGTCGTGAACAACTCGTATCTCGGGCTGATCCGTCAGGCACAGCGCGGCTTCGACATGGACTACTGCGTGCAGCTCGCGTTCGACAACATCAATGCGCCCGAACTCGAAGGCTATGGCGTCGATCACGTGGCGGTGGCCGAAGGGCTCGGCTGCAAGGCGCTGCGCGTGCACAAGCCGGAGGAGATCGCGCCCGCATTGAAGCAGGCGCAGGCGCTGGCCGCGCAACATCAGGTGCCGGTCGTCGTCGAGATGATTCTCGAACGCGTGACCAACATCGCGATGGGCACGGAGATCGACGCGATCAACGAGTTCGAGCAACTCGCGGAAAGCAAGTCGGATGCGCCGACTGCCGTCACGCCGCTGGACTGATTCCCCTGCTTCGCCGCCGCGCGTTCGTTGAACGAGCGCGCGGCCTTCATCACTGACCGACCATCAGGACCGAACCATGCCGAAATTTGCTGCGAACCTGACCATGCTGTTCAACGAAGTCCCGTTCCTCGACCGCTTCGCGGCCGCGGCGAACGCGGGCTTCAGCGCGGTCGAGTTCCTGTTCCCGTACGCGTTTTCGATCAGCGATATCCAGCAACGCCTGAAGGACCACGATCTGCGCATCGTGCTGCACAACCTGCCCGCCGGAAACTGGGAAGCGGGCGAGCGCGGCATCGCCTGCCTGCCGGACCGCGTGGCGGAATTCCGTGAAGGCGTGCCGCGCGCCATCGAATACGCGAAGGCGCTGAACGTGCCGCAACTGAACTGCCTCGTCGGCATTCCGACGGCCGGCGTTTCGACGGAACAGGCGCGCGCGACCATCATCGAGAACCTGCGCTTCGCTGCCGCTGCGCTCAAGAAGGAAAACATCCGCCTGCTGGTCGAGCCGTGCAATGCGTACGACATTCCCGGCTTCGCGCTGAACCGCTCGAAGGACGGGCTCGACGTGATCCGCGCGGTCGGCTCGGACAACCTGTTCCTGCAGTACGACATCTATCACATGCAGCGCATGGAAGGCGAACTCGCGGCGACCATCAGGAAGCATCTGCCGCAGATCGCGCACATCCAGCTCGCCGACAACCCCGGCCGCAATGAACCGGGCACCGGCGAAATCAACTACGCGTTCCTGTTCCGGCTGCTCGACGAGATCGGCTATCAAGGCTGGATCGGCTGCGAGTACAAGCCGCTCGACGGCACCGAAGCGGGCCTCGGCTGGCTCGAACGCATCGGCGGCGTGACGGCGGGCAGCGCGGCATAACCCACGGATCCGGACATTCAAGGACACAAGGAGGAGCATCCAGTATGGCAACGATCGGTTTCATCGGCCTCGGCATCATGGGCGCGCACATGGCGCGCAATCTCATCAAGGGCGGCCACGCGCTCGTCGTGAACGGCAAGTTTCCGGTGCCGGACGACATCCGCGCGCAGACCAAGGTCGTGGAAGACTCGGCCGCGGTCGCGAAGGCCAGCGAGATCGTCATCACGATGGTGCCCGACACGCCCGATGTCGCCAATGTGCTGTTCGCCGACGACGGCGTCGCCAAGGGCCTCTCGAAGGGCAAGCTCGTGATCGACATGAGCTCGATCGCGCCGCTCGACACGCAGGAATTCGCGAAGAAGATCAACGCGCTCGGCTGCGACTATCTCGATGCGCCGGTCTCGGGCGGCGAAGTCGGCGCCCGCGAAGCCACGCTCACCATCATGGTCGGCGGCCCGGAAAAGTCCTTCGAGATCGCGAAGCCGCTGTTCGAGCTGATGGGCAAGAACATCTCGCTGATCGGCGACAACGGCGCGGGCCAGACCTGCAAGGTGGCGAACCAGATCATCGTCGCGCTGAACATCGAGGCGGTCGCCGAAGCGCTGCTGTTCGCCGCGCGTTCGGGCGCCGATCCGGAGCGCGTCCGCAAAGCGCTGATGGGCGGCTTCGCGTCGTCGCGCATCCTCGAAGTGCACGGCGAGCGCATGACGAAGCGCACCTTCAATCCGGGCTTCCGGATCGAACTGCATCAAAAGGATTTGAACCTCGCGCTAGACGGCGCGCGCAAGATGGGCCTCGCCCTGCCCCACACGGCCAGCGCGCAGCAACTCTTCAGCGTATGCGCCGCGAACGGCGGCAAGGCATGGGATCACTCGGCGCTCGTGCGCGCGCTCGAAATCATGTCCAACTTCCAGGTGGCCGACGAGCCGGCGCAAGCCAAAGCCGCCGCGTAACGCGCGGCACCTGAACCGTGGGGCGTCCCGCGTATGGGCACGCGGGACAAATGCCGTCCTGGGCTGAGGGCGGCAAGTGGGGTCCGAGAGCGGCACCCGGCGTTGCGCCGGGTAAGCCTTGGTCGGTCAGACGGAGTGTCGTCGGGTGTCCGCGTCGGATTGTCATGCATCGATTCCTGCCGCTTGTCCATGAGCGGGCCTGCAACTCCTGTGTTGAAACTCCTGGGTTGAAACTCAGAACTATCTGGTGGTGCGCGCGACTAAACTGCGTGAAAGTCGCAGGCCGTCTCACCACTTCAACCAAGGAGCCAGACAATGGGAATCCTCAGCTTTATCAAGGAAGCAGGCGAGAAACTCTTTGGCGCAGCCACGCCGGCCGCACAGGCTGCGGCGCCCGCCGCGGCGCAGGATGTCGCCGCGCTGAACCAGAAAGCGGGCGAAGCCATCGCCACCTATATCCGCTCGCAAGGCCTCAACGCGGATAACCTCGATGTGAAATACGACGGCGCGTCGCACACGGTCACCGTGTCGGGCCAGGCGCCGGATCAGGCGACGAAGGAAAAGATTCTGGTCGCCGCGGGCAACGTGCAGCACGTCGACAAGGTGGACGACCAGCTGACCGTGCCGAACTCGGAACCCGAGTCGCAGTATTACACCGTCGTGTCGGGCGACAATCTCTGGAAGATCGCCGAGAAGTATTACGGCAGCGGCGCGAAGAACGACCTGATCTTCGAAGCGAACAAGCCGATGCTGAAGAGCCCCGACAAGATCTATCCGGGACAGGTGCTGCGCATTCCTCCTGCTGCCTGAGCCTCAGGCGCACACCATGAAAAACGCGAGCAGTGAGCTCGCGTTTTTTTAGTACGTATCGAATACGCGTTGCAGGTCATTATCGCCTCTGGCCAGCGCCAGCATCAGCAGCACGCGCGCCTTGTACGGGTTCAGCGTGCCCGCGCTGACCGTGCCCAACGCGTCATCCGAGGCCGCGCCATTGCGCATCACATGCCCCGACCCCACCCGCGACGCACGCACCACCGCCACGCCCCGCTTCACCGCATCGGCGAGCGCCTGCGTCAGCGTGGCGTGCATCGAGCCGTTGCCCGTACCCGCCACGACGATCCCCTTCACGCCGGCCGCCACGAGTGCATCGACGCTCACGCGCGACGCGTCCGCATAACTCGCGACGATCTCCACCATCGGCCATTGATCCGTCACGGCGAATTCGCTCGCCACGGTATGCGGCCGCACGGCCGTGCGCTGAAACTCGACGCGTCCGTCCTGCACGAAGCCCAGCACGCCGGTTTCGGGAGAACGGAAGGCATCGACGGCATAGGTGCTCGTCTTGGTGACATCGCGGGCGCAGTGGATCTGGTTGTTGAACGCCACCAGTACGCCCTTCCCCGCCGCGTCCGGCGATGCCGCCACCGTCACCGCATTGAGCAGATTGAGCGGACCATCGGCGGACAGCGCGGTAGACGGCCGCATCGCCGCCGTCAGCACGACGGGCTTCGCGTGCTTCACCGTCAGATGCAGCAGGTAAGCGGTTTCTTCGAGCGTATCGGTGCCGTGCGTGACCACGATGCCGTCGATGTCGTCCTGCGCCAGCAGCGCGTCGATGCGGCGCGACAGCGTCGTCCAGAGCGCGGCGCTCATGTCCTTGCTGTCGATGCTCGCAACCTGTTCCGCGTGGATGGTCGCAACCGAACCGAGTACGGGCACGGCGTCGAGCAGCTTGTCGACACCCACGACGCCCGCCTTGTAGCCCGCTGTTTTCGAGGCATCGCCGGCCGATCCGGCGATGGTGCCGCCGGTTGCCAGCACGGCGATGCGAGGGAGAGAGGATGGTTTCATGCCGGCGATTGTAAATCAGCCGGCAAGGACATCACGCGTGGCTCACGCCGCTTCGCGCAGCTGCGCGGCGATCTGCGCTTCGTCGAGTTGCGGGGCGAACATCTCGATCAGCCGATACGCATAGGCGCGCAGGAACGCGCCCTTGCGCAGGCCGACGCGCGTCGTGCTCGCCTCGAACAGATGCTGCGTATCCAGCGCGACAAGTTCCGAATCGCGCTTCGCGTCGTAGGCCATCGCCGCGACGATGCCGATGCCCATGCCGAGTTCCACATAGGTCTTGATGACGTCGGCGTCGATGGCGGTGAGCACGATGTCGGGAATCGCGCCGACGCTCGCGAACGCCTGGTCGACGTGCGAGCGGCCGGTGAAGTCCGTGTCATAGGTGACAATCGGATATTCGGCGATGTGCTCCAGCGAGAGGTTCTCGCGCCCGACCAGCGGATGATCCTTCGGCACCACCACCGTGTGATGCCACGAATAGCACGGGAACGTGACGATGTCCGGATAGCGGTCCAGCGCTTCGGTTGAGATGCCGATGTCGGCCTCGCCGTTGATGATCATCTGCGCGATCTGCTGCGGGCTGCCCTGGCGCAGCGCGAGATGGACCTTCGGAAACACTTCCGTGAACTGGCGAATCACCTTGGGCAGCGCGTAGCGCGCCTGCGTATGCGTGGTCGCGACGACCAGATGGCCGTTGTCCTGATCAGCGAACTGGCGTGCGACGCGCCGCAGGTTTTCGGCGTCGAGCAGCATGCGCTCGATCAGCTGATGCACTTCCTTGCCCGGCTCCGTCAGTCCGGTGAGACGCTTGCCGCGGCGCACGAAGATATCGACGCCGAGTTCGTCCTCGAGGTCCTTGATCTGTTTCGACACGCCCGATTGCGACGTGTACAGCACGTTGGCCACTTCCGTCAGATTCATGTTCTGACGCACGGCCTCGCGCACGAAACGCAGTTGCTGGAAGTTCATGGGAGTCTCTCCGTGATGCTTTTTGTCGCTTGTTCTGTGTGTTTCTGTGTATTTCTGTTTGTCATTGCGCCGGAAACACGCGCAGCGAGCGCGGCACCGCGGTCACGCCGTCGCCGACCTCGAGCCGCAGCGCGCGCCAGGCCTCGCGATCCAGCTCCGCTTCGATCACGCCGCCCGCGCTGCCTTCCAGCTCCACACGCACCGAACCGCCGAGCGTCACGACGCGCCGCACGCCGACCGTGATGCCGTCGCGATGCGCGCCGTCCGCCGGATACAGCGCGAGATCGTGCGGCCGGACGTAAGCGAGCGCGCGGCCGCTGAAATGGGCCTGCGCGGCGATCGGGCTCGCGGCGCCGTCGGCGGTGAAGCCGTTGGCATCGACCTGCCCTTGCAGGCGGTTCGCCGCGCCGAGAAACTCGTAGACGAACGAAGTCTGCGGATGATCGTACACGTCCTGCGGACTGCCGACCTGCTCCACGCGGCCGTGATTCATCACGACGATGCGGTCCGCCACCTCCAGCGCTTCTTCCTGGTCGTGCGTGACGAACAGCGTCGAGATATGCAGGTCGTCGTGCAGGCGCCGCAGCCAGCTGCGCAGTTCCTTGCGCACCTTGGCATCGAGCGCGCCGAACGGTTCGTCGAGCAGCAGGACCTTCGGCTCGACAGCCAGCGCCCGCGCCAATGCAATGCGCTGCCGCTGTCCGCCCGACAGCTCCGAAGGAAAGCGTTCCGCGAGCCAGTCGAGCTGCACGAGCTTGAGCAGTTCGTGCACCTTCTCGCGGATCACGGCTTCGCTCGGGCGCTCGCGGCGCGGCTTCACGCGCAGGCCGAACGCGACGTTCTCGAACACCGTCATGTGACGGAACAGCGCGTAATGCTGGAACACGAAGCCGACCTGGCGCTCGCGGGCGCCCACTTCCGCGACGTCCTCGCCATGCAGGACGACCTGCCCTGCATCGGCGAATTCGAGGCCCGCGATGACCCGCAGCAGCGTGGTCTTGCCGCAGCCCGACGGCCCGAGCAGCGCGACCAGTTCGCCGGCGGGAAAGTCCAGCGAGACCTGGTCGAGCGCGGTGAAATCGCCGAAGCGTTTTTGCAGATTGCGAACGATGATGCTCATGATGATGTCGGCCTGTCAGTTCTGTGCGGGGGCGGTGGCGGAGGCTTTGGCTTCGCTCACGGACTGCGTCATGCGCCGCTCCGCGAGGAGCTTGAGCGCGAGCGTCACGAGCGCGAGCAGCGCAAGCAGCGACGCCACCGCGAACGCCGCCGAGAAGTTGTATTCGTTGTAGAGGATTTCGACGTGCAGCGGCATCGTGTCGGTCTGGCCGCGAATGTGCCCGGAGACCACCGACACCGCGCCGAATTCGCCCATGGCGCGCGCGTTGCAGAGGATCACGCCGTACAGCAGGCCCCACTTCACGTTGGGCAGGGTCACGCGGCGGAAGATCTGCCAGCCCGATGCGCCCAGCACGTGCGCTGCTTCTTCTTCGTCGTTGCCCTGCGCCTGCATCAGCGGGATCAGTTCACGCGCGACGAACGGAAACGTCACGAAGATGGTCGCGAGCACAATGCCCGGCACCGCGAAGATGATCTGCACGTCGTGCGCGGCGAGCCACGGACCGAACCAGCCCTGGGCGCCGAACATCAGCACGTAGATAAGGCCGGAGATTACCGGCGACACCGAGAACGGCAGATCGATCAGCGTCGTCAGCAGCGCCTTGCCGCGAAACTCGAACTTCGCGATGGCCCACGAAGCCGCCAGCCCGAACCCGAGATTGAGCGGCACGGCGATCGCGGCGGTGAGGAGCGTCAGCTTGATCGCGGACCACGCATCCGGGTCCTTCAGCGACTCGAAGTAATAGTCGAGGCCCTTGGCGAAGGCCTGCGCGAACACGGCGGCGAGCGGCACCACGAGAAAGAACGCGAGGAACGCGAGCGCGATGCCCGTCAGCAGCCAGCGCACCGCGCGCGGCTCGGTGACGGGATTGAGCGTGTGTGTCTCGCGCTGCGACGAGGTTTGCAATGGCAGGACCTTGCTCATGCCGGTTCTCCTGCCGTCGCCTGCGCGACCTGTGCCGGCGCCGCGCCGGTCTTGCTCGTGCGCCGTTGCAGGAACCACTGCAAGGTGTTGATGAGCAGCAGCATCAGGAACGACACGCACAGCATCACGACGGCGAGCGCGGTGGCGCCGGCATAGTCGTATTGTTCGAGCTTGGTGATGATGAGGAGGGACGTGATCTCGGACTTCATCGGCACGTTGCCGGCGATGAAAATCACCGAGCCGTATTCGCCGAGCGCACGCGCGAACGCGAGCGCGAAGCCCGTCAGCAAGGCGGGCAACAGCGACGGCAGCACCACCCGGCGGAACGTCAGCCAGCGCGATGCGCCGAGGCACGCGGCGGCTTCCTCCTGCTCGCGCTCGAAGTCCTCCAGCACCGGCTGCACCGTGCGCACGACGAACGGCAAGCCGATGAACGTCAGCGCGACCAGCACGCCGAGCGGCGTGAAGGCGACCTTGATGCCGAGCGGCGCGAGATACTGGCCCACCCAGCCGTTGCTCGCATAGACCGCGGCGAGCGAGATGC
The DNA here is from genome assembly GCF_031451265.1 of Caballeronia sp. LZ033. Classification (NCBI taxonomy): domain Bacteria; kingdom Pseudomonadati; phylum Pseudomonadota; class Betaproteobacteria; order Burkholderiales; family Burkholderiaceae; genus Caballeronia; species Caballeronia sp. LZ033. Next base: position 1,415,892 of record NZ_JARUXQ010000001.1, on the reverse strand, counting down.
CCGCGACCGACGTGGGCAGCGCGAACGGCAGGTCGACGATGGCATCGACGATGCGCTTGAACGGGAAGGTGTAGCGCACCAGCACCCACGCGACGAGAAAGCCGAACACGGCGTTGATGAGCGCGCCGCCGAGCGCCGCGCTGAAGGTCAGCCGGTACGAGGCCAGCACGCGCGGCGACGTGACCGCGCGGACGAATTGGGCCCAGTCGAGCGTCGCGGTCTTCGCGAAGGTGGCCGCAAGCGGAATCAGCACCACGAGGCTCAGATAAGCCAGCGTGATGCCGAGGGTCAGGCCGAAGCCGGGCAAGGCGCTCGGCTTCCTGAATGTGAGGGTCGTCATCCTTGAGTCTTCCTTTTGCGCCGGGGGAGGCGCGTGCTGCCGGGTACTGCATGAACGACGCGCGGCGTCATGAGTGCGCCGCGTCGCCGGGACCTGTCCTTACTGCGGCTGATAGATCGAGTCGAACACGCCGCCGTCGGCAAAGTGCGTCTTCTGCGCCTTGGCCCAGCCGCCGAACGTATCGTCGATGGTGTAAAGCTTCAGCTTCGGAAACTGCTTCGTGAGCTCGGCCGGCACCGTCTTCGAACGCGGCCGATAGAAATTGCGCGCGGCAATCTGCTGGCCTTCGTCGCTATACAGGTACTTGAGATACGCCTCGGCGAGCTTGCGGGTGCCGTGCTTGTCGACGACCTTGTCCACCACCGCGACCGGCGGCTCCGCCAGGATGCTCACCGACGGCACCACGATCTCGAATTTCTCCGGACCGAACTCCTTCAGCGACAGAAACGCCTCGTTCTCCCACGCGATCAGCACGTCGCCCTGACCGCGCTGCACGAAGCTCGTCGTTGCGCCGCGCGCGCCGGAATCGAGCACGCCTGCATTCTTGTAGAGCTTCGTCACGAAGTCCTTCGCGGTCTGCTCGTTGCCGCCCGGCTTGTGCTGCGCATACGCCCACGCGGCCAGGTAGTTCCAGCGCGCGCCGCCCGAGGTCTTGGGATTCGGCGTAACGATGGACACGCCCGGCTTCGCCAGGTCGTCCCAGTCCTTGATGTGCTTCGGATTGCCCTTGCGCACCAGGAACACGATGGTCGAGGTGTACGGCGAGGCATTGTCCGGCAGGCGTTTCTGCCAGTCCGCGTTGACGAGGCCCTTGCCCGCGAGGGCGTCGATGTCGTACGCCAGCGCGAGGGTGACGACATCGGCCTGCAGGCCGTCGAGGACCGCGCGCGCCTGGCCGCCGGAGCCGCCGTGGGACTGCTTGAAGGTGACGGTCTCGCCCGTCTCGGCCTTCCACTTCTTCGCGAAGGCCTGATTGAAGTCCTGATAGAGCTCGCGCGTCGGATCGTAGGACACGTTCAGGAACGATGTCTCCGCGCTCGCGGACGCCGCCATGCCGATGCCCGCCGCTGTCAGCGCAGCCGCCGCGAGCAGGCGTCGCGCGCCCCGACCCAATCCCCATTTCAAGCTTTGCATTCCCCGTTCTCCGTCTTATCGAATTGACGGAATCAGTCTAACGACGGGTCTATATGATTAGAAATAATCGTTTGTCACTTTTTTATACGTGAAACTGCTAAGAAGCTTATTCCTCTACGTAGAAAGGGTGGCTGGGGCTCGAACGCGCTCGCTGCGGGCCTGCACAACCGAACTTAAAGTAAAGCTTGAAAAGCGCGGAATACTGTATAAAAATACAGTCACCTGTCCATCCATACAGTGCCCCAGGGGTCCGAGCCAGTGAACAAGACATCCAAACTCACCGCGCGGCAGCAGCAGGTGTTCGAGTTGATCCAGCGCGCGATCGAGCGTACGGGCTTCCCGCCCACGCGCGCCGAGATCGCCGCCGAACTCGGCTTCAGTTCGGCCAATTCGGCCGAGGAGCATTTGCGGGCGCTGGCGCGCAAGGGCGTGATCGAACTCGCGGCGGGCTCGTCGCGCGGCATTCGCCTGCTGAGCGACTCAGCGCGCATCGAGCGGCCGGAAGACGTGCCGCATCAGTTCACGCTGCCGCATGCGAGCATCATGCAGCTTTCGCTGCCGCTGGTCGGCCGGGTCGCGGCCGGTAGTCCCATCCTCGCGCAGGAGCACATCTCGCAGCACTACGCCTGCGACCCTGCGCTGTTTTCGAGCAAGCCGGACTACCTGCTGAAGGTGCGCGGGCTGTCCATGCGCGACGCGGGCATTCTCGACGGCGACCTGCTGGCCGTGCAAAAGCGCACCGAAGCGAAGGACGGGCAAATCGTGGTCGCGCGTCTGGGCGACGACGTGACGGTGAAGCGCTGGAAGCGTCATCGCGATGGCGTCGAACTGATCGCCGAGAATCCGGACTACGAGAACATTTTCGTGCGCTCCGGCAGCGGCGAGTTCGCGCTCGAAGGCATCGCGGTCGGCCTGATTCGCTCCGGCGAGTTCTGATATTCCGGCATACGCGGTGGTGAGCGTGGTGAGACCAAGCCTCAGAAAAGATTGGAAGTTTTTATGTTTCGCCTGTCTCACTGAGACAAGAAATGTCCTGGTAATAGCGGAATATCAACTCACCAACCGCAGCGACGCTCACCCGGGCGTTCAACCGAAAAAACCAGCATGACGGCCACCGTTCGCGGCGGGCCGCTGTGCGCCCTATCGTCTGGAGAGTCACCATGGAACGTTTCGCCCGCTTGTTGCCCTTCCGCCAATTCGGCCGTCTGCGTCATCTGCGCACGCTGATTTCGTGCGGCATGCCGCGCGCCGAAACCACGCCGGATCTCTTCGAGACGGACATGCCCGCACTGCCGTCGCGTCAGCCGGCGTTTGCGCGGGTTTCGCTGAACAGCGGCGTGCATGCGGAAGCAGCCGAACGCGCGCCGGTGCGCGTGTATCGCGGACAATCGCGCGTGATCCTGGTCGGCAAGATCGATGAAGTGTCGCGCATGATCGACCGCTGCATCGCGGAGGAAAGCGCCGGGCTGGCGGGCGGGATCCTCGCGTAAGCGGGTTCCGGCAGACGCCGATTTCGGGTTCGCGGGATTTATCGGGCCCTTGCGCGGTCAATCGGGATTCACGTTCCGCGCGAGGCCCTTTCACCGCATGTCCCGCACTACCCGCTCCATCCTGACCGCGCTCGTCGTCCTGATCGTCATCGGACTGCTGAGCTATATCTATGCATCGCCCTACATCGCGTTGAATCGCCTCAAGCGCGCAGCCGATGCGCGCGACGCGCAGACGGTCAATGAATACGTCGATTATCCCGCGCTGCGCGCGAGCCTCAAGGAGCAAGTCGCCGCCTTGCTCACGCGGCGTGTGGACATCCAGAAAAGCGGAAATCCGCTCGCCATCATCGGCGCGATGATCGGCGCGGCGGTCGTCGGTCCGCTGGTGGACACCTATGCCACGCCTGACGGCGTCGCGGCCATTCTCAACGGCATCCCGCCGCGCGGCACCCCCGGCGAACGCCCGCCGCCGGCCGGAACGAACGAGGCGGCGGTTTCATCCGCAGGACCGGCATCGGGCAGCGTCGCCCCGACACCCGAAGCCGCGCCGAAACCGCCTGCCACCACCGCGGGCTATCGCGACTTGAATACCTTCGCCGTGACCTATCAGCACGGCGCCGGCGACGCCCGTTACTCGGCCATCTTTCATCGCGATGGCCTCGTGTCATGGAAGCTCGTCGCGGTGAATCTGGACGGCTGAGGCGTTTCTGAAGCGTCGCTGAAGCGTCGTTCAGGCGCCCACTTCCGCCTTCACAGGCCGGGCCGCCATGGCGGCCTCTTCTTCCGCCTCGGTCGACTCACCCGCCTGACACACTGCGACCAGAATGCTGCACTTCACGCGATCGAGCAGCGGCGTGTTGCCCGCGCCCATCCACCAGCGCGCGAGTCCATTGCGGCAGCGGTGCCCGACGACTACCAGATCCACGTTCAACTGTTCGGCGAGCGCCGCAATCTCGTCGATCGGATGGCCGAACGCGAAGTGTCCCTGCGCCGGCAAACCGCGTTCGCGCAACCAGTCGACGCCTTCCTGAAGGATGTCGCGCGCGGCATCCTCGAAGCGGCCACAGGCCATGTCGGTGAGCATCCCGGCGCTCTGTGCGATGCTCGAGCGCATGTCGACGACGGCCAGAATGTGCGTTTCCGCCTTCAGGTCGAGCGCGAGATTCGCGCCCTGACGCAGCGCCTTGCGGCCCTCTCTGGAGCCGTCATAGCACAGCAGGATTTTTCGATAGCTATCCATCTTGACCTCCCTGGCCAGACTTGCCCTTCGCGCCGGCGCTCCGGACCGGAACGAGGCAGATGAAGGCAATGCGATTTCCCGTGGTGTCGCATCTTCATGATCGTGTGTCGCCCGGAGCGTCACAACGGTGGAAAACGCTAACCGGATGCGTGCGCCGTGCATGCAAGCTGGCGTCGTGCCAGCCGTGCAACATCCTTGCCAGGCAGGCGTCGCGCGCTACGGCCGAAAAAAGCACGGGGCTTCCGCACGGATTCGAAACGGGCTTGCCGCTTGCAGCAGCACGTCGAGCGCCACGCTGGTGCATTGGATTACACTAGCCCGCTGGATTTCCCATCGCTTTTTCCTCGCAACACGATTGCATGACTGATCAAACATTGCAGCAGCCATCGCGTGCCGGCCTTCACGACGATGCCGGCGCCTGCGCACCCGCCATCGAGTTCAGCGAGGTCAGAAAGCACTACGGCACGCGCACGGTGGTGGACGGCCTTTCGTTCGATGTGCGTCCCGGCGAGTGCTTCGGCCTGCTCGGTCCCAACGGCGCAGGCAAGACCACGACACTCAAGATGCTGCTCGGCATCACGTCGCCGGACAGCGGCTCGATCCGGCTCGTCGGCGAACCCGTTCCGGCGCGCGCCCGCTTCGCTCGCGAACGCGTGGGCGTGGTGCCGCAGTTCGATAACCTCGATCCCGATTTCACCGTCCGCGAAAACCTCGTCGTGTTCGGTCGTTACTTCGGCCTGAAGGGAGCGCGCATGGACGCGCTGGTGCCGTCGCTGCTCGAATTCGCGCGGCTGGAGAGCAAGGCCGATGCGCGCGTCGGCGAGCTGTCGGGCGGCATGAAACGGCGCCTCACGCTGGCGCGCGCCCTCGTCAACGACCCCGACGTGCTCGTGATGGACGAACCGACCACCGGTCTCGATCCGCAAGCGCGCCATCTGATCTGGGAACGGCTTCGTTCCCTGCTCGCGCGCGGCAAGACCATCCTGCTGACCACGCATTTCATGGAAGAAGCGGAGCGTCTGTGCAACCGCCTGTGCGTGATCGAGGAAGGACGCAAGATCGCCGAAGGCAGGCCGGGCGAACTGATCGAGTCGGTGATCGGCTCGGACGTGATCGAGATCTACGGGCCGGACCCGAAAGCCCTCGCCGCCGAACTGGAACCGCTCGTTGCGCGCATGGAAGTCAGCGGCGAGACGCTGTTCTGCTACGTCGATGACCCGCAACCCGTGCATGCGCTCGTCCGCGGGCGCGCCGGCGTACGTTATCTGCATCGTCCGGCGAATCTGGAAGATGTGTTCCTGCGCCTCACGGGCCGCGAGATGGTGGACTGAACCGCACACGCTCATGAATACCTTCGATCAATCCAGCGCCAAGGCCAAAGCCGCGCGCCGGAAACAAACGCAAGCGCAAGCCGACAACCTCATGCCCCTCTCGAGCGCGCTGCCCGCCAACGCCACCCACTGGATGTCCGTGTGGCGGCGCAATTACCTTGTGTGGAAGAAGCTCGCGATCGCCTCGATGATCGGCAATCTCGCCGACCCGATGATCTATCTGTTCGGCCTGGGCCTGGGTCTCGGCCTGATGGTCGGGCATGTCGACGGCGTGTCGTATATCGCGTTTCTCGCGGCGGGCACGGCGGCATCGAGCGTGATGATGTCGTCGAGCTTCGAGGCGATGTACTCCGGCTTCTCGCGCATGCACGTGCAGCGCACCTGGGAAGCCATCATGCACACGCCGCTCACGCTCGGCGACATCGTGCTGGGCGAGATTGTCTGGGCCGCCAGCAAGTCGGTGCTGTCGGGCGTCGCGATCATGATCGTCGCGGGCGCGCTTGGCTACGCGAGCTTTCCGTCGATGCTGATCGCGGTGCCGGTGATCGTGCTGACCGGGCTGGCTTTCTCCAGCACGGCGATGATCGTGACGGCGCTTGCGCCGAGCTACGACTTCTTCATGTTCTACCAGACGCTCGCGCTCACGCCGATGCTGCTGCTCTCCGGCGTGTTCTTCCCCATCGCGCAACTGCCCGCGCTCGCGCAGCACGTCACCCAGGTGCTGCCGCTCTATCATGCGGTGGAGCTGATCCGTCCTGCCATGCTCGGCCGTCCGCTCGATGGCTGGGCACTGCATGTGCTCGCGTTGTGCGCGTACGCCATGGTGCCGTTCTTCCTGTGCGCCTGGCTTTTCAGGCGGCGCATGATGAAATGAAAACGGCGCCGGACCGCGAAGGTCCGGCGCCGTTGTTTCATACCGCCAGCGTGACGGCCGCTACTTCACCGGAAACTCGTGATGGCCGCCAAAGCCGAAGCGCATGGCCGACAGCATCCGCTCGGGGAACGACTCGGCGTCGCGCGAGCGAAAGCGCGTGTACAGCGCCGCCGACAGCACCTGCGCAGGCACCGCTTCTTCGATCGCCGCCTCGATGGTCCAGCGTCCTTCGCCGCTGTCGGCGACTTCGGCTGAATAGCGATCGAGCGAGCCGTCGCCGGCGAGCGCGCCCGCCGTGAGATCCAGCAGCCACGACGACACCACGCTGCCGCGCCGCCACACCTCGGCGACATCGGCGAGATCGAGTGAATAGCGCTCGTTCTCCGGCAGGTCGGTGGAGTCCTTGCGTTCGAGCACGTGGAAGCCTTCGGCATACGCCTGCATCAGGCCGTACTCGATGCCGTTGTGGACCATCTTGACGAAGTGCCCCGAACCGACCGGTCCGCAATGCATGTAGCCGTTCTCCACGCGCGCATCGCGGCCTTCGCGGCCGGGCGTCGCCGGGATGTCGCCGCGTCCGGGCGCGAGCGTCGCGAGAATCGGATCGATGCGGCGCACGATCGCCTCTTCGCCGCCGATCATCATGCAATAGCCGCGCGTCAGGCCCCACACGCCGCCGGACGTGCCCACGTCGACGTAATGCAGGCCCTGCTCCCGCAACTGCGCGGCGCGGCGGATGTCGTCCTTGTAGAAGCTGTTGCCGCCGTCGATGATCACGTCGTCCGCCGTGAGGATCTTGCGCAGGTCGCCGAGCGTGTCCTCGGTGATCTTGCCCGCCGGCAGCATCAGCCAGATGACGCGCGGCGTCTCCAGTTTCGCGACGAGATCGCCGAGATCCTTCGCGCCGGTCGCGCCCTCGCCCGCGAGCGTGGCGGTGACTTCGGGGTTGTGGTCGTACACGACGCACTGGTGTCCGTCGCGCATCAGGCGGCGCCCGATGTTGCCGCCCATGCGCCCCAGTCCCACGATGCCGATCTGCATGTCCGTTACTCCTTGCCGTTGGATTTCACACGTTCGAGCTGTTTCTTCGCGGCGTCGACCACCGCTTCCGGCGTGAAGCCGAACTTCGTCTTGAGCGCCTTCAACGGCGCCGACGCGCCGAACGTATGCATGACGATCTGCGCCCCGAGCCGGCCGACATAGCGGTCCCAGCCGAGCGTCGCCGCCTGCTCGACGCACACGCGCGCATGCACGTCTGTCGGCAGCACCGACTCCTTGTAGGCTTCATCCTGCTTTTCGAAGAGGTCCCACGAGGGCATCGACACGACGCGCGCCGCAACGCCTTCGGCCGTGAGCTTCTCGAAGGCTTCCACGCACAGCGACACTTCGCTGCCGCTGGCCATCAGGATGACCTCCGGCTGCTTGCCGCCGTCGGCGTCGGCGAGCACATACGCGCCGCGCCGCACGCCTTCCGCCGAGCCGTACTTCGAGCGGTCGAACGTAGGCAGCGGCTGGCGCGTCAGCACGAGGCACGACGGTTCCTTGTTGTGCGTCAGCGCGACGCGCCACGACTCGCCCACTTCGTTCGCGTCCGCGGGGCGCAGCAGCGTGAGCCCCGGCACCGCGCGCAGCGACGCGAGCTGTTCGATCGGCTGGTGGGTCGGACCGTCTTCGCCCACGCCAATCGAGTCATGTGTGAAGACGTAGATGACCGGCACTTCCATGATGGCCGAGAGCCGGATCGGCGGCTTCATGTAGTCGCTGAAGATCAGGAAGGTGGAACCGTAGGGACGCATGTCGGACAGCGCCATGCCGTTGCAGACCGAGCCCATGCCGTGCTCGCGGATGCCGAAGTGCAGGTTGCGTCCCGAGTAGTCGTCATGTTCGAAGCTGCCGGCGCCCTCGAACTTGAGGTTCGTCTTCGTCGACGGCGACAGGTCCGCCGCGCCGCCGATCAGCCAGGGAATGCGCTGCGCGATCGCGTTCAGCACCTTGCCCGACGAGTCGCGCGTGGCGAGGCCCTTCGGATCTGCGTCGAAGTTCGGAATCGCGTCTTCCCAACCTTCGGGAAGCGTGTGATCCAGCATCTGCCGGGCTTCCTTCGCGAGTTCGGGATGGCTCTTCTCGTAGGCGTCGAAGCGCTGCTTCCATTTGGCATGCAGCTTCTTGCCGCGCGCGCCCATGCCTTCGGCGAAGTGCTGCATCACGCCGTCGGGCACGTAGAACTGCTTGTCCTCGGGCCAGCCATAGAACTTCTTGGCGAGCTTCACTTCGTCCTCGCCCAGCGCCTCGCCGTGCGCGCCCGCCGTGTTCTGCTTGTGCGGCGCGCCCCAGCCGATGATGCTCTTGACGATGATCAGCGTCGGCTTGTCCTGGGTCGCCTTCGCCTCCTTGAACGCGGCTTCGAGCGCGGCGCCGTCGTTGGCGTCATCGACGTGGAGCACGTTCCAGTTGTAGCCATGGAAGCGCGAGGCCACGTCGTCGCTGTAGGCGAGTTCCGTGTGGCCTTCGATGGTGATCGTGTTGCTGTCGTAGATCCACGTCAGGTTTGACAGCTTCAGGTGCCCCGCCAGCGATGCCGCCTCGTGCGAGATGCCTTCCATCATGTCGCCGTCGCCGCACAGCGTCCAGACGTGATAGTCGAACAGCGTGTCGCCGCCCTGGTTGAAGTGGGCTTCCTTCCAGCGCGCGGCCATCGCCATGCCCACGCTGTTGCCGAGACCCTGCCCGAGCGGACCGGTGGTCGTCTCGACCCCGGTCGTCATGCGGAACTCCGGGTGACCGGGCGTCTTGCTGTCGAGCTGACGGAAGTGCTCGATGTCGTCGATCGAGACCGCGGCCTTGCCGGTCGGCTTGCCGTGTTCGTCGACTTCCTTGACGCCGGTGAGATGCAGCATCGAGTACAGCAGCATCGACGCATGGCCGACCGAGAGCACGAAGCGGTCGCGGTTCGGCCACAGCGGCGCGTCGGGATCGTAGCGCAGATGGTTCTGCCACAGGTGGAACGCCACGGGCGCGAGCGCCATCGGCGTGCCGGGGTGGCCGGAGTTGGCCTTCTGCACGGCGTCCATCGACAGCGTGCGGATGGTGTCGATCGACAGGCGATCGAGGTCTTTTGCTTGAGGTGATGCTTGAGACATGAGCGACGACTCCTTTGCGAAGAGCGCGCTGTGGCTTGAGGCGCCGCAGCGGGCAACCAGGACCATCGAGCAAGTGTAGTGCCTTGCAGCCGGCACGGCACCGCGAGTGATGCGAAGGACGCGCCGTGGCGCGCGGCGATGCGGCGCTACGGGCGTTCAGACGGCGTTGTTGATGCAGGATGCGGGCGCGAAGTGCTTCCTGTCCTGCCTTGTTACCTTGCGACGTGCGGCACTTCCAGCGGGTAATGTCTTCAAGCGGTTTTCCTGGAGGCCGGGCGATGAAGCGCCGAGGCCCGCCGCCGCGAGAACCTCCATGCTGACACATTCACGGCGTTGCCCGCAAAAAGCGTGGCAAATCCCTGAACGCACAGGAAATTCCGCGGCGCGTCCGGCCGACGCATCCGGAAAACTTCAGGGCGCAGGATTCGGCTGACGCTCGTGCAGCGCGTCGATTTCGGCCAGAATTTCTTCCGACAGTTCGATCTCCACGCTGCCGATGTTTTCCTTCAACTGCTCCATCGTCGTCGCGCCGATCAGTGTGCTGGTCGTGAAAGGCCGCTGATTGACGAACGCGAGCGCGAGCTGCGTGGGCGTGAGGCCGTGGCGCGCGGCAAGTTCGACATAGGACGTGATGGCCGCGACCGACTGCGGCTTGCTGTAGCGCTGGAAGCGCTCATACAGCGTGATGCGCGCGCCGGCCGGACGTGCGCCGCCTTCGTACTTGCCGGAGAGCCAGCCGAACGCCAGCGGCGAATACGCGAGCAGCCCGACGCCATCCCGGTGTGTGAACTCCGACAGCCCCAGTTCATAGGTGCGATTCACGAGGCTGTAGGGATTCTGAATGCTGACGATCTTCGGCAGCCCGGCCTTCTCGGCCGCGTGCAGGAACTGTGCGACGCCCCAGGGCGTTTCGTTCGACACGCCGACATGACGGATCTTGCCTGCCTTCACGAGTTCGGCGAGCGCGGCGAGGGTCTCCTCGATGGGCACCGTGTACTCGTCGTCGACGTACGGATACGCCGAACGGCCGAAGGTCATCGTGCTGCGGTCGGGCCAGTGCAGTTGATACAGGTCGACATAGTCGGTGTGCAGGCGCTTCAGGCTGCTGTCGATGGCTTCGTTCAGGTTCTTGCGGTCGAACTGGTTGCCCGCGCCGCGAATGTGACGCGGATTGTGCGGCTGGCGCGCGGGTCCGGCGATCTTGGTGGCGAGCACGATATCGGCGCGCTTCGACGGGTTCCGCGCGAGCCACGTGCCGATGTATTGCTCGGTGCGGCCCTGTGTTTCAGGACGCGGCGGCACCGGGTACATTTCGGCGGCATCGACGAGATTGACGCCCTGCGCCAGCGCGTAGTCGATCTGTTCGTGCGCGTCGCGCTCGGTGTTCTGCTCGCCCCAGGTCATGGTGCCGAGTCCGATCAGACTCACATCGATACCCGAGTCACCCAGTTTCCGAAACTTCATTGTCCAATCCCTCTTGTTGGCGTTATGTCTGCATGCCGTCAGCGCTTCGTCAGCGCGTGGCCAGCCTTGGCTGTGGCGGGCTTCCAGGCAAGCGCGAAAACTACCATAGGCGCGCAAGCTCTGCTGTCGCGGCTAGAATGGCAGCCTCGCCCACCGTCCATCCGCCCGTTCAGGAATGCCCGATCCGATGCCGTCCGCAAGCGAGCGCGCCCGCCAGCGCAGCGCGTCGCTCATCGTCATGCTGGTCGCTGCGACCTTCTTCATGGAGAACCTCGACGGCACGATCATCGCCACGGCGCTGCCGCAGATGGCACGCTCCTTCAACGTGCATCCCGCCGACATGAGTCTCGGCATCACGGCGTATCTGCTGACGCTCGCCGTCTTCATTCCGATCTCCGGCTGGGCCGCCGACCGCTTCGGCCTGCGCACCGTGTTCGGCAGCGCGATCGCCGTGTTCACGGCGGCGTCCGTCCTGTGCGCGACCACCTCGACCCTGCCCGCGTTCGCCGCGGCGCGCGTGCTGCAGGGCATCGGCGGCGCGATGATGGTGCCGGTCGGACGGCTCGCCGTGCTGCGCGCAACACCCAAGGAAGGCTTGATGCGCGCCATCGCCATCATCACGTGGCCGGGGCTCGTCGCGCCGGTGATCGGGCCGCCGCTGGGCGGCTTCATCACCACGTACTCGTCATGGCGCTGGATCTTCTATCTCAACGTGCCGCTCGGGCTGATCGGCCTCCTGCTCACGCTGCGCTATCTCGACAACACGCGTGAGGACGCGCGGCGCCGCTTCGACCTGCCCGGCTTCGCGCTGTGCGGCATCGCCTGCACCACGCTGCTGTATGCGATGGAACTGAGCGGCCGCAGCGACGCCGACTGGACCTCGGTCGGCGTGCTCGTGCTGGTGGGGGGAATCGCGGGCATCGCGTCGTGGCTGCATCTGCGCCGCGCGGCGCAACCGGTCGTGGACCTCGCCGCGTTGCGCGTGAAGACCTTCGCCGTGGCGATGGGCGGCGGTTCGCTGTTTCGCATCGCGATCAGCGCCGCGCCGTTCCTGCTGCCGCTGATGTTCCAGGTCGGCTTCGGCATGAACGCGTTCGAATCGGGCCTGCTGACGCTCGCGGTGTTCGCGGGCAACCTCTCGATGAAACTCGTCACGACGCCCGTCATGCGCCGCTTCGGCTTTCGGCAGGTGTTGATCGTGAACGGCGTGCTCGCCGCGCTCTCGCTCGCCGCGATGAGCCTGCTCGCGCCGTCGACACCCAAGCTCGTGATCGCCGCCGTGCTGTTCGCAAGCGGGCTGTCGCGCTCGTTGCAGTTCACGGCGCTCAACACGCTCAGTTTCGCGGACGTGCCCAAGGCGCAGATGAGCGCGGCCTCCGCGCTGTCGAGCACACTGTTCCAGATGACGATGGGCATCGGTGTGGCGATCGGCGCCATTGCGCTGCGCTTCGGCGAATGGCTGCATGGGCACGATGCCCATAGCATCGGCCCGGAGGATTTCAGCGTGGCGTTCCTGATCGTCGGGTTGATCGGGCTGATCGGCGTCGCCGATCTCTTTACGCTCGCACCGGATGCGGGCGCGCTGGTTTCAGGGCACGGCAAATCGAGGACCTGATGCGCGGGCGCGCCGAATTTGCGCGTCCGCTCTAAAGGCTGATCCGTCCCTGCCGTAAAAGTGCGCTATGAACTCGCACACGCTCGACTCCATCGCCGCCCTGACCGAAACGGTCGCCGTCATCCGCCACGCCAAAGGCCTCAAGAATCCTCACGACTTCACCGCAGGCTCGCTCGAACATGAGCTGGCTAGCGCCGCCTTCGCCGACGACTTCCTGCGCGCCCTCGACGCCGAGCCCGGCATCGGCGCCTGGTGGCCGATGCAGTGATCCGCGCGGCATGGCCGGAAGCAGGTCCATGCCGTATTGGATGAGATCAGAGCTGGCTCATCCCGCCGTCGATCACGATCTCCGTCCCGACGATGAATCCCGACTCCGGCGCGGAGAGATGCAAAACCGTCGCCGCCACTTCGCTCGACTTGCCGAAGCGGCCGAGCGGAATCTGGGCTTGCAGCTGCGCACGCGCGTCATCGACGATGCCGAGCTTTTCGTGCAACGGCGTCGCGACCGGACCGGGGCTCACCACGTTGACGCGCACGCCGCGCGGCAGCAGTTCCGCCGAGAGCGTTTTCGCCAGCGACACGAGCGCCGCCTTGCTGGCTGCGTAGACCGATGACGTCGGCATGCCGATGTGCGCGTTGATCGAACCGTTCAGCACGATCGATGCACCTTCGTTGAACAGAGGCACCAACGCCTGGATCTGGAAGTACGGGCCTTTCACGTTGATCGAGAAAGTGTCGTCCCAGGCGTTTTCGTCGATGTCGGTGAACGGCGCGAAGATGCCGATGCCCGCGTTGACGAATACCGCGTCGAGGCGGATTTGAGCGTCTGAAAGTTGCTGCGCGAGTTCACGTGCGGCGGCGACCGTGCCCGCGATGTTGCGGATCGCGAGCGCATGTTCGCCGAGCGTGGCGCGCGCCTCGGCGAGTGAAGCCTCGTCGCGACCCGTGATGACGACGCGCGCGCCTTCAGCCACAAACGCCTGCGCGGCCGCCAGGCCAATGCCGCTGTTGCCGCCGGTAACCAGGACTGTCTTGCCTTCGAAGCGATTCATGACGTTCTCCTTTGAACGTTGATCTGTGTGAAGGCATTATGGGCGCGGGTTTGCGCGTTGCCGTACAAGCAGCTTGGCGAACTCGTTCGAAGTCATCGAACGAGTTTCTGTCCAGCTTTGTGCGACGGATGGGTTCAGCGGTCGTTCGACATGCCTTTCAGGCGGTCATTGCCGGCATCGCGCGCGGCGTCGGCGGTCGAGAAGTTTTCCTCCGAGACCAATGCACGCTTGACCTCCTTCGCGGAAAAATCAACCAGCGCGATGACCCAGACGAAACCGCCCGCCTGTTCCGCGGTTTGTACGAACGCGCGCAGATTCCCTTCATTCGACGATGCCATACCGACCTCCTTGTGGATGGTGACGCACCGGCGGCGTCGCGGATGCAGCGCCGCTGCGTGTTGCACTGGCTGGACGGGCGCAGCCGTCGGCCAGCATCACGCGTGCGATGAGGGCAGCGCCGCTTGCGCACGCGCGATCGGATGTCGGAGGAAACGGACCGCGCCGGGATCAGACGGCGGGGAGATCCTCGAGCGATTTCTCGATCTGCCCGTCCTGAACCCGCGCCTCGATGCCCACGTGGCCGTTTGTATAAGGCAGCGCGCCCACTTTCGGCCCGAGAAAGGTCCGCCCGCCGAGCGTGAACAGCGTGCGCACTTCCTTGCCGCTGTGGATGGCGTCCACGACCTGCTGAACGTCCACGATGGTGGTGGGCGCGGTCCAGTCGTTAGTGGATGAATCGAAACTGCCCCATCGCACGCTGGTCACGCGGTCGTTGACCCAGCGCACGCCGTCGATCGCCAAGGTTGCCATGGCTGCCTCCAATTTCGTCCCGGGGGAAGGGAAAATCGTAGCATGGGGTGGCGTGGGGGTGGGCGGAGCGAACGGGGTCCCGGACGCCGCGCGACGCCTTCCTGCCCGGTTTTCCGCCGCAGTGCGGTAAAATCGCAAATTCCCTTTATTTTCAAGCGGCTCGCGTTCAGTGGGCCCGTTGCTCATTCGCTCATGGCCGCCGTACCCAAGCTCAAGTCCCGTCGTCTCTCCGTCGCTCCGATGATGGATTGGACCGACCGCCATTGCCGTTCTCTGCATCGTCTGGTGTCACGGCACACCTGGCTTTATACAGAGATGGTGACGACCGGCGCCCTGCTGTATGGCGACGTCGCCCGTCATCTCGCCTTCACGCCGGCCGAAGCGCCCGTCGCGTTGCAACTTGGCGGCAGCGAGCCAGCCGATCTCGCCCGCAGCGCGAAGCTCGGCGAACAGTGGGGCTACGACGAAATCAACCTCAATTGCGGCTGCCCGTCGGAGCGCGTGCAGCGCGGCGCGTTCGGTGCGTGCCTGATGAAGGAGCCGCAGCTCGTCGCGGACGGTGTGAAGGCGATGCGCGACGCCGTAACGATACCGGTCACGGTCAAGCATCGCATCGGCGTGGACGAGGTCGAGGATTACGCGTTCGTGCGGGATTTCGTCGGGACCGTGGCGGACGCGGGTTGCGAGGTTTTCATCGTGCACGCGCGCAACGCGATCCTGAAAGGGCTAAGCCCGAAGGAAAATCGCGAGATTCCGCCGTTGAAGTATGACTATGCGTATCGGCTGAAGCGGGATTTTCCGCATCTGGAGATTTCGATCAATGGCGGCATCAAGACGCTGGACGAAGTCGAAGAGCATCTGAAGCACGTCGACGGCGTGATGCTCGGCCGCGAGGCCTATCACAACCCCTACGTGCTGGCAGCCGTGGACACGCGGTTCTATGGCGCGTCCACGCCAGTGCCTTCGCGTGAAGAGATCGAGGAAGCGCTGATTGCATATGCGCGCGGCGAGCTCGCGCGCGGCACTTATCTCGGCGCGGTGACACGGCATGCGCTCGGACTGTATCGCGGCGTGGCGGGTGCGCGCGGATGGCGTCGTGTCCTGTCCGACAGCCGCCGCCTCGCCACCGGCGATCTCGCGATCTTCGACGAAGCGCGCGGGCATCTGCGTGAGGCGATGGAAGCAATCGAATCGTGAACGCCGATGGGCGGAAAAAGATGCTCAAAAGGACTAGTCAAGTGTGGTCTTTGTTCGTATAATCTCGCTTCTTGATTGCTGCGGTAGCTGTTTCAAAGCAGTCGGGATCGCAGTAACAGTGGTGGCTGTAGCTCAGTTGGTAGAGTCCAGGATTGTGATTCCTGTCGTCGTGGGTTCGAGTCCCATCAGCCACCCCAAGAATTCATGCAAAAAGCCCAGTTCCATGAACTGGGCTTTTTGCTTTTCGGGGTTCGTGTTTGCGCTAGGTCGGCAATCCGGGCAACGCGAAAATGATGTTTGCATTCTTCTCAGGCGAGCGCTCGCTCGCGCATGAGGTCGGTCGGAATCAGTGGAGGCCAACGCGTTAAGCAACGGTACGATCCAGATAGAATCGCCGCGTAAATGCGGCAGGCGACAGGTAGTTCAGACGTGCCTGCGTGCGCTGCCGGTTGTAGAACATTTCGATGTACTCGGCGATGGCGAGCCTGGCCTGCTCGCGCGTTGCGAAGCGCTGATGACAGATCAGTTCGTTCTTGAGTGCCCCCAGAACGATTCGATCGGCGTGTTATCGTAGTCATTTCCGCGGCGACTCATCGACGCGCGCATGCCGAACTGCCTGAGGAGCTTCTGGACATCGGTGGCACCGGATAATCCTGTCGCATCTGTTCAATCACGCCGTACTTCACCGCGACTCCCTCGCAAAGTGCGTCGCGAATTTTTTTAACAGGTCGCGCTCCATTTTCACTTCCGCCAGTTCTCGCTGCACGCGCGCCAGCTCGGCCTCCAGTTCGGTCAGCGGCTTCTGGTCCCTGCCGACCTTCTGCAGTTTGCCTGCCTTGGCTGAACGCACCTAGTTCGCCAGTGTCTTGAGCGGAACCGAGAGCCGGCGTGCCGCTTCCGAAACACCGACACCTTCAGTCAATGCCTGCTTGACCGCCTCCTCGCGAAACTTGCTCGTGTAGACCGCTTTGGGAATTCGATTCATTCATGCCTCCGTTTCACGATTTTACGAAACGTTGGCTTCCACTTTTTTCAGCCGACCTCACCCTAGTCCGGTCGCAGACCCGCGTACGACTGGACAGAAGGCCCGTCCACTTAACCTCTCCGGGCTGGGCAGAAACTTGCTGCACTTCTCTGTGCACTCAGCCAAGGCATTTCGCCTACGCCGCCCGGAGAACCATCATGCCCCGCCATCGTCTCGCGACAGCTGCTCTCCTTCTCAGCGCCGCGCTTGCCCACCCAGCGCAAGCCCAGCCCAGCCGCCCGGACAACGGCGCCTCGATGGTCAAACCGCCGACCACGCCCGGTGCGCCATCCGCAAGCGCGACCCGTCCCGACAACCCCGACAACATGCCGGTCAAGCGCCCCACTCCGCCGCAGAACAGCGATCGCATGCTGCACCACAGCCCCGCGAGCGACGCAATCGCGAAATAGTCATGCGCGGCGCCGGTCGCACGCTGGAAGCACCCGCGACGCCCCTATAATGGCGCTCGTCACGATACTCCGAGAGAACCGCGGCTCCGGGCTTGACATGTTCAAGCGATCCAAGCGGTCCTGCCAATGCAAAAAATCATTCTGCCGTTCGTTTCCGGTTTCCTCGCCGCACTCTTTTTTCGCGAATCGACCTTGGCACTGCTGCACGCGGCAGGCCTCATCGATCCCGCTGGCTTCTCCACCCTGCCCTTCCTTCCGCTCGGCATCCCGGAATTCATCGCCAACGCGCTCTGGAGCGCGGTCTTCGGCGTTCTGATGGCGTGGCTGCTGCGTGTCGCGCCGGACCGCAGCGCACCATGGATCGGGGCACTTGTGTTCGGCGGCATCGTATTGACGGCGGTCGGCGCGTTCATCATCGATCCCATCCGCGGCATCTGGCCCGCCGGCAACATGCTGCCGCGCCTCGCGCCCAGTTTCATCGCCAATGCGATCTGGGGCTGGGGCGCCCTCGTCTTCATGCGCGCCTTCATGGCAGGCAGCGACACACGCTGATCCGCGCTCACGCCGCAAATAAAACAAAAACGGCCCGACCGGGCCGCTTGCACGCCGCGAGGCTCCCCCCGTTCAATCCTTCAAAAGCCTGAGCGGATGCGCCGCCGGCGTCCACGCGCTTTCGAACATGCGCTCGACGTCCGCGGCCTTCACGTCTTCCAGCCGCGCCAGCTTCCATTGCGGCTGATTGTCCTTGTCGACGATGCGCGCGCGGATGCCCTCCACCACGTCGCCGCGTTCGAATACCGTGCGCGTGAGGTCGAGATCGCGACGCAAGGTCTCCGCCATGGTCGAGAACTTCGCGCGGTCCACTTGCTGCAAGGCCACATCGACCGATAGCGGCGAACGCTCGCGCAATTCCATGGCCGTCTGCCGCGCCCACTCTTGACCGGCATCGGCATCGCGCTCGAGCGACGCCAGAATCGACGCGCCATTGCCCGCCGCAAAATGCTTGTCGATCAGGGTGCGCGCATCGGCGAGCGCGCTGCGTTCGGGAATCGGCGCCACCTTGTACTTCGTGGTTTCACCCTGCACGAAACGCACGATCTCCACGCCATCGAGGAAGCGCTGATGTCGCAGCGATTCGATCAAGCCGGGCAACGCGCCGTCGTCGAGATAGGCGTCGGCCATGCGGGCATAGAGCGCATCGGCAGCGGCCATGGTCGCGCCGGTTGCCGCGAGATAGCGGCCGATCGCGCCCGGCGCGCGCGCAAGAAACCAGCTCACGCCGACATCCGGAAACAGCCCGATGCGCGTCTCGGGCATCGCCATCCTGGTGGATTGCGTGACGATACGCAGGCCGCCCGTATGATGCGCGCCCTGCGAGATACCCATGCCCCCGCCCATCACGACGCCGTTCACCACCGCGATATATGGTTTCGGGAACGTGAAGATCGCGTGATTGAGCTTGTATTCCTCGGTGAAGAAAGCGTCGATGGCTTCGCGCTCGCCCGCCTTCGCCGATTCGTACAGGAAGCGGATGTCGCCGCCCGCGCAGAACGCGCGCACGTGCGGACTGAAGATGACGACTGCGCGGATCGCCTGGTCGTGCCGCCATGCGCGCAGCGCCTCGCTGATCGCGCCCAGCATCGGCGCGGTCAGCGCATTGAGTGCCTTCGGACGTTCGAGCGCAATGAAGCCGATGCCGTTGGCGGTGTCGATTCGGATGTCTTCGGTGGTCATCGTGTTGAGGTGTCGGGTCGGTTCGCTGAATTGCCTTGAGGTTCTGCTTTCCGAGGTTTGGTTCCCGTGTTTCGCGTCTGGCCGGCGCGCTCGTCCGCCTGCTTGCACCACGCTTCGAGCGACAGCTCGACGAGCGTTTCCACTAATGTGGCGGGCCATGCCGCGCCGTTCAGCTTCAGCGCGACGATGCCATGCAGACTCGCCCAGAGTCCTTCCGCACAGGCCGCGGGCACGGCGTGCGGCGGCAGGCGTCCGGCCGCGCGCAGCTCGAGGAACGCGTCGGCGATCGGCGCCAGCATGGCCGCAACGGCGCCGGAGGCTTCTTGAGCATCTGCTGGAGCCCGCGCCCCGACATCATTCGTCGCGGCTTCGCCGGAGAGCGCCGGCTCCATGAACATCAGCCGATACGTCTGCGGTTCGGCCAGACCGAATTCGACATACGCGCGCGCCATCGCATGCATACGGGCGGCCGGGTCCACGATGCTCGCCTGCGCAACGAACGCCTCGCGCAAACGCAGGTGGCCTTCCATGCACAGCGCCCGCGCAATCTCGCTGCGGCTCCTGAAGTGAAGATAGAGCGCGGCGGGAGAATAATCGATGGCTCCGGCAAGCTTTCTCATCGACAGCGAAGCGAAGCCTTCCCGCCTGACGATCTCGCGCGAGACTTCAAGTATGCGCTCGCGCAGCGCCATGCGCTGCTCGCGTCTCTGCTCGGTGCGGTGCGCTCGCGGTCCCATGCGAGGCATTGTCGGCACCGTCAATTTCGAAGTCAATTCGCGGCCCCGCCCTGCGCCGCCGATGACCCGGTCAGACCGGCATGCGGTCGTTGTCCGGCCGCGCGACCGACTCGTACAGCGGCTCGTCCGAGTCGCGCAGGACGACCGAAGCGAACACGATGCATACCGCCAGAATCAGCACACCGACGGCTGCCCAGATGAGCCATAGCGCATTGGACTCGACAAGCGAGTGAAGAAAGGAATGGAACATGACGACCCCGTGCGATTTTTATAATGTGGTTGCTCAAGCCGAGCGCATGGCGTCGAGCAAGTACTATGCCGAGCGAATCGCATCGCGTGCGGCGAGTCTGGAGATGGTACTCCGTTGCGTGATAACGCGAAAGCAGACGCTCGGGGGCGTTCGCATCTTTTTATCGGCGGGCACAAACACCGCGATGCAGGTCTTACATCGCGCCATGTAAGAGTGGAATTCGCGTGGGCTTCAGTGCTGCGTCGGCGTTACCGGACCGGGCGGGAAGTGGCCGCTTTTCAGGAGCACCGGCATGCCATTGGTCACGCGCAAATGCTCGC
This sequence comes from Caballeronia sp. LZ033, assembly GCF_031451265.1. NCBI lineage: Bacteria > Pseudomonadati > Pseudomonadota > Betaproteobacteria > Burkholderiales > Burkholderiaceae > Caballeronia > Caballeronia sp. LZ033. The sequence continues at coordinate 1,395,730 of NZ_JARUXQ010000001.1, read as the reverse complement.
GCGCCACGGCTTCGATGTGCGTGCGCGCGGCGTCGAACGCATTGATCCAGCCCGCGCTGTCATAGGTCTGCGCGCCGAAATGATCTTCGAGCGCTTCGACCGAGATCGCGCAGGGCACGCGCCGGCCATCGACGAGCGCGGCGAATTCGACGGTCAGATTGGAATCGCGATAGTCGGGCGCGTCCTGAAGAAATCGGATGTCCATGATGGTCTCGTAGCTTGGCCGTGACGGCCCGCTCCACGCGAATGATGCGGAGCGCTCGACCGGCTCATGCTTCGCGTAAAGCGGTGCGGCGACTATGGTAACTGCGCGGCCGTCGTGCGGTCCATACCCCGCGGCCTTCGCGATAACGCCAGCGAGTGCGTTACGCAGCAAGCACGTGCTCGTCGATATCGACCACCAGCAGCGAGCTCGCCAAGGGATCGGCGTAATTGAAATCCAGCAGACGGCTCATCTCGCGCACGCGCTCGCAGACCCGCTCGCGGGCGTCGTCGGCGAGCTGCGGATAGGTGCGCAGCACCTGCGCATCGAAGCGGTAATGCACGCCCCATGCGATGTTGCCAGGATGATTGGCCACCCCACCCGTGCGCCAACTGACGAACAGCGAAGGCGCCGCCTCCAGTCCGATCTCCGCGATGTCTGCGCCGCTCGGAAACAAGTCGGCCAGGCAGCTCGCGACGTCGAACAGCACCGCGTGTCTCAGGTGAATGGGGCGTATCATGCCGGACGCAGCAAGCGGTCGATATACTCGCGCGCTGCCTGTTCGACGTGGGCGAGCGCCTCGTCTTCGGTCGAGAAACGCTGCTCCGGGCCGAGGTCGACGAGCGCCTCGAAACGATGCACGTCGTCCGGGCCGCCCTGCGCGAGACTCACCGATCCGACGTAGATCGGCCCGGCCTCGCTCTGTGGCTCGTGGTTCTGCACGAGCCGCGCCGAAGCGCTGATGTAGTAGCCCCGGTATGGCCCCGTGACTCGTTCTGCCATGTTTCTTCCTCCTTTGACGGACCGCGCGCCGCGGCTCACGACGCTTCGATCAGGCAATTTCAACCGCCGATCAGAACAGTAAGGCGTCGGATCCGGAAATTAGTTCATTCGTTCCCATTGTTTCATCGGCGCCGCGGTCGTCTCGCCGCGGCGTAGGTCCTTCAGCCTTCTTTCGCAAGCATCGCGCCCGGCGGACGGCTTCGCTAACAAGCGCTTACGTGTTGCGTAAGGCGTGTATGGGACAATGCGCTCTCTCAAAAAGGCCCTCATGCGACTGTCCTGTGACCGTCCTGTGAGCGGCGCAACATCATTCGTTTTCACGAGGTAAAGATGAAGGATCACGGCCGGCGCACGCGCCGACACTCCGCATGCGCAATTCAACCCGACGCTTCGGACGTTGCTTCGAAGGCTTCCTGGCTGCGTGCCGCGCTGACTGGCGCGGCCGCGCTCGCAATGGCGAGTCTCGGCGCATGTGCATCGTCGAACGATGCTTCGCTGATCAACCTGCCCGATGGCCAGACGGGCTACGCGGTCAACTGCAGCGGCGCCGATGCCGGATCCAGCTGGGCCAGCTGCTACGTCCTGGCCGGCGAGAAATGCGGCGCGACCGGCTACGACATCGTGTCGAAGGACAACGAGGAAGGCGGCCCCACCGGCGGCGGCATCACCAACGTGATCTCGGCGAACGTGAAGAATCGTTCGATGATCGTCCGCTGCAAATAACGCCGCAGCGTTCGCACGCGCGGTCCGATCATTCGATGGTTCTCAGTGCGCGCTCATCTTCGAGAACGCGTTGAGCACGACGACGCCCGCCACGATGAGACCCATGCCGAGCATCGCGGGCAGATCAGGCGTCTGCTTGAAGAGCAGCGCGGCGACCAGCGTGATCAGCACGATGCCCGCGCCCGACCACACGGCATAGACGACGCCGACCGGCAACGCGCGCAGCGTCAGCGACAGCAGATAGAACGACACTCCGTATCCGGCCACGACGATCGCCGCGGGAAGCGGGCGCGTGAAGCCATCGGAGGCGCGCAGCGCGGAGGTTGCGATGACTTCGGCGACGATCGCGATCGCGAGCAGGACATAAGCGGTTGAGCGCATCGATTCCTTCAAGGCTGGGAGGTTGCGTGTCGGTCGTCGTACGTCAGTCCTGACCGAGCGAGAGCTGGCTGAAGTCGTGGCCAAGTACCGCGCAGAGCGCTTCGACGACCATCTGGTGATCGTCGCGCTGCGCCAGTCCCGAGACCGCCACCGAGCCGATCACGCCCGCGCCCGCGACGCGCAGCGGAAAGGCTCCGCCATGCGTGGCGAACTCGGCGGGATCGAGGCTGAACTTGTCGGCGAGCGTGGTGCCCGCCTGTTGCAGCGTGAGCCCGAGCGCATACGAACTGCGGCGGAAGTGTTCGACGGTGCGTGACTTTCGTTCGATCCAGCGCGCGTTGTCGGGTGTGGTGCCGTCGAGCGCGATATAGAACAGCTTGCGGCCGAAGGTGCGCACATCGATGGCCACGGCCGCGCCGCGCGCCACCGCCATCTCGCGCAATTGCGAGCCGATCTGCCACGCCTGTTCGGCATGGAACTGCGGGAACACGAGCGTGCGTTCCTGATGCGCGATGGCCTGCAGAACGTGTGGAATGTCCATGAGCGTGCGACTCCTTGACTGGCTTGTCTGGTGGGTGTGTGCCGCGCTTGAGTCACGGCACCTCTGTGCGTGGCACACGGCCGAGGCTTGCGATTTTGACATGCGCGGATGCAACAGCAACATGCGAACCGGCCATGCATCGGTGCTAAAGCGACTCGATGCAGCATCGTCTCGTACAGGCATTTCGGTTCGACATGCATTGAGAGACGAGCAAGCCATTGCGCTCAAGTAAGCGATGACTTATAATCTTTTCTTCGACGGACGCGGGGTGGAGCAGTCTGGCAGCTCGTCGGGCTCATAACCCGAAGGTCGTAGGTTCAAATCCTACCCCCGCAACCACAGTTGAAGATTCATGCAGCAGCGCGTCAGTCAAGACAAGTGAATCAGGCAACACGTCGTACACATCAACCCGCCATCGAGCGGGTTTTTTGTTGTCTGCCGTTCTTCTTCTGCATTCCTCCGCGTCGAACCGTCGCTCCCCGAGACGCCGCCCCGCCAGACCCCCATGGCATAATCCCTCGCTCAGCATCGTCCAACCATCGAACGCGGCATGCATCATTTGCGTCGGGCCATCGTCAGGAAGATCGGCGGAATCGCGGCACTTTGCGCGATCCTGCTGCTCTCGCTTGTGCCCGTCACGTCGCAGGCGCTCGAACACGCGCGCATCGATGCATTGCTCGCGTCAGTCTGCGCTTCCGTTGCACCCACCGCGCTGTCAGACCAGCTGCCTCCCGCGCATCGCACTAAACACGACAGTCTCGCGCACCTGCAGGCCTGCGCCTATTGCGACTTCATCGCGCACGCGCCCACTCCGCCCGCAACGCCATCCAGCCCCAACATTCTGCAAGCCACGCGCGAGCCGTTCGTGACCCAAGCTCCCGCCGACGCACCATTCAGCGCACGACTGCGCGCCGCACAGCCCCGCGCCCCGCCCGCCGCTTTCTGACGTCTGACGCGCGCGCCTGAAACCACCACGCCGCGCCTCCATTTCAACACCCTTCCGCGACGCACCCCGTCCGGAACCTTCAAGGACACGTCATGAAGTCATCATCGCTTGTGCGCGGCGCGCTCGCGCTCGCCTGCGCCCTGGCCGCGCAACTCGCGCTCGCCCACGCCTTGCCCAAATTGCAGCAGCCCGGCCCCGGCGCGACCGTCAGCGCGCCGCACGAAGTCGCCATCGACTTCGGCGAAGCGCTCGAACCGACCTTCAGCAAGCTCATCGTCACGAATGCGCAAGGCACCCAGGTCAACACCGAAAAGTCCGTGGTCGCCGACAACGACAAGAAGCACATGAGCGTCGCGCTTCCTGCGCTGCAACCGGGCGTCTACAAGGTGCAATGGACCGCGCTTGCCGCGGACGGACATCGCACGCAAGGCCACTACAACTTCACCGTCAAGTGAGCATCATGAAAAAAATCGCTTTCTTCACAGGCGCGCTCGCGTGCGCGTCCCTCGCTCAGGCGGCCACGCTCGAAGCGCATGACTGCTGGATTCGCGCGATGCCGCCCACGCTGCCGTCGTCGGGGTATTTCAGCCTCGCAAACAACGGCGACACGCCCGTCACGCTCACCGACGCGCAAACCCCTGCCTTCGGCATGGCGATGATGCACAAGTCCGAAATGAAGAGCGGCACGGCCACGATGTCGCCCGTCGATTCCGTCGATGTCCCCGCCCACGGCAAGCTCGACTTCGCGCCGAAGGGCTATCACCTGATGCTCGAGGAACCGGCAAAGCCGCTCAAGGTGGGCTCCACGATTCCGCTGACGCTGACGTTCGCGGACAAGTCCACGCTGAACATGAACTGCTCGGTCAAGCCGGCGGGAGCGACCGGTCACTGACCAGCGGCCGCCTGACCCAGAAAAAACGCGCCGGATTCGGAAAGAACCCGGCGCGTTTGCTTTACGACGCAGCGTCTGAAAACAGCACAGCCTAAGGCTTGCTGAACATGTCCATGATCTGCTTGCGCTCGTCGGTGGTGACTTGCGGCGGCGGCGGCGCCTGCATGCCCGCCGGACCGACACCGCCCATGGTGGTCGCATCGCCCGCCATCGGATTGGTGTTGTCGAGCCCGACGCTCGCGACGAAGCCCATGCCCGGCGTCCGATCGGCATAGAACAACTCGCCGTCGACCGTCGTGACGCCGTCGGGCTGGGTCATCTCCTGCTGCGGAATGCCGCGCAGCGCGCGCCCCATGTACTCGACCCAGATCGGCAACGCCAATTGCGCGCCGAACTCGCGGCTGCCGAGCGTCTTCGGCTGGTCATAGCCCATCCAGGCCACGGCAACCAGCTGCTTCTGATAGCCCGCGAACCAGCCATCCTTTGCATCGTTGGTCGTGCCGGTCTTGCCTTGCAGGTCGTTGCGCTTCAGCACGTTGGTGCCCGCGCCCGTGCCCTGCGTCGCCACCGTGTGCAGCAGGCTGTTCATGATGTACGCGTTGCGCGGCTCCAGCGTCTGCGGCGCATTGCTGCCCGCCGTCAACGGATTGGCGCGCGAGATGACGGCGCCACGCGCGTCATCGACTTCGCCGATCAGATACGGATTGATGCGATAGCCGCCGTTCGCGAACACCGAATACGCGCCGGACAGCTGCAGCGGCGTGACAAGACCCGCGCCGAGCGCGAGCGGCAGGTACGGCGGCGTCTTGTCCTTGTCGAAGCCGAAGTTCTTCGTGACGAAGTCCTGCGCGTAGTTCGTGCCGATATACGACAGGATCCGGATAGACACCAGATTCTTCGACTTCTGCAAGCCGGTGCGCATGGACATCGGGCCATCGGGCTGGTCGTCGTCCTTCGGCTCCCACGGATCGCCGCCGTTGGTCGCCGGGAAGTACAGCGGCGCGTCGTTGATGATGGTCGCCGGCCCGAGCCCCTTGTCCAGCGCCGCCGAGTAGATGAACGGCTTGAAGCTCGAACCCGGCTGGCGCCAGGCCTGCGTCACGTGGTTGAACTTGTTCTTGTTGAAGTCGAAGCCGCCGACCAGCGCGCGGATCGCGCCGTCCTGCGGCACCATCGACACCAGCGCGCCTTCGACCTGCGGCAGTTGCGTGATCTGCCAGCCGCCCTTCTCCTTGTCGTCGCGCGTGAGGCGCACGATCGAACCCGGCTTGATGGCCAGCGCCTTCGACGCATTGCTGCGCAGCGCGGCCGCGACGAAGCGCAGGGCATCGCCGGACAGCGTCGCGGTATCGCCGCCGACGAACTGCGCCGTCACCTGCTTCGGGCTCGCCGACGTCACCACGGCGGACACGAGTTCGCCGTTGTCCGGGTGATCGACGAGCGCGTCCTCGATGGCCTCGGCGCGATCGTCCGCGTTCGACGGCAGGTTGATGTTGCCTTCCGGCCCGCGATAGCCGTGGCGGCGCTCATAGTCCATCACGCCCTTGCGCACGGCCTTGTAGGCGGCGTCCTGATCCGCGGAATCGATGGTCGTGACCACCGTCAGGCCGCGCGTGTAGGTTTCTTCCTTGTACTGCGCGTACATCATCTGCCGAACCATTTCCGCGACGTATTCGGCATGCACGCCGTACTCGGTGCCGGCGGACTTCGTGTGGATTTCTTCCGCAGCGGCCTGGTCGTACTGCTCGCGCGTGATGAAGTTCAGGTCCAGCATGCGCTTCAGGATGTACTGCTGGCGCACCTTCGCGCGCTTCGGATTCACCACCGGGTTATACGCGGAAGGCGCCTTTGGCAGGCCCGCGAGCATCGCGGCCTCGGCGAGCGAGATGTCCTTCAGGTCCTTGCCGAAGTACACGCGCGCCGCAGCCGAAAAGCCATACGCGCGCTCGCCCAGATAAATCTGATTCATGTACAGCTCGAGAATCTGATCCTTGCTCAAGGCGCGCTCGATCTTGTACGCGAGCAGCATCTCGTAGACCTTGCGGGTGTAGGTCTTTTCGCTGGAGAGGAAGAAGTTGCGCGCCACCTGCATCGTGATCGTGCTGGCGCCCTGCGACGCGCCGCCGTGCATCAGGTCGGCGACACCCGCCCGCAGGATGCCGACGAAATCCACCCCGCCGTGATCGTAGAAGCGGTAGTCCTCGATCGCGAGCACGGCCTTCTTCATCTGGTCGGGGATATCCTGGAAGCGCACGAGGCTGCGGCGTTCCTCGCCGAATTCGCCGATCAGCACGTGGTCCGCCGTGTAGACGCGCAGCGGCACCTTCGGCCGATAGTCGATCAGCGCATTCAGCGACGGCAGGTTCGGCTCCATCACGACGAGCGCATAGCCGACGATGAGTCCGCCCACCACGGCGCCCAGCGCCACGAGGCCGGCGCACCAGAGCGCGATGCGCCCGAGCACGGAGCGGCCGCCACGGCCGCCTCCGCCGTTCCTGCCGTTGCGATCATTGCGGCCGTTGCCGCCGCCTCGGCGGCCGCCGCCATCACCGCCGCCGCGGCCATTGCGGCTGCCGGCGTCGGAGTCGTTGCGTGCCTGGTTACGTGATTCGTTCCAGCTGGGTTCGCGATCGTGTCGCGTGGAATTCGATGAGTCGGGTCGTTTGATGATTGGCATGACTGGGTTCGTTCGGCGTGCGCCGGTGGCGCGCGCTGCGCCGCTGCACTGCTGTGCGGGCGCGACTGCAAAGACGGGCGAGCGAATGAGCGGGCCGGTGTCGACCGAGGGTAACAGCGCATTTTAAAGAATTCGCGCGCGTCACCCCAAAACCGCACGGATTTTTTTGTAAGTGAGTGCGCGGATGGATGCGCACGGCGCCCGTAACCGCACTTGTGTTGGGTTACCCACAGAGGTTGAGCACAGAGTTGTGGACAACTGTATGAGAATATAGGCAAGTGTTTGAACACACGGCAGTTTCGGTGCGTGCTCAAAGCGTGATCAGCGAGCGGCGGCACACCGCTCCCCCAAACCCACGCCCGCGCGCAAACCGATATGATGGATGCATGGATTGCAGGTTCCCGGTCGGTCATGCGCGAACCCTGCGGTAAAGATGTCGTGCCGTTTGATGAACCGAAGTTGCGATTCGTCCCGCCACTCGTCCGGTTACGATCGCCTTACTGTTTGCGAGCCGCCCATGTCGACCAAACCCAGCGAACGCATCGTTGTCTTTGTCACTCCCGCGCAGAAGCTGGCCATCAGCAAGACAGCGGATACGCTCGGCATCAGCGTGAGCGAACTCATGCGCCGCGCCGTGCTGAACTTCAACGCCACCAGCGAGCAGATCAAGGCGGCCGGCATCGTCGACCGCCTGCGCGCCCCGAAGGCGCCCGATCCGCTCGATGTCGCGCTGAAGAGCGTCGCCGCCAAGGCCGCCGCCCGCGAGGCGCGTGAAGCGGCGGCAAGCGCCACCAAGCGCGCTGCCCTGACGCCCCGGATTCGGCCGGAACTGCCTGGCGCCGGCGCCACGACCCCGCACACGGCCGACTCCCTCAACGAAGACAACTCGATCGGTACAGGCGAAGACGCCTCGCTCACCGATGGCTCGCGCTCCGGTCATTGAGGCCGTCTCGCCTCCGTACCAGCCTTGACGCGTCCTTCGTTACACTCCCTAACGTCAGGTTAAGGTCGGATTAAGCCCGGGCGTGCTCTAATGGGCGGATCAACCCGACGCATTCGCACGGTCGCGCAAGCCCTCGCCGGAAGTTTTTCTCGAGCCACGCTTGCAATCCCGCACCTTGCCCTTCACCTACGCGCCGCGCACGCCTGCTGAACGTGCACAGGGGCACGCGGCACAAGGCGAGCCGCAGTCTTCATCCAGGAGAAATACATGTCGCTTTTCGATTCGATCACCCGCACGGTCAAGGGTCTCTTGAACGACGCCGCCGACACCATGCAGGACCCGTCGCGTGACGCGCGCCAGATCGTGCGCGAGCTCGACGACAGCATTGCGAAGGCGGAGAACTCGCTCATCGAGATCGAGGCGCAGGTCGCGACGCAGCAAAGCAAGCGCGACGCCGCCGCCGACAAGGCGAAGAAGTACGAGGACGGCGCCCGCCGCGCGCTGCAATCCGGCGACGAAGGCCTGGCGCGTGAAGCGCTCGCGGCGCAAGCCAACGCCGAAACCGAGCGCGACGCACTCGCCGGTGAACTGCAGACGCTGGAACCGTCGGTCGAGCATCTGAAGACGCAGATCGCCGACATGCGTCAACGCCGCAACGACCTCAACGCGCGTTCGAACATCCTCCAGGCCAAGCAGCAGATCGCGCAGGCGAAGGACACCGCGGCCACGGCGCTGGGCGGGATCGGCGGAAAGAATCTTTCCGAAGACTTTCAGAAGCTCGAAGACAAGATCCAGCTGGCCAACGCGCGCTCCGACGCCCGCCTGAACTCCGCCGACCAGAAATCCGGCAAGGCGCTCGACGACAAGCTTGCCGCGCTCAATCGCGGGCCGTCGGTGGAAGACCGCCTCGAAGCGCTGAAGAAGCAGGTCAATCCGCCGGCGCAGTAATTGCGCGATGGCTGCATGTGCAGTTGAATCATCTGGCGCGCCGTGGACTCACCGGTTCGCAACGCGCCGGAGCGTGATGCGCTATCTTGAGCAGGACTCTGAGCAGGACATGTTTGCAGCTTCGAAAGGAGACGGACGTTAATCGCGTCCGGCCCGCCTCATGAAAAAGTTTTTGACGGCCCTCGCCTTGTCGCTGTCGCTCGCTTCGCCGCTCGCCTTCGCCCTACCGACGGTGCAGCAGGTCGAGCAATCGATGACCCAAGGCAACTGGCAGAAAGCCGACTCGCAGTTGAGCGAAGTGCTCGACGCCCATCCGAAGAATGCCCATGCGCATTACCTGTACGCGCAGGTGCTGGATCGCGAAGGACGCTACAGCGATGCGCTGTCGCATCTGCAGCAGGCCAAGGCCATCGATCCTTCGCTGAGCTTCACCGACCCGTCGCGCTTCGCCGCCACCCAGGCGCGCATTCAAGCCGATTCGACCCGCGCGACCATCTCGCCGCGCTCGGACAACGGCGCGAACACCACGGCGGTGCGCAATCCGTTCAACCAGGATCAGGCCGCCGCTGCCGCGCCGCAGAAGCACGGTATCGGCATGGGTGCGTGGATCGGCTTCGCGGTGCTGATCGCGGCCATCGCGCTGGTGCTGCGCTGGGGCTTGCGGCGCGCGCGGGCACGCGACGACGGCCAGGCCGAAACCGACCGCCGCGGGCAACTGAAGCGCGCCACCGACCTCCTCAACGAAGTGCGCTCGCTCAAGCTCGATGTGCGGCTCTCGACCGCGCCGGGACATGAGGCGCTGCTGAAGGACGTCGAGGGCGCGGAAGCGCAGTTGCGCGACACCGTCGAGTCCCTGACGAACGCGAAGAATCCGGTGCCGCCGTACGCCATCGAGGATCTGGAGAATCAGGTCGCGAGCCTCAAGGCCCGCGCCGAAGGCCGCCCGGACCCGGCCGCCGCTGCGCAGGCTGGCGCCCCGAACGCGTCGCCGTATGCGCAGGAAGCCGAGCGCTTCGGCCGCGGCCAGCAGCCGCCTTATCCGCAACAGCAAGGACCCTATCCCCCGCAGCAGGGACAACCGCCCGTCATCATCCAGCAAGGCGGCGGCGGGTTCGGCGGCGGCATGGGCGGGTTGTTGACCGGCGTGCTGCTCGGCGAGGCGCTGTCGCACGGACGCGATCGCGTGATCGAGCGCGATGTGCCGGTCGATCGTCCGGCGCAGAACGACAACGGCGGTCTCGACTTCGGCAACAACGGCGGCGGTGGCGGCCTCGACTTCGGCAATGGCTCCAACGACTGGAGCGACGGCGGCGGCGGCGGCATGGATCTCGGCAACAACGACGACGGCTGGCGCGACACCTGATCCGCCTCGTATCCGCCTCATCTGCATAAGCCAGGGCCCCGCACGCGGGGCCTTGTTTTTTGGCGCGAGTAACAGGCGCGTTCAGCCGCCTCCGCCGAGAAAGCGCAGCAGGCCCCACAGGAACTTGAAGAAGCCGACGACGAACGCCCAGATCCGTTCGAGCTGATCCCAGTTCGCGAGATAGAGCAGCGTTCGCAGCATCATGCGGCGCGCGCGGCGCGGCAGAGAAACCGCGCGCGGTCAGGCAAGGTTGAAGCGGCCATCGGCGAAATCGGAGAAAAAAAGAAGGCGGCTCGCGCCGCCTTCGATTGCCATCGCAAAGATCGCATGATACCGCCCCGCCGATCAGCGACTCACCTGCCGTCTTACTGATCCGTCGGCTTCGACTCGTCCTGCGGCGGGATCTCATCCGTCAGCGCTTCTTCCAGGCGCTTGAAGATGCGTCGCGTCGCGCCGCGCGGCTGAAGCGCGAACAGCAGCAGCGAGCGGCCCGTCACCTGGTAGACATCGTCGGAACCGAACACCGGCAGCTCCTCGCGGACCGGCGCGTTGGTGTCGATCAGACAGATCCACTCGTCCGGTCCCGGAACGTCCGGCAGCGTGAAGTCGACGACATCGTGGTACGAATTCACGATCAGCAGCAAGGTCGCATCCGACGCCGGCTTGCGAATGCCCGTCGCCTGCGCGCGCCCGTCCATCACCACGCCGAAGCAGCGCATGTTCGGATCGTCCCATTGCTCCTGCGTCAGCTCGTCGCTGCTCGGACTGAGCCACCGGACATCCGCGACCTGCAGATCCTCGCGATATTCCCCGGTCAGGAAGCGTTGCCGGCGCAGCACCGGCAGCGTATGCCGCAAGGTCGTCAGCTTGCGCACGAACTCGGTGAGCGCGAGACCGTTTTCATCGATATCCCAGTTCACCCAGCTGATGTCGTCGTCCTGGCAATACGCATTGTTGTTGCCCTGCTGCGTGCGGCCGAACTCGTCGCCGGCCAGCAGCATCGGCGTCCCTTGAGAAAAGAGCAGCGTCGCCAGCAGGTTGCGCTTCTGGCGCTCGCGCAGCGTGCGGATCTCTTCATCGTCGGTCGGGCCTTCGGCGCCGCAGTTCCACGACTTGTTATCCGAATGGCCGTCCTTGTTGTCTTCGCCGTTCGCCTCGTTGTGCTTGTCGTTGTAGGAGACGAGATCGTTCAGCGTGAAGCCGTCGTGCGCCGTGATGAAGTTCACGCTCGCCCACGGACGCCGGCCGCGCTTGTTGAACTTGTCGCCGGACGCGGTCATGCGCGTCGCCAGCTCGGGCGCTTCGCCCTCGTCGCCCTTCCAGAAAGCGCGCACCGTGTCGCGATAGCGATCGTTCCACTCGGCCCAGCCCGGCGGAAAACCGCCGACCTGATAGCCGCCCGGGCCGCAATCCCACGGCTCGGCGATCAGCTTGACGCTGGACAGAATCGGATCCTGACGGCAACTGTCGAGGAACCCGCCGCCTTCGTCGAAGCCGTAGGGCTCGCGGCCGAGAATCGTCGCGAGGTCGAAGCGGAAGCCGTCGACGTTCATCTCCGTGACCCAGTAGCGCAGGCTGTCGGTGACCATCTGCAGCACGCGCGGATGCGACAGGTTCAGCGTGTTGCCGGTGCCGGTATCGTTGATGTAATAGCGCGACTCTTCCGGCATCAGCCGGTAGTACGACGCGTTGTCGATGCCGCGGAACGACAGCGTCGGGCCGCGCTCGTTGCCTTCCGCCGTGTGGTTGTAGACCACGTCGAGAATCACTTCGAGACCGGCTTCGTGCAGACGGTCCACCATCTCCTTGAATTCGGCGACGACGCCCGCGCCGCGCGCGAAGTAACGCGGGTCCGCCGCGAAGAAGCCGATCGTGTTGTAGCCCCAGTAGTTCGTCAGGCCCTTGTCGGTGAGATGGCTGTCGTTGACGAACGCGTGAATCGGCAGCAGTTCGACCGATGTCACGCCAAGGCTCTTGATGTACTCCACCACTTCCTTCTGGCCGAGGCCCTCGAAGGTGCCGCGCAGGTGCTCGGGCACCGCCGGATGGCGCTTCGTGAAGCCGCGCACGTGGGTTTCATAGAAGATCGTGTGTTCCCAGGGCACGCGCACGCGTGTGGCGTGCGTCCAGGAGAAGCTCTGGTCGACGACCTGGCACTTCGGCATGAAGGGCGCGCTGTCGCGCTCGTCGAAGGTGAGATCGTCGCCTTCGGCGAGCAGCGTATAGCCGAACACGGCCGGGTCCCATTTCAGCTCGCCGACATGCGCCTTCGCGTACGGGTCGAGCAGCAGCTTGTTCGGGTTGAAGCGATGGCCGGCTTCCGGCTCGTAAGGACCATGCACACGATAGCCGTAGACGGCGCCGGGCTTGAGGTCGGGGATATAGACGTGCCAGACTTCGTCGGTGTATTCGGGCAGTTCGATGCGCTGCAGTTCCTGTTCGCCTTTCTCGTCGAACAGGCACAGGTCGACCCGGGTGGCGTTCGCGGAAAACAGCGCGAAGTTGACGCCGTTACCGTCCCAGGTGGCGCCGAGCGGAAATGGGGAGCCTTCGGCAATGCGGAATTCGTTCGGCATGAGATGATCGGATTCGAGTAATGACGCGCGCGGCGTCGGGATCGTACGGTGTGTGCTGCGTGCATTGCGGACGTGTAAGGCGGATCGAAAACAGCATTTTGCGTGCCCATGGAAGGGCACGGCGCGCGGCTTGCTGGCGCTCCCTTGGACGTGGATGCGCCGCGTGCTCGTGTGCGCTGCCGTCCGCCCGACGCGTACAGCGTGTAAAACGTGCCTGTCCATGACACCGTTGCGCATCTGCCCGACGCTTCACCGCATTCAAGTCCCAAGGAGAACCTGCCTTGTCCATGCGCCCCGGTTCCACTCCGACGAATCCCCAGGCCGGCGGCACGGCCGAAGCCAGCCGCGCCGCCGGGCGCGCGCTGCGCGACGCGGTGCCGTTCGAGCAGCACGCCGCATGGCAGCCAGACCCTGCCCGGCCCGATCCGGTCGAGCGCGTCCTCGCGGGCAACGCCGGCCGGCAGGAGCGGCTCATTCCGCTGCGCATGCAGCGCATGGCGGAGTCACCGTTCGCATTCCTGCGCGGCTCCGCCACCGTGATGGCATGGGACCTGGCGAAATCGCCTTCGATCGGGCACAACGTCATCATCGACGGCGACGCCCATATCAATAATTTCGGCCTGTTCCGCACGCCGCGTCAGGACGTGGTGTTCGATCTGAACGACTTCGACGAGACGCTCGTCGGACCGTGGGAATGGGACCTGAAACGCCTGACTGCGAGCATCAATGTCGCGGCGCGCGAGAACGGCGTGGACGCGGCCGGACGCGAGCGCGCGGTGCGGTCAGCGTGCGCGGGCTATCGCACGACCATGGCGACGCTCTGGCAGGTGAATCCGTACGATCTCTGGCAGATGCGCAGCTACGCGAGCGCCCTGCACATGGATGCGCCGACCCGGCTCGACGCTCACGAGAAAGCCACCATCGAGAAGACCGTCGAGCGCGCGATGAAGCGCTCGCACGCGACCATGCTCGCGAAGGTCGCCGAGCCGGTGGGCAAGGGCTATCGCTTCAAGGTCGATCCGCCGATCCTCACGCAACTCGACGCCGCCGAGAAAAATCATGTGATCGATGGCCTGAAGGCCTATCTGCAGACCATCGCCGGCGAGTGGCGCATGATGCTCGAACGCTATGATGTGGCGGATGTCGCGCACCGGGTGGTCGGCGTGGGCAGCGTCGGCACGCGCGCCTACCTGGTGCTGATGCTCGGCCGCGCGCTCGGCGATCCGCTGTTCGTGCAGGTGAAGGAAGGCATCGTGCCGGCCGCAGCGCCGTTCGTGCCGCCGCTGGACGAGCCGTACCAGCATCAGGGACGGCGCGTCGTGCACGGTCAGCGGCTGATGCAGAGCTCGTCGGACGCCCTGCTCGGCTGGACCACGATCTCCGGCCGCGACTTCTACGTACGCCAGATGAAGCAGATTCGCGGCTCGATTCCGGTGGACTGGCTGCACGGCGCCACCTTCGATTTCTACGCCTGGTGCCTCGGCATGCTGCTCGCGCGCGCCCACGCCCGCACGGGCGATGCTGCGCTCATTGCCGGCTATTGCGGCAGTTCGGACCGGCTCGATGCCGCCTATGCGACCTGGGCCGAGCGCTATGGCGCGCAGACCGTGGCCGATCACGCCGCGTTCTGCGCGGCGATCAGCCAGGGACGCGTGCCGGCGAAGTAACGCCTGGGCAGCAGGATGAGATGTGCGGTGCGCGGGCGGCTCCCAGTCGAATTGACTATCATGGACGCTGTCCACGCCGCAATGCCCGACGCGGCGCGGCTCGCCGGCGTTTCAATGGCATAGCCCTTGCTGTCGCCTTACCCCGATTCATCGTTTCGAACTTCAACTGGAGGAAGCCGCGCATGAGCATGATCGAAGAATTCAAGAACTTCGCCCTGAAGGGCAACGTCATGGACCTCGCGGTCGGCGTCATCATCGGCGGCGCATTTTCGACGATCGTCAACTCCGTTGTGAAAGACCTGATCATGCCGGTGGTCGGCCTCGCCACCGGCGGCCTCGACTTTTCCAATCTCTTCATCAAACTCGGGCCCATACCCCCAACCTTCAAGGGCAACCCGGATTCGTACAAGGACCTGCAGACCGCGGGCGTGGCCGTGTTCGGCTACGGCTCGTTCATCACGGTGCTGATCAATTTCATCATCCTCGCGTTCATCATCTTTCTGATGGTCAAGTTCATCAACAACCTGCGCAAGCCCACCGAAGCCGCCCCGCCGCCGTCCACGCCGGAAGATGTGCTGCTGCTGCGCGAAATCCGCGACGAACTGAAGAACGCGCCGCGCGTCTAGCCACGCCTGTGGATTGAGATTTTCAGGAACCCGCGCGGCGTGCGCGGGTCTCCAACCACAGCAGCCCACTTCCGTGGGTGTCCATTAGTGCGCCCTGCCGCTTTTTTCTTTACGAAAGCTGTTCTTGCGGGCAGGAGCGGGACTATTATTGGGATTCGATGCCCAGATGGATGCCAAGCGGGCCGCCAATCGGTCAACGGCATGAATCGTGCGCCAGGATCGTGCAATCAGGCAGGAGGCCGTGCAAATCGCCGGTCGTGATCCTTGGCCCGAATCACCGTGACCTATTCACATCGATGCGCTATAAAAGATCGACGTGCGGCGCGCAAGACGGGAGTGGCCGCATGAGGACGCTGCGTTTCTTGCAATTCTTTTTCAGGCGAGTTTTTATGTCCTTCCCGAAAAAGCGTAGACGCGTGAAAGCCGACGGCGACGAGTCGTTTCTCGCCGTGCTCCGGCATTTCAGGCCTTTCGGTCAGCTAGACACCAAGATCGCGCGCGCTCGCGCGCAGGACGAACCGGTGCTCTATGCCCATGCGTTGCCCGGACTCGATGTCCTCCTGTGCAGCGTGCGCGGCGCCCAGCCGCCCTATCCGGCCATCGATGAACTGCACCGGCGCTGTGTCGAATCCATCACCAATGCGCTCGAACAACCGCTCGACGGACTCGAGAACGGCGGCTACTGGTATGAAGCCAACGGCTTCGGCTTCCTGGTTTTCGCAAGCCGCGCGCGCACCCAGATCCTGAACGACTTCGGCGCGACCGTCTCGGCGCGCAGGCGGCGCGGCGCGCGCCGGCAGGATGCGGGCGACGCTGCATCGCGTCCGCTGCGCTGAGTTCTCTTCCGAACCTCCGGTAGCGTGAAGCAGCATGAAACGATCGGGCCTCCCTGCGAGGCCCGATGCGTTCAGGGCCTGGGTTCAGGCACGTCCCTCGCGCAAACCCCGACTATTCCCGCACGCCTGCATGTTCTCTAATGGAAGCCGCGCGCCGCCGCAGACAATGGCGCGCGCCTTGCTGCAACGACATTGCAAGCTTCTCGCGACGCCACCGGCCATTCGCGCCGCCCATCATCAAGAACGGAGAACACCATGTCGGAACACGTCTACAAGCAGATCGAACTCACCGGTTCCTCGCCCCAGTCCAGCGACGACGCCGTGCGCGTCGCGCTGTCCAAAGCCTCGAAGACGCTGCGCAACATTCACTGGTTCGAAGTCACGGAAACGCGCGGCCACGTGGAGGACGGCAAGGTCGCGCACTGGCAGGTGACGCTCAAGGTCGGCATCCGCCTCGAGGATTGACGCGTTCACACGCCGGATGCAAAAAGCCGCGCTTCGTTTCACAACGAAGCGCGGCTTTTGTTTCGACGGCAGCCAGCATCCTTACTTCGGCAGCGAACCGTCCACGCCTTCCACATACCAGTTGATGCGTTGCAGTTCCGGATCCGTCAGCGTCTTGCCGGCCGGCACCTTCTCCGCGCCCGACTGATCCTTGATCGGACCGCTGAACACATCCCACTTGCCGCCATGCATTTCGTCACGCTTCGCGGCGACGGCCTGCACCGCCTTCGCGGGAATCACGCCGGTATTCAGGTCTTCGAGGTCCACGGCCTTCTGCGGAATGCCGAGCCACACCGGATCGTTCTTCCACTTGCCGTCGATCACCTTCTGGATCACGTCGTTGTAATAGACGCCCCAGTGCGCGACCACCGAACCCAGATGCGCGTTCGGGCCGAACTTCTTCATGTTCGAATCCCAGCCGAAGGCATACACGTGTTTCTCGGCGGCCGTGTTGAGCGTCGCGTTCGAATCCGTGTTCTGCAACAGCACGTCGGCGCCTTGGCCGATCAACGTTTCAGCCGCCTGCTTTTCCTTGCCCGGATCGAACCAGCTGTTGATCCAGATGACCTTCGTGTGGATCTTCGGATTCACCGAACGCGCGCCCAGCGTGTACGCATTGATGTTGCGGACCACTTCCGGAATCGGCACCGAGGCGACGAAGCCCAGCGTGTTGGTCTTCGTCACGTAACCGGCCGCGACGCCCGCGAGATACGCGCCCTGGTACATGCGCACGTCATAGGTGCCGAAGTTCTTCGCCTTCTTGAAGCCGGTGGCCGTCAGGAACGTGGTGTCGGGAAAGTCCTTCGCGACCTTCAGCGCGAAGTCCTGATAGCCGAAGCTCGTCGCGAAGATCACCTTGTTGCCCTTGTTGGCGAGATCGCGGAACACGCGTTCCGAGTCGGCCGATTCCGGCACGTTCTCCACGCGCGTGATCTTGATCTTGCTGCCGTACTTCGCTTCGGCTTCCTTGCTGCCCGCGTCGTGTGCGAAGGTCCAGCCGGCATCGCCCGGATTGCCGAGATAGACGAACGCGACGCCCGGCGCGTCGGCGGCCTGCGTGCTCATCGCGGCGACGCTGGCCGACAGCGCGACCGTCGCGGCGACGGCCTTGAGCCATGGTTTATTCATTGTGATTCTCCTGGTCGATGTTGTGTGTGAATCGGTTGTGCGTGTGACAGAGTGTGGTCGGCCAAAAAAACGGACGAAACCGCCGGGCGTGCCGTGACGGACCGCTAGCTCGCCGCGAAAAACGGCTTGCCCAGCGACGCCGGCGCATTGAGCTTGATCGTGTTCGGGTTGCGCGAGATCAGCACCAGCACGACGATCGTCGCGATGTACGGCAGCATCGCGAGAAACTGTGTAGGCACCGGCACGCCGATGGCCTGCGCGTAGAACTGCAACGCCATCACCGCGCCGAACAGCAGCGCGCCGATCAGCAGGCGTCCCGGCCGCCAGGTCGCGAACACGACGAGCGCGAGCGCGATCCAGCCGCGACCCGAGGTCAGTTGCTCCTGCCAGACGTGCAGATAGACGATCGAGTAATAGCCACCCGCGATGCCGGCCATCGCGCCGCCGAAGAGCGTCGCGCCGTAGCGCACGCCGACGACAGGAAAGCCCACCGAATGCGCGACCGCCGGCGATTCGCCGACCGAGCGCAGCACGAGCCCCGCGCGCGTCTTGTAGAGGAACCAGCCGATCACCGCGAACATGATGAACGCGAGATAGCCGAGCGGCGTCAGCGAGAACACCGCCGGGCCGAGCACGGGAATCGACGAAAGGCCGGGAATCGGCATCACGTCGATGCTCGCGCGCACCGCCGCCGAGGTGTACGGCTTGCCGACATAGGCCGAGAAGCCAATGCCGAAGATCGTCAGCGAGAGGCCGGTGGCGACCTGGTTGGCGAGCATCGTGATGGTGAGAAAGCCGAACAGCAGGGCCATCGCGAGTCCGGCGAACACCGAGGCGACAATGCCGAGCCACGGGCTGCCGGTGATCGCGGTGACGGCGTAGCCGGTGACGGCGCCCATCAGCATCATGCCTTCCACACCGAGGTTGAGCACGCCCGACTTCTCGGCGACGAGTTCGCCCGCGCCGGCGTACATCAGCGGGATCGCGGCGATGACGGCGCTCGAGGCGAGGTTGCTGGCCTGATTGATATCCATGGTCTTCTGCTCTCGTTAAGCTTAAGCGGTGTGATGCGCCGAACGCCGCGTAATGCGGTAGTTCACAAAGAGATCGCAGCCGAGCAGGCAGAACAGCAGCAGGCCCTGGAACACGCCCGCGAGCGCCTGCGGCAGTTGCAGCGAGGTCTGCACGGCTTCGCCGCCGAGATAGAGCAGCGCCATCAGCAGACTCGCGAGCACGATGCCCACCGGATGCAGCCGGCCGACGAACACGACGATGATCGCCGTGAAGCCATAGCCGGGCGACCAGCCCGCCTGCAGCTGGCCGATCGGCCCGGCCACCTCGCCCATGCCGGCCAAGCCCGCGAGGCCGCCCGAGAGCAGCAGCGAGGTCCAGATGGTCTTCTTGTCGGAGAAGCCGGCATAGCGCGCGGCCAGCGGCGCGAGGCCGCCGACGTTCATCCGGAAGCCCGCGAAACTCTTGCGCATGAAGACCCACACGCAGGGAATCGCGATTGCCGTGAGAAACACCGACGCGTTGATGCGCGTGCCCTTGAGCCACGCCCAGTGCCAGTCGCCGTAGAGGCGCGGGAACAGCGCGTCGTCGCCGAACATGGCCGAGATCGGGAAGTTCATGCCGTCCGGGTCGCGCCACGGGCCGCTCACCAGATAGATCAGCAACTGGGCCGCGACGTAGGTGAGCATCAGGCTCGTCAGGATTTCGTTGGTGTTGAAACGGCTCTTGAGCAACGCCGGAATCGCCGCCCACAACATGCCGCCGATCACGCCGCCCGCCATCATCAGCGGCAGCGTCCACCAGCCTGAGGCATCGCCGGCATGGATCGCGATCCCGCCCGCGACGATGCCGCCCAGCAGCATCTGCCCTTCCGCGCCGATGTTCCACACGTTCGCGCGATAGCCGACCGCGAGACCCAGACCGATCAGGCACAGCGGCGAAGCCTTCAGCACGAGTTCCGACCAGCCGTTGACGCTCGACAGCGGTTCGATGAAGAACGCGTGCATCGCGCGCAGCGGATCCTGGCCGACGAGGCTGAAAATCAAAAAGCCAATGACGAGCGTCGCGACCGCGGCGACCACCGGCACGGCAAGCTGCATGGCGCGCGACGGCGTCGGGCGCGCTTCGAGTCGATAGGGAAAGATCATCGTTCGCTTACTTCGGGAGTGAATCGAGTTCGGCCGCCTGCGCGCGCTTGCCGTCGAACAGGCCGGCCATGAACAGGCCGATCTCTTCCGCGTTGGTCTCGCTGGTCGGGCGCACCGGCGAGAGCTTGCCGCCCGCGATCACCGCGAGCCGGTCGCAGATGTCGAAGAGTTCTTCCAGTTCCTCGGAGATCACGAGAATCGCGACGCCGCGCGCCGCGAGATCGAGCAGTTGCTGTCGGATGAAGCCCGCCGCGCCGACATCGACGCCCCAGGTGGGCTGCGCGACCACCAGCACTTTCGGCTCCTGGAGAATCTCGCGCCCGACGATGAACTTCTGCAGGTTGCCGCCCGACAGGCTCTGCGCGAGCGCGCCGCTGCCGCCGCAGCGCACGTCGAAGGATTTGATGCAGCGATCCGCGAACGCCTGCACCGCGCCCGAGCGGATCCAGCCGCCGCGCACCATGTTCTCTCTGTGGGCCGTGAGCAGGCCGTTGTCCGCGAGCGACATCGCCGGGACCGCGCCGCGTCCGAGCCGCTCTTCCGGCACGAACGCGAAGCCCAGCCGCCGCCGTCCGCCCGCACTCAGGCGCGCGGCGGGCTTGCCGCAGATCGACACAGCATCGGCGGCGACGTGCTTGTCGCGGATCTCGCCCGAGAGCGCCGCCAGCAATTCGGCCTGGCCGTTGCCCGACACGCCCGCGATGCCGAAGATCTCGCCCGCGTGGACGGCGAACGAGACGTTGTCGAGCGAGGTGCCGAACGGATCCGGACTCGCCGCCGACAGGTTCTTCACCGCGAGCCGGATCTCGCCCGGCTGGTGCTCGCGCCGCGTGTAGTCCGGCAGCGAATGGCCGACCATCATCTGCGCGAGCGACGCCGGCGTCTCACGGCGCGGATCGGCATTGCCGGTCACGCGGCCGCCGCGCATCACCGTGGCGTTCTCGCAAAGCGACTGGATTTCGTCGAGCTTGTGGCTGATGTAGAGAATGCTGCAGCCCTCGGACGCGAGCCGGCGCAACACCTTGAACAGCTTCTGGACCGCCTGCGGCGTGAGCACCGACGTGGGCTCGTCCATGATGAGCAGACGCGGATTCTGCAGCAGGCAGCGCACGATCTCCACGCGCTGCCGTTCGCCGACCGTCAGGCTGTGGACATGGCGCTGCGGATCGACATCGAGCCCGTAGTCTTTCGACACCTCGCGAATGCGCTTGCCGAGCGCCTTCATGTCGAACTTTTCGTCGAGCGCGAGCGCGATGTTCTCGCCCACCGTCAGCGTTTCGAACAGTGAGAAATGCTGGAACACCATCCCGATGCCGAGCTTGCGCGCCGCCGCCGGGCTGCCGATCTCGATGGCCTCGCCCTCCCAGCGGATCTCGCCTTCGTCGGGCCGCACGGCGCCGTAGATGATCTTCATCAGCGTGGACTTGCCCGCGCCGTTTTCGCCCAGCACGGCGTGGATTTCACCCGGCATGACGACCAGATTCACGCCGTCGTTCGCCTTGACCGACGGATACTGCTTGCTGATGCCTGACAACGCCAGGCGCGGTGGCGTTGTCGACGATTGGATGGCGTCGCCCATTGAGATCCAGAGATGCGCCCGGCCACCGAGCAGGCCAGGCTGGAAAAAGTTACCGCGAAACCGGCGCGCGACAAATGGACGTCACGCAAATCGGGCCGCGGGCAGAATGTACAGAATTCGGGTCTCCAAGTCGATCACTCAAAATAACGCGCCAAATCACGTACAGCCAGGCTTTGCGGGTAAGCCACACCTTGACGAAATTTTTGCTACATATTAAAAATGATATGGACAACCCCTGCTGATATCAGGCAGAACGTATAGTGGAGATAACATGAGTCAGCAACGCGAGGCGATCGATACTTACTTATTGCGCGTCTTGCACACTCTGCTGATGGAACGCAGCGTGACCCGCGCGGCCGTCAAGCTCAACCAGTCGCAACCGGCTATCAGTGCAGCGCTGCGTCGCCTGCGCGACATCACCGGCGACCCGCTGCTGGTACGCGGCAAGTCCGGCATGGTGCCCACCGAATACGGCCTGCGCCTCCTCGAACCCACCCAGAACGCCTTGCGCGAAATCGAGCGCATCAAGGTGCAGCAGCACAACTTCGACCCGTCGACGTCGGTCCGGTGTTATCGCATCGGCTGCCCCGATTATCTCAACGTGCTGTTCGTGCCGACGGTCGTCGAACGCTTTCGCCAGGCCGCGCCCGACGCCACGCTCGAATTTCATTCGCTCGGCCCGGCGTTCGACTACGAGCTCGCGCTGGAGGACGGCAAGCTCGATATCGTCGTCGGCAACTGGCCCGAACCGCCCGAGCAACTGCATCTGTCCAATCTGTTCGTCGACAAGATCGTCTGTCTCGTCAGCAATACGCATCCCTTCGCCAAGCGCGGCGGCCTGACGCTCGACCAGTACCTGAACGCCCCGCATCTCGCGCCGACGCCCTATTCGGTCGGCCAGCGCGGCGCGATCGACGTGCATCTGGCGCGCGAGCGGCTCAAGCGCCATGTGGTCGTGACGCTGCCGTACTTTAATCTCGCGCCTTACGTGCTGATCAAGTCGGACCTCGTGTTCACGACGACGCGGCTCTTCGCGGATCATTACGCGCGCTTCCTGCCGCTGGCCGTCGTGCCCGCGCCGCTGGATTTTCCGCCGATGCAGTACTACCAGCTGTGGCACGAGCGCTGCCATTACTCCGATGAAGTCCGCTGGCTGCGCGGGCTCGTCGCGGAGGCGACGCGCTCGCTGATCGATCAGCCGTGATGCCGCACGGGGCGCCTTCGGGCGCCCCGCTGCTTTTTACGCCTGGTTTGCCAGCTCGCCCGCCAGACGGTTGTGCCGTTCGACGACCGCGCCGAGATCGAGCGTCGTCAGGCGGCCGTCCTTCACGACAACCTTGCCGTCGATCACGCTCGTCGATACCTGCGACGGCGCGCAGAACACCAGCGCCGCGACCGGATCGTGCAGCGCGCCCGCGAACGCCGTCTGCGCCAGATCGAACGACACGAAGTCCGCTGCCATACCGGGCGCGAGTGCGCCGATGTCGTCGCGATTGAGCACTTTCGCGCCGCCGAGCGTGGCGATTTCGAGCGCCTCGCGCGCGGTCATCGCGTCGGGGCCGAAGCCCACGCGCTGCAAGAGCAAGGCCTGGCGCACTTCCGCGACCATCTGCGCGCCGTCGTTCGACGCAGAGCCGTCCACGCCGAGCCCCACCGGCACGCCGGCATCGCGCATGGCG
This sequence comes from Caballeronia sp. LZ033, assembly GCF_031451265.1. Classification (NCBI taxonomy): domain Bacteria; kingdom Pseudomonadati; phylum Pseudomonadota; class Betaproteobacteria; order Burkholderiales; family Burkholderiaceae; genus Caballeronia; species Caballeronia sp. LZ033. The sequence goes on along the minus strand of NZ_JARUXQ010000001.1, from coordinate 1,372,577 downwards.
CGAATCGGCGCGATGCCGGAAGCCAGCCGCATGTTCGAGCACGGACAATGCGCGACGCCGGTGCCGGTGCGCGCAAACAGTTCGATACCGGCGCGATCCAGCTGCACGCAGTGCGCGTGCCATACGTCATGGCCGACCCAGCCGAGATCCTCCGCGTATTCGGCGGGCGTCATGCCGAATTTCTCGCGGCTGTAGGCGACGTCGTTGACGTTTTCGGCCAGATGCGTGTGCAGCGAGACGCCGTGTTCGCGCGCGAGCAGCGCGGCGTCGCGCATCAGCTCGCGGCTCACGGAAAACGGCGAGCACGGCGCCACGACGACGCGCAGCATCGCGTAGCGGCCGGCGTCGTGATACGTCTCGATGAGGCGCTGCGTGTCCTTCAGGATCGCGTCTTCCTGCTCGACGACGGAATCGGGCGGCAGACCGCCGTCCTTCTGGCCGACGCTCATGCTGCCGCGCGCCGCGTGGAAGCGCATGCCGATCTCGCGCGCGGCCGCGATGCTGTCGTCGAGCCGGCTGCCGTTCGGGTAGATGTAAAGATGGTCGCTGGACGTCGTGCAGCCGGAGAGCAGCAGCTCGGCCATCGCAGTCTGGGTGGAAACGTGGATCATCTCCGGCGTGAGATGCGCCCAGATCTTGTAGAGGTTCGTGAGCCAGCCGAACAGCTCGGCATTCTGCGCGGCAGGAATCGCGCGCGTCAGGCTCTGGTACATGTGATGGTGCGTGTTGACGAAGCCTGGAATCACAAGCTGGCCGCGCATGTCGAGGATGTCGTCGGCGGTGGACGGCAGTTCGCTCGTCGGGCCGACTGCAACAATGCGGTTGCCTTCGATATACATGCCGCCGTCGGCGATTTCGCGGCGCTGCGCGTCCATCGTGACGAGCATGTGGGCGTTTCTGACCAACAGGGTTCTGGCTTGCATCGAATGTTCCTCCTGAAAACGGTGATGGGGTCCGGTGAAGCCCCGGTTACCCAGCGCAGGACGCCGTCTTCGGGACGCGGCACAGTATCCAGATATCGTGCGCGCACTGCCACTGTCCGCAGCCAAAAATTCGGACGCAATCAGACTCCCGTCATGGTCGTCCTCAGCCCGCCGATATATTCCTGATTTTTGGCGCGGTTAGCATCGCCGGGAGACCCCGGCAGATGCGCGCGAGGGCTGTTCGGACCGCGCTCATGCGTTGGGCATTATCTTTCCTATCGCGGGCGCACAGCGCGCGGCGACTTCCTACAATGCTGTACACGGCGCGCATCCGAAACGCCGACGGGTATGTAGCCACTGACGTGGAGCCTCGATCCGCCGCACACGCACCCCGCCCCGGGGACGCGGAATTTCGGATCAGCGCTCCGCCAGATCTCGCATAACTCAAGGAAACTGCGAATGGGCAAGCTCACTACCCACGTCCTCGACACCGCGCACGGCCGCCCGGGCGCGCATCTTCAGGTCGAACTGTTCGCGCTCGACGGCGACTCGCGCCGCGCGCTCAAGACCATCCACACCAACGACGACGGCCGCGCCGATGCGCCGCTGCTCGAAGGCGCCGAATTCCGCATCGGCGAATACGAACTCGTGTTCCATGCGGGCGATTACTTCGCGAAGCTGGGCGTGAAAGTGCCCGAACCACGCTTCGTCGACCGCGTGGTGCTGCGCTTCGGCATCGCGGACGCGGCGTCGCACTATCACGTGCCGCTGCTGGTTTCGCCGTGGGCGTACAGCACGTATCGCGGCAGCTGAGAACACGCTCAAGACAATGACTTCGCGCCCTGCCCCTGGTCCCCTCGCAGACGGCGCGCATAAAACAAATCGGTAGTGGAGGAGTACATGGAAGGCTTTGTCACCGACTGGCTCAATCTCGTATTGCGCTGTCTGCACGTCATCGTGGCGATCGCCTGGATCGGCGAATCGTTCTACTTCGTCGCCCTGGATAACAGCCTGAAACCGCCGACCGACCCGAACGCGCGCCGTCGCGGCGTCTTCGGCGACTTCTGGCACGTGCACGGCGGCGGGTTCTATCACATGCAGAAGTATTCCGTCGCGCCGCAGGACATGCCGGAGAACCTGCACTGGTCGTTCTGGCCGTCGTACACGACGTGGATGTCCGGCTTCGGCCTCTTCTTCGTGCTGTATCTGCTGTCGCCGTCGACGTATCTGATCGACAAGAGCGTGCTGGACATGGGCCCGGTGGTCGCGGTGTCGGCGGCGCTGGGCTTCCTGATGGCCGGCTGGATCGTGTACGACACGCTGTGCCGCCTGCTCGGCACCAACGACAAGCTGCTCGGCATCTGCGTAGGCGTGTATGTGCTGGTGGCGGCGTTCATCGCGTGCCACGTGTTCGCGGGCCGTGCCGCCTACCTGATCACCGGCGCGATGATTGCGACCATCATGTCGGCGAACGTGTTCTTCGTGATCATTCCGGGGCAGCGCAAGATGGTCGCCGCGATGCTCAAGGGCGAAACGCCGAATGCCATCTACGGCAAGCGCGGCAAGCAGCGCTCGGTGCACAACACGTATTTCACGCTGCCGGTGGTGTTCGCGATGCTGTCGAACCACTATGCGATGACCTACACGCACAAGTTCAACTGGCTGATTCTGGTGCTGATCATGCTGGCCGGCGCGCTGATCCGCCAGTTCTTCGTGATGCGTCATCGCGGCCAGGTGCTGTGGTACATGCCGGTCGCGGGACTGGTGCTGGTGCTGGGCGCGTTCGCGTGGACGATGCCCGCGCCGACGATGCCCGTCGCGCAGGCCGCCGGTGCGCCGACGATCAAGGTCGCGGATATCCAGCCGATCATTCAGCAGCGCTGCGCGACGTGTCATTCCGCGCATCCGACGATGATGGGCAGCGCGCCGGCGGGCGTGTTGCTGGATACGCCGGCGGAGATCAAGCAGAACGCGCAGCGCGTGAATCAGCAGGCGGTGACGCTGAAGGCGATGCCGCTGGGGAATGTCACGCAGATGACCGATGCCGAGCGGCAGAAGGTGGCGGCGTGGTTTGCGGGAGGGGCGGTGGAGTAAGGTGGTGCTTCTGGCTTGAAAAAGCCTGGTTCAAGTTTGAACGGAACCCCGGTTCGGTGGACTTCGGTCCAGGAAACCGGGGTTTTTGTTTTGCAGCGCCGATTGCGGGGTATCGAATACGTTCGCGACCGCTTTACGAGAACAGATCCGTATTTTTAAGACTATTCGTGTATCAGCCTTCGATCCGGCGCGAGAGTATCGCTTGGATAGCGCGCTTGTGCGCTTATTCTGATACGGGTTAGTCAACAATGGATTTTCCAGCGTCCGTACAGTATGACCATACTGAGCCGTCGTACCACTGGGATGATGAGCATAAACCAGTGACATCTGACATTTCGAATTGCGTCCGCCCGGTGTCCCACAACGGGCGAAACCAATCTACGACGAATATCTGAACGCCGTCATTGGGTATCAGGATGAGATTGCGGGCGTTTCCCGGATTTACTCGCTCGGCGGGATCTTGCATTTAACGGAAAAATCACTGGAAACACCGCTGCTCGATCCACTCGACATTATCTTGATGGTCGGAGGGTTTTGGCGCGCAGGAATGCAAAGTTTTACTCGCTCGGGACTTCGGGGTATAGGGGCGGCTGTCGGCGAACATACCTTATCCGGATTGCGATCGCGCTATCTTGCGATGGCGCAGGTGCACCAATAAAGTTTGCGGCTCAACCGCTGACGCACATGAGAAACCCCCATCGATTCGTGCCCGTGCATATCCTGCGACTCACAATAATGTTTGGAAAGCGTGGCCCGGATCCGAGAAACATGAAAGGGTTATCCATGTATGAACAAGCCATCAAGATTAACGGGAAGGCGTATGTGCTCGAAGTGCTGGTACGCGAGAAAGACTATACTATTCTTCATTTTCTCTATAAGCAGATCAAATGAACCTGATGATCAAGGAAGAGCCGGCACCGCATGAACCTCCTTTGGTCAAAAGCTACTGGGATGTTAACGCCTGTTCATTGATGTGCGAGATTACTTATGGTGATGGCGAACCTACGACAGACACCGGGACGCTAAGTCAGGCGCTCGACTGCCAATTCAGTATCCATTCCCGTGGCTACGTTCTCACAGGCAGTTCGTTCTCAATGGCGCTCGATTCAAGAAAGCGAGTGATTGACTGGGATATTCTGGCGAATCCGGCGCAATGGATTGATTGCACCTTCCCGTATGTCGAGGCGCCACTGTCCGTACTCACCTTCTCGACGGATGTCGATTCAAACAATCGCGCGGGAGGAATTGAAGAGCCGAGGATCTACTACGAACGCACAAACGGCACGCTCTATCTGTCTTGGTTCACTGCGGCCTCCTGGTACGCAATCAATGAAAAGCTTGCGTTTGGAGCAACGGAAGACGGTTATCTGGCGCAGATCCGGCTAGACGGGTTTTACATCGACAGTCGTTGAATTCGACTTCGCATATCCGAAGGGAATCGAATTCCTGGATGAGTGAAGCATCTATCGGATGCTCCCTACTCCTGCTGACCGCTGGTTGAATCGGCCCTTTCCTCCGAGCCGATTCAACCAGGCAGACGATTTCATCGAGCCCGCCTCTCCGATACGCAATCGAAACACCTCACCGCGCAAAATACCCCTTGACCGCCTGAATCACCGTATCGACATCTTCCCGCGACACATCCCGATGCGTCACGAACCGCGACGCATACAGCATCTGCATCAGAATGCCCCGCTCCTTCAGATACGCCTCCAGCGAAGCGCAATGCGTTTCAGGAATCTGCGCAAACACCATGTTCGTGGCTTGCGACAGCACCTTGATCGGTTCGATCTGCGCAAGCCCCGCGGCGAGACGCTCGGCGTTCTCGTGATCCCGCGCGAGCCCTTCGACATGATGGTCCAGCGCATGCAGACAAGCAGCCGCGAGCAGTCCCGCTTGCCGCATCCCGCCGCCCAGCACCTTGCGCCAGCGGCCCGCCACGTCCAGCAACGCACGCGGCCCCACCAGCACCGAGCCGACCGGCGCACCCAGCCCCTTCGAAAAACAGATCGACACGCTGTCGAACGGCGCGCAGATGTCCGCAATCGGCCTGCCCGACGCCACCGCCGCATTGAATGCGCGCGCGCCGTCCAGATGCGCCGACAGCCCGCGAGCGCGTGCAAGACGCGTCGCCTCGTCGACATACGACGCCGGCAGCACTTTCCCGCCGATGGTGTTCTCGAGCGCGAGCAGCTTCGTGCGCGCGAAGTGATTGTCGATAGGCTTGATGGCCGCCGCGATCTTCTCGAGCGGCAGCGAGCCGTCCGCTGCGTTCTCGATGGGCTGCGGCTGGATGCTGCCCAGCACCGCGGCGCCGCCGCCTTCGTACTTGTAGGTATGCGCCGCCTGCCCGACGATGTACTCGTCGCCGCGCGCGCAATGCGCCATCAGTGCCGCGAGATTGCTTTGCGTGCCGCTCGGAAAGAACAGTCCGGCTTCCTTGCCGGTGCGTTCGGCGAGCGTCGCCTGGAGCTTGAGGACGGTGGGATCGTCGCCCCAGACGTCGTCGCCGACTTCGGCCGCCGACATCGCGGCGAGCATGGCCTGACTGGGACGGGTAACGGTATCGCTGCGCAGATCGATCATCGTGTGTGGGTCGTCGGGGAAATGAGCCGCCTATCTTAACGCCCCAAAACAAAAAGGACCGGCTCGACTGCAACCGGTCCTTCCCTGTCCGCCCGACGATGCGTCTCAGCGCATGGCTTCTTCAGTCAGCCACAACGACTCTCTCAGGTCCTGCTCGTTGAGGTTATGCCCTTCGCCGCCGCCACGATCGACGACGATGTAATCGCTCACCTTGTCCAGCGCGAGCAACGGATGATGCCATACGCCCTTCGCGTAGTTGACGCCCTGCCAGCCGCGCGTGACGAAAGCGCGAATCTTCGTTTCGTCGAGATCGCCCGCGGGCGCGACGACCACCAGAGTCGGTCGGTCATCCAGCGGAATGAACGCCTGGCTGCCGAACGGATGCCGTTCCAGCATCGTGCATTCGAACGGCAGCGCGCGCGGCTGCCCGCGAAAGAGATTGACGATCGCGTGACCGCCGCCGTCCGTCACATCGACACGGCACAGATCGTGGAAACGGATCGTCGTACCCAGGTTGATCGGGATCTGCTTCGCGCCATCGAGCTCGATGACATCGCCGAACGGCTCGAATGCAGCGCGCGTCAACGGTTCGATGACGAGTTTCTTCATGATGCCAGGGTTCCGAAAAGACGCAGGCGCGACACGCCGCCGTCAGGGAAGATGTTGAAGCGCACGTGCGTCACCGGACCGAGCGCTTCGAGCTCGGATTCGAAGAAATGCTGCTTGTCCATCTGCAGCTTCTGTTCGCCGAGCAGGACCGGCCAGAACATCGCCTGCGTGACGAGCGAGCTGTCCGTGCCGCCCTTCACATACGCCGCCTGGAGCGAGCAGCGGTCGGGATAGTTGCCCTTGAAGTGCGCGGTATCCACTTCCACCTTCTTGATGACGCCCGGTTGCGCCAGCGCGACGATGCACCAGTCGTTGCCCGGTTCGCGTCGGCGGCGCGTTTCCCAGCCGTCGCCCATGTTGACGCCGCGGCCCGGCATCAGCAGCGTCGACGCCAAGCCAAAGTGCTGGTTGTTGGTGCCGACCAGATAGGCGCCGTTTTCCATCGCGCCGAGATCGACCAGCGTATTGCGGTCCGCACGGCTCCAGTCGAGCTGCGGCTGGCCATAGACGCGCAGCCGCGCAATGCCGCCGTCCGGATAGATGTTCACGCGCAAATGCGTGAACGGCTGCTCCGTCTTCACGTCCAGATAGTGATGGTTGTTGCCCTGCAAGGTCGTGGACGGCACGATCTCGGTCCACTGCGTCGACTGGTTCGGCGCGCCTTCGATCACATGCGCACCCTCGATCGACGCCGCCGGCGGGAAGTTGCCGGTGAAGTGGCTCGTATCGAGATCGATGCCCTTGATGACGCCCGGCCGCGCCAGCTTGACGATGCACCAGTCATAGCCGGTCGAACGCTTGCGGCGGGTTTCCCAGCCGTCCATCCACTTGCCGTGATCGTCGAACTTGCCGGGAATGAACACGGCCGGCTCGGGATTCAGCATGCGCTCCTTCGGCGCGAAGAAATCGTCGCTCGCCTCGAGTGCCTGCGCGCCCAGACGCGGATCCGCCAGGTTCACATGGCGGCGCGTGAATTCGGGTGCGTTGGGATCGAGTGTCGGAATAGCCATTTATCAAGTCCTTATCGTGGAGCGTGGCGGTGAAGACGGATCAAGCCTGGATCAGGTCGTTCAGCCTGAAACGGGCGATCCGGTAGATCTGGTCGAGGCTCGTGCGCAGCTCTTCGGCGCGATCGTGATGCACGCGCTGCTCGAAGTTCGCGATGATGCCGTGCCGGTCATAGCCGCGCACCGCGAGGATGAACGGAAAGCCGAACTTCTCGCGATAGCGCGTATTGAGTGACTGCAGCCGGTCGAATTCTTCCTGCGTGCACAGGTCGAGGCCCGCGCCGCTTTGCTCGCGCGTCGACTCGGCGGTCAGTTCGCCGCGCACCGCCGCCTTGCCCGCGAGTTCCGGGTGGGCGTTGATCAGCGCGAGCTGCTTCTCTTCGCCCGCCGTCTCGACGATGCGCGACATCGCCGCATGCAGCGTGTCGATGTCCTTGAAGGGACGCTGCCGCGCCGCCGCTTCCGGCACCCACGGCGAATGTTCGAAGATGCCGGCGAGCACCGTCACGAAGGTGTCGGCGGGCATGGAATTGAGTTGGTCGAGTGAGTAGGTCATCGCCTTCATGCCGCCGTCCCGTTGCTGGATTGATCGAAAGGATGGTGCTCGCGCCAGTGCCGCGCGATGTCCACGCGCCGCGTGACCCACACGCGGTCGTGCTGCTCGATGTGATCGAGGAATTTCTGCAGGCCGCGGAAGCGGCCCGGACGGCCCAGCAAACGGCAATGCATGCCGATCGAGAGCATCTTCGGCGCTTCGTCGCCCTCGGCGTACAGCACGTCGAACGCGTCCTTCAGATAGGTGAAGAAGTGATCGCCGGTATTGAAGCCTTGCGGCGTCGCGAAGCGCATGTCATTGGTGTCGAGCGTGTACGGCAGGATCAGATGCGGTTTCTTCTCGCCGCCTGTCACCTCCACTTCGGTCCAGAACGGCAGGTCGTCGCCGTAGTTGTCCGAGTCATAGAGGAAGCCGCCGTACTCCGCCACCAGCCGGTGCGTGTTGGGACTGTCGCGGCCGGTGTACCAGCCGAGCGGCCGCACGCCGGTCACGCGTTCGATCGCTTCCATGCCGAGGCGCATGTGTTCCGCTTCGCGCTCCGCCGACATGTCCTGATAGTGAATCCAGCGATAGCCATGGCACGCGATCTCATGTCCCAGTTCGACGAACGCCTTCGCCAGTTCCGGATGACGTTCGATGGCCATGCCCACGCCGAAAATGGTGAGCGGCAAACCGCGCTTCTCGAACTCGCGCAGGATGCGCCACACACCTGCGCGCGAGCCATATTCGTAGATCGACTCCATGCTCATGTGACGCGACGGATACGACGCCGCGCCGACGATCTCCGACAGGAACTGTTCCGAGCCCGGATCGCCGTGCAGCACGCAGTTCTCGCCGCCTTCCTCGTAATTGAGCACGAATTGCACGGCAATGCGTGCATTCCCCGGCCAGTTGGCCTGGACCGGGTGGCGGCCGTAGCCGATCAGGTCGCGTGGATAGTTCGGATCGTGTGACATGGCTGGGCGTTCGCAGTCTGGCGTTGAAAAAGCGGGATTGTTGACGATTCAGTTTAGCCAAAAGACCCGGACGCGCCCATACATCAGGGCAGATAATCCGGGTCACGCCAGCGGTATGTGGAACCCGCCGGCGCGCCGTTGCAGGCTCAGCGCGGACTGAAATCGGCCAGCACGCCGTCGTAGTGCTTCGCCAGCGGCCGCGCGTAGTCGCCGCGCTTGGCGGTATGGAGTTTCAGCGCGACGAGCGCCTCGGTCCATTTCACGGCCGCCGTGACGCCTTCCACGACCGGCGCGCCCACCGCGTCCTCCACTTCGCGGCAGAACTCCGCCATGCCCGCGCAGCCGAGCACGATGGCGTCCGAGCCGTCCTCGTCGAGCGCGCGCCGGCATTCGTCGATGATCGTTTGCCGCGCCGACGAACCCGGCTCGTCCAGTTCGAGCACGGCGACGTCGGTGGCGCGAACGTTCTTGCAGAAGCGCGACATGCCGTAGCGCTCGGCCAGATGCCACGCCATGCCGACCGTACGCTGCAAGGTCGTCACCACCGAGAAGCCCGGCGCGATCACGCTCGCCGCATGCATCGCGGCCTCCGCGATGCCGATCACCGGTCCGCGCGCCAGTTCGCGCGCCGCGTACAGGGCGGGATCGCCGAAACAGGCGATCACATAGCCGTCGAAACCCTGCTTCTCTCCCGCCTCGATCTCGGCCAGCAGGCCGAGCGAGGCCACCGCTTCGTCGTAATAGCCTTCGATCGACGGCGGGCCCATCGTCGGGCTTACCGCCACGATCTCCGTGCCGGGCGCGGCCACTTGCCGGGCGCAGTGGCCCATCGCGTCGGTCATGCGCTGCGTCGTGTTGGGGTTGATCAGTTTGATGCGCATTGCGGTTCTCCACGTACTGCTTCGAAAAGGCTCTCAGGTTCCTGTTGGTTCTTGTCGGTTCACGGCATCAGACCGGATACTTGCGGTCCGCGAGGAAGTAATAGAACAGCGCGCCCAGGCCCGCGCCGATGAACCACGAGAAGTTCGCAGCGCCTTCGAGCGACGGCAGCATCACGCACAGGATCGCGATCACGGCGGCCGGCAGCAGCGCCATCACCGCACGGCGGTTCACGCCCTTCGTGTACCAGTAGCGGCCTTGCTCGGAGACGGTGTAGAGATCGTCGACGGAGAGCTTGCCGCGCTTGACCATGTAGAAGTCGAGAATCAGCACGCCGTACAGCGGTCCGATGAAGCTGCCCAGGATATCCAGCGTGTAATGGATCACGGCCGGGTTGTTGAACAGGTTCCACGGCGTGATGAAGATCGACGCGGTCGCGGCGAGCATGCCGCCCATGCGCCAGCTGATGAGCTTCGGCGCGACATTCGAGAAGTCGAAGGCCGGCGACACGAAGTTCGCGACGATGTTGATGCCGATGGTCGCGATCGTGAAGGTCAGCGCGCCGAGGATCACGGCGGTCGGATGATCGATGCGGCCGACGGTTTCGACCGGATCGGTAATCAGCTGGCCGAACACCGGCAAGGTGGCCGCGGTGGTGATGACCGTGACCAGCGAGAACGCCAGGAAGTTGACGGGCAATCCCCAGAAGTTGCCGCGCTTGACGCTGCGGAAGCTCTTGCCGTAGCGCGAGAAGTCGCCGAAGTTGAGCATCGGACCGGAGAAGTACGACACGACCAGCGAGATCGCGGTGATCATCACCGGGATCACCTCCATGCCGTGATACTTCACGCCGCCGAGGTTCAGGCCGATGTTCCTGATGCCCGCGCGCCACACCATGTAGCCGGCGAGCATGAACATGACCACGTAAACGGCGGGACCGGCGAAGTCGATGAACTTCTTGATCATCTCCATGCCGCGCCAGAACACGACGGCCTGCAGCACCCACAGCAGCATGAAGCCCGCCCAGCCGAGCGCGGAGAGCCCGACGAAGCCGTACTTGTGGACATCGGCATAAGGCATCAGCGAAGGCACGAACTTCAGCACCACGATCACCAGTGCGCTCGAGGCGAGATAGGTCTGGATGCCGTACCACGCCACAGCGATGAGGCCGCGGATTACGGCCGGAATGTTCGCGCCGAGCACGCCGAAAGTGGCGCGGCATGCGACCGGATACGGCACGCCCGCAACCTGGCTCGGTTTCGCGATCAGGTTGCAGAGCACATTGACGAAGCCGATGCCGATCAACAGCGACACCAGCACTTGCCAGCTCGTCAAGCCGAGCGCGAACAGACTGCCGGCAAACACGTAGCCGCCGACGCTGTGCACGTCGGACATCCAGAAGGCAAAGATGTTGTAGGCGCCCCAGGTCTGGTTCTTGAGCGGGGCGAGATCTTCGTTGTAGAGGCGGTCGCTGTAACCGGCGGGCATGCCCGGATCGTGTCCGGGGGCCTGCTCTTCGTATTGCGGCAGGGCTGAGCTGCCTGATGCACTGAACTGGGCCATGACGTCTCCTTCATTGGCTGCTTGCGTGATGAATGACTGCAGATTCCCGAAAGACCCTTGCGGGCCGGATACCTTCGCTGGCGTCCTTTCCTGTCCGGCGCAGCGCGATACTCTTTGGATTTGCGTTTGCGCCACCGGGCGTGAAGCCGAGAGCGCTTCAGGCATGTGCCTTGGCGCCCGCCCGGCGGCGGTTGTTCATCTGCTGCTCATGTGCTGCTCATGTGAGCGTTCGGTTCAATGCAACGCGCGTTGCGTTTTCGACGCATGCGACTGGCCGCGCGCCCGGTATATGACGGGGCGCGGTGTGACTGGATCGTGTGGTTACTACGTGTCGGACGGCGTGTCGCGTCCGGCGGGCCTTGCGAATACTTCCCTCAGATCGACCGCGCCGCGCGCCGGCCGCTCCAGCATCTTCAGTTCGACATCGCGCAGATGGCGGGCCATCAATTCGGCGGCCTCGGGTGCGCGACCTGCGTCGAGCGCGGCGAGGATGGCTTCGTGATCCTCGAACGAACACGAACTCTTGCCGAGTGACTCGTACAGCGCCGAGATCAGCGTCGAGCGCGCGACCAGACCGGCGAGACAGTCGCACAGCACCGTGTTGCCGGTGAGCGCCGCGAGCTCCGTATGGAACTCGCCGGAGAGCCGGATCCATGACGAAAAATCGTGGCTTTCGAAGGCGCGGCGCTCCCGTCCGATCGTCGCGCTGATCGACTTGAGGCGGCGCGTGCCATGCCCCTGCGCGATCCGTTCGACGACCGCCAGCTCGATGATGCGGCGCATCTCGAATACTTCATGCACTTCCTGCAGCGACGGACTCGCGACGAAGGCGCCGCGGTTCGGCTCCAGATCGACGAGCCGTTCGTTCGCCAGTTGCGCCAGCGCCTGACGTACCGTGCCGCGCTTCACCGCGAAGACTTCGCATAGTTGCGCCTCGGTCAGCTTGGCGCCTGGCGCCAGACGATGTTCGAGGATCGCGTCGCGGATGTTCTCGGCGATCGACTCGGCATTCGCCGCGCCCGGGTTGCCGGGGGCGCTCGATAAGGCATTCAGTGCGGCAGTGGACTGGGCGTCGGACATGATGTGCTCGCTTGCATGTTGACCATCTTAGAAGCGACATAATGATTGTCAACAATCAATTTCAATTAATTGCTGCGAATCGACTGTTTTCAGCAGCTCATGCACGCTGAGACGCCGTAAATAAGGGCCTCTCAGCCCATTACTTCCGTTTTTGTCAGCATTGCACGCACGTTTTTGTCGACAATCGTTCGCGGCCGATGGCGGTACCTGATACGGCGTGCAAAGCAAAATTCGGCGGTTAGTTGCCCGTGGAGACGAAAAAAAAAGCGCCTTGCGGCGCCTTTTGCGGTTCCGCATTGAGCCTCAACTCAGGTGCGGATAGTCGGACAGCTTCAGCATGAATCCGCGCGGCTCGGCGACGAGATGCGCCGTCGCACCGAAAGGCAGCGTCAGCAAGTTCTCGACGTGCCCGAATTGCAGGCCCGTGATCACCGGAACGCCCGTCACGGTGCGCACCTGCTCGATCATGGCGTCGAGGGAATAGCCGTTATCGTAGTCCGAGAGCCGTCCACCGGAGAACTCGCCCATCACGATCGCCTGCTGCCGCCCGAGAACGCCCGCCTGATGCAGCTGATAGATCATCCGCTCGATACGGAACGGATGCTCGTTGACGTCTTCGATGAACAGAATCCCGCCTTCGACCGGCGGCAGATACGGCGTACCCACCAGCGACGCCAGAATCGCCAGATTGCCGCCCCACAGCATGCCGGTGGCATCGACCGACTCACGCTGCGGCACGTTGCTCCGCACCGTGAACTCCGCGTGCGAGATCGCGTTCCAGAAGTGCTGCATCGTGAAGGCGCTCAGGTTCTCGGCGCCGAAATCGCCTGCGAACATCGGCCCGCCGAAACTCTTCACGCCCGCATGCGCGTAGAGCGCGCACTGGATCGCCGTGAAATCGCTGTGACCGACGATCGCCACCGGCTGATCTGCCAGACGGCGCAGGCCCAGATAATCGAGCCCGTGCAGAAGACGCGTCGCGCCGTAGCCGCCGCGCACCGCCAGCACGATATCGGGCAGCGGACGCCCAGGATCGGCGAGACGGTTCAGATCCGCCGCGCGCTCCGCATCCGTGCCGCCGAAACGCTGGAAGCGCCGGCGCGTCGCCTCGGCGTTCTCCAGCCGATGCCCTTCCCTGCGCAGACGCGTGAGTCCGCGCTCCACTGCGGCGGGATCGCCCGGATAACCGGAGGGCGCAACGAGGTCGATGGTGCGTGTTTTCACGGTGTTGTCGTTGGATTCGTGATCGTTGCGGAAGAAGAAACGCCCGCGCCCGACGCAGCCGCGGCTTCCCGCGCGCGACGTGCATCGCGTTCTTCCCGGGCCAGACGCCTGCGTTCGGCAAAGAAATTCTTCAGCGCGTGGCCGCACTCGTCGGCAAGCACGCCGCCCGTCACCGACGTGTGGTGATTGAGCTGCCCGTTCGCGAACACGTCGATTACGCTGCCGCAGGCACCCGTTTTCGGATCGGTGGCGCCGTAGACGACGCGTGCTATGCGTGCATGCATGATCGCGCCCGAGCACATCAAACAGGGCTCGAGCGTCACATAGAGTTCGCAGCCCGGCAACCGGTAATTTTCGAGCTTCTGCGCAGCGGCGCGCAGCGCGACCATTTCGGCGTGCGCGGACGGATCGTGCGCGTGGATCGGATGGTTGAAACCGGTGGCGATGACTTCATCGCCCAGCACGATGACGGCGCCCACCGGCACCTCGCCCGCGCGGCGGGCTTCGTCGGCGGCGCGCTGCGCGAGCGCCATGAAACGGCGGTCGCGTTCGCTGGGGAAATCCGCAGCAGAAAGCGCTGCGGGCAAGTCGCCCGGAGGCGGCGCGTCGGAAGTGACGGTCACTTCGGCGGTTGCGCCGCGCGGGACAGCGCGCGCTCCGAGAGCCGTTCGGCAATACGCCGGCGATATTCGTGCGGCACGCAACCGCCACCACGCAACGATTCGAGGGCCATGTCGAGGGCGAGCATCCTGGCTTGCAGCTGGCAGCGGGCGGCGGGATCCGTCACCCGGTCGAACTCCTCCTGGAGGCCGCGAAGGGCCCGGAGTTGCTCGACGGCAGGCGGGACAAAGCCCGCATTCTTGAGAATTCGATTGGCGACGCGCACTTCCTCGGGCACGAGGACGTCGTCTGCGAACTGGAGCGGAGCGCCCGCGCCCGGCAAGTCGTTGAACTCGCCACGTGCGGCGGCTTCATTGATCCGCTGTTCGACCAAAGCATCTAGCAATTTCATCGGGGATTTCGACCGGTTGGCGCCCGTCTGGGGCGGGCACGGTCTGTCACGATTTGCGTTGGTTAGCCTGAAGTCGGAGGGCAGCCGGAAGACCCAATTCATATGGTGTTCGGCACGTCTCGACAATCCAGTGCCTATTCTATCAGCGGGCGCGGAGCGGTTTTCGTCTGATGAAGCGCGCTCTGTGGGTTAGCACCGTATACAGGGCTTACTGACATCGATATGCGTCCTTTGCGCAACATGCGTTTGACCGCGCGCTGCCGGATATGCTTGTACGACGACTACGTCCGTGGCGCCCCATGCGGACGACGCGTATAGCCTTCGGTGGCGGCGAGCAGGCGCCGCGTGTACTCGTGTTCGACGCGGCGCGCGCGCACCGCGTCCACGCTCACCTGCTCGACGATCTCGCCATTGCGCATCACGGCAATCCGGCTGCACAGGAAGCCGATGACCGACAGGTTGTGGCTGACGAGGACCATCGTAAGCTTGCGTTCCCGATGCAGCCGCCGCAGCAGATTCAGGATTTCGGCCTGGACGGACACGTCGAGCGCGGACGTGGGTTCATCGAGCAGCAGCACGCGCGGCCCGACGATCAGCGCACGCGCGATCGACACCCGCTGCCGCTGGCCGCCCGACAACTGATGCGGATAGCGAAACCTGAAGGCCGGCCCGAGCCCGACTTCGCCCAGCGCGGCGAGGATGCGCGCGTCCGGGTCGCCAATGCCGTGAATGGCGAGCGGCTCGCGCAAGGTCTTGTCGACGGTGAAGCGCGGATGCAGTGCGCCGTACGGGTCCTGGAACACCATCTGCACATCGCGGCGCGCGCGGCGCGGCGTCGTCTCGCCGCCGATGCGCATCGTCCCGCTCGCGAGCGGCACGAGACCGGCGAGGCCGCGCAGGAGCGTCGACTTGCCGCTGCCCGATTCCCCGACGAGCCCGAACACCTCGCCCTCCTCCACTTGCAAGGACACGTCGCGCACGGCATCGACGTGACCGGTGCGGGTGCTGAAGCGGATCAGCGCGCGCTCGATTTCGATCATCGCGCGACTCCCGCGTCGAACGTCTCCGCGAGCCAGGCGGGATCGCGACGCAAGGTCGGCAGTTCGTCGGGGGGATGATCGAGCGGCGGATGCGCGGCGAGCAGACCTTGCGTATAGGGATGCGTGGCGTGCCGCAGATCGCGCGCCGCACAGGTCTCGACGATGCGCCCGCCGTACATCACCGCGACGCGGTCGCAGAACGACATCACCAGCGGCAGATCGTGACTGATGAACACGAGCCCGGTGTCGTGGCGTTCGATCATCTCGTCGAGCACGGCCAGCACCTGCATCGACACGAGGACGTCGAGCGCGCTCGTGGGCTCGTCGGCGATCAGGAGTCGCGGCCCCGCGCTCACCATCATCGCGATCATCACGCGCTGCCCCATGCCGCCCGACAGCTCGTGTGGATAGGCATCGGCCACGCGCTGCGGATCGCGGATATGCACCGCTTCCAGCGCCGCGACGATGCGCTCGCGCAGCTGTCGCCGGCTCTCGCCGGGCGTCTGCCGGACGAAGGTCTCGCGCATCTGCTGCGCGACCGTCATCACCGGATTCAGCGAGTACTTCGGGTCCTGCAGGATCATGCTCATGCGCGTGCCGCACAACCGGCGCCGTTCCTTCGGCCGCATCGCCAGCAGATCCTGCCCTTCGAAGCGCAGCGCGTCGGCGGACCAGCGCGCCTCGGGCGGCAGCAAGCCGAGCAGCGCGCGCCCGGTCAGCGACTTGCCCGAGCCCGATTCCCCGACGATGCCGAGCCGTTCGCCGCGTTGCACCGTCAGCGAGACGCCGCGCACGGCAGGCGTGAGCGTGCCGTCGGTGGCGGTGAAGGCCACCTTCAGGCCGTCGATCCGTGCCAGCGGCTCATCCATGTCAGCCTCCATGACGGGGATCGAAGACGTCGCGCAGACCGTCGCCGAGCAGGTTGAAGGCGAGGCTCACCGCGAGGATCGCGAGGCCGGGAATGGTCGCGACCCACCAGGCGTCCAGCAGCACGTTGCGGCCGGCGGCGACCATGTAGCCCCATTCCGGGCTCGGCGGCTGCGCGCCCAGCCCGAGAAAGCCCAGCCCCGCGACGGCGAGAATGATGCCGGCCATGTCGAGCGTGGCGCGCACGATGACCGACGACGAACACATCGGCACGATATAACGCAGCACGATGCGCAGATGCGAGGCCCCTTGCAGGCGCGCCGCGTGGATATAGTCCGACTGCGCGAGCCGCAGCGACTCGGCGCGCGCGAGCCGCGCATACGGCGGCCACGCGGTGATCGAGAGCGCGATGACCGCATTCAGCACGCCCGGCCCCAGCGCCGCGGCGAAGGCCAGCGCCAGCACGATCTTCGGAAACGCGAGCGCGACGTCGGTGACGCGCATCAGCACCGTATCGACGATGCCGCCGCAATAGCCCGCCACCGTGCCGATCAGCAAGCCCACCGGCACGACGAGCACGACCACCAGCAGCGCGATCGCCAGCGTCAGGCGCGAGCCGTACACGAGCCGCGAGAGGATATCGCGGCCGAGCTGATCGGTGCCGAACCAGTGCGCCGCGCCCGGCGGCGTCAGGCGTTCGGCGAGCACTTGCGCCAACGGATCGCGCGTGACGGCGAGCGGCCCGAACGCGGCCATCAGCACGAGCACCAGCAGGATCGCGAGGCCGAGCATGCTGAGTGGATTCGACGCGAGACTCCGCCAGCGCCGGTACGCGCGCCCGAGCGACGCCTGACGCGCGGACGCGGGCGTGTCGGTGAGCAGCCAGGCGCGTAAGCTTCCACGTTCGCGTGTCATCGGCGTGCGTTCCGCGGGCGATTGCATCGGCGTGTGGGCTCCATGTCAGCGCGCGCGGGGATCGAAGACGCGGTACAGCGCATCGGTTAGCAGATTGAGCGCAATGAAGGTCGCGCCGATCACGAGCGTGCTGCCGAGCACGGCGTTCATGTCGGCGTTGAGCAGCGCGCCCGTCAGATAAGAGCCGATGCCGGGCCACGCGAACACGATCTCGGTCAGCACCGAACCTTCGAGCAGATAGCTATAGGCAAGCGCGATCACCGTCAGCAACGGCACCGCGATATTGCCGAACGCGTGACGCCAGATCACGCGGCGCTCGGGCAGGCCCTTGGCGCGCGCCGTCGTCACGTATTCCTGGCTCAGTTGTTCGAGCATGAACGAGCGCGTCATGCGCGACAGATACGCGATGGAATAGAACGCCAGCACGCCCGCCGGCAGCGCGATGTGCGAGAACGCGTTTTTGAAGACATCCCACTCGCCGGCGAGCAGCGCATCGATAAGCAGGCTGCCGGTGCGGGTATCGACCATGCCGTCGTAGAGCGGATCGATGCGGCCCGGACCCGACACCCAATGCAGCCGTGCGTAGAACAGCAGCAGGCCCATCAGCGCAAGCCAGAACACCGGCACCGAACTGCCCGCAAGCCCGATCACGCGCGCGACATGATCCACGATCCGGTTGTGCCGCACTGCTGCCACAACGCCGAGCGGCACGCCGATCGCCACGCCGATGAAGGTCGACAGCGTCGCCAGTTCGAGGGTGGCGGGAAACACGCGCTTGATGTCATCGATGACGGGATTCGCTGTCAGCAGCGAGATGCCGAGATGACCATGCAGCACATCGCGCGCGTAGATCAGGAATTGCTCGACGAGCGGCTTGTCGAGGCCGAGTTGCAGCCGCGCGGCGGCATAGGCGGTGGCGGACGCGCGGTCGCCGAGAATGGCCAGCACGGGGTCGATCGGAATCTTGCGGCCAATGAAGAACGTGATCGCCAGCAGCCCGGTGAAGGTGATGGCGAGCATTGCAAACCAGCGCAGCAGCGCCCACGCGAAGCGCACGCCGCCGCGCCGCGCGCCGGCGGCGCGCACGCGCTCGAAGAAGCTCACCGTGCGCACGGCGTCGCTCACTGCTTCCTGAGATTGCGATAGGACACGAGATCGTTGATCGGCCCGACTTCGAGGCCGGTCACGCCCGGGCGCGCCGCCACCTGCGACACCTTCTGGAACATGATCACAAACGGCGACTTCGCCAGCACCTCGCGCTGCATCTTCTCGTACAGCTGCGCGCGCTTCTTCGTGTCGCTCTCGGCGAGCGCGGCATCGGTTTCCTTCGTCAGTTGCGGGATGTCCCACGCGTTGCGCCACGCGAGCATCTTGTAGCTCGATGCGTCCGAGTTGTCCGGATTCCACACGAAGCCCTGGGCGTTGCTGTGCGGATCGATATAGTCCGCCGACCACTCGCCGATGTAGATGTCATGCGCCCGCGCGCGATAGCGCCCGAGCGTCTGCTTGTTGTCGCTCGGCACGAGTTGCACCTTGATGTTCGCGAGCGCGAGATTGGCCTGCACCGCCTGCGCGATCTCGCTGTACGGGTAGTCGTTGCGCACGTCCATCTTCACGGTGAAACCGTTCGCGAGCCCGGCCTTCGCGAGCAACGCCTTGGCCTTCGCGACATCCTGGTGATACGGGTTTTCGTTCAAGGCGCCGAGAAAGCCTTCAGGCAGGAAGGTTTCATGCACCTTGTAGGTGGTGCGGATCACGTTCTTCTGGATGCCCTGATAATCGATCAGCCACTTCATGGCTTCCCAGACTTCGGGCTTCGCGAGATTCGGGTTCTTGTTGTTGAGCCCGAGGTACATCAGCGTGGCCTGCGGCACGGCCGTCGCCTTGATGACGCCGGACTTCGACAGCGTGTCGAGGTCGTCGGGCGAGAGATCGCGCGCCACGTCGATGTCGGCGTTCTGGATCATCAGCCGCTGGCTCGCGGCCTCGGTCACGTGGCGCAGCACGATGCGCTTCATCGCGAGCGGCACGCGATAGCCTTCGAAACGCTGCAACACGATGCTGTCGTTCGCCGTCCACTTGACGAGCTTGTAGGCGCCCGAGCCGGCTTCGTTGGTCTTGAGCCACTCATTGCCGTAGTCATTGCCCTTCGCGTGCGTTTCGAGCAGCTTGCGATCCACTACCGACGCCGGCCACGAACCGAGCACGTTCAGCACGAAGGTCGGGGCGTAGCGGCGGTCGGTCGTCACGGAGACCGTGGCGTCGTCCAGCTTCTTCACGTTCTGCAGCGCGTTCGCCTTCGTGAGCCCGATGCCCGCGAGCACGGCCGCCGCGCCCTTGTCGAGCAGCGCGGTGCGCTGGATCGACCAGGCGACGTCGTCGGCGGTGAGCGGATTGCCGGAATGGAACTTGAGGCCCGGACGCAGCTTGAAGGTGAAGGTCAGGCCGTCGGGGCTCACGGTCCAGGACTCGGCGACATCGCCATTGAATTTCGACGGATCCTTCAGGTCCACGCGCACCAGCCGGTCATACGTGTTCGCGACGTATTCCTCCGGCACCAGTTCGTAGATCTCGCCGGGATCGAGCGACGTGAATTCGTCGAGCAAGGTCGCCATGACGAACATGTCCTTCGGCGTGGCCGCGCCCGCCGGCTGCGTGCCGAAACCTGCCGTCAGCGCAGCCGCGAACGCGAGCGCCGTCAATGCCTTCTTCATCGGGTGTCGTCCTGTGGATCTTTTGAATGCCGCCATCACATAAGCCGCAGCGGGCCGCTGTCTTCGTTGTCGATCACCTCGAGTTCGCGCGAGCCCGGCAGTTCGTAATGCCACCACTCGCTCTTGATGTGCGTGAAGCCCGCGCCATGCATCACGCCCAGCAGCAAGGTGCGGTTGCGCTGCACGTGCTCCGGCAGGCCCGCGTGGAAGTGTTCGGACGCGGGCACCATCGCGTCGAATCCGGTGCCCATGTCGAGTTCCTGGCCGTCGCGATCGACGAGCGTCAGGTCCAGCGCCGTGCCGCGACTGTGGTTCGAGCCGCGTCCGAGTTCGGCGATGAAGGTCGGATCGGGCAGGAAGTCCCACAGCACCTTCTGGGCTTGCGGCGGACGGTAGGCGTCGAAGATCCTGAGCGTCATGCCGATGCTGCGCGCAATCCCGACGGCCTTGCACAACGCGGCTTCGGCGGGTTCCAGCAGCAGGCAGTGCTGGGCCTTGTAGATGGGCTTGCCGGTGAGGTTGCGATCGGTCGCGTAGACCAGATCGATCTGGACATGATGCGTATCGGGCGTGACGTGCAGCAGACGGGAACGAGTCATGTATTCGAGATCCGGGCGGAGCGCTGTTGCGTGCAGCTTGGGTATCGATACCCGAACCTTAACCCGTCAGAAAAATCTTCGAAAGCCTTTCCGTGCGATGGTTTTGCCGGATCAGCCTTCGAGCGGCCAGCGCGCGAGGACTTCGTGGCGCGACTGGCCGAGCAGGCTGCGCACCAGCGCGAATTCGCCAGCGCGCCAGCCGACCGGCGCGACCGGATGGGGCGGCACGCGCTGTTCGTCGTAGAGCAGCGTCACATGCGGCACGAATCGCGGATAAGGCTTGACGGCGATGCCCGCGTCAGCGAGCGCGGCGTGGAGAGTGCGTTCGAGAGCGTGAAACGATGGGCTTACATCGCCTGCAAGCACCAGCGGACGCTTCGCGCGACGGCCCGGGAAGCTTTCGATCCAGGCGAGTTCGATTTCGGCGGGCGGCAGCGCGATGCTTGAAGCAGCGGCATGCGCCTGCGCGACGAGTTCGTCGGGAAGGCCCGCGAACGCTCCGAGATAATGCAGCGTGACGTGGAGCCGCTCGGGCGGTATCGCCTTCGCTTTCAGGCCGTACTGCGTGCGGAGTTGCGTGGACAAGCCGATGAGACGCGCGGCCGCGGCTTCGTCCGGGAACAAGGCGAAGAACAGCGAGTCCGTGGCAGGCGCGCTCACGTCGGGCCGCGCGATGCGATCAGGAGCCGAAACAGGAGCGTTCGAAGCATGTCGGCGGGTTCCTCAGGGGCGGTTGCGGCTCGCGCGGTCGTCCGCCCCAAGAGATTAACGCCGTTCCGGGCGCGCGCCGAAGAATCCAGACGGGCTGATGCCCGCGCCGCCGGAGTCCGTTCCCTCGTCCGTTTGCCTGAACACGCTCACGGTGGAGGAATCGAAATCGTAGACAAATTCGGTTCGCCCGCGGTCGATCGTGGCAATCTCGCGTGGAAACAGCCCGGTCGGGAGCGTCTGAACCAGCCAGGCGTGCGGCGCCGAGATATCAAAGACCGAAAGGTCCACCGGGTTGAGGGGCGGAGCCACCCCGCTCGTCGCGCTCGTCGGGCTCGTGTCCAGCGATTCGTGTTCGTCACCATCAGATAGGGACGCACCGGATCCAGGTACAGCCCGACCGGCAACAGGCCATTGCTGCCCACGCTCTGCAACAACGCATGGTCAGGATCGACGGCGAGTCTGGTGCGGTCGAATTGCAGCAGCTCGTTGCTTCCCCGCGCCGTGATCCACACGGAGGATCCGTCCTGAGTTGCCTCGGCCCGAACCGGCGAACAGGCCGCAGCGACAGAGGTCACGACAGCATTGCCGATGACGTTCGGCGCACTGCCTGGCGTCGCGGCACCTTGGATGGCCTTTGCCACATCGATGACATTGAGCGCGCCATTCGAACCTGTCGCTTGAGGACTGTCCTTGAAGCATTGCGTGCTGATGAGCGATGCATTGTTGGTACCCGATAGCGTTTCGTTTTCGGTGGCGTTCACGTACTCGGCGGGCACGAAGGCTCGCTTGCCGCTCGGGGAAAAGGACACGCCCGCCAGCCCACTGCCGACAATCGGTATGAAGCCCACCTGCGTGCCTGTGGTTCGCCCGTCGCGCTGCTTGTCGAGCGCGATGATCCCGATGTTGCCTTTATCGGACGTGGGCGTCAGCTTGCCCCATTCATTGGCGATAAACGCATATTTGCCGTCCGGCGTGGGATGTCCCGAAGGTGCCGGGGTTGGCGATCGTGCCGCCATTGCTTTGGTTGACGAACGAAGGCTTCGCCGTGCCGGCCAGCGCGTCGCGGATGTCCACCGGCGCCACGCTGCCCTGGTTAATTGCAACGACCAAGTTCGTCTTGTCCGGCTTGATGCTCATGCCTTCCGCCCAGCCGCCGACCTTCAGCATGACCATGCCCATTTGTTGGTACGTGTTGTTGACCTTCCCGAAGATCAGCACTTCGGCGACCGGCGTGCCGCTTTGATTCGTAACGGTCGTGGCCACGAACACGGCGCCTTCGTTGAACGCCACGATGCCGTTGGGGTTGACGCCGGCGCCCAGGGTGGTTTGCGCAAGAAAGTTCGGAACCGAGCCAGAACGAGACGCCGCCGCCTCGCAGGAAACCGAGAAGCCGAGAAGAACGGCAAGATTCGCGACGCGGGCGCTGGTTGCTGCCGATCGAAATCTGTAAGGCATGAAAGACCTGTAAGACATGTTGCGCTCCACCCAAACATCCGAGTTCAGGTCCTGATGCTATTCGCGGTCCTTTGTGAAAAAAGTGTCGCGCTGCGACAGTAGTGTTCGGTTTTTTAGAACGAGAGTGGACAGTGGCGTTCGAGCGCGACGCCCCCTCGCTTCAGGATTCTGGTCAGGTGGAGTTTTTCTTGCGTCAAAGCAGCGACAGCGCCCTCACCCCGCACGACATAAGGTTGGAATCGTCACAATTGAATGCACGGCTTTTGCGGATGTCGAGTCGATTTAATATGGGACTGGACATTCCCTGTCGATCGAAGAATGCGCCTTCATCACCCGGGCCATTCTGCTGCTTGCATTGCTCTCAAGGATGACAATGAACACCTTCGTTGCAGACGAATCAGAAAATATTCTCCGTTTCTTCGATCTTTATCCAGACTCGCATATGGAACAGCCGCTGCTTTTCATTCACGGTTTAGGCTGTGCGTCGAGCAGCGATTACCCGCCAGTGATTGCTTCGAAGGGTTATTCCAGACAGCGATCGCTTTTGATGGATCTGATGGGATCGGGCTTCAGCGACAAGCCCGACTCGGGCAAGTATTCCTCGGAAGCGCAGGCGGCATTGCTGTCGAAATTCATCGACGCTCAGACGTTCTCCGGCGTCGATCTCTTCGGCCACAGCGCCGGGGCATTCATTGCGCTGAAACTGGCGCAGGCGTTGTCGGATCGAAGCGGCACGCTCATTCTGTGCGAGCCCGGACTCAACGAATATGGCGTGTCCATGCTGTCTAAAATCACCGCGATGAGTGAAGACGAATTCGTCGAGCAAGGCTTTGCGGCGTTTCTCGCGGAATTGGAAGCGCAAGGAACGAACGATGCGTGGCTCGGGCCGTTTTCAGTCGCGTCACCGCATGCGATCTATCAGTGGGCAAAGTCGGCGCTGGATGACAATGCGGGAGACTGGATCGGCGATCTCGCGCGGCTGGATCGGGAGAAAGGCGTCATTTTGTCTGCATCGGCGACCAGCGAAGATATCGGGAAATTCGAACAGGCCGGGTGTGTCGTTCAATGCGTGCCGGGTACCGCGCACATGATCGCCTACGATAATCCGGAAGGGCTGGCGGAGGCGATCAGCGACATGCTTCGGATGCGGTGATGGCAGGCCCGTGATGCGCCTGCGCTCGCTTTCAGAGCTTCGGCTGCGATGATGCCTTTCGCATCAACGCCATCTCCAGCAATTCCTGTTGATACACGTAGCGGGCTTGTACTTTCTTGATCAGGATCACGCCGATCGACACGCCGAATATCAATGCAATGCCCCAGAGGATGGCGGTGTTCGTGACATTGTCGGCTGCAAAGCCGCGCAGGAACGTGTGTTGGAGCCACGTCAGTCCGCCCGCATCCTTGATGTTCGAGAAGGTGAGCGCGAGCAGCGAGTACACGGCCGTGCTTCCTCCGAAGAAGAACACGATGCGTGTATCGAGCCGTTTGATTTTGAGTTGAACCCAGTACTGCGCGCGTTTCAACCCATCGTCGCCGTAGCGGATCAGACGCTTGACGTTGCTTTCATCGTTTTCGATTTCTGCGATGAATGTTTTTGTTGTTTCCGCTTTCCAGCGCAGCATGACCACGAGCGAGCTAGCCGGTTCAACAAGTATGGCGAACATGCTGAACAGGCAAGTCAGAACGTAGAACGCGAGCGCCGTATAAGCCAATGCCGGCGTATGCTGGGCCTTGTACCAGAAGCCCGCTATGGCGAGCAGGACTATGCATATCGCTCCGAGACCAAGCAGCAAATTCGCCAGCTTTCTTGAGCGCTCCATGACCAGCTTCTTCGAAGGCTTGTAGGGTTCAGCATCCGCCAAGTCTTTCAGAATTGCCTGCAGGTCTTGCATCGAGTCTTCCATCGATCAATCAGCCATCAACAAACCGCCGTCACAAAAAAACCCGCACTTGGCGGGCTCTGGAGTCTTCACGCGGGCCGACTCGGTCATACCACAGGTGCGGACAAGCTCGGCGCAAGCAACTGCATGCACCGAGCGAGCTCGGTCCTCACTCCCACTTGATCATCAACAACCCGCCCAACCCTGCATGGTTAAAGGGTTTGGCTAAGATCGAAAAAAGCCTTTACCGTCGCTCTTACCGTTAGAAAAGCATACCCGTTGCTGGCGCGGTTTGCGTGGTATCGGCATATCATCAATCAGCGCCCGTCATACCTAGCTTCAGACAGCACTTCAGCCGTATTCCTTGGGAGCCGCCTGACGTGCTCGATCCTCAAATATATTCCAGCAACCGAGCAATGGCTTTGGGCGATGATACGTGATCCTTCAGCTTCTTCGCGATCGTCTTGGCAATTTCGTAGGTCGCCAGGCCGATGCGCTTGCGCGCATCGCACAGCGCGATTCGACGATGGTGCGCTTCTTCTCTTTGCACAGGATGATGCCGACGGCTTCCATGTAGCTATAGCCTTGATCCAGCACCTGACCTGCCCCGATATCAGAGCCATAAGTAAGTAGAGATTTCGGCCGGATCTGAGACAAGAATGCCCCCCTGCAGCCCTCCCCGCTTCCAGCGGCCGTCAGCGGGTAGCGATTCGGCTGCTCAAAAATCGTCAATAATCGAAAGCTAATCTCGATTGCTGTACGGTCCTTGGTGGCAGTCCTTGAGGAATGATGTGCTCTCTGCGTAGCCAATCAAGCCATCGGCCGAGCTCAGTTGGGGTGAAGCGTGTTTTGCGTTCGTGCCAGTTTTCGCGGAAATCGGCAATGATCTGCGCATCCGTCGGTTGACCACCGACGATCAGAAAATCGTTCCAAACCGCAAAAAGCGTGGCGATGATTTCGACTTCTTCGGTCGTCTTGTCTGCCAAGGCGTAGATCAAGCGGTCAAATTCAGTTTTCTGGCCGGGCAACATCAGGGCTTCGGCTCTCGCTGCGGCCTCCGACAACGCCGATAAGCAGCGGTACTCCGTCTTTCTCCTGCCGTTGGCCAAGGTCTTTTCATTGACCTCGAACCAGCGTCTGTCTTGACCTTCCCGCTCGAAATCATAAATCCAGGTATCCAGTGGCCCGGCAGCTTGACGTTCAGGCTTCAGATCTAGATCCAGGCCAATATGCGCTTGCGCCAGGTACATCATCTTGGCGGCAGCAGTTCGACCGAAGTATTGGGCATTCGCGAGTTTGTTGAACGTATAGCAGCCGATGCTCGCACGGTAGGTAGCCAGGTCAATGACTTGGGCTTTTGAAAACGATGCTCGCTGGTGTTCTTCCACTGTATTGCCACGCGATTGCGTACGAATCAGAGCACTGAGCAACTCTGCCTGCTTGCTGGTGTTGGCGTCGATCTGCTGCTCTAGTGAGTCACATAGGGCCATAAGTTCGTCGATTTTTCTGACGATGCGATGCTGCTCCTCTAGTGGCGGTATTGGAATCGGTAGACTGTTCAATGTTTTCTGATTTATTTTCGGCATTGTCCCGGATGTGCCGGATGCTCGATCACGAAGATAATCTCGACTCGAAGCGCAGCTCATTACAAAACAAATATATTCCCTATTAATCTCAGCAGAAACACGCAGCTTCATCATCAAGTCTGGATAAATGTATGTATTCCGCTCTCCGCGATAGATCGCTGGAACACCAACGTATTGAAGCGTATTTCCGCGCTGCACGAGGATATCTCCCTCCTGCAACCAGAGCTCTGAGTCGACGGGAATTTCTTCGGCAATAAACTTCGAGTGCTCACCCTTGAAGATGCCAGATGTTGTTGCGCTCAACGTTAATGACTTAACATTGGTTTCATAATCAACGGCCTTGGGTGAATACCCATTGGTCGGACCGAACATCAAAATTTCCTCTAGGCGTAATGTGGACCAATGCCCTGGGATTGAATAACCTAGATTAATTAATTCCATTCGCTTTGAGGTTGCGCCACGATTTCTTAGACACAGCCGCTCAGACGCAATCTTCTCCAAAAGTTCGCTTACGGCGCCGTCATCTTTGCTGCGTTTAGTGAGCTTTCCTATAACAGCCAGTTCCAGCATAGCTTTGCGCAGTTCCGAGACGTTTTCCTTGACGGTATAGAGCTCGTCGAAATGCTCGGCGATGAAGGCCTGAGCCACCTGATGCTGATCTGGTTCGGCCATGTTCAGCAGTTGCTTGATGGCTGCTGCATGGGCACTCAGACGCGCTTCCTGCTGTGCTGTGTGTAGTTCTTCCAGTTCATCACAGCGAGCCATCAGTTCATCAATTTTTGCGACGATGCGATGTTGCTCTGCCCGTGGAGGAAGAGGGATTGGTATTTCAACAAACTTTGCAATGGATACGCCGCCGATGATTCCACTCGTTACAATTAAAAACGATGCACGAAAGATTGGTGACAAATAGAAATAAAGGATAAATCGAGATGGAATCTTCCCATGTAGTTCATTCGCGAAAAGTTTATTACCAAAGCAGATGTCGCGGTCAGTCAGGCCGCACTTCTTGCCGGCACTACCACCTTCAGCGCAAATTAGCACCGCGCCTTCGTGGGCGATCCTGAATTTGTTTTCGCCAATGGGTATGTAGATTCCATTGCTGTAACACAGCAGATCGAACCCGTAGCCAACATCTTTAGTGGCGATATAGGGCAATCCATCCGCCCCAGCATATTTCGATTGCTTTTCTTCGGCATTGATGCTATTGCCGTTGAATACATTACCGATAGCACCGAGTCGAGCCCACCCCACCCATGCGGCAGCGTATAAGGCTTCTCCTCTTTCATCACCGGTGACAACGGCTTGGGCTTCTTGATCTTGCCCTCCTTCACCAGCCGCTGTTTCTCGGCTTCAACCTCTTTCAGCAATTCCTTTGCGGGCTGCTCGCTCGGATCTTGCGGCACCAGCTTGCCCTGCATAGCCAATGTCAGAATCAGCTCGCGCAGTTTCTTGATGCCATCAGGTGCGGCAAAGGCAGTGTCGAAATGCTTTTCCAGTAGTTGGGCGGTGTGCTTATTCATGTTCGCCTCCCAGTTCGCGTTCGATCTGTTCGATGCTGGGCAGACTGGTTTGAAATTCTTCGGGTAGAGATTCGATCAATTGATATTCCGCAACGCCAATTGGCTGGGCCTTGTCGCGCAATGCGTATTCAGCCACCACGGTATTCTTGCTCTTGCACAGCAACAGACCGATGGTGGGATTGTCCTGTTCGGCCTTGACCTGCATATCCAC
Source organism: Caballeronia sp. LZ033 (assembly GCF_031451265.1). Taxonomy (NCBI): domain Bacteria; kingdom Pseudomonadati; phylum Pseudomonadota; class Betaproteobacteria; order Burkholderiales; family Burkholderiaceae; genus Caballeronia; species Caballeronia sp. LZ033. The sequence goes on along the minus strand of NZ_JARUXQ010000001.1, from coordinate 1,344,587 downwards.
GGCGGTGAGGTAGAAGCTCAACTGACCAAGGTGTTCCGGTTTAAACTTTTCGGCTTTCAGCTCGATGACCACGTAGCAGCGCAGCTTGAGGTGGTAGAACAACAGGTCGATGTAGAAGTCATCACCCCCCACTTCCAGATGGACCTGACGACCGACGAAGGCGAAACCCGCGCCCAATTCCAACAAGAACTGGGTGATGTGCCTGACCAGCGCTGATTCGATTTCCCGCTCGTTGGCTTCCTGGCCGATATCCAGGAAGTCGAACAGGTAGGGATCCTTGAGGGCTTGCCGAGCCAGATCGGTTCCCGGCGCGGGGAGACGGTCGGCGAAGTTGGTGATTGCCTGACCTTCTCGTTCCAGCAGGCGGGTTTCAATATGGATCTCCAGCGTGGCGCGCGACCAGCCGCATTCCACGGCACGCTGGGCGTAGGCCAAGCGTTGTTCTGGCTGCTTCAGCTTGGCCAGCAGCACGAGATTGTGGCCCCAGGGCAATTGTCCAACAGCCTGTTGGACAATTGCCGCATCAGGCCAGGCGTCGGCGAAGGAACGCATGTACATCAGATTGGCGCGGGAAAAGCCCTTCATCTCGGGAAAGGCTGTCCTGAGGTCGTGCGCCAGCCGCTCGATGACCTTGGCCCCCCAGCCTTGCTCGGCCTGTCGTTGCAGAATGTCACGGCCGATCTGCCAGTAGAGCTGCACCAGTTCGCGGTTAACGGCCAGCGCGGCTCGCTGCTGGGCACTGTGGATGCGATTCTTCAGCTCGCCCAACCAGTTGGCATAGCCTTCCGGGGCTGTAACGAGAGACACGGGCTTGTCGCTCATTCCGCCTCCCCGCTGGTGGCCTTGAGCGCGGCCAGCAGTTTGGCTTTCAGCGCTTGCTGGGCAACCTGCAACTGGCGGGTGATGTCCTGGTATTCGGCCATCAGTTCGTCCGGATCACCCAGTTCGACAGCCACTTCGTGCGGGTTCTTGCAGTCCAGGTTGTAGTTGCGAGCAGCCAGATCCTTGGCAGAGACCTTCCAGGCATGCTGCGTGGTCTTGCGCCCCTTGCGTTGCGGGCCGCCCCACCAGGCTTTCTCGCGGTCGAACTCATCAATGGTCAGCGGCTTGGAACGCGAATAGCTCTTGTAGCCATCCGGATAGGGATGCTCGAAGAACCATACGTCCTTAGTGGAACCGCCCTTCTCGAAGAACAGGATGTTGGTGGCGATGCTGGTGTAGGGGGCGAACACGCCTTTGGGCAGGCGCACGATAGTGTGCAGGTTGAACTCTTCCAGTAGTTCGCGCTTGAGCGTGGTTTTCACCCCCTCGCCGAACAGGAAGCCATCCGGCAGCACCACAGCGGCACGGCCCGTGTCGTGCCTGAGCAGGTGCATGATCAACGCCATGAACAGATCGGCGGTCTCGCGGGTTTGATGCTTGGCGAGGAAATTCTTTTCGATGCCATCCTCTTCCATGCCACCGAATGGTGGGTTGGTGATGATGATGTCCACCCGGTCGCGCGGACCATAGTCCTTGAACGAGCGAGAAAGCGTGTTGTCGTGGCGGATCCGGCTAGGCACGTCGATGCCGTGCAGCATCATGTTGGTCATGGCCAGCATGTGCGGCAGGGGCTTCTTCTCGACGCCATGGACGTCCTCTTGCAACAGCCGGTTGTCATCGGGCGTCTTGACGCGCCTCTTGAGGTGCTCGATGGCGCAGGTCAGGAAGCCGCCCGTGCCGCACGCCGGGTCGAGGATGCTCTCGCCGAGTTTCGGGTCAAGAATATCGACCATGAACTGCGTGACTGCGCGCGGAGTGTAGTACTCGCCAGCGTTGCCGGCCGACTGGAGGTCGGCGAGGATCTTCTCGTAGATATCGTTGAACAGGTGCCGGTCGCTGGATGAGTTGAAATCCACGTCCTCTTCAATGGCGTTGATCACCTGACGCAGCAGAGTGCCCGACTTCATGTAGTTGTAGGCATCCTCGAAGACCGCGCCGATCACCCGGCCTTGCGCGGACACACCCGCCTTGGTGGCAAGCTGTTTCAAGGAAGGAAAGAGGTCGTTGTTGACGAAGTCGATCAGCTCTTCACCGGTCATGCCTTCCGCATCCTTGGCCCAGTTGCTCCAGCGAAAACGGCTTTGCAGCGGTGAGCGGTAGCTGGACTGGGTGAGCTCCCACTCCTGTTCCTTGTCGTCAAAGATCTTCAGGAACAACAGCCAGCAGATCTGGCTGATGCGCTGAGCGTCTCCATCGACGCCGACATCCTTGCGCATGATGTCCTGGATGGATTTGATAAGAGTTGCAAGTGACATGAATACTTCCTGGGTCTAGTTCTGGTCAGGCACGGTAGAGCTCTCGTTCGAGCTCCCCCACGGCCTGTTGGTATTGCGTCTTCCCGCCAAAGGCACGTATCAGTTCGATCGGTGTGCCTAGGCGGTTGAAGGGGGCGATGGCGAGGATTTGCGTTTCCTCGATGGCGGCCACACCTTCGTCGGCATACTTGTCGAGCAGGGCTTCGAGTACCTTCTGCGCTTGCTCGCCGTATTTGGCGAAGTAGTGGCGCTTCTTGACATGTTCGGCCCGCTCCTTGCGCGTGAGTGGGGGTTGATCCCAGGCCACGTGGCACAGCAGATCGAAAGGGTCGAAATCCTTGCCGGATTGCTTGTCCACCTCGTCGGCCAAGGCCTCAAAGAAGATCCCCTGATGGGCCAGCTCGTCGATGATGGCCTGCTTCTTCTCGGCCTTGCTCCAATGGCGCAGGAAATCGTCGAGCGACGAGAACTCCTTGACCAGGGTATTGCGGGTGTAGTCCTTCAGGGACTCGGTGATCAGCTTGCCGTTGGCGTCAAAGTACTGCACCCGCTCGGCCACCACCTTGACCTCGACGTTGGCGACAACGTAACGGCGCACGCTGCTGCCTTCCTCACCTAGCAGCGGTTCGGCTACACCGCCGGGGGACGTAGGGTTGTCGTCCGGCATCGGATAAGTGAATTCGTCGTCAGGCGACGCCTCCCCATCTTCTTCATCTGGAGGAAGCGGTGGCTCGCCAGGGCTTGGCTCATAGATTTGCACGGGATCGCCGTCGAAAGCCGGATCGGCGAACAGTTCGGTCGCTTTCTTGAAATCGAGTATGGTGAACCAGTACTTGTCGAAGTCCTCGTTGATGCGCGTTCCTCGACCGATGATCTGCTTGAATTCGGTCATGGACCGGATGCGTTGATCCAGCACGATGAGCTTGCAGGTCTGGGCATCGACGCCCGTGGTCATCAGCTTGGAGGTGGTCGCGATGACGGGGTATTTGCTTTCCGGGAAGATGAAGTTATCCAGCTCCATCTTGCCTTCTTCGTTGTCGCCGGTGATGCGCACGACATAGCGGTGGTTCTGCGCCACCAGGTCGGCGTTTTCGTTGACCAGCGCCTGGCGCATGCGTTCGGCATGGTCGATGTTGTCGCAGAAGACGATGGTCTTGTCGAAGCGGTTGCTGGCTTTCAGGTATTCACTGATCTTGCGCGCCACCACGTGCGTGCGCTGTTCCAGTACCAGCGTCTTGTCAAAATCACGCTGATTGTAGATGCGGTCTTCGATCTCGTTGCCGTGCTTGTCAAGCATACCCTTGTCGGGACGCCAGCCGGCCAGGTCCTTGTCCAGGTCGATGCGCACCACCTTGTAGGGTGCGAGAAAGCCGTCGGCGATGCCCTGGCGTAGCGAGTAGGTGTAGATGGGCTCGCCGAAGTAGTCGATGTTGGATACGTCCTTGGTTTCCTTGGGCGTGGCGGTCAGGCCAATCTGTGTGGCGGAATGGAAATACGTCAGGATCTCGCGCCAAGCCGAATCTTCAGCGGCGCTGCCTCGGTGGCATTCGTCGATCACGATCAGATCGAAGAATTCCGGGCTGAACTGCTTGTAGATGTTCCGTTCTTCTTCGTTACCGGTGACGGCCTGGTAAAGCGACAGGTAGATCTCATACGACTTGTTGGCCTGCCGCTTTTGGATCTTGGTCATTGCCGCACCAAACGGCTTGAAGTCGTTGGTCATGGTCTGATTGACCAGGATGTTGCGGTCCGCCAGGAACAGGATGCGTTTCTTGGCACGCGACTTCCACAACCGCCAGATGATCTGGAAGGCGGTATAGGTCTTGCCTGTGCCCGTGGCCATCACCAGCAGAATGCGCTTCTGCTCTTTGGCAATCGCCTCGATGGTTTTGTTGATAGCGAGCAACTGGTAGTAACGGGGCGTCTTGTTGCTGCCGTCGCTGTAGTAGTCTTGGGCCACCAGGGCCTGTTGCTGCGTGTTTAGCCCCTGATGCTCTGCCCACCACTGCCACAGCGTATTGGCACTGGGGAACTCATCCAGGCTGAATTCGCGCTCAATAATGCCGTCCTTGGCAATCTTGTTGTGGAACAGGAAGCCATCTCCATTGCTGCTGAATGCGAAAGGCACTTGTAGCATTTCGGCATAGCCGAGGGCCTGTTGCATGCCCGAGCCGATGGCATGCTTGTTGTCCTTGGCTTCGACGACAGCAATGGGCAGGTTGGGCTTGTGGAACAGCACATAGTCGGCGCGCTTGTGCTGGCCGCGTGTGTGCAATTTGCCGCGCACGATGATGCGCCCCTTGGTCAACAGGAACTCTTCGCGCACTTGGGTCAGAACATCCCATCCGGATTTTTCCAGGGCCGGCGTGATGAACTTGGTGCAGATATCGCGTTCGCTGAGTGTCTGCTTATTCATAGAACGTGGTTGCTCCCATGCTGACTTCCCCCTTGGCTGCCTGTCGTTCGACGCTCAACACTCCATCTTGTGACCGGCACAAGGATGTCATCCTCTTTGACCATGACACTCAATGCAACACGATCACAAATTCAGTTGCCAATGCGGCGGGCTGAACGTCTCGAACATCGCGTTGCAGCGAAACCGGTCCGTAATCGGCCATCTTCTTCAGAGTGCACGACAGGCTCGGAACCTTGCGGCCGCTGAGTTCGACCAGTTCCGTCAGTGACTTCGGCTGTCTCTCATGGATCAGGCGCAGCAAACGAAGGTTGTCGTCCGAAAGGGCTGCGGCAAGCGACGACAGAGAGGGAAACCAAACTTGCGGCGACTCGCTCCCCTGTCCGGCCTCGATTTTGCCGCAGGCCTACCGCCAACTGTTGTGCCGGCCAGCGATAGCCGCCGATAGGTTCAACGACATATTTTCTTTTAAACCAACACGTTGACTTACTTTCCGATAGCCGGCGATAGTCCCCGAAGGACCTGATTTCACTCCCACTCAATCGTCGCCGGCGGCTTCCCCGAAATGTCGTACACCACGCGATTGATCCCCCGCACCTCATTGATGATGCGATTGCTCACATGCCCGAGCAGTTCATGCGGCAGATGCGCCCAGTGCGCGGTCATGAAATCCAGCGTCTGCACGGCACGCAGCGCGACCACATACTCATACGTGCGTCCATCGCCCATCACGCCGACGCTCTTCACCGGCAGAAATACCGCAAACGCCTGGCTCGTCAGGTCGTACCACGACTTGCCCGTTTCCTTGTCGATGGTCGTCCGAAGCGTCTCGATAAAAATCGCATCCGCGCGGCGCAGCAGATCCGCGAACTCCCGCTTCACCTCGCCGAGAATGCGCACACCCAGACCCGGACCCGGGAACGGATGGCGATACACCATCGCGGGCGGCAAGCCCAGCTTCACGCCGAGTTCGCGCACTTCGTCCTTGAACAGTTCGCGCAGCGGCTCGAGCAGCTTGAGGTTCAGCGTCTCCGGCAAGCCGCCCACGTTGTGGTGGCTCTTGATGGTGTGCGCGCCCTTCTTGCCCTTGCCCGCAGATTCGATCACGTCCGGATAGATCGTGCCCTGCGCGAGCCAGCGTGCATCGGTGAGCTTGTCGGATTCCGCGTGAAACACTTCGACGAACTCCGCGCCGATGATCTTGCGCTTCGCCTCCGGGTCCGTCACGCCGGCGAGCTTCTGCAGGAAGACTTCGCTGGCATCGACGTGGATGACCTTCACGCCGAGGTGATCCGCGAACGTCGACATCACCTGCTCGGCCTCGTTCTGGCGCAGCAGGCCATGATCGACGAACACGCAGGTCAGCTGGTCGCCGATCGCGCGATGCAGCAGCGCCGCCGCCACCGATGAATCCACGCCGCCCGACAGCCCGAGAATCACCTTCTCGTTGCCCACCTGCGCGCGAATCTTCTCGACCGCTTCGTCGATGTAATGCCCCATCTCCCAGTCGGGATTCGCGCCGCACAGCTCCAGCACGAAGCGGTCGAGCATCGCGCGGCCCTGCACCGTGTGCGTCACTTCCGGATGCCATTGCAGGCCGTAAAAGCGGCGGTCGTCGTCGGCCATGGCGGCGATCGGGCATGACGGCGTCGAGGCCATCAGCTTGAAACCCGCCGGCAGATCCACGACCTTGTCGCCGTGGCTCATCCACACCTTCAGCATGGAGTCGCCCTTCTCGGCCTTGAAGTCCTCGATGCCTTCGAGGAAGCCCGTGTGGTTCAGCGCCTGCACTTCCGCATAGCCGAACTCGCGCACATTGCCGAGCTCGACCTTGCCGCCCAGTTGATCTGCCATGGTCTGCATGCCATAGCAGATGCCGAGCACCGGCACACCCAGATCGAAGACGATCTGCGGCGCGCGCGGCGACTTCGCCTCGGTGACCGAATTCGGGCCGCCCGACAAAATGATGCCCTTCGGTGCGAATTCGCGGATGAAGGTTTCATCGACGTCGTACGGATGAATCTCCGAGTAGACGTGCGATTCGCGGATACGCCGCGCGATCAGCTGGGTGACTTGAGAGCCGAAATCGAGAATCAGGATTTTGTCGTGCATGGCTGCGGCCAAAGGCTAAAAGAACGATGGTTGTCGATGCTGCCGGCCCGCCCTCGTGCGCGCGCCGCCAGCGAAGTGTTCGCAAATGAATCGACGGCCGGCGCCCTGGCCGACCGTGCTGGTATGTCCTGTTGCCACCCGCGCCCCGCCTGCTTCGCGACGGCGCCGGCCCGGGAAGTGCGCGCGTTCAGCGCGGCGCTCCGCTTGCCGGACCCGTGCGCGGAACGAGCGGATCACGTGGATCAAGCGGATCAAGCGGATCCAGCCGCCGGCCGGTCGCCGGATCGATCCCGCCGCTGATCTCCGGCTCGATGCGCCTTCCGGTCGCAGCGTCGATCTCGTGTCCGCTGACCGGATCGAGCTTGCGGCCCGTGACGGGATCGAGTGTCGCGCCGGTTGCGGGATCCACGGCGCCGCCATCGAGCGGACGGCCCGACGGCTCCACCATGCGGCCGCTGACGGGATCGATGCCGGTCGCCTCGGGCGCCCGCGCCGAAGGGCGCACTGCCGTATCCGGCGGTACCGCAACGGGAACCGGCGCCACGGGCGTCACGACCTCGTCGCGTGTTTTCGCCGCCCGCTTTTCGGCACGTTGCGCCGAAGCGGCGCCCGCCTGCGCGGCGCGCTCGCGCCGGCGCACCGCCGACGACAGTCTCACGCTGCCGAACCCGAGCACCACGAGCACGACACCGACCACCGCCGCGCTCATCTGTCCGAAGCTGTCGACCTGCGGCATCTTCAATCCGAGCAGCCAGACCAGCACCACGACGCCCGACAGCCATTGCACGTGCCCCGAGACGCGCGCCGCCCGCGCGGTCAACGCGCCGTCGACGGCCGCGTGGAACGCGAGCCATGCGAGGCCGATCAGCGCCACCCCGAGCAACTGCCCGGCGAATGCGGGCTGCACACGGATGGCATCGAGCTGCAACGCGCCGTACAGGCCCGCCCATGGCGTCAGCAGGAACAACAGGCCGAACGCCAGGAAGATCAGGGCATTGATGACCAGTACGACGCGCAGCAACGGTTTCATGGGCAGTCCAGGTCAGTTGACGAACAAGCGCGAGGCCACGGAACGGCGACGCTCAATCGACGTGATAGTTGGGCGCTTCCTTCGTGATCTGCACGTCGTGCACATGCGATTCGCGCATGCCCGCCGCGGTGATCTGCACGAACTCCGCCTTCTCGTGCATTTCCGTGATGGTGCTGCAACCGCAATAGCCCATGCTCGCGCGCACGCCGCCGACGATCTGGAACAGGATGGCGTTGACCGAGCCCTTGTAGGCCACGCGGCCTTCGATGCCTTCCGGCACGAGCTTGTCGATGTTCGCCGAATTGTCCTGGAAGTAGCGGTCCGCCGCGCCGTCCTTCATCGCGCCGACCGAACCCATGCCGCGATACGCCTTGTACTGACGGCCCTGATACAGGAAGACGTCGCCCGGGGATTCCTCGGTGCCCGCCAGCATGCTGCCCATCATGACAACGTTCGCGCCCGCTGCCAGCGCCTTGGAGACGTCGCCCGAGAAGCGCACGCCGCCGTCCGCGATGACCGGCACGCCGCTGCCGCGCAGCGCTTCCGACACATTGGCGATGGCCGTGATCTGCGGCACGCCGACGCCCGCGACGATCCGCGTCGTGCAGATCGAGCCCGGGCCGATGCCGACCTTGACCGCGTCCGCGCCGTACTCGACGAGCGCCTTGGCGGCCGCCGCCGTTGCGATATTGCCGCCGATCACCTGCACATGCGGATAGTTCTGCTTGACCCAGCGCACGCGCTCCAGCACGCCCTGGCTGTGACCGTGCGCGGTATCGACGACGATCACGTCGACGCCCGCCTGCGCCAGCGCATCGACGCGTTCTTCATTGTCCGGACCGACGCCCACTGCCGCGCCCACGCGCAGCTTGCCGTCTTCGTCCTTGCACGCGTCCGGATTCTCGGTCTGCTTCGTGATGTCCTTCACGGTCATCAGGCCGCGCAGTTCGAACGCGTCGTTGACGACCAGCACGCGCTCCAGACGGTGGCTGTGCATCAGCGCCTTGGCCTCGGCGAGCGAGGTGCCTTCCTTGACCGTCACGAGCCGCTCGCGCGGCGTCATGATGGTGCGCACCGGCTCGTCCATGCGCTCTTCGAAGCGCAAGTCCCGGTTCGTCACGATGCCGATCAGCTGCGCGCCCTCGACCACCGGAAAGCCCGAGATGCCATGTTGCTGCGTCAGCGCGATGACATCGCGCACGCGCATTTGCGGCGGCACGGTGATCGGATCGCGTACGACGCCGGACTCGAAACGCTTCACCTTGGCGACTTCGCGCGCCTGTTCCTTGGCGGTGAGGTTCTTGTGGACGATGCCGATGCCGCCCAGCTGCGCCATGGCAATGGCGAGCCGGCCTTCGGTGACCGTGTCCATGGCGGCGGACACGAGAGGCATGTTCAGGGAGATGTTGCGAGTCAGCTGGGATTTCAGACTGGTGTCGCGCGGGAGAACGCTGGAGAAGGCGGGCACGAGGAGCACGTCATCGAACGTGAGTGCTTTCTGGATCAGACGCATGGCAAATCCTATGGGCGCAAAAGCAGATTATACCGATAGTTCTCCGGGTTTTCACTGTCCGAACAGCAAGTTAGGCCGCTCGTCGGACAAAAACCGGGCCTGCGCCGCGCCGCGTGCGGGATCGTCTTCGCGAACCGCGCGCGGGGCGCGCATGCTACGCTTCGCGCCTTCTTCAGGATGCGGACGGCGACTCGGGCAATGCAGCGCGGTGTGATGTACGGAATGTCGGCGGGCGCGATCTGGGGTTTCATCTTTCTGGCGCCGCGCATTCTGCCCGACTTTTCGCCGCTCACGCTCAGCATCGGCCGCTATCTGATGTACGGCGCGGTGTCGCTCGCGGCGGCGCTGCCCATCGCCCGCGGTTTGCTCAGGAAGCTCACGCGCGCCGACTTCGTCGCCCTCGCCCGGCTCGCGCTGGTCGGCAACCTGCTCTACTACATGCTGCTCGCGAGCGCCGTGCAGCTCGTGGGCGTGGCGCCGGCCTCGCTGATCGTCGGGATCCTGCCGGTCACCGTCACGCTCGCCGGCCGGCGCGATCATGGCGCAATCGACCTCAAGCGGCTCGCCGGTCCGCTGCTGCTCGTGGTGGCGGGCATCGCCTGCATCAACCTCGATGTGTTCCGCGATCTGCTCGGCGTGTCCGGCGCCGTGTCCCACGCGAGCATTCTCACGCGCCTCGCGGGCCTTGCCTGCGCCGTCGGCGCGCTGGCCGCCTGGACCTGGTACGCGGTGGTCAACGCCCGCTATCTTCAGGCGAACGATCACTTCGACGGCAGCGAGTGGTCCGTGCTGTGGGGCATCGTGACGGGATTGCTGGGTGCGGTGCTCGGCGTGATCGCCTGGATGCTGCCCGCAGGCACCGTCCAGGCCGCTGTCGCGCCCGAACGCTGGCATCTCTTCTGGATCGTGAGCATTGCGCTCGCAACCGGCGGTTCATGGCTCGGCAACATGCTGTGGAATGCGGCGGCGAAGCGCCTGCCGCTCACGCTGTCCGGTCAGATGATCGCGTTCGAGACGCTCTTCGCGCTGCTCTATGCCTTCATCTACGACGGCCGTTGGCCGCGCACGCCCGAAGTGCTGGCGGTGGTGCTGCTGCTCGCGGGCGTCAGCTGGTCCGTGAGGCAGCATACGGTGCGGCCGGCGGTTTCCACACGGGAAGTCCCGGCACATTGAAACGAGTCAACGCTCAGCGCACATCCTTCGACTGCCACTTGCGCCCTTCGATCGATCCCGCACGCCGCGCTTTTTCGACGCGGCGCAGGCGAGCCGTCTTCGGATCCACCGTCAGCGGCCGATAGATCTCCACGCGATCGAACGCGCTGAGCACGGCATCGAGCGTACTGAGCTTGCCGAACACGCCGACCTTCTGCCGGCTCAGGTCGATGTCCTGATGCACGCGCAGCACGCCGCTCGCCTCGATGGCCTCGCGCACGCTCGCGCCGTCCTGCAGCGTGACCTGCGCGAGGAAGCTGGCGCCGTCGGGCGGGCCGTAGCACACGTCGATCTCCATCATGGCTTGCCGTAGCGCTGGTCCGCACGCTTCACGAAGGAATCGACGAAGGTATTGGCGATATGACTGAACACCGGCCCGATGAGCTTTTCCAGAATCACATTGGAAAACTCGTAGTGCAGTGCGAACTCGATCTTGCACGCATCGGCCCGCAGCGGCGTGAAGCGCCAATAGCCGGTGAACTTCTTGAAAGGGCCGCTCAGAAACTCCATATCGATACTGGTCGGCCGTTTCTGCGTGTTGCGCGTGGCGAAATGCTGCTTGATGCCCTTGAAGCTGATGTCGATCTTGGCTTCCATGCCGTTCTCGTCATGGCGGCCTATCTCGACGCCGCCGCACCAGGGCAGGAAATTGGGATAGTCGGCGACATCGGTGACGAGGTCGAACATTTCCTCCGCCGAATGGCGGATCAACACGGTTTTCTGGACATCTGCCATATAGGGCGCAGCGAAGGCTGAATTGGGCGGCAACGCGCAAGAGAACACGGCATCAGAACATTCGCGTGCCGGCGCGCTGCTAAAATCGTGATTTTAAACGAGTTGAGCACTTTCCATTCATGAGCATCATCGACAACAGAAAAGCCTTCTTCGATTACTTCATCGAGGAACGCTACGAGGCCGGTCTCGTGCTCGAAGGCTGGGAAGTCAAGGCGCTGCGTGCGGGCCGCGGGCAGATCAAGGAAGGCTACGTCGTCATCAAGGCAGGCGAGCTCTTTCTGATCGGCACGCATATCAGTCCGCTGCCCGAGGCCTCGAAGTTCGCGAACCTCGACCCGGTGCGCACGCGCAAGCTGCTGCTGCATCGCGACCAGATCGACAAGCTCATCGGCAAGGTCGAGCAGCGCGGCCACACACTCGTGCCGCTCAACTTCCACTACAAGGAAGGCCGCGTGAAATGCGAGATTGGCCTCGCCAAGGGCAAGAAGCTGCACGACAAGCGCGAGACCGAAAAGAAACGCGACTGGGATCGCGAGCGCGCACGGCTGATGCGTTCGGCCACGAAATAAGGCAAACAGGGCGCTCTTGCAGCGCCCTGTTTTTCAGCCCTTGCGGATCACGCTGCCGCCGCCCTCGCCCTTCACGATCGTCAACGCCGACGCGATCAACGAACTCATGTCCGAGAGATTGCCCGGCACGATCAGCGTGTTGCCGGCCTTCGCGATATTGCCGAACGCGCTGACGTACTGCTCGGCGATCTTGAGGTTCACCGCCTCCATGCCGCCCACGGCCTGAATGGCGGTGCCGATCTTTTCGATGGCCTGCGCGTTCGCCTCGGCAACCGCGAGAATGGCCGACGCCTCGCCCTGCGCCTGGTTGATCGCGGCCTGCCGTTCGCCTTCGGACTTCTGGATCGCCGCCTCACGCGCGCCCGCGGCCAGATTGATCTGCTCCTGCTTGCGACCTTCGGACGCGGCGATCAGTGCGCGCTTCTCGCGCTCGGCGGTGATCTGCGCCTGCATCGCGTGGAGAATTTCCTTAGGCGGCGTCAGATCCTTGATCTCGTAGCGCAGCACCTTCACGCCCCAGTTCGACGCGGCGTCGTCCAGCGCATTGACGATGCTGTGATTGATGAAGTCGCGCTCCTCGAAGGTCTTGTCGAGTTCCAGCTTGCCGATCACGGAACGCAAGGTGGTCTGCGAGAGCTGCGTGATGGCGAACACGAAGTTGCTCGAACCGTACGACGCCTTCATCGCGTCCGTGACCTGGAAGTACAGCACGCCGTCCACCTGCAACTGCGTGTTGTCGCGCGTGATGCAGACCTGGCTCGGCACTTCCAGCGGAATTTCCTTGAGCACGTGCTTGTAGGCCACCCGGTCGATGAACGGCAGCACGATGTTGAGGCCCGGCGTGAGCGTCGAGTGATAGCGGCCGAGCCGCTCGAGCACCCACGCATGCTGCTGCGGCACGATCTTGATGGTTTGCGCCGCGATCACGATGACGATCACGAGCAGAATGGCCCCGACGATGGTGACGTCCATCTTTGCTACTCCTCGCAGTTGTGTTGTCTTGTGTCTTCAGCGGCGCGCGACGACCACGAGCCGGTTGCCGTCGAGCGCGGTGATGCGATACCAGCGCGCGCCTTCGGCCTCGCCCGGCGCGAGTTCGACATCCCATTGCGCGCCGCGATACATCGTGCGCGCGCGGCCGTCGCGCCATTGGTCCACTTCCACGGTGGCGCCGATATCGAGATTCACGCCGGCATCGCGCGACGCGTCGCGCCGCTTCCAGTTGCCGAAGCGCGAGCGCCGCAGCGCCACCACCGCGATCAGGGCGACCAGCGCCGCCACGACGAACTGCACGTGCGGCTGCGCGCCCAGCACATGCGCCACGCCGCCCGCGAGAAAGCCGAGCGCCACCATCAGCAGATAGAACGTGCCAGTGAACAGCTCGAACACGATCAGCACCCCCGCCGACACCCACCAGAACAGTCCGCTCGCAGCCATGCCCGCCTCCAAATGCAAACACCCCGGAGGATGTCCGGGGTGTTTTTATAGCACGCTCGCGCCTTTCCGAAAGCATCGGGAAAGGCGGATTTTGCTTATTTCGACAAGGTCTTCGCCAGCTGCTGCCAGGTGTCGATGATCGTGTCCGGGTTCAGCGACATCGATTCGATGCCCAGTTCCGCCAGCCACACGGCGAGGTCCGGATGATCCGACGGGCCTTGTCCGCAAATACCGACATACTTGTTCAGCTTCAGGCACGTTTCGATTGCGCGCTTGAGCATGAACTGAACGGCTTCGTCGCGTTCGTCGAAGTCCGCGGCGAGCAGTTCCATGCCGGAGTCGCGGTCGAGGCCGAGCGTCAGCTGCGTCAGGTCGTTCGAGCCGATCGAGAAGCCGTCGAAGCGCTCCAGGAACTGCTCGGCGAGGATCGCGTTGGACGGTACTTCGCACATCATCACGAGCTTGAGGCCGTTCGTCCCGCTCTTCAGGCCGAACTTCGCCAGCAGCTCGATCACGCGGTCCGCCTGCTTCAGGGTCCGCACGAACGGCACCATGATCTGGACGTTGTCGAGACCCATCTCCTCGCGCACCTTCTTCAGCGCGACGCATTCCATGTGGAACGCCTCGGCGAAGTCTTCCGCGATATAGCGCGACGCGCCGCGGAAACCGAGCATCGGGTTCTCTTCGTCCGGCTCATAACGCGAACCGCCGATCAGCTTCTTGTACTCGTTCGACTTGAAGTCGGACAGGCGCACGATCACCGGCTTCGGATAGAACGCCGCCGCGATCGTGGCGATGCCTTCCGTCAGCTTGTCGACATAGAACGCACGCGGCGATGCATGACCGCGCGCCACGCTCTCCACCGCCTTCTTCAGGTCCGCGTCGACGTTCGGGTACTCGAGGATCGCCTTCGGATGGACGCCGATGTTGTTGTTGATGATGAACTCGAGGCGCGCCAGGCCCACGCCCGCGTTCGGCAACTGCGCGAAGTCGAACGCGAGTTGCGGATTGCCGACGTTCATCATGATCTTGACCGGAATGGCCGGCAGTTCGCCGCGCTGGACTTCGGTCACTTCGGTTTCGAGCAGGCCGTCGTAGATCTTGCCTTCGTCGCCTTCCGCGCACGACACCGTGACGAGCGCGCCGTCCTTCAGGATGTCCGTTGCGTCGCCGCAGCCGACCACTGCCGGCACGCCCAGCTCACGCGCGATGATGGCTGCGTGGCAAGTACGCCCGCCGCGATTCGTCACGATGGCCGATGCGCGCTTCATCACCGGCTCCCAGTTCGGGTCGGTCATGTCGGCGACCAGCACGTCGCCCGGCTGCACGCGTTCCATCTCCGACGGGTCATGGATGACGCGCACCGGACCCGCGCCGATCTTCTGGCCGATCGCGCGGCCGGTGGTCAGCACGTTCGACTGGCCCTTCAGCTTGAAGCGCATCTCGGCCTTGCCGGACGCCTGGCTCTTCACGGTTTCCGGACGCGCCTGGAGGATGAACAGCTTGCCGTCGCGGCCGTCCTTGCCCCACTCGATGTCCATCGGACGCTGATAGTGCTTCTCGATGATGACCGCGTACTTCGCGAGTTCGATCACGTCTTCGTCGGTGATCGAGAAGCGGTTGCGCTGCTCGTGCGGCACGTCGACCGTCTTCACGCGGCCCGGCTCGCCCGGCTTCGTGAATTCCATCTTGATGAGCTTGGAGCCGATGGAGCGGCGGATGATCGGATACTTGTTCTGTTCGAGCGTGGTCTTGAAGACGTGGAATTCGTCCGGATTCACCGCGCCCTGCACGACGGTTTCGCCCAGGCCGTAGCTCGACGTGATGAAGACGGTTTCCTTGAAGCCCGATTCGGTGTCGATGGTGAACATCACGCCGGCCGCGCCGACATCCGAGCGCACCATGCGCTGCACGCCCGCCGACAACGCGACTTCAGCATGCGTGAAGCCCTTGTGGACGCGATACGAAATGGCGCGGTCGTTGTACAGCGAGGCGAACACGTGCTTCATGCGATCGAGCACGTCCTCGACGCCGACCACGTTCAGATAGCTTTCCTGCTGGCCCGCGAAGGAGGCGTCGGGCAAGTCTTCCGCGGTCGCGGACGAACGCACGGCGAACGACAGCTCTTCGGGCGAGCTGTTTTGCAGGACCTCGAAGCCACGGCGGATTTCTTCTTCGAGACGCGGCTGCAGCGGTGCGTCGACGATCCATTGACGGATTTCCTTGCCGGCTTCGGCAAGCGCCTTGACGTCGTCGACGTCGAAGGTTTCGAGACGCTTCGCGATGCGGTCCGTCAGGGTGTTGTGCTGGAGGAAGTCGCGGAATGCGAGGGCCGTGGTGGCAAAGCCCGTGGGCACGCGAACGCCGGCTTCGGAAAGCTGGCTGATCATCTCGCCGAGCGACGCATTCTTGCCACCGACGATTTCCACGTCGGTCATTCGCAACTGCTCGAAGGGAACTACATACGCCTGATCCTTTGCGACATCTTTCGCGACATTGACTGCGTTACTCATACAAGCCCCTAAGGTGGATGGAATTCTCGATCGCACGAGTGGGCTCATATGCGGCGGCGCTCATTGGAAGCGCCGGCCGCATCTCGTACAACCTGTTTGATAAGCCTTCGGGGGAGCCACGCCGCTTGATACCGGTGAATACCGGGGCGTGGTCAAAAAGAAGCGAAACGTCGGAAACTTGCTCGAGACCGTGGATTTACCCTGCAACACGCTACAAAAGCCACGAAACGACCGCGATTTGACGAAAATCCGCTTCAGTTTGTCCGCAATTGCTTATCGAACAGGTTGCCGCTATTCTACCTTGCTGCATTTCAAAATTGTTTCGATCAGGCAGGGGTTCAACGGCAAAATCGAGGTGTTTCGGGCCTGTTCGTGGGGCATCCCACACCCAGGCGCCCGCTCTGCACTCGTTTTTCTCTTCGCAGGCGGTCAGTTACCATAACACAGGTTTTTCCGGCGTCCGTGCTTTCGCGCCACCGTTGCCGCCCGCTTTCATCCTTTTCCTTTTCGTTTTCTCTTTCCGCCGATGCCGCCTTCCGTATTCATCGTTTCCGACGGTACCGGGATCACTGCCGAAACCTTCGCGCATTCGATCCTCGCCCAGTTCGACCAGAAATTCCGGCTCGTGCGCGTGCCTTTCGTCGATTCGATCGACAAGGCCTACGCGACCGTCGAGAAGATCAACGAGACCGTCGCGCTGGACGGCCGCCGGCCCATCGTGTTCACCACGCTGGTGGACAGTGCGTCGAACGAAGTCGTCAAGGGCTGCAACGCGCTCGTGCTCGACATGTTCCAGACCTTCATCGAGCCGCTCGAACAGGAACTGGAAATCAAGTCCACGCACGCCATGGGCCGCGTGCACCAGAACGCCGATACCGAGGAATACAAGAACCGCATCGAGGCCATCAACTTCTCGCTCGCGCACGACGACGGCCAGTCCAATCGCAATCTCGCCGATGCCGACGTGATCCTGGTGGGCGTGTCGCGCAGCGGCAAGACGCCGACCAGCCTCTACCTGGCGATGCAATACGGTGTGAAGGCAGCGAACTATCCGCTGATTCCGGAAGATTTCGAGCGCGGCAAGCTGCCGACGCCGCTGCTGGAACATCGCGAGAAGATGTTCGGGCTGTCGATCGATCCGCAACGGCTCTCCGAGATCCGCAACGAGCGGCGACCGGGCAGCAAGTATGCGGCGCTGGAGAACTGCCGCTACGAGATCAACGAAGCGGAGATGATGATGAAGCGCGAGGGCGTGAAGTGGCTGTCGTCGACGCACAAGTCGATCGAGGAAATCGCCACGACGATCCTGCAGGAAGTGAAGCCCGAGCGGCCTTCCTACTACTGACGCGACGGCGCCGGTTCAACGCTGCTGGCGGCACTGCTCGAACAGACAGATCGCCGCCGCAGCCGCCACATTCAGCGACTCCATGCCGCCCGGCTGCGGAATCGTCACGCGATGCGTGACGGCATCGCGCCAGACCTGCGACACGCCCGCCCCTTCATTGCCGAACACCCACGCCAGCGCGCCGGACAGGTCGCAGTCGTACAGCGCCACGGCGCCGTGGGAGTCCGTGATCGTCACGGGCGCGTCGAGCCGCGCGATCAGCCCGTCCGGTTCGACGTCCTCGAAAATATCCAGCAGGAAATGCGCGCCCATGCCCGAGCGCAGCACCTTCGACGACCACGCGTACGCCGTCCCCGGCGCGCAGAACACGCGCGTGATGCCGGCCGCCGCCGCGCTGCGCAGGATCGAGCCGACATTGCCGGCGTCCTGCACGCCATCGAGGACCACGCAGGTTTCGGCGACCCGCACGGGCAGTTCGGCGTCGAGCTTCTCGACCAGCAACAGCATGCCGACGCCATGCACGACGCTCGACAGCTGGCCGAACAGCGCATCCGGCAGCACCATCACCCGCTTTTCCTCGATGCGCGCGACGATCCGCCGCGCTTCCTCGTGCGTGAGCGCGCCCTCGGTCACGATGCAGGTTTCCGGTTGCCCGGCGGCATCGAGATAGGCGGACGCGAGATGCAGGCCTTCCAGCAGCGCGTGGCCGCTGCGGCGCTGCTGCGCCGTCGAGCCGGCGAGCGCCTTGATGCGCTTGTAGAGCGGATTGTCCCGCGAGGTGATGGATTTCACGTGGTGTCGAAAGATGCCGCTCAGAAGGCCAACATGTCCGAATCGTCTTGCGCGGCTGCGGTGACTTCGAGCACTTCCGGTGCGATTTCGGGCAGCACCGAACCGAAGCGAGCATGCGCCTCGCGAACCGGCGCGAACGAACGCCGATGATGCACGCACGGCCCGTGTTCGCGCAGCGCCTTCAGATGCTGCGGCGTGCCGTAACCCGAATGCACGTTGAAGCCATACATCGGATGCACGTCGTGCAGTTCGACCAGCATGCGGTCGCGCGTGACTTTCGCGAGAATGGACGCCGCCGAAATCTGCTTGATGAGCGCGTCGCCGCCGATGACCGCTTCCGCGCGGATCGAGAGCGTCGGGCAACGGTTGCCGTCCACCTTCACGAGCGTCGGAGCGACGGACAACCCTTCCACCGCGCGCTTCATCGCGAGCATGGACGCATGCAGGATGTTGATGGTGTCGATTTCATCGACGCTCGCCGACGCAATGCAATACGCCAGCGCCCGGTCGACGATCTTCTCGTACAGTTCCTCGCGACGCTTCGCGCTCAGCGCCTTCGAGTCGTCGAGCCCGTTGATGCGTGGTTTAGCGGGATCGAAGATCACCGCCGCCGCGACCACCGGTCCGGCCAGCGGACCACGACCCGCTTCGTCGACGCCGCAGATGATGTCGAGCGGGGAACTGAAATCGAGGCCGGGCTGGGTGAGTTGCCTTGACGCCATTACCGGGGTCTCCGCGTGTCGAGCACCCGCGCCACGGCCTGTGCCGCCTTCTGCGACGTATCCTGGCGCAGCGCGATGTGCATCTCGGTGAAGATGTCCGTCAGCGTACGGCGGTTCGCGTCGTCGTTCAACTGTTTCAGCGTCGCGTCCGCG
The DNA here is from genome assembly GCF_031451265.1 of Caballeronia sp. LZ033. NCBI lineage: Bacteria > Pseudomonadati > Pseudomonadota > Betaproteobacteria > Burkholderiales > Burkholderiaceae > Caballeronia > Caballeronia sp. LZ033. The sequence goes on along the minus strand of NZ_JARUXQ010000001.1, from coordinate 1,325,744 downwards.
AGCGCCTCGGGCGTCGCGAAATGCTGCAACAACTCCGGCACGACGAAGCGTCCGGCGAGAATGTTCGGCAGGCCCACATACGGCAGATAGCCCTGCCGCTTCATGATCTGGCCCGTGAGCCAGGGCACTTTGTACGAGATGACCATCGGCTTCTTCAGCAGCGCGGCTTCGAGCGTGACCGTGCCGCTCTTCACGAGGATCGCGTCGGCGGCGGTCATCGCGCGCTGGGCGTTGCCGTCGGTGATCGTCAGTGCAAGGTTCGGATGCGCATCCACGAGCGGCCGCAGCAACTCGCGCAACGCCGGATTCGCGGCCGGCATCAGGAAACGCACGCCCGGCTCGCGCTGCTGCATCAGCTCCATTGCGTCGAAGAAGGTCGGGCCGATCAGCGCGATTTCCGAACGCCGGCTGCCCGGCAGCACGGCAATCACCGGGCCGCCCGTCGCGATGCCGAGTTCACGGCGCGCACCCTGCGTATCCGGTTCGAGCGGGATCTCGTCGGCGAGCGGATGGCCGACGTAGCTCGCCGCCACGCCCGCCTTCTCCATCAGCGCCGTTTCGAACGGGAATACGCAGAGCATGTGATCGACGGCCTTGACGATCTTCTTGATGCGCCCGCCGCGCCACGCCCAGATGGACGGACAAACGAAGTGAATGGTGGGAATGCCGGCTTCGCGTAGCGGCTGTTCCAGGCCGAAGTTGAAATCGGGCGCATCCACGCCGATGAACACCGACGGCGGCTCCGCCAGCAGTTGCCGGCGGATCTCGTTGCGGATGCCCAGAATCTCGGGAATGTGCTTCAGCGCTTCGACATAGCCGCGCACGGTCAGCTTGTCCATCGGCCAGTGCGCTTCGAAGCCTTCGGCCGTCATGCGCGGGCCGCCGATGCCGCTATAGCGCGTGCCTTCCGGCAGCGCGCCCTTCAGGCCCTTGAGCAGCGAGGCCGCCAGCAGGTCGCCGGACGGCTCGCCGGCGACCATCGCGACGCGCGGCGGAAGGTTGAACGGGGTCATCGGGCGGCGGTCTAGCGGATGATGCCGCGCTGCGAGGCCGCGATGAAGCCGGCGAAGGCCTTGACCACCTCGTCGCCCTCGCCGCCCGCGGCGCCGAGATCCTGGAGCTGCGACTTGGCTTCCTCGAGCGACAGGCCGCTCTTGTAGACGATGCGATAAGCCGAGCGCAGCGCCGAAATGGCGTCCGGCGTGAAGCCGCGGCGGCGCAGCCCTTCCACGTTGATGCCGTGCGGCTCCGCCTTGTTGCCCGCCGCGATCACGAACGGCGGCACGTCCTGCACGAGCGCCGACGCGCCACCGAGCATCGAATGCGCGCCGATGCGCACGAACTGGTGCACGCCCGACATGCCGCCGATGATCGCGTGATCGCCGACGATCACGTGGCCCGCCAGCTGCGCGTTGCTCGACATGATGACGTTGTCGCCAAGCCGGCAGTCATGGCCGACGTGCACGTAGGCCATGATCCAGCAGTCGCTGCCGATGGACGTCAGGCTCTGGTCCTGCACCGTGCCGGTATGCAGCGTCGTGAATTCGCGGATGGTGTTGCGGTCGCCGATTTCGAGACGGGTCGGCTCGCCCTTGTACTTCATGTCCTGCGGACGGCCGCCGATCGACGCGTAGTGGCCGATGCGATTGTCCCGGCCGATGGTCGTATGGCCTTCGATCACGCTGTGCGAGCCGACCGTCGTGCCGGCGCCGATCACGACGTGCGCGCCGACGATCGCGTACGGTCCGATCTCGACGGACTCGTCGAGCTGAGCGCCCGGCTCGATGATCGCGGAGGGGTGAATCTTGCTCATGCGCTGTTCGCCTATGCTGTTCGTGCTGCTCGTTTCTCTGACGCGGATGACGCCCGTGCGCTCAGGCGTCCGTGGTCTTCACGGTACACATGAGTTCGGCTTCGGCGGCGGTCACGCCATCCACTTCGGCGCGCGCCTTGAACTTCCAGATGCCGCGCATGTAGCGCTCGAAAGTCACGTTGAGGATCAGCTGGTCGCCCGGTTCCACCACGCGCTTGAAACGCGCGCCATCGATGCCGACGAAGTAGTACAGCGTGTTGGTCGGATCGTGCGGCTCTTCCGCGAAGGTCAGCAGCGCCGCCGTCTGCGCGAGCGCTTCGAGAATCAGCACGCCCGGCATGACCGGACGCGTCGGGAAGTGGCCCTGGAAATACGGCTCGTTGATCGTCACGTTCTTCAACGCTTTGATGCTCTTGTGCGGCTCGAGTTCGAGCACGCGGTCCACGAGCAGGATCGGGTAGCGATGCGGCAGCAGCGTAAGGATCTTGTGGATGTCGAGATTGATTTTTTCTGTGCTCATGGTCGTTCTGCTCACGCGCGGGTCCCGCGTGGAAATGGGATGGCGGGCCGTCTGCGACGCCCGCCCGGATTGCTGTGTCTCTTGCCGGGTCCAGTCCGGCGGTTCGGACCGGCCCGCTTTTCGATTCTGCCGCGGCCGAATGTTACGTTCGCCGCGGGATGCCGCTTGCTTCGCTCAAGCGCCGCGCTCGTCGCCCTGCTTGCCTGCGCCGGCGAGCGCGCTCTCCAGCGCCTTGATGCGCTCGCGCATCTTGTCGAGATTGCGCATGATGGCGGCGCTCTTGTTCCAGTCCGCGTGCGGCACGGCCGGGAAGGCGCTCGTGTACATGCCAGGCTTGAGCAGCGACTTCGAGACGCCCGACTGCGCCGTGACGATCACGTAGTCCGCGAGCGTCACATGTCCCGCGATGCCCACGGCGCCGCCGATCATGCAATGCCGGCCAATGTTCGTGCTGCCCGCGATGCCCGCGCACCCGGCAATCACCGTGTACGCGCCGATGCGGCAGTTATGGCCGATCTGCACGAGATTGTCGATCTTCACGCATTCCTCGATGACGGTGTCCGCCATCGCGCCGCGATCGATCGTGGTATTCGCGCCGATCTCGACGTCAGCCGCGATCTTCACCGCGCCGACCTGCGGAATCTTCACCCAGTTGCCGGTGCGGGCCTCGCCTTCGCCGGTGAAGTCCGGGGCAAAGCCGAAGCCGTCCGCGCCGATCACCGCGCCCGCGTGCACGATCACGCGCGCGCCGAGCGTGCAGCCGTGATAGACGGTGACGTGGGGATACAGATGCACGTCGTCGCCGAGCGTGACGCGCTGGCCGACGGTCACGCCGGCATCGAGCTTCACGCGCTCGCCGATCACCGCGCCCGCCTCGACCGTCACATGCGGTCCGATCACGGCGCTGGCCGCGACCTGCGCGGCGGGATCGACATACGCGCTCGGATGCACGCCGGGCACGGCCTTCGGCGTGGCCAGGTCGATGAAGGCCTGCGCCACGCGGGCGAAGTAAGCGTAGGGGTTCGGCGTGACGATGAAATTACTGCCCGCGCGATTCGTCACTTTCTCGAGATCGGCGTGCGAAATCAGCACGGCGCCCGCCTGGGTCGTCTCGACCTGCGGAAGATACTTCTGGTTCGCGAGAAACGCGAGCTGGGTGGAATCCGCCTTGTCGAGCGGTGCGAGACTCCCGACGCGGTGCGCCCCGTTGCCGGCCACTTCTCCGCCGAAGCGCTTCACCAGTTCGTCGAGCGTGATCGCCATGCCTGATGCCATCTCCTCTCAGTCCTCGTCAGTTCGGGCTGGTGCCGCTCGCGCCCGTGCCGTTCGAATTCGCCGCGAGCGCCTTCAGCACCTGATCCGTGATGTCGATGCGCGGGCTGACATACACCGCCTCCTGCACGATCAGGTCGTAGTGCTGCTGTTCCGCGATCTGCTTGATGACCTTGTTGGCCCGGTCCAGCACGGCCGCGAGTTCTTCATTGCGGCGCTGGTTCAGGTCTTCGCGGAACTCGCGCTGCTTGCGCTGGAAATCCGCGTCGGTCTGCGCGAGGTCGCGCTGGCGGGCGGCGCGGTCGGCCGGGGCCATCGACGCGCCGTTCTTGTCGATGTTGTCCGACATCGCCTTCAGGCGCTGCGCCATGTCCTGCAGCGCCTTGTCGCGCTTGGCGAATTCCTGCTCCAGCTTCGACTGGGCGGCCTTGGCCGCCGCCGATTCGCGCAGGATGCGGTCCGAATTGACCGCCGCGATGCGCGCTTCCTGCGCGCTCGCGCCAGCGGCGGCGCCCAGGCCGAGAACCAGCGACAACGCAAGCGCCAGTGCCCTGTGTTTCGCAAGCTTACCGGTTCGCAAAGTGTTCCTCACGTTACGTCGAATTGAGTGAAGTTCGGGTTCATCGACACGCCGCTTAGAAAGCCGTACCGATCTGGAACTGGAACTTCTGGTACTGATCGCCTTCATGCTTCTGCAGCGGGAAACCCAGGCTCAGCTTGAGCGGGCCGATCGGCGAAATCCACGCCAGACCCACACCGTAGCCGTAGCGCAGGCCGTTCGCGCCGCTGGTCGTGCCGCCCTGGCCCGGGTCGCCCCAGACGTTACCGGCATCGAGGAAGGTGAACACGCGCAGCGTACGGTCATAGCCCGTGCCCGGCAGCGGGAACGTCAGCTCGATATTGCCGACCGCCATGCGCGAGCCGCCGATCGGATCGTTCGTGGTGGCGTCGCGCGGACCCAGCGAGCTCGGCGAGTAGCCGCGCACCGAACCGATACCGCCCGCGTAGTAGTTCTTGAAGATCGGGTACGTCTGGCCGTCCAGCCCCTTGCCGTAGCCGCCCTGCAAGTTGAAGCCGAGCACGAAGCCGCGCGCGAACGAGTAGTAATACTGGAACTGCGCGTCGAACTTCGCGTACGTGGTGTTGCCGATCGGCGTGCCGTATTCCGCGTTCGACTGCAGGTAATAGCCGCGGCTCGGCACGAGGGCGCTGTCACGATTGTCGCGCGACCAGCCCACCGTCAGCGGATAGTTGTTCACCACCCGGCCGAACTCGTTCACGTAGTTCGTGTAGGCCTTCGGCGTGGCGGCGTCCAGGTCCATGGTGTTCTGCTCGGCGCCGACGCCGAAGAACACCGTGTCCTGCTCCGAGAACGGAATGCCGAACTTCGTGTCCGCGCCCATCGTCACGATCCGGAAGCTCGAATCGGTCGAGTAGTACAGCGGCTGGTAAGTACGGTAGTACGCGTCGGTAATGCGCTTGATGCCGTCGATGGTGAAGTACGGATCGACCTGCGTGACCGTCAGCGTGCGGTAGGTCTTCGCGGTGTTCACGTTCACCGAAAGGCTCGTACCGGAACCGAACACGTTGTCCTGCGAGACGCCCGCCGACAGCACCACCTTGTCCGTCGACGAGAAGCCCGCGCCCAGCGTGATGGCGCCGGTCGGCTTTTCGGCCACCTTGACGTCCACGTCCACCTGGTCGTTCGTGCCTTCGACCGGCACCGTGGCCACGTCCACGTCCGTGAAGTAGCCGAGACGGTTGATACGGTCCTTCGAGAGCGCGAGACGGCTCGAATCGAACCACGAGCTTTCCAGCTGGCGCATTTCGCGGCGGACCACTTCGTCGCGCGTGCGGGTGTTGCCGACGATGTTCACGCGCCGCACGTACACGCGGCGGCTCGGGTCCACCTGCAGCGTCAGCGCGACGGTGTGATCCTTCTGGTCGATGTCCGGCTGCGCGTTGACCTGCGCGAACGCGTAGCCGTATTCGCCGAGCTTGTCGACGATCGACTTCGTGGTGGCCTGTAGTTTCTCCGCCGAGAAGCGGTCGCCCGGCTTGATCTTCACGAGCTTCTTGAGCTCGGCTTCGCGGTCGAGCAGATTGCCCGACAGCTTGACGCTGCTGATCTTGTACGGCTCGCCTTCATGCACGGCGATCGTCAGGTACATGTCCTTCTTGTCGGGCGAGATGGACACCTGCGTCGAGTCGATGCTGAACTCGAGATAGCCGCGGTTCAGGTAGTACGAGCGCACGTTCTCGAGGTCGCCCGTGAGCTTTTCCTTCGCGTAGAGGTCGCTCTTCGTGTACCAGGAGAACCAGTTCGGCGTGGAGAGCTGCATTTCTCCCAGCAGCGTGCTCGAACTGACCGCCTTGTTGCCGACGAAGTTGATCTGGCGGATCTTCGCGCTCGGACCTTCCGCCACCGAGAACAGGATGGCCACGCGATTGCGGTCCACCGGCGTCACCGTGGTGGTCACTTCCGCCGCGTAGTAGCCGCGCGTCAGGTATTGCCGCTTCAGTTCCTGCTCGGCCTTGTCGACCAGCGCCTTGTCGTACGAACGGCCCTGCGACAAGCCCACCGAGCGCAGCGCCTTCGTCAGGTTGTCCTTGTCGAATTCGTGCAGGCCGGCGAAGTCGATGCTTGAGATGGCCGGACGTTCCTGCACCTGCACGACCACCACGTTCCCTTCCGTGGCGATCTGCACGTCGTTGAAGAAGCCCGTTGCGTAGAGCGCGCGGATCGCTTCGGAGGCTTTGTCGTCGGTGAAGGTGTCGCCTTGCTTGATCGGCAGGTATGCGAACACGGAGCCCGGTTCGATGCGCTGAAGACCGTCGATCCGAATATCCTGCACGACGAACGGCGTGGTGGCGTGTGCCGCCATACCCGTCGCGGCGAGCGCCGCGGCCACTGCCGTCTTAGGAACAAAGCGATGAGGTTTGAACAACGTGCTTCCCCAGTATTTAAAGCTGCATTCGTTCCAGCGGTCGCCCGAGCGACGCCGCCAGAAATTGTCAAAGTGGATCAGAAACGAATCAGACGAGCGAGGTCGTTGAACAGCGCAATCATCGAGAGCGCGACGATGCAGACCAGGCCCGCCCTTTGCAGAACCAGCTGCCAGCGATCGGATACGGCTTTGCCGGTGACAGCCTCAACCAAATAATATAACAGATGCCCACCGTCCAATACCGGAATCGGTAACAAGTTCAACACTCCAAGGCTGATGCTGACGAGCGCCAGAAACGACAAAAACGCCGACAAACCCAGCCTCGCGCTCTTGCCCGCGTAGTCCGCGATGGTGACCGGTCCCGACAGGTTCTTGAGCGACGCCTCGCCGACGATCATCCGCCCGAACATGCGCAGCGAGTAGGCGCTGATGTCCCAGGTGCGGTTCACGCCCAGACGCAGGCTTTCGATCGGCCCGTATCGCACGTTGACCGAAGGCAGCACATTGCCGAGCGCCGCGCCGATCCGGCCGATCTCCTTGCCGGTCGTCGCGTCGTGCTTGAGATCGGGCGTGATCTGGACGGCATCGAGCTTGCCGTTGCGTTCGATGCCGAGCGTCACCGGCTTGCCGCCGTGCGCCTTCACGTAATCGATGAAGCTGGTGGCGTTGTCGACCGTGCGGCCGTCGATGGTGCGCAGCGTGTCGCCGGGCTTGAGCCCGCTCTTCTGCGCCGCGCTGCCCGCTTCCACGGCCGCCACCGTCAGCGTGCCGCCGCCCGGCGTGAAGCCGAGCTTGTCCATGAAGTCCTGATCGGCGTCGGCGTCGGTGATGCCCGTGACGCTCACCGGGAAATCGAAGGTGCCGTCTTTCGTTTTCGCCGACAGCACCACGCGGCGATGATCGAACGCGGCGTCGAGCAGTTTCCAGCGCAGGTCGGACCAGGAGCGGATCGTGTGAGTTTCGCCGCCCGACGCGTCGCGCATCGCCAGCACGGTTTCGCCGCCCTCGAAGCCCGCGCGTGCGGCGGCGGTGTCCGGCGCCGGCTGCGAGACGATGGCCGCGGGCTCGGTGACGCCGGCCGCGAACACCGCGGAAAACAGCACGATGGCCAGCAGGAAGTTGGCGATCGGGCCTGCGGCGACGATCGCGATGCGCTTGGCGACGCTCTGACGGTTGAACGCGCGCGGCAGGTCTTCGGCGGGAATCTTCGTGCCGCTGTCGGGATCGACCTCGCGCTCGTCGAGCATCTTCACGTAGCCGCCCAGCGGCAGCGCGGCGATGGTCCACTCGACGCCGGTCTTCTTGCTGGTCCACTGCACCAGCGGCTTGCCGAAGCCGACGGAAAAGCGCAGCACTTTCACGCCGCACCATCGCGCGACGCTGTAGTGACCGAATTCGTGGACGACGACGAGCACGCCAATCGCGACGACGAAGGCGACGATTTCGGTCAGAAAGTTCATGACGGCCTCAATGGGCGATGGGTTCGGCGCCTGGCGCGCTCGCGGTGAGCTCTGCGACGAAACCGGAGGCAAGACGGCGTGCGTTCGAATCGGCGGCGAGGACGTCGTCCAGCGACGCGGCGCTCGTGTTCGGCAGCGCATTCAGCACGCGCTCCACGACCTCGCCGATGGCCATGAAGCCGATGCGGCGCTCGAGGAACGCTTCCACGGCGATCTCGTTCGCCGCGTTGAGCGCGGCGCTGGCGATGCCGCCCGCCTCCAGCGCCTCGATGGCCAGCGCGAGACACGGGAAACGCTTGAAATCGGGCTTTTCGAACGTGAGCGTGGCGATCTGCGCCAGATCGAGCGGCATGACGCCCGAATCGACCCGGTCAGGATACGCCAGCGCATGCGCGATGGGCGTACGCATGTCCGGATTGCCGAGCTGCGCGAGCACCGAGCCGTCCGCGTAGGAGACCATCGAATGGATCACGCTCTGCGGATGGATCAGCACCTCGATGCGCGAGCCGGGAAGATCGAACAGCCAGTGCGCCTCGATCACTTCGAGGCCCTTGTTCATCATCGTCGCCGAATCGACGGAAATCTTGCGACCCATCGCCCAATTCGGATGCTTGACGGCTTCTTCCGGCGTCACGTTGACGAGCGATGCGGGTTCGCGGGTGCGGAACGGACCGCCCGACGCCGTCAGGATGATCTTCGAGACGCCGCCGTGCAGCTTGGCTTCCTTGTCCGCGCAGGGCGGCAAGCACTGGAACACGGCGTTGTGCTCGCTGTCCACCGGCAGCAGGATGGCGCCGTTGTCGCGCACGGCATCCATGAAGATCTGGCCGGACATCACCAGCGCTTCCTTGTTGGCCAGCAGGATGCGCTTGCCTGCGCGCGCCGCCGCGAGCGTGGGCGCGAGGCCGGCCGCGCCGACGATCGCCGCGACCACGGTGTCGCACTGCGACGCGCGGGCCACTTCCACCAGCGCCTCGGGACCGTGCGTGACCTCGGTCCTGCAGCCCTCGGCGCGCAAGGCGGACGCCACGCGCGCGGCCGTGTCGGCGTCGCCGACGACCGCCACTTCGGGCTGGAACCGGAGGCACTGCGCGATGAGCTTGTCGCCGTTGCGGTGCGCGGTGAGCGCATGGACCGAGAAACGGTCCGGGTGCCGCGCCACGACGTCGAGCGTGCTATCGCCGATCGAGCCCGTGGAGCCGAGCAATGTGAGACGTTTTTGCATGAATTCTTCTCTAGCCGATTAGCCGAGCATGAGCAATGCGATCGGCAGAACAGGCAACAATGCGTCGATGCGGTCGAGCACACCGCCGTGGCCCGGCAGCAGGCCGCTCGAATCCTTGACGCCGGCCTGGCGCTTCAGAAGCGACTCGAACAAGTCGCCGATCACGCTGAACGCGACCAGCACGCTGAGCGCGACGAACGCGCGGTCCCAGCCGAGACGCTCCGCGAAGGCCGTGAATACGGTGGGCGCGTAAAAACCGGTGGTGGCGGCGAGCGCGCCGATCACGATGACGGCCAGCCAGCCGCCGATGGCGCCTTCCCAGGTCTTGCCGGGGCTGATCGACGGGGCGAGCTTGTGCCGGCCGATGGCTTTGCCGGCGAAGTATGCGCCTATGTCAGCCAGCCAGACTACTAGCAGAAGCGATAGCACGAAGGCCACGCCGCGGATACGGGCGTCGACGACGGCGTGCCAGCAGGCGATGAACACGACGATGCCGGCGAACAGCAGGAACGCGCGCCAGGCGCCGGCGGCGAGCGCGGGCTTGCGGATCAGCGCGTACGGCCCGGCGAGCACCCAGAAGATGGCCGCCATCTGGTACAGCGGCTTGCCCGCCACGCCGAGCCAGGCGCTGAAAATCAGCGCGAGACCCGCGACCACCGCGTAGGCGACCGGCCCGGCGCCGTTCAGCTTCAAGAGACGCCCCCACTCCCACGCCGCGAACACCACGACGAACCCGATCAGGGTGGCGAATCCGCCGATCGGCGCATACAGCGTGACCGGCACGAGAATGGCCAGCAGAACGATTGCCGTGATGACACGGGTCTTTAGCATGAAAGGGTGTCGGCCTTCTGCGATTGGGATTCGACCTGTGCGCTGGTGCGCCCGAAACGGCGCTCGCGGCCGCCATACGAGGCGATCGCGCGGTCGAGCGCGGCGGCGTCGAAGTCGGGCCAGTAGGTATTCGTGAAGTGGAACTCGGTGTACGCGAGCTGCCACAGCAGGAAGTTGCTGATGCGCTGCTCGCCGCCGGTGCGGATGAACAGGTCCGGCTCCGGCGCATAGGCCATGGCGAGATGCTGGGCGAACGATTCGTCGTCGACGCGCGCGGGCACGCCGCTCTCCAGCGATTCGGCGATGAGCTTTTTAGTGGCCTGCATGATGTCCCAGCGCCCGCCGTAGTTGGCGGCGATGGTCAGCGTGAGGCGGGTGTTGCGGGCCGTCTTGGTCTCGGCGCGCTGGATCAGCGCGCGGATGCGGTCGTTGAACATCGAGGTGTCGCCGACGACGCGCAGGCGGATGCCGTTCGCGTGCAGCTTGCCGATCTCGCGCTCCAGCGCGGTCACGAAAAGACGCATCAGGAAGGAGACTTCGTCGGTCGGACGGCGCCAGTTCTCGGAACTGAACGCGAACAGCGTGACGAACTCGACGCCGCGCAGCGCGCAGCTTTCGACGGTCGCGCGGACCGCATCGACGCCGCGCGTGTGACCGGCGACGCGCGGCAGGCGCCGCTCGGTCGCCCAACGGCCGTTGCCGTCCATGATGATCGCGACGTGACGCGGTACGGCTGCGACATCGGGCACGGTAACGGTAGAGCTGGTATAGGTCATGGCCGCTGAATCTTGAAATCTGAAGGAGTGAGAGCCGGCCTCAATGTAAGACGCCGAGGCCGGCGGGACCGTTCCTGCGGCCTCACACCGTCATGATTTCCGCTTCTTTGGTCTGCACGAGCTTGTCGATCTCGGCGACGAACTTGTCCGTGAACTTCTGGACTTCGTCGCTGGCGCGGCGCTCGTCGTCTTCGGAGATTTCCTTGTCCTTGACGAGCTTCTTGAGCTGGTCGTTCGCGTCGCGACGCAGGTTGCGCACCGCAACCTTGGCGGTTTCGCCTTCGCTCTTGACGACCTTCGTCAGCTCGCGGCGGCGCTCTTCGGTCAGCGCGGGCATCGGCACGCGGATCAGGTCGCCCTGCGTCGCCGGATTCAGGCCGAGATCCGATTCGCGGATCGCCTTCTCGACCACCGGGACCATCTTCTTTTCCCACGGCTGAACGCCGATGGTGCGGGCATCGACGAGCGTCATGTTCGCGACTTGCGAGATGGGCACGTTCGAGCCGTAGTAGTCGACCTGGATATGGTCGAGCAGGCCAGTATGGGCACGGCCCGTACGGATCTTCGCGAGATCGGCCTTGAATGCCTCGATCGACCGTTGCATCTTCTGGTCGACGCCCTTTTTGATGTCAGCCACACTCATTTGAACCTCCAAACCTGAGTTTTACCTGCAATAGCGGCGCCTGGCGCGCAGGGCCCGAGCCACCGCGCGCCGCGCCCGATATTGCGAGAGTTTACACGTGGACGAGCGTCCCTTCGTCGTCGCCCTGCACGATGCGCTTGAGGGCACCGGGCTTCGTGATCGAGAACACGCGGATCGGCAGCTTCTGGTCGCGGCACAGCGCGAAGGCGGTTGCGTCCATCACCTGCAGATTCTTGCCGATGGCTTCGTCGAAGCTGATCGTGCTGTAGCGCGTTGCATGCGGATCCTTCTTCGGGTCGGCGGAGTATACGCCATCGACCTTGGTGGCTTTCAGCACTACTTCGGCGCCGACTTCCGAACCGCGCAGCGCCGCCGCCGTGTCCGTCGTGAAGAACGGATTGCCCGTGCCGGCCGCGAAGATCACCACCCTGCCTTCTTCGAGCTGGCGGATGGCGCGCGGGCGGATATACGGCTCGACCACCTGATCCATGCGCAGCGCCGACTGCACGCGCGCCTCGATGCCGGCGTGGCGCATCGCGTCCTGCAGCGCCAGCGCGTTCATCATCGTGGCGAGCATGCCCATGTAGTCGGCCGTGGCGCGGTCCATGCCGGCCGCACCGCCCGCGACGCCGCGGAAGATGTTGCCGCCGCCGATGACCACCGCCAGCTGGGTCCCGATCCGCACTACCTCCGCGATGTCCGCCACCATCCTTTCGATTGTTGCCCGATTGATGCCGAAGGCATCGTCGCCCATCAGGGCTTCGCCGGAGAGTTTGAGGAGTACGCGTTTGTAGGCTGTGGGCATATGAGGTTCCGATCGCGCCGAGGAGGGTTGCAACAACGTAGAACTGTAGGGGTGAAACAATATTTACTGCAAGCGGCCCGGATCGGGCGGCGGGCGCGGAAGACGAGGGTTAACCCTGATCTGCCGCGCCCGCCGCACGATGCGAACCGGAGCGCTGAAAGTGGACGGCGGTGCAACCGCCGCCGGTCCAGCCCGCGCGACGAACGGTCGCGCTATTTCAGCAGATGCTCCTTATCAGTGCCTTAAGAGCACCGCCTTACGACTGCTTGGCCGCCGCAACCTGCGCCGCGACTTCGGCAGCGAAGTCGTCCTGACGTTTCTCGATGCCCTCGCCCACCACGAACAGCGCGAACTTCTGCACCGACGCGTTGCTGGCCTTCAGCATCTGCTCGATGGTCTGCTTGTCGTTCTTCACGAACGGCTGGTTCAGCAGCGAGACTTCCTTCAGGTACTTCTGGACCGAACCGTCGACCATCTTCGCGACGATTTCAGCCGGCTTGCCCGACTCGGCGGCCTTCTGCTCGGCGATGCTGCGTTCCTTGGCGATCAGGTCGGCCGGCACTTCGTCCGACGACAGCGAGACCGGCTTCATCGCGGCGACGTGCATGGCGACGTCCTTGCCCACTTGCTCGTCAGCGCCCGTGAAGTCGACCAGCACGCCGATACGCGTGCCATGCAGGTACGAAGCAATCTTGTTGGCGGATTCAAACCGCACGAAACGGCGGATCGAGAGGTTTTCGCCGATCTTGCCGACCAGCGCAAGGCGCACGGCGTCGACCGTCGAGCTTTCGAGCGGCAGCGCCGACAGCGCGGCCACGTCAGACGGGTTTTGCTTGGCGACCAGTTCGGCGATGGTCTTGCCGAAGGCCAGGAAATCGTCGTTCTTCGCGACGAAGTCGGTTTCGCAGTTCAGCTCGACCAGCGCGCCCACGTTGCCGTCGACGAACGCCGAGACGATGCCTTCAGCCGTCACGCGCGATGCCGCCTTGCTCGCCTTGTTGCCGAGCTTCACGCGCAGCAGCTCTTCAGCGCGCGCCATGTCGCCGTCGGCTTCCGTCAGCGCCTTCTTGCATTCCATCATCGGCGCGTCGGTCTTCGCGCGCAGTTCTGCCACCATGCTTGCGGTAATTGCCGCCATCATTCGCTCCTTGAGTCTGTTTGATACGTGCCGCAGGCCTTACGGCTCGCCCACGGCAGGAAAAATAGGCAGGTCCAGCGGCCCGGCTAAAAAAAAGGGGCCTTTCGCAAAGCCCCCTTTCTTGTCGGCCACAGGGCTCGATTACGCCTGTTCGTTGACCTCGACGAACTCGTCGCCTTCGCCGCTGCGCACGGCCTGGACCACGTCGTTCACCGCGTTCGCGCGGCCTTCGAGGATCGCGTCGGCCACGCCTTCGGCGTACAGCGCGACGGCCTTCGACGCGTCGTCGTTACCCGGGATCACGTAGTCGATGCCTTCCGGCGAGTGGTTCGTGTCGACCACGGCGATGACCGGAATGCCGAGCTTCTTGGCTTCGGTCACGGCAATCTTGTGGTAGCCGACGTCGATGACGAACATTGCGTCCGGAATGCCGCCCATGTCCTTCACGCCGCCGATCGACTTTTGCAGCTTGACCATTTCGCGTTCGAACAAAAGGGCTTCCTTCTTGCTCATGCGCTCGGTTTCACCCGATTCCAGCGCCGCTTCCATGTCCTTCAGGCGCTTGATCGACACTTTCAGGGTCTTGAAGTTGGTCATCATGCCGCCGAGCCAGCGCGCATTGACGAACGGCATGCCGGCGCGTGCTGCTTCCTGGGCGATGGTGTCGCGCGACTGGCGCTTCGTGCCGACGAAAAGGATCGTGCCGCGGTTGGCTGCCAACTGGCGCACATACTTCAGCGCGTCGTTGTAGAGCGGCAGGGTCTTTTCGAGGTTGATGATGTGAATCTTGTTGCGATGACCGAAGATGTACGGGGCCATCTTGGGATTCCAGAAGCGGGTTTGGTGACCGAAGTGGACACCGGCTTCCAGCATTTGACGCATCGTGACTGCCATGAAATTCTCCGCGAGGGTTGGGTCTTAAGCCGGCTGCCGCATCCTGCGCCCGGGTGGCGAAATTCGCCTGACGGGCGCCGGACACCCTGGGTGCGCCGGCTTGCGATTCGACTTGATTGACTTGACTGGTGAAACTGGGGTGAAACTGATCTCCAAGCCTTGATCGCTGCATTACCGCTGGCATTGTTCCGGAGAACCGTGACGCTGCCATGGATGTGGATCAAGACTTAGCTCGTGAGTATAGCATGTGAGGATTGATCGGCTCAAGCCGCCTGTCAGGCGCCGAAGGCATGGCGACTCGACGTGGCGACTCGACGTGGCGACCCGGCCCGACGCCTTGCCGCTGCGCCATCTGCCCCCAAGTATCCGGGTGCGGCACCTTTCCTGAAGTGCGATAATGCCGCTTTGGCGCGCTACGGCCGCCTGAATTGCATCAGAACACGTACGAAATCCGCGTACGCAAGTCATTACACGCACACTCGCGTCCTTCCGAGCCAAGTCATGTCCATTACGCTGAAAAACGACCACGATATCGCGCAGATGCGCGTCGCCTGCCGGCTCGCCAGCGAAGTGCTCGATTTCATCACGCCGCACATCGCGCCTGGCGTGACGACCGAGGAACTCGACCGCCTTTGCCATGAGTACATGCTGAAGGAGCAAGGCACCGTTCCCGCGCCGCTCAACTATCAGCCGCCCGGCTACCCGCCCTACCCGAAGGCCACCTGCATCTCTGTCAACGACGTGATCTGTCACGGCATCCCCGGTGAAAAGGTGCTCAAGAACGGCGACGCGCTCAATATCGACATCACCGTCATCAAGAACGGCTATTTCGGCGACACGAGCCGGATGTTCATCGTCGGCGAGGGCTCGATCCTCGCGAAACGCCTCGTCCAGACGACCTTCGACTGCATGTGGCTCGGCATCGATCAGGTGCGCCCTGGCGCGCATCTCGGCGATATCGGCGCGGCCATCCAGAAGCACGCCGAGTCGCAAGGGTATAGCGTCGTGCGCGAATACTGCGGCCACGGTATCGGCCAGGTCTTCCATGAAGAGCCGCAAGTGCTGCATTACGGCCGTCCGGGCACCGGCATCGAACTTCAGGCGGGCATGATCTTCACCGTCGAGCCGATGATCAACGCCGGCCGCCGCGAAATCCGCACGATGCCCGACCAGTGGACCGTCAAGACGCGCGACCGCAGCCTGTCCGCGCAATGGGAGCACACCGTGCTGGTCACGCCGACCGGCTATGACGTGCTGACGGTTTCGGCCGGCACGCAGGCGCCGTCGCAGCTGATCGCGGCCACCGCCTGAACGCGTTCCACTCTCTCCGGCGCGCGCCGCCACCGCGCAGCGCCGCCCCTTCTCCCGCCCGCCGATCCGAGCCATGAGCGTCATCGCCGTCGCCACGCCCTGTGAAACCCTGCGCGCCGCCTACAAGGCCGCGAAGGCAGCGCTCATCGAGCGCTTCCAGACGACCTCGAATGTCGAGCCGCTGATGCACGCGCTCGGACGCGCCACCGACGACGCCCTCAAAGGCGCCTGGCACGCCTGCGCGATGCCGGACAACGCGGCGCTCGTCGCGGTGGGCGGCTATGGACGCGGCGAGCTCGCACCGTTTTCCGACGTCGACATTCTGGTGCTGCTGCCGGACAGCGCCTCCGACACCGACACCGAGCTCAACGGCCGGATCGAGCGTTTCATCGGCATGGCGTGGGATCTCGGGCTCGACATCGGCAGCAGCGTGCGCTCGGTCGAGCAGTGCATCGCGGAGGCCGCCAACGACATCACGGTGCAGACCTCGCTGCTCGAGGCACGGCGCATCTGCGGCGACACGCGCCTGTACCAGCGCTTTTCGGAGCGCTATCACGAGACGCTCGATCCGCGTGCGTTCTTCCAGGCGAAGGTGCTGGAAATGCGCCAGCGTCACGCGAAGTTCCAGGACACGCCGTACAGCCTCGAACCGAACATCAAGGAAAGCCCCGGCGGCCTGCGCGACCTTCAACTGATCCTGTGGATCGCGCGCGCGGCGGGCTTCGGCAGCAACTGGCGCGAACTCGACACGCGCGGCCTCATCACCGAGCGCGAAGCGCGCGAACTGCGCCGCAACGAGGGCTTTCTGAAGGCGCTGCGCGCACGGCTGCATGTGATCGCGAAGCGCCGCCAGGACATCCTCGTATTCGATCTGCAGACGCCGCTGGCCGAGAGCTTCGGCTTCGAGGCGACCGCCGCCAAGCGCGCGAGCGAACAGCTGATGCGCCGCTATTACTGGGCCGCGAAAGCCGTGACGCAACTGGCGACCATCCTGATCCAGAACGTCGAGGCCCAGCTGTTTCCGTCGACGAGCGGCATCACGCGCGTGCTCAACAGCCGCTTCGTCGAGAAACAGGGCATGCTGGAAATTGCCCGCGACGATGTCTTCGAACACGAACCGCACGCCATTCTCGAAGCCTTCCTGCTGTACGAGCAGACGCGCGGCGTGAAGGGCTTTTCGGCGCGCACGCTGCGGGCGATCTACAACGCACGCGACCTGATGGACCGCGCATGGCGGCGCGATCCGGACAACCGCCGGCTGTTCATGGAGATCCTGAAGCAGCCCGAAGGCATCACGCACGCCTTCCGCCTGATGAACCAGACCAGTGTGCTGGGGCGTTATCTGATCAATTTCCGGCGCATCGTCGGACAGATGCAGCACGACCTCTATCACGTCTACACGGTCGACCAGCACATCCTGATGGTGCTGCGCAACCTGCGCCGCTTCGCGATCGCGGAACACGCGCACGAGTACCCGTTCTGCAGCCAGTTGATGGGCAACTTCGAGCGCCCGTGGGTGCTGTATGTCGCGGCGCTGTTCCACGACATCGCCAAGGGACGCGGCGGCGATCACTCGACGCTCGGCATGGCCGACGCCCGCCGCTTCTGCCGCGAACACGAGCTCGGCCAGGAAGACACGGACCTGGTCGTGTGGCTCGTGCAGCAGCATCTGACCATGAGCCAGGTCGCGCAGAAACAGGACACGAGCGATCCCGAGGTCATCAAGCATTTTGCCTCGGTCGTGCGCACCGAGCGGCGCCTGACGGCGCTCTATCTGCTGACCGTCGCCGATATCCGCGGCACCAGCCCGAAAGTCTGGAACAACTGGAAGGGCAAGCTGCTCGAGGATCTGTTCCGCGCGACGCAAGCCGTGCTCGGCGGCGCCGAGCCCGATGCGCACTCGGAACTGAAGTCGCGTCAGGAAGCGGCGCTCGCGCTGCTGCGGCTCGAAACCGTCCCCGAAGGCGCGCAGAAGCGTCTGTGGGACCAGCTCGACGTCGGCTACTTCCTGCGGCACGATCCCGCCGATATCGCCTGGCAGACGCGTGTGCTCTACCGGCACGTCGAAAGCGACCGGCCCATCGTGCGCGCCCGGCCCTCGCCGATCGGCGCGGCCTTGCAAGTGCTCGTGTACGTGCAGGATCGCCCGGATCTGTTCGCCGGCATCTGCGGGTATTTCGACCGCAATGGCCTGTCGGTGCTCGATGCCCGCATCACGACGACGCGCCATGGCTACGCGCTCGACAACTTCCTGGTCGCGCATCCCGAGCACGATGGCAGCTATCGCGACATCGCGAATCTCGTCGAACAGCAACTGAGCACGCTGCTGACCGACGAGCGCATTCTTCCGGAACCGTCGAAGGGCCGCGTCTCGCGGCTCGTGCGGACGTTTCCGATCACGCCGCGCGTGGACCTGCGTCCCGACGACCGCGGCCAGTACTACATCCTGTCCGTGTCCGCCAACGACCGGCAGGGCCTTCTTTATTCGATCGCGCGGGTGCTCGCGCAACACCGGATCGGCGTGCAGGCGGCGCGGATCAATACGCTCGGCGAACGCGTCGAGGACGTGTTCCTGATCGACGGCAAGAGCCTGTCGAACAACCGCACCCAGATCCAGGTCGAAACCGAACTGCTGCGCGCGATCGCAGCCTGAGAATTTATGCGCGTCAAACTGACAGCCAAACATCCGCGTCCGACCTCGGCCACGCGTTCGCCGGTCCGGACCGGCACCTCCACCGGGCGCAAGCCTGCGCGGCCCGCCGTGCCGGATGAAGCGCGGCCTGCACGTGGGAAGCCGTCGGCCGGGGAGCATCGCGGCGACGCGCCGCGCAAATCGTTCGAAGGCCGGCCGCCGGCGCGTGGCGAGCGTGCTGCGGGCGGTGACGAGCGTCGTCCGTTCAAGCCGCGGGGCGATGATTCGCGTCCGACGTTCGGTGAGCGTGAGCGTGGTCCGCGCAAGTCGTTCGAAGGGCGGCCGCCGGCGCGTGGCGAGCGTGCTGCGGGTGGCGACGAGCGTCGTCCGTTCAAGCCGCGTGGCGATGATTCGCGTCCGACGTTTGGTGAGCGTGAACGTGGTCCGCGCAAGTCGTTTGAAGGTCGCCCGCCTGCGCGTGGCGAGCGTCCTGCGGGTGGCGACGAGCGTCGTCCGTTCAAGCCGCGTGGCGATGATTCGCGCCCGCCATTTGGTGACCGCAAGCGCGGTCCGCGCAAGTCGTTTGAAGACCGCCCGAGTGCGCGTGGCGAGCGTCCTGCGGGCGGTGACGAGCGTCGCCCATCCAAGCCGCGTGGCGATGATTCGCGCCCGCCGTTTGGTGACCGCGAGCGCGGTCCGCGCAAGTCGTTTGAAGGTCGCCCGCCTGCGCGTGGCGAACGTGCTGCGGGTGGTGACGAGCGTCGCACGTTCAAGCCGCGTGGTGATGATTCGCGTCCGGCGTTCGGCGAGCGCGGTCCGCGTAAATCGTTTGAAGGTCGCCCGCCTGCCCGTGGCGAACGTCCTGCGGGTGGTGACGAGCGTCGTCCTTTCAAGCCGCGTGGCGACGATTCGCGTGCTGCGTT